>NZ_JBHSBA010000001.1:0-188945 GCF_042650365.1 Nocardia rhizosphaerae
ACCCGGAAGCTAAGGCCACCTGCGCCGATGGTACTGCACTCGACAGGGTGTGGGAGAGTAGGACACCGCCGGACAAACTGTTGCGAAAGGCCCCCAGCTGATGCTGGGGGCCTTTCTGCGTTTTCGCGACGTGGCCGCCGAATTGGTGTTGCCACCGTCCGGGCCGCTAGCCTCGTGCCGTGGATGTGGTGATCTACACCGACGGAGCGTGCAGCCCGAACCCCGGTCCAGGCGGATGGGGTGCCCTCCTGCGCTACGGCGAGCGGGAGAAGGAGCTCTACGGCTCCGATTCCGGGCCGACCACGAACAACCGCATGGAGCTCACGGCCCCGCTGCGTGCGCTGCGTGCGCTCACCCGTCGCTCGACGGTGATCATCCACACCGACAGCACCTATGTGCGCGACGGGATCACCAAGTGGGTGCACGGCTGGCAGCGCAACGGCTGGCTGACCACGTCGCGCGAACCGGTGAAGAACGCCGACCTGTGGCGCGAACTCGTTGTCGCCTGCGCCGAACACGACGTGGAATGGCGGTGGGTCAAAGGCCATGCCGGCGATCCCGGCAACGAACGTGCCGACCGGCTCGCCGTCCGGGGCGCCGTCGAAGCGGGTGGCAGAGCTGAGCAACCGGGCCGGGTGCCCCGGCGCGAGCGCAAGCAGGCTGCCCCGAAACCGGCGGTGTCCCCGTCGTCCGGCTCGTGCGGCGCGGTCACGAAATCCGGTGCCCGCTGCCGCATCGAAGCCAATCCCTCGGGGCTCTGTCATCTCCACGATCCGGCCCTGCAATGTGGCGCACCGACGGCCAAGGGCAAACCCTGTGGTGTCGCCACCGGCGGCGGCCGCTGCGGCCGACATCGGGGCACCGCGGACGCCGGTCTGCCGGGTATCGAGTAGTGGAGGAGTGCCGGGTTCGGGTACCGACCCGCGCGCTCTCGCACACCAGTGTTCGGGTTGGCGCGGAGGTCGGGCGCGCCAGGCGGCAGGCCACGTCGAACCGGCGCGAAGAGGGCTAGCCTGGGCCTATGGCGACCACGAGGATGGGCACGCATATCAACGCGCCAAGAGCGACGGTCTACCGGCTGCTGATCGAGGCGGATGCGGTCAAGACCTGGATGGTGCCCGACGACCTGACCAGCGAGGTACATCGGTTCGAGTCGGCGGAGGGCGGCTCCTTCTCGATCACCGTCACCCATGGCGAGACGACCGAAGCCGGTGGAACCGAACCGCAGCACGACGCCTACTACGGCCGGTTCCTGACATTGATCCCGGACGAGCAGGTGGTCGAGGTCCTGGAGTTCGTGACCGACAAGCCGGAGATGGCAGGCGCGCAGACCATCACCTTCAGCCTGTTCGAGGCGGCCGACGGCGGCACCGATCTGGAGGCCGTCCACGAGGACGTGCCACCGGGGCTCAGCCCGGCCGACAACGAGATCGGCTGGCGGATGGCGTTGGCGAAGCTGACGGCACTGGCCGAGCGCGGCACCGTCGACTGACCACTCGGCGCCCGCGCCGGACCTACAGTGGAGTGATGTCGTTCGAACGGCATCCGTCCACCGTCGCGGACTATGACGACGCGCGACGGCGTGCCCGGCTGCGCGAAACCCGGTGGGGCAGCGGCGCGCCGTCGTGGCGGCGCACGCGGCTGGTGCTGCTGCGGTGTCTCGTGGTCGTGTTGGCCGCGGTGACGGTATTCGCCCAGTACTGGCAGCACGACGTGATGCCGGAGCGGGATCGGCTGGCGCGCACCGATCCCGAACTCTTGCCGGTCGCGACGCCGTTCGACGACCAGCGCTGGGACACCGCGGTGGTCGATATGGTCGGTCTCGGCGGGTTGAACGCCGAGCCGACCGCGCGCGCCCTGCCCGCGCTGCGGAACTTCGGGGTGGTGTGGGCGGTGCGCTACGACAACGCCGGTGTCGACACCAAGGTGATCGCCGAGCTGATCGTGCAGGCGACAACGCTGGCGGGAGTGCCCGATATCGTGCTGGTCGGGCACAGCATGGGTGGGGTGATCGCGCTCGAGGTGGCACGCCACATCCACTACGGCAGCGATCGCAGGCTGGTCGCGGTGCTGCTGGACTGCACCCCGGTCGACCTGAACGCGGTGCGGCCGGAAAGCCGCAGCCGCGGAACGGATCTCATGCGGTTGATGGGGTGGCTGCCCGGCGCGCGGGAGAGCCGGATCCTGCGGTTCGCGATCGAGGTCACCGCGCGCCGTGAGCGATTCGCCGACCGCGAGGGGCTGATCGTCGATATCGACTACCCCGCGCTGCGCGCGGTCGCCGTTGAGGTGCTGCGGGACAAGGTCTTCTCCCGTGATGCCGCCAGCAACGGCCTGATCCAGGCGCAGTTCCTGGCGATCGTCGCAGGCGGCGCCGCCCGGGATCTCCGGGCGCTTGCCCGCGCGCACCCGGACAAGCCGCGCCCGGCGATCGTCTTCCTCCGGCCACGCGACGCCGCGCGGGACCACATCGTCGACGTCGACTACTCCCATCAGGCACTGATCGAGCTGGTCGGCGGGGTCGACGGCACCCTGCTCGTGGTGCGTCCCCGCAACATCGGGCATGCCAATCCCCGGCAGCGTCCCGACGAGTACAACGCCGTGCTCGAATCCCAGGTGCTGCCCTTCGTGCAGCGCTACCAGCAGTCGCCGGTGGAACCGCAGTGACGGCCGGTCATTTCCAGCGGGGGTCACGGCCGGTGAGGCCGAGGACACGATCGATGGGCGGCGCGTCGGACGAGACGGGGACCTCCGGTCCGTAGATACCCATGGCCCTGCCCTGCGCGGCGGTCGCCGCGGTCTCGTCGAGGACCCGATCGAGCAGCTCGGGCTCCCACCGCACGGTGGCCCCGACCGCGCGGGCCAGGTCCCAGCCGTGGACGACGAGCTCACCGACGACCATGCCGCCGACCAGCGGCGCAGGGAGCTCCGTCGGGCCGCCCATCCGCGTGACACCCTGCCACGCCGCGGGATCCCGCCATGCCTCGGCCAGTTCGCCGAGCTGGGCGACCAGGGCCGCGGCCCAGTCGCCGGCGGTCAGGTCGACATCGGATTCGGCGGCCGCGGGCGGGGCGACAGCTTCCTTGCGTGCGGCGCCGATCAGCGACGGCCCCCAGAACAGCAGGTGGTTCAACAGCGCACGGACATCGAAGTCGGCGCAGGGTGTCGGCTCACCGAGGCGATCCGGGGACAGGGTGTGCAGCAGCGAGGACAGAGGTTCGGCGGCCAGTGCCACGCGTTCGGTGTCGGACATGGTTCGAGCCAACCATCCGCGGTCCCGTGCTGTCTTGAACGAACGCGACATACACTCGCGGCGTGCAGCGTGATCCGCGGGAACTGGGCGGTGCCTGGCGGGCGGCGCAACGGCATGCGTTCGACGTGCCGTCGGCTGACCTGGCGCCCTATGTCGAGCGGTACTGGTCGGTGCGCTGGCGGTACGAACGGCCGTACCGGCAGCTGATCGTGCCGCTGCCGAACGTGCATCTGAGTTTCCGGGACGGGCACGCCGAGCTGCACGGACCATCGTCGTCGCATGTGTTCCGGGAACTGACCGGGGCAGGTTCGGTGTTCGGTGTCGCGTTCCGGCCGGGGATGTTCCGGCCGTTCCTCGGCGGTCCGGTGGCCGGACTGCGCGACCGGATGGTCGACGCCGCAACGGTATTCGGCGCGGACACCCCCACTGTGGCCGACCACGCATCGGTCGAGCGTTTCCTCCGCGCACATCTGCCCGACCCTGATCCCCGAGCCTGTCTCGCCGCCGAGGTGGTGGCCGCGATCGCCGCGGACCCCACGGTGACCAGGGTGGACGTGCTCGCCGAACGCTACGGCCTGACCGTGCGCGGACTCCAGCGACTGTTCGCCGACTGTGTCGGGATCGGCCCCAAGTGGGTGGTGCGCCGCTACCGGCTGCACGAGATCACCGAACGCCTCGCCGCCGGCGTCGCGGTGGACTGGGCCGGAATCGCCGCCGAACTCGGCTATGCCGACCAGGCTCACCTCAGTCGCGAGTTCCGCCGGATCTTCGGCGAGCCACCGACCAGCTACGCGCTGCGCTACGAGCGTCGTCCCGTCGAGCGGGGAGAACAGGCACTTTCGGAAGTCGCGAAGGGGCGTTGCTCGAGGTCGGCGCGGCTAGCGGATACGGGTGCCGAGGATGCTGCGGACGCCCGCGACGAACAACCCGAGCCCGAAGTCGAAGCGAGCGGTCGGGTCGGGGGAGTCGTGCAGTGGTGAGGCGCCGTCGGGCAGCGCGCCGACCGAGTCCATCTGCATCCTCGACTGCTCGTCGACGGTCTGGCCCAGCACGTAGTACAGCAGGGTATAGGCCGACAGTTCGGCCTCCTCCCTGGTCATCCCGGCCCGGATGACGATGCCCGCCAGGCGTTCTCGTGCTTTGCTCGTGGTGAGCCGGGAGGCGTAGGTGGCCGAGACGAGTTCGGCGCCGTCGCGGTAGGCCAGCAGACAGTCGCGGAGGCGGTGAGCGAGTTCGGCGAGCTGCTCGGGCCATTCGGTGGCGGTGACCGGCTCGTCCATCGGTGCCAGGATGCGGTCCGCGACCGCGCCGAGCAGCGTCTGCTTGTCCTTGACGTGCCAGTACAGCGCGCCCGGCTGCACCTGCAGCGAGCCCGCCAGCCTGCGCATGGTCAGATCGGCGAGGCCGTACTGATCCAGAATCGCGACGGCGGCGTCGACCACATCCGTCTTCCGCAGCTGCACACGTGTCCTTCCGTCGGAATTCACCCACCCGGGTGTCGAGAGCATCCGGTAGCCGCTACCCTATCCTGAACACCGTTCAAGTTGCACGGCTACGCCGGGTGGATCACACCCGTGCCACGTGCACGCACCCCGTCGAAGGGACATCACGTCGTGACGCAGGCACCCGTCCGGACCGACATTCTTGCCATCGCCCGCGAGCAGGTGCTCGAGCGGGGCGTCGGCCTCACCGAGGAGCAGACCGTCGAGGTGCTGCGACTGGGCGACGACCGCCTGGAGGAACTGCTCGGCCTCGCCCATGAGGTGCGGATGAAGTGGTGCGGCCCCGAGGTCGAGGTCGAGGGCATCATCAGCCTCAAGACCGGCGGCTGCCCGGAGGACTGCCACTTCTGCTCGCAGTCGGGCCTGTTCCAGTCGCCGGTGCGCGCGGCCTGGCTCGACATCCCGAGCCTGGTCGAGGCAGCCAAGCAGACCGCGAAGACCGGCGCCACGGAGTTCTGCATCGTCGCGGCGGTCCGCGGTCCGGACGAGCGCCTGATGGCGCAGGTCGCGGCGGGTGTCGAGGCGATCCGCAACGAGGTCGACATCCAGGTGGCGTGCTCGCTGGGCATGCTGAACCAGGAGCAGGTCGACCAGCTGGCCGCGATGGGCGTGCACCGCTACAACCACAACCTCGAGACCGCCAAGTCGCACTTCCCGAAGGTGGTCACCACCCACACCTACGAGGAGCGGTGGGACACCCTGCGGATGGTGCGTGAAGCGGGCATGGAGGTGTGCTGCGGCGGCATCCTCGGCATGGGCGAGACCATCGAGCAGCGCGCCGAGTTCGCCGCGCAGCTGGCTTCGCTCGAGCCCGACGAGGTGCCGTTGAACTTCCTGAACCCGCGCCCCGGCACCCCCTTCGGGGACCTCGAGGTGCTGCCCGCCGCGGAGGCGCTCAAGGCCGTCGCCGCGTTCCGCCTCGCGCTGCCGCGGACCATCCTGCGGTTCGCGGGCGGCCGCGAGATCACCTTGGGCGACCTCGGTGCGAAGCAGGGCATTCTCGGCGGCATCAACGCCGTCATCGTCGGCAACTACCTGACCACGCTCGGCAGGCCGGCCGAGTCGGACCTGGACCTGCTCGGCGAGCTGAAGATGCCGATCAAAGCGCTCAACGACACGCTGTAGGGTGACCGCCATGGACGAGCGCTACAACCCGTTCACCGGCAAGCGGATCGTGCCGGGCCTCGACGACGCGATGCCTGCCGCCGCCGCGCTCGGGCTCGAACCGCCGCGCTTCTGCGAGCAGTGCGGCCGCCGGATGATCGTGCAGGTGAGCCCGGACGGCTGGTGGGCCAAGTGCTCCCGGCACGGGGTCATCGAATCGGCACAGCTGGAACGCCGCTAGTGCTCGGCGATGCGGGCAGTGCGCCGCGACCGGAAGTGTTGCGCCGTGAGCTGATCGGGGTCGGCCTCGTCGCCGCGGCCGTGCTGGCCTCCAGCGCCGTTGCCGGGGTGGTGTGGGGCATGCTCGCGCCGACCGAACGGCTGCGGGTCACCCAGCCCGGCCGGGCCGCCGTCCTCACCGGCGAGAGCATGCACCTGTTCGACGCCGTCGGCATGTTCCTGTGCGCGGGCGCGGTGGTCGCGGTGCTGAGTGTGGCCGCGGCCTGGCGGGTGCGCGCGGTGCGCGGGCCCGCGCTGGTCGCTGGCATCCTGCTGGCCTCCGGTCTCGGTGCGGCGGTGATGATGTGGGTCGGCGAAGCGGTGGCGCTGCTGCGCTATCCGCGGCCCGACGACCCGCCGGTGGGCCAGATCATCGCGCTGCCCGCCGAACTCGGCACCCCCCTCGCGCTGCTGGTGCAGCCGTTCCTGGCCGCACTGGTGCTGCTGTTCCTGGCCGCACTGCACCCGCGCACCGATCTCGGTTCAGGCACAGCCGGTTTGCTCGGCGACCTGCGCCCGGCCGCATCCGACGACCATCCCGTCGCCGGCGCGGTCGCGCCGTATCGGCCCAGCGGCGATTTCGATTCGACTCCGCAACCGCGCGCCTGAGCGTCCGGCCCGCCCCGGTCTGGCCGTACCATCGCCGTATCGGCAGGTAGGCGGCCCGGGAGGAGTAGGTCGTGGCATTCATCGGTGGTGGTCCGGTCGTCGAGGAACTCGACGAGAAATTCTGGCGGCTCACCGAGCCGCTCGTCTACCGTGGCGCGGTCGAAACCTTCACGGTCCCGGCCGGTTTCCGCACCGATTTCGCCTCGGTACCGCGTGCGCTGGTGTGGCTCATCCCGCGCTATGGCGCCTACACCAGGGCCGCGATCCTGCACGACTACCTGTGCCGCACCGACACCGTCGGCCGGGCCGACGCCGACGGCCTGTTCCGTCGCTGCCTGCGGGAATTCGGGATCTCGGTGCCCCGGCGCTGGATGATGTGGGCGGCGGTGCGGCTCGGCAGCAGGCTGCGTGGTGCGAGCGCCGGTGATCTCGCCCGCTGGCTGCTCGTCGCGGTGCCGTCGGTCGTGTTCCTGCTGATCCCCGTCGCGGTGGTGACGGTGGCGCTGTGGGTGTTCTGGGCGGTCGAGCTGGCGTTCTGGGCGGTGGGCAGGCTGGGCAGGCGCACCAGCGAGCCGCCGCCGACGCCGCAGATGAAGACCGCGTAGGTCAGCGCGGGATCTTGTCCACGATCGTGCCGTCCGGGTCGGCGGCCAGATAACCGCCGCCGTAGTCGTCGGAGACATACACCAGCAGGGTGGGCCGGTCGTCGTTGAAGGTCCAGGCGGGTTCGACGATCAGATAGCGCGAGGTGGGTTCGGGAACACCGAGATCGCGCTCGGCGACCAGGAACAGTTCGGGGACGGTGTCCCAGTCGAAGTCGCTCAGGCGCACGGTGGGTTCGGACAGATCGCCGCCGGGACCGGTACGGTCCGCCCTGCCGTCGCGGTAGTCGAATTCGTCGTACACGGTCGGCCGGGTGGGGACCGGGGCGCCGGTGGAGATGAAGTCCGGGTAGATCGTCGTGCGAGTGAATTCTGTTCCGCCGGTGGCCGATTCCAGCGCCGCGACCGCCGCGCGCAGGTTCTCTGGGACGTGCAGGGCCGAAACCGGTCCAGGTTGGCCCGTGGCGGATACCGGGGGAGTCGGTACGCCGGTGACCGATGCCGCCGGGGTCGACGAGGTGTCGGCGGCACTCGGGTTCTGCCCGGAGCCGTCGGGGCGGAGCAGGAGTGCCGCGACCACGACGGCCACGAGGGTCGCGCCCCCGGCGACGGCGACAATCCGATTCCGCCGGGACGACGATGGTCGCGTCGGCGCTGTCCACACCTCTGGTCGACCGACCGGGTACGGCGTTCCTCGGCCCGGTGCGGGTGCGGTCGGGTGCGCCCAGGCGCCGAGTGCGGGGGTGCCGTGGCCTGAGCCCGGTGCCGGGGTCGGGACCGCGGGGTGCGAACCCGGGGCTTGGTTCGGTGTGCCGGGGTGTGATCCAGAGGCGGCGAGCGGTGTGCCGGGGTGCGATCCAGCGGCCGGGGTCGATGTGCTGGGATTCGATCCGTAGGCCGCGGGCGGTAGGACGGAGTGTGGTCCGGCGGGGTGGGGGATGGGTTCGCCGAGCTGGGAGCCCGGCGCCGGTGCAGGGAGGGCGTACTGCCCGCCGGGCCCGGTCTCGCGGGCCGCGGCGTCGGCCAGCATGCGGTCCAGATCCACGGGGTCCGGGCGGCCACGTGGATCGGCGACCAGCAGCGCGCCGAGTATCCCGGACAGCGCGCCCGCCCGCTGCGGCGCGGGGACCTGGCCGCTGATCACGGTGGCCAGCGTCGCGACCGAGGATTCCCGGCGCATCGGCTGGTAGCCCTCCACTGCGAAGAACAGGACAAGCCCGAGTGACCAGAGGTCCGAGGCCGGGTCGCCCTCGATCCCGTTGAGCCGTTCCGGCGCGACGTAATCCAGTGATCCGACCAGGCCGCCGGTGGCGGTGAGCGCGGTCATGCCGCTGATGGCGGCGATCCCGAAATCGGTGAGCACCGGTGTGCCGTCGTCGCGGACGAGCACATTGGCCGGTTTGACATCGCGATGCAGCACCCCGACCGCGTGCGCGGCCCGCAGTGCGGCCAGGATGCCCCGCCCGAGTCCGGCGACCCGGCCGGGCGGCAGTGGGCCATCGGCCAGCAGGTCCGACAGCGAGCGCCCGCGCACCAGCTCCATCACGATCCACGGGAACTCGTGCTCGCCGGTGTCGACGATGTGATGCACGGTCACCACGTTCGGATGGCCGCCGATGCGCGCCACCGCCCGCGCCTCGCGCAGCACCCGCTCACGATGCAGCGCCCGGTCGGGCGCGGCGGTGTCGAGGGTGCGGACCTCCTTGAGCGCCACCTCCCGGTGCAGGGCCAGGTCGTAGGCCCGCCACACCGTTCCCATCCCGCCGCTGCCCAGCGGTTCGATCAACTCGAAGCGCTGGTCGATCACTGTCCGACCCGAACTCACCGGACGAGTCTATGGTGGCCGCCGCGACCGGGCTCGGCGACCTGACATGCGCACCGCACCGCACCGCAACGGAAGTTCACCCGGAACGGGCGATGTGGTCGGCCCGCGCGCTTCCTAGCGTCGCGGTATGCGCATGCCAGGCCAGACCACTACGCCCGCTCCCGAAGCATGGTCGATCCCGCGCGGGCTGATCGTGCTGCTCGCGGTGGCGGCCGCGGTCGTCTCGATCGGCGGGATGAAAGCGTTCGCCGGAGTGATCGGCCCGCTGTTCCTGGCGTTGATGCTCACCATCGCGGTGCAACCGGTCCAGACCTGGGCGCAGCGCCGCGGCTGGCCGGCCTGGGCGGGCATGGTGCTCGGCTTCACCGCGGTGATGCTGATCCTGGTCGGGCTCGGTGGGGCACTGGCGCTTTCGGCCTTTCA
This sequence comes from Nocardia rhizosphaerae, assembly GCF_042650365.1. Taxonomy (NCBI): domain Bacteria; kingdom Bacillati; phylum Actinomycetota; class Actinomycetes; order Mycobacteriales; family Nocardiaceae; genus Nocardia; species Nocardia rhizosphaerae. Next base: position 9,598 of record NZ_JBHSBA010000001.1, read on the forward strand.
GCTGGCCTCGCAGCTGCCCCAGTACAGCGACAAACTGAACGAACTGCTCGATCATCTGCGCGACGGACTGGCCGCCGCGGGCGTGAGCGACGAGCAGATCCAGAAGGCGCTGCAGAGCATCGATGTCAACAAACTCGTCGGCTATCTCGACGAATTGCTCGGCGGTGTCCTCGGGGTGTTCTCGAACCTGTTCTTCGTCGTGGCCTTGTTGCTGTTCATGGCGGTCGACGGAATGAGTATCCGCCAGCGCATGAGCGTGGTGACCAGGGAACGGCCCGCGATCGCGCACGCGCTCACCGAATTCGCGCTCGGTACCCGCAAGTACCTGGTGGTGTCGACCGTGTTCGGCGCCATCGTCGCGGTGCTCGACGGCGGTGCGCTGTGGCTGCTCGGGGTACCGCTGCCGCTGCTGTGGGCGTTGCTGTCGTTCATCACCAACTACATCCCCAATATCGGCTTCATCATCGGGGTCATCCCGCCCGCGTTGCTGGCGCTGCTCGACGGCGGGCCGGGGTTGATGATCTGGGTCATCGTGATCTACTCGGTGATCAACTTCGTCATCCAGTCGATCATCCAGCCCAAATTCGTCGGTGACGCGGTCGGTTTGAGTGTGACGCTGACGTTCCTGTCCCTGGTGTTCTGGTCCTGGGTGCTCGGCGGCCTCGGCGCGATCCTCGCCGTTCCGCTCACCCTGCTGGTGAAGGCCCTGCTCATCGATATCGACCCGTCGACCCGCTGGGTGGATGTGCTGATCGGCGCGCCCCTCACTCGTGCCGAGAAGGACGAGCAGGCCGCGGCCGAGCCGCCCGCTGGTGGTGCCCCGGCTCCTGGCACGCCGTGACCGCCGGTGCGGCCCAGCGGTATCCGCTGCGGCACGCTGTCGCCGCCGGCGTCACGATGCTGGCCGTAGCGCTGTTGCTGGTGGTGGGTGCGCTGGCGATTCTGCGTGGCATCATGGGGTCGGCCCTACGATCCGGCATGGTCGGTGCTGGTGATCGGCATCGACATCGTGGTGATCTGGGCGGTGGCGAACCGGCAGCTCGAACCGCTCTGAAAATCCGGTGGCGGGCCGACGCCGTGCTCGCCTACCGTTGGCCGGTCACCATATCGTCCCGGGGGAGGAAACGCCGTGCCCGGCACCACGAACGACACCGCCGAAACACCCACCGAGCGGCCCGATCTCACCGCGTGGCGGCGCAGGCACGCACTGCGCGGCTCGTCGGCCGCGACCGCGGTGCCGAGCGGACGGACCTACCGCCGCACCGCCAAGCACCGGGACCGCAGGTACGACAGCTAGATCGCGCGCTCGCCCGGCCTACGCGTCGCGGGTGAGCACCACCAGCGGCAGCGGCTTGTCGACCTTGGCCTGGTATTCGGCGAGCAACGGGTTCTCCGCCAGCGCCCAGGCCGCGAACTCGTCGTAGCGCGGCCCGGTGAGCACATCGGCCGTGGCGGCGAACTTCTCCCCGCCGAGTTCGATCGTGACCCGCGGATCGGCCTTGGCGTTGTGGTACCAGGCCGGATACCGGTCCTCGATGAACGAACTCACATACAGCACCTCGTCGCGGTACAGCGCGCTGAGCGGAACCACATGCTGGTTACCGCTCCGCGCCCCGGTGGTGGTGAGCAACAGCAGGGTGCCGCCCTCGTAGTCACCACCGACCCGGCCACCGTTGTCGCGGAACTCCCGGATCACCTCGTCGTTCCAGCTGGCCATCTCCTCGGGGGAGTACTCCCGGTTCCACGGCGCGTCCGGGTCGTCGTAGGAGGTGACCGTCTGCTGCACGTGTTCGGCTGCGTTCTCGTCCATGGGCGTAGTGTGCCAGCGCCCACCGACAGAAATCGGCGACGGCGCGGTGGTCAGCTGGGTGGGCGCAGGGCGGCGAACTCGTCGGTGACGCGCAGACCGGAATCGGTGAAGCGGTACAGCGCGGCGGGACGGCCGCCCGCGCGGCCGGACGGGGCGGTGGCACCGGTGGGGGTGATCACCCTGCGGCGGGAGAGGACCCGCTGCAGATTGGTGGTGTCGACGTCGTATCCCAGCGCGGCGCAATAGATCTCGCGCAGTGTCGACATGGTGAAGGTATCGGGGGCCAGCGCGTAGGCGATATTGGTGTAGGAGAGCTTCGCCGCCAGCCTGGTGCGGGCGTGGTCGACGACGGTGCGGTGATCGAAGGACATCTCGGGCAGGGCCGCGACGGGGTGCCAGGTGGTGTCGGACGGCAGTGCCGGCTCGGTGGTCAGCGGAACGAGGCCGAGGTAGGCCGAGGCGATGCGGCGCGGTGCGGGGACGCGATCGGGGGCGCTGAACACCGAGAGCTGTTCCAGGTGATCCAGCTCGCGCACGTCGACCTTCTCCGCGAGCTGCCGCCGGGCCGAGGTGTCGAGGTCTTCGTCGTCGCGCAGCCTCCCGCCGGGTAGCGACCAGGTGCCCTTTTGTGGGTCCAGTGCCCGCTGCCACAGCAGCACCGCCAGCTCGGGATGCCTTGCGGACCCTCTACCAGCGGAAACGTCGGCCAGGAAGCGGCGAACCTGGAACACCGCGGTGAGCGATTCGTGGATGGTGTTACTATGGGGCACGTTTTCGATTCTAAGTCGAAAACCTGTTTTGGTGCGAATCGAGGCGATGACGCCGCTCGCACGAGGAAGGGAGCCACCATGGCGACGACGACCGCGCAGCCGACGCTGATGGGTTCGGTCTTCGACGGACCAACGGGGTACACGGGTGTCGAGGCGACGCCGGAGTGGGCACGGGAGGTACGGCGGCTGGCGCGCGAGCGCAACGCCACCATCCTCGCGCACAACTACCAGTTGCCCGAGATCCAGGACGTGGCCGACCACGTCGGCGACTCGCTGGCACTGTCGCGCATCGCGGCCGAGGCCGAAGAGGACACCATCGTGTTCTGCGGTGTGCACTTCATGGCCGAGACCGCCAAGATCCTCAGCCCGGCCAAGACCGTGCTCATCCCGGATCAGCGTGCGGGCTGCTCGCTGGCCGACTCCATCACCGCCGAGGACCTGCGCGCCTGGAAGGCCGAGCACCCAGGCGCCGTGGTGGTGTCGTATGTGAACACCACTGCCGAGGTGAAGGCGCTCACCGACATCTGCTGCACCTCCTCCAACGCCGTCGACGTGGTCGCCTCGATCGATCCCGACCGTGAGGTGCTGTTCCTGCCGGATCAATTCCTCGGCGCGCACGTGAAGCGGGAGACCGGCCGCGCGAACATGCACATCTGGGCGGGCGAATGCCACGTGCACGCGGGCATCAACGGCGACGAGCTCACCGAACAGGCGCGCACCCACCCCGACGCCGAGCTGTTCGTGCACCCGGAGTGCGGCTGCGCCACCTCCGCGCTGTACCTGGCGGGCGAGGGTTCGTTCCCTGCCGACCGCGTGCACATCCTGTCCACCGGCGGCATGATCGACGCGGCGAAGGTGGCCAAGTCGAACCAGGTGCTGGTGGCGACCGAGATCGGCATGCTGCACCAGCTGCGCAAGGCGGCGCCCGGCATCGACTTCCAGGCCGTCAACGACCGGGCCTCCTGCCCGTACATGAAGATGATCACCCCGGCCGCGCTGCTGCGCTGCCTGGTCGAGGGCGCCGACGAGGTGCACGTGGATCAGGCGATGGCCGAGGCAGGGCGCGCCTCGGTGCAGCGGATGATCGCGATCGGCAACCCCGGCGGTGGGGAGTGACCGCCGGGGCGCGGTCGAGCCGGTAGCGGCCATGACCGCGACAGTCTGCTGGGAGGCCGAGGCCGACCTGGTGGTCATCGGTGGCGGGGTGGCCGGTCTGACCGCGGCCAGGACCGCCTCCCTGCGTGGACTGCGGGTGCTCACCCTCAGCAAGGGCGGCCCGACCGACACCTCGACGCAGTACGCGCAGGGCGGCATCGCCGTCGTCGCGCCGCGGGGCGATTCGGTCGACTCGCACGTGGCCGACACGGTCGAGGCCGGTGCCGGGCTGTGCGAGGTCGACGCGGTGCGCTCGATCGTCGAGGGCGGACAGGCCGCGGTGGCGGCGCTGACCGACCTCGGCGCGGTCTTCGATCTCGGCCGCGACGGTCAGATCTCGCGCACCCGCGAGGGCGGGCACAGCACCCGCAGGATCATCCACGCCGGGGGTGACGCCACCGGCGCCGAGATCCAGCGGGCGCTGAACGCGGCCGGACTGCCGGTGCGCTTCGGTGCCGCGGCCCTGCGGGTGGTCACCGGTGCCGACGGGGTGCGCGGCGTGGTCGCGGTGTCGGACAACGGGTTCGGTGTCGTGCACGCGCCCGCGGTCCTGCTGGCCACCGGCGGGCTCGGCCAGCTCTACGCACTGAGCACCAACCCGCCAGGCGCCACCGCGGACGGGCTGGCGCTGGCGCTGTGGGCGGGCGCCGCGGTCGCCGATCTGGAGTTCGTGCAGTTCCATCCCACCGTGCTCCACACACCGGGCGGGGTCGGGCGGCGGCCGCTGATCAGCGAGGCGGTGCGCGGCGAAGGCGCGACTCTCGTCGACGCCGCAGGCGATTCGGTGACCGCCGGCGTGCATCCCCGTGGTGACCTGGCGCCGAGGGACGTGGTGTCGCGGGCGATCGCCGAACGCATGCGCGCCACCGGCACCGACCACGTGTTCCTCGACGCGCGCCGGATCGCCGGTTTCGCGCAGCGGTTCCCGACGATCACCGCGTCCTGCCTGGCCGCCGGCATCGACCCGGCCGCGCAGCTCATCCCGGTCGCACCCGCCGCGCACTACCAGTGCGGTGGCGTGCGCACCGACACCGACGGTCGCACCGGCGTTCCCGGGCTCTACGCCGCGGGCGAGGTGGCCAGGACCGGGTTGCACGGTGCGAACCGGCTGGCGTCGAACAGTCTGCTCGAAGGTCTCGTCGTCGGCGAGCGTGCCGGTGCGGCTGCCGTCGAGCGGCTCGGCGTGCGGGCACGCGTCGAGAAGATCGATTCCTACGCAGTCGAATTAGCCGACCGGGCAGTCGTACAGCACGCGATGACCGAGCATGCCTCGGTCGTGCGCGACGGCACGGGCCTCGCGGCGGCGGCCGCGCGGATCACCGCCGCGGGCTCGGTGGTCGCGATCACCACACCTGCCATGGTCGGCGTCGCGACCGGTGCCGCGACAGTGCCGTGGCCCGCGTCCGCGCCGGACCGGGTCGGCAGCGCGGGCGAGGGGTCGTCGCCGCGGGCGCGGCAGCGGACGGGCGTGCCCGTCGAGGACGGTGCCGTGCCGGATGTACTGCGATTGGTGGAGGACGCCGCGCTCACCCTGACCGCGCGTGTTCTGCTGACCGCGGCCGCCGCGCGCACCGAGAGCCGGGGTTGCCATACCAGGTCGGACCATCCAGGACCGGTCGCCGGGCAGCGGCGCAGTACCGCGTTGCGGCTCGGGCCCGGCGGCGCCATCGAATCGGCCGACCTCGACACCGCGTTCGCGCCGGTCGCGGTGGGGGATCGGTGACGGGGATCGACGTACCGCGCGTCGGCGGCTTCCGGCCACCGCCACGGCGCGCGGTGCCGGTGGCACTGCCCGCCGGGAACCCCTACGACGACAAGAAATCCAGCAAGCGCGCGTGGCGCCCGAGAAAAGGAGTGCAGGGATGGGTCTTGATCCCGCTGTTGACCGTGACGAAACTCTGGCGCTGATCCGCACCGCACTCGACGAGGACCTGCGCTACGGGCCCGATGTCACCACCGTCGCGACCGTGCCCGCCGACGCGGTGAGCAAGGCGTCGGTGGTGTCGCGTCAGCACGGCACGGTGGCAGGCCTCGATATCGGCCTGCTCGTGCTGGACGAGGTGCTCGGCGCCGACGGGTACACCATCACCGACCGGGTCTCCGACGGCACCAGGGTGGCGCCCGGTACGACGGTGCTGAGTCTGGAGGCGCCGACGCGCGGCCTGCTCACCGCCGAACGCACCATGCTGAATCTGGTCTGCCACCTGTCCGGCATCGCCACCGCCACGTCGGCCTGGGTCGACGCGGTCGATGGCACCGGCTGCCGGATCCGCGACAGCCGCAAGACCCTGCCCGGGCTGCGGGCACTGCAGAAGTACGCGGTGCGCGTCGGCGGTGGGGTGAACCACCGCATGGGGCTCGGCGACGAGGCGCTGATCAAGGACAACCATGTGGTCGCCGCGGGCTCGGTGGTCGCCGCCCTCCGCGCGGTGCGCGCGCTCGCGCCCGACATCGCCTGCGAGGTGGAAGTCGACAGCCTCGACCAGCTCGACGCGGTGCTGGCCGAGAACGTCGAGCTGGTGCTGCTCGACAACTTCCCGCTCTGGCAGACCCAGGCCGCCGTGCAGCGCCGCGACGCCGTCGCGCCGACCACGAAACTCGAATCGTCCGGCGGTCTTTCGCTCGAGCAGGCCGCCGACTACGCCCGCACCGGTGTCGACTACCTGGCCATCGGCGCCCTCACCCACTCGGTGCGGGTGCTCGATCTCGGCCTCGACATGTGAGCGGGGCTCACGGCTCCACGGTCACCTCGATCGCCTCGCCCTGCTCGACGCCGGTGAACGCGTCGAGCACGTCGCCGAGCGGGATGCGGTGCGTGATCAGATCGTGCACCGGCACCTGCCCGGTGGCGATGTAGTCCAGCGCGCGCCGATCGTGCTCGGGCGCTGAGCCGTCGGCACCGTGGCAGTTGCGCACGCGCAATTCGATCTCGTCGGGGCCGCGCTCGGGGAGCCCGCCATCGCCCACAGACGTCTCACGCGGTGAGTTCGCGTTGCAGAGGAGTGCGGAAACGGGGGATGGCGCGGACCTCGCCGAACCAGGTGGCGGTGCGCTCGACCTCGGCCCGGATGCGGTGTTCGGTGGCGGAATCGACGTCCTCGAGCAGCCGCGTGACGATCTCGCCGTCGGCGCGCTGGGCCCAGCCCCCGACGATGCGGCCGTCGGCCCAGATGGACGGGCCGATATTGCCGTTGCGGTCGAACAGGGCCGGCGCGTGCCGGCCGAGGAACCAGTCGCGGCTCTGCCAGCCCATCGGCGTGGGATCGAGGGCGGGCAGCAGCGCGGCCCACGGCTCCGGGGCGGGGACCGGGTCGAGGTCGTCGGCGAGGACGAGGCCGCTGCCGCCGTCGTCGAGATCGACCTCGACGGTGTCGAGCTCGGCGACCGTCTTGCGGACCTCGCCGAGCGTCCAGCCGGTCCACCACTTCAGATCGGTGAGCGGTGCGGGACCGAAGGCGCGCAACCAGCGGCGCACCAGCTCGACCTTGGCCGTCGCGGCGGGGACCGGCGAAAGGTCTTGGGGCAACCAGTTTTCCGCGGGCGACCAGGTGTACTGACTGCTGGTCCAGCCGCCGTTGGGGCGTCCGCGCACGATTCGCCCCTCGGCGCCGAGCACAACCAGGACCCAGGTGGTGATGCCGGTGGGTTTGGAATACGGCTTGCCCGGTGCCGTGTCGACCTGGGTCCGCAGCCGCGGCACATCCTTGCCCAGCTGTGCTCCGGTGGCGGCGCCGCGCGCCAGCAGCGCGGCGTGGGTCTGCGCCTCGACCTCGCTGAACCAGGCCTGCACGTCGCCGTCGACCACCCCGGCCTGCTCGAGGAACCGGCTGTAGGTCTTGCGCTGCTTGACCGCCATCGGATCACAGCACGCGGACTGCAGCACCGGCACCAATGCGGTGGGCGCGACGAACATCGTGCGCCGCATGGCGAGCAGCCGCACCAGGGTGCGCTCGTCGTAGAGCGCGCGCTCCACCTCGGCCGGGGTGAGTCCGCTGCCGCGTGCCGCGACCGACAGATACACCGTGGCGGGATCGGTGGCGTGCAGCACCACCATCGAATTGGCGATCTCGGTGGGATCGGCGCACCTGGCCGAGGGTGCGAGCCGATGCCTGGTCGCCAGCCTGGCCCGGCGCTGCGCGGTATCGATCGAGGGCATGCGCGGATGGTAGACGCGGGCACCGACACGCGGCGATCCCAGCCGGGACGGTGGCCGTCGTCGCGGGTCGGGCCGAGCACGCCAGGGAACAACACCCGGAATGCGGCGGTTGTGCCGAACATGACCGACGCTGTGCACCGAGACGACCACTGGCTCGGCGAAGACATCGACCTCGACGCCTACCTGAGCCGCATCGGCTACGACGGGCCGCGGACCGCCACCGTCGACACCCTGCACGCCCTGGTCCGCGGACACACCACCGTGATCCCGTTCGAGAACCTCGAGATCATTCTCGGCCGCGGTGTCCCGCTCGAGCTCGCGGCGCTGCAGGACAAGCTGATCCGGCAGCGCCGCGGCGGGTACTGCTTCGAGAACGTCGGCGTGTTCGCGGCCGTGCTGGAACGGTTCGGCTTCGGCGTCATCGGGCTGAGCGGCCGCGTCACCTACGGCGCGCTGGCCGCGGGCGCGATCCGGCCTGCGACCCACGCGCTGCTGCGGGTGACCGCGCCCGGTGACGATCGGGTATGGATCTGTGACGTCGGCTTCGGTTTCGGCCCGATCGCCCCGTTCGAACTGGTCGACGGGCATGGTGAGTTCTCGCTCGGCGAGTGGCGGTACCGCCTCGAACGGCGCGCCGACGCCCTCGACGGCGATCTGTGGGTGCTGTTCCAGCACAGCCACGAAGGCTGGATCGACCGCTACACGTTCACCGAGAGTCCGCAATACCGGATCGACTACGCGGTCGGCAACCACTTCGTCTCCACCTCGCCGCGCTCGCCGTTCACCACCCGGCCGTTCCTGCAGCGGTTCGGACCCGACGTCCACCACGTCCTCGACGATCTGACGCTGACCACCGAACACCCCGACGGGACGGCGCAGTCGCGGGTGCTCGAGCCCGGCGAGCTGCCCAAGATCCTCACCGAGATCTTCGATATCGACCTCGACGAAGCCGATACCGCGGCGCTGGTCGCAACCCCGTGGCGAACCTCATGACGACCGGCTGAACGGCCGCCCATCCGGCCCGGCGGTTTGCTTCCGACGTGTCTCTACGGCAAATTGGTGGTTACTTGCCGGGAAACAAACCCCCGATTCTCGTCGTGGGGTTCGATGTGTTGGGGTCGTTCGTGCCGAGAGTCCAGACCGCGTCCGCGCGCGCGCCGCACCGGGCCCTGCCCGGCGACCCCGCGACCCCGGTCACCGGGCGCAGGCAGGACCTGGACGGGCTGCGTGGGATCGCGATCGCGCTGGTCGTCGCCTTCCACGTGTGGGCGGGCCGGGTCTCCGGCGGTGTCGATGTGTTCCTCGTGCTGTCGGGCTTCTTCTTCACCGGCGCGGTGGTCCGCGGCGCGGAGCGCAGTGCAACGGTGGCCGTCACCGAGACCGCACGACGCACGGCGCGCAGGCTGATGCCGTCGCTGGTGGTGGTGCTCGCCGCCATCGCCGTCGCGACGGTCGTACTGCGGCCCTACACCCAGCTGGGCGAGACCGCGGCGCAGACCCTGGCCTCGATGTTCTACGTACAGAACTGGTATCTGGCCGGCGCCGAACTCGACTACCTCGCGCCCGATCCGTCGGTGAGCCCGCTGCAGCACCTGTGGTCGATGTCGGTGCAGGGCCAGTTCTATCTGGCGATCGTGGCGGTGCTGGCGGGCTGGGCATGGTTGCGCAGGCGGCACGGGGTGGGGCGGCCCGCGCTGCTGCTGGTCCTGCTCGGCGGCGGGCTGGTCTCCTTCGCCTACGCGGTGTTCGGCTCGGCGCATCACCAGGCCTGGACCTACTACGACAGCGGTGCGCGGGTATGGGAGCTGCTGGCCGGTGCCGCGCTGGCGGTGGCGGCGCCGTGGGTGCGCTTGCCGCGCCGGGTGCGTGGTCTCGCCGCCGCCGCGGGCCTGCTCATGGTGCTCGTCTGCGGTCCGATCTTCGACGGCGCCAACCAGTTCCCCGGTGTCGCCGCGCTGTGGCCGGTGGCGGCCGCCTGCCTGGTGATCGTCTCCGGCTTCGGGACCGGCGGCGCGGCGGCGTGGCCGAACCGGCTGCTGGCCGGGCGGATCTGCACCGAGCTCGGCGCCATCGCCTACCCGCTGTACCTGTGGCACTGGCCGATCCTCATCTTCGTGCTGGCCGAGACCGGCCGCGCCGACGCCGGGCTCGTCGACGGGCTGGTGGTGATCGGGGTCTCGCTGGTCGCGGCGTATCTCACCACCCACCTGGTCGAAACCCCGCTGCGGCTGCCCCCTCGCGGACAGGAGCAGCAGGTGGGAGGGCATCGGGTGGCGGGAACGCTGGTCACCGTGCTCGCGGTTGCCGTGCTGGTCGCCGCGTCCGGCTGGCAGGCGGTGCTGCGCGCCAATCCGGCGGTGCCACCGCGGGCACTGGACAGCGAGCTGTACCCCGGCGCGGCCGCCCTGCTCTCCGGCGCCGACTATCCGGCCGAGCCGATGCGCCCCACGGTCTTCGAAGGCCAGGCCGACAGCCCGCCACCGACCACCGACGGCTGTATCACGCCGAACCGCGAAGTTCGCACCTGTACCTACGGTGATCCGGCCGGAGCCCGCAGTATCGCGCTGGTCGGCGGATCGCACTCCGAGCACTGGCTGCCCGCCCTGGAGCTACTCGGTGTCGAGCACGGCATCAGGATCGTGTCGTATCTGAAGGAAGGGTGCCCGATCACCCTCGTCGACGAGCCGTCGTACGCGGAGTGGCCGTTCCCGGAGTGTCGCGAATGGACCGAGGAGGTGCTCGACCGGTTGGCCGCCGAACCGCCGGACTGGGTGCTCACGCTGTCCACCCGCTACCGCATGGACGGCCCTGGCGACGAGGTTCCGGTCGAATACCTGGAGGTGTGGACGGCCCTGCAGGACCGCGGGCTGAACGTGCTCGCCCTGCGCGACACCCCACGGCTGTTCCGCAACGGTGTGCTCTACCGTGCCACCGATTGCCTGGCCCACCGGGGCGACGCGGACAGTTGCGGGCTCGACCGCAGCGCCGCGCTGTCGGCGATCGATCCAGCGCGGGAACCCGCGGCGGGCTATCCCAATGTCCATCTGCTCGATCTGTCCGACGCCGTGTGCCGTCCGCAGCGGTGCCGGGTGGTGGAGGGCAATGTGCTGATCTACCGCGACGAACACCACCTCACCGCCAGCTACGCGCGGTCGCTCGCGCCCGAACTCGGCAGGCAGATCGGCGCGATCACCGGCTGGTGGTAGCCGGATCCGGCGGGCTGTGCGGCTACCCTCGGGCCGGTGCGCATCCACCGCAAGACACCGGTCCTGCTGCTCGCGCTGATCCTGCTCCCGGTCGCCTGTTCGACCGGACCCGATCAGCCACGGACTGTCGCCGAAGCCTTCGCCGCCGCGTTGACCAGCGGTGACGCGGCCGCCGCCGCGGCACTCACCGACGCACCCGAGCAAGCCGGACCCACGCTGACCACGCTGTTCGACAACCTCGGCGCGAACGACACGGTCCGGGTGGCAGGCACCGGCGCCGACACCTTCACCCTCGAATCCACCTGGCGATTCGGGCCCGCCGGTCGCAACGAGTGGATCTACACCAGTACCGGCACCGCGGTCGACAACGACGGCTGGAAGATCCGCTGGAACCCCACCACGGTCGCGCCCGGCCTCGATCTCGGCCCGCTCGGCTACAGCCCGGTCTATCCGGAACCCGCGCGGGTGCTCGACGCCACCGGCGGCGCCTTGATGACCGAGCAGACGGTGACGCTGGTGCGGGTGGCGCCCGATGCCGAGCTGCCCGCCGTCGCCGCGCTGCTCGCGCCGCACGGCATCACCGAGGCAGGCCTGCGCGCCGACCTGGCCGCCACCCCTGGCGAGCCGGTGACCGCGGTCGTCCTGCGCGAGACCGATCTCGCCCCGGTACGGGAGCCGCTCACCGCGATGCCAGGGGTGTCGCTGGCGCCGCAGACCCGCCTGCTCGCCGTCGACAAGAGCCTGATCGGACCGACCACGGCGGGACTGGCCGAGCTGTGGCAGCAGGAGGCCGATGCCGCCGCGGGCTGGGCGGTCCGCGCGCACACCCCCGCGGGCACCCAGCGCATCGCCGGACCCGACCCGGTCCCGACCACCGACATCGCCACCACCGTCGACATCGACCTGCAGAACGCCGCGGAGGCCGCGCTGAGCCCACTGACCGAGCCCGCCGCCATCGTCGCGCTGCGGCCGTCGACCGGTGCGGTGCTCGCCCTCGCGCAGAACGCGCCCGCCGACGCCCAGGGGCCGATCGCGCTCACCGGCCTCTACCCGCCGGGGTCCACCTTCAAGACCGTGACGGTCTCGGCCGCGCTGCAAGCGGGCGGGCTCGACGTCGACACCGTGCTGCCGTGCCCGGGCCGCGCGACCATCGAGGGCCGCACCATCCCCAACGACGACTCGTTCGATCTGGGGCAGGTGCCGCTGCACACCGCCTTCGCCCGCTCCTGCAACACCACGATGGCCGCACTCGGTGTCCGGCTCCCCGCCGACGGGCTCACCGCGGCCGCCGAGCAACTCGGGCTCGGCGTGGATTATGTGACACCCGGCTTGACGACCGTCACCGGGAAGGTTCCACCCGCGCGCAATCCCGCCGAGCGGGTCGAGGCGAGCATCGGGCAGGGCACCGTCACCGCGTCGCCGTTCGGGATGGCTGTGGTCGCCGCCGCGCTCGCGCACGGATCGGCGCAGCCGCCCGTGCTCGTGCGCGGGCGGCCCGGCACCGCCGACCGGCAGGCCGCCCCGGTCCCCGAGCAGGTCAGGGCGCAGATCGCGACCATGATGCGGGAGACGGTGACCGCGGGGACCGCTACCGAGCTGCGCGATATCGACGGCCTGCTCGGCAAGACAGGCACCGCCGAGTACCTCGACGACAAGCACGCGCACGGCTGGTTCGTCGGCATCGATGGCGACCTCGCCTTCGCCGTCTTCGTGGCCGACGCGGGCAGTTCCGGGCCCGCGGTGGCGGCGGCCGGACGGATGTTGCGCGCGAAACGATGATCTATGTCACGCTCGTGCAACGGGCAATACCCACGCTGCCGCACGCGGTCCGCGCCCGGCCAGCTACACTCGTCGACGGGCCATATCCATGGTCAATACGCGGGATGTCACGATTTCGAGAAGGTTCGGAGTAGGCGCCATCGATACCGGTCAGAAGATCGCGGAGCATTACCGCCTGGTCGAGCGTATTGGTAGCGGCGGCACAGGCGTCGTTTGGCGTGCTGTCGACGAACGCCTCCAACGCTCCGTGGCTGTGAAGCAGATCCACATCAAACCGAGCCTGCCCGAGGGTGAGCGGGATGTATTGCGCCAGCGCGCGATTCGGGAAGCCCGCAACGCGGCACGCTTCCAGCACCCCAACGCCATCGTCGTCTTCGACATCACCGAGCACAACGGTGATCCGTGCCTGGTGATGGAGTACCTCAAGTCGGTCAGCCTGGCCGCGGAGCTGGGTCAGAAGGGCCCGCTGCCGCTCACCGAGGTGGCCCGCATCGGCGAGCAGGTCGCGTCCGCGCTGATCGCCGCCCACCAGGCCGGGCTGGTGCACCGCGACGTGAAACCGGGCAATATCCTGCTCGGCGAGCACGGTGAGGTGAAGATCACCGACTTCGGCATCTCGCGCGCCGCCGGTGACGTCACCCTCACCGAGACCGGCCTGATCTGCGGCACCGCCGCCTACCTCGCACCCGAGGTGGCCCGCGGCGCCGACCCGACGCCCGCCGCCGACGTGTTCGCGCTCGGCGCCACCCTCTTCCACGCGCTCGAGGGCGAACCGCCCTACGGCGCCAACGCCAACCCGCTGGCCGTGCTCTACGCCGCCGCCAACGGTCAGGTGCGCGAGCCGCGGCACGCGGGCCCGGCCACCGACTTCCTGCTCGACCTGCTCAGCCCCGAGCCGCTGGACCGGCCGACGATGCCGGAGGCACGACGCGCGCTGGCCTCCTTCGCCGATGCCGACGCGGTGCCCGCGGGTTTCGTCCCGGCCAGCGAGGCCTACGGCCGCCGCAACTCCGCCGCCGCCACCCAGGTGATCCGGCAGTCCGGGAACCGAGCCGCGCACGCGGGCGCCTCCACCGCGACCACCCGCCAGATCCGGTCGAATCCGCGCCCGCCCGTGCGCAACGACACCGCGACGCATCCGCCGACCACCGCCCAGCCCGCACCCGTCCCGCGTAAGGCAGCGGGCAAGGGCCGCGCGGTGCTCATCGGATCCGGCATCGGCGCCGCGGTCGCCGCGGTCGCCGTCGCGATCAGCGCCATGAGCGGCTCGGACTCGGATTCGCCGCAGGTGCAGGCGAACCCGACGACATCGGTGCAGAGCCCCGCCGGTCCCGCGACCAGCAGCGCTGCCACCCCGGCCGCGCTCGGCCAGACCACCAACACCGGCACCGTCGACATCGGTTCCGCCGGCTTGCTGGTGGAGAACTTCTACAGCAACCCGGCGGGCTCCTGGTCCATGCTCACCCCGGCGGCGCAGCAGGTGTACGGCAGTGAGTCCGCGTTCCGCCAGTACTGGAACGACCGCCTCATCAACTCGTTCGCCAGCATCACGGCGGTCAGCGGCAACAACGCCGACGGATCCACCGATATGCGCCTGGCCAGCATCACCATCAACGGCCAGACCAAAGCCATGGTCATGCGCGTGGTGAACACCAGCGCCGGCCTGCGCATCGACGGCGACACCCGCTGATCCGGGTGCGGTCGGTGGCGGCCGATCGCACCCGGATCAGTAGGCCAGCTCGGTCCACGGGATGCGGATGGGGAACGGGAAATCGATCTCGATGCCGTGCTCGTCGGCGGGGGTCCACTCGCCGACCAGGAGGTAGTTCGCCGGACGCAGCGGACGGACCCCGGCGGGTAGATCACCGGGGGAGGTCTCGAGCGCGTAGGCGCGCACGGTCGCGATGGCGCTTTCCTTTCGGGCCAGGTGGACTTCCCAATACCAGGGGATGCCCGCGGTCGCGTAGCGGGCCTTCTTGGCTTCGATGTCGGTGCTGGTGTTGGACGGGGACAGCACCTCGCCGACGAGGACCGTGTCAGCGGCGCGGAGGTCCTGGTAGGTGCCTATGCAGCGGTGAACGAGGAAGTCTGGAGTGAGGAAGTTCGATTTGCCGGTGGCGTCGAGGAAGACGTTGGTCTCCTGGCCACTGCGGTAGCAATTCTCGGGTCGTTCGGACGATTCCTTGGCTGCCCACTGCCGGAGCGTTGCGAACAGCAGGCCGGTGAACACCTGACGCTCGGCTGGACCGCGCCGCACCCACACCACCCGGCCGTCCCACAGCTCGATCTGCTCGGCGATCTCCTCCGGGAGCTGTTCGAGCTCCTCCCAGGTCAGGAACTCCGGCAGGTCGGGGGTGCACGGATGTGGGTTCGCCATGAGCACATGATATGCGCCGCTCGCCCCGTCGGCGGCGGCCTCGCGCTGGTTCGCTGACCGGTGCGGGGGTCGGCGCGCTGACCGCTTGTCGCACCTCGTCGGTCACCCTGCCGGCCGGTCGCTGTGGCCGGTCAGGAAGCCAAGAGACGCAGGCCCGCAGCGGTGGGGGAATCCGGCTGTGCGGTGTGGACGATCAAGGCCTGGTCGGGGTCGTCGGGGAGGCGCAGTGTCTCGTAGGCGAGGTCGAGCCGGCCCACCACCGGGTGCACGAACACGTGGCGACCGTGGGTCTTGTCGCGCACCTCGTGTCGAGCCCACATGTCGCCGAATCCGGGTGCGGTGCTGATGAGTTCGTCGACGAGTGCGCCGATGGTGGGATCGCCGGGATTGCGGGTGGCGTCCAGGCGCAGGTACGCGACGATGTCTTCGGCCTTGGTCTGCCAATCTTCGAAGAGCGCGCGCATGCCCTCGTCAAGGAAGACGAGCCGGGCCAGGTTTCGTTGTGCGGGTGCGAGTGTCGAGAAGTCGGTGAACAGTGCCGCCGCGAGGGCGTTCCACGCCAGAATTTCGGTGCCGCGTCCGAGGATGTAGGCGGGAAGGTCGGCGGCGAAGTCGAGCAGCAGGCGCAGGCCGGGGCGGACGTGTTGGGTGGCTTGTAGTTCGGGGCCCGACCAGGGTCTGGCCAGCCGATGCAGGTGTTCGCGTTCGGGTGGGTTCAATCGCAGAGCGTGTGCGACCGCGTCGAGAACGGATTCGGAGAAGTGCAGCGTGCGACCCTGCTCGAGGCGCACATAGTGATCCACACTGACCCCGGCGACCATCGCCAGCTCCTCACGGCGAAGCCCGGGTACGCGCCTGCGTCCACCGAAATCGGTGAGACCGATCTCGGTCGGGTTGAGCCTGGCCCTGCGGGAGCGCAGGAATTCGCCGAGTTCGGTGCGTCGATCCACTGTCACCGCTCCAGTATCGCTGTGTCCGGCGACGCGAGGGTGGGCACGCGGTGCCCAGGTAGCGCGTGCACTGCCGCCGATCGTCACGCCGCCGAAAGGTAGTGGTCATGACACAGACCACGAACAACACTCGTCCGCTCGGTGACACCGGTATGGAGCTCAGCCCGCTCGGGCTCGGCACCTGGGTGATCGCCGGTCGCGGCTGGCAGTACTCCTGGGGAGCGACCGACGACACGGACTCGGTCGCGGCCATCACCCACGCGGTCAACGGCGGCGTGAACTGGATCGATACGGCCCCGGCGTATGGGCTCGGACATGCCGAGGAATTGGTCGGTCGGGCGCTGGCAGGCCTGCCGGAAGCCGATCGCCCCTACGTGTTCACCAAGGCGGGGCTGATCTGGGCCGACGGCGACGATCCGACCGGTCCGCCGCGTCGGATCATGCGCCCGGAGTCGGTGCGCGCGGAATTGGAAGGGTCGCTGCGTCGGCTGCGGGTCGATCATGTCGACCTGTATCAAGTGCACTGGCCCGACACCGGCGCGGCCTTCGTCTACGGTGCGGACAGCCGGGTGACCGATGCCGCGACTCCGCTGGCGGAATACTGGCAGGTGATGGCCGATCTGAAGCGAGAGGGGAAGGTCAGAGCGATCGGATTGTCCAACCATGACGCGGCGCAGCTCGCCGAGGCCGAGCGGGTCGCCCATGTGGACGCGATCCAACCGCCGTTCTCCGCGCTCAACCGCTCCGCTGCCGGCGAGATCGCGTGGGCGCGCGCCAACCGTACGGGCGTGATCACCTATTCGCCGCTGCAATCGGGGCTGCTGACCGGCGCGTTCACTGCCGAACGCGCGGCGGCGCTCGGATCCGACGACTGGCGGTCGAGCCATCCCGACTTCACGACCGGATTGGCCGCCAATCTGGCACTGGTGGAGGCGTTGCGGCCGATCGCCGCCCGGCGCGCGATGTCGGTCGCGGAGGTCGCGCTGGCATGGAATCTCGCCTGGCCCGGCGTCACCGGTGCGATCGTCGGTGCGCGCACTCCCGCGCAGATCGACGACTGGATCGGCGCCGGTGCGCGTGCGCTGAGCGTGGCGGATCTGGCCGAGATCGCCGCCGCGATCGTTGACACCGGCGCCGGGACCGGACCGGTGTCGTCCGCGGGAGCCTCGGCATGACCCTGCACGTCATCGCTCGATTCCGGGCGGCTCCGGGCCAGGAGGATCGGCTGCGGACAGCATTGGAGGCGATGATCGAACCGACGCTCGCCGAGCCGGGCTGCCTGTTCTACCAGCTGTTCACCGATCCCAACGATTCCGCCGCGATGGTGCTGGTCGAGCGGTGGAGCTCGGCCGTCGACCTCGACGCGCACTTCGGCACGCCGCACTTTCTGCATGTGCGGAGCGTGCTGGAGACGGTGCTGGCCGAACCGATGGGGATCGACCGGCTCGTCGCGGAATGACGGGTGGCGGCGGGTCTGGTGGCCGGGCCCGCCGCCACCCTGGGATCTGCCGGTGGAGCGGTGACGGTCGACCATTAGGCTGGTAGGCGACCTGAGCCGAGGACAGAACAGGACCTGACCCGACATGACACCCCGCACCGAGCTCGCCCGCGTCGACTTGCGCGGTCGTACTCCGTCCACTGCCGAGCTGCGCACCGCGCTGCCGCGTGGCGGAGTCGACGTGGACTCGGTGCTGCATCATGTGCGGCCGGTCGTCGAGGACATTCGTGACCGGGGGGCCGAGGCCGCGCTGGACTACAGCGAGAAGTTCGACGGCGTGCGCCCGGCCGCGGTGCGGGTGCCGGTCGCGAAGCTGGCCGAGGCGCTCGACGCGCTCGATCCGGCCGTGCGCGCCGCCCTCGAGGTGGCCATCGAACGGACCAGGAAGGTGCACGCCGATCAGCGCCGCACCGACACCGTCACCGAGGTGGTGCCCGGCGGCACCGTCACCGAGAAGTGGGTGCCGGTCGAGCGGGTCGGGCTGTACGTGCCCGGCGGCAATGCCGTCTACCCGTCGTCGGTCGTGATGAACGTGGTCCCGGCCCAGGCCGCCGGGGTCGAGTCGCTGGTGGTGGCCTCGCCGCCGCAGGCGCAGTTCGGTGGCCTGCCGCACCCGACGATCCTGGCCGCCGCCGCGCTGCTCGGGGTGGACGAGGTGTGGGCGGTCGGCGGCGCGCAGGCCGTCGCGCTGCTGTCCTACGGCGGCACCGACACCGACGGCGACGCGCTGGCCCCGGTCGACCTCATCACCGGTCCCGGCAACATCTACGTCACCGCGGCCAAGCGGCTGTGCCGCGGCCTGGTCGGCATCGACGCCGAGGCGGGCCCCACCGAGATCGCGGTGCTGGCCGACGCCACCGCCGACCCGGTGCACGTGGCCGCCGACCTGATCAGCCAGGCCGAGCACGATGTGCTCGCCGCCAGCGTGCTCGTCACCGACTCGGTCGCACTCGCCGACGCGGTGGACGACGCGATCAACGCCCAGCTCGCCGTGGTGAAGCACGACGCCAGAGTGCGGGAAGCGTTGCGCGGCAAGCAGTCCGGGATCGTCCTCGTCGACGATATCGCCCAGGGCCTGCGCGTGGTCGATGCCTACGCCGCCGAGCATCTCGAGATCCAGACCGCCGACGCGGCCGCCGTCGCCGCGCGGGTGCGCAGCGCGGGCGCCATCTTCGTCGGGCCGTGGGCGCCGGTGAGCCTTGGCGACTACTGCGCAGGCTCCAACCACGTGCTGCCCACAGCGGGTTGCGCGCGGCATTCCTCGGGACTGAGCGTGCAGACCTTCCTGCGCGGGATCCACATCGTCGAGTACACCGAGTCGGCGCTGAAGGATGTCGCGGGACACGTGGTGGCGCTGGCCGATGCCGAAGACCTGCCCGCGCACGGCCAGGCCGTGCGGGCGCGATTCGAGGCGCTGTCGTGACTATCCCCACCGTCCCCGGCGCCGCGGCGACCCTGGACCAGCTGCCGCTGCGCGACAACCTGCGCGGCAAATCCCCGTACGGCGCACCGCAATTGACGGTGCCCGTGCAGCTCAACACCAACGAGAACCCGCACCCGCCGAGCCGGGCGCTGATCGACGATGTCGCCGAGTCGGTGCGTGCCGCCGCCGCCGACCTGCACCGATACCCGGACCGCGACGCCGTCGCCTTGCGCACGGACCTGGCGGCCTACCTGACCAGGCAGACCGGCGTCGCGGTCGATACCGCCAATGTGTGGGCGGCCAACGGCTCCAACGAGATCCTGCAGCAGCTGCTGCAGGCGTTCGGAGGGCCGGGCCGCAGCGCGCTCGGGTTCGTGCCGTCCTACTCGATGCACCCGATCATCTCCGAGGGCATCGATACCGAATGGATCGAAGCCAAGCGCAGCGGCGACTTCTCCCTCGACATCGACTACGCCGTCGCCCAGATCGCCGAGCGCCGCCCCGACGTGGTGTTCGTGACCAGCCCGAACAATCCGACCGGGCACAGCATCCCGATCGCCGAGTTGGAGCGGCTGCTCGCGGCCGCGCCCGGCATCGTCGTCGTGGACGAGGCCTACGGCGAGTTCTCGGCCGCCCCGAGCGCGATCACCCTGATCGATCGGTTCCCGACCAAGCTGGTGGTCACCCGCACCATGAGCAAAGCGTTCGCCTTCGCCGGTGGCCGCCTCGGCTACCTGGCCGCCTCGCCCGCGGTGATCGACGCGATCCTGCTGGTGCGGCTGCCGTACCACCTGTCGGTGGTCACCCAGGCCGCCGCGCGCGCGGCACTGCGGCACGCCGACGAAACCCTCGGCAGCGTCGCCGAATTGGCGGCCCAGCGCGACCGGGTCGCCGCCGCACTGGCGGAGCAGGGCTTCCAGGTGATCCCCAGCGACGCCAATTTCATCCTGTTCGGCCGGTTCACCGACGCGGCCCGCGCCTGGCAGCACTATCTCGACGCCGGGGTGCTGATCCGCGACGTCGGGATTCCCGGATACCTGCGTGCCACCATCGGGCTCGCCGCCGAGAACGACGAGTTCCTGCGCGTGAGCCGCGATATCGCGGGCACCGACCTCACCCACTGACCGCTGGAGGCAACGAGATGAGCAGAACAGCGCGGGTGGAGCGCGTCACCAAGGAGTCCTCGATCCTGGTCGAGCTGAACCTCGACGGCACCGGGCAGACCGAGATCTCCACCGGTGTCCCGTTCTACGACCACATGCTGACCGCGCTCGGCGCGCACGCCGGGTTCGACCTGGTGGTCCGCGCCGAGGGCGATATCGAGATCGAGGCGCACCACACGGTCGAGGACACCGCCATCGTGTTCGGCCAGGCACTGGCCAAGGCGCTCGGCGACAAGAAGGGCATCCGCCGCTTCGGCGACGCGTTCATCCCGATGGACGAGACACTCGCGCACGCCGCCGTCGACGTGTCGGGCAGGCCGTACTGTGTGTTCACCGGAGAACCGGATCACCTGGTGCACACCGTCATTCCCAGCGCGGGACCCGGCGCGTCGTATTCGACGGTGCTGAACAAGCACGTCTTCGAGTCGATCGCGCAGAACGCCAGGATCGCACTGCACGTGCGGGTGCTCTATGGCCGCGACCAGCATCACATCACCGAGGCCGAGTTCAAGGCTGTCGCCCGCGCGCTGCGTGCCGCGGTCGAAATCGACCCGCGGGTCAGCGGTGTTCCGTCCACGAAGGGTGTGCTGTGAAATCGGTGGTGCTGCTGGACTACGGCTCCGGCAATCTGCACTCGGCCGAACGTGCCTTGGTTCGGGCGGGCGCTCAGGTGACGGTGACCGCCGACCCCACCGCCGCGCTGGCGGCCGACGGCCTGGTCGTGCCGGGTGTCGGCGCCTACGCGGCCTGCATGGCCGGGCTGCGCGCGGTGCGCGGCGAACGCATCATCGGCCAGCGGCTCGCGGGCGGGCGGCCGGTGCTCGGGATCTGTGTCGGCATGCAGATCCTGTTCGAGCGCGGCGTGGAGTTCGACGTGGAGACCGAGGGCTGCGGGGAGTGGCCCGGCACCGTCGCCCGGCTGGACGCGCCCGTCCTGCCGCATATGGGCTGGAACACGGTGAAAGCCCCCGCCGACAGCACCCTGTTCGCGGGCATGGACGCCGACACCCGCTTCTACTTCGTCCATTCCTACGCCGCCCAGCAGTGGGAACTACCGCCCACCGAGCACATCGCACCACCGAAACTCACCTGGGCCGAACACGGTGTACCGTTCCTGGCCGCCGTCGAGAACGGGGTCCTGTCGGCCACCCAGTTCCATCCGGAGAAGTCCGGGGACGCGGGCGCCCAGCTGCTCCGCAACTGGATCGGGTCGCTGTAGGCAGTGGTTCTCGGCTGCGCCGCTACGGGGTGAACGGCGCCCGGCGGTTGTGCACGTTGTGCCAGGTTCGGGAAGTTCGAGGTCGATGAGGTAACGCTCGCGGAGCGTGGTGACGCAGTCGCCGGTCGGCACATGACCTTAGCCGTCGGACACGACAACCAGGCGAGCGCTGCCCATCGCCTCGGCGGCTCGCTGTGCGGATGTCAGCGGCGCTGTGGGTAGCCGGGACCGGGTGCGGGCCAGACGGCACATGGCCGGCGCAGGTACAGCCAGAACGGGCCGAACAGCGGTGCGCTGGTGGCCGATTCGGCAGCGAGCTCCGGCCGGAGGTCGGGCCTGCGCGGGAGGGTGTTGTCAGCGCATGAGATCGCGACGAACAAGTCGAGGAAGTCGCCGGTGGTCGCGACGGCGGACAGGATCTCGCGCACCACGGCGGGGCTACCGGCGGAGCCGCGTTCGAGTTCGGCCAGCAGCACAGCGAGCGCGGGCCACCCGGTGGCCGGGTCGTACAGCGGCATCGCGTGCGCCTGGACGAGTTCGCCGTAGCCGACCGACACGGTCTCCGGTTCCGCGCCGACCGGGATCGCGGCCGTCTTCGCCCGGTCGAGTAGCGCGGTATCGCGCGCCCCGAGCTCGTCGGCCGGCGCACCGCCGGCGCCGAGGGCACAGGCCCGCGCCCCCGCGCACAGGCGCAGGAACTCGCCGAAGACTTCCCCGGTGCCGACCGCTGTCGCATGAATGCCCGCAAGGGTGTCGGAGGTGTACGACACCGGATCGAGCAGTGACGAAAGCTGCAGGGCACGAACCCGATCCGGGAAGCAGCGGACACCGGAACTGCCCCCGATCCCACGCTGATCGAAGGTGACCACATCGAAACGGTCGCCGAGCTCGCCGGGGAACATCTCCCCGCGCGCTGCCCAGTCCACCCCGGACCCGCCGGGGCCACCCGCCGCGGTGAACAGCGTGCCGATCCGGCGCTCGGGATCGCGCGCGGGTTGCCGTACGACCGCGAGCGCGAGCTGCCGGCCGTTCGGGTCGGTGTAGTCCAGCGGTACCTCGATGGCGGCACACTCGGTGTCAGGCACCACCTGCTCCGCACAGGGCGTCCAACGGACCTGCGGCGCCGCCACCGCGTCGACCTGCGCCACCAACTCGGCGACCGACCAGCCCGGTGCCTCGACCGGTTCCTGGGTCGCCGCGCACCCGCCGGTGAGCACGGCCAACGCGGCGACGGCGCCACCGACGAGGGCTCTCGGAATTGTCATTACGCCGATCCTCTTGCACGGCCGCAGCAGTGTCGTCCCCCGTTCGAGGGACAGACACCCTGATTTCGGCCCCGGGGACTGCACCTGACGTGGCCCGGTCGCCGCGGTTGCGACGCCACCTGGGGTACAGGGTTCGAACAACCAGGGCGCATGCCGGTTCGACGGACGGTGGGCTTGCCAGATGCCTCGGCATCGTCGTTCCCGTTCTCGTATGTTGAGTGGTGTTCTCCGCAAATCACGTTGCTACACAGTGGACTAGCGTCGCGTCGCGGGGCTGGACCGGCGTGGTAGATTGCACCCGAGTGCTACAACGGCGCTGTGCGGATTGATCAGCGCGGCAGCTTTCTTGGGGGGTGCATGGCTAGCGGTGAAGGTTCGGTCGGGGTCGACATCGTTCCGGATGACGTACAGGCCTTCGCACGTGAGGCCTACCGCATCGCGGAGGAATTGCGCTCCGCTTCTGGAAGCTTGGACACGGAAGTGCAAGGACTCACGTCCACCTGGAAGGGTGCTGCGGCAGATTCCTACCTGGCCGGATGGGACGAAATGCACCGGGGCGCACTCGATGTCTGGGACACCCTGTTCATCCTGGCCGAACGGCTCGGGATCACCGCCGAGAACTTCCGGGCAACCGATGACGACAACGCGGCCACCGTTGTGTCGCTGAACATGTCATGAGCAGTGCCGAGGACGGATTCGCTGTCGATCTCGAGCATCTCGACGCGGTCACCGCACGGATGCGCGGATTGAAGGCCTACGTGGTGGACCAGCTGACCGCGCTGGACGCCAAGGCCAAGGCGGTGATACCGGATTGGAGTGGCGAAGCCGCTGCGGCGTACCGAACCGCGCACCAGGACTGGGCCGACGGTGCCGCCGACGTCCAGGATGGGCTCTCGGTGATGGAGAAGGCCGCGCAAACCGCGCACGCCAACTACAGCGGCGCCATGGCCGCGAACCTGAAGCGTCTGGGCTTGTAGCGGCCACAAGATCTTCCCGGGGGAATTCGATATGGACCTTACCTTCGGCGCGTACTATTCCGTCGGAAATGCGTGTTTCGGCCTCGCCGACGACCTACACACTGCGTTCACCACCGAAACCGGCACCTTGAACACCTGCGACGGTATGGCCGGGGTCGATGAAGAAGGCAAGTCGTGGGCGTCCGACTATGACGCAAGGGTCAGCGAACTATTGACGCTCGTCGCGGATCTCGGTGAGGCCGTGCAGAAACTCGGCCGGGTCGCTGTCCATTGTGGATACGAACTCTATCTCGCAAATTACAACAGCATTCTGCCACCCAAGTCCCCGCCCGCCGCGATTCCGGCAATGCCGGAGGTCGAGCGAAGATTCTATGGCGCACCGTGCAAGGCCGGCGCCGACCTCCAAGGAGGACTTCGGGACGCGGCAGATGATGTGATCGGCTTGGCAAACAAGGTCGGAATTGCGATCCCGGACGGCGATACAGATCAGTTGCAGGCTGCCGCAGAAGCCTGGGATCGATTGCAGAACAACTACACTGCACAGTTGTCCTCGGTGATGTCGAAGGCCGCGGAACTGATGGACACCTGCGACGCCGATGACGCGAGAGCTATCGCGGAGAAGCTGCGCGGCCTAGAAGGCGTGATGGCCGATGTCCTCGCGGCGTGCGGCGAGTTGTCGGCGATGTGCACGGAGTTCAAGGACGCACTGTGGGCCTTGCGAAAAGAAATGCTGTGGAGCATTTTGGAGGAGTTGGCGCTCAAGGTCGCGGAACGATTCGTCCTTGCGGCAGCGAGCTCGTTCCTCACCTTCGGAGTCTCCGCGGTGATCGGAGCTGCCGCAATCGCAGATACCGTGTTGGATTACGCCCGCAAGATCGCCGATAAAGTGGCGGATTGGCGTAGGCTGCGAGTCCAGGCGAAGGCCAGCCGAAAGCAACGCGACCTAGGGGAGTCGCAGCGGAAAGCCAATGAAACGAAAAATATCGACGACAGTGACCCGCGTGAAACGGAGAAGAACCCTAGACCTCAGAAGTCTCCAGAAGAGCTCGACCGGCTCGGACAGGACATCGGTGACGAAGTGGCACGCATCCCCCGTGGGTCTGGACAGCAAGATGCGCTCGTCGGCAAGGTAACCGACCTCCACCTCACCCAGGATGACGCCGTTACAGTCGCCACACGTGCGGCGGAGACGGCTTTCGGTGGAACCGGTGGGGTCGCGCACCTGCCTGATGGCACCAAAATGATCTTCCCGACGTATGTACAGATCGGTAAGGCGTTCGTTGTGAATGCCGACGGATCGGTTGTAAAGTACGAGGGTGACCTGACGCAGTTCGTTCAGTACTTGCAGGCATGAAAGGATTGTTAGTTGAATGAAGGTTCGAGTCTCGACGACGTAGTGAAGTTCGAGATACACCAGCTGATTCTGATGCGCTGTTCCGACAGTGAAAAGAGTTCCATACTTTCTAGAATCGATGTCCCTTTAGAGAGTGCGAAGCGGATCTCGAACGAGATGCAGCGCAGACTGAAACCTAGCCCTGACCAGTTCGCTAAATTGCAGGAGGTGTTCAGTGTGTCACGGTCCGACAACTCCATAAGTAGCGATAGTAGCTTCTGGCCACAGTTCACATTCGAGGCCACCCGGTCGGCGGTCGGGACTATTGACGCGGCTCGATTTCGGCGCAATACCGGAGACTTGCCGTTGGTGAGCGACCCAGCGGATCTTCGGCCATGGACCCTCACCCTGGACGAATTCGATGGTTTGTTCGGGCCGTTGCAGCCCGTGGACGGCTGGTACCCCAATGAGGAGTACACCTTCCAGTTCGCAGGCAGGCGCTACGGCGTCGGCTTCGGCTGGGGACTCTTCGTGGGGATCGATCGACTCCCGGATACCCAGGAGTGAGCGAACTCATCTGGGCGTAGTAGCAGAGACTGAAAGGGGCGACAACGAATCGCGTTCGTCGGCTGCGGCATTCGGAGATCGTGCGGAAGCCGCGATGTGCCGGGGTCACGGTTCGCGCGGGTCGGGGGCGGTGGATTCGACTGTGGCGCCCGGAGTGTAGAAGACCTCGACGACCTGGTCGATGTCGAGGTGGCGGTGCCAGTGGTCCTGCGGCACGATAGCGAATTGGCCTGCGGTGAGCGGAATTCGGTGGCTGTCGGTGGCGGTGAGGATCTCGACGGTGACGGAGCCGCGCAGGACGAGCAGGAGTTCGTCGGTGTCGGGGTGGAGTTCCCAATCGGAGGACTCGAGGTGGTCGCCGGTGTACATGCAGAAGGCGCCGGAGTTGAAGGGGGCGAGTTCGCGGAATTCGAAGGGGGCCAGGTGTTCGGCGAGCGAGCGGGGGTCATGGCTGTGCACGGGCGTCGCTTTCGGTGGGTGTGCAGAGGAACGTGCCGATGAGGTCGGCGCAGCGCGGCGTGTCGTCGAGCCACGGATTGTGGCCGCCCGCGAGGGTGACGAACTCGGCCGCCGGCATGGCAGCGACGGAGCGCCGGGCATGGTCGGGGGACTGGAAGGCATCCCGTTCGCCCCAGAGGAACAACGTCGGAATGCCGATGCGGCGCAGCTCGGCCTCGGTGAGGACGACCTCGCCGCGTGGTGTGCGGCCGTCGAGCAGGCGGCGCAGCAGGGCGCGGTACGAAGCGGCTCGGCCGGGCAGGCGTAGCGGGAGCCGGTGCAGGTCGAGCAGGTCGTCGGACATGGCGCGCGCGGTGTCGGCGCCGAGGGCTTCCGTCAGGGCGGCGCGGGCGAGGAAACGCGGCGACGGCATACCCATCAGCCATTCGTCGAGCCTGCCACGCACCGGGGTCGCGGTCGCCGCCATCCCCGCGGTCGGGC
This sequence comes from Nocardia rhizosphaerae, assembly GCF_042650365.1. Lineage (NCBI taxonomy): Bacteria > Bacillati > Actinomycetota > Actinomycetes > Mycobacteriales > Nocardiaceae > Nocardia > Nocardia rhizosphaerae. The sequence continues at coordinate 36,185 of NZ_JBHSBA010000001.1, forward strand.
GGGTGCCTGGCAGCGCCGTCGCCGGGGCGCCGAGCAGCACGGCGCGGGTGATCCGGCCGGGGGCGTCGAGCGCGGTCCACAGGGTGAACAGCCCGCCGAGTGAGTTGCTCGCGACCTGCGTGCTGTCGATGCCGAGCTCGTCGAGCAGCCCGGTGAGCACCCCTACCGCGGCCGCTCGCACCGAGCCGTCCTGCCAGCGGTACGGTGCCGCGAGATTGTGGCCGGGCAGATCGACAAGCACGTGCCGGAAGCCGGGCAGCCTGGCGAGCAGAGGGGCGAAAGCCAAGGCGGGCGCGGTGATCCCGTTGATCCAGAGCACCGGCAGACCGGATTCGGCCGTGGTGAGCGCCCGGATCCGGACCGCGGGGTGGCCCACGGTGAGGTAGCGCTCGGTCGTCGTCAGCCCGTAGGTGTCGGCGACGCGTCGCTCGATCGCGCGGATTCGCGTAGCGAGCATGGGGGATGTGGTCATGGCCTCACCATCGCAGCCCGGATGGCCGGGCGTCTTGGACGAATCCTCCGCTCGGGGCTGCGCCACGCCCACTCACGTCGGCGGGGTCAGGGCTCCCGGAGTGGTGCCTGCGAATGTCACGATGTCGCGGTGCAGGTGGGACTGATCGGTGTAGCCGCAGGTGGTGGCGACCGCGGCGGCGGGTTCCCCGGCGATCAGGCGGTCGAAGGCGTGGCGGAACCGGACCACCATGGCGGCCCGCTTGGGAGTTTCCCCGATCTGGGCGGTGAACCGGGTCCACAGCCGCTTCTGGCTCCAGCCGGTGAGCTCGAGCAACTCCCCGACCCGCACCCGCCCGCCACTGCCGACGATGCGCTGCCAGCAGGCGGCGACCTCGGGATCGGGTGTCGTGCGCGTCGCATGGTCGGCGAGGAACCGGGTGGTGAGCGTGAATCTGCCCTGCCAGCCGGGGGTATCGGCCAGCCGCTCGCGTAGCGCCGAGCCCGATCGGCCCCACACTTCGTCGAGGCCGGCGACGGTCCCGGACAGTTCCCGCGGCGCGAGACCGAGCAGCGGGTACGCCGTCAGCGGTGACATCCGCACTTCGACACAGTCGACCCGAGCCGAGCTGAGCTGCCGCACCCCCGGCACGAGCCCGCTGACCATCCCGCCCCGATGTTCGGTCCCCCCTGCTGCCTCGGCCACCAGCCCGGCCTCTCCGACCTGGACCACCACCGTCACCGCGGGCACCGCCACGATGCGCATCCTGACTCCGGCCCCGCGCCGATCCCGAAACCCGGACACCGACATCCCGGGCGGCCGGACACTCGCCCGCGCCAGCTCCCACTCACTCCCGAGCTCCTGGTCGGACATGATCGGCCGCACCCCCCGAGCGTAGGAGCGCCGGTTCCGCCACCGCAATGACCGCTGGACTACTGCCATCGACGCGTCGACGAGCCGAAGCCCCGCCCGGGCCGAGGCCGGCATGAAACTCCTGTCTCCGCGACGATGGGTGAGCGCTGCGCCCTACCGGCAAGCGCGGAGACCGGCCGTCGGCGAAGTCGAGTCGAGTCGACGAAACTTCGCCCGGTCAGCACAGCAATTTATCTGCAATCGATCTTGGCAAATTACACGGATTGGATTTGTCGTAGGTGGCACAAAAAAGAATGCGGTGACGTCCAGGGAGGACGTCACCGCATTCGAACCGACCTGAGGGGGTGGCCGGAAGATTCAGCGTGCTCGAATCACTCGGCGGGAGCGTTGAGTTCCTGCATGCCGAGCAGGATGTCGATGATGTTGACGCCACCGCTGGTGACGGAATCGAACGCCGAGCTGCCGGTGTCGAGCAGTTCCAGGCCGGCCAGGGCGGCGGCCGAACCGGTGCCGAGGGCGCCGAGACCGGCCGAGCCGGTGGCGGCCAGGGTGCCGATCGCGGGGACGGCGGCCGCGGAGCCGGTGGCACCCGCGGTGCCCGCACCAGCGGCGCCGGCAGCGGCGGAACCCGCGGCGCCGAGGGCGGCGGAGCCGGTGGCCGAGCCGGTGAAGGCGTTGGCGGCGGCGGCCGGACCGAGCGCGGCGATGGCGACGGCGGCGGCGACAGCGAGGGTCTTGCGAGTCATGAGAATTCCTTTCGGCCTGCAATCACAGGCTGGTAACGCGGCAGTGCGGTGTGGCGATGCACTGGGTGGGGAACTTCGTGCCTGCCGACAAAACGAAAGCTAATCGATGCGGTGGGGGTCTGGCTAATTTCTGGAACGTGGCGATAATCACCGTTAATTCTTGGAAAACGGGATGTTTCCGCAGGTAGGCGCGTTGTATCGCGCGTCACATCAGTGGTGGCGCATGGTTGGCTACCGATGTCGAGCAAAATCGGCAAACATTCCGCGAGACATATCTCGGCACTATCACATACCCATCGCGATCAGATCGCGGGTCCCTCGTGGCCGGGTCGGGAAGCGAGTCGGGTGCGCGCCACGGTGCCGGGTATTCCGGTCCAGGACAACCGAATCGGGGGTCTGCCGGGCGCGCGGCGACCTACAGTGACGGGCATGAGCTTCCGGGGGATGCTGGCCGAGGAACGTGCCGAGTTGCTCGACCTGCTACGCGGGCTGAGCGAGCAGGAGTGGGAGGCGCCGTCACTGTGTACGGGCTGGCGGGTCCGTGATGTCGTCGGCCATCTGCTCACCGACACCCTCGGCCCGCTGGAGTACGCGGCCGCGGCGGCGCGCAACCGCGGTTCGATCGATCGCGTCAACAACGCACTGGCCGCCTCGTTCGCCTGCCTGCCCACCGCGCAGTTGCTGCACAAGTTCGAGCACGAGTCGGGCAGACTGTCGCGTTTCTCGCCCCGGCTCATGCTCTCGGACCTGCTGGTGCACCACCAGGACATCCGCCGCCCACTCGGTCGCCCCCGCCGCATCCCCGCCGACCGCATGATCGCGGTGCTGTCCTACCCCGACCCGTTCGCCTTCCCCGGCAGGCGCACCAGGGGGCTGCGCTTCGTGGCCACCGACCTGGACTGGTCCTGGGGCGACGGCCCCGAGATCCGTGGCCCCGGCGAGGCCATCGCGCTCGCCGTCGTCGGCCGCGCGATCGTCCTCGACGAGCTCACCGGCGGCGGCGTCCCTGAACTGCGCCGCCGCTGCGCCTGACCGCGACCGGGCACGGGCCAGGACCGGCGCGCGGATCGTCGTCGCAGACCTACTAGTCTGATCACGTGAGTCTTGTGCTGTTGCCCGCGGTCGATGTCGCCAATGGGGAGGCCGTGCGCCTCGTGCAGGGGGAGGCCGGTAGCGAAACCGGCTACGGGTCACCCCGCGATGCCGCGCTGGCCTGGCAGCAGGCCGGTGCCGAATGGGTGCACCTGGTCGACCTCGACGCCGCATTCGGCAAGGGCAGCAACCGGGACCTGATCGCGCAGGTGATCGGCGAGCTCGATGTGAAGGTCGAACTGTCCGGCGGTATCCGCGACGACGACTCGCTGAAGGCGGCACTGGCCACCGGGTGCGCGCGGGTCAATATCGGCACCGCGGCGATCGAGAATCCGCAATGGTGCGCCCGCGTGCTCGGTGAATACGGCGACCGGGTCGCGGTCGGCCTCGACGTGAAGCAGATCGACGGCGAATGGCGGCTGCGTGGGCGCGGCTGGGTCACCGACGGCGGCGATCTGTGGGAGGTGCTCGAACGTCTCGAACGCGACGGGTGCGCGCGCTATGTCGTCACCGACGTCTCCAAGGACGGCACGCTGACCGGCCCCAATCTCGACCTGCTGAGCCAGGTGGCCAATGCCGCCGAGGCACCGGTGGTCGCCTCCGGTGGTATCTCGGTGCTCGACGATCTCGTCGCCATCGCCGGCCTCGCCGAGGACGGCGTGGAGGGCGCGATCATCGGCAAGGCGCTGTACGCGGGCCGGTTCACGCTGCCCGAGGCACTGGCCGCGGTGCGCTGACGCCCACGATGACCGCCGCGCCGAGTACCGCCGAATTGACCGACCTGCTGGCCGTCGCCACCCAGGTCCTGGACGGGACCGTCCCGCGCTTCGTCGAGGGTATCGGCGCGCCGAGCGCGGTCACCAAGGGCCGCAACGACTTCGCCACCGAACTCGATCTCGAACTCGAACGGACCATCGCCGCCGACCTCGCCCAGCGCACCGGAATCGCGGTGCACGGTGAGGAATTCGGTGGTCCGGCGCTCACCTCGGGCACGGCCTGGGTGCTCGATCCGATCGACGGCACCTTCAACTATTCCTCCGGCCACCCCATGTCGGGCACCCTGCTCGCGCTCGTGCACGAGGGCGAACCGGTGATCGGCCTGACCTGGCTGCCGCTGCTCGGGCGCCGCTACGCCGCCGTCGCGGGCGGCCGGCTCACGCTCGACGGCGTGGTGGCGCCGCCGCTGCGGCCCGGCAAGCTGTCCGACGCCATGATCGGTTTCGGCGCGTTCAACGTCGACTCGGCGGGCCGCATCCCCGGCCAGTTCCGGTTCGACCTGCTCGGCGCGCTGAGCAGGCTCAGCTCACGGGTGCGCATGCACGGCGCCACCGGCATCGACCTGGCGTTCACCGCCTCCGGCGTGCTCGGCGGTGCCGTGGTGTTCGGCCACCATCCGTGGGACAACGCGGCCGGGGTCGCGCTGGTGCGGGCCGCGGGCGGGGTGGTCACCGATCTGGCCGGGGCGCCGTGGACCATCACCTCCGGCTCGGTGCTCGCCGCGGCGCCCGGCGTGCACGACGAACTGCTCGACATGATCCTGACGGTCAGCGACGAAGAACGAGGTTGAACACGATGACACCGCGCACCGATGGCCGCCAGGAGACCGCGGCGGTGAGCACTCTGGCAGTCCGTGTGATCCCGTGCCTCGATGTCGACGCGGGCCGGGTGGTCAAGGGCGTCAACTTCCAGAACCTGCGCGACGCGGGTGACCCGGTGGAACTGGCCGCCTCCTACGACGCCCAGGGCGCCGACGAGTTGACCTTCCTCGACGTCACCGCCTCCACCGGCGACCGCGGCACCATGCTCGACGTGGTGACCCGCACCGCCGAGCAGATCTTCATCCCGCTCACCGTCGGCGGCGGCGTGCGCACGGTCGAGGACGTGGACCGGTTGCTGCGGGCGGGCGCGGACAAGGTGTCGGTGAACACCGCCGCCATCGCCCGCCCCGAAGTGCTCTCGGAGATGTCGCAGCGCTTCGGCTCGCAGTGCATCGTGCTCTCGGTCGACGCCCGCACCGTGCCCGCGGGGCAGTCGGCTACCCCGTCCGGCTGGGAGGTCACCACGCACGGCGGCAAGCGCGGCACCGGCATCGACGCGGTGGAATGGGCGATCCGCGGTGCCGAACTCGGCGTCGGTGAGATCCTGCTGAACTCGATGGACGCCGATGGCACCAAGGCCGGCTTCGATCTGCCGATGATCACCGCCGTCCGCGCGGCGGTCACGGTGCCGGTCATCGCCAGCGGCGGCGCCGGCGCGGTCGAGCACTTCCCGCCCGCGGTGCACGCCGGTGCCGACGCGGTGCTGGCCGCCAGCGTGTTCCACTTCGGCGACCTGACCATCGGCGACGTCAAGACCGCCATGCGCGCCGACGGCATCACCGTCCGCTGACTCGACCCGCCGTATCACCACGCGGTCAGGGCCGCATCCGGTACGACCAGGCGCCGTGGTGCGGCCACGGTAGGCCGTTCGGCTGCCCGAATGCGACGTTGCCCTCGGTGACAGCGCGGCGGTAGGCGGCTTCCCTGGCGCCGCGCACCGGCTGTGCTGCCACTGGTCTGCCCTACAGCCCCATGTCGGTGGCGATGAGAGTGCGCAGGGTGTCGCTTGATCCGCCCTGGATGCGGTCGATGCGGTGGTCGGCGTAGAGGCGGGCGATCGGTGAATCGGTGAGATAGCCCGCGCCGCCGTGCAATTGGAGGCAGCGGTCGATGACCCGGCCCGCGGTCTCGGTGGCGAAGAGCTTGGCCGAGGCCGCGTGCGCCTCGGCCAGGTCGCCGTGGTCGTGCGCGTCGATGGCCCGGTCGACGACGGCCTCGACGGCGTCGACCTCGGCCTGGCAGGCGGCCAGCTCGAATTTGGTGTTCTGGAAGGCCGCGACCGGACGGGTGAAGGCGACGCGCTCGGTGGCGTGTTTGCGGGCGAACCGGATCGCGGCCTTGGCCTGGGCGTACGCGCCGACGGCGATATCGAGCCGTTCGGTGGGTAGCTGCCCGGCGAGCTGGGCGGGCGCCCGGTGCGCGGTGCCGAGCAGGTCGGCCGCGGGGACCCGGACATCGGTGAAGGTGAGTTCGGCGGTGCCGCTGAGCTTGCGGCCCAAGGTGTCGAGCCTGCGCCCGACCCGGAAACCGGCCGCGCCGGTGTCGACCACGAGCAGCGAAAGGCCGTACCCGGGGTCGCCGGGGCGGGGGGCCGCGGTGCGAGCGCACACGATCACCCGATCGGCGTTGATACCGCCCGCCACATAGGTTTTCGATCCGTTCAGCAGGTAGGTGCGCCCATCGGCCGACAGCGGCGCGGTGGTACGCATCTCGGCGGGCTCGGACCCGGTGCCCGGCTCGGACACCGCCAGCGCGAACATCGTCTCACCGCTGACCATCCCCGGCAGCCAGCGGGCCAGTTGCGCCGGGTCGGCCAGCGCGTGCACCAGCGGTAGGCACCGGCCGAGATGCGCGCTCGCCCCGCCGAAGGAGACCGCGGCCCTGGCGATCTCCTCGGCCAGCACGGTCCGGTAGCCGAACGAGCCGCGCCCCGCGCCACCGAACTCCACCGGCGCCGCGAGCCCGAGCACCCCGAGTTCGCCCAGCCGGTAATAGAACTCGCGCGGCACCAGGCCGTCGGCGTACCAGCGGCCGAAGCTCGGCGTCACCTCGGCGCCGATGAACGCGCGCAGCATCGCGCGGAACGCGGCGTGGTCGTCGTCGAGAACAGTTCTGCGCATGGGGGATTCCTCTGCGGGTCGGTGCGCCGCGGGAGCGGTGGCCCGCTCCCGCGACCGCGGACGGCCGCGAACCCGTGACAGGGTTCGCGGCCGATCCAGGGGACGGTGGCTACTTCGCGGGTGCAGGCACCGCGGGGTCCTTGCAGTAGGCGCCGAGTTCGGCCGGGCACGGCGCGAGGATCGTGGAGAAGTACTGGTACGCCGAGAACAGCGCCAGCGGGCCGCCGACCGTGATCAGCCCGGCCATGGTGCCGACCGCGCCGAGCGTGGCCGCGCCGAGCACACACCCGGCGACGGTGGCGCCGACCCACGGGGCGAGCAGCACGATCACCGGGCTGGCGATCACCGCGCCCGCGGCACCGCCGACCAAGCAGCCGATCCCGCCGCCGACCACGGCGCCGATGATCGCGGCCACCGCGCTGCCGATCCCGAGGCGCTGGGCGAGCACCCCGAGCGCGGCCTGATCGCGCGGGGTGAACGACTCGGCGATCTGCTGCGCCGCCGCGTCGGGGGCGACCAGGTCGGTCGCTGCCGCCACCTGGGTGCCACCGGTCCGCACCGGGGTGAGGGTCGCGGTGTCGCCGTCGATCTCGGCGGTGATCGGGAACAGCTGGTCGTCCATGCGGTACGACAGCGGCAGCGCGGCGACCGGGACATCGTCGGTGGTGGTGAGCACCAGCTGGTCGTCGACGACGCGCAGCTTGCCGTCACCGGTGGTGACGACGGCGGCGTCACCCGACCTGCTGACCTCGTACCGCACCTCGGTCTGCGCCGGAGCGGGCTCGGCGTTGCCGGTGCCCGCGCCGACACAGAGGGCCAGCGCCGTCATGGCGGCGGTCGCGAGCGTAGTGGACATCTTCATCGGTGATCCTCATCGATCGGGGGTGTACTTCGAGCGGTCCGCGAACGCGGAACGTGGCGGGGAGGGACTACTTTCCGGTGGTGTAGAGGCCCTCGGTGAGCGACCAGTGCGTGCCGGCGAAGGTCTGGATGCCGACGGCCTCGAGCGGGTAGCCGTCGTCGGCGCCGGTGCTCATCGTGATGCCGGGCAGCAGCAGGTCGACCGGCACGTCGTCCAGGGAGCGCATCGCCTCGCGCAGGCCCTCCCTGGTCGGGCAGGCGGCCGCGGCCATGGTCTTGTGGAAGCTCTGGGCCATGGTCCAGCCACCCATGGTGTGCTGGTTCTCCGGATCGGCGCCCGGCGCGTACTGCGCCAGCTTGGTCTTGAAGGTCCGCATGCCCGCGTCGTCGGCCCAGCGCGGGTCGGCGGCGTCCTTGATGAAGGCGGCGCTCACCACGCCCTGGATGTTCTCCAGACCGACGGGGCGCAGCGTGGCCATGGTGTTGGACACCTGGGTCACCACGTGCAGCGGATTCCACCCGGTATTGCGCACATCGGCCGCCAGCGCCTGCGAGGCGAACTTCGGGGTCGAGAAGTTCAGCAGCACATCGGCGTTCGAGTTCGCCAGGTTGCGGACCTGGGGGTCGACGGTGGGGTCGGTGACCTCGAAGCTCTGCTCGGCGACCACCCGCACCCCGCTGCCCGCGATGCCGTCGGTGAACCCGGCGAGCAGATCCTTGCCGAAGTCGTCGTTCTGGTACAGCACGGCCACGGTGGCGTCGGGCCGCTGCTCGCGGATGTAGGTGGCGTAGGCGGTGGCCTCGGTGCGGTAGCTGGGCTGCCAGCCGATGGTCCACGGATGGGCGGTGTCGGCACCGAACTTGGTGGCGCCGGTGGCAACGAACACCTGCGGCACCTTGCGCTGGTCGAGGTAGTCGACCACCGCGGAGGAGGTCGCCGTGCCCAGCGTCTGGAAGATCGCGAACACCTGATCCTGCTCGACCAGCCGGCGGGTCTCCTCGACGGTCTTGGGCGGCTGGTAACCGTCGTCGCGCACCAGGTACTCGACCTTGCGCCCGTCGATGCCGCCCTGCTCGGCGTTGATGTAGTCGAAGTAGGCCTTGATGCCCTTGGGGACCTCGCTGTAGGCCGAGGCCGGACCCGACAGCGGGTAGATCCCACCCAGCTTGATGCTGGTGTCGGTGATGCCGGTGGTCTGCTGGCCCTTGCAGTCGCCCTGCCCGACGGTGCCGGTGTCGGCGCCGCGGCCTCCGCAGGCGGTGAGCGTCGCGAGCAGCGCCGCCGCCAGGCCGATGGCGTGAATCGCCTTAGTGCGCATGTGATTTTCCTTTCCGGACGAGCTGTCCGAGCCGTTGCGCCAGGCGGCCGGCCAACCCGGCCAGCCCCGTCGGCGCGAGATACATGACCGCGATGATCAGCAGTCCGAAGATGACGCCGGGCGCCGCCTGATTGACGTCCTGGGCGAAGCTGGGCACGAACAGCACGAACAGGCCTCCGAGCAGCGGACCCCAGGTGGTGCCGAGCCCCCCGACTACGAGCCCGGCCAGCAGGGTCACCGACAGGGTCAGCGCGAACGAGTCCGGCGAGACGAAGGCGATCACCCACGTGTAGACGCTGCCCGCGACACCGGCGAGCAGTGCGCTCCAGGCGAAGGCGAGGGTCTTGTAGTGGGCCAGGTTCACCCCGAGCACCTCGGCCGCGATCTCGTTGTCGCGCACCGCGTGCAGCGCGCGCCCCACCCGCGACCGCAGCATCCCGGCGACCAGCGCGAAGCTCGCGACGGTGGTGGCGAGGGCGAGGAAATACAGCCACTGGTCCTCGGCAAGCCCGGTCCAGGCCGGCGGCACCGGCTTGGTGACGGTGAGGCCCATCGACCCGCCGGTCAGCCCGTCGAACCGCTTCAGCAGCGGCACCAGGAAGATCGCGATCGCCAGGGTGACCAGCGCCAGATACAGCCCGCGCAGCCGCAGCGCCGGGATACCGAGCGCGAAGCCGAGAGCGAAGGCCACCGCGGCCGCCAACGGGACGGTCGCGAGATACGGCACGTCCCATCGTTCGATCGCCACCGCCGCCGTGTAGGCGCCGACCGCGAAGAACGCGCCGTGGCCGAGCGAGATCTGGCCGGTGTGGCCGACCAGCAGGTTCAGCCCGAGCAGGGTGACCGCGTAGATCATCGCCATGGCGAGCTGGAAGGTGTGGAAGGGCGCCAGCTGCAACGGTGCCAGACAGGCCACGACCAGCAGGAGACCGATCAGCGCGCCGGGCAACCGGTGCGGTGCGGCCATCCGGCGGATGACCTGCGTCGACGTCGATTCGCTCATACTCGTTCCACCGCCGCGTGTCCGAACAGGCCCTGCGGGCGCAGCAACAGCACGCCCAGGATGATCACCAGTGGCACCCCGATCTTGAGTTCGGTGCCGATCACGTCGACGTAGGCGCCGGTGAGGGTTTCGGCGACGCCGACGATCAGGCCCCCCGCCACCGCGCCGCCGGGGGAGTCGAAGCCGCCGAGCGTGGCCGCGGCGAACGCGTAGATCAGAACCCCGCCCATCATGTTGGGCTCGAGGAACAGCAGCGGCGCCGACAGCACCCCGGATACCGCGCCGACCAGCGCGGCCAGACCCCAGCCGAGCGCGAGTACCGTGCCGACCCTGATCCCGACCAGCCGGGCCGAGGCCGGGTTCGCCGCCACCGCCCGCATGGCCAGCCCGATCCCGGTGTAGCGGAACAGCAGATACAGCAGCCCCATCACCATCCCGACCACCGCGAAGATGCCGAGGCTGCCGTATCCGACACTGATCCCGCCGCCGTGGAAGGCGCCGTCCGGGAACGGATTCGGGAAGGATTTCACCTGGTAGGACCAGATCCAGCCGGCGATCGCGTGCACCGTGAAGAACAGGCCGACGGTGACGATCACCAGGGTGATCTCGGGCGCGCCCTCCACCGGTCGGATCACCACCCGCTCGATCGCCATGCCCGCCAGGAACGAGATGGCCAGCGTCAGGATCAGTGCCGCCCAGAACGGCATCGTCTGGCTCAGCTGCCAGGCCAGGAACGCCGAGAACATGGCCAGCTCGCCCTGGGCGAAGTTGACGATCCCGGTGAACCGGTAGATCAGGACCAGCGCCAGTGCCAGGCCCGCGTAGATCGCGCCCGCCGAGAGCCCCTCGACGAGCTGCTGCGCGAATTCGGTCACGGCCGCACCCGGATTCCGAGATAGGAGCGGGTGACCTGGTCGTCGGCCTTGATCTGGGCCGCGGTGCCGGACAACACGATCCGGCCGGACTCGAGCACATGGGCCTGGTGGGCGATGCCCAAGGCCAGGTGCGCGTTCTGTTCGACGACGATCACGGTGGTGCGTTCCTCTTCGTTGATGGTGTGCACGATCCCGAACAGCTCCTTGGTCACCAGTGGTGACAGTCCGAGGGAGGGTTCGTCGAGCAGCAGCAAGCGCGGGCGCAGCATCAGCGCCCTGCCGATCGCGAGCATCTGCTGCTGGCCGCCGGACAGGCCGCCCGCCGGCTCGCGCTGCTTGTCGCGCAGGATGGGGAAGTAGTCGTAGACGCGGCGCAGGTCGGCCTCGACACCGGCGCGGTCGCGCCGGGTGAAGGCGCCGAGGCGCAGGTTCTCCGCCACCGACAGCGGCGCGAACGCGCCGCGCCCCTCGGGCACATGAGCGACGCCGAGGCGGGCCATCGCCTCCGGGGCGCGCCCGGTGACATCGGTGCCGCCGAGCCGCAGTGTGCCGCGCACCTTGACCATGCCGCACAGGGCGCGCAGCAGGGTGGTCTTGCCCGCGCCGTTGGGGCCCAGGATCGCGCAGACCTCACCCTCGGCGACCGAGAACCCCACCCCGTGCAGGACTTTCGCGGCGCCGTAGCCGGCGTGCAGGTCGGCGATGGCGAGGAATTCACGGTTCTGCTCGGTCCGCGCGACCGGCCACCGGCCCGCGATGCCACTCATGCCGCCGTCCCGAGGTAGGCCCGGACGACCGCCGGATCACGTTGTACCGCTTCGGGTTCGCCCTCCGCGATGACCTGCCCGAACTCCAGGCACACCACCCGGTCGCAGGTGCCCATGACGAAGCCCATGTGGTGTTCGACCACCACGACGGTCAACTCCAGCTCGGCCTGCAGGGCGCGCAGCCGCTCGGCGAACTCGTCGACCTCGCCGTGGCTGAGCCCGTTCACCGGCTCGTCGAGCAGCAGCAACCGTGGCCGCACCGCCAGCGCCCTCGCCAATTCGATCCGCTTGAGCGTGCCGAACGGCAGGCCGGCCGCCGGATGGTCGGCGACGGCGGTCAGGTCGAGGCGTTCGAGCAGGTCGTCGGCCTCGGCGCGCAATGCGCGTTCCTCCCGCCGGACGACCGGCAGGCGCAGCCCCGCCGAGACGAAGCCGGCGCGGGCCCGGTGGTGTGCGCCGACGAGCACGTTGTCGCGGACCGACAGCCGGGGGAACAGTCCGAGGTTCTGGAAGGTGCGGGCGATGCCGAGCCCCGCCAGCGCGTCGGGGCGCACCGTCGACAGATCGGAGTCCAGATAGCGCAGGGTGCCCGAAGTCGGGCGGTTGCGCCGGGTCAGGCAGTTGAACAGGGTGGTCTTGCCCGCGCCGTTCGGTCCGATCAGGCCGACCATTTCGCCGGGGGCGACCGTGAACCCGACTTCCCGCAGGGCGGTGATCCCGCCGAAGCGCACCGTCAGGTTGGTTGTTTCGAGCATGCGACGACGGTAATTTCGCAGGTCAGTACGCCACATCGGACGTTGCGGACCAACTTCGCCGCAGGTTCTCGTCCGCTGTGGACAGGGCGCACGCCGGATGTCGCCGGCGTCGGCCACCGACCGCGCGTACGGGGATCGCCGCGGTGCGGCGGGGCACGCGCGAGGAGCGCTGGTCAGGCGGTCCGGCCGGGGCTGCGGTCGCGGGGCAGCCGGTTGACAGCGGCAAACCGGACCATGCAGACTCCCCGGACATGTCGGCTGGATCACATCTGCTCACCCCTGAGCCCGATTCGCTGCACGCCGAGCGCGCGCGGATCGTCGGGTGCGCCTACGCGCACGCCGACGACATCGCCGCCGATGTGATGGCCAAGATCCGGGTCGAGCTGCCCGGCTACGGCACCGCCGATCCGGGATTCCTCGCCGATGTGCACGACCAGCTGGCCAGGCTCAGCCGCACCGGTCTCGGCGCGCTGCTCGAGCGCAAGCGGGTCACCCCCGCCGATGTCACCTACGCGCGCCAGGCCGCCGCGCGGCGTGCCAGGTCCGGATTGCCGCTGGTCGACTACATCGCCGCGTTCCGGCTCGGGCAGCGGGCCATCTGGAAGACCCTGCTCGCGCACGCGGGCGACAGCGAGGTGGGCAGGGAGGCGGTGCTGTCGCTGGCCGGACCGCTGGCCCGCTACACCGACCTGATCAGCACCCAGGCGACCGACGCGTACCTGGAATTCCAGCAGTACGTGGCCGCCGAATCGGGCCGCGACAGCCAGGCGCTGATGGATTCGCTACTCGACGGCACCCTGCCCGCCGGCGGCCCGCACCTGTCGGTGGCCACCGCCCATGGCATCGGCACCGAGCACGGCACGCCGCTGGTGGTGGTGACCGCCGTGGTCCTCGACGGCGCGGCGCGGACCGAGACCATGGGCGAGACGCTGCGGCTGGTCTCGGCCGCGGCGGCCCGCGTCGGCGTCAACGGCCTGCGCACCTTGTCGGTGGTGCGCGGCGACAGCGAGGTCGTGGCGATTCCCGCGCTCGGGCGGGACGGTTCGCCCGAGCAGCTGTGCGAACGGTTGCGCGCGCTGCACACCGAGCTGGCCGCCGACGGCATCGCGCTGGCCGTCGGCGTGAGCACCGCGGTCACCGAGGTTGCCCAGGTTCCGCGGGCCTACCGGCAGGCGAAGGCCGCACTGGCGCTGTTGCCGTCCGGCGGCGGTGTCCTGGCGCTACCGCAGCTGACCCCGTTCGAGTACCTGCTGCTGCGCGCCGACGACACCACCCGTCAGCTCGTCGACCCGCGCATCGGCAGCGCGCTGGCCGATGACCGCGTCCGCGGCGGCTCGCTCGCCGAAACCATCCGCGCCTTCGCCGCCGCCGACATGAACCTGCGGGAAGCCGCCGAGCAGCTGCGCATCCATCTCAATACGGCCAAGTACCGGATCGGCCGCATCCAGGAGCTCACCGGGCGCAATGTGCGCAGTGTCAACGATCTGGTGGAATTGCTGGTGGCGATCGAACTGCAGACCGGAAGGCCTGCGCACACCGGGACGGCTGCTATAACCGACGTATGAGTCTGGATCCCGCCATCGCCGCCCGCCTCAAGCGCAACGAGGCCGGGCTGGTCGCCGCTGTCGCGCAGGAGAAGTCGACCGGCGAGGTGCTGATGATGGCGTGGATGGACGACGAGGCGCTGGCCCGCACCCTCGAAACCCGCAGGGGAACCTACTATTCGCGCTCGCGGCAACAGTACTGGGTCAAGGGGGAGACCTCCGGCCACACACAGTTCGTGCACGAGGTGCGCCTGGACTGCGACGGTGACACCGTGCTGCTGATCGTCGACCAGGAGGGCGCCGCCTGTCACACCGGTACCCACACCTGCTTCGAGACCGACGTGCTGCTCGCCGCGAAGTAGGCGTCACCGGGCTCGCAGGCACTGGACCGGTCAGCGTGGGCTAGGTGGCGCAGTCCTCGGCGAGCACGGTCTCCAGCCGCGCCGCGACGATCTCGCCGAGCTCGGCCAGCTGGGCGATCTGCCCTGGTTCCAGGCTGTCGAGAACCAGCCTGCGCACCGCGTCGACATAGCCGGGCGCGGCCGCGAGAACCGTCTCGAATCCGGCATCGGTGAGCACCGCGTTGACCCCGCGCCTGCCCGCGGTGGTGTCGCGGCGTGCCCAGCCGAGCCGTTCCAGCTTGGACACCACATGCGACAGCCGCGATAGCGACGCATTTGCTTTGTGGGCGAGATCACTCAGCTGGAGCCGATGGCCCGGTTCCTCCGACAGCAGGCTCAACACCCGGTACTCGAAATGCGTGAGCCCGGATTCGCGCTGCAGCCGGGTGTCGAGCGCGCCCGGAATCCGGGCCATGAGCGCGACGATCGCCTGCCAGGCGCGCTGTTCCACTGGGTCGAGCCATGGCGTGGTCACCGGCACTGCCTGACGGCCGGACGACAGGGCTGAGGTACTTGGGCGCGCACTGCATAGAGTTTGCCACGACGTCGCTACGACGTCCTCGGGATGGCAGTGGCCGTGAGGTCACTCACAGCGCCGTGGCCGGACTATCGCTACTCGGCGGGGGATACCGGCGGCTCCGGCGTCTGCGCGGCCTTGACCGCCTTGCGCCGGTCCAGTTCTCGCTTGCCCATGAACGCGGCCACCGCGAGGAACACCACCCCGGCGACCAGCGCGCCGACGAGACAGGCGCCGCGGAAAGCGGGCGCGTCGACATCGAGAATGCGCTGACCGGCGTGTGCGGCATTGTTGCGGCCGAGCACGATGGTCAAGGTCATCAGATTCGGGATCGCGCCGAGCAGCGCGATGATCACCGCGGCCCCCGCGATGAACTTGCCGCCCTTGCGGTTCCACACGCGAACCGCCAGCAACAGCAACAGCAGTGGGACCAGGGTGAAGACGAAGCCGTAGACCAGGCCCCACCAGATGCCGGAGGAGAAGCTGCCGTGCACCAGCGCGCCGAGGCGCTGAGCCCACCAGCGCGGAATGAACGACGCCAGAATGAAATAGGCGATCACCAGCACGATCGCCGTCGCCACCGTGATGATCGCGCGATTGCGCCACACGGTGAGTGTGGACTTCTGACCGCTCGTCTGCAGCTCGCCGCTCGTCATGTGACCAGGGTAGAGGTGCCACGACGGCCGGGCGCCGATCCGGCGCCCGGCGTTTCGGTCGGGGTAGCTAGCCGATCGCCTCGGCGCGGTCGCGCAGGAAGGCCAGCGCCTCGTCGGCGTGCACGGCGGCGCGCAGCTCGCCGGTCACGACCTTCAGAATCGTGCGGTCGGTGTCGATGACGAAGGTGTGCCGCTTGACCGGGGCGAGCTTGCCGAGCAGCCCACGCTTGACGCCGAACGCCGCGGCCACCGTGCCGTCGGCGTCGGACAGCAGCGGGTAGTCGAGGCGCTGCTTGGTGGCGAACCCGGCCTGCACCTGCGCGCTGTCGGTGCTGATCCCGGCGCAGGAGGCGCCGATGGCGGCGAACTCCGCGCTCAGATCGCGGAAATGGCAGGCCTCGGCCGTGCAGACCGGAGTGTTGGCGGCCGGGTAGAAGAACAACACCAGCGGGCCGCCTGCGAGCAGGTCGTCGATGGTGCGGAGCTGAGCGGACTGATCGGGGAGCGCGAACTCGGGGGCGCGCTGGCCTGGCTGCATGATGTCCGACACTATCGAGCGGGTGGCCGGGACGACAAGATCCCCGCCCGCCGGAGCGAACGGGGATCCCTGCGGTTCGTACTCGGTGCCGCCCCCGACGGACTGCGCCGAGTCAGCGCTGCAGCAGGGCCGCGATCTCGGGATTGCGGATCTCCATCACATCGAGGATGCCGTGCACGCGCAGCATCGGCTCGAGCTCACGGATACGGTCCCGGTGCCCGGCGTACTCCACCGGGAAACGCTTCTCGTCCAGATCCTCCATGGCCTTGGCGTAGGTGACGAACGACGTCAGCGCGCTGGCCGCCGACATCTGGCCCGGACCGTAGTGCTGCTGCGACGGGGCGACCAATCGGCCGTCCTGTGCGCCCTGGTGCGAGGGGTACAACTATTGCTCCTCTCGGAAGGGGGGATTACCGCGTGCGACATGGAACGCGCGCGAGTGTAGTGATATCGATCACCGGCCCTCGCGTCGCGGGGGTCGGGCCAGCGCGCGGGCGCGACGGCGCGCCTGGGATGATGGGCTCATGCAGGGCGCGTCGACACCAACCACAACGACCCGCGACCAGTTCCGGCTGCTCGCCGCCGAGCACCGGGTGGTCCCGGTGACCCGAAAGGTGCTGGCGGACTCCGAAACTCCGCTCTCGGCCTACCGGAAGCTGGCCGGCGACCGGCCGGGCACCTTCCTGTTCGAGTCCGCCGAGAACGGGCGGTCGTGGTCGCGCTGGTCGTTCATCGGCGCAGGCAGCCCGTCGGCGCTGACCGTCGTCGACGGTGCGGCGGCCTGGCTCGGCGCCGTGCCCGCCGACGCGCCGTCAGGCGGCGATCCGCTGCGCGCGCTGCACGAGACGCTGGAGCTGCTGCGGACCGAGCGCCTGCCCGGTCTGCCGCCGCTGACGGGCGGTCTGGTCGGCTACCTCGGCTACGACGCGGTGCGCCGGATCGAACGGCTGCCCGAACTGGCCGCCGACGATCTGCAGCTGCCCGAGCTGGTACTCATGCTGGCCACGGACCTGGCCGCGTTCGACCACCACGAGGGCGCGATCACCCTCATCGCCAACGCGGTCAACTGGAACGGCACCGACGAGAACGCCGACGCCGCCTACGACGACGCCCTCGCCCGCCTCGACCGGATGACCGCCGCGCTGGCCGCGCCCGCCGCGTCGACCGTGTCGGTCTTCGACCAGCCGGACCCGGAGTTCCTGCGCAGGCGCACCACCGAGGAGTTCGGGGCCGGGGTGCGCAGGCTGATCAAGGAGATCGAGGCGGGCGAGGCCTTCCAGGTTGTGCTCTCGCAGCGTTTCGAGATGGACTACACCGGCTCGCCGCTCGCGGTCTACCGGATGCTGCGGGCATCCAATCCGAGCCCGTACATGTACCTGATGCACATCCCCGACGGCGACGGCGGCACCGCGTTCTCCATCGTCGGCTCCAGCCCCGAATCGCTGGTCACGGTGAAGGACGGGATCGCCACCACGCACCCGATCGCGGGCACCCGCTGGCGCGGGACCAGCGCCGAGGACGACATCCTGCTCGAGAAGGACCTGCTGGCCGACGAGAAGGAGAACGCCGAGCACCTCATGCTCGTCGACCTCGGCCGCAACGACCTCGGCCGGGTGTGCAGGCCGGGCACCGTGCGGGTCACCCAGTATCGCCACGTCGAACGCTACAGCCACGTCATGCACCTGGTGTCGACGGTGTCCGGGCAGCTGGCCGAGGGCAAGATCGCCCTCGACGCCGTGCAGGCCTGCTTCCCGGCGGGCACCCTGTCGGGCGCGCCGAAGGTGCGGGCGATGGAACTCATCGAGGAACTGGAACCGACCCGGCGCGGCGTCTATGGCGGCGTCGTCGGCTACCTCGACTTCGCCGGCGACGCCGACACCGCTATCGCCATCCGTACCGCGCTGCTCAAGGACGGCACCGCCTACGTACAGGCGGGGGCGGGCGTCGTCGCCGACTCCGACCCGGTCTACGAAGACACCGAGGCCCGCAACAAGGCCATGGCGGTGCTCAAGGCCATCGCGGCCGCGCAGACCCTACGCACCTACGAGGGCGGCGAACAGTGAGCGGGTACGGTGCTCGAACCCGCCGCCCGCCGTCGCCGGGTGTCCTCGGCCGGGCGCAGGCATGAGCGAGCGCAGCGAGCGACCAATGGGCACAGCCGAGCGCCCGCTCGTGCCGGAGCCGGGCGAGGCGCAGGTATGAGCGAGCGCGGTGAGCGGTGGATCGGCACGGCCGCTGACGTGGTCGTGCCGGACGGGTTTCGGCGAGGTGGAGGCAGGAGTGGGCAGGTGAACCCTCGGCGCAACGGGACCACGCGCACGCCGGAGCCAACCGGGGGCGAGGTGGTGTCATGACCGTCGAGCAGCCGGACGACGGCGTGACCGGAGACGATGCGGGTGGTCCTTCGGGTACGCCTGGTGGCGGCGATCCCGCCGTCGCGCCCGTCCGTGCCGCGAAGCCGGTCGTCGCGGTGGCGCTGCTCGCGCTGGCGGCGGGCGGGCTGTGGGTGTCGTCGCGGATGACCTGGGTGACGGTGCACTCCGCGGACGGGCTCACCGAACCGCGCACCGACGATCTCGACGGCGCCACCTGGTTCGGCGCGCTCACCCCGCTGGCCCTGGTGCTGGTCGCCGCGATCGCGGCGGTGTTCGCGGTGAAGGGCGGTCTGCGGCAGCTGCTCGGCGTGGTGCTGGCGGTCCTGGCCGCGGTGGCGGCGGTGCCCGGCTTCGCACTGGCGGCGGGTGCGGGCAGGCCCCAGGAGCGGGCGGGCACACTGGCCGAGCTCCCCGCCCGCGCGGTGGTCAGCGGCGTCGACGTGCACCTGGCGCCTGCGATCCTGTCGCTCGTGGCGGCGGCGTGCGCGCTGGCCGCCGGTGTCCTGCTGACCCGCAGGACCGGCCAGAGCGCCCAGCTGTCGGGCAAGTACGACAACCCCGTGTTCCGCCGCGCCGACGCCAGCGCGGAGGTGAGCAGACAGCGCGCCGACGACGGCACGGCAGCCCCACTGTCGGAACGGGTGCTGTGGGACGCGCTCGACGCCGGCACCGACCCGACCGACACCGCGGGGGAGCCGGGTGACGACGGCGGCACCGCATCCGGTCGCACGCGGTGAACCAGCGTGACCGCCGGACAGTGCGGCGGCGCGGTCAGGGGGCGGCGACAGCCCGCGATATCCGCCGGATCGCGGCAGCGAGCCACGGTACCCCGCCGCAGTATGGCGGCGGCGCGACCCGTGATCGCGCGGCAGTGACCCCCGGCACCCCCGCCGCAGGGACACCGTCGGCCTCCATTTATTGTTGTCAAGCATCGGTGAGACAGCGCCTGAGGGGACTCTCAGGTGAGAAGTTCGTCTCCCCAGAAAGGATTCGAGCCAGATGACGGTACTCGACTCGATTCTCGACGGGGTTCGGGCGGATGTTGCCGCTCGCGAAGCCCTCCTCGATTTTCAGGCGATCAAGGCCGCGGCAGCCGCCGCGAAGGCGCCGCTCAACGCCGCCGCCGCGCTGCACGAGGACGGGATCGGTGTCATCGCCGAGGTGAAGCGGGCCAGTCCGTCCAAGGGCGCGCTGGCCGACATCCCGGACCCGGCAGTGCTGGCCAAGGCCTACGAGGACGGTGGCGCCCGCATCATCAGCGTGCTCACCGAGGGCCGCCGGTTCGGCGGCTCGCTCGACGATCTCGACGCCGTCCGCGCCGCCGTGAACATCCCGGTGCTGCGCAAGGACTTCGTCGTCGGCCCATATCAGATCCACGAGGCCCGCGCACACGGCGCCGACGTGATCCTGCTGATCGTGGCCGCGCTCGAACAGGACGTGCTGTCCGCGCTCATCGACCGCACCGAATCGCTGGGCATGACCGCGCTGGTGGAAGTGCACACCGAGGAGGAGGCCGACCGCGCGCTGGAGGCGGGCGCATCGGTGATCGGGGTCAACGCGCGCAACCTCAAGACCCTCGAAGTCGACCGCGACGTGTTCGCCCGGATCGCACCCGGCCTGCCGTCGGAGGTCATCCGGGTGGCCGAATCCGGGATCCGCGGCACCGCCGACCTGCTGGCCTACGCCGGCGCGGGCGCCGACGCGGTACTCGTCGGCGAGGGCCTGGTGACCAGCGGCAACCCGCGGGCCGCCGTGTCCGAACTGGTGACCGCCGGTACCCACCCGTCCTGCCCCAAGCCGGCCCGCCGGAGCATCCGGTGACCGCACTGCCCCAGGCGAGCGCCGGGATCGCCCAGCACTCCGACTACGAGCCCGACGCGGGCGGCCACTTCGGCGTCTACGGCGGACGGCATGTTCCCGAGGCGCTGATGGCGGTGATCGAGGAGGTCACCGCCGAGTACGAGAAGGTCCGCAGCGATCGCGGCTTCCTCGACGAACTCGACCGGCTGCAGCGCGACTACACCGGTCGTCCCTCGCCGGTGTTCGAATGCGCCAACCTGGCCGAGCACGCCGGTGGCGCGCGCATCTTCCTCAAGCGCGAGGACCTCAACCACACCGGCTCGCACAAGATCAACAATGTGCTCGGGCAGGCGCTGCTGGCCAAGCGGATGGGCAAGACCCGCGTCATCGCCGAGACCGGCGCCGGTCAGCACGGCGTGGCCACCGCCACCGCGTGCGCATTGCTCGGTCTGGACTGCGTCATCTACATGGGTGCGGTCGACACCGCCCGGCAGGCGCTGAACGTGGCGCGGATGCGGCTGCTCGGCGCCGAGGTGGTCTCGGTGACCACCGGGTCGCAGACGCTCAAGGACGCCATCAACGAGGCGCTGCGCGACTGGGTGTCCAACGCCGAGGACACCTACTACTGCTTCGGCACCGCCGCGGGTCCGCACCCGTTCCCGCTGATGGTGCGCGATTTCCAGCGGATCATCGGGATCGAGGCACGTGCCCAGATCACCGAGCGCACCGGCAGGCTGCCCGACGCGGTGGTGGCCTGTGTCGGCGGCGGCTCCAACGCCATCGGCATCTTCCACGCGTTCATCCCCGACGCCGGGGTGCGGCTGATCGGCTACGAAGCGGCCGGTGACGGCGTGGAGACCGGTAGGCACGCGGCGACCTTCACCGGCGGCACCCCCGGCGCCTTCCAGGGCGCCTACTCGTACCTGTTGCAGGACGAGGACGGGCAGACCATCGAATCGCATTCGATCTCGGCCGGACTGGACTATCCGGGCGTCGGCCCCGAACACGCCCACCTCAAGGACATCGGCCGGGCCGAGTACGAGCCCGTCACCGACACCGAGGCGATGGACGCGCTGCTGCTGCTGTCGCGTTCGGAGGGCATCATCCCGGCGATCGAGTCCGCGCACGCGGTGGCCGGTGCGCTGCGCCTGGGCAAGCAGCTCGGTCCCGGCGCGATCATCCTGGTGAACCTGTCCGGTCGCGGCGACAAGGACATGGACACCGCGGGCCGCTGGTTCGGTCTGTTCGACGACGACGCCGCCGAGGAGAACCAGCAGTGAGCCAGCAGTCCCGTCTCGCGAACACCTTCGCCGCCGCGCGGGCCGAGGACCGCGCCGCCCTCATCGGCTACCTGCCCGCGGGCTATCCCGACCTGGCCGGTTCCATCGAGGTGTGCCGGACCATGGTCGAATCCGGGTGCGACATCATCGAAGTCGGCGTCGCCTACTCCGATCCGGTGATGGACGGCCCGACCATCCAGGCTGCCGCCGAGCAGGCACTGCGCGGTGGGGTGCGGGTGCGCGACGTGTTCGCCGTCGTCGAGGCGATCACCGCCGCCGGCGGGCAGGCCGTGGTGATGAGCTACTGGAACCCGGTGCTGCAATACGGCGTCGACGCCTTCGCCCGCGACCTCGCCACCGCCGGCGGCGCCGGGATCATCACCCCCAACCTGATCCCCGACGAGGCCGACGACTGGTTCGTCGCCTCGGCCACCCACAACCTCGACCGCATCTTCCTGGTCGCGCCGTCCTCCACCGAGGAGCGCCTGGTGAAGACGCTCGAGGCCTCGCGCGGCTTCATCTACGCCGCCTCCACCATGGGTGTCACCGGCGCCCGCGACGCGGTCTCCTCGGCGGCCCCCGCCCTGTGCGCCCGCATCCGCGCCCACTCCGACATCCCGATCGGCGTCGGCCTCGGCGTGCGCTCCGGCGCCCAGGCCGCCGAGATCGCCGGCTACGCCGATGGCGTCATCGTGGGCTCGGCGCTGGTCACGGCCGCCGCGGACGGCCTGGACGCGGTCCGCGCCCTCACCGGCGAACTCGCCGAAGGCGTACGCGCCCGCCGCGTGCCGACCGCGTAGCTCGTCAACCCGAGGTCGTTGCCGCGCTCGTCAGACCAGCCAGGACTTGTTGCGGAAGTAGCGGTCGTCCTCGTCGGGTTCATCGGGTTCGTAGATCGCGTCCCGGTCGGGTTTGCGGGAGCGGGGGATTTCCGCCGCAGGCTGGTCCGGGGTGCGCGGTGCGGGCGGAACGAACGGGGGCTCGGCAGGGGGGTGCCATCAGTTCCGCTCCGGATATCACGCCGCTACTACCGCAGCGGTGGTGAGGCCGAGCGGAGCCCACACCAATCGTTCTGATCGTCCAGTTCGTCACCGATCGGCGGGAAAGTGTGTGCTGTGCGCGGTGCCCGATGGGTCGACCGGCGTGCAGACCTGGCGAGGCGTCGACGCCGGGTGAACGCCGGCGATATCGTCAGACGGGTATCCACCACCGTTCGAGCCACGGTCACCTGTCCGTGGGGGGACTCCACTAACGTGGTGCCCGTGAACTCAGTCCTGGCCTACATTCCGAGTCCGCCGCAGGGTGTCTGGCAGCTCGGGCCCTTTCCGCTGCGGGCATACGCGCTGTGCATCATCGCCGGCATCGTCATCGCGATCTGGTGGGGTGAGCGGCGGTGGCAGCAGCGCGGCGGCAAGCCGGGGGCGGTGCTCGACATCGCGATGTTCGCGGTGCCGTTCGGGCTGGTCGGCGGCAGGCTCTACCACGTCGCCACCGACTACCAGAAGTACTTCGGCGAGGGTAAGAACCCCGTCGAGGCGCTCTACATCTGGCAGGGCGGCCTCGGCATCTGGGGAGCGGTGTTCCTCGGCGGTATCGGCGCCTGGATCGGCTGCCGGATCTACAAGATCCCGCTGCCCGCGCTCGGTGACGCGATCGCGCCCGGCGTGCTGCTCGCCCAGGCCATCGGCAGGCTCGGCAACTACTTCAACCAGGAACTCTACGGTCGTGCCACCGACGTGCCGTGGGGACTCGAGATCTACGAGCGCTTCGACGCCGAGACCGGCGCGCGCGACATGATGAACGGCGTGTCCACCGGCCGGGTGCTCGAGGTCGTGCACCCGACGTTCCTGTACGAGCTCGTCTGGAACGTGCTGGTGGTGATCGCGCTGGTGCAGCTGGACAAGCGCTTCAGGATCGGGCACGGCAGGCTGTTCGCGCTCTACGTGGCCGGCTACAGCTTCGGCCGCTTCTTCGTGGAGCTGATGCGCAGCGACGAGGCCACCCACATCCTCGGTATCAGGATCAACTCGTTCACCTCGGCCATCGTGTTCCTGTGTGCGATGGCCTATTTCGCACTGGCCACCAAGGGCCGCGAGACCCCGGCGCAGCTGCAACCCGACGCGGAACCACGGCCGTGGCCGTGGCAGATCTCGAAACTGCGCGCCCTCGGTGCCGCCGGGAACGCCGCGACGACGGACGACTCGGCCGAGCGCGCAACAACGCAGCCGGCCGATTCCGCGGCGAAGGACGACGCGAAGGATCCGGTGACGGCCGACGGCGCGGATCCGGCGAAGTCTGCCGCCACCGAGCCGGGGCAACCTGCCGCGACCGACACGGCCGATCCCGAGCCCGGCACCACCGACGAGCAGGCGAAAGACGACGCCGGCCCGGACTCGGCGCCCACGCTGAAGAACAGCTGACCGTACGACGGGGTGGCGGAATCGACGGGCGTCGGGCAACATACCCGACGCCCGTCGCGATATACGAGCGAGTTGTCGCGGCGCCGATGGTGTGGCACCCGAGGCGACAACGGCCGGTCGATATGACCACAATGGCCGTGATCGTCGCGGGCGCACCGCCGTTCGGCCGATCGCCACTGGCCGGGGGCCACGACGGGTACCCGCACGAATGAGGAGGACATTTAGTGACCGACCCCTACAACCCGAATCCGCAGTACGGGCCCGACCTGGGCAAGCAGGACTCCGGCGCGCAGCCGCAGTACGGCCAGCCCGCCTACGGTCAGCCGTCGGACCCGTACGCCCAGCAGCCGGGGCACGGTCAGCCGCAGTACGGTCAGCCCCAGCCGCAGTACGGTCAGCCCCAGCCGCAGTACGGTCAGCCCGCCGACCCGTACGGTCAGCCGCAGCCCGCCTACGGTGCCGCGCCCTACGGTGCCATGCCGCAGGGCTACAACCCGGCCGATCCGGAAGCGCCGTACGGCCGTGACATGTACGGCGTCCCGTTCTCCGACAAGCAGAAGCTGATGGCCGGTCTGCTGGAGATCTTCCTCGGCAGCTTCGGTGTCGGCCGCTTCTACCTCGGCTACACCGGCCTCGGCATCGCCCAGATCGCGGTGGTCTGGCTGACCTGTGGCATCGGCGCCATCTGGCCGCTCATCGACGGCATCATGATGCTCACCGGCAAGGTGCCCGACGCGCAGGGCCGTCCGCTGCGCGACTGATCGCCGACTCCGGCAACACGGGTGTCCCGCCGACGGTGGGGCACCCGTTGCGCGTTTCCCGGCCGGGATGCGATCACGGTGAGCGATACTCTGTGTCGATCCGCCGTGGTGCTGTAGCGTCGCCTGACCTGCGCGTGGTCGACGCGCGCAGTGGAGAAAGGGATGGAACGTGCGCAAACTGCTTGCCGCCGCCGTGCTCGCCGTGGTCACCGCGACGGGCCTGTCGGCCTGCTCGTCCGACGCCGACCCGAACGTGCTCACGGTCGGCACCGAGGGCACCTACGCGCCGTTCAGCTACCAGGACAACGGCACCCTCACCGGCTACGACGTCGAGGTCGCCGAAGCGGTCGGTGCGAAGCTGGGCAAGCGCGTGGAATTCGTGCAGACACCGTGGGATTCGATCTTCGCCGGGCTCGAGTCAAAGCGGTTCGATCTGGTCGCCAACCAGGTCACCGTCACGCCGGAGCGCGCGGAGAAGTACGCGCTGTCGCAGCCGTACACGACCTCCGAGGGCGTGATCGTCACCAAGGCCGACAACACCACCATCACCACGCTGGCCGATCTGGCGGGCAAGACCGCCGCCGAGACCGCGACCAGCAACTGGAACCAGGTCGCCAAGGACGCGGGCGCGAACGTCGAAGTGGTGGAAGGCTTCGTGCAGGCGGTGCAGTTGCTGAAGGCGGGCCGGGTCGATGTCACCGTCAACGACACCCTGGCCGTCGGCGAGTACACCAAGAAGACCGGCGACACCGGCATCAAGATCGCGGGCAGGACCGGCGAGACCAGCAAGCAGGCCTTCGCCGCGCGCGCCGACGACGCGGCGCTGATCGCCGAGATCGACAGGGCGCTCGCGGAACTGCGCGCTGACGGCACGCTGGCCCGGCTGTCGGAGAAGTACTTCGGCACCGACGTCAGCAACTAGCGGATGGATGCCGCGACCAGGGAACTGATCTGGCACAACCTCTGGCCGATGCTGAAGGCCACGGTGACCGCGACGCTGCCGCTGACGGCCATCAGTTTCGTGCTCGGCCTGGCGATCGCGGTCGGCGTCGCGCTGGCGCGGATGTCGTCGAAGCGGATGCTCTCGTGGCCGGCCCGCTGCTACATCTCGATCATCCGTGGCACGCCGCTGCTGGTGCAGCTGTTCATCGTGTTCTACGCGCTGCCCCAGTTCGGGATCGTCATCGATCCGTTCCCCGCGGCGGTGATCGCGTTCAGCCTCAATGTCGGCGGCTATGCCGCGGAGGTGGTGCGCTCGGCGATCATGAGCGTGGCGCACGGGCAGTGGGAGGCGGCCGAGTCGCTCGGCATGACCTACCCGCAGACGCTGTGGTACATCGTGTTCCCGCAGGCCGCGCGGATCGCGGTGCCGCCGCTGTCGAACACGCTTATTTCTCTGGTGAAGGACACCTCGCTGGCCTCGACCATCCTGGTCACCGAATTGCTGCGGACCGCCCAGCTGGCCGCGGCGCCCACGTTCGACTTCTTCGCACTGTACGGCGTGGCTGCGGTGTACTACTGGGTGATCTGCCTGCTCCTCGGCGCGGGCCAGACCCGGCTGGAGACCCGGTTGTCGCGGCACGTCGCGCTCGCGCGCCGCTGAGTTCGTGAACTCCGGGATAACACCCCACCGGCGCAACGACGCGCTGCGGCGGGAGGACTAGGCTCTACAGCGTGATGCGACGGACGAAGATTGTGTGCACCCTTGGGCCGGCCACTGCCACCCAGGACCGTATTCGGGAGCTCGTCGAAAGCGGCATGGACGTGGCCCGGCTGAACTTCAGCCACGGTGAGCACGCCGACCACGCCGACAACTACAAGATGGTCCGGGCGGCCTCGGACGAGACCGGCCGAGCGGTCGGCATCCTCGCCGACCTGCAGGGCCCCAAGATCCGTCTCGGCCGGTTCACCGACGGCAAGACCATGTGGGCCAACGGCGAGCAGGTGCGGATCACCGTCGAGGACTGCGACGGCACCCACGACCGCGTCTCCACCACCTACAAGCAGCTCGCCGCCGACGCCAAGGCTGGTGACCGTCTGCTCGTCGACGACGGCAAGGTCGGTCTGACCGTGGAGGCCGTCGAGGGCAACGACGTCGTGTGCCGGGTCACCGAGGGCGGCCCGGTGAGCAACAACAAGGGTTTGTCGCTGCCCGGCATGGACGTGTCGGTGCCCGCGCTGTCCGAGAAGGACATCGAGGACCTGGAATTCGCGCTCGAGCTGGGCGTGGACTTCATCGCGCTGTCGTTCGTGCGCTCGCCGTCCGACATCGAACTCGTGCACGACATCATGGACCGGGTCGGCAGGCGGGTGCCGGTGATCGCCAAGCTGGAGAAGCCGGAGGCGATCGACAATCTCGAGGCCATCGTGCTCGCCTTCGACGCGGTGATGGTCGCCCGCGGCGACCTCGGCGTCGAGCTGCCGCTCGAACAGGTGCCGCTGGTGCAGAAGCGGGCCATCCAGATGGCGCGTGAGAACGCCAAGCCGGTCATCGTCGCCACCCAGATGCTGGAGTCGATGATCGAGAACTCGCGCCCGACCCGCGCGGAGGCGTCCGATGTGGCCAACGCGGTGCTCGACGGCGCCGATGCGGTGATGCTGTCCGGTGAGACCTCGGTCGGCGCCTGGCCGATCGACGCGGTGCGCACCATGGCCCGCATCGTCACCGCGGTGGAGTCGGAGACGAACCGGGTGCCACCGCTGACCCACGTGCCGCGCACCAAGCGCGGCGTGATCTCCTACGCCGCCCGCGATATCGGCGAGCGGCTCAACGCCAAGGCGCTGGTGGCCTTCACCCAGTCCGGTGACACGGTGCGGCGCCTGGCCCGCCTGCACACCCCGCTGCCGCTGCTGGCGTTCACGCCGCTGCCGGAGGTGCGCAGCCAGCTGACGCTCACCTGGGGCACCGAGACCTTCATCGTGCCGATGGTGCAGACCACCGACGCGATGATCCATCAGGTCGATCAGGCACTGCTGTCCCTGGATCGGTACCGCAAGGGTGACCTGGTGGTGATCGTGGCCGGTTCCCCGCCGGGTACCGTCGGTTCCACCAACCTGATCCATGTGCATCGCATCGGCGAGGAGGACCACTAGTCGTGAGTAGTTCGGCGGGCGGATCGATCGAGGTCGACACCGTGTCAGGGCAGCAGTCGCCCGATCTGCGGGTGTTGCTGGACCTGCTCGATCTCGAGACGATCGGCGAGGACGTCTTCCTCGGCAACCACCCGGAGAAGGTGTGGAGCCGCACCTTCGGTGGCCAGCTGGTGTCCCAGGCGATCGTCGCCGCGGGCCGCACCGCGGGGGAACGCCCGCTGCACGCGATCAACGCGCATTTCGTGCGCGGCGGTGATGTGAAGAAGCCGATCGAGTACCACGTGCAGCGGCATCGCGACGGCCGCGCGCTGGCCAATCGCACGGTCACCGCCAGCCAGGACGGCCAGGAGCTGTTCGTCATGCTGGCCGCGTTCCAGGACTGGGGTAAGGGTCTCGAGCACGCGCACGAGGGGCCGCAGGTACCCGATCCTGAGTCGCTGCCCCGGATCGAGGAGAGCTTCGCCGGCTTCGAAGACAAGCTGGAGATGTTCATCAACGCCCCGCACCCGATCGACATGCGCTACACCAACGATCCGGCGTGGATCCTCAAGGGCACGGGCGAGAAGCTCAACCACAACCGCGTGTGGATGCGCACCGACGGCACCATGCCCGACGACCCGCTGCTGCATGTGGCCGCGCTCGGTTACTCCTCCGACACCACGGTGCTCGATTCGATCATCACCACGCACGGCCTGTCCTGGGGTCTGGACCGGATCCTGGCGGCCACGGTGAACCATTCGATCTGGTTCCATCGCCCGTTCCGCTTCGACGACTGGACCCTCTACGCCACCGAATCGCCGGTGGCGGCGGGCTCGCGCGGGCTGGCGACCGGCCGATTCTATTCGCGCAGTGGCGAATTGCTCGCCACCACGGTCCAGGAAGGCGTTATCCGGCACTTCCCGGCCCGCTGACCCGCCTCAGCGGTATTCGGGGTCGGATTCGCGCTCGACGCCGGTGCGCTGGTGCGCGCACAGCGTGAACGGGACGGCGTGCTCGGCCGCGCCGTACACCGCGAGGACGAGACCGTGCTCCAGGCCTGCGATCTCGGTGTCGGTCAGGTCGGCGGGGTCGCCGACCAGGCTGAGCGCGATCTCATAGGTCGCCTCCGCGTCCGGCTCGGCACCGGGATGCGCACTCCGCCACTGTGTTTCGAGTTCCCGGTGCACGGGATCGCCGGAGTCGGTGGGGAGGGTGAACCGCCAGGCGAAGATGTCGAGGTCCTGGAGGTGGTCGTCGAGGACCGTCCGCACGCCGGTGACGATGCGGTCGCGGATTTCCGGTGTCACATACACATGGAGCGAAACATCCGAAATGCGTTTCGGCAAGTCTCTCGTCCTGTCGCGTGTCGAACCAGCAAGGGGAGCACGATGTCCGCGCCGAAGTGTAGTACCGCGCGGCCCCGCCGAACAGACCTCGGGGGTCAGCGCCTGCGCTGCGCGGCCAGAAACGCCGAAAGTGGGCGCGGCGCGGCGGGCTCGATGATCAGGCCGGGGTGCTCGCCGTCGCCGGTGAGCGTGGCCTGCTCGTGCGGGGCCAGCGCGGCGAGCAGGGGAAACAGCAGTTCGGCGATGCGATCACCGATCTCGACGAACGCGTCGGCGGACAGGCCGATCGGGTCGGCGATGTTCTCCCTGCCCACATAGGCCAGGTTGTTGCGCGCCTGGTGCAGGGCGGCAATGGATTTCGCGCCGGTGACCCTGGCGATCCGGTGCGCCTCGACAAGGGTGAAGGTGCGCGGTGCGACACCGAGGGCCAGTCCGGCGACCTGATCGCGTAAGGATTCGGTCATCGCCAGCACCAGGTCGGCCCGGTCGACCATTTCCGGCGCGAGCTTGCGTGCCTTGAATCCGGCGGTGTCGCCGCCGAGCCCGGCTATGGTCTCGGCGGCCAGCGGTTCGGGGGGAAAGCCGACCAGCGCGCGCGTGCCCGCACTCTCCGCGGTGAGGCCGGGCAGGCCGTTGTCCGCCGCGAACGCCCGGGTGAGCCGTTCGGCGATCACCGAGCGGCAGACGTTGGAGTTGCAGACGAACAGCACGTGCATGCCGTTACCGTAATCGGGTCGATTGTCGTGGAATAGACCTTCCTTGGAACGATCACAGGCGCGGTGCTACTTATTCACCTGACGGTTGAATGCCGTACATGAATGGCGATGCGGAAAACTGTTGTGCGTGACTGTGATATCCGCGAGATATGGTGTGAAACACCTTCACTGAAATGTGGCATCAATCACTTTTCGTCGCGGTAAAGATCTGATTCGCCAATAACGGGTGGTACCGCGGGCGGAGCGTCGTGCACCCGGCCGCGGGTGGAGAACATCCGACCGCGCGCCGGGACCACCGGCGCGAACGCCGAGAGTCCGGGCCGGGCGGTCATGTCGTCGTAGACCGCGTCGAACCCGCCGCGCCGGAAATACGCCTCGTGCCAGAATCCGGTGCCCCCGGAATCGCGGAGGAACTCCTGCCACCACTGCCGGTGCGGCGCCGACCGGGTCCAGCGCTCCAGCGCGTCGAGATCGCGCCAGTACTGACGCGCGCCCCAGTGCGGCGGCAGCATCGACCAGACCACGTCCTCGTGGTGCAGCAGGCCGTCGGGAC
The DNA here is from genome assembly GCF_042650365.1 of Nocardia rhizosphaerae. Lineage (NCBI taxonomy): Bacteria > Bacillati > Actinomycetota > Actinomycetes > Mycobacteriales > Nocardiaceae > Nocardia > Nocardia rhizosphaerae. The sequence continues at coordinate 66,624 of NZ_JBHSBA010000001.1, forward strand.
GGTCGGCGTGGGAGCGGTACAGCTTGGGGCCGACGCCGAGCAATCGCAGCAGGCCACGCGGGGTGCGCACGCGCATGCCGAGCAGGATCACCACCAGGTCGGGATAGTCGTCCAGGTCGACGGTCGTCCTGTTCACCCGCATGTCAGCGCCCTTCCGTAGAACCGTGCTTTGAGGTACTACGAGGTGACGGCCGGGGTGGTTCGACCGGCGGTTCGCTTCGCGGCGCGCCGAGAGGCTATAGTGACCGCGGTGCGCCGGGTTGGCGGAACTGGCAGACGCGACGGTCTCAAAAACCGTTGTCCGAAAGGACGTGTGGGTTCGAGTCCCACACTCGGCACCACGGCGGTGACGCGGCCCCGGCCGCGTCCCGCGGGGGAGTATCGGTCGCGGGGGTGTGCGCGACGAGTCTGTTCGCGTTCACCGGCGGAAGCGAAAGGTACTCTCTACATCAGTCGGAATTCCAGAGGGGTCGAACCTATGAGCACGAATGCAGCGGGCGTCGAGGCCACGCGTGAGGCCGCGGCCAAACGCGTCGTCGTCGCCGAGGACGAGGCCCTCATCCGGATGGACCTCGTGGAGATGCTCAAGGAAGAGGGCTACGAGGTCGTCGGTGAAGCGGGCGACGGGCAGCAGGCGGTCGAGCTGGCCGAGCAGTTGCGTCCCGATCTGGTCATCATGGATGTGAAGATGCCGCGTCGGGACGGGATCGACGCGGCGGGAGAGATCGCCACCAAACGTGTTGCGCCCGTGGTGATCCTGACCGCGTTCTCGCAGCGCGACCTGGTCGAGCGAGCTCGCGACGCCGGCGCGATGGCCTACCTGGTGAAGCCGTTCACCAAGTCGGATCTGGTGCCCGCGATCGAGCTGGCGGCGAGCCGCTTCCACGAAATCACCGCGCTGGAAACCGAAGTCGCGAATCTGTCGGACCGGTTGGAGACGCGCAAACTCGTCGAGCGGGCCAAGGGTGTGCTCATGCAGACCCAGGGCCTGTCGGAACCGCAAGCGTTCAAATGGATTCAGCGCACCGCGATGGACCGGCGGACGACGATGAAAGCGGTCGCCGAAGTCGTGCTGGAGAACCTCACTCCGCAGTGATGCCGGGTCGGCATCACCACCGTTCCGCCCGGAAATCCGAAAAACTTTACGTAAGCGAAACAATAAGTTGAACTACGACTGCACATCTCGCGGCCGACATGACGCGAATGTGATGCAGATCTAACACACCGGCGATATGTTCTGACCCGGGCTGAACGTGGTCGGCCCCCTCGGGGACCCCGGGGAGCACAGAACATAGAGGTGAGACGTGCTCAGTTCGACATGGCGCAGTCGCTCGACGCGAGGAGTTCTGGTACTCGGCGCTGCCGCGTCGTTGGTCCTGGCCGGATGCAGCGACAAATCGTCCGACGGTGGGGGCGGCGGCAGCACCGATCTCTCGATCCAGCCGGTGGTCCAGCTCGACACCGCGGGCAAGGCGGTCGCGGCGACCGACACCGGCAACGCCGCCGATCCCGCTGGCGACGGAACGGCACAGTGCGCACCGCAGAGTATCGCGATGGCGGGCCCGCTGACCGGTGCCAACTCCGCGCTCGGCATCAACATCATCAACGGCGTCAAGCTGGCGCTCGACGAGCACAACAAGGCCAACCCGGACTGCCAGGTGTCGGTCAAGCAGTTCGACACCGAGGGCAAGCCGCAGATCGCCACCGGTGTGATCCCGTCGATCGTCAGCGATCCGAGCATCGTCGCCCTGGTCGGCCCGACCTTCTCCGGCGAGACCAAGGCGACCGGCCAGATCCTCAGCGAGGCGGGCATGCCCGCGCTGAGCGCCTCGGCCACCAACCCGACGCTCACCCAGAACGGCTGGCAGACCTTCTTCCGCGGCCTCGGCAACGACGACTCCCAGGGTCCGGCGCTGGCCAACTACCTGACCGGGGAGAAGGGGTACAAGAAGATCTGCGTGGTGCAGGACAACACCGACTACGGTGCAGGCCTGGCGCAGGCATTCATCGGCGCCGCAGGCGCGTCCGCCGACTCCTCGTGCGCGGTGAGTGTCAAGGAAGGTGACAAAGACTTCTCGGCCGCGGTGTCGAAGCTGTCCGCGGCGAACGCCGACGCCATCTTCTACGCCGGGTACTACGCCGAGGCCGCGCCCTTCGTGCAGCAGCTGCGCTCGGGTGGGGTCACCGCCGCGTTCGTCTCCGCCGACGGCAGCAACGATCCCGAATTCGTCCGCCAGGCGGGCAGCTCGTCGGAGGGCACGCTGCTGTCGTGCCCGTGCAGCCCGGCGCCCGAGGAGTTCGCGACCGCGTACAAGGCGCTCAACGGCCAGGCGCCCGGCGTCTACTCGGTCGAGGGCTACGACCTGACCACCATCCTGCTCAAGGGCATCGACGCGGGCAAGGTCACCCGCGCCGACCTGCTCGAGCACGTGCGCGCTTACGACGGCACGGGTCTGGCCCGCCAGTACAAGTGGGGTCCCACCGGGGAACTGGCCAACATCCAGATCTGGATGTACGAGGTCGAGTAGTCCCGACCAGGACGAGTGCGGCGGTGCGCGTGGCCCATGCGGTCACGCGCACCGCGCGCCTGACGCGAGAGAAACCATGACATCAGCGGCATCGCTCGGTGTGACCCTGCTGGCCGAGGGGTCCATCGATTTCAACGTGTCCGGGGTGATCGACCAATTCTGGCGATTGACCGTGGACGGCCTTACCTACGGCTCCATCTACGCACTGGTCGCCGTCGGCTACACACTGGTCTACGGTGTGCTGCGGCTGATCAACTTCGCCCACTCCGAGATCTTCATGCTCGGCATGTTCGGCACCTATGTCGGGCTGGAACTGCTCGGCTTCGCCCCGAGCGGCAATGTGTACTCCCAGGGCGTCGTGCTGACGGTGGTTTATCTCGGCATCGCGATGCTGATCGGCATGCTGGTCTCCGGCGCCGCCGCGGTGGGTCTGGAACGGGTGGCCTACCGGCCGCTGCGCAAACGCGGCGCGAAACCGCTGGCGTTCCTGATCACCGCGATCGGCATGTCCTTCGTGATCCAGGAGTTCGTGCACTACATCCTGCCCAAGATCAAGCCCGGCCTCGGCGGCACCAACGCCCAGACCGGCATCCGGCTGGTCGAGCCCAAGGTGCAGTTCACCTTCCTCGGCGCTTCGGTGACCAACGTGGCGCTGGTGATCATCGCCGCGGCTGTCGTGCTCGCGGTCACCACCGAGATCCTGATCAACCGCACCAAGTTCGGTCGCGCGATCCGCGCGGTCGCGCAGGACCCCGACACCGCGACACTGATGGGTGTCTCCCGGGAGCGGGTCATCGTGCTGACCTTCCTGATCGGCGGCCTGCTTGCCGGCGCGGCCGCGATGCTGTACACCCTGCACATTCCTACCGGCATCATCTTCTCCGGCGGGTTCATCCTCGGTATCAAGGCGTTCAGCGCCGCGGTGCTCGGCGGGATCGGCAATCTGCGCGGCGCGCTGCTCGGCGGGCTGCTGCTCGGTGTCGCCGAGCAGTACGGGCAGATCCTGTTCGGCTTCGAATGGCGCGACGTGGTCGCGTTCGTACTGCTGGTGACCGTGCTGATGTTCCGGCCCACCGGTATCCTCGGCGAGAGCCTGGGGAGGGCGCGCGCATGACCGATCTGACGAAAGAGCCGGTGGCGCAGCCTGCTCGGCGCGGTCTCGGCGACGCGATCCGCACCCGGTGGGACGGGCTGTCCCGGCCCGCGCAGTGGGCGGTCGGCATCCCGGTGATCCTCGTGCTGCTGGTGCTGCCGCTGTACCCGCCGCCGCTGCTCGACACTCCCGGCGTTGCCTTCGGCAATGTGATGGCGCTGTTCGCGATGTACGCGCTGATCGCCATCGGCCTGAACGTGGTGGTCGGCCAGGCCGGTCTGCTCGACCTCGGCTATGTGGGCTTCTACGCGGTCGGCGCCTACACCGTCGGCCTGCTGACCAGCCCGAACAGCCCGTGGAACCAGACCGACGGCGGCTGGCTCGAACCGAGTTGGGCCTGGCTGGCGTGCCTGCCGATCGCGGTCGCGCTGACCGCGCTGTCCGGCCTGATCCTCGGCACCCCGACGCTGCGCCTGCGCGGTGACTACCTGGCCATCGTGACCCTCGGCTTCGGTGAGATCGTGCGGCTGATGGCCGACAACCTGACCGAACTCACCAACGGCAGCCTCGGCCTGTCCAAGATCGCCTACCCCGAGGTCGCCGCGTCCGAGGCCGACCCTGGTGGGGTCTTCTCGCCGGGCAACCTCGGTGATCCGGACAGCTGGAATCCGTTCCAGCGCGCCAACAGCGGCACCTGGTGGTTCTGGCTCGGCACGATCCTGGTGGTCGTGGTGCTGCTGATCATCGGCAACCTGGAACGCAGCCGGGTCGGCCGCGCCTGGGTCGCCATCAGGGAGGACGAGGACGCCGCCGAGATCATGGGCGTGCCGACCTTCAAATACAAGCTGTGGGCCTTCACCATCGGTGCCTCCGTCGGCGGCCTCTCCGGTGCGATGTACGCCGGTCAGGTGACCTACGTGAACCCCAAGCAGTTCGACATCATCCTGTCCATGCTGTTCCTGTGCGCCGTCGTGCTCGGCGGTTCCGGCAACAAGCTCGGCGTGATCGTCGGCGCCTTCCTCATCGCCTACCTACCGCTGCGATTGCAATCGGTGCAGCTGGTGTCGAACGAGACCACCGGCTACGTGCTGCTCGCGATCGATATCGCGGTGCTGGTCGGGCTGTGGGTGCTGTGGCGGCTGCGCGGTCCGGTGCTCGGGGTGTGGGCGCGACGCGGCGTGATCGTCGTCGCGGTCTTCGGGGTGGTCGCTGGGCTGCTGCTGTTCGGCAGCGTGCTGCTGTTCCGCCAGGGTGGCGCGCAGAACCTCGGTGACCTCAAGTACCTGTACTTCGGTATCGCGCTGGTGTCGATGATGATCCTGCGACCGCAGGGGTTGTTCCCGGCGCGGCAGAAGCTGCTCACCTACGGCAGACAGGTGTACCAGGCCGTGCGCAAGCCGGCGGACGAACCGATCGGAGCACGACGATGACCGGGCCGGGCGCGGGAGACGCGCTGTTCGACAACGAGGACATGTCGGCCGGATACCGGCCGGAACCAGAGGTGGCGCCGACCGGCGATGTCGACGTCACCGCGGTACTGCCCGAGCTCGGCGACGCCGAGACGGTTGCCGAGGTGGTGGCACCGCATCGCGAGATCGGCACCGCCGTCGGCGCACCGCTGCTGCGCACCGACGGGCTCACCGTGAAGTTCGGCGGCCTGACCGCGCTCGACGCGGTCAGCTTCGAGATCCGTCGCGGCGAGATCCTGGGCCTGATCGGCCCGAACGGCGCGGGCAAGACCACCTGCTTCAACGCGATCACCGGCGTGTACAAACCGGCGGCCGGCAGCGTGCATTTCGACGGGCAGCCGCTGGCCAAGACCAAACGCAACGAGATCACCAGGATGGGGATCGCGCGCACGTTCCAGAACGTGCGGCTCTTCGGCGAGATGACGGCGCTGGAGAACGTGGTCGTCGGCACCGACGCCAGGCACCGGACCTCGGTGCCGGGCGCGGTGCTGCGCACCTCGCGGCACCGGCGCGAGGAACGCGACGCGATCGAACGCGGGATGGCGCTGCTCGAGTTCGTCGGCATCGCCGCGCGCGCGGTGGAGAAGGCACGCAACCTCTCCTACGGTGACCAGCGCAGGCTCGAGATCGCCCGAGCGCTGGCCACCGAGCCGAAACTGCTGTGCCTGGACGAGCCTGCGGCCGGGTTCAACCCCAGCGAGAAGTCGGCGCTGATGGATCTGATCCGCAAGATCCGCGACGACGGCTACACGGTTCTGCTGATCGAGCACGATATGCGCCTGGTGATGGGCGTGACCGACCGGATCGTGGTGCTCGAGTTCGGGCGCAAGATCGCCGACGGGCTGCCCGCCGAGGTCCGCGAGGATCCGGCAGTGATCGCGGCCTACCTCGGCGTGCCCGACGCCGACACCGTCGACGAGGTGCGCGAGGAAGCCGACGCCGCCGCGGTCGCCGAGGCCGCGCCGAGCCACGCACCCGTCACCGTGGTCGAACCGGCAGACGAGCAGGCCGCCGCGCCGGTCCCGCTGCTCGAGGTGCGCGACATGGTGGTGAACTACGGCAGGATTCAAGCGCTGCACGGGATCTCGCTGTCGGTGTCGGAGGGTGAGCTGGTCACTCTGCTCGGCGCCAACGGCGCGGGCAAGACCACCACCATGCGGGCGCTGTCGGGCCTGCTGCCGTTGACCTCGGGGCAGATCCTGTTCCACGGCACCGATATCTCCACCGTCAAGGCACACGAACGGGCGATCGCGGGCCTGGTGCAGGCACCGGAGGGACGCGGAGTGTTCCCCGGCATGACCGTCGCCGAGAACCTGGACATGGGGTGCTACGGCAGGCCCTTCGACGAGAAGGCGGAATATCAGCGCACTCTGGATTGGATCTTCGAGCTGTTCCCGCGCCTGGCCGAACGGCGCAAGCAGGTGGGTGGCACCCTCTCCGGCGGCGAACAGCAGATGCTGGCGATCGGCCGCGCCCTGATGGCCCGGCCCAAGCTGCTGCTGCTCGACGAACCGTCGATGGGCCTGGCGCCGATGGTGATCCAGCAGATCTTCAAGATCATCAGCGAGATCAACCGGCAGGGCACCACCGTCCTGCTGGTGGAGCAGAACGCCCAGCAGGCCCTCACCCGCAGCGATCGGGCCTACATCCTGGAGACCGGCGCGGTCACCAAGACCGGCGCGGGCGCGGCCCTGCTCACCGACCCCGCGGTCATGGCGGCTTATCTGGGGCGGTGATCTCGGAGCGCGACCGCCGCTGACGCGGCGGGGCCCTCCCCGAGGTCGGGTCGTGCGGGGCGGGGTGTGGCGGTCGGCGCGGCGGCGTTCGCCCCTGTCGGTGGGTGTCCTTACACTCATGCGGGTGAGTTCACCGACGACTGCGCAGGCATCGACAACGACCACCGGCACCACGGGGGAGCGGCCGACGCTGCTGCTCCTGGACGGGCACTCACTGGCCTATCGCGCCTTCTTCGCGCTACCGGCCGAGAACTTCAAGACCGTCACCGGGCAGACCACCAACGCGGTGTACGGCTTCACCTCGATGCTGATCAACCTGCTGCGCGACGAGCAGCCGACGCATGTGGCCGCGGCGTTCGACGTGTCCCGCAAGACCTTCCGCACCGAGGCGTACCCGGAGTACAAGGCCAACCGCAGCCAGACGCCCGACGAGTTCCGTGGCCAGGTCGAACTCACCAAGGATGTGCTCGGCGCGCTCGGCATCCCGGTGATGGCGATCGACGGCTACGAGGCCGACGATGTGATCGCCACCCTCACCACGCAGGCCGCCGCCCAGGGCTACCGAGTGCTCATCGTCACCGGCGACCGCGATGCCATCCAGCTGGTCACCGACGAGGTCACCGTGCTGTACCCGCGCAAGGGCGTCTCCGATCTCACCCGCTTCACTCCGGCCGAGGTGGAGACCAAATACGGCCTCACCCCGGCGCAGTACCCCGACTACGCGGCCCTGCGCGGCGACCCGAGCGACAACCTGCCCGGTATCCCCGGCGTCGGTGAGAAGACTGCGGCCAAATGGATCCGCGAGTACGGCGATCTGGCCACCCTGGTCGACCGGGTCGACCAGGTGAAGGGCAAGGTGGGCGACGCGCTGCGGGCCAACCTGTCCAGTGTGGTGCTCAACCGCCAGCTCACCGAGATGGTGCGCGAGGTGCCCCTGCCCTACACCCCCGACCAGCTGGCGCAGGCGCCGTGGAATCGGGAGCAGATCCACCAGCTCTTCGACGATCTCGAGTTCCGGGTGCTGCGCGACCGGCTGTTCGACACGCTCGGTTCGGCCGAGCCGGAAGCCGAGTCCGGTTTCGAGATCAGCGGCACCGCGCTGGAACCCGGCGCGGTCGCCGACTGGCTCGCCGAGCACGCGAAAGCCGGTGCACGGCACGGCCTTTCGATCGTGGGCACCGGAACGCCGGTGCACGGTGACGCCAAGGCGCTCGCCATCGCCGCCGCCGACGGCGAAGGCGGGTACATCGACCTGACCGTGCTCGCCCCTGAGGACGAGACCGCCCTGGCCGCCTGGCTGGCCGACCCGACCGTGCCCAAGGCGCTGCACGAGGCCAAGGCCGCGGGGCACGCGTTGCGTGGGCGCGGCTTCACCCTGGCCGGGCTGAGCAGCGATACCGCGCTGGCGGCCTACCTGGTGCGGCCCGGACAGCGCAGCTTCAACCTCGACGATCTGTCCCTGCGCTACCTCAAGCGCGAGCTGCGCGCCGAGACCGGCGACTCCGGCCAGCTGTCCCTGCTCGACGACGAGGACACCGTGGCCGCCGAGGCCGCCCGCGAGGAGATGCTGCGCGCCCGCGCGGTGGCCGACCTCGCCGACGCGCTCGATGCCGAGCTGGCCCAGATCGAATCCACCGCCCTGCTCGAGGAGATGGAGCTGCCGCTGCTCGGCGTGCTCGGCGTTCTGGAGGAGGCGGGGATCGCGGTCGACGTCGACCAGCTGGAGGCACTGCAGCGCCAGTTCGCCGACCGGGTCGCCGAGGCCGCGAATTCCGCCTACGAGGTGATCGGCAAGCAGATCAACCTGGGCTCGCCCAAGCAACTGCAGGTGGTGCTGTTCGACGAGCTCGACATGCCCAAGACCAAGCGCACCAAGACCGGCTACACCACCGACGCCGACGCGCTGGAATCGCTGTTCGAGAAGACCGGCCACGCCTTCCTCGAGCACCTGCTCGCCCACCGCGACGCCACCCGGCTCAAGGTGACCGTCGACGGCCTGCTCAAGTCGGTGGCCGACGACGGCCGCGTGCACACCACCTTCAACCAGACCATCGCCGCCACCGGCAGGCTGTCGTCCACCGAGCCGAACCTGCAGAACATCCCGATCCGCACCGACACCGGCCGCCAGATCCGTGACACCTTCGTGGTCGGCCCCGGCTACGCCGAGCTGATGACCGCCGACTACAGCCAGATCGAGATGCGGATCATGGCGCACCTGTCCGGTGACGCCGGCCTGATCGAGGCGTTCAACTCCGGCGAGGACCTGCACACCTTCGTCGCCTCCAAGGCCTTCGACATCCCGCTGTCGGAGGTGACCCCGGAGATGCGCCGCCGGATCAAGGCCATGTCCTACGGGCTGGCCTACGGGCTGAGTTCCTACGGGCTGAGCGCCCAGCTCAAGATCAGCACGGCCGAGGCCAAGGAGCAGATGGACGTCTACTTCGACCGCTTCGGTGGCATCCGCGACTACCTGGCCGATGTGGTCGACCAGGCCCGCAAGGTCGGCTACACCCAGACCCTGTTCGGTCGCCGCCGGTACCTGCCCGATCTGGATTCCAGCAACCGCCAGCGCCGCGAGGCCGCGGAGCGGATGGCGCTCAACGCCCCCATCCAGGGCACCGCCGCCGACATCATCAAGGTCGCGATGATCAACGTGCAGAACGCGATTCAGCAGGCGGGGCTGCGCTCACGGATGTTGCTGCAGATCCACGACGAACTGGTCTTCGAGGTCGCCGATGGTGAGCGCGAGACCCTGGAGGCGCTCGCGCGCGAGCAGATGTCCTCGGCCATCGAGCTGTCGGTGCCGTTGACGGTGTCGGTCGGCACCGGCCGCAGCTGGGATGCCGCCGCGCACTGAGCAGGCCGTTCCTGGCGGTCGACGCGGGCCCGGCGGTCGACCACGGCCCGCGCCCGAGCGGGCGGCCGGGTGCCTGTGATCGGCCGCCGATTCGTGTCGCGTCATCGGTGGTCGCGGCCCGGTGTGGCAGCATCGGGTGAATGACCGCCCCCGTCGTCGCCACCCCGCTGCCCGACTGCCCCGACCTCGACCAGGCCTTCGCGGCCTCGTGGCCGGTCCGGCTCGGTGATACCGACGACCAGGACCGGCTGCGCCTCGACGCCGTTGCCCGGTATCTGCAGGACATCGGGTTCGATCATCTCGACGCGGTCGCCGACGGTGACAAGCATCAGGCGTGGATCGTGCGGCGCACAGTGATCGATGTCTATGAGCCGATCATGTTCGGTGACCGGGTGCACCTGCGCCGCTGGGCCGACGCGCTGTCGAATCGCTGGTGCGACATGCGGATTCGGCTGACAGGGGAGCGTGGCGGACATATCGAGGCCGCCGCGTTCCTGATCCACATCGACCCGGTGGCCGGGCGGCCCGCCCGGATGAGCGACGCGTTCATGGCGCCCATGCTGGCCGGCACCACCGAGCACCGCCTGCGCTGGCGCGCCGCCCTGACCGAACTCGACGACCGCGAGGTGGAGGCGGTGCCGTTCCCGCTGCGGGTCACCGATGTGGACCGGCTCGGCCACGTCAACAACGCGGTGTACTGGGAGGCCGTGGAGGAGGCCCTCGCCGCCCATCCCGATCGGCAGACGCTGCCGTACCGGGCGATCGTCGAACACGTCGGGCCGGTGATGGCGGTGGACAAGGTGATGCTGCGCACCGGACTGCGGCCGGGTGGCCTGCGGTTGCAGCTGGACGTCGACGGTGCGGCCCGCGCGCTCGGCTCCGTCGATCGGCTCGAGATCGGTGGATAGCCCCGGGGATCGTCATCGCGAAGACCGTGGCCATACACCCGACGGTATCCGCCTGGTCGTGCGGGCGTGCTGAGCTGGGGTGATGGTACTCACGAGTAGACACATCGAGGAGGAAACAAGGTTGCGATCCCGCGACGATCGCCCTATTGTCGTTGTCGTGCCGAATCCCGCCGACCGCCTCGCCGCGCCGCTAGTCGCCGACCGCGACAGCGCGGTCGCTGCCGCGCAGACCGCGCAGGCAGCACTTCGGCAGATTCTTCTCGTAGTAACCCGCCGTAGCGGGGTCTGATTCGGACCGGCCCCCTCGCTGCGGGCCGATTTTCATTGTTCTGCTGGTCCCCACCTGCCAACGAAGACACTCTTCGGGAAGACCTCACCTGCAATGACACTGCTGACACCTGACCGTGCCCTGTTCGACGCCGCCCCCGCCGGGCTGCGCGCCGAGACCGACGACCTCACACCCGCCGAGCTCCTCGACCGGTACACCCGGACCGACGGGCCCCTCACTCTCGGTGAATTCACCTGCTCCGGAACGGATTTCACCGCCACGCTGGAGTTCGCCGACCATCTGCGCACCGTCATCGCCACCGGCAACCCGGTTGCCGCGATGACCTCGGCGCTCTACGACGAGGGTTACCCCCTCGAGCTCCTGCGGTTCCACCAGCGCCGCACCGCCGACGGCACCGCGACCTTCGTCCAGGGCGAGGTCAACGGCCGCCGCGGCTGGGCAGCGGCCATGGCCACCGACGGCGCCGAATCGACCGTGCGCGCCATGATCGCCTGCGTCAACAAGCTCACCCGCTGACGACCGGCACACCGAAAGGGCCCGTTCACCTTCTCGAAGGTGAACGGGCCCTTGGCATTTCGGCGGCTATTCGCCGGCAGCGGCCTGTTCGGCGATCTGCTTGCGGACATCGTCCATGTCCAGTCCCTTGACCTGGGTCACCAGGTCCTCCAGCGCGGCGGGCGGCAGCGCGCCCGGCTGGGCGAACACGAGCACGCCCTCACGGAAGGCCATGATGGTGGGGATGGACTGGATGTTCGCCGCGGCGGCGAGTCCCTGCTCGGCTTCGGTGTCGACCTTGCCGTACACCACATCGGTGTGCTTCTCCGACGACGCCTCGTAGGTGGGCGCGAAGCTGCGGCACGGACCGCACCAAGAAGCCCAGAAATCGACGAGGACCACGTCGTTTCCGGTGATGACTTCGTCGAAGTTCTGCTGGGTCAGCGTCTGGGTGGCCATGACGTCCTCTCCTCGTGGGTGTCCTCGACTGTAACGCCGTGACATCGTTCTATCTTCCCCCGACCAGCACGTGCTCCTGCCGCGACCGGCCGTCCCAGCGGCGAATGCCCACCACGACGGCGGGAAGATCGTGGTCGGCGGCCACCGCGGCGAACGCCTCGCCGAGACGGTCGGCCGGGAGCCGACGGGCCAGTGTCACGTGTGGCGTCCAGGCACCGGGCCGCATGGTGGCCGGGATGCCGGGGCACGGCTGCACCAGCTCCGCGATCCGCCGGTGCAGTGCGAGCAGCTCCGCGGAGGCCGCGACCTGCCGCACCAGGATCGGCCGGCGCGCCCCGAAGATCAGCAGCCCGCCGAGCCGGACCGGCAGCGGCCGGAATTCCAGTCCGGCCAGCGCGCGGTCGATCCGTGGCCAGATTTCGGTGGCCACGGCCACGGTCACATGCGGGCGATGTGCGGCATCGCGCGGCGCGCCGATGCCGAGCCGGGCGAGCTCGGCCCACTGTCGGCGGATCTCGGCCTCGGCTCCGTCGTCGAGCAGCAACTCCACCGACTGCACCATGGTCTACAGAAAATAGTCGCCCCGGCGTGTCCCCGTGCCGATCCGGCCGGACGCAGGCGCGAGGATGGACGGCGTGAACGCGACGAAGGCGAGTGTGCGGCTCGGTGTGATCGACGGTGACGGCATCGGCCCCGAGGTGGTGGCCGCGACCAGATCGGTGGTCGACGAGGCGATCGGCGCCGCCGGGCTCGCCCCGGTGGAATGGGTGCCGCTGCCGATGGGCCACGAGGCGATCGCCGCCTGCGGCGACCCGCTGCCCGAATCGACCATGGCGGCGCTCGAGCAGCTCGACGCGTGGATCCTCGGCCCGCACGACAACGCGTCCTATCCGGCGCAGGTGCGGGTCGCGCCCGGCGGCGTCATCCGCAAGCGACTCGGCCTCTACGCCAATATCCGGCCCGCGGCCGCCTTCGCCGGGGTGCGCGCGACCGCACCCGGCATCGACCTGGTGATCGTGCGGGAGAACAGCGAGGGCTTCTACGCCGACCGCAACATGTTCGCCGGGTCGGGGGAGTTCCGGCCGACAGCCGATGTCGCGATGGCGGTCGCGGTGGTCACCAGGCAGGCGTGCGAGCGCATCGCCCATCAGGCGCTGCGGCTGGCGCGGAGCAGACGCAGGCAGGTGACCGTGGTGCACAAGGCGAACGTGCTACCGATGACGACCGGTCTGTTCCGCGACGTCTGCTATGAGGTCGCCGCGCAGTATCCCGATGTCCGGGTCGACGACGAACACGTCGACGCGATGGCCGCGCACCTGGTGCGGGCGCCCGGTGACTACGACGTGATCGTCACCGAGAACCTCTTCGGTGACATCCTGTCCGACCTCGCCGGTGAGCTGGCGGGCTCGCTCGGCATGGCCGCGTCGCTGAACTGCTCGGAACACAAGGCCATGGCCCAGGCGGTGCACGGCGCCGCGCCAGGGCTGGCCGGGCACAATCGCGCCAACCCCGCCGCCCTCCAGCTGTCGGCGGCGATGCTGTTGCGCTGGTTGGCGGTTCGCGACGACGATGCGGGCCTGCGTGACGCGGCCGATCGGATCGACCGGGCCGTCGCGGCCACTTTCGCGGCCGGTATAGCGACCGCGGATCTGGGTGGGTTGGCCTCGACCAGTGAATTCACCGAACAGGTCAGTGCCCGCGTGCACCGTAGGTGAAGGGACCCCTTTCACATTCGCTGATTAATCTTCGGTTACTGTCGCACCACGCTGTGTCCGGTTCGCATACATTGCCAAACAGGCGCTGACACGTGGCCGGCGTCGACGTGAAATGTGGAGGCTCCTTTGTCTGTTCGAACTGTTCTCGGCCGTGGTGCCGTGCGACTGCTGTGTACGGTCGCCGGTGGTGCCCTGGTGTTGACCGGCTGCGCCGAAAACACCGAGGGCGACTCCACCGAGGTGGCGAAGGTGTCGGTGGAGAAGGTCGACGCGCTCGCCGCGGGCGTCCCCGACAAGATCAAGCAGGCAGGCAAGATCGTCGTCGGTGTGAACGTCCCGTACCAGCCCAACGAGTGGAAGAATCCCGAGGGCAAGATCATCGGCTTCGACGTGGATCTGCTCGACGCGGTCGCCACGACACTCGGACTGAAGGTCGACTACGTCGAATCCGCCTTCGAGAAGATCATTCCCGCCATTCAGGCAGGCACCTACGACGTGGGTATGTCCTCGATCACCGATTCACGCGAGCGTGAGCAGCAGGTCGATTTCACGACCTATTTCTCCGCGGGTATCCAGTGGGCCCAGCAAACCGGGAAATCCATCGATCCCGACAACGCGTGCGGCCTGAAAGTCGCCGTACAGGCCACTACGGTCGAGCACACCGACGAGATTCCCGCCAAGAGCGCCAAGTGCGTCGCGGAGGGTAAGCCCGCCATTGATATGAAAGCCTTCGACGAGCAGAGCGCCGCGGCCAACGCCCTGATGCTCGGCCAGGTCGACGCGATGTCGGCCGACTCCCCGGTCACCGCCTACGCGATCAAGCAGAGCGACGGCAAGATCGAGGCGGCGGGGCCGCTGTTCGATTCCGCGCCCTACGGCTGGGCCGTGCAGAAGGGCTCGCCGCTCGCGGTGTCGCTGCAGCAGGCGCTGCAGCATCTGATCGACAACGGCAAGTACGGCGAGATCACCACCAACTGGGGTGTGCAGGAAGGTCAGATCAAGACCTCGGTGATCAACGGTGCAGTGAGCTGACGTGACCGACTCGAAAGACACGGTGACGGCGCCCGGACCGGGCGCCGAACCCGAACCGATCAAAGCGGTGCCGCTGCGCAGGCCGGGCCGCTGGATCGCGGCGGCAATCATCCTGATCCTGGTCGGATTGTTCGTCTACGGTGCCGCGACGAATCCCGCCTACCGGTGGGACACCTACGGCAAATACCTGTTCGACAGCCGGATCACCGCGGGCGCGATCGTCACCCTGGAACTGACCGTGCTCGCGATGGCGATCGCGGTCGGTCTCGGCACGCTGCTCGCGGTGATGCGGTTGTCGCCGAACCCGGTGCTGCGCACCTCCGCGTGGGTGTATCTGTGGATCTTCCGCGGCACCCCGGTGTTCGTGCAGCTGGTGTTCTGGGGCCTGGTGCCCTCGCTGTACAAGCAGATCGACCTCGGCGTGCCGTTCGGTCCGCAGTTCTTCCACTTCGACGTGCAGAACCTGCAGGCCGCGTTCCTGTTCGCGGTCATCGGCCTCGGTCTCAACGAGGCCGCCTACATGGCCGAGATCGTGCGCGCCGGCATCAACTCCGTCGGTGAGGGACAGCGCGAGGCCTCGGTGGCGCTCGGCATGTCGTGGACGCAGACCATGCGCCGCACGGTGCTGCCGCAGGCCATGCGGGTGATCATCCCGCCCACCGGCAACGAGCTGATCGGCATGCTCAAGACCACCTCGCTGGTCACCGCGATCCCGCTGAGCACCGACCTGTTCGGCCGCGCCCGCGACATCTACGGCGTGAACTTCCAGCCGATCCCGCTGCTGCTGGTCTGTGCCACCTGGTACCTGGCGATCACCAGCATCCTCATGGTCGGGCAGTACTACTTGGAGCGCTACTACTCGCGCGGGGCCACCCGGCAGCTCACGGCCAAGCAGCTCGAGGAACTGGCCACGGCGCAGGCGGCGGTGAAGGCGAAATGACCGAACTGGACAAGGCCACACCCCCGATGGTGCTGGCCGATCGGGTGTGCAAGAACTTCGGCGCGCTGCGGGTACTGAAGGGCATCACGCTCGAGGTGCAGCGGGGCAAGGTGCTCACCCTGGTCGGGCCGTCGGGCTCGGGCAAGTCGACCTTCCTGCGCTGCATCAACCACCTCGAGCAGGTGAACGCGGGCAGGCTCTACGTCGACGGCGATCTCGTCGGCTATCGGGAGAAGAACGGCAAGCTCTACGAGATGCATCCGCGCGAGGCCGCCAAGCAGCGTCGCGATATCGGCATGGTGTTTCAGCACTTCAACCTGTTCCCGCATCGGACGGCGCTGGAGAACGTGATCGAGGCGCCCACCCAGGTGCGCGGCATCCGCAAGGCCGATGCGATCACCAGGGCCGAGGAGCTGCTGGACCGGGTCGGCCTCGCGGCCAAACGCAATGCCTACCCGGCGCAGCTGTCCGGTGGCCAGCAGCAGCGCGTCGCGATCGCGCGGGCGCTGGCGATGGACCCCAAGCTGATGCTGTTCGACGAGCCGACCTCGGCCCTCGACCCCGAACTGGTCGGTGAGGTGCTCACTGTCATGCGTGAACTCGCCGATTCCGGCATGACCATGCTGGTGGTGACCCACGAGATGGGCTTCGCCCGTGAGGTCGCCGATGAGCTGGTGTTCATGGACGGCGGTGTCGTCGTCGAATCGGGTCCGCCCCGAGACCTGCTGGCGAACCCGCAGCACGAGCGCACCAAGGCGTTCCTGTCCCGCCTGCTCTGAGCGCGACGGCCCCACGACCGGCGGGGGCCGTCGCGGTGTCAGCGCGGTGACTCGCCGGAGTTCTTCAGCAGTTCCAGCGAGACCTGAGCTTGGGCGATGCGGCGGATGGCGGCCAGCGCCGTGTCGCCGAGAACGGTCATGACGACGACGGCATCGACGATGTCGCCGCGCCCGCCCGCCGCCAGCGCGGTGGTCACGTCGTTCTCCGCGATCGCGCGGGCGCTGTCGAAGTAGGTGGGCATGACGGTCTCGCCCCAGTCCCCGTAGCCGAGTTGTGCGAGCCGGACCAGCACCGAAGTGAGCGTGTCGGCCACCGGTGCGCTCGGGTGCGGGTCCCAGCCTCGCCGGGCCATCTCCGCCTCGACGGTGGCCGCGGCACGCTCCCATTCCGCGTCGGACGCGGCCGATGGTGGTGTGGTCAGACTGTCCTGCACCACGCCGAGCAGTTTGAACATCGGCAGGTCGGGGGAGTCGACGGCGGTGAGCACCTCCCCGACGGTGGCCAGTGGAAGCCCGCCGATCTCGATCAGCGCGCGCACCAACCGCAGCCGGCGCAGGTGTTGTTCACCGTAACTGGCCTGGTTCGGGCCGGTGCGCTCGCCCGGCGGCAGCAGCCCCTCGCGCAGGTAGTACTTGATCGTCGCCACCGCGATCCCACTGCGTTCGCTCAGTTCCGAGATACGCACCGTTCACCTCCGATTTCCGCTGTCCCCCTTGCCTACCTCGGGCCGTATGGATAGTCTAGCTATCCATAACGGATAGTTGAACTATCTACTAGGGAGATTCGGATGTCTGTCCTCACCGCCGTCGACGCGCTGCCCCGCAGGCGAGCGCCGTTGCACCGGCCACTGCTGTACTTCGCCGCCGCGAACGCCGTGCTCGCCCTTGTAGCGCTGATCGGCCTGCTCGTCGACGACCGGGTGATCGCCGGGTCGGCCGCCTGGTTCAAGCCGGCCAAGTTCGCCGTCTCCTTCGTCCTCTACAGCGTGGCGCTTGCCTGGCTTATCGCCCTGCGGCCCAAGGCTTCCCGGCTCGTGTGGTGGATGGCCACGGTGGTCGTGATCGCGGGCACGATCGAGCAGGTGATCATCGTCGGGCAGGTGATTCGTGGCCTGCGCAGCCACTTCAACACCACGACTCCGCTCGACGCCGCGCTGTGGATCACGATGGGTGTCACCATCATCGTGCTGTTCGTCGCCACCCTGGTGATCGGCATCCAGCTCGCGCTCACCCGCATCGGCGATCTCGCGATCAGCTGGTCGATCCGGCTCGGGCTGGCGATCACGCTGGCCGGACTCGGCCTAGGCCAGCTGATGACGCGACGGGAATCCGGCGTGGCCGACATCATCGGCGCGCACACCGTCGGCGCTCCCGACGGCACCCCCGGCATGCCGCTGACCGGCTGGAGCACCACCGACGGCGATCTGCGGGTCCCGCACTTCTTCGGCATGCACGCCCTGCAGGCGCTGCCGCTGTTCGCCGCCCTGCTGGTGGTCCTCGCGCCTCGCCTCCCGTTGTTGCGGGTGCTGCGGGTCCGGCTCGGTCTGGTGCTGACCGCGTCCGCGGGCTACGCGGCGACGCTGGCTCTGCTCACCTGGCAGGCGCTGCGCGGGCAGCCGCTCATCCATCCCGACTCGGCCACGCTCACCGCGGCCGCCGCCATCCTCACCGTTGTCGTCCTCGGAACCCTGATCTCGGTCGCGAGCGCGACCACCGACCGAAAGGCAGTCGCCGCATGAGTACCCTGTTCGACCTGGTCTTCTATGTCACGATCCCGTTCTGGGCATTGATGATCTTCGCCCCGGCCTGGCGGTTCACCCGGTTGATCATCGGCTCGCCGTGGATCGTCGGCGCACCGCTGGTGATCTGGGCGCTGATCACCGTCCCGATCCTGGGCGACCTCTGGTCGCTGGTCACCTCCCCGTCGCTGGCCGCGATCACCGAGGCTGCCGCCGATCCGGCCGTGCTCGCCGCGCTCTGGGCGCAGATCATCGCCTGGGACCTGTTCCTCGGCCGCTGGGTCTATCTCGACAGCCGCGCCCGCGGCATCCATCCGCTGCTGATGGGCCCGGTGCTGGTCGGCACGATCATGTTGTCGCCCATCGTGTTCCCGGTGTACCTGGCCGCCCGCGAGTTGGCAGGCCGCGCGTCGACAGCCGATTCGGCTGTGACGCAGGCGGATCCGATCTCGGCCTGATGCCGGGCCGGGCTGTTGACGATCATTGTTTCGTCTTCGTTCCGATACATCTCGTTGTCGCCCCCCCGGCAGCGGCAGCGGATCTGTTCATCCTATCCGCGGTGACCACGGCCGTAGTCCAGAGCAAAAGGTTAGTTCAAGGCATGTTCTCCGGGTGGGTGCTCAGTGCATGGCCCGGCCGGAACCGCAGGCGCAGCCGGTCGAGCAATACCTTTGCCGCCGGGCTGCCGGAGCGGTCGTCGCGCCAGGCGAGGGCGAGGCGGCCGTGCACGGCCGGGTCGACGATGGTGAGGACGCGGACGTCGAGCGCCGCGGCTTCCTCCGCGGTGAGGGCGGGGACGATGGCGGTGCCGAGCCCGTGCGCCGCCAGCTGGAGCAGCAGTGGGGGAGCGGCGGCCTCGAACGCGATATTCGGGGTGAAACCCTGTGCGGCGCAGCTGCGTTCGAAGACGCCGCGCAGGCCGGTGCCGGCCGGGAGGCAGATGAGGCGCCGCTCGGCCAGTGCGGCGAGGCCGATCGTGCCTGCGGACTCGGCGGGGTGGGCCGCGGCGGCGCGGGCCACGGCCGCGACCACAGGGGTCTCCAGGACCACCTCGAGGCCGATCCCCGGACGCGGTGCGGCGCCGGTCAGTCCGACGAGCGCGAGGTCGAGGTCACCGCGCTCGACGGCCGCGAGCATCCGCTCGGCGGTGTCCTCGGTGAGGCTGATGCCGACGCCGGGGTGGTCTCGGTGGAACTCGGCGAGCACGGCCGCGACATCGAACTCCTCGGTGGCGGCACCGGAGATCACGCCGATCCGGACCTGCCCGCGCAGCAGGCCGGAGAACTCCTGCACCGTCTCGCCGATCAGGTCGGTCGCCGCGAGCGCGGCGCGCGCGTGGGTGAGTACCGCGGCGCCGACCTCGGTGGGTGTGACGGTGCGGGCGCCGCGGTCGAGCAGGCGCTGGCCGAGTTCGCGTTCGAGCTGCCGGATCTGGGCGCTGAGCCCCGGCTGGGTGAGGTGCAGGCGGTCGGCGGCCCTGGTGAACCCGCCTTCGTCGACGACGGTCACGAAATACCGCAGCTGTCGCAGTTCCATCCGCTGATCGTATAACTATGAGTTATCAGTAGTGGAAGAACTATCTGTTGTACTTATGCTCTGTGCGCTGGCACCGTCGAGGGCATGACCAGGAACTTCCTCGCGACCATCGACCCCAGCCGGTTCACCGGCCCGGTGTTCACCCCGGACGACCCCGGCTATGCAGAGGAGATCGCCGGCTTCCAGACCGCCTACACTCATCGTCCCGATGTCGTGGTCGGCGCGCTGGACGCCGAGGACGTCCGCGTCGCGGTGGAATACGCGGCGCGGCAAGGCCTTCCGATCGCCGTGCAAGCGACCGGGCACGGGCTCTCGGTCGCCGCCGACGGCGGCGTGCTGATCAGCACGCGACGAATGGACACCGTCACCGTCGACCCACATACCCGTAGCGCCTGGATCGGCGCCGGAGTGCGAGCGGGCGCGCTGGTCGAAGCGGCGGCCGTGCACGGTCTGGCACCGCTCACCGGCTCGTCACCGTCGGTCGGCGTGGTCGGCTACTTGCTGGGCGGCGGGGTGGGGTTGCTCGCCCGCGAATTCGGTTACGCCGCCGACCATGTGCGCGCGATCGAGCTGGTCACCGCCGATGGGCGACGGCGCACCCTCACACCGGCCGACGAGCTGTTCGGCGCCGTCCTCGGCACCGGCGGCAACTTCGGCGTGGTGACCGGCATCGAAGTCGGGCTCGTCCCTGTCACCGAGGTCTACGGCGGCCGGTTGATCTTCGACACCCCGCTCGTCGACACCGTGCTCGACCGGTGGCGAACCTGGACCGCGACGCTGCCCGACACGCTCACCTCGACCGTCGCCGTGCTCACCTACCCCGATATCCCGCCGGTCCCCGCACCGTTGCGCGGCAGGCACGTGGCCTCGGTACGGATCGCCTTCGACGGCCCGGCTGCCGAGGGGGAACGTCTCGTTGCGCCGCTGCGTGCCATCGGTGACCGGCTGCACGACGACTTGCGCACCATGCCCTACACCGCTTCGCACACCATCCACAGCGACCCCGACTTCCCGCACGCGTACGCGGCGACCAACGCCTTGCTCGGCGAGCTCACCGCCGGCGCGATCGCCGCCCTGCGGGCACAAACGGCGCCCGGCGGGCCGGTGGACGCGGTGGTCGACATCCGCCACCTCGGCGGGGCCATGCGCCGCGGCACCGGCATCGCGGTCGACCATCGCGCGGCCGAGTACGTCGTCCGTGTGATCACCGGCGCCGGTCCCGGCGCCGTGGCGCCCACCGGGCTGGCGTCGGTACGGGAAGCGCTGGCGCCGTGGACGATCGGGCACAGCCTGAGTTTCCTCTACGGCGCAGGCGCCGCCGCGGACGCCGCGCAGACGGCGGCGGGGTACACCGCGGACACCTACGCCCGGCTGACGGCGCTGAAGACGGCCGCCGATCCGGCCAACCTCTTCCGCCACAACCGCAATCTCGCCCCCGCGTAGCGGGCTCGGCCGCCGCCGCTTGCCGAAATGTCCGGTTGTCTACTATCCTCGTGATATCACTCAGATATCGGGAGGATGTCATGGAGCTGCGGTCCGCAACCCGCGTCAACGGATTCGTCGTCTTGCTGGGGTGGTTGGCGCTCACCCTGTTGTTCGGTGCCGCCGCCGTGTTGGGGTTCTTCTCCTTCGCCAAGCACGACGGCGGTCCGCTCGCCCTGACCGGCGCGATCGCCGCGGTGGTCGCGGTGCTCGTCGTCGCGCTGCTGGCGACCGGGTTGATCATCGTCAACCCCAACGAGGCCAAGGTGGTCACCTTCTTCGGCCGCTACATCGGCTCGGTGTCCGAGCCCGGCTACTTCTCGGTCATCCCGCTCACCGACCGGGAGACGATCTCGCTGCGGGTGCGCAACTTCGAGACCCAGAAGCTGAAGGTCAACGACGCCGACGGCAACCCGGTCGAGATCGCGGCGGTCGTGGTCTACAAGGTGGTCGACAGTTTCAAGGCGGCCTTCGCCGTCGACGACTACGAGGAGTACGTCGAGACCCAGTCCGAGGCCGCCGTCCGCCACCTCGCCACCACCCACCCCTACGACGCCCACGACGACGACCGCACCAGCCTGCGTGACGGCGCCGAGGTCGCCGAGGAGCTCACCGTGGAACTGCGCGAACGCACCGCGACCGCGGGTATCGAGGTCATCGAGGCCAGGATCACCCACCTCGCCTATGCCCCCGAGATCGCCCAGGCGATGCTGGTCCGCCAGCAGGCCGCGCAGGTGGTCGCCGCCCGGACCCACATCGTCGAGGGTGCGGTCGGCATGGTCGGGCTCGCGCTGGACCGGCTCGCCGAGGCGGGCACCGTGGAACTGGACGAGGAACGCAAGGCCGCGATGGTCTCCAACCTGCTCGTCGTCCTGTGCGGTGACCGCGCCACCCAGCCGGTCGTGAACACCGGATCGCTCTACGCCTGAGCGCCGATGACCGCGCCGAAGAAGGAACCCAAGAAGGTCCTGCTGCGGCTCGACCCGGCCGTCCACGAGGCCATCGCCAAATGGGCGGCCGACGACCTGCGCAGCGTCAACTCCCAGATCGAATACGCGTTGCGCCTTGCCCTCGAACGGGCGGGCCGGGCCCCGAAGCGGGACTGACGCCGCGCGCCCCGTTCTGGTGACCGGTCACAAGATCGCGCGCGCCGACCAGGTCGGCGCGCGCGATCTCGTGCGTGATGGGTGCGGCATACCACGCACGGGGACAACCGAACTCGCTCGCGCCGGTAAGTTGGCCGGGTGCCCATCTCGTTCGACATTCCTGGAATGCAGCAGTTGGACAACACGACCTGGGGGAATCCGGCCACTCGTGATGTCGTCGCGTTGACCTATGTCGACGGCGTCCCCGATCTGCCCGCCCGGCTGCACGAGCTGCCGCGGCTGCGCAGACGGCTGGCCGAACACCACGCCAGGACCGGTTGTCTGATCGAGGCCTTCGTCGTCTGGGTCGATCAGCTGCCCGCGCTGCTGCGCGTGGAGAAGACCGTGCTGCCTGGACCGCGCGGCGAGCTGGTCTTCGCCGGATCGATCGTGGTCCCCAGAGACCGATGCTCGGCAGTGTTCCAGATCATCTGCCCGGAAACCGGCGTGCCCGGCGCGCGGGAGACCGCGATCGGGCGCCGGTTCGGGCGTGAGCAGATGTGCCCACCGCACCCGTACGCCCCCGGCCTGCGCGGCCGGCTGCCGTATCTGCGCTCCGACGACGTCGAATTCGATACCGAGTTCCCCGATCACGCCCTGACCCGGACGCGCCGATGGATCGCCGACACCGTGCCGAACGTCACCGTCGACCCGTCCTTCGCGGCGCTGCCGGAGTTCTAGGGCTTCGCGGTGACGAAGATCGCCGTGCCGGGGAAGATCTGGCCGCGCAGCGGCGACCACTGACCCCATTCACGGTCCAGCCACTCCGGCCAGTCCGGTTCGACGATGTCGAGCAGGGTGAGCCCGGCGCCGACGATCTCGCGAACCCGGTCGCCGATCGTGCGGTGGTGCTCGACATAGGTCGCCACTCCGGCGTCGTCGACCTCCACATAGGGCGTGCGGTCGAAGTAGGGGATCGTGGCGGTGAGCCCGGCGGGTCCCGGATCGTCGGGGAAGATCCAGCGCATCGGGTGGTTCACCGAGAACACCCAGCGCCCGCCGGGCTTCAGCACTCGCGCCACTTCCCGCATCACCAGCGCCGAATCGGCGACGAACGGGACCCCGCCGAAGGCCGAACAGGCCAGGTCGAAGGATTCGTCGGCGAACGGCAACGCCTCGGCGCCCGCCTGCACCAGCGGTACCAGCGGCCCGCCCCGGTCCATCGCGGCCAGTCCGCGCGTCAGCATGCCCATCGACACATCGAGCCCGACCGGGCGCGCGCCCCGGCCTGCCAGCCAGCGCGAACACGGCGCCGATCCGCAGCCGATCTCGAGCACGGACTTGCCGGTCAGCTCTCCGAGGAATTCCATGTCACCCTCGTGCAAGCCCTCCGGGCACCAGACGAACTCGCCGCCGGGGGAGTCGACGCCGAGGAAATCGGCGTGGGTCTGGTGATACTGGTCGGCATCGGCGTCCCACCAGCGCCTGCTGGCTCGTTCGCTGTCCGCGGAACCGATCTTGGTGCGGGTGGTGGCTGTGGTTCCCAGCAGCGCGTTGGCCTGCGCGTGGCGTTCGTCGTCGGACACGGCGCCAAGGGTATCGGCGGGGGGAGGGGGTGGTTTGCCCGGCTCGGCGGCGGTCGCGTACGCTGAGGCACGCGAGTGCCTTCGAGGAGCTGTGCGCCGGGGTTGAATGCGTGCGGTAGCCGATGACGACAGGTACCCGTGCTGAGTGTGATCGGCAGCAAGTGCGGCAGTCCGTGCGATACTTTTCAGGTATCCCTTTCGTCGCCTTGTCGCGGTGATCTCGCAGCGTACCGAAAGATCCAATGTCCGCAACCGACCACAATCCGTCCGGAGCAAATCCACATATGCCCACCACCGTCACCTCGCCGCAGGTAGCCGTCAACGACATCGGCTCCGCCGAGGATTTCCTCGCCGCCATCGACGCCACGATCAAGTACTTCAACGATGGCGACATCGTCGAGGGAACCATCGTCAAGGTCGATCGTGACGAGGTCCTGCTCGACATCGGTTACAAGACCGAAGGCGTCATCCCCTCCCGCGAACTCTCCATCAAGCACGATGTCGACCCCAACGAGGTCGTTTCCGTGGGCGATGAGGTCGAGGCCCTGGTTCTCACCAAGGAGGACAAGGAAGGCCGCCTGATCCTGTCGAAGAAGCGGGCGCAGTACGAGCGCGCGTGGGGCACGATCGAGGAGCTCAAGGAGAAGGACGAGGCCGTCAAGGGCACCGTCATCGAGGTCGTCAAGGGCGGCCTGATCCTCGACATCGGCCTCCGTGGCTTCCTGCCCGCCTCGCTCGTCGAGATGCGTCGCGTCCGCGACCTCCAGCCGTATGTCGGCAAGGAGATCGAGGCCAAGATCATCGAGCTCGACAAGAACCGCAACAACGTGGTTCTCTCGCGTCGCGCCTGGCTGGAGCAGACCCAGTCCGAGGTCCGCAGCGAGTTCCTGCACCAGCTGCAGAAGGGCCAGGTCCGCAAGGGTGTGGTCTCCTCGATCGTCAACTTCGGTGCCTTCGTGGACCTGGGTGGCGTCGACGGCCTGGTGCACGTCTCCGAGCTGTCCTGGAAGCACATCGACCACCCGTCCGAGGTCGTCGAGGTCGGCAACGAGGTCACCGTCGAGGTTCTCGACGTCGATCTGGACCGCGAGCGCGTCTCCCTCTCGCTCAAGGCCACCCAGGAAGACCCGTGGCGTCAGTTCGCCCGCACCCACGCGATCGGTCAGATCGTGCCGGGCAAGGTCACCAAGCTGGTTCCGTTCGGTGCGTTCGTGCGCGTCGAAGAGGGCATCGAGGGCCTGGTGCACATCTCCGAGCTGGCCGAGCGCCACGTCGAGGTCCCGGACCAGGTTGTCGCCGTCGGCGACGACGCGATGGTCAAGGTCATCGACATCGACCTGGAGCGTCGCCGGATCTCGCTGTCGCTGAAGCAGGCGAACGAGGACTACCACGCCGAGTTCGACCCGTCGAAGTACGGCATGGCCGACAGCTACGACGAGCAGGGCAACTACATCTTCCCCGAGGGCTTCGATCCCGAGACCAACGAATGGCTCGAGGGCTTCGACAAGCAGCGCGAAGAGTGGGAAGGCCGCTACGCCGAGGCCGAGCGTCGCCACAAGATGCACACCGCGCAGATGGAGAAGATGGCGGCCGACGCCGCGGCCGAGGCCGCCAACGGCGGTGCCACCGCGGGCAACTACTCCTCCGAGAGCGGCGCCCAGGCGTCCTCCGGTGCGGCCGAGTCGACCGGCGGTTCGCTCGCCAGCGATGCGCAGCTCGCGGCTCTGCGGGAGAAGCTCTCCGGCAACGCCTGATTCGGGTAGAGCACGTTCGAAGGCCCCGGTCCGTATGGATCGGGGCCTTCGGCCTTTCTCCGGTAGCGGGTGGACGCACACGAACCGCGGGCCCGGCGACAGTCGCCGGGCCCGCGGTGGGGGTCTGGATATCGTCCTGGGTCAGCTCGCGGCGGCGGGCACCCAGTAGTTCGGCGCCACGCTCGGGCGCTTGCGCATGGCCGCGAAGCTGTGTCGCGCCGGGGAGACCAGGGCGGTGAACCAGGAGCGGCGATGCTCGGCGAGAGTCGCTGCGACAGCCGGGAATTCGACGCAATGCACACCGCCGGGCATGCCCAGGCGGTGGCGAGCCGTCCGGTGGTCTCTGGTGCCCATGATCATCCTTCTATCGGTAGCTGAAGCTGGCCTTCTCGCCAGGGCGAAGGTTAGCCGACGCGACGCGCCGAACCCCGGATTTTCCGCCGCCACCGCCCTGGCGTGTCGGAAAGATGCCGTTCTGACAGACTGGGCCCATGTTGCGGATCGGCCTCACCGGAGGCATGGGAGCTGGTAAATCCACTGTGGCGCGGACCCTGGTCGAGCTCGGGGCGGTGCTCATCGACTCCGACGCGATCGCCCGCGAGGTCGTCGCCCCAGGCACGCCGGGTCTTGCCGCGCTGGTCGAAGCCTTCGGCCCGGACATCCTCGCCGCCGACGGCAGCCTGAACCGGCCTGCGCTGGCCGCGGTCGCTTTCGCCGATGACGAATCGCGGGGCACGCTCAATGCCATCACCCATCCGCTCGTCGGCGCCCGTACCGCCGAGCTGATCGGCGACGCGCCCGCGGATGCCGTTGTGGTGCAGGATGTTCCGCTGCTGGTGGAGAACGGGCTCGCGCCGCTGATGCAGCTGGTGCTTGTGGTCGGCGCCGATGTCGAGACCAGGCTGCGCCGCCTGGTCGATCAGCGCGGGGTGGACGAGGCCGACGCGCGCGCCAGGATCGCTGCCCAGGCCACCGACGACCAGCGGCACGCCGTCGCCGATGTGTGGCTGGACAACAACGGCGCACCGGGGATCGTCGAGGCGCAGGTGCGGGCACTGTGGGAACAGCGGCTGGTGCCGTTCGAACACAATCTGCGTACGGGCGTGCGGGCCACGGCGGACTACCGGCTCGTGCCGGCCGACCCGGACTGGGCGGTGCAGGCACGGCGCATCATCGCGCGGCTGCACCTGGTGTGCGGGGCGTCGGCGGTGCGGATCGACCACGTCGGGTCGACGGCGGTGCCCGGGCTGCCCGCCAAGGACATCATCGATATCCAGGTGACGGTGGCCGACCTCGGAGCCGCCGATGCCTTGGCCGGCGCCCTTGCCGCAGCGGGATTCCCGGCGGCGCCCGCGGTGACCCACGACAACCCCAAGCCGACTCCCGGCGATCCGGCCGGCACCGACCTGGCCCGCTGGGGTAAACGCCTGCACGGCAATGCCGATCCGGCCCGTCCCGCGAATATCCATCTGCGCGTCCAGGATTCGCCGGGGCAGCGGTTCGCGATCGACCTGCGCGACTGGCTGCGCGCCGAGGAGGGCGCGCGGACGGAGTATCTGGCGGTGAAGCGCGCGGCCGAGCAGGCGGCGGGCGGGTCGGCGGAGGCGGCCGGGGAGGCGTACTACGCGGTGAAGGAGCCGTGGTTCGACACCGTGTATCCCGTGGTCACGGAGTGGGCGCGCGCTCGGGCCTGACGCACCCCCGATCTGTTAAATGTGAATGTTTCAAAAACCTGCCGGACGGGGCGCTGCGCTGTGTACATTGTGGCCAGTCACCAGGCGGTGACTCGGTTCACAGGGAAGTTGTAGCGCGTATGACAACACATCATCGTCGGTACGGCCGTGCGGGCTTCGGCATCACCGCGTTCGGCGCCGTCGCCGCCAGCATCGTGCTGGCCGCACCGCAGGCCTCGGCCTGGGTGGGAAACCTCACCGTAGCAGGCAGCGACCACAAGGTCGGCTGTAGTTACAAGCTCACCGCGAGCGTCGAGATCGACCGGCTGACCTCGGTCAAGTTCACCGACAACGGCGTCGACATCCCGGGCAGCCCGGTGTCGCCCTCGCTGCTGTCGGGCACGGTGAGCATCACATGGAAGCCGACCACGGCGGGCCAGCACAAGCTGGAGGCCAGGCAGCTGCTGATCAGCGACTCGATCACGGTCACGGTGGCGGAGGGGGCGTCGACCGGCAGCGCGGGCTGCGGTGGCGGCCTCGGCGATCTGTTCGGCAGTCTGTCGGCGGGCTGATCGTTCGTTCCGGCGTCATCGCCCCGACTTCACTACCGGAAGTCGGGGCGGTGGCGTGTCAGCGCCAGGTCAGGATCATGCCGCGGCTCGCCAGCCACGCTTCCATGCAATGCCCGTGCGCGGCCATCCCGTCGATCGCGGCGGTCGCGTTGGCGATCGCGGCCTGGCACTCGGCGGTGTCGAGCAGCCCGGTCGTGTGCGCGGCCAGCAACTCGTCGACATCGACCAGTTCGACCTCGCGGCCCGTGCGGACCAGGAGGTCCAGATAGTGGTCGACCGATTTCCACAGGGTGGCCGATTCCCTGGTGAACACCCCGACGTCGACGTAGACGTCCTGGTTCCGGGTGACGCCGGGATTGAAGTAGAGCTTCGACGCGCGCAGCCCGAGTTCTGGTAGCACCCACGACTCCAGGTAGTGAAAGTTCGGGTGATCCGAATGCCTGCCCATGTACAGCCCCCACGGCTCCTCCCGGTAGATCTCCACCGGGCGGACGAAACCCTTCGGATCGGTGTTCGTCCGCGCCGCGATATCGAAGAGTTCGATCTTGGGTGGGTGCACGTGCACGGGGGATGCCTGCGTCATGACCGGAAAATCTACCGGTGACGAGGCATCGGTGCCCGATCGTGTCACATCCAGGTCAGGGTGATGCCCCTGGCGCGCAGCCACCGTTCGACGTCGTGCTCGTGCGTGGCCAGCCCGTCGAGCACCGCCGCGGCCCGTTCGAACGCCCGATCGGCCCGCTCGGTGTCGATCCGGCCCGCGGCGTGGGCGGCCAGCAGGTCGCCGGTGCCGCGCAGCGTCGCCGTGCGACCGCGCCGCACCGCGACATCCAGGAGATAGTCGGTGGCGCGCCAGCGTTTGGGTGCGATCCGCTCGACCTCGACGATGTCGAGCACGTAGTCGTGGCTGCGGTGATGTCCGGGGCGGTCGTGCGCGAGGGTGGCGCGCACCCCCGGTCCAGGCAGCAGCCAGGACTCCTCGTGGCGGTGCCGTGGGCCGACCGTGCGGGCGAGGTAGAGCCCCCACGGCTGCACGTCGTACCGGTCGACGGGCCGGACGAAGCCCCTGGTATCGGTACTGGTGAGCTCGGCCACATCGAAGAACTCCACCCGGGGTCTGCTCGGTGGCGGCGTGGTGGCGTTCGCGACGGGCGGCGGCTGCGAGCCACGGATCTCGCGCGCGAAGTATCCGGCGAATCCGGTGACCGCCGGAGCCGCGAGGAGCAGGGGAAGCAGTGCGCTCATGGCCTTGTCCTTCACCACGTACCGATGATCGAACCAACGGTACGCCGGGTTCGGCCGCGCGTACCGGGTCCACGGTGCGGTGCTGTCGTGAATGGTTCTGTGACATCAGGTGTTTCGGGCATGCCCGTGCGGATGCCGGAGGATTGCTGTACCGAGTGGGTATGAGTTACGCGGCCGCTGGACCTGGTGATCGCGCATCGGATTCGAGTCGCCACGATGCTGCCGATGAGCGCGCGCAACGTGTTGCGCGCAGCGGACCCCGCGGCGTGATGAGCGGAAATTCATCGGCACGACACCGGCGAGCATGGGGCCCGACGGCGTGGCGTCGGCGCGTGTCGTGGCGGCGACGCCATCCGTCGCGACTTGTCGGTGGTCGGGCCTAACCTGGAGGACATGGCATTCGCAACCGAGATCCCGGCGGAAGGGTACGAGGATCGGGGACATCCCCTGGCCCATTCCGAGCATCGCCCCGTCGGCACCATCGAGCGCGCGGGTGGGCAGTTCGAGGTGGTCAGCGAGCACAAGCCCGCGGGCGACCAGCCCGCCGCCATCGCCGAGCTGGAGCGGCGGATCACCGCGGGGGAGAAGGACGTCGTCCTGCTCGGCGCCACCGGTACCGGCAAGTCGGCGACCACCGCGTGGCTCATCGAGAAGCTGCAGCGGCCCACCCTGGTGATGGCGCCGAACAAGACCCTGGCCGCCCAGCTGGCCAACGAGTTGCGGGAGATGTTGCCGCACAACGCCGTCGAGTACTTCGTCTCGTACTACGACTACTACCAGCCCGAGGCCTACATCGCCCAGACCGATACCTACATCGAGAAGGACAGCTCGATCAACGACGACGTCGAGCGGCTGCGGCACTCGGCGACCTCGAGCCTGCTGTCGCGCCGCGATGTGGTCGTGGTGGCCTCGGTGTCGTGCATCTACGGCCTCGGTACCCCGCAGTCGTACCTGGACCGGTCGGTGCAGCTCGAGGTGGGTACCGAGATCGATCGTGACGCGCTGCTGCGCCTGCTGGTCGACGTGCAGTACACCCGCAACGACATGGCGTTCACCCGCGGCACCTTCCGAGTGCGCGGCGACACGGTGGAGATCATCCCGTCCTACGAGGAACTGGCGGTACGCATCGAGTTCTTCGGCGACGAGATCGAGTCGTTGTACTACCTGCACCCGCTCACCGGTGACGTGGTGCGCCAGGTCGACTCGCTGCGCATCTTCCCGGCCACCCACTATGTGGCCGGCCCGGAGCGGATGTCGCGCGCGGTCGCCGATATCGAGGTCGAGCTGGCCGAGCGGCTGGCCGACCTGGAGAAGCAGGGCAAACTGCTGGAGGCGCAGCGGCTGCGGATGCGCACCGAGTACGACCTGGAGATGATCAGGCAGGTCGGGTTCTGCTCCGGCATCGAGAACTACTCGCGCCATATCGACGGGCGGCCGGCGGGTTCGGCGCCCGCGACCCTGCTCGACTACTTCCCCGACGATTTCCTGCTGGTCGTCGACGAATCGCACGTCACCGTGCCGCAGATCGGCGGCATGTTCGAAGGCGATATGTCGCGCAAGCGCAATCTGGTCGAATTCGGGTTCCGCCTGCCGTCGGCGGTCGACAATCGCCCGTTGACCTGGGAGGAGTTCGCCGACCGGATCGGGCAGGCGGTGTATCTGTCCGCGACGCCGGGCCCGTACGAACTCGGCCAGGTCGGTGGCGAGGTGGTGGAGCAGGTGATCCGCCCGACCGGTCTTGTCGATCCGCAGGTGGTGGTGAAGCCGACCAAGGGCCAGATCGACGATCTGGTCCACGAGATCCGGCAGCGCACCGACCGCGACGAGCGCGTGCTGGTCACCACCCTCACCAAGAAGATGGCCGAGGACCTCACCGACTACCTGCTCGGCCTCGGCGTGCGGGTGCGGTACCTGCATTCGGAGATCGACACCCTGCGCCGGGTGGAGCTACTGCGGCAGCTGCGGCTGGGTGAGTACGACGTGCTGGTCGGCATCAACCTGCTGCGCGAGGGTCTCGACCTGCCCGAGGTGTCGCTGGTCGCGATTCTCGACGCCGACAAGGAGGGATTCCTGCGGTCGAGTACCAGCCTCATCCAGACCATCGGCCGCGCGGCCCGCAATGTCTCCGGCGAAGTCCACATGTACGCCGACAAGATCACCGACTCGATGCGGCACGCGATCGACGAGACCGATCGCCGCAGGGCCAAGCAGATCGCCTACAACACAGCCAACGGCATCGATCCGCAACCACTGCGCAAGAAGATCGCCGACATTCTCGACCAGGTGTATCAGGAGGCCGAGGACGAGGTGGCGGTCGGCGGTTCCGGCCGCAATGCCAGCCGCGGCAGGCGCGCTCAGGGCGAGCCTGGCCGGGCGGTGAGCGCGGGCATCTACGCCGAGCGCGACGTGAAGTCGATGCCGCGCGCCGAACTGGCCGATCTGGTCGCCTCGCTCACCGAGCAGATGATGAACGCGGCCCGCGAGCTGCAGTTCGAGCTCGCCGGCAGGCTGCGCGACGAGATCGCCGATCTGAAGAAGGAACTCCGCGGCATGGACGCCGCGGGCCTGAGCTGACGCGTGGGCGGACAGCGGCCCGGTGGCGGCCGTCGGTGGGTACCGACGGCCGCGCGTCGCCGGTGTCAGGCCTGTTCGGCCATCCAGGCCGCGATGCGGCGATCGGCCTCTTCCCGCGAGATGTCCTCCACCCGGGTCAGCGCCGCCCACCGGTGCCCGAACGGGTCGACGATCACGCCGAACCGCTCGCCGTTGACGAAGGTCTGTGGTTCCTCGGCCAGGCGGGCGCCGTTGGCGACCGCCCTGGCGACCACGGCGTCGACGTCGGGACAGTAGTGCACGATGGAGGTGTGGACCCAGTCCTCGGGTGCCCGCACCTTGTTCTCGGGCATGGGCATGCCGAGCTGGATGGTGGAATCGCCGATGAGCAGTTCGGCGTGCGCGGGTTGGCCGTCGGGCCGGTCGGCCCGGCTGAGTACCTTGGCGCCGAACACCTCGGTGTAGAAATCGATGGCGGCGTTGCCGTCGGGCACCGCCAGAAAGCAGGTGATGGAGTGGTAGCCCTCCGGGATGGGCGCAACGGTGTCGGTCATGACGACGATCCTGCTCGCGCGGTCGCGGCCGGTCTTGTAAGAAGGCGACAAGATCCGATGACCACGGGTGACGCGCCGGATCTCGCCGATCGCAAGGGCATTCTGCTGCCGGACGAACAGGCAAGGCATCGCACGCTGGACCGGCTCCCGGTCGGGCCCGCGCTGAGCGGCTTCGCCGACCGGTACTGGGTGGTGCGCTGGGATCTGCGCGGCAAGCCCGCCTATCGCGCGGAGGTGTTGTCGTTTCCCTGCGTCAATGTCACCTTCGAGCGCAGCGGTACCAGGACGGGCGGGTTCGTCACCGGCGTGTGCACCACGAAGTATGTGCGCGAGCTCGACGGGGTGGGGGAGACCTTCGGCATCCGGTTCCGTCCCGGTGGGTTCGGCGCGTTCACCGGCATGGATGTCGGTGCGCTGCGCGATGATTCGGCGCCGCTGGCCGAGGTGCTGCCCGCCGCGGCTCACCTGGGCGACCTGGTGCTCGCCGAATCGTCGGACGCGGCGCGGGTCCGGCTGGTCGAGGAATTCTTCGCCGGGCGCGGTCGCGGCGGCGACCCACACTACGCACTGGTGGCCCGCATCGTGGCCGCGATGGCCGACGATGCCGGGCTGACCAGGGTCGATCAGGTCACCGAGCGGTTCGCCGTCCCGATCAGGACCCTGCAGCGGCTGTTCCGGCGCTATGTCGGCGCCGGTCCGAAATGGGTGCTGTGCCGATTCCGCCTGCAGGACGCCGCCGATCTGCTCGCCCGCGGCGCCGCACCGGACCTGGCGGATCTGGCCGCCGAACTCGGCTATTTCGACCAGGCGCATTTCTGCCGGGAATTCACCGCCGGGATCGGGATGTCGCCGTCGGAATATGCGCGCAGGGCGCGGTCGGGGGCATCCGGCGCGGTCTCGGGCGGTGCCCAGACACGGAAATAGCAGTTTGAAATATTCTCGTTTCACCCAGTGGTGGTTCAGCTCCGGGCTAGGGTCACCGCAGGCGCGGCGACCCGGTGTCGCGTAGAAGTGAGGACTGCAACGGTGACAACACTTTTCCGCCGCGATTCGTGGCCTGCCCTGATCGGTTCCGCCCTGGCGGCGGTCGTGGCCACCGCCGCCTTCGCCGCGCCGGCGGCCCATGCGAGCGGCACGCAGTACGTGGAAGTCGCGGGCTCGGATCATCGGGCGGGCTGTGCGTACACGGTCACGGCGGTCGGCGTCGTCGGATACAGCAGCGCGGACTCCGGCGCCGAGGTGACGTTCTACGACAACGGTGTGCCGATCGACAGCGTCTGGGTGCCCACGGTCGGTGCCACCACGGCGACCTGGCGGCCCGCTGCGGCAGGCACCCATGAGCTGACGGCGAAGGTCGTGTTGCTCGGTACCAAGTGGATCACGCCGACCACGGTGACCGTGGCGCCTGCCACCGGAACCGGCAGTGCCGCCTGCGGATTGCCGAGTTTCTCCGGGTGATGTGAGCGAAATCCCAGCCGGGACCGGCGTGGTGATTGTGTTGTGATAGGCCACAATTCCGGCTGATCCGGTTCTGGTTGCCCCAGGTGAATCCTCGGATCCGTCGCGAGAACCCGCGTCGGACCGGCCCGCGAGATCAACACTCCCGGTGTGATCTGTGGCGATTGTCGATAAATCGGCCTGTTTTGGCGTTAGGGTCGACCCAATTGCCGCGCTGACGCTCGATTCCCGGGTCGTTCGACGTCGGCACCGACCAAGTTGGAGGAGAGATGACCGCCTACCGGACCATTGTCGTCGGTACTGATGGCTCGGATTCGTCGTACGTCGCGGTGGAGAAGGCCGCGGCGCTCGCCGCCGATGCGGACGCGACTCTCGTGCTGGCCTGCGCCTACTTCCCGACCGACGATCGCGATGTCGCCGCCGCTGCCGACGTCCTCAAGGACGAGGCCTACCAGGTGCGCGGCTCGGCGCCGACCAACGAGATCCTGCACGTCGCACGGGAGAAGGCCGTCGCCGCCGGCGCGAAGAACATCGTCGAGCGCGCCATCGTCGGCGAGCCGGTCGATTCGCTGCTCGACCTCGTCAAGGAGGTCGAAGCCGACCTGCTGGTGGTCGGCAACCGTGGCCTGAACACCCTCACCGGTCGCCTGCTCGGCTCGGTGCCGTCCGACGTGGCT
This sequence comes from Nocardia rhizosphaerae, assembly GCF_042650365.1. Lineage (NCBI taxonomy): Bacteria > Bacillati > Actinomycetota > Actinomycetes > Mycobacteriales > Nocardiaceae > Nocardia > Nocardia rhizosphaerae. Next base: position 100,838 of record NZ_JBHSBA010000001.1, read on the forward strand.
CGCAAGTCGCGTTCGGACGTGCTGATCGTGCACACCGTGCGCTAGGACCGCTTCGGCAACGTCGAGGGCGCCGCGTGCCGCGCGGCGCCCTCGCGTGCGTTCCCGGACGGCCGAGTGCGGGCCAGGACCCCGCCGCGTGGCCCGGTGTGGGCTCGCGCGTCGGGCTGCCGGCTAGGCCAGCGCCGACAGCACCTCGGGCAGGTCGTCGGTGTGCACCACCGCGAGTCGCTGGGTCGCGCGGGTCAAGGCCACGTACAGGTCGTTGAGACCGCGCGGGGACTCGTCCAGAATCGTCTGCGGCTCCACCAGATACACCCGGTCGAACTCGAGGCCCTTGGCATCGTGGACCGTCAGTACGCTCACGGATTCGCCTGCCAGCGAAGACAATTCGGGGACCAGTTCGGCCGGAGCGAGTACGGCGGCGGTGCCGGGCGCGTGCTCGGACTCGAGCAGCCCGGCGAGCGCACCGGCCACCTGGGCGGGCCGGACTCGGTAGGCCCGTGGCCGATGGCCGGACTCGCGGACCGATCGCGGCACCTTGGTACCGGGATCGATCGCGGCGAGCACGTCGGCCGCCACCGCCATGATCTCGGCGGGCGTGCGGTAGTTCACGGTGAGTTCGGTGAGCTTCCAGCGTTGCGCCACATACGGTTCCAGCACCCGCTGCCACGACGACGCGCCCGCCGGATCGCCGGTCTGGGCCACATCGCCCACCACGGTGATCCACCGGTTGGGGATGCGACGCATCACCATCCGCCACGCCATGGCCGACAGCTCCTGCGCCTCGTCGACGATCACGTGCCCGTAGGTCCACGTGCGATCGCCCGCGGCGCGCTCGGCCGTGGTCTGCCGGTTGCCGAGTTCCTGTCGCTGGGCCAGCTGCGAGGCGTCGATCAGGTCGTAGGCCATCAGGATCTCGGGGTCGAGCTCGTCCTCGATGTCCTGTGGCGCCGAACCGGTGAGGATGTCGAGTGCGTCCTGCGCCTCGGCCAGCTGCGCGCGCCAGCGGCGGCGGGCTCGTTCGCGTTCCTCGGAGTCGTCGACGCCGAGCAGTTCGGCCAGCTCGTCGAGCAGCGGCGCGTCGGCGGCGGCGAAGGTGCCGTCGTCGGACCGCACCAGTTCGGCGCGGTCCTCGGGGCTCAGCGTCTTCGCTGCCCGGTCCAGCCGCGCCGGGTCGGCCAGCAGATCGGCCAGCACGTCTTGCGGCGACAGGATCGGCCACAGCGCGCCGATCGCGGCCTGGACCTGCGGGTCGGCGCGCATCTCGTCGCCGATCTCGCTGAGATCGGCGGAACTGAGCAGGCTGGTGCCGCCGGACAGATCGGCGCCCATGGTGGCGGCGAGCTGGTCGGTGAGGGCATCGATCACCGAGGCCGCGAAGATCGGGCGGGCCAGATTGTGCGGGCGGCGCGAGGACCTGGCCCGGCCGCGTGCCCTGGTGGCGATCTTGCGGTCCAGCGTCACCGGATAGCCGTCGAAGGTCAGCCGCACCGGCTGCGCAGGCACCTCCTGCCGGTCACGCACCGCCTGCTTGAGCACCTCGAGCATGTCGAGCGAGCCCTTGATCTCCCCGGCCCGCAGCGAGTCCGCACGGACCGCCTTCACGCCCGGATACAGGTCGCCGATGGTCGACAGCAGCACGCCGGTCTCGCCGAGCGAGGGCAGCACCTGGCCGATGTAGTCGAGGAAGGTCGCGTTCGGGCCGATGATCAGTACGCCGCTTTTGGCCAGCTGCTGGCGGTAGGTGTAGAGCAGGTAGGCGGCGCGGTGCAGCGCCACCGCGGTCTTGCCGGTGCCGGGGCCGCCCTGCACCACCAGCACGCTCTTGTGCTCGGAGCGGATGATCGCGTCCTGCTCGGACTGGATCGTCTCCACGATGTCGTTCATGTGCCCGGTCCTGGCGGCGTTGAGTGCCGACAGCAGCGCGCTCTCCCCGCCGACCCCGTCGTCGGCGCCGACCACGCCGTCGCGCTCGGCGGCCGCCAGATCCAGGTACTCGTCGGTGATCGCGGTGACCGCGCGATTGCGGGACCGGATGTGCCTGCGCCGGACCACGTCCTCGGGGTTGGCGGTGGTCGCCAGATAGAACGGGCGGGCCAGCGGCGCGCGCCAGTCCAGCAGCAGCGGCTCGTAGTCGTTGTCCTCGTCGAGGATGCCGAGCCTGCCGATGTAGCGGGCCTCCGGCTCGCGGCCGTTCAGATCGATCCGGCCGAAGCAGAGGCCGTGCTCGGCGGCATCGTATTTCGCCAGGTCCTCGTTGTAGAGCGCGGTGAACGACTCGCGCTCACTGCGTGCCTGCGGGGTGCCGCCGGATTCCAGCAGTACGGTCTTGAGCCGGTTCTGCGCGTAGTCGCGCATGCCGTCGAGCCGGGTGTAGAGCACCGACAGGTACTGCTGTTCCGCGGCGCGTTCGTCAGCGAGGCGGTCGGGCAAAACGGGACTCCTTCGGCACCGGCGAGAACAGAGTTGTCGAGTCTACTCGGACCCAGCAGGGTCGCCGACGATCGGCGTGAAGTGTTCGACCACGGGAAACGGATCGTAGAAGTGGTGCAACAGCGTCCGCCAGCGCTGATATGCCGGCGAGCCACGGAAGCCCTCGGTGTGATCGGTGAGCCGCTCCCAGCGAACCAGCAGCAGGTAGTTCTCCGGCCGTTCCACACACCGCGACAGCGAGAGGCCGCCGAATCCGGGCATGCCCGCGATGATCGGGTACGCCTCGGCGAACGCCGCCTCGAACGCGTCGGCGTGTCCGGGGCGAACCGGCAGGATGGCGTGTTCGACGATCACGCCGATCAGTGTGTCAGGAGGCGTGGGTGTTGTTCGAGCGTCGCTGCTGACCGAGACCGAGGTCACGGTGATCGGCGGGCTTGTCGCGGTACATCGCCAGGTCGGCGTCGTGCAGGACGGCTTCGGGCGTGCGATGCTCCTGCGGCTGGAGCTCGGTGACCCCGATCGACGCGCTCACCTCGAGCCGGTGACCGCGGGCGATGATCGGCTCGCCGATGGTGGCGCGCAGCCGGTCGATCAGTGCGGGCAGGTCGGCCGGGTGCGGATGACCGGAGAGCAGGACGAGGAACTCGTCGCCGCCGAGCCTGCCGACCAGATCCTCGGCGCGCAGGGCCCGCTGCAACCGCTGGGCGACGATCTGCAGCACCAGGTCGCCGATGGCATGGCCGAGGGCATCGTTGATCGCCTTGAAACCGTCGAGGTCGAGGAACAACACGGTGGTGACCGTGCCCGCGTCGTCGGCGTCGAGCGCGGTCGCCAGCTGCGACAGGATCAGCGAGCGGTTGGCCAGCCCGGTCAGCGCGTCGTGGGTGGCCTGGTATTCGAGCTGACGCTTGCTCTCCCGGAACGCGGTGATGTCGGCGAACGAGGACACCCCGGACGACTCCGGGCTCTCCGGATTGAGCAGCCGGCAATTGCAGGTGAGCCACACCTGGGTGCCGTCGTCGCGGTCCACCCCGAACACGAACTGGGTAACCGCCTCCCCGGTCGCCAGCGTGTGCGCCATCGGATGCCGGGTGGTCGGCAGCGGCTGCCCGTTGCGGTCGACCATCGTCGCCGGGAGTTCGTCGATGCGGCGGCCGACAAGCGGCGCCGTCTCGTCGAGACCGAGAATGCGCCGCCCGGCCGGATTGATCGACTCGATCCGGCCTGCGCGGTCGACGACGAGCACGCCCTCCTCCAGCTGGGACACCACGGTGGTGAAGTGTGCCTCGGCCCGCCGCGCCGACGCCTCCGCGGCTCGCTGGGCGGTGAGGTCGTGCACCACCACCTGGTAGGCGAGATCGTCCTGCCAGGCCGTGAGCACCGAGACCGTCCGCACCGGCACTGTGCGCCCGTCCACCCGGACCAGGTCCATCTCGGTCGGCGGCGAGGCCGCGCCCTCGGCGGTGAGCTGGGCGATCCGGTCGAGCATCGGCGCAACGGACTCGCGCGCGACGAAGGTGGTGATCGAGAGCCCGAGCAGATCGGTGGCCATGCGCGCGCCGAGCAGCCGGACCATCGCGGGATTGACATAGACGATGGTGCCCGCCTTGTGCACGCAGATGGCATCGGGCATGTGCTCGACCAGCGAGCGGTACCGCCGCGCGAGCTGCTCGGCGCCGGCCTGTTCGGTATGTACGTCACCCACTGCGATACCCCCTCTCGGTGCCTGGCCCGGATCCGGCGAACAGGACTACTGTGAGAAATCTCGATGCGATCCGCGAGGAGCGATGTGAAACCCGAGGCGTGTCCCGGCGGCAGGGCCCACCGACTCGATTCTATGTCGATCTCCGGGGTGGGTGTGGTCTCCGGCTACGGATGGGGACGTGAACCGCTGTGGCAGGGGATAACGGGAGGGAAACCAGCCGCCGGTTTGCACCCCGGTTACGGCGTCGGACGCGACGAACACGCGTGGGTGGGCCGGATCACCGATCCCGACGGCATGCCCGGCCTGTTCGGGCGTGCCGTGCGGGCCGCGGCCACCGAGGCGATCGCCGACGCGCAGGATCGCGGCTGGCGCCGGACCGGCCGCACGGTCGGGCTCGTCCACGCGTTCACTCTCGGCGATGTCGCCGACTGGCGTGACTTCTACCTCGTCGACCACGGACACCGGCGCTCCCGCGACTATCTGCGGCTGCTGCCGTCGACGCCGATCTCGGTGGTGATGCAGGACTTCGGTTTCCACGGTCCGGCGATGAATGTCTCCGCGGCCTGCAGTTCGGGCAGCGCCGCGCTGCTCACCGCCCAGCTGTGGCTGGCCGCCGGGCTGGTCGACGACGTCCTGTGCGTCACCACCGACCTCTCGGCGACACCGGACATGCTCGAGCACTTCGTCGGGATGGGTGCCGCCGTCGCCGACCTGGATCCGTTCACCGCGTGCAGGCCGTTCCAGGAGGGCACCCGCGGCTTCGTCATGGCCGAGGCCTCGGTGGCCCTGTTGCTCAGCGACGCCGTCGACCGGCCCTACGCCAGGGTCCTCGGCGGCGCGATGACCAACGACGCCCACCACGTGGTGTCGGTCGATCCGGCGCACACACAGCTCATCGACTGCGCGCGGCGCGCGCTGGCGGCCGCCGGCATCGACGCCGCCGATGTGGCCTACGTCAACGCGCACGCCACCGGCACCAGACAGTGCGACGCGGCCGAACGTGACGTGCTCACCACCGTCTTCGCCGACCGGCCCGTCGTCACCGCGCTCAAACCGCTTACCGGGCACTGCCAGGGCGCGGCCGCGGCGGTCGAGGTCGCGGCGCTCGCGCTGTCCTACGACCGGGGACTGGCGGTGTCGGCGCCGATCGTGGCGCCCGCGCACCCGCGGCTGCTCGACGGGACCGCCGAGCTGACCGGTGGGCTCACGGTGAAGCTGTCGATGGGCATGGGTGGCACCAACGCCGCGGTCGTCCTCGCGCCCGCGGTGAGTCAGTCGCCCTCGCCTGCCTCGGGACCCGCCGCCAGCGCATAGCCGTCGGTGGGTGTGTCCTGGGGGAGCGGCACCGCCCAGCGCAGCAGGGTGCCTGGCATGTCCGGGTGGTTGCCGTCGGCGTCGGGCCGCTTGGCCGGACCGATCTCGAAGTGCCCGCCGGCCTCCTCGGCTCGCTGCTCGAGATTGCGCAAGCCACTGCGGATCACATGATTGGGGATGCCCCAGCCGTTGTCGACGACCTCGATCGTCAGGTCGTCGGCCACCTCGATCACGATCGCGACCGTGTCGGCCCCGGAATGGCGTGCCGCGTTGCTGACCGCCTCGCGCACCACCGCCTCGGCGTGATCGGCCAGCTGCGGGTCGAGCACCGACAGCGGCCCCGACACCTGGATCGTGGCCCGCAGGGCGATATCGGCGGTCTGGCGCCGGATCGCCAGCTCCAGCCGCTGCTGCAGCCCCGCGCTGTGCTCGGGTCCGCTGGCGTGCAGGTCGAAGATGGAGGTCCTGATCTCCTGCACCACCTCCTGCAGATCCATGATCACCGACGAGAGGCGTTGCCGCACTTCGGGAACGACCGCCTTCGGCATGGTCGCCTGCACGGTGAGACCGATCGCGAACAGCCGCTGGATCACGTGATCGTGCAGGTCACGGGCGATGCGGTCGCGGTCGGCGACGATGTCGAGTTCGCGCATCCGGCGCTGAGCGTCGGCCAGCCGCACCGCCAGCGCGGCTTGATCGCAGAACGCCGCGGTCAGCTCGAGCATCTCGTCGGAGTACGGTGCGAAACCGGGCGGCCGGATCGTCACCAGAACCCCGAGGGTGGCGTCCGGGGTGCACAGCGGCAGTACCAGCGCCGGTCCGGCGCCCGGCAATTCGGCATCGGGGAACTCCACGCCGAGGGTCACCGCCGAGGCGTCGTCGAACCGCAGGGGCGTGCGTCTGCTGAACGCGTCACCGAGCGCGGTGCCCGCGACCGGGACGGTCTGCCAGTCCTGGCCCGCATCGGGGCCGGTCCACTGCGTGATCACCAGCTCCGAGATCCCGGCGGGCGCTTCGTCGGGCACCGGCACCGAGGCAAGGAACGCCTGATGGGACCCGGTGAGCTTGCGCGCGTGGTCGACCACATGGCCGAGCACGCGATCGGATTCGGTGCCCGCCAGGAACTCGGTCGCGATATCGCGGGTGGCCTCGATCCAGGCCTGCCTGGTCCTGGCCTGTTCGTAGAGGTGCGCGTTGTCCACCGCGATGCCCGCCGCGGCGGCGAGGGCGAGCACGAGGACCTCATCCTCCTCGGTGAACGGCTGCCCGTCGGACTTCTCGGTGAGGTACAGGCTGCCGAAGACCTCGTCGCGGATCCGCACCGGCACCCCGAGGAAGGTGTGCATCGGCGGATGTCCCGCCGGGAAACCCACCGACGAGCTGTGCTCGGTGAGATCGGCGAGCCGCAGCGGCGACTTCTGCGCGAACACGGCGCCGAGCACGCCGTGGCCTGCGGGCAACCGCTCGATCCGGTCCCTGATGTGTTCCGGCATGCCCTCGTCGATGAACTGCGCGACCTGCTGATCGTGGCCGCGCACCGCCAGCGCGCCGTACTGCGCGTCGACCAGGTCCATCGCCGTCCGCACGATCGTGCGCAGCGTATCGTCCAGATCGAGGCCCGCGGTGACCGTGAGCATGGCCTCGACCAGGCCGTCCATCCGGTCGCGCGAGCCGATCATCCCCTCGACCCGGTCGGCCACCTCACCCAGCAGGTCGCGCAACCGCTGCTGCGAAGCGGTCCGGCCCACCGAATAGCGGCCACCCTGACCGTCATTCGCCATCGCCGCCATCCCGTCGCCGCCCCCACCGTCGACGCAGAGTCTAGTCGCACGGCCTGCACGCTGTTCGGTGACTTTCGGCCCTTCACCCACGACGCGCGCAGTGGTGGCATAGGGCACCGGGAAAAGGGATCGAGAAGTGGGGCATGAGATGAATTCGTTGTCGACGACCCAGCACTGGACGACCGCCGCGGACCCGGAGCTCGCGGTGACCACCCGCGGCGAAGTGCCACCCCAGGACGTGACGAGGGCGGTCCGCGCGATCACCAGGGTGATGCGCAGGCATCACCTCGACAGCCCGGCCCGGGTGCGCGTCACCGCGCCGCAGGGCGGCGACGAGCCGACCCTGGTGCAGGCCAATATCCGCACCAACGACACCCTCACCCGCGTGCAGGTCACCGGGCCGGGCGGGTTCGCGGTCACCTTCGCCGCCGAACGGCTGGACCGTCAGCTGGCCCGCCGCGCGGGCAAGGAGGCGCGCGGCGCCTGGCCCGATCCGGCCCGCCGCCCGCTGGCCCAGGTCACCGACACCCGCCCGATCATCCGCCGCAAGGACTGCGCGCTGATGACCGGCACCCCGCTGGAAGCCAGCACCGTCCTCGACGCGATGGACTACGACGCGTACCTGTTCACCGACGCCCAGACCGGCGAGGACGCCATCGTCACCTGGGCCGACCCGCACGGTGTCAGCCTGGCCAGGCAGCGTCACACCGCCGCGGCGGGCGAGCCCGCCGACCTGCCGCTCACCGCGGGTGCCATGCCGGTGCGCGTGGTGCAGGACGCGGCACCGGTCTTCGCCGAGGACGAGGCCTCGCACGTGCTGTGCACCGCGGGACTGCCCTACCTGTTCTTCACCGACAGCCACACCGGCCGCGGCAACCTGCTCTACCGCCGCTACGACGGCGACCTGACGATCGTCGTCCCCTCCTGAGCCGTCAGGGTTCGCGCAGTTTCGTCGCCAGCACGGCGGCCTGGGTCCGGCGTTCGACGCCGAGCTTGGCCAGCAGGCGGGAGACGTAGTTCTTCACGGTCTTCTCGGCCAGGAACATCCTGGCCGCGATCTGCCGATTGGTGAGGCCCTCGCCGAGTAACTCGAGCAGCCTGCGTTCCTGTTCGGTGAGCCCGGCCAGCGCGCCGGAGGGTTCGGTGCTGCGGCGCAGCCGGGCGCGCAGTGCGTCGGCGGCGCGGGTGTCGAGCAGGGAGTGCCCGGCGCCGACCTGTTTGATCGCGTCGGCCAGTTTCATCCCGTCGATGTTCTTCACCACATAGCCACTGGCGCCTGCCAGGATGGCGTCGAGCATGGCGTGCTCGTCGGAGAACGAGGTGAGGATCAGGCAGCGCAGGTCGTCGAACTCGGCCAGCAGGTTGCGGCACAGTTCGATGCCGTTGCCGTCGGGCAGGCGCACATCGAGCACCGCGACGTCGGGCCTGGCCTCGCGGATGCGCACCATCGCCTCGGCCACACCGCCCGCCTGCCCGATCACCCTGAGTTCTGGATCACCCTCGAGCAGGTCGATCAACCCGCGCCGCACGATCTCGTGGTCGTCGACCAGGAACACCTCGAGCACTTCGGCTCCTTCATCGTGTCTACCGTCCCCGCCCCGTGTCCAACATAATCCGCGTACCGAAAGAGCGGGCACAGTCCGGGATCTCGACCACAACGACCCGACCTGGAGCGGAACCCGGAGCCCTACGAACGCTGCAGCGTGACCACCCAACCCAGCCCCGACGACCCGACCTCGAGGAGGGTCACGCCGCGCAGCGGCGGTCGCGGCCCGTCCCGTCGATCAGGCGCCGTTGCGCAAGCGACGAAGGAGCAAGCAACGGTGCCTGATCGACGGGACCCAAGGGGGCCGCGACTCGAGCGCGCCAGCGCTCCAACAATCCTGTCGGTGGGGGCACCTAGCATGGGTCGACGGGGGTTCATGTCCGGTCGGCGGATGACGATGGAGAAGGGATTCACCAGGTGGCGGAACGCCTCACTGTGCGCGGAGCGAGGGAACACAACCTCAAGGGTGTCGACCTCGATCTGCCGCGCGACAGCCTGATCGTGTTCACCGGTCTGTCCGGCTCGGGTAAGTCGAGTCTGGCGTTCGACACGATCTTCGCCGAGGGGCAGCGGCGGTATGTCGAGTCGCTGTCGGCGTACGCGCGCCAGTTCCTCGGGCAGATGGACAAGCCCGATGTCGACTTCATCGAAGGTCTCTCGCCCGCGGTGTCGATCGACCAGAAGTCGACCAACCGCAATCCGCGCTCCACGGTCGGCACCATCACCGAGGTCTACGACTACCTGCGCCTGCTGTACGCGCGCGCGGGCACTCCGCACTGCCCGGTGTGTGGCGAGCTGATCGCCAAGCAGACCCCGCAGCAGATCGTCGACCAGGTGCTCGCGATGGACGAGGGCCTGAAGTTCCAGGTCCTCGCCCCGGTGGTGCGTACCCGCAAGGGCGAGTTCGTCGACCTGTTCGACCAGCTCAAGACGCAGGGCTATTCGCGGGTGCGGGTCGACGGTGTGGTGTATCCGCTGACCGATCCGCCGAAGCTGAAGAAGCAGGAGAAGCACGACGTCGAGGTGGTGGTCGACCGGCTGGCGGTGAAGCCGGCGTCCAAGCAGCGGCTCACCGATTCCATCGAGACGGCGTTGCGGCTGGCCGACGGTATCGTGGTGCTCGATTTCGTCGACCGTGACGAGCACGCGCACGACCGGGAGCGCCGCTTCTCCGAGCGGCTGGCCTGCCCGAACGGCCACGCCCTCGACATCGAGGACCTCGAGCCGCGCTCGTTCTCGTTCAACTCGCCCTACGGCGCCTGCCCCGACTGCACCGGCCTCGGCATCCGCAAGGAGGTCGATCCGGAACTGGTGGTGCCCGACCCGGAGCTGAGCCTGGCCGATGGCGCGATCGCGCCGTGGTCGCGCGGGCAGACCGCCGAGTACTTCAACCGGCTGCTGTCGGGGCTGGCCGAGGCGATCGGCTTCTCGATGGACACCCCGTGGCAGAACCTGCCCGCCAAGGCACGCAAGGCGGTGCTGGAGGGCAGCTCCGACCAGGTACACGTGTCGTATGTCAACCGCTACGGCCGCAAGCGGTCCTACTACGCCGATTTCGAAGGCGTGATGCCGTTCCTGCACCGGCGCATGGACAACACCGAGTCCGAGCAGATGAAGGAGCATTACGACGGCTATATGCGGGATGTGCCGTGTCCGGTGTGCCACGGTGCCAGGTTGCGCCCGGAGATCCTGGCCGTCACTTTGGCCGCCGACGGAACCGACAAGTCGATCGCGCAGGTCAGCGACCTGTCCATCGGTGAGTGCGCGCATTTCCTGAATTCGCTGACGCTGGGGGAGCGCGAGGCCGCGATCGCCGGTCAGGTGCTCAAGGAGATCCAGGCGCGCCTGGGCTTCCTGCTCGACGTCGGCCTGGAGTACCTCACGCTGTCGCGGGCGGCGGCGACGCTGTCCGGCGGCGAGGCACAGCGCATCCGGCTGGCCACCCAGATCGGTTCGGGTCTGGTCGGCGTGCTGTATGTGCTCGACGAGCCGTCGATCGGCCTGCATCAGCGCGACAACCGCAGGCTCATCGAGACGCTGCTGCAGCTGAAGAAGCTGGGCAACACGTTGATCGTGGTCGAGCACGACGAGGACACCATCCGCGCCTCGGACTGGGTGGTCGACATCGGTCCGCTCGCCGGTGAGCACGGCGGCCGGGTGGTGCACAGCGGTCCGTACACCGAACTGCTCGACGAGCCCGAATCGCTCACCGGCGCTTACCTTTCCGGCCGGGAACAGATCGAGGTGCCGATGGTGCGGCGCCCGGTCGACCGGAAGCGCAGGCTCACCGTCGTCGGCGCCACCGAGCACAATTTGCGTGGCATCGATGTGGCGTTCCCGCTCGGGGTGCTCACGGCCGTCACCGGTGTCTCGGGTTCGGGCAAGTCGACCCTGGTCAACGACATCCTGGCGACGGTGCTGGCGAACAAACTCAACGGCGCACGGCAGGTTCCCGGCAGGCACACCAGGATCAACGGCCTCGATCACCTGGACAAGCTGGTGCAGGTCGACCAGTCGCCGATCGGGCGCACCCCGCGCTCGAACCCGGCCACCTACACCGGCGTCTTCGACAAGATCCGTACCTTGTTCGCGGCCACCACCGAGGCGAAGGTGCGCGGCTACCAGCCGGGCCGGTTCTCCTTCAATGTCAAGGGCGGTCGCTGCGAGGCCTGCTCCGGTGACGGCACGCTCAAGATCGAGATGAACTTCCTGCCGGATGTGTATGTGCCGTGCGAGGTGTGCCACGGCGCCAGGTACAACCGGGAAACGCTGGAGGTGCACTACAAGGGCAAGACCATCGCCGAGGTGCTGGACATGCCGATCGACGAGGCCGCCGAGTTCTTCGAGCCGGTCACCTCGATCCACCGCTATCTGAAGACCCTGGTCGAGGTCGGTCTCGGTTATGTGCGGCTCGGTCAGAGCGCGCCGACGCTGTCCGGCGGCGAGGCCCAGCGGGTGAAACTGGCCGCCGAGCTGCAGAAGCGGTCGACCGGGCGCACCGTGTACATCCTCGACGAGCCGACCACCGGCCTGCACTTCGAGGACATCCGCAAGTTGCTGAAGGTGATCAACGGCCTGGTCGACAAGGGCAACACGGTGATCGTCATCGAGCACAACCTCGATGTCATCAAGACCTCGGACTGGGTCGTCGACATGGGCCCGGAGGGTGGTTCGGGGGGTGGCACGGTGGTGGCTTCCGGCACGCCGGAGGACGTGGCGCAGGTGTCGGGCAGCTACACCGGGCAGTTCCTGAAGGAGGTGCTCGCGGCGCCCGCGCCGGTGCGTGCCCCGGCGAAGAAGAAGGCCGCCGCCAGGAACGCCGGGAAAGCGCCCGCCGAGAAAGCGCCCGCCGAGACGGCCGCGGCCAAGCGACTGGCCCGAAAGGCGGCCGCCCTGCGCTGAGCGACGACTAGGCTCCCCGGCAGCGGACTTCCGGAAAACAGGACAAAGTGAAACACGTATGGGTAACATTCGCCCAGGCGCGATCGCGATGTCGTGCAGTACGAAAGGAACGTCCCATGGATGAAGCCACCACGGCGCTCATCGGCCAGATTCTGTCTTTCCTGAGCGGCGGGTCCTCGATGGCCTACGAGCCCACCCAGCCGACTGCCTGACCGGCGGAATCGAAAGGAACACCTGAGCAATGGAAACCGGTAGCGCGGCGCTGTTCACCGCACTCGCCAATATGATCTCCTCCGGCTCGGCGGTCTCGGTCACCCCGGGGCAGCCGCCGACTACGGCCTGACGCCGCCACCGCGGCCCACGAACGCGAAGATCCGCCGACGTACCCGTCGGCGGATCTTTTCGTCGTTCCCGGTCAGTGCACCGGTCCGGTGTACTTCTCGCCCGGGCCCGCGCCCGGCGCGTCCGGTACCGAGGACGCCTCGCGGAATGCGCGCTGCAGCGCCTGCAGGCCCTCGCGGATCGGGCCCGCATGCGGTCCGAGATACTCCACCGACGCGGTGACAAGCCCGGCCAGCGCGGTGATCACCCGGCGCGCCTCGTCCAGATCGACGTGCGGGCCGGAGTGCGGATCGTCCGCGGCGAGGCCGAGCTTCTCGGCGGCCGAACTCATCAGCATCACCGCGGCCCGGCTGATCACCTCGACCGCGGGGATATCGGCCAGGTCGCGCACGGGGGGATCGAGCTCGTCAGTCATGCCGACAAGGCTATAGCGGGGCAGGCCGGACCCGGCCGCGGTGGGCCGATTCGGCGATAGCCGAATGCGATGCTAGACTTTCCGCTGACGACCGCCCCTGGTTGTGTCATGCACATCGGGGGCAGATAAGTGGAGCCCGACTCCCACCGTTACCGGCGAGCAATCGCACTGGACAACGGTCCCGGTCACCCGCCCGTCGGGCGGGTTTCCTCTGTGCCTGGCACAGAGGGGTCGACACCGAGCCCGTGAGGGCATGCGAGTGTGGGCGATCGGTCGACATCGGGCCCCGTCGCGGCGAAATACCGCAGCGGGGCTTTCGTGTTGAAACAGGGGTTGCAGTTATTGCGTGCGGTCGTTATGACGACACCGCTTGACCTAGGAGGCCCCATCAGCACTGAGACCCGCATCAACGATCGCATCCGTGTTCCCGAGGTCCGTCTCATCGGACCCGGCGGCGAGCAGGTTGGGATCGTGCGTGTTGAAGATGCACTTCGCGTCGCGCTCGAAGCCGACCTCGACCTCGTCGAGGTGGCACCGGATGCCCGTCCGCCGGTCTGCAAGATCATGGACTACGGCAAGTTCAAGTACGAGACGGCGCAGAAGGCGCGCGAGTCCCGGAAGAACCAAGTCCAGACCGTGATCAAGGAGCAGAAGCTCCGCCCGAAGATCGACGACCACGACTACGAGACCAAGAAGCGCAATGTCGTGCGCTTTCTCGAGGCCGGGTCGAAGGTCAAGGTCACGATCATGTTCCGCGGTCGTGAGCAGTCGCGGCCCGAGCTGGGTTTCCGGCTGCTCCAGCGCCTGGCCTCCGACGTCGCCGAACTCGGTTTCGTCGAGACCTCGGCCAAGCAGGACGGCCGCAACATGACCATGGTCCTCGCTCCCCACAAGGGCGCGAAGACGCGGGTGAAGGCACAGCAGGAATCGGCGCCCGCGGCTCGGCCGCTGCCGACCGGTCCAGCGAGTGCCGAACCGGCTGCGACGGCTCAGCCGAGCGCGCCTGCCGAGCAGGCGGCGTCGGCCGACCCGCAGTAACACCGATTTCAACGACTAGATAGAGGAATCCATGCCGAAGAACAAGACCCACAGCGGCGCCAAGAAGCGATTCAAGGTGTCGGGCCGGGGCAAGCTGCTTCGCGAGCAGGCGAACCGTCGCCACCTCCTGGAGCACAAGTCCTCCCGCCGGACGCGTCGTCTGGAAGGCACGGAGTCCGTCGCCGACGTGGACGCCCCCCGCGTGAAGCGGCTGCTCGGTCTCGCCTGAGACCGTCGCACCCCGACGATTCCGCGGCCGGGACACCCGGACGCCGACAACTACCGAACCCGGGCGCCGTCGCGCCCCCAGATGATCAAGGACTGACACAGTGGCACGCGTCAAAAGGGCCGTCAACGCTCAGAAGAAGCGCCGTTCCATCCTCGAGGCCTCCAAGGGCTACCGGGGTCAGCGCTCGCGCCTGTACCGCAAGGCCAAGGAGCAGCAGCTCCACTCGCTGACCTACGCCTACCGGGACCGCAAGGCCCGCAAGGGTGACTTCCGCAAGCTGTGGATCGCTCGTATCAACGCCGCCGCGCGTCTGAACGACATCACCTACAACCGTTTCATCCAGGGCCTCAAGGCCGCTGGTGTCGAGGTGGACCGCAAGATCCTCGCCGAGCTCGCCGTCTCCGACGCCGAGGCCTTCGCCGGTCTCGTCGCTGTCGCCAAGGCCGCGCTGCCCGCCGACGTCAACGCCCCGGCCGCCGCCGCCTGAGCTTGACGACACACAGCAAGCTGTCGGAACGACCCGTGGACGCGCTCTCCGAGCGCAATCCGCGGGTCGTTTCCGCTGTCAAGCTGCAGCGTGCCGCGCAGCGCCGCAGGGCGGGCAAGTTCCTCGCCGAGGGTGCGAACGCGGTCACCGCCGCGCTGGAGACCGGGCGGGTGCGTGAGCTGTTCTACTCGCTGGCCGCCGCCGAGCGCGAGACCGGGCTGATCGCCGGTGCCGCCGCCGACGGGGTGCGGACCACGCTGGTCAGCGATCGGGCCGCCGAGCATCTCGGCGAAACCGTCACCGCCCCTGGCCTCGTGGCGGTCTGCGACCTGGTCGATATCGGCCTCGGCGATATTCTCGCCCGTGGCCCGCGCCTGCTCGCAGTGCCGGTCGAGATCGCCGAACCCGGCAATGCGGGCACCTTGATCCGGGTCGCGGACGCCGTCGGTGCCGACGGCGTCGTGCTGGCGGGTGACACCGTCGACCCGCACAACGGCAAATGCGTGCGCGCCAGCGCGGGCAGCCTGTTCCATGTGCCGATCGCTCGCAGCCGTGAGATCGGCGAAACGCTCGACGCCGTCTCCGCCGCGGGCGTGACGATCCTGGCCACCGCGGCGAACGGCGAGGTCGACCTCGACGACGCCGACGAACTGCTCACCGGCCCCGTCGCCTGGCTCTTCGGCAACGAGGCGCACGGCCTCGATCCCGCCGTCGCCGCCCGAGCCGACCATCGCGTCCGCATCCCGATCCGTGGCCGCGCCGAAAGCCTGAATCTCGCGGCGGCGGCGGCGATCTGCCTGTACGCGAGTGCGCGTGTGCAGCACGCGGGGTAGGTCGCTGTCCACGTCAGCCGTCTGATCGCCCTGTCGAGCCCGTCGAACCCGGCGCCGATAGCGCAGGCTCTCGCCCAACGTGGCACGCCGGGCGACCGCGCGGAGGATGCCAGGGCGGCCTGCGCGGGAGTCGACGCGCGTGCCGGGGCCTGCGCCGGGGACACCGCCACCGCCACCGCGGTAGCCGCCATCGCCGCCGCCACCGGGACGACCGCCACCGGGCGCGCTGCCGGGGCGACCCGGACGGCCGCCGGACCCGGACGCGCGGAGCGCTGCGGCATGGCACGCCAGTGCCTGCGCGGCGGACGGCCGCCGAGGGCGCTGCCGATGCCGGCGGCGTTGGCAGGTCGTCGACCGCGGGCCCGTGGTGTCAGTCGTGGCCCTCCGGCCGGTGTGGTTCGGTCCCGTTGCCCGGCTCGGCGCCGCTGTCCGGCGGCAGCCGCACCTGTTCCGCGCACACCCCGGCTGCCCGGGAGAAGAGGCCGGGGCGGCGCGGCCGGATTCCGAGGCCGCACAGGGCCAGGCCGGATCCCGGGGCGGTGTGGCGGGCGCGGCGGCCCCCGGCCGGAGTGGGATCGCACGTTTGTTCCGGCATCGAGTAGTCCTGTTCTCGAGTCGAACACGCTGATGTGTTTTGCTCGGTTGGACGGCCTGCGCGCCGATTCGGTTCCCGCATTTCGCCGGCAATCTCCGAGCGCCGCGAAAACGGCGCTGACCTGGACGTTTCAGTCTGCTCATCGACCCGGTGATCGCGGGTGGTGTCCGGTGCCTGCGACCCACCGGTAATCCGGATGAAGCTCCTCGACCCCATCCCATAGGATTTATGCAGCACCGATGCGGGTAGGCAATGACGCACCCGTGAACCGATCCCCAGGGGAGAGTCGAACGATCGTGGCCGACGACAACAGTGGAGTCGAGCAGAACGCCTCGCTGACCGAGGAGGCACTCGCGGCAGCGGCAGCGGAGGCCGAGAAGGCGTTCGCCGCTGCGGCTGACCTGGATGCGCTTGCGGTCGCCAAGACCGAGTACATCGGAGGCAAGTCGCCGATCGCGCTGGCGCAGCGCGGGCTGGGCGCGCTGCCCAAGGAGGAGAAGGCCGACGCGGGCAAGCGGGTCAATGTCGCCCGCAAGCGCGTGTCCGAGGCATTCGAGGCCCGCCGCGCCGCGCTGCTCGAAGAACGCGATCAGGCCGTGCTGGTGGCCGAGAAGATCGATGTCACGCTGCCCGCGCGGCGTCAGCCGGTCGGCGCCCGCCACCCGATCACCGTCATCTCCGAGGAGATCGCCGACGTGTTCGTCGGCATGGGCTGGGAGGTGGCAGAGGGGCCCGAGGTCGAGACCGAGCACTTCAACTTCGACGCGCTCAACTTCCTGCCCGACCACCCGGCCCGCACCATGCAGGACACCTTCCACATCGCCCCCGAAGGTTCGCGCCAGGTGCTGCGCACCCACACCTCCCCGGTGCAGGTGCGTTCCATGCTGGAGCGTGAGCTGCCGATCTATGTCGTGTGTCCCGGCCGGACCTTCCGCACCGACGAACTCGACGCCACCCACACCCCGGTGTTCTCCCAGGTGGAGGGGCTCGCGATCGACAAGGGCCTGACCATGGCGCATCTGCGCGGCACCCTGGACGCGTTCGCGCGTGCGCTGTTCGGCCCCGACACCCGAACCCGCATGCGCCCCAACTACTTCCCGTTCACCGAACCCTCGGCCGAGGTCGACGTCTGGTTCCCGGACAAGAAGGGCGGCGCGGGCTGGGTCGAGTGGGGCGGCTGCGGCATGGTCAACCCGAAGGTGCTGATCGCCAGCGGCATCGATCCCGAGGTGTATTCCGGGTTCGCCTTCGGCATGGGCATGGAACGCACGCTGCAGTTCCGCAACGGCATCCCCGACATGCGCGACATCGTCGAGGGTGACGTGCGCTTCACCCTGCCCTTCGGTATCCGGTCTTAGAAGAGAGAGCGAAAAGTCACGTGCGAGTAGCGCAGTCCTGGCTGACCGAGATCCTGCAGCGCACCACCCCGGAATGGTCGGTGTCCGCCGAAGAGCTCGACGCCGGTTTCGTCCGCGTCGGCCTCGAGGTCGAGGAGGTCGACGAGCTCGAGCCGATCGGCGGTGACATCGACAAGCCGCTGGTCGTCGGCCGGGTCGCCGAGATCACCGAGCTCACCGAGTTCAAGAAGCCGATCCGCTTCTGCAAGGTCGACGTCGGCAACCCGGAGTTGCAGGAGATCGTCTGCGGCGCCCGCAACTTCGCGGTGGGCGACCTCGTGGTGGTCGTGCTGCCCGGTGGTGAACTGCCCGGCGGATTCAAGATCTCGTCGCGCAAGACCTACGGACACGTCTCCAACGGCATGATCTGCTCGGTCGCCGAACTCGGCATCGGCAAGGACCACGACGGCATCCTGGTGCTGGAGCCGGGTTCCGCGGAGCCGGGTGACGACGCGAACGTGCTGCTCGGCACCGACGACACCATCATCGAGCTCAACATCACCCCCGACCGCGGCTACTGCTTCTCGGTCCGCGGCCTGGCCAGGGAACTGGCCTGCGGGTTCGACCTGGAATACGCCGACCCCGCCGTGCGGACCCTGCCCGACGGTGACGCCGAGGCGTGGTCGGTGCGACTGGAGGCCGACTCGGAGTGCACCCGCTTCGGCGCGCGCCGCGTCACCGGCATCGATCCGCACGCGGTGAGCCCGCTGTGGCTGCAGCGCAGGCTGATGCTGTCCGGCATGCGCCCGATCTCCCCGGCCGTCGACGTCACCAACTACGTGATGCTCGAACTCGGCCAGCCCCTGCACGCCTTCGACGCGGCGAAGCTCAACGGCGGCTTGGTGGTTCGCTCGGCGCACAAGGGCGAGACCCTGCGCACTCTCGATGACACCGAACGCACCCTCGACGCCGAGGACGTGGTGATCGCCGACGATTCCGGCGTCATCTCGCTGGCCGGGGTGATGGGCGGTGCCAGCACCGAGGTGGGCCAGGAGACCACCGATGTGGTGCTCGAGGCGGCGACCTGGAATCCGTTGCGGGTCTACCGGACAGCACGCAGGCACAAGCTGGTCTCCGAGGCGGGCAAGCGCTACGAGCGGGTCGTCGACCCGGAGCTCAACATCATCGCGCTCGACCGCGCGGCCACGCTGCTCGCCGAGATCACCGGTGGCACCGTCGAAACCACGCTCACCGACATCAGGGTGCCGCTGGAACCGGTCGCGCCGATCGCGATGGACATCGACCTGCCCGACCGGGTCGCCGGGGTCACCTACCCGGCGGGCACCGCCGTGCGCAGGCTCGCCCAGATCGGTGCCGGGGTCGAGATCGAGGTCAACGACGCGGGCAAGACCCAGCTGCTGGTGACCCCGCCGAGCTGGCGGCCCGACCTGGCCCAGCCCGCCGACCTGGTCGAGGAGGTGCTGCGCCTGGAAGGTCTCGAGCAGATCCCGTCGGTGCTGCCGTCCGCGCCCGCAGGCCGCGGCCTGACCGCGTCGCAGCGGCGCCGCCGCGCCGTCAGCCGGGCGCTGGCCTTCGCCGGTGGTGTCGAGGTGCCGCCGCCGGTGTTCCTGCCCGCCGGAGTGTTCGACGTGTGGGGCCTCGACGCCGACGATCCGCGCCGCAACACCACCCGTGTGCTGAATCCGCTCGACACCGAGCGCCCGGAACTAGCCACCACCCTGCTGCCCGGCCTGCTGGAAGTGGCCGCCCGCAATATCTCCCGTGGTGCCCGTGACCTCACCATCTACGGCATCGCCCAGGTGGTGCGGCCGGGTGCCGAGACTCGCGCGGTCGAGGCGCTACCGGTGGACCGGCGGCCCACCGACGCCCAGATCGCCGAGCTGAACGGGTCGCTGCCCGCTCAGCCGGTGCAGGTGGCCGCGGTGCTCAGCGGCAAGCGGGACCCGCGCGGTCCGTGGGGGCCCGGCCGCCAGGCCGAGGCCGCCGACACCTTTGCGCTGGCCGACGAGATCGCCGCCGCGGCCGGGGTCACCATCGAGCGTCGCGGCGCGGCCTACCTGCCGTGGCATCCTGGCCGCTGCGCCGAGCTGGTCGTCGACGGCACCGTCGTCGGTCATGCCGGCGAGCTGCACCCGGCCGTGCTGGAGCGGGCCGGACTGCCGGCACGTACCTGCGCGCTGGAACTCGATCTGGACGCGCTGCCGTTGACGCAGGCCAGGCCCGCGCCCACGGTGTCCGCGTTCCCCGCCGTGTTGCAGGACGTCTCGGTCAGTGTCGAGAAGGCGGTGCCCGCGGCGACGGTGGAAACGGCGCTGCGCACCGGGGGCGGCGAGCTGCTCGAGGACATCGCGCTGTTCGACGTGTACGAAGGTGCCCAGGCCGGTGCGGGCCGCAAGTCTCTCACCTACGCCCTGCGCTTCCGTGCCGCCGACCGCACCCTCACCGAGGACGAGGCCAGTGCCGCGCGCGATGCCGCGGTCGCCGCGGCCGCGTCGGCGGTCGGCGCGGAACTGCGCGGATAGGTTCGGCTCGAGGTTCGAGGCCCGCCCGGTGATCCGGGCGGGCCTCGTGCTCGTTCAGCGCGCTCGGCGGCGGGCACCCAGCGGTATCCGGTCCAGGTCGTGGGCGAGGACCGCGCCGGGGAAATCCGCCTGGATCAGGAAATCCGGGTCGTCGGCCGCCCCGTAGCGTTCCGAGAAGTGTGTCAGGACCAGGGTTCTCACGCCACAGGCCCGAGCCACCTCGCCCGCCTGGCGTGCGGTGAGATGCCCACGTTCGGTGGCCAGCTCGGCTTCGGAGTCGAGATAGGTGGACTCGATGACGAGCATGTCGGCACCATCGGCGAGTTCGAAGACGTTGTCGCACAGGCGGGTATCCATCACGAACGCGACGCGTTGACCCGGCCGCGGCACCGTGCACTCGGCCAGCAGGTCACCGGACAGCTCACGCACCGCCGCTCCGGCGATGCCGTGCGCGCGCAGCCGCTCGGGCAGGAAGGTGTGGCCGTCCGGTTCGGCGAGCCGGTAGCCGTAGGTGGGGATGCTGTGGTCCAGCGGCAGCGCGGTGATCGTGAACCCGTCACCCGCCAGGGTCGCGCCCGCGCCACGCACCGGGTGTTCCACGATGGTCGCCGAACCGTGGTAGCTGGTCGCGTCCTTCAATCGCGCCCAGTATTCGGCGCCGTCGGCGGGGAACACCGCGTGCACGTCGTGTGGGACCTGGTCGCGGCAGAGCCGCTGCACGATGCCGGGTACCCCGAGCGCGTGATCACCGTGGAAGTGGGTGACACACAGCCAGTGCAGCTCGGTGGCGGACGCGCCTGCGTGCGCCATCTGCCGCTGGGTGCCCTCGCCGGGATCGAACAGAATGCCCCGGCCGTCCCACCGCAGCAGATAGCCGTTGTGGTTGCGGCGGCGGGTCGGCACGGCACCGGCTGTCCCGAGTACCAGGAGTTCCCTCGTCGACATAGCTTCCATCCTGGCCGGTCCGCTCCGCGAAGTCAGGTCGATATCCGGCCCGAGGCGGGTTGGGCCCCGCTGCGGGGGCGGGCTAGGTTGGCAGATGTGTCGATGATGAAAGGCGCCAATGTCGTGGTGCCCGCTGCCTCGGTCCGCGTCGAACTGGGGTGGCAGTCGGGAGCGCTCGATGCCGATGCCTCCGCACTGCTGCTGGCAGGAGCGAAGGTACGCTCCGACGACGACTTCGTCTTCTACAACCAGCCCGCGCATCCGTCCGGGGCGGTCCGGCACGAGGGCAAACGGCAGGGGCCGACGATCGTCGACGCACTCGCGGTGCGCCTGGACCGAGTGGAACCACAGATCGAGACCGTCGTGCTGGCCGCCTCCGCCGACGGCGGCACCTTCGGCCAGTTCCGCGACCTGCACATCCGTGTGCTCGACGCGGCCAGCGGGGCCGAACTCGCCCGCTTCGACAGCACCGGTGCCACCACCGAGACCGCCTTCGTCCTCGGCGAGCTGTATCGCCGCGAGGGGACCTGGAAGTTCCGTGCCGTCGGCCAGGGCTACGACACCGGGTTGGCCGGCCTGGCAACCGATTACGGCATCACCGTCGACGACGCGCCCGCCGCTGCCGATCAGCCGGTCACTCCACCGGCCCCGGTGAACTCCGTTCCGCCGTCTCCGCCCGCCGATGCCCGGCCACCACGGCCCTTCACCCCGCCTGCCGCCCCGCCGCCGCAGCCGGATGTGCCCCTGGTCGGGCAACCGCCGCAACCGCACACCCCGCCGTTCGATCACACGCACCCCCGATCCGCCTCGCCCCCCATGCCTTCCGCGTCACCGGTGAACCTGGCCAAGGTCTCGCTGACCAAGGACGCTCCCTCGGTCTCGCTCACCAAACACGGAGCCACCGGCGGGGTGATGCGGGTGAATCTCAACTGGACCTCGATGGCGGCGCCGGGCGGCCTGTTCGGCAAACTGCGCGGTAAGAACATCGACCTCGACCTGTGCTGCTTCTACGAACTGGCCAACGGCGCGATCGGGTCGGTGCGCGCGCTGGACCGCCGCTTCGGCGCCCTGTACGAGCCGCCGTTCATCCACCTGGACACCGACGATCGCACCGGTGCCGGCGTCACCGGCGAGAACCTGTCGATCAACCTGGACCACACCCGGTTCTTCCGCCGCATCCTGGTGTTCGCCTCGATCTACGAGGGCGCGCGCGACTTTCGCGGTGTGCACGCCACGGTCACCCTCACTCCGGTGAACTCGGCACCGATCGAGATGTTCCTCGACGGGTGTACCGACAACTCCCGTGATGCCGTGCTCGCCGTGCTGGAGAACGTGAACGGGGAGCTCGTGGTGCGGCGCGAGGGCGCGTTCGTCCGGCCGCCGGCCGGGCAGCCGGGCGGCGGCGTGATCGAGATCGCGCGGCTCTACCACTGGGACTTCGGGTTCCAGTCCGGACGGGGCAAGTGATGCGCCACCCCGCCACCAGGGTGCTCAACGCGCTCGTCTATCACCCCGAAAAGCATGTCGCCCAGAGCCCGGCCGCCTTCGGCCTCGACCACCGTGAGCTCACCATGCGCACCGCCGACGGTGTCGACCTGCACGGCTGGTTCGTGCGGGCCGCGCGCTCACGCGGGCACATCCTCTACGCGCACGGCAACGCGGGCACGATCGGTGATCGCGTCCCGATCATCGCCCTGCTGGTCGAGGCCGGTTTCGATGTGCTCGCCTTCGATTACCGCGGCTTCGGCCACAGCACCGGCGCCCCTGGCGAACACGGCACCTATCTCGATGCCAGGGCCGCACGGGCCGCTTTGCTCGCGCAGCCCGGCGTCGACCCGGATCGGGTGATCTACCTCGGCAAGTCGCTCGGCGGGGGAGTGCTGCTCGAGCTGGCCACCGAGCACCCGCCCGCCGGGATGCTGCTGATGTCGACCTTCAGCAGCATGCGCGCCGCGGCCCGCTCGGTCTATCCGTTCCTGCCCGCGCCGCTGATCCCGAACGCCTACCCGAGCCTGCGCCGGATCGCCGGGCTGCGTGTGCCGGTTCTGATGTTCCACGGCGACCGCGACGAACTGCTCCCGCTGCGCCACGCGCGGCGCCTGTTCGCCGCCGCGGGTGACCCGAAGGAGCTGGTCGTCGTGCCGGGAGCGGGCCACAATGACGTGATCGACGCACTCGGCAAGGAATGGCCGCGGCGGATCGTCGAATGGAGCGAGCGCTTCCTGCGGTGAGCGCACGTGCGTAGCCTGGCGGTATGAGTGATGTGAGCCGGATCCTCGGTCAGCTGGCCGCGCTGCCGGACGCGGAGTTGGTCGCGGTACTGCGGGCGGCCGTCGCCGGACGGCCCGGTCTCGGTGCGGTCGCCGCCGCACTCGCCCAGGCCGAGCTCGGTCATGCCGAGACCGGGCAGCCTGTGACTCTGGACACGGAGGTGTTCGACGCCGATGTGGTCCCCGTCGCATCGGACCAGGTCGAAGGCACGTTCCCGGTACCGCCGGTACCGCATGGGGTGCCCGGAGCCGCCGCACCCATCCCGACCGGCAGCTATTCCCCGTCTGGAGTGCCGACATTCGACGCGGTTCGCGATAAGGTCGAGCGGCGCTTCGGCACCGCGCAGGGGATGGGTGAGCTCGACCGGCAGACCCCGGCGGGCCGCAGTGCCGACGAACAGTGGGAGGCGCGGGAGAAGGCCGCGCGCGAGCGTCTGGAGCAGATCCGGAAATCGGTGCACGGCACCGATGCCGGCACCGGCGACGAGTAGCCGCAAGGTCCTCCCGTCCGAGCAACGACCGTGATGGGTGGACCCAGATGACGCAGGCGCGCCAGATCGCCGACCGACTGCTCGACGCGCAGGTGGAGTTCCTGCTCGCCGAGGTGACCGGCGAGCGTTTCGCCGAGGTGGTCGCGCGCGACGTGGCCGCGGTGCTCGCCGTCGGCGACACCATCGTCTTCGGCGATGTCGTCTCGCTCGCGCAGGGTGAGCAGACCGTGGCGACGGTATTCGACCGGATCGGCGGCAGCCCGGTCATCGCCGACACCGTCGGCATCTTCTCCGACGCCATCTACGACCATATCGCCGCCAACACCGAGTACACCCTCGGCGACGTCGTGGACCGGGAGCCGGTGGAGGCGCTGCTGGAGAAGATCTTCGGCATGCACCAGGCCCAGGAGCGCATCCTGGACCGGCTCACCGAGAGCCCGCTCGTCGCCACCGTCGCGGCCCGGTTCGTCGACAAGCTGCTCGGCGACTTCATGCAGGCCAATCGGGAACGCGCGGAGAAGATTCCGGGTGTCTCCTCGCTGATGTCGCTCGGCCAGTCCGCCGCCAACCGTGCCAAGAAGGTCGCCGACAGCACCTTCGTCGGCGACCTGGCGGGCAAGGGCGCGCTGTTCGCGCTCAAGCGCACCAACAACGCGATCCGCGACATGCTGCGCGACGCCCCGGTGCATTCGGCGGCGATGGAGTTCTGGGACCTGCACGCCGACGAGCCCGTCGCCGGCCTGCGGGAGTACCTCACCCAGAAGGACCTCAACGAACTGGTTCAGATCTGCTACGAGATCGCCGTGACGACCAGGGAGAAGGAGTATTTCGGCATGCTCGTGCGCGAGTGCGTCGAGGTGTTCTACCTGAAGTACCGCGACCACACGGTCAGCGCCATGCTGCCCGAGCTCGGCCTGACCGCCGAGGACATCGGCGCCGAGATCCTGCGCTACGGTCCGGCCGTCATCGAGGCGGCCAAGGCCAACGGCGTGCTCGCCGGCTTGATCCGTGAACGCCTGGAACCGTTCTTCTACTCCGAGCAGGTACTCGGCATCCTCGCCTGCGCCGAATGACGAGTGCGGCGGCTCGGCCTCGCCACCGAGTTCACCGGCCCACCGGCAGCCGCTGCAGCCATGCCTGGAGGTCGTCGACCGTCCCGCCGTTGTCGGCGTAGACCAGCAGCCGGTTCCGGTCGGGTCCGGGCGGTGCGGACACGATCGCCGGCCCGGCGAGGAAGTACGCCGTCATCCAGCCGGACATTCCACCGTCGACGTATTCGACGTGGCGCCAGTCGGGATTCAGGCCGATGATGGTCGATTCCCGGTCGGCGCGCGAGGGATAGGCAAGGATCGCGTACTGGGGTTCGTCCGTCCCCGGGCCGGGGACGCAGCGCCAGGCACCGGTCCAATCACCGAGATCGAGTCCGTTGAACTGATGTCCGGGCGGAGCGTGGGTACAGCGCACGCCCAGATTCGGCGAGCCGCCGTCGATGGCGGGTACCAGGGTGGGGAACGCGGTGTGGATCACGTCGTGGGGGTCGGGGGACAGGTGGTGATAGAGCAGGTATCCGCCGCTGCCCGCGGCGGTGGCGAGCACGATCGGCACCAGCCAGGCGAGGGGACGGAACCGCCGCCGCTTCGGCTGCCCCGCTCGGCGCCGGGGTGTCCGCGTCGGCCGGACGTTCGCTGACCGCGGTGTCGTCCGCGGGGACCGCGTCCCGAGCATCGTCGACTCGGCGGACCGGTCGGCGGGCTCACCGCCCGGCATCGCGGGGCGCACCGGTGCCGGTACTACCACGTCGGGACGCGCCGATGGTGCGGCGCGGCCGGGCACCGGGTGGGTGCGGGCGAGCCGGGCACTGTGTGCTCGGTGCCCGGCGGCGGGGACGGAGGGTCCGTCGACTCGTGCCGGGGCGGGCAGCAGCGTGCGCACGGGGCGGTCGGCACCGGGATCCGCGGGTGGGCGGCCGACGAGCGTCCGGCTCGGCACGGCGGCGCCGCCGACAGGCCGCCGAAGTGCCTGGGAGGTCCGGGTCGGTGAGTTTCCGTCCGGGCGAACGGATGGCTGAGCAGGTCGCGGCGCGGTGGGGTCGGTCCCGGTGAGCGCGGCGAGTGCGGCCTCGGCGAAGTCGGTGCAGGTGGGAAACCGTTCGGTGGGGCTCTTGGCGAGCCCCCGGGAGACGACGTCGTCGATCGTGGGTGGCAGATCGTCGCGTATCTCGGTGATCCGGGGCGGCGGCCGGTCCAGATGGCCGCGGATCACCGCGCCCGGGTTGTCGCCGGCGAACGGGGTGGTGCCGGTCAACATCCGGAACATGGTGCAGGCCAGGGAATATTGATCGGATCGCGCGTCGGGGACGGTACCGTCGAGCCGTTCCGGTGCGGCATAGGCGAGCGTGGCGGCGACGGAACCGGGTCGGGTGATCTGGGCGGAACTGTCTCGCAGCCATGCGATGCCGAAGTCGGTGAGCAGCGCGCGCTCCGGCTGGTCCGGTTCCGCGGAGAGGAGGATGTTCGCCGGCTTCACGTCGCGGTGCACGATGCCGCGCCGGTGGGCGAAGTCCAGGGCCCTGGCGATATCGGCGACGATCCGCGCGCTCCGCTCGGGCACGGCGGTCTCGGGATCAAGGGTGGCTGCGTCCACTCCGCGGACATACTGCATCGAGATCCACAACCGGTGCTGCTCGACGCCACGGTCGAATACCGTCACGATGTTGGGATGATCCAGCTGCGCGGTGACCGCGGCTTCCCGCTCGAACCGGACCCGCGAGACCTCGTCGGACGCCCCGTCCGGGTCGAGTACCTTCAGGGCGGTGAGTCGCGGCAGCCGCGGGTGCCGGGCGAGATACACCGATCCCATGCCGCCGCGGCCGAGCAGCCGTTCGATGCGGTGTCCGGCGAAGACGGCGCCGGATTCGAGCATGATCACCCCCGGGAGTACCGCATCCCGGTGGATGCCGGGCGCGCACGGCACGCGCCCGAACCACCCTACCCGGTACGCGGTGACCCGTATTCGTCGTCTGGGCAACGAAATCGGTATCGCGGGTGCTCGTCGGTATCGGCGGCGCGGAATTGTCCTGGAACGGCCTGTGAGCTTTCGGATACAGAACGGCCCATTCGTTTCCGGCACGTTGAGATCAGCACACGAAATCCGCACTGTGGCCCTCCCGGATTGACCGTCGCGGTACCCGCGGGCAAGTTGACACCTGACTTTCGCTGAGCCGCCGGGAGCTTCCCGCGGCCTCTCCCGAGGAGCAGGTGGGTGCGTTCACAATCCCGGCAGGCCGGGCTCATCCGGCCGCGCACCATCGCGGGCAGGCTCGCCCGGATTCTGGCGATCTCGCTGGTGCTGGTGCTCGCGCTGCTCGGGTTGGCGGCGGCGCCACAGCTCAGCGCGTTCGCGCGGAGTGGGGACACCGTGGACGCGGTCGCGGTGGCGCTGGCGGCGCAGGACCTGGTGCACGAGGTGCAGCGGGAACGCGGCCTGAGCAACGGGCTGCTCGGTGGCGACCCGCGGCTGGAGCAGCCGGTCGCCGACCAGCGCGCGGCCACCGACGTGGCGCTGCGCGCGGTATCCGGCGTCGTCGCGGCCGATCCGCCCGGCGCCGCCGAATTGCGGTCGGCCCTCGGGCAACTGAGCGGGCTGCCCGCGGTGCGTGCGCAGGTCGACACCCGGACGCTGTCGCGGCAGGCCGTGTTCCAGTTCTACTCCGACGCCATCGACGCGGTGAACCGGCTGACCCTCGGCCTCGACCAGGCCCGCGACCCGGAGGTGCGGCACGGACTGCAGGCGCTCTACGCGCTCGGCGACGCCAAGGAACACACGGGTCGGGAACGCGGCTTCCTCAACGGCGTGTTCGCCGCCGGCGAGTTCGCACCGGGGGAGTACGTGCAGTTCCTCGACATCCGGGCCGCCAAACACGCCGCGCTGGTCCAATTCGGCCGCGACGCCACCCCCGGCCAGCAGAACCGGCTCGACGCCGTGCTGTCCGGTGCCAGCGCCGCCGGGGCGGCCGAGGCGGAGAACATCGCGATCGCCTCGATGGCAGGCCCGCTGATCCAGCCGGTGGACCCGGCGCTGTGGTGGGCCGGGATGACCGAGGTGATCGACGCCGAACGCGCGGTGCAGCAGGCGGTCGGCGACGACATCCGGGCCAGGGCCGCGGACCTGCGCCGCACCGCCGCACTGGTGCTTGCCGCGTTCGCGCTGGCCGCACTGCTCGCGATCGCGGCCGAGATCGCCCTGGTGTTCGCCAGTATCCGCGCCATCGTGCGTCCGCTGGCCGGGCTCGCCGCCGAGGCCGACGACGTGGCCTCGCGCAGGCTCCCCGAGGTGATCGCCGCCTGGCGTGGCGCCGCCGACACCACGCCGGCGCCGCCCGCGCCCGTGCGTACGCCACCCGGTGCGAGTACCGAGATCGGCGCGGTGGCCGCCGCACTGGACCGGGTCCAGACCACCGCCTTCGAGCTCGCCTCCGAACAGGCGCTGGTGCGCCGCAACACCACCGAGTCGATGGCGAATCTGGCCCGCCGCAACCAGAACCTGGTGCGCAGGCAGCTCGGTCTGATCAGCGAGTTCGAGCGCACCGAGCTCGACCCGAAGGCGCTGTCGAACCTGTTCGAGCTCGACCATCTCGCGACCCGCATGCGCCGCAATGCAGAGAGCCTGCTCGTGCTCGTCGGGGAGGCGAGCCCGCGGCGCTGGGCCGAGCCGATCGCGCTCACCGATGTGATCCGGGCCGGGCTGTCGGAGGTCGACGACTACCGCCGGGTGGCGTTGCGCCGGGTCGACGACGTTGCGATCACCGGCGCGGTGGTCAGCGAACTCGCCCATGTGCTGGCCGAACTCATCGAGAACGGGCTCGCCTTCTCACCCCCTGATCTCGAGGTCGAGATCTACGGGCGCAAGGTCGCGGGCGGCTACCTGCTCGCCGTCGTCGACCACGGTGTCGGAATGCCCGCCGACCAGCTGGACGAGGCCAATGCCCGGCTGCGCGGCGAACAGGACTTCATCGTGGCCGCCACCCGCTACCTCGGGCACTACGTGGTGGGCAGGCTGGCCGGGCGCCTCGGTATCACGGTGGAGCTCAATACCTCCCCGGTCAGCGGGATCGTCGCCCGCCTGCTGCTTCCGCCCGGTCTGCTGGCCGCCGAGCACACACCGCGCTCGGCGGACTCCCGTGGCGAGCGCGGTCGAAGGGCGGATTCGCTCGAGTCGGACGCGGGGCACGGTCCTGAGGCGGGCTCGCGGGAACCCGGCGGCCGCGGCGGCGGTCCGGCGGAGCGTGATCGAGGGACGAATGCCGCGGAATCGGCCGGCGCGCGCGATCGTGGGACCGGCTCGCCGGGACCGGTCGGTGCGTACGGCCGGCGGGCGGGCTCGGCCGGAGACAGAGTGCACGCCGCGCCGATATCGGCTGACATGACGGTCGATGGCCGTGCCGCCGAGCCCGCGCGGCCCGAGGTGTCCCGGCACGGCCTGGCGGTCGATGCGAGTGCTCCCGAGCCGACGACCGGGGCGAACGAGTCCGCGTACACCCAGTTTCTCAGCAGCGCGCACCCGGTCGCCGCAGCTGACCCCGCCACGGTCGCCGGAGCACCGGACATCGTCGGCGCGCACGGTACCCGGCATCTTCCGGCCGGGGACGGCCTGGTCGACGGCGCCGCTACCGGCACGACGCAGCCGGGGAACGGGGCGCCGCGCAGCGGATCCCATGCCGGGGATCGAGCCGGTTCGCCGCAGGCGCGCACCAGGAGCGAGCAGCCTGCGACGAATCCGCGCGGATCCGCGAGCGAGCACGCGCGCAACGGCGGTCCCAGGAGTGAGCGGCCGGGTCCCGCTACGGGCGATCAGGTGCGCAACGGCGCGCAGGCACGTGAGCTGCCCGGACTCGCGGCCATCGAGCACGTCCGCACCAGCGTGCCCGGCGGCGAACCCGGTCCCGCCGCTGTCGAGCGCACCCGCAACGGCCTGGTCAAGCGCAGCAAGCGCACCAGGGTCACCGGAGCGCCGGACCGTCCGCGCCCGGTGCTGCGGCAAGACCGCCCACCGCTTGTGGACCGGACCCCAGACCAGACCCGATCCATGCTCGCCGCCTTCCGTACCGGCCACGAACGCGGTGGCGACGCCGCCCCGCCCGAGCCGACCCCACCGACCGATCGGAACCGACCACAGGAGCCCCGGTGACCACCCAGCTACCGACCGCCGACCCGCACACCTTCAACTGGCTGCTCGGCAACTTCGTCCGCAATACCGACGGCGTGCGCGACACCGTCGCCGTGTCCTCCGACGGCCTGCTCATCGCCATGTCCG
Organism: Nocardia rhizosphaerae; assembly: GCF_042650365.1. NCBI lineage: Bacteria > Bacillati > Actinomycetota > Actinomycetes > Mycobacteriales > Nocardiaceae > Nocardia > Nocardia rhizosphaerae. Next base: position 130,856 of record NZ_JBHSBA010000001.1, read on the forward strand.
ACGGCCTGGACCGCACCGGCGCCGACCGGCTCGCCGCCATGGTGTCCGGCCTGTCCAGCCTGGCCCGCAGTGCCTCGCGCAGTTACGATTTCGACGGCCTGAAGCTGATCATGATCGAGATGAAGCGCGGCTTCCTGCTCGTCTCGGCGCTCGGCGACGGCAGCTGTCTCGGCGTGATCGCCGAGGGCGGCTGCGATGTGGGTCTGGTCGGCTACGAGATGGCGGTGCTCGCCGACCGCGCGGGCGCGCTGCTCGACCCGATGCTGATCGGCGAACTGCGAGAATCGTTGCGCCGATGAGAGATCCCGATCGCCCCCGGCTGCCCGATCCGCGCATGATCCCGATGCGCACCGCCACCGGCTGGCACGACGACAGCCCCGTCGGCGGGGTGCTCCCCGGCGACCATGCCGATGCCGACGATCGTTTCGTCCGCCCTTTCGTCGTCACGGCCGGGCGGACCGTGCCCGTGCTGGACGGCTTGCGGATCGAAAGTCTGGTGCAGGCACCGCCTTCGGCGCTCTCGGCTCCGCTGCGGTTCGAGGAACACACCGTCGTGCGGTTGTGCCAGCGACCGCATTCCATCGCCGAAGTCGGTGCCGCGCTGCGTGTTCCGGTCGGCATCGCCAAGGTGATCGTCAGCGATCTGGCCGCGGCCGGTCAGGTGACCGTCCGGGACGCGCCGGAGCTGTCGACCGCCGCCATCGAGAGGATCAGGGATCTTGTCCGGGCACTCTGACATCCGCGCGGCCGTGCCGCTGCCGTCGTCGGTGAAGATCGTGGTCAGCGGCGGCTTCGGCGTCGGCAAGACCACCTTCATCAGCGCCATCTCCGAAATAGAACCGCTGGTCACCGAGGCCGCGATGACCGAGGTGTCGATCGGCGTCGATGATCCGGGGCATCGCGCCGACAAGACCGCGACCACTGTCGCGCTCGACTTCGGCCGCATCACCCTTGACGATTCGCTGATCCTGTACCTGTTCGGCACGCCGGGACAGGACCGATTCGTCTTCCTGTGGGACGACCTCGCCGACGGCGCGCTCGGCGCGATCGTCATCGTCGACACCAGCCGCGTCGAGGACTGCTATCCGGTCCTGGACTACTTCGAGGACCACGGCACGCCGTTCGTCGTGGTGGTGAACCGCTTCGACAACGCCGCCCACTTCGACCTCGCCGAAGTCCGCGAAGCACTCGGCCTCGACGACTGGATCCCCGTCCTCGACTGCGACGCCCGCGCCCGCGACTCCGTCCGCGACGTCCTGGTCGCACTACTCGAACAGGTCCTGTTCCACCGGATGCGGCCCCGTCACCGGGAGGTGAGCTGATCGCTGTGCGGTGCGGGCGAGCCGAGGAGTCGGCATCGTGCCCGTACTCGCGAACATGACGCGGTTCTCGGTGTATCGAGCCCCGACCGGTAGCTGATGCGCGGCAGGTCGGAACCGGTGATTCGGCGGTCTTATCGGCAGCTCAGGACAGCGCCGCGGCGACTTCGGCGGCGGCTCGGGCGCCGGATTCCAGTGTGCCCTCGATGTAGCCGAGGCGTTCGGCCAGCGTCCCGGCTCCGTTGGCGGCCAGTCTAGAAGTACATGCCTGGACATCGATGTGGAGGGTGGTTGACAAGGTCGAGTGAACCGGGCGCCGGGGTGTCGCGTCCAAACCTGATGTCCGACTGAACTACTCGCCCATCGGGGGAATCAATGAGAATGCGACGACTGGCCGCGATCGCAGCGACGGGCGTCCTGGCCGCCACGCCGATCGGCGTCCTGGCCGCACCGGCCGCCGCAACGACGATGAACTGCGTGTACACGGGCCCAGTGGTGGGGCATCCTGGCATGCAGTACATCTGCTACGTCCATCACGACAACGGCTCGACGGAGGTCTTCTATGCGCCCGGACCCGCAGGCAGGATCTGACCCGGTTGTTCACGTCCTGCAGAACCCGCGGTTCGTGAACCAGGCCGACGGCACGGTGCGCGCCTACTACCCGGGTGACGACTGGTTCGTCGTTGGTACAGACCGGCAAGATGCTATCAGGCTGCTGCATGCGGAGTTCGACCGGCGGATGCAGGATCCTGCCTATGTCGCCGCGCATTGGGATCGCACGCAACGCCATCGCGACGGCCTCGAAGCCACGCCAGGGTTCGAGGTCACCGAGATCAGTCGCAGCGAGTACGAACACCGCACCAGCGGGCTCGGCGACCAGCTGCGTGGGACCGCCGACGCGGAAGACTGATCAGCGTTGGAAACCTCCCGGTACCCGATTCGGTACCGGGAGGTTTTCATGTTGCGGCGACGGGGGGTTCGGGCCGCAAGTGAGCGTGTCCGGGTGACCGCTGGCCCGCACCCGCTCAGCGGCTGCCCAGCGGGACCCCGAACAACGTGGCGAACTTGGCGGCCATGGTGTCACCGAGGAAGTCGAGGGCGCCGGGGGTGGCCGCCATGGTGCCCGCGTCGGAGATGGTGCAGCCGGGGGTGGCGGGCACGCCGTCGAGCCGGTCGCGCAGCCAGAGCAGGGCGGCGGGGCCGCCGACGACCTCGGCGACGATGTGTTCGCTGGCGTGGTCGCGGGTGTAGGTCAGGGAGGTGGCCGGGTCCTGGCAGTAGGTGTCGACCAGGGTGTCGGTGGCGGCGAGGGGCAGGATCTCGTCCCAGGCCGAATGCCACAGGAAAAGCGGCATATCGGGCACCGACTTGCCCATGCGGGTGTCGTCGAGCATCGCCGCGACCGGTGGATCGTCGAGCGGATTGCCGTCGGAGCCGATCATGCCGGTGAGATTCAGGAACGGCAGCAGGGCCGACTGGTACTGCACGCACAGCGGCGACTTGATCGCCGACAGGCCCTTGCCGAGCGGATCGAGCCGCTGGTCGAGATAGGCGGCGAAATCCGGGTACTCGCGAGTGAGGCCGAGGACGGCGGCGAAGACCAGCCCGGAGGTGAGCTGGTTGTTCGCCATGCTCAGCGCGGCGCCGAGATCGGCGCCGACCCCGCCTTCGGCCGCGCCGACGATGTTCAGTTCGGGGGCGTAGGAGGCGCGCAGCTCGGCGGCGTGCCCGGTCGCGATCGACCCGCCCGAGTATCCGTACAGCCCTACCGGCGCGGTCGGACCCACCTCGAGCGGCGCGAACGAGGTGGCCGCGCGGATTCCGTCGAGGGTGATCCGGCCCGCCAGCGGACCCGCCGCGTACGCCGAGTTCGGGCCCTGGTGGTCGGGGACGACGACGGCCCAGCCCTGGGCCAGCGCGGCCTGCGCGAACAGGAACTCGGCGGGCACCACGATCTGCCCGGCCACCGGCGCGACCGAAAGATGTTGCAGCGCATACGACGGCGCGCAATACCCGGCGGTGGAGTCCTCGGCCAGCTGCACCGACAGCAGCTTGCGCGGCTCGATCGCCTGCCCGCGTGGCTTGATCAGGGTGGCCACCGCCGGGATCGGCTCGTCGCGGCTGTTGTTGGAGCGATACGACACCTGCCAGGCGTCGACGTCGATCGGCAGCAGCCCGAAATCGGCGATCCGGACCTGCCGCGCGGCGATGATCGCGCCCGGTGCGGTCGCCGCCACCACCTCGGTGGGCGGGAGATAGAAGCCGGGGTCGAGTTCGGGCGGCAGCGGAATCACCGGTGCGGGCGCCACCGGAGCGGGCTCGGCGGCCACCGGCCCGGCCACTGCCACCGCCGTCGCCACGAGTACGCCCGTGAGCAGGGCCGACCAGCGCAGAGCGAACGAAGATCTCATCGTGCACAGTCCTCACATGAATTGAGACGTCTTCGTCTCAATGGCGGCTACTATGGCACGAATGTGGCGCAGGTCGCAATCAGCTCGCGGTGGTCAGTGCGTTGAGCAGGGTGGTGAAGACATCGACCAGCTCGTCGACCGGCGGGCGCGGATCGTCCAGGCTCCACTGGTGCACGGCACCGTTCACCGCGCCGATGAAGGCCGCCATGGCGACCCGCCAGCCACCGGGCGGGACCCGCACCCCGGCACGGCCTGCGGCGATCGCGGCGACCACCTCGCCCCACTCGTCGCGCACCCGTGCGCGATGTTCCTCGATCTCCGGGCTCACCCCGACGATGTCGACGAAAGCGACCTTGGCGCACCGGATGTCGTCGGTGATCGCGGTGGTGTACGCGCGGACCGCGGCGTCGATGAGCGTGCGCACATCGTCGGACCCGGCCGCCGCCAGCGCCGCGGCGACCGCGGCGCGTGCCTTGCCCTGCACCGCGTCGTACACCGCGACGAGCAGCTCCTCGCGCCCGGCGAACTGCTCGTAGAACTGCCTGCGCGAGAGTCCCGCCGCCGCGCACACCTCGGTCAGCGAACTGTTGGCATAGGTCTTCTCCGCGAAGACGGTGAGCCCGGCCTCGAGGAACAGCGCCCTGCGCTCGACCTGCCGCTCGGCCACCGAGGTGCCGGTGTAGTTGTGTCGGGTGCGTGCTGCTGCCACGTCCTCGACCCTACTGAGCCGCCCGCGGCGGCGACTGGCCCAGACACCCGGCGCGTCCCGTGGCTACACTCGCCGAGGTGGGCGAACAGAAGCAGCGGATGCTGGCGGGGGAGCTGTACCGCGACAACGATCCCGAACTCGTGGCGGAACGGCAACGGGCGCAACGGTTGTGCGACGAGTTCAACCGCACCGGCCCGGAGCAGACCGCGCACCGCAGCGCACTGCTGGGCGAACTCCTCGGCAAGGTGGGCGCGGGATCGTGGATCATGCCGCGCTTCCAGTGCGACTACGGCTACCTGATCGAGATCGGCGCCAACAGCTTCCTCAACTACGACGCGATCCTGCTCGACTGCGCGCCCATCGTGATCGGCGACGACTGCTCGATCGGCCCGCGTTGCCAGCTGCTCACGGCCCTGCACCCGATGGACGACCACGAGCGGCGGCGGCAGCGGTGGGAATCGGCCGCGCCGATCCGGATCGGGAACAACGCGTGGTTCGGCGGCGGGGTGATCGTGTGCCCCGGCGTCACGGTCGGCGACGACGTGGTGGTCGGTGCGGGCAGTGTCCTCACCCGTGATCTGCCGGACCGGGTGTTCGCCGCCGGCAATCCGGCGCGGGTTGTCCGCGCGCTGTAGTCCGGCCGGGGCGCGTCGCCGGGTCGCGCACCGGCACCGGCGGCAATACTGTCTTCTCATGGGCGAATCGCGAACCGTGCAGGAGCAGGAAGCGACCCGGCCGCTGCGCGAGGACATCCGGTTCCTCGGCGGCATCCTGGGCGACACCATCCGCGATCACGAAGGCCCCGAGGTCTTCGACCTGATCGAGCGGGTGCGCACCGAGGCCTTCCGGGTGCGCCGCGAGGAGGTGGAACGCAGCGCCGTCGCCGACATGCTCGACGGCACACCCACCGAGGTCGCCATCCCGCTGATCCGGGCGTTCAGCTATTTCGTGCTGCTGGCCAATCTGGCCGAGGACATCCAGCGCGACCGCCGCCGCGCCGCGCACGTCTCGGCGGGCGAGCCGCCGCAGGACTCGTCGCTGGCCGCCACCTACGCCAAACTCGACGCCGCCGCCCTCGACGGCGCGACGGTCGGCGAGCTGCTCACCGACGCGCTGGTCTCGCCGGTGATCACCGCGCACCCCACCGAGACCCGCCGCCGCACCGTCTTCGACACCCAGGCCAAGATCACCGAGCTGATGCGGGTGCGGCGCAGGCTGGAGCCGGGCGATCCCGCTCTCGACGACACCGAACTGCGGATCCGCCGCGAGGTGCTCACGCTGTGGCGGACGGCGCTGATCCGGTTGGCGCGCTTGCGGATCCAGGACGAGATCGCGGTGGGTCTGCGGTACTACGACCTGACTCTCTACGACGTCATCCCGGCGATCAACGCGCAGGTGCGGTCCGCGCTGCGGGCCCGCTGGCCCGAGGCGGATCTGCTGCCGCGCCCGATCCTGCGACCCGGGTCGTGGATCGGCGGTGATCGGGACGGCAACCCGTTCGTCACCGCGGACGTGGTGCTCACCGCCACCGGCCAGGCCGCGGCCTACGCCTTCGCCCGGTATCTCGACGAGCTGGTGGAGCTGGAGAAATCGCTGTCGCAGTCGGCCCGGCTGGTCCAGGTGAGTCCCGCGGTGGCCGCGCTGGCCGCGGCGGGCTATCCCGATCCGGCGGTGTTCGCCGACGAACCGTATCGTCGTGCGCTGCACGCGATCCGGGCCAGGCTCAGCGCCACCGCGGCCCGCGCGCTCGGCGAGCTGCCCGAGCACGGCCTCGACACCGGCGCGGCACCCTATCCGACGCCGCAGGCGGTGCTGGACGATCTCGACGCGATCGACGCCTCGATGCGCGCCAGTGGTGACGCGCTGCTCGCCGACGACCGGCTCGCCGCCCTTCGCCACGCCATCGAGACCTTCGGATTCCACCTGCAGGGCCTTGACCTGCGGCAGAACTCCGAGGTGCACGAGCAGGTGGTTGCCGAACTGCTGGCCTGGTCCGGGGCGCACGCCGACTACCTCGGCCTGCCCGAGGCCGACCGGGTCGAGCTGCTGGCGAACGAGTTGCGCACCCGCAGACCGCTGCTCGGCCCGAACGCCCGGCTGAGCGAGCTCGCCACCAAGGAACTCGGGGTGCTGCGCGCCGCGAAGCAGGCGATCGACACCTTCGGCGCCGCCGCCATCCCGAACTACATCATCAGCATGTGCACCTCGGTCAGCGACATGCTCGAGGCCGCCCTGCTGCTGAAGGAGGCGGGCATTCTCGATCCGGGGTCGGCCGAGGCGACGCCGCACAGCCCGGTCGGCATCGTGCCGCTGTTCGAGACCATCGCCGATCTCGGCGCGGGCGCGGCGACTCTCGGCGCCGCGCTGGAGGTGGGGGTCTATCGCGATCTGGTCGCCGCCGCGGGCATGCGGCAGGAGGTGATGCTCGGCTACTCCGATTCGAACAAGGACGGTGGGTATCTCGCCGCGAACTGGGCGCTGTATCGCGCCGAACTCGATCTGGTCGACCTCGCGCGCAAGACGGGTATCCGGCTGCGGCTGTTCCACGGTCGCGGCGGCACCGTCGGGCGTGGCGGTGGCCGCAGCTACGACGCCATCCTGGCCCAGCCCGCCGGCGCGGTGCGCGGTTCGCTGCGGCTCACCGAACAGGGCGAGGTGATCGCGGCGAAGTACTCCGAACAGGGTGCGGCACACCGCAATCTGGAGTCACTGCTCGCGGGGACGCTGGAGTCGACGCTGCTGGACGTGGAGGGCCTCGGCACCGACGCCGAGCCGGCCTACGAGATCCTCGACGAGCTGGCCGCTCGCGCCCGCGCCGCCTACGCGCGGCTGGTCCACGACACACCGGGTTTCGTCGAGTACTTCCGCCAGTCGACCCCGGTCGCCGAGGTGGGCGATCTCAATATCGGCAGCAGGCCCGCCTCCCGCAAACCCACCAGCTCGGTCGCGGATCTGCGCGCCATCCCGTGGGTGATGGCGTGGAGCCAGGCGCGGGTCATGCTGCCCGGCTGGTACGGCACCGGGACCGCGCTCGAGGACTGGGTGGCCGGTGATCCGCGGCGGCTGGCGCAGCTCACCGAGCTGTACCGGCGCTGGCCGTTCTTCCGCACGGTGCTGTCGAACCTGGCCCAGGTGATGGCCAAGAGCGATCTCGACATCGCCGCCCGCTACGCCGGACTGGTGGCCGACGAACAGCTGCGGACCACCATCTTCGGCATGATCCGCGACGAGCACGCCCGCACGATCCGGATGTACCTCGCGGTCACCGGCGACACCGAACTGCTCAGTGACAACCCGTCGCTGGCGGAGTCGATCCACAACCGGTTCCCCTACCTGGAGCCGCTGAATCAGCTCCAGGTGGACCTGCTGCGCAGGCTGCGCGGCGGTGACGATTCCGAGCTGGTGAAACGGGGCATCCTGCTGACCATGAACGGCCTCGCCACCGCGTTGCGCAACTCGGGCTAGAGGCAGACGCTGATGGTGAACGGGCCGACCGGGATACCAGCGCAGATGGACACCGAACCGACGACCGGCGCCGCGGTGGTGGCGGCCGCGGCGGCGGGACCGGCTCCGAGTGCGGTGACGGACAGGGCGATGGCGGCGACGGCGAGCGGCCGTGCGGTCTTGGCGAACATAGGCTGATCCTCGGGTAGAGCGGGTCGAACAGCCCCGCGGCGGGGCCGCCCCATCAGAACACGGGGCGGCGGCCGCTGTCCGCGACATCGCCGGAAACGTCTCAGCCGGCGACGATCGCTACCGCGTCGATCTCCACCAGCATCTCCGCACGGGGCAGGCCGGTGAAGACGGTCGTTCGGGAGGGCAGGACGCCGTTGGTGGTGTGCTCGGTGACGAACTCGCCATACGCTTCGTTCATGACCGCGAAATCCGCCCGATCGGTGAGGTAGACGCGCAGCATCACCACATCGTCGAAGGTGGCGCCCGCGGCCTCGACGATCGCGCGCACGTTCATCAGGGTGCGGGTGGTCTGGGCGGCGACATCGCCGGGGTGCAGGTACTCGTTGGTCGCCGGGTCGACCGGGCCCTGCCCGGAGACCTGGACGAACGGTCCCTTGCGCACGCCCTGGGAGAAGGTGTGGGCCGGGGCTGGAGCGTCGGTGGTGCGCACGGCGATCTTGTCGGACATGGGGTCAGCCTTTCCTCGGGGTGGGATCTCGGTGGGGTGTCCAGCCGAGTTCGGTGGAGATGGCCTCGGCGGTGGCCCGCAGCTGGGGCAGCAGGGCCAGGACCTGATCGTGATCGAGCAGCACGTCGGGGACCGAGATCGAGACGGCGGCGACCACCGCGCCGATCCCGTCGCGCACCGGCACTCCGACGCAGTTGACGAAACTCTCGTGCTCCTCGTGGTCCTCGGCGAACCCCTGCGCGGCGACCAGCGCCAGTTCCGCCAGATACTGCTCGGGAGTGCGCAGGGTCCGGTTCGTGAACGGGTGGTAGTCCAATCGCGCTGCCACCGAGGGCCATTCGGCTCGGGGCAGCGCGGCGACGAGCACCTTGCCGACCGCGGTGCAGTGCAGCGGGGCGGGGCGGCCGATGCGTGAGTACATCCGCACCGCCTGTTCGGCGTCGACCTTGTCGATGTAGACGGCGTCGCCGGATTCGTAGGCGGCCAGGTGCACAGTCTGGCCGGTGGCCGCGCCGAGCGCGCGCAGATGCGGGCGCGCGACCGTGCGGACATCGCGGTTCTCCAGTGCGCGACTGGCCAATTCGAACATCCGGGTGCCCAGCGAGTACCGGTGCGCGGCGTCGTGCACGACGAACCGGTCGGCCTGCATGGTCTGCAGCAGGCGCAGCACCGTCGATTTGTGCACGCCGAGCCGGGCAGCGAGCTCGTCGAGGGACTGCGAGTTCTCGCCGAGGGCGATGAGAATGGACAGGGCGCGCGACACGCTTTGACTCATGGCCAGATCGTCCCATCCGGTGCGTGGGGGTAGTCGAGCCCGGCCCAGTCCACCTCGGGTAGCGCCGCCAATCTTCGAAGGGCTTGTCCCGGAGGTAGTTTCGCCGCATCGCCGGTGGCGGTGAGGGCCGCCGCCGCGCACAGGTGGCCGTAGCGCAGGCGAGTGCGTGGGTCGGCGCCGTGCAGCAGCGCCGCCAGGTAGCCGCCGGCGAACGCGTCACCGGCGCCGATCCGCTCGGTGATGTCCAGGCTCAACGCGGGCACCTCGACCGCGGTGTCGTGGTCGAAACCGATCACGGTGTGCTGATCGTTCTTGACGATCAGCTGGGCAGGTTCGGGGAACAGCGCGCGTAGGGCGGCCGGGTCGCCGGTGCCGAACATCTCCTCGGCCTCGTCGGCGCCCAGCAGCACCACATCCGCGCCGCGGACATGCGCGGCGAGCTCGTCGGCGGCGGATTCGGCGCGCGAAGCCCACAGTGCCGGACGGTAGTTCAGGTCGAAGCTGACCAGACGTCCCCGCCGTGGGAGGCCGGTGAGCGTGCGGGTGAGATCGTTGGCCGAGGCAGAAAGGGCCACTGTGATTCCGGAGAAGTGCACCAGATCGGCGCGATCGAGCAGGCGGGCGGCGAGCCGGGGAGCGAGGTCGGCGGGCGACAGCGCGCTGGCCGCCGAGCCGCTGCGGTAGTAGTGCATCCGGCTGGAATGCGCGGGTAGGTCGTGCGGCGCGTCCGAGCCCGCACCGCGCTCCTTCACGTAGACCCCGGTGGGCCGGGCCGGATCGATCGCGACCGCGCCGACATCGACCCCTGCGGCGGCGAGCTGGGTGAGCAGATAGCGGCCGAAACCGTCGTCGCCGACCCGCGACAGCCAGGAGGCCGAGACGCCGAGCTGGCTGAGCACCATGGCCACATTCGCCTCGGCACCGCCCACGCCGCGCTCGAACCGTGCCGACTGCTCGAGCGGGCCCGGCTGGGCGACGAGCACGGCCATACCCTCGCCGACGGTGACCGCCCTCGGCGCCGCGGATGTTGCCTGTGTCACCTTTTCCGCCCTTTCGTGCTTGCCATCACTGCTCCTTGGATGCACAATAACGAGCAGAAACACTCAGTGCAACCATTGTTGCAAATAGTGCAATGCAAAATCGGAATGGTAGATCGGGTGAACCTACCCCGGTCCACGGAAGGACAGCTGTGACTATCGACAACGCCGTCGTAGACGCGCTCGCCGACGAGTCGCTCGGGCCGAGGGACAAGAGCGTGCCGCCCGGCGCCTGGGGGCGCTCCGCGCGCGAATATCTCGCGGGCGCAACCGAACTCGCGCAGTGGCAGACCCCGCTGCTGACCCTCGATCGGGAACGGCTCGACACCAACCTGGCGCTGATGGCGCGCTGGACCGCCGACGCCGGAGTCGCGCTGGCACCGCACGGCAAGACCACCATGGCGCCGCAGCTGTGGCGCGAACAGCTCGACGCGGGCGCGTGGGCGATCACCTTGGCCACCGGCTGGCAGGCGCAGGTGGCGCGATCGTTCGGGGTCGGCCGGATCCTGTTGGCCAACACGCTGGTCGATCCGGCCGGATTGAACTGGGCCGCAGCGGAATCCGCGCGCGACACCGGCTTCGAGCTCTACTGCTGGGCCGACAGCGTGGCCACCGTGGAACTGATGGACAAGATCCTGCGCGACACCCCGGCCGCGCCACCGGTGCGGGTGCTGGTCGAACTCGGTGGCGCGCACGGACGCACCGGCGCCAGGACCCGCGCCGAGGCGCACGCGGTCGCGGCCGCCGTCGGCGCGGGTGAGCGGGTGGTCCTGGCCGGGGTCGGCGGCTACGAAGGCGCGCTCGCGCACGACCGCAGCGCCGCCGGGCTGGCCGCGGTGCGCGGTTACCTCGGCGAACTCGCCGCCCTGCACACCGAACTCGCGGCCGCGGGCGCCTACCCAGGGCCCGCCGTCGTCACCGCGGGTGGCAGCGCCTACCCCGAACTGGTCGTCGCGGAGCTCGCCGCACTCGCAGGCGCCGACACCACGGTCGTGCTGCGCAGCGGCGCCTACCTCGTGCACGACGACGGGTTCTACGCCGGCATCTCCCCGCTCACCGAACCTGCGGTGCGGCCGGGGCTGCGCGCGGCCATGCACGGCTGGGCGCGGGTCGTCTCCCGGCCCGAACCGGAATTGGCCCTGCTCGACGGCGGCAAGCGCGACTTCCCCTTCGACGAAGGCCTGCCGACCGCGCAGCTGGCGATCGGCGCCACGCTGCCCGCGGGCGCCGAGGTGAGCGCGCTCAACGATCAGCACACCTTCCTGCGGCTGCCCGGCGCCGCGGCCACCGATCTTCCCGTCGGCACCATCGTGCGGCTCGGACTGTCGCATCCGTGCACCGCCTTCGACAAGTGGCGGTGCATCCCCGTACTCGACAGCGCCGAGGCCGCAGCGCCCCGCGTGGTCGACCTGATCCGCACCTTCTTCTGACGGATGATCATGACGGACTTGCTCTTCCGCGACATCGACATCGTCGACGGCACCGGCGCGCCGCGCCGTCGCGGCGATCTGCTGATCCGCGACGGCCGGATCGCCGCGACGGGTGCGCCCGGCTCGATCACCGCGCCCGCGCGCGTCGTCGAGACCGCGCCGGGTGCGGTGCTCGCGCCCGGATTCATCGATATGCACGCGCATTCCGACCTCTACCTGCTCACCCACCCGGACCACGTCCCGAAGATCACCCAGGGCGTCACCACCGAGGTGATCGGCCAGGACGGCCTGTCCTACGCCCCGATCGACGACGCCGCACTCGCGGTGGTGCGCAAGCAGATCGCGGGCTGGAACGGCAATCCCGCCGATTTCGACTTCTCCTGGCGCACCGTCGGGGAGTACCTGGACCGGCTCGACCAGGGCATCACCCCGAACGCCGCCTACCTGGTACCGCAGGGCACGCTGCGCCTGCTCGTGGTCGGCAGCGAGCAGCGCGCGGCCACACCGGCCGAGATCGATCGGATGTGCGCGCTGCTGGCGCGCAGCCTCGACGAGGGCGGGGTCGGCATGTCCAGCGGGCTCACCTATACGCCCGGCATGTACGCCGATACCGGTGAACTCGCCGCGCTGTGCGCCGTCGTCGCCCGCTACGGCGGCTTCTACGCCCCGCACACCCGCTCCTACGGGGCGGGCGCGCTGGCGGCCTACGCCGAGATGATCGGTCTGGCCGAGTCCACCGGCTGCGCCCTGCACCTCACCCACGCCACCATGAACTTCGGCGTGAACCGCGGTCGCGCACCGGAATTCCTCGACATGGTCGCGCGAGCACGGACCGAGGGCGCCGACATCACCCTCGACACCTATCCCTATCTGCCCGGGTCGACGACCCTGTCGGCGCTGCTGCCGAGCTGGGCCATGTCCGGCGGCCCCGATGCCGCGCTGGCCAGACTCGACGACCCGGCCGCACGGGCCGCGATCGTGGCCGACGTGAACGTCAACGGCTCCGACGGCTGTCACGGTGTCACCGTCGAATGGGAGACCATCCAGATCAGTGGTGTGGCGACCGAGGAGCTGTCGGGCTGTGTCGGGCGCACCGTCGCCGAGATCGCCGCCGACGAGGGCAGGCCACCGGTCGAGGTGTTCTTCGAGCTGCTGCGTCGCGACCAGCTCGCGACCACCATCCTGCAGCACGTTGGCCACGAGGAGAACGTGCGCGCGATCATGGTCGACCCTGGCCATATGGGCGGCAGCGACGGCCTGCTGGTCGGCGCGCGTCCGCATCCGCGGGCGTGGGGCACCTTCCCGCGCTACCTGTCCCGGTATGTCCGCGAGCTCGGCGTGCTCGAGCTGGAGGACTGTGTGCACCACCTGACCGGTCGCCCGGCGGCCCGGCTGCGGCTGGCCGATCGTGGCCTGATCCGGCCCGGCTACGCCGCCGACCTCGTCGTCTTCGACCCGGCCGCGATCCATGACACCGCGACCTTCGAACAACCGTGCCGACAGGCGCGTGGCATCCAGCACGTGCTGGTCAACGGCGCGTTCGCGCTGGCGGACGGCAGCGCGACCGGTGTGCGCGCCGGACGGGCCCTGCGCATGGACGCCACGCGAAAGGAGACCCGATGAACCCGCTGCTCAGCTCCTCGTCCGAGGCCATGGCCGTGATCAGGGCCGACCGCGCGCTCACCGTGGTCCGCGCGCCCGAGATCCCCGACCCGGTCGCGCTCGCCGAAACCCTCGCCGGAGCGGGGATCCGCGCGGTCGAACTCACCTTCACCACCCTCGGCGTGCTCGACGCGGTCCGCAGGGCCTCGGCGTCGGCGGCGATCGTCGGCGTCGGGACGGTCACCACCCGCGCACAGGCCGAGGCCGCCGTCGACGCGGGCGCCCGGTTCCTGGTGACGCCCGCACTGCGCACCGAGGTGGCCGAAGTCGCGGTGGCACACCAGGTTCCGGTCGTCATGGGGGCCTTCACCCCGTCGGAGGTGCTCACCGCGGTCGAGCTCGGCGCCGCGGCGGTGAAGATCTTCCCGGCCCGCGCGCTCGGTCCGGCCTATCTGCAGGATCTGCACGGGCCGTTCCCACACGTGCACCTGATTCCCTCCGGCGGTGTCAATGCCGGCAACGCCCGCGACTACCTGCGGGCGGGCGCGGTCGCCGTCACCGCGGGCACCGATGTGGTCGCCCCCGCCGACGTCGTGAGTTCGCGTTGGTCCCGGATCGGCGCCAATGCCGAACGCTTCGTCCATTCGCTTGATTGAGAGGTACACCATGGGCGCCACAATCGACTGGTTGCGCACCACCACCCCCGGGTTGCTTGTGCTGTGCGGTCTCGCGATCGCCGTGCTACTCATCGCCATCATCAAGATCAAGCTGGAGCCGTTCGTCGCGCTCCTGCTGACCGGTCTGCTGCTGGCGCTGGCCGCCGGGCTACCGGTTTCCGAGATCGTCGGCACCCCGCTGAAAGCCGGTGAGTCACTGCTGGAAACCGGCTTCGGCGGCATTCTCGGCCACATCGCGGTGATCATCGGTCTCGGTACCGTGCTCGGCGCGATTCTCGAGCGCTCCGGCGGCGCCGACGTGCTCACCGACAAACTGCTGAAGACCTTCGGCGAGAAGGGCGCTCCGGTCGCGATGGGCTTGCTCGGCCTCATCTTCGGCATCCCGGTGTTCTTCGACATCGGCATCTTCGTGCTCGCGCCGCTGGTCTACGTGGCGGCCAAGCGCGGCGGCCGGTCGCTGGTGCTCTATGCGATGCCCATGCTCGCCGGTCTGTCGATGACGCACGCGTTCCTGCCGCCGCACCCAGGTCCGGTGGCACTGGGCGGGTTGCTCGGCGTGAGTCTCGGCTGGCTGATCGTCATGGGATTCGTCTGCGGCATACCGGGTTTCGTCGCGGCCGGCCTGGTGTGGGGCACCTGGATCGGCAAGCGGGTGCAGGTGCCGGTGCCCGCCGAGTTCGTGCCGCTCGAGCCCGACGGCACCCACGGTGACGTCGCGGGCGCCGCCGGCGCCGAGAGTGCCGGCGGCACCGCCGTGCTCACCAAGTCGCCGCCGTCGGTCGCGATGATCGGCGCGATCATCGCCATCCCGCTGGTTCTGATCCTCGGCGCCACCTTCGGCTATCAGCTGCTGGACGAGGGCTCGGCGGTGCTCGCCGTCCTCACTTTCTTCGGCACCCCCGCCGTGGCGCTGCTCATCACCGTGCTGGTGGCGTTCTATCTGCTCGGCATCCGGCGCGGGTCGACGGTGCAGGAGCTGAGCGCCATCACCGCCGAATCACTCAAGCCGGTCGGCATGGTGCTGCTGGTGGTGGGCGCCGGCGCCTTCTTCGGCAAGGTCATCTCCGCCACCGGGATCGGCACCGCGCTCGCCGACACCATGTCCGCGGCCGGGCTACCGGTGATCGTGCTCGCCTACCTGATCAGCTGTGGCCTGCGGATCGCCCAGGGCTCGGCGACGGTCGCCATCGTCACCACCGGCGGTATCGTCGCGCCGCTGGTCGCGGGACACGACTACTCGCAGATGTCGATCGCGCTGATCGCCATGGCCATCGCGGCGGGCTCGATCATTCTCAGCCACGTCAACGACGGTGGGTTCTGGATCATCGCCAAGTACTTCAACATGACGGTGAAGCAGACCCTGCAGACCTGGACGGTGCTCGAAACCGTACTGTCGGTGGTGAGTTTCGTGGTCGCGGCGGCGCTGTTCGCGCTCGTCAGCTGAGGTCGGCGGTCAGCGCGGCGACGAGTCGTCCCACGGCGGCGAGGGGATCGATATCGGTGTCCGCGCCGTGCCCGAGGGTCTGCTGCGCCTGTGGACCGCGACCGGATCGTTGAGCAGCGCCGCGGGCATCTCGGCTGGGCGGTGGCGACGGTGGCCAGTCGCCATCGCAGCGGCCACCGCACCAGCCTGCTCGCCCGTATCTGTCCGAGGTCGGCCGTCGAACCTGGCGTAAGACGGCAGGGTTCGGTCGTACCGTACGAGTATGACCACATGGAGCCAGTTCACCGAGGAGGCGCCGACCATCTCCGCGCTGTTCCTCCGCAGGCATCAGGCCACCGGCAATCTGTGCATGCTCGGCACCGTGCGCGCCGACGGTTCGCCCCGGATCAGCCCGATCGAACCGATGGTGTTCGAGAACATGCTGGTCCTGGTCGGGATGCCGAAGACCCGCAAGTTCGACGACCTCGCCCGCGACCCCCGCTTCTGCCTGCACACCGCCACGGTCGACACCAACGTCTCCGACGGCGACGCGAAACTGTTCGGCCGCGTCAGCGACCTGCACGACGCAGCCGTGCACGCCCGCTTTGCCCAGATGCTGTTCGACGAGAGCGGCATGGACATCCGGGGCGAGAAGTTCGACCACTTCTACGTCGCCGAGCTCACCGGCGCGTCGACGGTGGAGGTCGAGGGCGACCATCTGAACATCACGGTGTGGAAGCCGGGTGCGGGGGAATGGGTGGTGCGTAAGGAGTGAGTGGTCGGGCCGCGCTGGGCGATCACTATCGTGCGTTTCGGTCGGGAAATGGACCGTTCGAGCGGTTGGTGTGGGCGCAGCGTGGTCGGTGTGGCCACGCAGGGTGCCGACCCGGCCCGCCCGGCCAGCGCGGTGACCCCGATCGGGCGACTCGCTGTGCCACGATGACGCGATGGAGCCGCTAGCTTCCGCCGCCGTGGACGGTCCGTCGCCGATCGTGTCGCTGTTCTGGATCGCCCTGGTGGCGGTCGTGGCGCCGTTGCTCTCGCGCGCGCTGCGCGGGTATGTGCCGGATGTGGTGATCCTGCTGGTGGCTGGTGCGGTGCTCGGGCCGTTCGCGCTTGGCTGGGCGGGCGAGGGTGGGGGTGTCGACCTCATCTCCGAGCTCGGGCTCGGGATGCTGTTCCTGCTCGCGGGATACGAGCTGGATCCGAAGCTGCTGGGCGGGCGCTCCGGGCGGGTGGCGTGGCTGGTGTGGCTGGCCGGGCTGGTCTTCGCGTTCGGGCTGGTCGCCGTGGTGGCCAGTGGGGAGGCGACCACCAATCACATCGCCGTCGCGATCGCGATGACCTCCACGGCGCTTGGCACCCTGTTGCCGATCGTCAAACAGGCCGGGCTGCTCGACACTCCGCTCGGCCGGGCCGTCCTCGCGCACGGCGCGGTCGGTGAACTCGGCCCGATCGTGGCCATGTCGGTGCTGTTGAGCAGCCACAACGTGGGTGCCGCCCTGGCAGTGCTCGTGCTGTTCGCGGTGGCCGCGCTGCTGGTGGGGCTGCTCCCGGTGCACCTCTTCGACCGGATCCCCGATCTCGGTGCCGCGCTGGCCAGGATGGACGGCGGTACCTCCCAGCTGCCGGTGCGCGGGTCGATCCTGCTGCTGCTCGTGCTCATGGTGGTGGCCGAACAGTTCGATCTGGACGTGGTGCTCGGTGCGTTCGCCGCGGGCATGGTGCTGCGCAGGCTCATCGCCGTCGGCCATCCCCGGGTCGACGAACAGCTCGAGACCATCGGCTTCGGCCTGTTGATACCCGTGTTCTTCGTGGTCTCGGGCATGGGCATCGACATGGCGGCGGTGGCGGGGCAGCCGCTGCTGTGGGTGTCGTTCGTGGCCGCGATCGCCCTGGCCCGCGGCCTGCCGGTGTGGCTGAGCGAACGGTTCGTCCCGCATGGCCGCAATCTCGAGACCCCGCGTGAACGGGCCCAGCTCGCCCTGTTCGCGGCCACCGGCCTGCCGATCATCGTCGCCGTCACCCAGGTGGCGGTGTCGACGGAGCTGATGACCGAGGACACCGCCTCGGTCCTGGTCGCCGCGGGGGCCACGACCGTCCTGGTGTTTCCGCTGGTGGCGCGGCTGATCGGGCGAGGGACGCCGGTCTCGACCTCACCTGCCCATGAATGAGCTTGCATAGTCGTGCATAATCATCACATGGTTGATACGTCGGGAGGACCCGCGCTGCGGGTGGCGGTTGCCGGTGCGAGTGGTTACGCCGGTGGCGAGGTGCTGCGACTACTGCTTGCCCATCCCGAGTACCGAGCCGGGCGCCTCGAGATCGGGGCGCTGACCGCTGGAGCCAATGCCGGCACCACGCTCGGCGCGCTCCAGCCGCACCTGCTGCCGCTGGCCGACCGGATCCTGCAGGAAACCACCCCCGAGGTGCTGGCCGGGCACGACATCGTGTTCCTCGGCCTGCCGCACGGCCAGTCCGGCGCCATCGCGCGGGCCCTGCCCGAGCAGACCGTCATCATCGACTGCGGTGCCGACTTCCGGCTCACCGATGCCGCGGCCTGGGAGAAGTACTACGGCAGCGCGCACGCGGGCAGCTGGCCGTACGGTCTGCCCGAACTGCCGGGGGCGCGGGAACGGCTCGCCGGGGCCAGGCGCATCGCCGTGCCCGGCTGTTACCCGACTGTCGCCAGCGTCGCCCTCGCGCCCGCGCTCGCCGCGGGGATCATCGAGCCGGCCGTCAACATCGTCGCGGTGAGCGGGACCTCGGGCGCGGGCCGCAAACTCGATGTCGGGCTGCTCGGCTCCGAGGTGATGGGCAGTGTGCGCGCCTACAGTGTCGCCGGGGCCCACCGGCACACTCCCGAGATCGCGCAGAACCTGAAAGCCGCGGGCGGCGTGGATGTCTCGGTGTCGTTCACCCCGGTGCTCGCGCCGATGCCGCGGGGCATCCTGGCCACCTGCACCGCCCCGGTGAAGGTCGACGCCGCGCAAGCTCGCGCTGTCTACGAGAAGGCCTACAGCGCCGAACCTTTCGTGCACCTGCTGCCCGAAGGAATGCTGCCGCAGACGGGTTCGGTGCTCGGTTCCAACGCCATCACCCTGCAGGTCACCGTCGACGCCGACGCGGGTCAGCTGGTGGTGATCGGCGCGATCGACAATCTCGCCAAGGGCACCGCGGGCGCCGCGGTGCAATCGATGAACCTGGCCGTCGGCTTCGACGAGACCGCCGGACTTTCCACCGTAGGAGTGGCACCGTGACGACCCATGATCCGCACCTGACGGACCACGGAAATCTGATCCACACCCAGGGCGTCACCGCTCCGCTCGGGTTCCGCGCCGCAGGCATCGCGGCCGGCATCAAAGCCAGCGGCAAGCCCGACCTCGCCCTCGTCCTCAACGAAGGCCCCGAATACGCCGCGGCCGGGGTGTTCACCAGCAACCAGGTCAAGGCGGCGCCGGTGCTGTGGTCACAGCAGGTGCTGAAGTCCGGCCGGCTGCGCGCGGTGATCCTGAACTCCGGCGGCGCCAACGCCTGCACCGGCCCCGGCGGTTTCCAGGACACCCACCGGACCGCGGAGGAGCTCGCGAAGGCGCTGAGCAACTGGGGCACCGAGACCGGCGCCGGCGAGATCGCGGTCTGCTCGACCGGCCTGATCGGTGACCGGCTCCCCATGGACAAGCTGATCCCCGCCGTCACCGAGATCGTGCACGAGATGGGCGGCGGCATGTCCGGTGGCGCCGACGCAGCGCACGCCATCATGACCACCGACACCGTGCCGAAGGAATCGGCCTTCCACCACGCGGACAAGTGGAACGTCGGCGGCATGGCCAAGGGCGCGGGCATGCTCGCGCCGTCGCTGGCCACCATGCTGGTCGTGCTCACCACCGACGCCGTCGCCACGCCGCAGCAGCTCGACGAGGCGCTGCGCAAGGCCACGAAATACACCTTCGACCGGCTCGACGTCGACGGCTCCTGCTCCACCAACGACACCGTGCTGCTGCTGGCCAACGGCGCCAGCGGGATCGCCCCCACCCAAGCCGACCTCGACGACGCGGTGTTCACCGTGTGCGACGACCTGGCCGCCCAGCTGATGGCCGATGCCGAGGGCGTCACCAAGCGCGTCACTGTCACCGTCAGCGGGGCCGCCTCCGAAGACGAGGCGCTCGTCGCGGCTCGCGCCGTCGCCCGCGACAGCCTGGTGAAAACGGCACTGTTCGGGTCCGATCCGAACTGGGGCCGTGTGCTCGCCGCGGTCGGCATCGCGCCGGTGACACTGGACCCGAACCGGATCGCGGTGTCGTTCAACGGCAATCCGGTGTGTGTCGACAGTGTCGGCGCGCCCGGCGCCCGCGAGGTCGACCTGTCCGGCGCCGACATCGATGTCCTGATCGAGCTGCATGTCGGCGAGGGCAGCGCCATGGTGCGCACCACCGACCTGTCGCACGGCTACGTCGAAGAGAACTCGGCGTACAGCTCATGACCGGCGGCGTACTGCACACCCTGTCCGCGCTGGACAAAGCGCACGTGCTGGCCGACGCGCTGCCGTGGTTGCAGAAGTTCCGGGACAAGGTCGTCGTCGTGAAATACGGCGGCAACGCCATGATCGACGACGAGCTCAAGGCCGCCTTCGCCGCCGACATGGCGTTCCTGCGCACCGTCGGGGTGCATCCGGTGGTCGTGCACGGCGGCGGCCCGCAGATCACCGCCATGCTGACGAAGCTGGGCATGGCGGGCGAGTTCCGCGGCGGTTTCCGTGTCACCACCCCCGAGGTGATGGACGTGGTGCGGATGGTGCTGTTCGGGCAGGTCGGCCGGGAACTCGTCGGCCTGATCAACGCGCACGGCCCGTACGCGGTCGGCATCTCCGGTGAGGACGCGCACCTGTTCACCGCCACCCGCCGCACCGTCACCGTCGACGGTGTCGCCACCGATATCGGGCTGGTCGGTGACGTCACCGAGGTCAATCCGGGCGCGGTGCTCGACCTGATCGACGCGGGCCGCATCCCGGTGGTCTCCACCATCGCCCCCGACGCCGACGGCGTGGTGCACAACATCAACGCCGACACCGCCGCCGCCGCGCTGGCCGAGGGGATCGGCGCCGAGAAACTGGTCGTGCTCACCGATGTGGAGGGCCTCTACACCGACTGGCCCGACCGCTCCTCGCTGACCAGCGAGATCGACGCGGCCGCGCTGACGGAGTTGCTGCCGCGCCTGGATGCGGGCATGGTGCCCAAGATGGAAGCGTGTCTGCGCGCGGTGCAGGCCGGTGTGCCGAGTGCTCATGTGATCGACGGCAGGGTGCCGCATTCGGTGCTCCTGGAGTTGTTCACCGGCGAAGGAATCGGAACGATGGTGACCGCATGAATGAAGTAGAGAAGCTGCAGCAGCGGTGGTCGGCCGCGATGATGAACAACTACAGCACCCCGAAGGTCGCGCTGGTGCGCGGCGCGGGCGCGGTGGTCTACGACGCCGACGGCAAACGCTATGTCGACTTCCTCGGCGGCATCGCGGTGAACAGCCTCGGCCACGCCCACCCGGCGATTCTCGAGGCCGTCACCCAGCAACTGGGCACCCTCGGACACGTGTCCAACATCTACGCCAGCGAACCGGTGATCGAGCTGGCCGAGAAGCTGCTCGCCCACTTCGGAGACGGGGAGGGCAAGGCGTTCTTCTGCAATTCCGGCACCGAGGCCAACGAGGCCGCGTTCAAGATCGCCCGGCTCACCGGCCGGACCAAGATCGTGGCCGCCGAGGAGGCCTTCCACGGCCGCACCATGGGCGCGCTCGCGCTCACCGGTCAGCCCTCGAAGCGGGCGCCGTTCGAGCCGATGCCGCCCGGTGTCGTGCACGTGCCCTTCGGTGACGCCGCCGCGCTGGAGGCCGCCGTCGATACCGACACCGCCGCGGTGTTCCTCGAGCCGATGCTGGGGGAGAGCGGTGTGGTCGTCCCGCCGTTCGACTACCTGGCCCGGGCCCGCGAGATCACCTCGCGCGCGGGCGCGCTGCTCATCCTCGACGAAGTCCAGACCGGAATCGGCCGTACCGGAACGTTTTTCGCGCATCAGGCGGCGGGCATCGTGCCCGACGCGATCACCCTGGCCAAGGGGCTCGGCGGTGGGCTGCCGATCGGCGCGGTGCTGGCTCAGGGCCGGGCCGCCGAGCTGCTCACCCCCGGCCTGCACGGCACCACCTTCGGCGGCAACCCGGTCTGCGCCGCCGCGGCACTGGCGGTGTTGCGCACGATCGACGCCGAAGATCTGCTCTCCCATGTGGAATGGGTCGGCAAGAAACTCAGCGACGGCATCGCGCTGCTCGAGCACCCCGAGATCGAGCACGTGCGCGGTGCGGGCCTGCTCATCGGCATCGTGTTGCGCGACGACATCTCCGCGTTCGTCGACGAACGGGCGCGGGAGGCGGGCTACCTGGTCAATCCCGCCAAGCCGAATGTGATCCGGCTGGCGCCGCCGCTGGTACTCACCGAAACCCAGGCCGACAACTTCGTCGCCGACCTGCCCGGGATTCTCGACAAGGCTGCGGCCGATGCGAAGGGAGTGAGTAAGTGACCCTGCGCCACTTCTTGCGTGACGATGATGTGACCCAGGCCGAACAGGCCGAAATCCTCGCCATCGCCGCCGAATTGAAGGCCGACCCGTTCGCGCACCGGCCGCTGGACGGCCCGCGCGGGGTCGGGGTGATCTTCGAGAAGAACTCCACCCGCACCCGGTTCTCCTTCGAACTGGGCATCGCCCAGCTCGGCGGGCACGCCGTGGTCGTCGACGGCCGCGACACCCAGCTCGGCCGCGAGGAAACCCTCGGCGACACCGGCAGCGTGCTGTCCCGCTACGTCGATGCCATCGTCTGGCGCACCTTCGAGCAGTCCCGGCTGGACGAGATGGCGGTCACCGCGACCGTTCCGGTGGTGAACGCGCTGTCCAACGAGTTCCACCCGTGCCAGGTGCTCGCCGACCTGCAGACGATCGCCGAACGCAAGGGGTCGCTCGCGGGCCTGCGGCTCACCTACTTCGGTGACGGTGCCAACAACATGGCGCATTCGCTGTTGCTCGGCGGCGTGACCGCGGGCATGAACATCACGATCGCCGCGCCTGCGGGTTTCGAGCCGCTGCCGTGGATCCTGGAGGCCGCCGCCAAGCGTGCCGCCGAGACCGGGGCGAGTGTCGCGGTCATCGACGATCCGGTGGCGGGCGCGCGCGGGGCCGATGTGCTCGTCACCGACACCTGGACCTCGATGGGACAGGAGAACGACGGGCTCGACCGGGTCGGTCCGTTCCGCCCGTTCCAGGTCAACCAGGAGCTGCTCGCCGCCGCCGACCCGGAAGCCATTGTGATGCACTGCCTTCCGGCCCATCGCGGCGAGGAGATCACCGACGAGGTGCTCGACGGCCCGCACAGCGTGGTCTGGGATGAGGCCGAGAACCGGCTGCATGCCCAGAAGGCGCTGCTGGTGTGGCTGCTCGCGAAAGCCGCCGCATGAGACCGCGAACCGGGGCCGGCGCGGAGGCCCGGCGATGAGCGTGCCCGATACCGACAACGGCAAGGGCTCGCCCGCCATCGCCCGCACCCGCGCCGGCCGCCAATCCCGCATCGTCGAACTGCTGTCGGCGCATTCGGTTCGCAGCCAGACCGAACTCGCGGCACTGCTGGCCGCCGAGGGCATCGAGACCACCCAGGCCACCCTGTCGCGCGACCTCGACGAACTCGGCGCGGTGAAGCTGCGCGCCGCCGACGGTGGCGCGGGCGTCTACGTGGTGCCCGAGGACGGCAGCCCCGTCCGCGGTGTCACCGGCGGCACCGGTCGCCTCTCCAAACTCCTCGGCGACCTGCTGGTGTCCACCGATGCCAGCGGCAACCTCGCCGTCCTGCGCACCCCACCCGGCGCCGCCCACTTCCTGGCCAGCGCCCTCGACCGCGCCGCTCTCCCGTTCATCGTCGGCACCATCGCCGGCGACGACACCATCGCGGTGATCGCCCGCGAACCCCTCACCGGCGCCGAACTCGCCGCGGAAATCGAACGCCTGGCCTGAGCAGGTCAGGGTTGCGCCACCGACTCTGCTGCCTGGAAGCTGATCGATCGCCTCATCGCGCAACCGGTGGTGAACAGCGGATACGTCGCGGAGTCCTGCGGCATCAGCGGAGTCGCCGCGCAGCGGGCCATCGATCGTCTGGTGGAATCCGGAGTGCTGCGCGAGGTTTCGAAGCGTGCCCGCAACCGAGTCTGGCAAGCCGATGAAGTACTCGCCGCTCTCGACGATTTCGCAGCAGGGATTCGTCGAGTCCGGGGCTGAGAAACCTGCTGCCCGGCCCGCATTGCTCGGTGAGACCGAGACCGAGACCGTGCCGGAGCACGCAGTACCAGACGACCAGGTAGGTCAGCCAGGCCGCCGCGGCGGCACGGGCACCACCGACAGCGGTGTGGCGGATCAGATCGTAGGTGCTGGTCCGGGCCGCCGGATCGTCGATGGCCGCGCCCGCCCCGAGGACGAGGGCGACGAGCAGGGCCAACCGGATCGGGCGGCGCACGGTGGCGGGCAGCGTCGGAAGCTGCCGGTGCCTGCGTCGGAACAGGACGTAGCCGAGCGTCGCGGTGCCGAGGACCGACGACAGATATCCCAGGATGTTGTAGGTCAGGTGTGGTCCGTGTACCCGGGTGCGCAGCAGCGGCCAGTGCCGGACGGCGAAACCGGTTGCCTGAGTGCAGGAGTCCCACGCCACATGGGTCGCGGCGCCGAGAACCACGGCGAGGACGATCGATCCGGCGAGCAGCACCGGACCGCCGGATATCGCCTGCCTCGGCAGCGACAGCCGGCTCGCGAACAGTCCCCTGGCCGGTGCTACGGAGATCCGGCCTGCCAGCAGCAGGGCCAGACCGACCAGGACATCCGGCCCGAATACCCCTGTCGCCGAATGGGTGAGCGAACCGTCGAACGGGATCGGCAGATAGTAGACGGCATCGGGCGCGATCGATCCGGCGATGAGCGCGGGCAGTGGCAGCAGCCGGGCGAACGGCAGCACCGCGACCGGATGGGCGAGGGTGAACGGCACCGGGTTCACGGTAGGAGGGCGGTGTGTGGCGCCTGTGCTGCTCGAGTGGAGATGTCGTGCCGACACCCGTGACAGGCGAAGCCGACCTGATCGGGGCGTTGAAGACGGATCAGGGACCGCCGTCGCCGAGGGTATGTCGGTGGCTCAGCGCTCGCGCGTGTGTTGCCAGCTCCAGTCGACCCGCACGTCCAGCGGCGCGTCCGGGGTCACCATCCGCGGGGCCGTGTTCAGCCCGTTGGGCGGCCCGGATTGGGCTTCCACCGACAGCGACTCCTCGGGCAGCGTCCAGACCACGACATCGGTGACCGGGCTCGTGATGGTGAGCACGAGGAAGCCCGGCCAGGTGAGTCGCGCCTCGACCCCGCCGGGCATCCCGAAGCAGTCGTCCCACGGCGGCGGAGTCGGAGGGATGTGCCGGCCCGTCGGCAGATAGTCGGGGCCGCGCTCGTACTGCCATGCCGGGTGGATCTCGAGTTCCAGCGGGCCGGTGGCGGGCGGGATGTCACGCAGGAACCACGGATGCCAGCCGCCCTGGGCCGGAAACGGGTCGTGGTCGGTGGTGATACGCATGGTCAGCGTGAGGCCGTCGCCGGTGAGCGCGCAGGTCTGCGTGACCGTGCCCGCGAACGGCCACGGGTCGGCCAGCCGGTGCCGCAGGGTCGCTTCGGTGGCCGAGGCGCTGAGCACCTCCCAAGCGCCGTCGCGGGCGGTGCCGTGGATGCTGTGCGGCGGGTTGTCGATCGGCAGATGATAGGTGCGATCGCCGACGGTCAACCGTCCGTAGCCGAGTCGGCCCGCCCACGGCGCCATGACGAAACAGCCGGTCCCCGGGTCTTGCCGGAGCAGTTCGGTGCCGTCGATCGTGAGGCTGTGCAGTGCCGCGCCGTCGCCGGGCGCGATCGTGAGTTCGGCGGTGCCTGCGCTCAGTCGCACGTCATCGGCCATAGGCCGAGGCTAATGGCGCCCACCAGGTGGTGGCGGGCACCACGCCGGTCAGGTGAACGGGTACTGTCCGCCACCCCCACCGCCGGGATTGTCCGGGGTGGCGATATCGATGATGTCCTGGACCAGGGCGACGATCGCCCGACCGACCTCGAGTACCCCGTTGCCGAGGGTGGAGAATTCCTGCGCGATGGTGTGGAGCATCTCGTTCGTCCTCACGTGTGAGCCGAATAGTGCTCTCCCAGAGTGCCACAGGATTACTTCCGGGTGGTGGGACCGTGCGCGGCCGGGCTACGAGGCGAGGAAGTTCAGGATCGCCAAGGCCAGCGGCGAGCCGAGGTCGAACAGCACTCGGCCGATGTGCAGGCCAGCGGTGGCGCCGGATTCGTAGTGGTCGGACAGGAACTGCAGGATCGCGTCCTCCATGATGGGCTCCCTGTGCTGGTGCGAATTCGGATCAGGCGAAGAAGCCCTGGAGGATGGGGGTACCGAGCTCGATGACCGTCTTGGCCACCTCGAGCCCGAAATTTCCGAGACCGATGACGACGGCCCCGATCAGGTCGTAGTTCGCCTCGGCGAAATCGCGTAGTTGCTGCATGCTGACTCCTCGACCCCGACCGGTGGACAATGTGTGACCAGCGTCTCATATCGATGGCTAGCTGCCAAGTTGCTGACCGGGCCGCTGACCTGGTCGGGAGCCCTGCCCACCCCCCGGCTATGAATGAGATTGCATCATCATGCATAATCATTTGCAGCAACGGCGCGAGCCGAATCGGCGGCGGAGCATTCATACTGCTCGCGGCAGCCCGTGCAGATGACGTCCACACCTCGAGGAGCACAACAGACATGTCCGATCGCGTCGTACTCGCCTACTCCGGTGGGCTTGACACCTCCGTCGCCATCAGCTGGATCGCGAAGGAGACCGGTGCCGAGGTGGTGGCCGTGGCCATCGACCTGGGTCAGGGCGGCGAGGACATGAATGTGGTCCGCCAGCGCGCGCTGGACTGCGGCGCCGTGGAGGCCATCGTGGTCGACGCGCGCGACGAGTTCGCCGACGAGTACTGCCTGCCCACCATCCAGGCCAACGCCATGTACATGGGCCAGTACCCGCTGGTCTCGGCCATCAGCCGCCCGCTGATCGTCAAGCACCTGGTGGAGGCGGCTAAATTCCACAACGCCACCACCGTCTCGCACGGCTGCACCGGCAAGGGCAACGACCAGGTCCGCTTCGAGGTCGGCATCGGCGCGCTCGCGCCCGACCTGAACGTGATCGCCCCGGTCCGTGACTACGCGTGGACCCGCGAGAAGGCGATCGCCTTCGCCGAAGAGAACAACCTGCCGATCAACGTCACCAAGAAGTCGCCGTTCTCCATCGACCAGAACGTGTGGGGCCGTGCCGTGGAAACCGGGTTCCTCGAGGACCTGTGGAACGCGCCGACCAAGGACGTCTACGACTACACCGCCGACCCGACGGTGAACTTCGAGGCACCCGACGAGGTCATCGTCACCTTCGACAAGGGTGTGCCGGTCGCCATCGACGGCCGCCAGGTGAGCGTGCTGCAGGCCATCGAGGAGATGAACACCCGCGCGGGCCGCCAGGGTGTCGGCCGCCTCGACATGGTCGAGGACCGGCTCGTCGGTATCAAGAGCCGCGAGATCTACGAGGCGCCGGGCGCCATCGCGCTGATCACCGCACACCAGGCCCTCGAGAACGTCACCATCGAGCGCGAGCTGGGCCGCTACAAGCGTCAGGTCGAGCAGCGCTGGGGCGAGCTGGCCTACGACGGCCTGTGGTTCTCCCCGCTCAAGCGGGCGCTGGACGCTTTCGTGCAGGACACCCAGCAGCAGGTCTCCGGCGATATCCGGATGGTGCTGCACGGTGGCTCCGCCGTGGTCAACGGCCGCCGCTCCGAGCAGTCGCTCTACGACTTCAACCTGGCCACCTACGACGAGGGCGATACCTTCGACCAGTCGCTGGCCAAGGGCTTCGTGCAGATCCACGGCCTGTCGTCGAAGGTCGCCGCGCGCCGCGATCTGAACCAGAAGTAGCGGACGCCGCCGGTGTCCCCGGGCCCACGTGGCCACCGGCTCGGGGACACCGAACGTCCGTGGCATGGCGGGCAGGCGCGCGCGGCCGGGCGATCCGCCGCCGCGCGCCGGTGTCCCGCGAGATCGGCGCGCTCGGTCCCGGACGCGACCTGTGATCGACCCGGACGAGTGCGCAACCGGGCGACCGCGCCGGTAGACGCCGGAACGTCGTGCCGAGCTGTCCGCACCCCGGATCGTCCGTGGGCCCGGAGCTGGCTACGGTGGTCACCGGCGATCCCGAACCGGCACTCGCCCGGCGGCCCGCATCCGGCACGACCCCGCAATCCGACACGAGGAGACAGCAGAGCATGACGCAGGGTGGCAGCACGAACACGGGAGCCCTCTGGGGTGGGCGTTTCGCGTCCGGCCCTGCCGAGGCGATGGCGGCGCTGAGCAAGTCGACCCATTTCGACTGGGCGCTGGCCCCCTACGACATCCGTGCCTCCAAGGCGCATGCCCGCGTACTGCACAAAGCCGGGCTGCTCGCCGACGCCGACCTCGCCGCCATGCTGGCCGGGCTCGACACCCTCGCCGCCGATGTGGCCTCCGGCGCGTTCGGGCCCGCCGACTCCGACGAGGACGTGCACGGCGCGCTGGAGCGCGGCCTGATCGAACGGGTCGGTACCGAACTCGGTGGTCGCCTGCGCGCGGGCCGCTCGCGCAACGACCAGGTGGCCACGCTGTTCCGGATGTGGCTGCGTGACGGCGTGCGCCGGGTGGCCGCCGGGGTGCTCGACGTGGTCGACGCGCTCGTGGCCCAGGCCGCCGCGCACCCGGACGCGGTGATGCCGGGCAAGACCCATCTGCAGGCGGCGCAGCCGGTACTGCTGGCCCACCACCTGCTCGCGCACGCCCACCCGCTGCTGCGTGACCTGGAACGCCTGCGCGACTTCGACAAACGCGCCGCCGTCTCGCCGTACGGGTCGGGCGCGCTGGCCGGCTCCTCGCTCGGCCTCGATCCCGAGCAGATCGCCGCCGAGCTGGATTTCACCGCCGCCGCGGCCAATTCGATCGATGCCACCTCCGCGCGTGACTTCGCCGCCGAGGCGGCGTTCGTGCTGGCCATGATCGGGGTCGACCTGAGTCGGATGGCCGAGGAGATCATCGTCTGGAGCACACCGGAATTCGGCTATGTCACCCTGGCCGACGCCTGGTCCACCGGCTCGTCGATCATGCCGCAGAAGAAGAACCCGGATGTCTCCGAATTGACCCGTGGCAAAGCGGGCCGCCTGATCGGCAACCTGACCGGCCTGCTCGCCACGCTGAAAGCCCAGCCGCTGGCCTACAACCGGGACCTACAGGAGGACAAGGAACCCCTGTTCGACTCGGTCGCCCAGCTCGAGCTGCTGCTACCCGCCATCGCGGGCCTGGTCGGCACCCTCACCTTCCACACCGACCGGATGGCCGAACTCGCGCCCGCTGGCTTCACCCTCGCCACCGATATCGCGGAATGGATGGTGCGCCAAGGTGTCCCGTTCCGCGTCGCACACGAGGCGGCCGGTGCCTGCGTGCGCGCCGCCGAATCCCGTGGCGTCGGCCTCGACGAGCTCACCGACGCCGAGTTCGCCGCTGTCGACCCCGCCTTGACCGCCGGTGTGCGTGAGGTCCTCACCGTCGCCGGGTCCATCGCCTCGCGCAATGCCCGCGGCGGTACCGCCGGGGTTCGCGTCGCCGAACAACTCGCCGAGGTCGGCACCGCGGCCACCGAAGCCCGCACCTGGCTGCGCTGAAGGTCCGAACACTCCTCGACGTCCCGGTGCCCGGATCGGGACCGCGTGCGGTGCTGACAGGCCGCGGACGAGGCGGACCTGGAATTACTGCGCGGGCGGGGATCGACAACCAGACGGCGGCCCGGCATCCGCCGTCGTCGGCCATGGCCGCGGGTCAGTCGCTCGGCAGACCTGATCGCCGAAGCCGTTGTGGCCGTGGCTCGGCGGCGCGATCGGCGGTGGCGCCCGGTAGTCTGCGCGAATGACGCTGCTCTTCCTGGCACTGGCCATCGCCACCGAGGTGACGGCGACGGTGTCGCTGAAACTGTCGGAGGGCTTCACCAAGCCGGTGCCCTCGATCGTGGTCGTGCTCGGCTACGGCGCGGCGTTCTTCTTCCTGTCCCAGGCGTTGCGACGGGGGATGGCGATCGGTGTCGCGTACGGCATCTGGTCGGCGGTGGGCGTGGCGGCGATCGCGGTGATCGGGGTGCTGTTCCTGGGGGAGCGGCTCACGCTGGTTCAGGTGGGTGGGATCGGACTGGTCATTCTCGGTGTACTCGCCCTGGAACTGGGCGGGACGCACTGATCGGACAGCTCGCCCGCCGAGGACTCCGAACCCTCCGCCGAGTTCGCCACGTGGCCGAACGAGGGACGTGCCCGGTAGCCATGCGGAGCAGCGGTGTGAGGCTCGCCGTCCACCTTCGCTGCCGATCCGTCACAGCTCGGCGTGTACTCGAAAACCTTCCTCCCGCAGTGCCTCCAGCACATCGTCACGGTGAGCGGGTCCGCGTGTCTCGACGGTGAGCGACACCTCGACCTCGTCGACGGCCAACCAGATCCCGGTTCGCGAGTGGACCACGTCGACCACGCTCGCCCCGGCCCGGCCGACGACCCCGAGCAGCGCCGACAACGCGCCGGGCCGATCGGCGATGGTCACCCGCATCGCCAGGTAGCGGCCCGCGGCACTGAGGCCGTGCCCGATCACCCGCGTCAGCAGCAGCGGATCGATATTGCCGCCCGACAGGATGGTCACCACCGGTCCGGGGAGCTCGCGCTCGCGCAGGGCGGTGGTGAGTAGCGCCGCGACCCCGGCCGCACCCGCGGGCTCGACGATGAGCTTGGCCCGCTCCAGACACAACAGCAGCGCCTTGGACAGCGCGTCCTCGTCGACGGTGACGATTTCGCGCACCAACTCGGCCACATGCGCGAACGGCACCGCCCCCGGCAGACCGACCGCGATCCCGTCGGCCATCGTCGCCATCCTGGCCGCCCGGATCGGGGTGCCCGCCGCGAGCGAATCCGGCCATGCCGCCGCCGCGGCCGCCTGCACGCCGATCACCTGGACCCGCGGTGCGAGCGCGTGCAGCGCGACCGCCACCCCGGCGAGCAGCCCCCCGCCGCCGGTCGGCACCACCACCGTCCCGACCTCGGGCACCTGCTCCAGGATCTCCAGCGCCACCGTCGCCTGCCCGGCCACGATATCGGGATGGTCGAACGGATGAATCAGCGTCGCGCCGGTACGGTCTGCGAATTCCTGTGCGGCGGAGAGTGATTCGTCGATGTTGTGACCAACCTGGTGCACCTCGGCCCCGTAGGCGCGGGTCGCGACGAGCTTGGGCAGGGACGCGCCGATCGGCATGAACACCGTCGAGGTGGTGTCCAGCTCCGCGGCCGACCACGCCACCCCCTGCGCATGGTTACCCGCACTGGCCGCGACCACGCCGCGTGCCCTGGTCTCGGCGGGCAGATTCGCGATCCGGTTGTAGGCGCCGCGCGGTTTGAACGACCCGGTGCGCTGGAGATTCTCACATTTGAGCAGGACCTGCGTGCCCATCCGCTCCGACAACACCCGCGAACCGACGGTCGGCGTCCGCCGGATGACCGGCGCGAGCACCCGCGCCGCCGCCTCCACCTGCCCGATCCCGACACTCTCCATGCGCCTCATCGTGCCAGCCCCACCGCTGCCACCCGCGCGCACCTTCCTGGGCGAATGATCACCAGGCGATGACGCACGCGTCGGCCGAGAGACCGTTGGGTCAGGAGCCGATAGCCTTGGCGATATTGTGGGCGCGAGTGCCGAGGCGGGTGAGGCGTGCATCGCCGAGCGGGGTGAGCTTGCCGCCGAGACGATTGGTGACGAAGGCCAGCGACAGGCCGGTGTCCGGGTCGGCGAAGGCGCCGGAACCGCCGAGGCCGAAATGGCCGAACGCCGAGATCGGGTCCGCTTTGGACGGTTTCATCGGGACCCCGTGGAAGCCGAGCGCCCACGGAATGCGGAAGGCGAGGACGTAGTCGGGGGTGAACACCTGGCGGGTGGCCATCCGCCGGATGGTGTCGGGGGCCAAGATCCTGGTGCCGTCGAGTTCACCTTTGCCCGCGATGGCGGCGTAGAGGCGGGCCAGCGACCTGGCGGAGAACACCCCGTTCACTCCCGGCATCACCGAGTCGTGGATGCGCGGGTCGACGATGAGGTCGGCGAAGCCACGCGGGGTGGTCTCGGCGGCCGCCGCGAACCGGGTCCGGCCCAGCAGGTCCGAACCACGATCCCAGTCCATGCCCGCGGCCCGCAGCCGCGGGAATGTGGTGGCGATGCGGTGGCGCTCCTCGACCGGCACCCGGAACCACAGCTCGTGTGCGCCGAGCGGTTCGGCGAGCTCGGTGCGCACCACCTCGGTGAATTCCCGACCGGTGACCCGGCGCACCAGCTCGGCGGCCAGGTGCCCGAAGGATATCCCGTGGTAGCCGCTGGTCACTCGGTGCCGCGGATCCGGCGCGGCGGCGGCCAGCGCCTCGGTGACGGCCGCGTCATCGAGAAAACGATCGGCGGGCCCCGCCAGCAGGCCGCGCAACCGGTGCAGGCCGGCCCGGTGGGTGAGCACGTCACGCACGGTGATCCGCGCCTTGCCCGCGGCGGCGAACTCGGGCCAGTACTCGGCGACCGGGGTGTCGTAGTGGAGTTGGCCGCGCTCGGCGAGCTGGTGGATCACGGTGGCGGCCACGCCTTTTCCGGTGGAGAAGGCCAGCGCCACCGTCTCGGCGTCCCAGCGCACACCCGGACTCGCGTACCCGGCCCACACATCGACCACCGGCTCACCGTGCAGGTACACGCACAGCGCGCCACCACCGTGCGACGGCGTGCGGAAGAGGCTGTCGAACATGGTGACCAGGCTGACGAAGCGGCGGTCCACCGACTGCGTTGTCGAAACTCCCATCGACCGAGCATGCCATCCTGGCCACGGCGCTCGATCGGCACCGGCGATCGTTTCGCGACCGTCACACAGATGACCACGCACGCAACAGTTCGTCCATAGCATGAGGCGATGACCCTGAGACGACGATCGGCGTTGCTCGCCAGGCTCGTGGTCGACGAGCCGGGCCGTCCGCAGGTGATCCTCGGCGAGCTACGCCGGGTGATCCTCGACGGTGCCGTGCCGCCGTGCACGGTGATTCCGCTGCGTGAGGTGGCCGAACTGTTCGGCGTCAGCCACATCCCGGTGCGGGAGGCGCTCAAGACCCTGATCGGGGAGGGGCTGGTGACGCACCGGCCCCAGCGCGGCTATCAAGTGGCCCAGCTCACCGCCCGCGAATTGCGGGAGATGTACATCGTGCGCGACACCCTGGAAACCGCCTCGCTCGCGGCGGCGGCGACCAATGCCTGCGAGGCCGAGCGCGCACACCTGCTCGGTGTCAACGAACTGCTCGAGCGCGCCATCCTCGACGACGATCCCGAGGCGTATCAGCGCCAGTCCCGCAGCTTCCATGTGGCGCTGACCCGCCCGTCGCGGATGCACCGGCTGCTGCACATGCTCGAATCCGCCTGGAACGTCACCGAACCGGTGCAGTCGATGGTGCACATCGACAAGGCCGACCGCGAGCGCCTGCACGCCGACCACATCGCCATGCTCGACGCGTTCCTCGCCCGCGATGTCGACCGGCTCCTCGTCGCCGCCGACGAGCACCACCGCAGGCTGGAATCGGTGATCGCCACGCTGCCCACCGACACCGGACTGCTGGCGCCGGAAGATATATCTTCGGTGCAATAGCCGGGAAACGGTCGGGAAACCACGGGGCAACTGCTGATATCTACCGTCAGCGCAGCAGATTCACCCTTCGGACGGGAACGATCATGACCGACACCATCACTTCCGCCGCGGGCGTTCCCGCCGGTGATCCCCCGAAATACGACCCGCGCCTGACGAACGAGGATCTGGCCCCGCTCCGCGAACAACGCTGGGGCACATACAACATTTTCGCGTTCTGGATGTCGGATGTGCACAGCGTCGGCGGATATGTCACCGCCGGAAGTCTTTTCGCGCTCGGCCTGGCCAGCTGGCAGGTACTCGCCGCCCTGCTGATCGGCATCACGATCGTCTATTTCTTTTGCAATCTGGTGGCGAAACCGAGCCAGGTGACCGGTGTGCCCTATCCGGTGATCTGCCGCAGCGCGTTCGGGGTGCTCGGGGCCAATATCCCGGCGATCATCCGCGGCTTGATCGCGGTGGCCTGGTACGGCATCCAGACCTTCCTCGCCTCCGCGGCTCTGGATGTGGTGCTGGTGAAGCTGGTTCCCGGCCTCGCGCCGTACGCCGTCACCGCCGACTACGGTTTCCTCGGCCTTTCCCTGCTCGGCTGGTGCAGCTACCTGCTGTTGTGGGTGCTGCAGGCGTGTGTGTTCTGGCGTGGCATGGATTCGATCCGCAAGTTCATCGACTTCTGCGGTCCGGCCGTGTATGTCGTGATGTTCATCCTGTGCGGCTATCTGATCTCGAAGGCCGGCTGGAGCGCGATCGACCTGAGCCTGGGCGAGATCGAATACACCGGATGGGCGTCGGTTCCGGTGATGCTCGGCGCGATCGCGCTCGTGGTGTCCTACTTCTCCGGGCCGATGCTGAATTTCGGTGACTTCTCCCGGTACGGAAAGAGCTTCCCGGCGGTCCGAACCGGAAATCTGCTCGGGCTTCCGGTGAATTTCCTGGTGTTCTCACTGCTGGTGGTGATCACCGCGTCGCTCACCGTTCCGGTCTACGGTGAACTCATCACCGACCCGGTCGCCACCGTCGCCAAGATCGATTCCACCTTCGCGATCGTGCTCGGTGCGCTCACCTTCACCATCGCCACCATCGGCATCAATATCGTCGCCAATTTCATCTCGCCCGCGTTCGATTTCTCGAATGTGAGCCCGCAGCGGATCAGCTGGCGCGCGGGCGGCATGATCGCCGCGGTCGGCTCGGTCCTCATCACGCCGTGGAACCTGTACAACAACCCCGAGGTCATCCACTACACGCTGGAGGTGCTCGGCGCGTTCATCGGGCCGCTGTTCGGCGTGCTGATCTGTGACTACTACCTGGTGCGCAAACAGCGGGTGATCGTCGACGACCTGTTCACCATGTCCGAGCGGGGCGCCTACTGGTACCGCAAGGGCTATCACCCGGCCGCGATCGTCGCGACCGCGATCGCCGCGGGTATCGCGGTGTTCCCGGTCCTGTTCAACAGCCTGCCCGGCATGTACACCGCCGCCCAGTACAGCTGGTTCACCGGCTGCGGCGTCGGCTTCGTCGTCTACTACCTGCTGACCGCGGCCAGACGCGGCGCGGCCGCCGGGGAGGTCGGTGCCTGATGCGGATCCGGGTGATCAACCCGAACACCACGCGGGCGATGACCGCGACGATCGAACAGTGCGCCCTCGCCGTGGCGGGGCAGGACACCCTGCTCGACGCGGTCACCTCCGAGACCGGCCCCGCCTCCATCGAGAGCCACTACGACGAGGCGCTGAGCGTGCCTGGTCTGCTCGCGGCGATCCGGCATGGCGAGGCCGCCGGGGTGGACGGCTATGTGATCGCCTGTTTCGGTGATCCCGGGCTGGACGCGGCCAGGGAGCTTGCCGCAGGCCCGGTAGTCGGGATCGCCGAGGCGGCGATGCACACCGCCAGTCATCTCGGGCGTGGGTTCAGCGTGGTCACCACGCTCGGCCGGACCGCGGGGCGCGCCGCCGATCTGGCCGAACGGTATGGGATGCGACGGTTCTGCCGCGGCGTGCACGCCTGCGAGCTGCCGGTGCTCGCGTTGGAGACCGACCCGGACGCACGCAAGATTGTCACCGAAGCCTGCCGTACCGCGGTGGCCGCCGACGGTTCGGACGCGGTCGTGCTGGGCTGCGCGGGCATGGCCGAGCTGTGCGCGCATATCCGCGCCGAGATCGGGGTGCCGGTGATCGACGGCGTCGCGGCCGCCACACTGACCGTGCAATCGCTGCTGACACTCGGCCTGCGCAAATCGGGTCGTGGTGAGTACGCGGCACCGCCGCCCAAGCCCTACACCGGGCTGCTGGCGTCGTTCGGCTCCTGAGCCGACGGGTCAGGCGCGGACGGCGGCGGGGGAGAGGGCGTCCAGCACGCGGTCCAGGTCGGCGACGTCGACGACGAGGCGGGTGAACTCGGGGCCGTCGAGATCGATCCGCACCGCGTTGCCGCCGAAGGTGGTGTCCCAGAACTCCTTGCGGCCCTTGCCGCGATAGACGCCCGCGGCGATTACGCCGGGGATGAAGGTGCCGGGAGCCCGTACCCACGGCGGGCGCAGGTCGACCTCGGCGGGAGTGATGCCGGTGATGGCAGCCCGGTCGATCACGACCTGCTGGCGCAGCGCGAGCAGGCGGTGGCCACCGAGGACATGCACCGTCACCGTGTTGTCGTCGATCTCGACCTCGACCATCGCTACCTCACTCACGTCGCGGAATCGTTTCCCTGTCCAGGGTCGGCGCGTGGCCTGTCCGTGGACTGTGGCGACCCTGTGAGTTCGCCAAGAAGAAGAAGCATTTTGAGATGTAGATATGCGCATCTAACGAATAGGTCCCTCTCTGGTCGGCGGAGAACCGGCGGAAGCAAGAGATGCTGAGGAGCGGGGAAGCCTACGCCTCGGCGGCGGTATGGGCCCGCTCGGCGATGTCGAGGACCTCGGCCAGCCACGGCGTGTACTTGGCGGGGGAGGCCGCCAGGTCGGTCCGCAGTGCCGTCGGCGCGACCCACGCCCAGCTGCCGACCTCGGCGGGGTCGGGTCGTGGCACCGCGTCGGTCACGCCGATGAGGACGTGGTCGTATTCGTGCTCGACGCGACCGGTCGACGCGTCGCCCGCGTGATAGCGGAAGCTGCCGACCTCGGTGAGCCCGGCCGTCAGACCGAGCTCCTCGCCCAGCCGGACGGCCGCCGCCTCGGCCACCGGCTGTCCCGGCAGTGGATGCCCGCAGCAGGTGTTGGCCCACTGCAGTGGGAACCGGGTCTTGACCGCCGCGCGCTGCTGGATGAGGACCCGGCCGTCGCGGTCGAACAGCAGCACCGAGAACGCGCGGTGGAGCGTGCCCGGTGGCCGATGGGCATCGGCCACCGAGCACGCGCCGATCGCGGCGCCGGTGTCGTCGACCAGCTCCACGAGCAGGGCTTCGCGGTCGGACGACGGGTCGGCGAGCAATTCGGTCACCTGGCCACCTTATCGGCGACGATCAGCAGGTACTGGAAGCTCCCCTCGCGATAGGCGGTGAGGAACGGCTGCTCGACACCGGTGGCGAGTTCGGAATGGGTGCGCAGCTCCCAGTACGGGATGGTGTCGGGGGTGAGGTCGACCACGGTGGTGGGGATCAGGCCGTTGTCGGAGAGCGCCCGGAAGTACTCGCTGCGCGGATGGATCATGCATCCGTAGTGCGCGTCGATCCAGCTGACCGACGCCGAGCGGCCGCCGGTGACATCGTTGGAGCAGCCGGTGATACACACATAGCGGCCACCCGGTTCCAGGATGCGGGCGAACTCGTCGAACAGATCGAACAGGTCGACGTACATGGTGGTCTCGTTGGTCCACACCGCCCGCACCGACTCGTCGGCGAAGCCGGTGTCGAGCATGTTCCGGAAATGGAACCTGACCCGGTCGCTGACCCCGCGCTCGGCGGCCTGGTCGTTGGCGAAGCCCACCTGGTATTCGGAGATGGAGACGCCGTCGACCTCGCAGCCGAAACGTCGGCCCGCCATGAAACTGGTGCCGCCGCGCCCTGATCCGCCGTCGACGAGCCGGTCGGTGGGCTGGACCTGGCCGAGATTGTCGAGCAGATAGTCGGCCTGGGCGGTCTCGAGCCGGTGCAGCTCGCGCACGATCCGGTCCTGCCGGGTGGCTTCCGGCCCCTCGAGCACCGACCAGTCGGGCTCACCGATGCCGTAGTGGTGGTGGTAGAGACCGTCGACCTCGCCGAGCTTGGTGTTGACCCGGTCGTCGTTGGGATTGTCGTTCCAGTAGGCCGCGACGGAGCGCTGATAGGTGGTGCGCAGGACGGAGCTGGCGGTCTGCGGGTTCGCGATGGTCATCGGTCGTCCTCTCCTGGTGTGATGTCGTGATAGCGGCGGCTGCCTGCGTGCCATGCCCGGTTGCCACCCATCCAGGCCCACAGGCCGGCCAGGAAACGGCGCAGGTCGGGCGAACCCGCGGCGGCGAGGGGGGCGGCTTCGCGTTCGAAGCGGTGCATCAGTTCGTCGTGGATCTGCGCGGTCCGCAGCACCGCCTCGGCGCGGCTGCAGCCCTCCTCGGCGGCGAGCACTGTCGGCAGATTGAACTCCCTGCCGTCGGAAAGATCCTCGCGCGCCATCGAATACAGGTCGTTCACCATCTGGGCGGCCAGCGCCGCGGTGGTCACCACCCGCCGCACGGGCGGATCGGTGTACTCGGCGGCACCGAGCTCGTAGCCGCCGACGGCGTCGATCGGTGCCATACACGGCAGGAAGCTGTGCGGCTGCCGGTTGGTCAGGTACTCCCAGACCGGTGGCATCCGGCCCGCGGCGCGCCAGCCGGCCTCGGCGCCGAGCGCGATGAACCAGCCCGCGATCTCGGTGCGTAACCTGGCCAGCTGCGCCGGGCTCGCGTACCCCGCCAGGTGCGCGAACGAGGTGCGGAACGCACGCAGGATCGGATCGGCCTGCATGGCCACTTCGAGCCGGGGTGCGTACCGCGCGGGCAGATGGGCCGGATCCATGGCGGCCGCGGCGAGCTCGAGCCGAGGCCCCAGCTCGGCGGCGGCGCTGGACGGTGTCCCGTCGGGTGCGGTGTCGCCAGGGGCGTCCTCCTCGCAGTAGTAGTCGTCGACCGACCATTCGGCGACCGCGCAGCGGGCCGCGGCCAGCAGCGGATCCGGATCGTCGCAGTCGGGGTGGGCGAGCATGATCAACCGGCCGAAGTCGGCCTTGCGGAGCTCGTCGAGGCGGCCCTCGTAGAGGCCGATCTCGGCGGCCCAGGCGAGCAGACCGACGTTGACGGCCTCGGCCAGCGCCGGGTCGTCGCGTTCCGGTGGCGGGCAATAGAGAGTCGGAATACGTTGTGGTGCAGAAGGAGCCGGTGCGGTGGCGGGGGTGGTCGACGCGCTCGGCCGCAGGGCGGAGGTGCCGATTCCGGTGGGACCGAGCAGGCGAAAGGGGGTACCGGTCGCCGGTGGCGCCTGCGTGAGACCACCGGTCGCGACGTCGCGCCGGGGGAACAGGTCGGCGGGTGCCGTCGCCTCGTGCAGCAGGGCGGCCACGGTCGCGGCGAGCTCGGTGCTCGCATGCGGCGCCGCCGCCCTGGTGAGGATCGACACGGCCCGCGCCGCTCAGTCGGCCCGGCGCGCGACGAGCACGTCGTCGAGCACACCGAGCGCGTCGGGGACCAGGACGGCGGCCGAGTAGTAGCAGCTCACCAGGTACGACATGATCGACTGGTCGTCGATCTGCTTGAACCGGACGTTCAGGCTCGGTTCGTACTCGTCGGGGATACCGGTCTGGTGCAGGCCGACCACGCCCTGATCCTTCTCCCCGATGCGCATCGCCATGATCGAGGTGGTCTGGGTGCCGCTCACCGGGATCTTCCCACACGGCAGCAGCGGCACCCCGCGCCAGCCGAACGCCCGATGCCCCTGGAACTCGACCGGATCGGGATACAGGCCGCGCCGCGAGCATTCCCGGCCGAACGCGGCGATCGCCTTCGGATGCGCGAGGAAGAACTTGGTGCCGCGGCGCATGCTCAGCAGCTCGTCGAGGTCGTCGGGGGTGGGCGGGCCGGATTCGGTGGTGATGCGCTGCTTGAGGTCGCAGTTGTGCAGCAGCCCGAACTCCGGGTTGTTCACCAGATCGTGCTCGCGCCGTTCGTAGAGCGCTTCGACGGTGAGCCGCAGCTGCTGGTCGACCTGATTCATCGGATCGTTGAACAGATCGGCGACGCGGGTGTGGATCCGCAGCACGCTCTGCGCCAGGCTGAGCTCGTACTCGCGTGGGCTGGCGTCGTAGTCGACGAAGGTGCCCTCGAGCAGGGGCTCACCGGAATGGCCGGAGGAGATCTCGATATCTGCCTCACCCTTGGCGTTCTGTGACCGGTCGGTGGCGTCGGTGGCGTCGGAGCGGATCCGGGACAGCTCGGGGTACATCTCCAGGAATTGGTCGAACGATTGTCTGGACAGGCACAGAATCGTTGTTCTGGTGACCGTCTTGACGGTGTCCGGCCAGATCGCGGATTCGTCGGTGAGCATTTCGTCGCCGTAATAGTCGCCACCGGAGAGCATGCCGAGTTTCGTCGACTCACCGTATTCACCGGACCCGATCCTGGCGAGTTTTCCGTGGACCACCAGAATCACCTGATCCATCGGATTTCCGAATTCGGTGACGATGGCGCCGGGGTCGAGATCGTATTGCACGAACGTTTCGGCGAGCGGCCGCAGCAACTGGTCGTCGTCGACAGCGTGCAGGGCGGGCAGTTCACGCAATTCCTGAGGTATCACGCGGGCCCGGGAGCCGTCGACGACGAATTCGACCTCGCCGTTCCCGACGGTATGGGTGAGCCTGCGGTTGACGCGGTACACACCGCCCGCGACCTGCACCCAGGGCAGCGCTCGCGACAGCCATCGCGAGCTGATGCCCTGCATCTGCGGTTCGGATTTCGTCGTGTGCGCCAGCTGATGGGCCGCGGTGGTGCTCAGGCTCTTCCGGACGGAATTGTCTGTGGGCAGCGGCATTTCGATGGTCATGGAGTTCCTCACCTCGGGACGGATATCGGCACGGCCGATCGGCCTGTGTGGCGCGACGATGCGCGACAGGCTGAGGATGGGTCACGATGCGAATCGAAGGGTCCTGCGCGGATGAATACCGGGCGTGTGAAACGGTGTTGCACGAAATCTGATGCGTGTCAGTGCGTTCCGGACGATACCGATGGTAGGCGGTCGGTGGCGTCGTGCGCGAGTGAATCCGCGAAACATGGCTGTGACCGGGAGATCCGTTGCGCCGGTGGTGATTGCGGAACAACGAATGTCCTGGGATGAATCGTGGAAGTGGTACCGGAATCCGGCCCGCGGTGGTTATCGTCGAAGCATGTTCACCTGGATATACGGATTACCGATCTGGCTGGACTTCCTCCTCATCACCGGCACCGCCGTCGGGCTGACCGTCGCCACGATCCTGCTCAGCAGACGCGCCGTTCAGCGCGCCTTCGGGGCCGAATCGGGCTGGAACGAGACCGTCACGATGGTGCTCACCGTGGGTGGGGTGTTCTACGGGCTGTTGCTCGGGCTGATCGCGGCCGCCACCTACGAGTCCTACGCCGAGGCGCAGGACCGGGTCGCCGACGAGGCCGCCGCGATCGGCACGCTCTACCGCGAGGTCAGCGCCTATCCCGAGCCCTACCGGCAGGTGCTGCGCGACGATCTGACGGCCTACACCCGCGATGTGCTCGACGTGGTCTGGCCCGCCCTGCAGCGCGGCGAGGAACCGATGGGCGGCACCGCGCTGGTGACCAGGTTCCAGACCCACCTGCTCGAGTTCCGGCCGGTGGACGGGCCGCAGGAGGTGGTGCACGCCGCCACCATCGACCAGTTCGCGCGGTTCGACTCCGACCGCAGGCACCGGATCAACGCCACCAAGGGCGGCATTCCCGACGTGCTGTGGTGGACGATCCTGGTCGGCGGCGCGGTGAACCTGGTGCTGCTGTGCCTGTTCGACCTCGGCAAACACGCCCATCTGGTGCTCGGTGGACTGTTCGCCTTCTTTCTCGGCGCGATGATCTTCCTGATCGCCGCGCTCGACTATCCGTTTCGCGGCGACCTGAGTGTGAGCAGCGAGCCGTTCCAGAGCGTCTACCTGAATGTGATCAAGCCATGACCGGGCGGTTGTGAGGTGAATCGCCGGAACATGCGGCCTGTCACAGGCGACACATAATGGAGGTCCGGTGTGGTTAGCTCATATGAGCACATCGGGGTGTGTGAGGTGTGTCACTATCATCAGGCAGGCGGGAATGGTGGATCTCAGTCCAAGAGGTGTGGTCGGTTCGGTGCAGCGGTTGCTGGCTACCGCGCAGAACGGGCTGGAGGTGATCCGCTTCGGCGGATTGGCGCACGATGTCGAGTCCTCGCCGTTCGAGGTCGTCGAACGCAGACGCATGTACCGGTTGCGCCACTACTTCCCCGACGACGCGGCGCCGGGGCGCCCGGTGGCGCTGCTGGTGCCGCCGCTGATGGTGAACGCCGACATCTGGGACGTGAACGCGGCGGGCGGCGCGGTCGGCATGCTACATGCCGGCGGAATCGACTGCTGGGTCATCGATTTCGGCTCGCCCGCCACCGAGGAGGGCGGCTGGGAACGTGACCTGGCCGACCACGTGCTCGCGGTGAACTCCGCCATCGACACCGTGTGCGAGGCCACCGGCGCGCAGGTGCACCTGATGGGGTACTCCCAGGGTGGCATGTTCGCCTACCAGACCACCGCCTATCGCTACGGCAAAGGCGTGGCCTCCATCGTCACCTTCGGCAGTCCGGTCGACATCGTGGCGGGTATGCCGTTCGGGCTGCCCTACGGCATGGTCTCCGAGGTCGCCGACTTCCTGGCCGATCACGTGATGCACCGGCTGCCGATCACCGAATCCATGGTGCGGATCGGTTTCCAGATGCTCGATCCGGTCAAGACCGCCAAGTCCCGGCTGGATTTCCTGCTGCAGCTGCACGACCGGGAAGCGTTGCTGCCCAAGGAACGTCAGCGCCGATTCCTCAACAGTGAAGGCTGGGTGGGCTATTCGGGTCCGGCGATCGCCGACCTGCTCAAGCAGTTCGTCGCGCACAACCGGATGATGCTCGGCGGCTTCGTGATCCGCGACCACCCGATCTCGCTGGCCGAGCTGCGCTGCCCGATCCTGGCGTTCGTCGGTGAGGTCGACGACATCGGCCAGCCCGCCGCGGTGCGCGGCATCGTGCGGGCAGCGCCCAACGCCGAGGTGTACGAGGCCAGCCTGGTGGCCGGGCATTTCGGGCTCGTCGCCGGGTCGATGGCCACCAACCACACCTGGCCGATGGTGCGCGACTGGATCGGCTGGATGGAGGGCAACGGCACGCTGCCCGAGCAGATCGTGCCCATGCAGGAGCACGTGGCCGGGAACGCACCGCGCACGGCCGCCACCCGCGTGGTGCACACCGCGGCCACCCTGGCCGAAGCTGGTGCCGGAGTCGGCAAGGCGCTGGAAGGCATCGCGAGCAACACGATTCGCGGTTCGGTGGAGATCGCGGGGGAGGCCGCGCGTGCCCTGCCACGGCTCACCCGACTCGGCATGATCCAGCCGCACACCAGGATCTCACTCGGCAAGCTGCTCAGCGAGCATGCCAAGCGGGCGCCGCAGAAGGACCTGTTCCTCTTCGACGACCGGGTGCATACCAACGCCGCGGTGGAGGTGCGCATCGACAATGTGGTGCGCGGACTCGTCTCCGTCGGCGTGCGCCCGGCCCAGCGCATCGGGGTGGTGATGGAGACCAGGCCGAGCGCGCTCGCCGCGGTGGCCGCGCTCTCCCGCCTCGGCGCGGTGGCGGTGCTGCTCGCGCCCGGCGCCGAACTCGCCCGCGGGATGGAACTGGCCGGCGTGCAGACGCTGATCACCGACCCGGAGAACCTGCGTACCGCCGCCGCCACCGGGGCACGGGTGCTGGTGCTCGGTGGGGGTGACACCAGAGGGCTGGCGGTGCCCACCGGCGACCAGGTGATCGATCTCGAACAGATCGACCCGTCCAAAGTGCGCGTCCCGGCGTGGTACCGGCCCAACCCCGGCCTGGCCCGTGAGCTGGCGTTCATCCTGGTGATCGGCACCGGCGCCAAGCTGGAGGCCAAGTACATCACCAATCATCGGTGGGCGCTGTCGGCCTTCGGCACCGCCAGTGCGGCCGA
Organism: Nocardia rhizosphaerae; assembly: GCF_042650365.1. Lineage (NCBI taxonomy): Bacteria > Bacillati > Actinomycetota > Actinomycetes > Mycobacteriales > Nocardiaceae > Nocardia > Nocardia rhizosphaerae. Next base: position 174,375 of record NZ_JBHSBA010000001.1, read on the forward strand.
CCTGGATCGTCGCGACACCGTGTACTGCCTCGCGCCGCTGCACCATTCGTCGGGTCTGCTGGTGTCGCTGGGCGGCGCGATCGCAGGCGGCAGCCGGATCGCGCTGGCCAGGCCCGCCGACATGGAGCCGAGCCGTTTCGCGCAGGAGGTACACCGCTACGGCGTCACCGTCGTCACCTACACCTGGACGATGCTGCGCGATCTGCTCGACGCGCAGGTCTTCCCGGTCGGGCACACCCACCCGATCCGGCTGTTCATCGGCTCCGGTATGCCTGCCGGGCTGTGGCGGCGCACCGTGGAACAGTTCGCGCCCGCCAGGGTGCTGGAGTTCTACGCCTCGATCGACGGCGACGTGGTGCTGGCCAACGTGCCCGGCATCAAGATCGGATCCAAGGGCCGACCCGTGCCGGGTACCGCACACGTGGAACTGGTGGCCTACGACCCGGTCGGCGAGCAGATCCTGGTCGGCGACGACGGATTCGCACGCCGCTGCGCCGACAACGAGCCCGGCCTGCTGCTTGGCAAATCCGTCGACGGCGGCGACCTGTCCGACGGCGGGCTGCGCGGCGTGTTCCGGGCCGGTGACGCCTGGTGGCCGACCGAGAACATCTTCCGCCGCGACAGCGACGGCGACTACTGGCTGGTCGACCGCCGCGACACCGTGATCCGGTCGCCGCGCGGCCCGGTGTACACCCAGCCGATCGTGGACGTGCTCAACGACATCACCCAGGTCGACATGGAGGTCGCCTACGGCCTGCCGACACCGTCGGGCACGCTGGCGGCGGCCGCGCTGTGCGTGCGTCCTGGGTTCCGGATCGAACCGGGCGATGTCACCGAGGCGATGCGGGCGCTGACCGCGGATCAGCGTCCCGACCTGGTCTACGTCGTCGACGACATTCCACGCAGCCCCAGCTTCCGGCCCTCGGCGACCGCGGTCCAGGCGGCGGGCCTGCCCGCTCCTGGACCGAACACCTGGCTCTACAACCGCGAGACCGAGGCCTACGAGGTGCTCACCGACGCGGCGGCCGCCGACCTGTTCGGCGGGAACTGACCGGCGCCACCGGTGGCCGGGCGCGCTCCGGCCGCCGGTGCGGTCACACCTGGTAGGCGGTGACCGCGTCGACGACGCGATCCAGCTGCGCGGTGCTGAGCAACGGCCACAGGGGCAGCCGCACGATGGTGGCGGAGAAGTTCGCAGACCGGGTACACGGCACCGGTGTGCGGCCGTACTTGAGGCCCGCCGGGCTCGAGTCCAGCGGGATGTAGTGGAACGGCGCCACGATTCCGCGGTCGGCGAGATGGGCGATGAGGCCGTCGCGGCTGTCCTCGGTGGGCATCCGCAGATAGAACAGGTGCGCGGTGTGGCCGCGGTCGGCAGGCACCGTCATGGGGCGGATGTCGTTGCGGGCCGCCCAGTCCGGCAGCGCGGCGGCGTAGGTGTCCCACACGCGGTGGCGCTCGCGCTGGATGGTGCCGAACTCGGCGAGCTGCGCGTCGAGCACGGCCGCGTTGAGTTCACTGGGCAGGTAGCTCGAGCCGATATCCTGCCAGGAGTACTTGTCGACCTGGCCGCGCAGGAAGCGGGCCCGGTCGGTGCCCTTCTCCCGCATGATCTCCGCGCGGCCCATCAGGATCTCGTCGGAGAGCAGCAGCGCGCCACCCTCACCGCAGTGCACGTTCTTGGTGTCGTGGAAGCTCTGCGTGCCGATGGTGCCGATGGTGCCCAGCTGCCGTCCGCGCCAGGTGCCGCCGAGGCCGTGCGCGTTGTCCTCGATGAGCGCCACGCCGTGCTGGGCGGCCAGCTCGAGCAGCGGTGCCATGTCGGCGGCCACGCCGCCGTAGTGCATCACCACGATGGCCTTGGTGCGCGCGGTGATCGCGGCGGCCGCGGCGTCGGGGTCGATATTGCCGGTGGTGTCGTCGATGTCGACGAACACGCACGTCGACCCGCGCAGCGCCATCGCGGTGGCGGCGGAGGTGAACGCGAAACTGGGGACGATCACCTCGTCGTCAGGACCGAGTTCCAGCAGCAGCGCCCCCAGTTCCAGCGCGTGCGTGCACGAGGTGGTGAGCAGGGCGTGCTCGGCGCCGGTGACGGCCTTGATCCTGGCGGTGGCCGACCTGGTGAACTGGCCGTCGCCGTGACTGTGGTCGGAATCGAGCACACTGAGCAGGTTGGCGCGTTCGGCGGCGGCACGGAACGGCCTGCTGAAGATGATGCGGTCGCTCACTCGTGCTGCCTCTTCTGCGTCGCGGTCTGCATCGTATCCGGGCGCGGAGTGGGGGAATCCACCGTCAGATACAGCGGTTTGCCCACCAGAATGTGCAGCGCGACGCCGAGATACTCGGCGATCAGCCCGAGCGAGAACAGGATCGCGCCGGAGCACAGCAGCAGGACGACGATGATCGAGGCCCAGCCGTCCGGATCGCTGTTGTCCTGGGTGAGTGCCTCCACGATCACCACCCCGGCCATGATCACCCCGGCCAGCGCGAGCGTGCCGCCGAGCATGCTCACCAGGCGCAGGCCACGGGTGCCGCTGCACAGCACCATCTTCCAGAACAGCGAGAACAGCCTGCGGTAGTTGTACCCGGACTCCTCCCTGCCCTCGGCCCGCAACACCACCGGCACCTGGACCGCGTTGCCGACGACCCAGGTCAGGGCCACATCCAGGTACACGCCGTTGGCGGCGACCTCGGCGAGCTGGCGGCCGATGTCACCGCGGATCAGCCGGAAACTCTCGAACCGGGTGGAGTCAGGGAAGGCGAACACCGTCGCCAGCACGATCTTCGCGGCCCGCGAGGTGACGTTGCGCAGGACACCGTGCGGCCGGGTGTTGGTCGGCTTCGAATAGACCAGGTCCGCGCGCGAGGCCAGCGCCGCGTCGAGGAAATCGCCGACGAATGCCGGATCGTGCTGGCCGTCCTCGTCCATGGTGACGATCCAGTCGCCCCGCGCCGCCGCCATCCCGGCGATCGTGGCCGCGTCCTGGCCGAAGTTGCGGCTCAACCACACCGGGCGTACCTGCGGATAGGTGGCGGCCAGTTCTCCGAGTACCACATCGGACCGGTCCGGCCCGTTGTCGTGCACGAGGATGATCTCCTCCACGGCGTAGCGCGCGCCCGCGGTCGTCGTCGACGGTCCGGTGAGCCGGTCCAGCTCGGCGACCAGGGCGGCGATCGTCTCCTCGCCCCGGTACACGGGCACGACCACCGACACCGAATGCACCGGGCGTGACCCGGGACGGGCAGGCGCTTCCACGGGCAGCACGGCGCCGGGCCGGGACGAATGTGCGGAAGGTATCGGCATCATCGACTTTCGGTGATCGGTGGCGGCCGGGATGGATGGCGACAGTGGGGGAACTTTAACACCGGCGGCCGACGCCACGGCGGTGACGCGGGGATGGCGTGCGGCGGTGTGAATGTGGGGGCCTACCTGTAGGGTCTGGTGCTCGTGGTGGAAAGTAGAACCCCTCCCCGTCGCGCCGTGTACCTGTGGGGCTTGCTCACCTCCCTGGGGGTGATCGCGGGCTACGGCGCGGTTCTGCTGGCCAACGCCAGGCACTTCTACACCGACGACACCGAATCCCAGTACGTGCCGCTGTGGGTGATGCTCGGCCGACGGCTGCGCGACGGCGAGCTGCCGGTGCTGGTGCCCGAGCACTGGATGGCGGGCAACTACGCGATCGAGGAAGCGGGACTACTGAATCCGCCGCAGCTGCTGATCGATCTGATCGCGCCCTCGGTGGGCAATCTCGCGCTGTACGCGACCGTGGTGAAACTGGTCTTCGCGATCATCCTCGGCCTCGGTGTCTACCGGATCTGCCTGGCCTACGGCGCCAGGGTGCAGTGGGCCGCGCTGGCGGGCGTGTCGATCCCGTTCACCGGCTGGCTGCTGTTCTTCGACGAGGCCAGCTGGATGACCGCGTTCACCGGCACGGCGTGGATGGTGCACGCGTGGGCGTCGGGGGTGCGGTACGCCAGGGGCAGGGGCGGTCCGATTCCGGTGTTCGTCTATCTGTACCTGGCGATCTCGGTGCAGTACGTCTTCCCTGCCGTCGAAGCCGGAATGATGATCGTCGCGGTCGCGATCGGCGAACTGATCTACCAGCGCACCTGGCGGCCGTCGCTGCGGCTGCTCGCCGTGTCCGGGCTGGCCGCGCTGGCCGGATCGGCCACCTACCTGCCGAGCATGCTGTCGGCCAAGGTGACCTGGCGTGGCACGGCCCAGATCAACAACGACCAGTTCCTCACCGTGCCCTGGTCGGAATCGCTGAACGCGAGCCTGCCGTCCACGCTGCCCGCGTTCACCTCCTGGTGGGGATATGTGCAGCCGATGCCGGTGGTCTACATCGCGTGGTTCCTGATCCCGGCGCTCGCCTTCATCGACTGGGGGCGGGCACGCGCGGCGTGGCGCGAGCTCAGCGGCATCGCGCTGTTCGCGATCGCCGCGCTCATGTGGACCGCGGGTCCTGGCACGATCGGCCCGCTGCGCTGGCCGGCGCGGGTGCTGCCGATGGTGGCGCTCGGCCTGCTGCTGCTGGTGTGCGTGCTGCTCGGCCGGTTCGCGACGTTCAAGGACTGGCGTGCGCGCGGGATCGCGGCCGCGGTGCTGATCGGGCTGCTGTGGGTGCGCTCGTTCGCGGCCGACCCGCACAACTGGCTGGTCCACCTCGGTGCGGCGCTGGCCGTCGCCGCGCTCGGCGCGCTGGTGGTGTGGCTGGCCGTGCGGAGGGGGACATCGGCCGCGGTGGCGCTGGCGATCGTCGCCGTGTTCCCGATCGCCTGGTTCCAGGTGGATCGGGCCCAGCCGACGCCGATGAGCTGGAATCTGCCCAGCGACCGGGACGCGGCGAAGGCGGCCTTCCCCGAATTCGCCGGGACCACGCTGCAACTGGGTGACCGCGGGCTGATCCAGCCGGGGGAGCGCACGCTCGACGGCGCCTACGGGTCGCTGGTGTTCGGTAACTACGCCAAGGATCTGGAACGCACCTACGTCAGCGGATACACCCCGAACGGGCACTTCTGGTTCGGCGACATGCTGTGCATGCGCTGGGACACCAGCGTCTGCCCCGACGCCTACCGGCGCGCGTTCGCGGTCGAACCGTCGACGGGCAAGACGATCGTCGACCTGATGAACGTCGACCGGGTCGTCCTGCAGAAGGCGCTGTTCCCCGAGGCGGGCGCCGAGGAGCCGCCCGCGGGCTGGCAGTGGGTCGACTACCCGGGCCACGAGAACTACATCGCGGTCCTCGAACGCGAGGACGGGCTGATCTCCACCCGTAACGGCCGGATCTCGGCCGTGCAGGGCGCTACTGCCGTCTCGGTCGCCGAATCCGACACCACCAGCCGGGTCAAGGTCGATTCCGACGGCGGCGGCCGGGTCGTGTTCGCGCGGTTGGGCTGGCCGGGCTACCGGGCCGACCTCGACGGCAAGGAAGTGCCGTTCACCGTTGTCGCCAAGAGCTTCGTCGCCGTCGATATCCCGGCGGGCACCCGCGACGGTGACCTCACGCTCACCTGGCGGCCGCCGGGCTGGAAGATCGGTGGTGCCGCCATCGCGCTGAGCCTGGCCGGTCTCGGCGTGTTCGAGTGGCTGTATCTGCGCGGGCGCAAACCGGAGGACGACGAGTCCGCCGCGCCCGCCGTCGAGTCGATCCCCGACGGTGACGCCGAACTCGCGGACGCGGTGCGATGACCACCGAGGCGGCGACCACGGCCGGGGTGCTCGAGACCCCCGGCCCGCTGCTGCGGATCGTGAAACGGCAGGAACTGGCCTTCGCCATCGTCGGCGGATTCAACACCCTGCTCGGCATGGTGCTCGTGGTGTTCTGGCTCGGGATACTCGGCGACGGCAGGCCCGGCCTCGCCGTCGTCGCGGCATACGCGATGAGCACGGTCGTCGCGTTCGTGCTGCACCGCACCCTGGTGTTCCGGGTCCGTGGCCGGGTGCTGCGCGATTTCGTCGCGTTCTGCGGCGTGAACGTCGGCGGGATGGTCCTCAATGTCGCCTTGGTCGAGCTGGCCGTGACCGGCCTCGGCTTCCCCGCCGCGCCCGCCTCGGTGTCCGTGATGGGTCTGGTGGCGGTGCTGAGCTTCTTCGGACACCGCTACATCTCGTTCCGGCGCGCCCGGTAGGTTGGGCACATGGCGCACGAATCCACTCTCGACACAACCCTGCTCGGTCTGCTGGCCTGCCCGCAGGACAAGAGGCCGCTGCGGCTGGTCCGCACCGAAGCGGGCGCGAGTGTCCTCTACAACCCGCGCCTGCGCCGTGCCTACCCGATCGACAACGGCATCCCTGTCCTGCTGATCGACGAGGCCCGCGACGTCGACGACGCCGAGCACGAATTCCTCGCCGCCCAGTCCTGAGCGGTCCCGGTCCGGAGTGCCGCGCCCTTGGGCGACCCCCGGCAGGTTCCTACGCGGTGCGGGCGAGCACGTCACCGGCCGCTGTCGAGGTCGCCGGTGAGATAGCGCTGCACCGACGGGCCGACTGCTGTGACGATGTCGTCGATCGGCATCGAGGCGAGCGGTTCGATCCCGACGATCTTGCGTGCGATGAGCACACCCATCAGCTGGGCGGCGGCCAGCGCGGTCCTGGCGCGGCCGTCGTCCTCGGCAGTCGCGATCCGGGTGCGTACCCGTTCGAGGACGACCTGCAACAGGAACGAGCGGGCGAGGTTGAGCTCGCCCCCGCCGAGCATGCTGCGCACCATCGCGACGATGCCCGGCCCGGCAGGGGAGTCCCATACCGTCACAACCGCGCGCACGATCGTGTCGCCCAGTTCGGCGAGCGGCGCGCGGTCGACGGCGCTGAGTGTCGACTCCGGGTCGACCGGAAAGTCCACCGCGGCCGCGAACAACTGCTGCTTGGTCCCGAAATAGTGGTGGACGAGCGCCGGGTCGACCTCGGCGTCGCCGGCGATCGCCCGGATCGAGGTCTTGTCGAAACCGTTGTCGGCGAACCGGATTCGGGCGGCGTCCAGAATCGCTGTCCTGGTATCCGCATTCCCCGGTCTGCGCCCGGTGCGTCCGGCTCTGGCCGCGCCCGAACCGGTTTTGCCGACACTCATTTCTCCTCGTTCCGTCAGGGTGTTCGTCGTCGCAGCGTAGCGGCGCCGAGACACAGCGCGACCACCGTGAACCCGGCAACCACCGCGATATCGCGCCACATCGTCGCGGTCGGCTCCGGTGACACCGAGACCTGTTGCAGCGCGTCGACGGCGTAGCTCAACGGCATCACATCGCTGATCGCCTCCAACCAGCCGGGCAGCTGATCGCGCGGGACGAGCAGCCCGCACAGGAAGATCTGCGGCGCGACGACCACCGGCATGAACTGCACCGCCTGGAATTCGGTGCGGGCGAACGCGCTGGCCAGCAGGCCGAGCGCGACTCCGCAGATCGCGTCGACAATCGCGATCACCATCACCCAGCCCGGATTGCCCGCCGCCTCGAGCCCGAGCAGCCAGAACGCGACCGCGCACGCCACCGCCGCCTGCGCGGCGGCGGCGATCGAGAACGCGCTGCCGTAGCCGGCCAGCAGATCCAGCTTGCGCAACGGCGTGGTGAGCAGCCGTTCCAGCGTGCCCGAGGTGCGTTCGCGCTGCATGGCGATGGCGGTGATGAGGAACATCACGATGAACGGCAGGATGCCGAGCATGGTGATGCCGACCCGGTCGAAGATGGTCAGTGCGGAGTGCGGGGCCGGTGGCGCGTCCTGATAGATGAAGTAGAGCAGGGTCATCAGCAGGGCGGGCACCACCAGGATCATGGCGACGGTGCGGTGATCGTTGCGCAGCTGGCGCAGGATCCGGCCGGTGGTGGCGGTGTAGGGGCGCAGCAGGGTGGTCATGCGCGCTCTCCCATCGTGATGAGGGTCAGGAAGGCGGTCTCGAGGTTCTGCTCGCCGGTGCGCTCGCGCAGCTCGCCGGGGCTGAGCTGGGCGATCAGGTTGCCCTCACGCATGAGCAGCAGCCGGTCGCAGTGGTCGGCCTCGTCCATCACGTGACTCGACACGAGCAGTGTGGTTCCGGCGGCGGCCAATTCGCGGAACTGCTTCCACAGTTCCACCCGCAGTACCGGGTCGAGGCCGACGGTCGGCTCGTCCAGTACCAGCAGTTCCGGCTTGCCGACCAGCGCGCACGCCAGCGATGCCCTGGTCTGCTGCCCGCCGGAAAGCTGATCGCCGCGCTGCGCGGCGTACTCGCCGAGCCCGACCGCGTCGAGCGCGGCGTCCACGTCGGCGCGGCCGCGGTCGTAGAGCGCGGCGTAGTAGGCGAGATTGTCACGGACACTGAGATCGGAGTAGATGCTCGGCGCCTGGGTGACGTAGCCGACCCGGCGGCGCAACGCGGCGCTGCCCGCCGGATCGCCGAGCACCGTCACGGTGCCCGATTCCACGATCTGGGTGCCCACGATCGACCGCATCAGGGTGGTCTTGCCGCACCCCGAAGGGCCGAGCAGGCCGGTGATCGAGCCGCTCGGAATCTCCAGCGACAACCCGTGCAGGACAGTGCGTTTCCCGCGCGCGACGGTCAGGCCGTCGACCCGCACGGCTACCGGTGGCGAGGTGGTGTGCGACATGGTCGCCTCAATTCATCGAGTGTTGAATTCACTATGTGATGAATTTAGCGCGATCCGGGCACGGCGGCAAGGGTCAATGGGAGTGTCGCGGGGGTTTTCCGGCCTGCTGGCCCGGCTCGACGACCACGAACTGGCCCATCATTCCCCGGTCTTCGTGCCACAGCAGGTGGCAGTGATACATGTACGGCGTATCGGGATCGGCGGGTCCGTCGAAGCGCATCGTCACGGTCGCGGTGGTGTTCGGCGGCAGGAAGATCGTGTCCTTGGGTCCGCGCAGCGCGGGCGGCGGCGGTGCTCCGGCGTAGTCGAGCACCCGGAACTGCACATCGTGGACATGGAAGTTGTGCGGCATCCCGTCGACATTGCGGATCGTCCACGTCTCGGTGGCACCCCTGGTGACGGTGGTGTCGATGCGATCCATCGCCATCGCGGCGCCGTTGATCCCGGCGATGGTGAGATCGAAGGTGCGCTCCACGCTGCTCGCCGACCCGTCGGGGGTGGCGGGTGCGACGAGTGCGGCCGGCAGCGCGGGGGAGGGGCGCAGGGTCGCCGCGGCCCGCAGTTCCAGCACATCGAACCGGTCGTCGCCGCCCGCGAACCGGTTGGCCCAGAAGTCGAGCCCCGCGTCGAGCCGTTCGCTGCGCAGCACCGCGCGTTCACCCGGCTGCACGCGCACCACGATCTCGGCGCGCTCGCCGGGCGACAGCTGCACCCTCGACAGGGTTTCCGGGCGTTCGAGCAGGCCACCGTCGGTACCGATCAGCGCGAACGCCCTGCTGTCGTGAAAGGCGAAGGTGAAGGTGCGCGCGGTGGCGGCATTGAGTAGCCGCAAACGCACGAGTTCGTCGCCGACCTCCTGGTACGGGGCGATGGTGCCGTTGACCATGGTGCGGTCACCGAGGAATCCGACATCGCGGAAGGCGCCGTGGGTGCCGTCGAGCTGATCGCCGCGCAGCCGCAGATCCTGAACGATCACCGGAATGTCGTCGACACCATAGGTATCGGGCAGCGGCAGCGCGGCCGCCGGCTCGTCGTCGAGCAGGAACAGCCCGGCCAGGCCGCGCCGGACATGGTCCTCGGTCGCGCCGTGCGGGTGCGGGTGATACCACAGCGTCGAGGCCGGTTGCGCCACTGTCCATTCCGGCGTCCAGGTCGCGCCCGGCTCGACCATCTGATGGGGGCCGCCGTCCATCGCGGCGGGCAGGTGCATGCCGTGCCAGTGCACGGTCGAGGCCTCGGGCAGCTGATTGCGCACCAGGACCCTGACCCGTTCGCCCCGGGCGGCGCGCAGCGTTGGGCCGAGATAGCCGCCGTTGAACCCCCAGGTCTCGGTGGCCACGCCGGGGTCGAATTCCGTGGTCCCGGTCTGCATGTCGAGGGCGAAGACGCGGGTTCCGTCGGGCTCGACGGTGGACGGGGCCAGTGGCGGGATGGTGAGCGGTCTGCGGAACTCCGTGCTGCCGACGGTGGAGACATCGGCGGTGGCCCAGGCCCAGGTCGCCAGTCCGGCGATCGCGAGAGCGAGGACGACGGCGAGCGCACCGGTGCGAAGCAGGATCCGGCGCAGACGGCCGGGACGAGAAGGGGAAGCCATGATCCAGACGGTAGGAAGCGCGGCAGGTCGCGCACATCGGGATTCGTCCCCTAGTCGACCCTGGCTCGCACCCTGACAGGCGATCGTGCCGGCTGGTCAACCCTTCGGCCCGGGTCGCCGAGCGACTGCGGATGCACCGGATCGCCACCGGCCAGGAACTGACGAACGAACCACCACCTGCGCTTCCAGGTGAACCCTCGAGCGCTGTCCGGTCTGTACCACCGCACCGGTCGGCTCGACTGAATCGAGATGTGGCCTAACGGAGTTCGAGCGGTGGTCGCGTCTGCGGCTGTCAGCTCCGCCGCGGCGGCGGCGATGGGCCGGGTCGCGGCGCAGGCGGGGGCCGCGCGGGTTGTCGGGCACGGCCGCGAGCACCTGTTCGGTTGCCGGATCCGATCCGCGACAATGGCGGCTGTGTCCGCCCAGGAGCTCGTCACCGATCCGCCCACTGCCGCCCGCAGGCTGCTCGGCGCCACCCTGTGGTCGGGGCCGGTGGCCCTGCGCATCGTCGAAGTCGAGGCCTACGGCAGCGACCCGGGTGGGCCGTGGCCCGACCCCGCCGCGCACTCGTGGCCGGGGCCGACCGCGCGCAACGCGGTGATGTTCGGGCCCGCCGGACGGCTCTATGTCTATCGCTCCTATGGAATTCACCTCTGTGTCAATGTGACCAGCGGCTACGACGGGGAAGCCGGCGCGGTCCTCGTGCGCGCGGCCGAGGTACTCGACGGAATCGATCTCGTGCGCAGCCGCAGGCAGGCCGCCCGCACCGACGCCGACCTGGCCCGTGGGCCTGGCAATGTCGGTAGCGCGCTCGGCATCAGCCTGGCCGACTACGGCACCGAGCTGTTCGATCCGTTCGCCGCCGTTCGCCTCGAACTGAGTCCGCCGGTGCCGCGGGCCGACATCGCGGCCGGGCCGCGAGTGGGAGTCAGCGTCGCCGCGGATCTCGCCTGGCGCTTCCGGCTCCGGGCCTCACCGGCCGTTTCGGTCTACCGGCGCAGCCCCCGTGCGCCCGAACCACCGGAGGTGGCGAGAAATTCGCGCGGACAGCGATGAGTTTCCCGGCGGTCGTCCGTCTTCTCTGGTGAACGCGCCGCCACCGGCGCGACCGACCCGAAGGACGAGACAATGACCACCACCACCGCCACCTCCGCCCCGTTCGCCTCCGTCGCTCACCGGCCCGGCAAGATCCGCAACCGCGTCCTGTGGACCCTGCAGATCGTGCTCGGTCTGTTCTTCATCATCGCCTCGGGCGGCCCCAAGCTCGTCATCCCGCACATCCTGATGCAGAACCCGCCGGAGAACCTGACCATCCCGATCGGCCTGCTGATCTTCATCGGCGTCGCGGAAGTCGCGGGCGGTGTCGGGCTGATGGTGCCGAAGCTGGCGGCCCTGGCCGCGATCGGGCTGTCGGTGCTCACCGTGCTCGCCGCGGCGACCCAAGCCTTCATCGCCGACCTGCCCGGCATGGCGATCTTCCCGCTGGCCCTGGCGGCGATCTTCGCCTGGATCGCCTATGAGCGCCGCGACAGCATCACCGCCCTGACGCGATGAGCCCGAACCGGCCACGCTGAGGATCGCCGAACCGCCGGGTTCGGCGATCCTTCGCGTGGCCGCGACCTTGTCGGTGGAGCCAAGATGAGGGCGCGTATCTCAGCGTCCGATCCCATAGGCGTGGTCTGGTCGTAGTGCAAGGATCGAGGTCCCACTGTCCGGGAACCCCGTAGGAGGAGTATCCGTGTTCACCTTCACCAGCAGCGACGACCTCACGATCCATGTCAGGAGTTGGCTACCGGAAGTGGAGCCGGTGGGCGTGGTGCAGATCGCGCACGGCATGGGTGAACACTCGGATCGGTACAGCCATCTGGCCGGCACTCTCGTCGCGCTCGGCTACGCCGTGTACGCCGCCGATCATCGCGGACACGGCCACAGCATGGGCGCCGAGCCGGGACAGCTCGGCGCGGACGGATGGAACCTGCTCGTCGCCGACCAGGTCACGCTGACCGGTCTGCTGCGCGAGCGGCACCCCGCGGTGCCCATCACCCTGTTCGGGCACAGCCTCGGATCGTTCGCGGTCCAGCAGTACCTCCTCGACCACTCCGCGCTGGTCGACGAGGTAGTGCTGTGCGGCTCGACCGCGGTCGACGGCCTGTTCGACCAGATCATGGCCGCGGGCGGCGATCTGACCGCGTTCTTCAACGCCGGCTTCCAGCCGACCCGGACCGATGCCGACTGGATCAGCAGCGACGAGGCGCAGGTCGATGCCTACCTCGCCGACCCGTGGTGCGGCTTCGCCCTCGATGAGGCCAATATGGCGCAGCTCGCGACCGCCGGGTATCAGCGCCTGGCCGATCCCGCCGCGGTGCGCCGCGATCTGCCGATGTATGTGATGGTCGGCGACCAGGACCCGCTCAACGACCAGACCCGGCTCTCCGATCGGCTGGTACAGCGCTATCGCGATGCCGGGCTGACCGACCTCACGTACCGGATCTACCCCGGCCTGCGCCACGAGATCTTGAACGAGGTGAAGCGGGCCGAGGTCGAAGCCGATCTCGCCGGCTGGCTCACGCGTGCGCGCGGATAGAAGCGGATAGAAGTCGCCACGCGTCCTGGACCGTCCGGCCTGCGCGCGGGCAGCCGATCGCATACGGAAAGATGGGCACCGTGACCGGCGACATCTTCGACGAACTGACCTGGCGCGGCCTGATCGCGCAGTCCACCGACCTGGACGAACTGCGGGCGGCCGCCGCGACCGCGCCGCTGACCCTCTATGCCGGGTTCGACCCTACGGCGGCGAGCCTGCACGCGGGTCACCTTGTCCCTCTGCTCGCGCTGAAGCGATTCCAGCGGGCAGGTCACCGGCCGATCGTCCTCGCCGGTGGCGCCACCGGGCTGATCGGTGACCCACGCGATGTCGGCGAACGCACCATGAACTCCACCGACACCGTCGCCGAGTGGGCCGGGCGCATCCGCTCCCAGCTCGAGCGCTTCGTCGACCTCGACGACTCCCCGACCGGGGCCGTGATCGTGAACAACATGGACTGGACCGGCTCGCTGTCGACCGTCGACTTCCTACGCGATGTCGGCAAGCATTTCTCGGTCAACGTCATGCTCGCCCGTGACACCGTCAAGCGGCGGCTGGAGGGCGAGGGTATCTCCTACACCGAGTTCAGCTACATGCTGCTGCAGGCCAACGACTACCTGCAGCTGCGCCGCGAACACGGCTGCACCCTGCAGGTCGGCGGCTCCGATCAGTGGGGCAACATCATCGCGGGCGTCGAGCTGAACCGCCGGGTCGACGGCGCGCACGTGCACGCGCTCACCGTCCCCCTGGTGACCTCGGCCGACGGCAAGAAGTTCGGCAAGTCCACCGGCGGCGGCAGCCTCTGGCTCGACCCCGAGCTGACCAGCCCCTACGCCTGGTACCAGTACTTCGTGAACACCGCCGACGCCGACGTGGTGCGGTACCTGCGCTGGTTCACCTTCCTCGACCGGGCCGAACTCGACGAGCTCGAGCAGGCCACCGCCGAACGGCCGCACGCCAGGACCGCGCAGAAGCGGCTGGCCGCCGAGATGACCACGCTGGTACACGGCGAGGCGGAGACCCGCGCGGTGGAACTGGCCAGCCAGGCGCTGTTCGGCCGCGGCGACCTCAACGAGCTGCCCGAATCCACGCTCGGTGCGGCGCTGCGCGAGACCGCCCTCGACGGCAAGGTCGCCGAGATCGCACCCGGAGAACCGAACACGATCGTCGATCTGCTCGTGGCCTCCGGCCTGGCCGAAAGCAGGGGAGCCGCCCGCCGTGTGGTGAACGAAGGCGGTGCCTCGGTGAACAACGAGCGCATCGGTGACATCGACTGGACACCGGCGGACACCGACTTCCTGCACGGGCAGTGGCTGGTGCTGCGCCGGGGCAAGAAGAACATGGCAGGCGTGCGCCGGATAGCCTGACGCTCTTGCGGAGGCCTGAGTCACACCGCGGTGAGTCCAGCCTCCGCTCCGCGCGTTGGCATCGCGCTGACCTGCGCAGATACTCTGCCGTCCAGGCGATTTGACGCGGCGTTATCCGGCGCGTAACTTATTGGAAGTCAGAGCGACACGGACACCGACCCGGAGCCGAGACGCTGGCCCAGCGGGCTGGCGGGCCAGGGGCAACGAGGTAGGACGGGGTGCGCCTGACATTGCCTCAACTGAGTGAGCAGCGTTACGATTGACATCGTCTGGAAGCTCGGTTAGGCTGGAACAGTTGCCTTGCAGAAGATCCGGACGAGCGCCGGTGGTTCTGCTTGTGCGTGTGTTCTTTGAGAACTCAATAGTGTGTCGATGAATGTCAGTGCCAATATTTGTATTGGTTCCGCTTCTCATACCCCCCGGTTGGGAAGTTGGACATTTTT
>NZ_JBHSBA010000002.1:0-135478 GCF_042650365.1 Nocardia rhizosphaerae
CGGTTGAAGCCGAAGATCATGTGCTCGTCGTGCCAGGTGCCCTTCTCGTCCGGGCCGCGGTGCCGCTGGCAATGCAGGGCGTCGTAGACCTGATCGACCACCTCGGTCGTCGCCGCATCAGCTGTCAGGAATCCGAGCAGTCCGCACACGGTGTCGGCAACCTTCTCTCGTTCGATGGACGCGCGCGGGCGGGGCCGGACCTGCTCGACGCGTGGGTTTGACGGCATTCACGTCATGGAATGCGGTGAACTCTACCGAGTATGCCGCAGCAGGCCCCGACCGGCGGAGCGGTGGCGAGGTGAAAGCCCCTGCGGCGGTCGGCCCTCCGGCCGATTCGGTCCCTTCGCCGTGAGGAACCGCAGGTCGCGCAGTTCTGTCCGGTCACAGCGGAGTGTCGAATGCGACCCCGCGACAAGAGTTCGCCCGCTTTGGTCTACGCTGCGTAGTACTCAGGTCCTTCTCAGGTGCGCTGGCCGTTCGGCCGCGATACTCGAGGGCGGTCTGAAACGTGCTTGGAAGTGGTGTCGGAAGGGCGGATCGCGGCCCGGACGGCGCAATGTGTCGGAATGTGTAGCGACCAGGAAGGCGTGAGCGTGGCGCACAAGGCGAGCGAAGAGATCGGGGCACGACCCGTTCGGGGCCGGATCCTTCGGCGGGCCGGGCTGGCGGTGTCCTTGGGGATCACCGCCCTCCTGGTCTCGGGCTGCTCGATCGACAATGTTTGGCTGCGGTTCGGCTGGCCATCGGGTATCACCCCGCAGGCCACCCGGATGCGGGAGCTGTGGACCTGGTCCGTGCTGGCCGCGCTCGCGATGGGCGTACTGGTCTGGGGTCTCACCTTCTGGACCATCATCATGCACCGCAAGCGCAAGGACTCCCCGGAGTTCCCGCGCCAGACCGGGTACAACGTGTCGCTGGAGCTGACCTACACGGCGATCCCGTTCGTGATCATCGCGGTGCTGTTCTACTTCACCGTCGTCGTGCAGAACTACGTGCACGAGAAGACCGACAACCCTGATGTCACCGTCGACGTGACCGCCTTCCAGTGGAACTGGAAGTTCGGCTACCGCAACGTGAACAACGTCGCGGGTCTCACCTACGACGGGATCGACACCGAGCGTGAGGCGGCCAACCAGGAGCAGCTCGCCGAGTACGCCGAGCGCACGAACGAAGAGGGTCACCCGCAGCCGGGCCCGGTGCACGGCAAGCCGGCCAACGACATCCTCTCGTACCTGCACTACGACAAGATCGAGACCATCGGTTCCAGCACCGAGATCCCGGTCCTGGTCCTGCCCACCGGCAAGCGCATCGAGTTCCAGCTCGCGGCCGCCGACGTGATCCACGCCTTCTGGGTGCCGGAGTTCATGTTCAAGCGCGACGTGATGCCGAACCCGAAGGAGAACCAGTCCGACAACGTCTTCCAGATCTCCGAGATCGAGAAGGAAGGCGCCTTCGTCGGCCGCTGCGCCGAGATGTGCGGCACCTACCACTCGATGATGAACTTCGAGGTCAGGGCGGTGTCGCCGGAGAAGTTCGCCGACTACATCAAGGCCCGTGAGAGCGGTATGACCAACGGTCAGGCGCTCGAGTCGATCGGCGAGTCGCCGGTGGCCACCTCCACGTACCCCTTCAACACCAAGCGCGACAGCAAGAGCGCTTCGGTGAACGAGAGCAAGTGAGGATTCTGACATGAGGATCGAAGCACGGATCTTCGAACTGCTCACGGCGTTCTTCATCCTGGTGGGCATCGTCTACGGCTTCTTCACCGCGCAGTCGCGCACCGGCATCGAGTGGGCGGGTACCACCGCGATCGTGCTGACCGCGGGCCTGTCGCTGATCATCGGCACCTACTTCCGGTTCGTCGCGCGCCGCATCGACCTGCGGCCCGAGGACTACGAGGAGGCCGAGATCGTGGACGGCGCCGGTGATCTGGGCTTCTTCTCGCCCGGTAGCTTCTGGCCGATCAGCCTGGCCGCCGCGGGTTCGGTCACCGCGCTCGGCCTGGCGTTCTTCCAGTACTGGCTGATCGCCCTCGGCGTGGCGCTGGTGCTCGTCGCCGCGGCGGGCCTGGTGTTCGAGTACTACCTGGGCGCCGAGAAGCACTGAGATATCGACACGACGTCGCCGCGACCTCCTGAGGGGCGCGGCGACGTCGTCGTTTTCTCGGGGCGATCAGCGCGCGAAGACGGCTTCTTCCTCGGGCCCCGCGCCGACAAGGGGTGCTGACAGCTGCACGATGCGGCGGGGCAGTGCCACCGCGACGGCGGCGCCGATGAGCGCGGTCGCGGCGCCGATCAGG
Organism: Nocardia rhizosphaerae; assembly: GCF_042650365.1. NCBI lineage: Bacteria > Bacillati > Actinomycetota > Actinomycetes > Mycobacteriales > Nocardiaceae > Nocardia > Nocardia rhizosphaerae. The sequence continues at coordinate 2,300 of NZ_JBHSBA010000002.1, forward strand.
AAGGCGATGGTGAAGCCGCGGTCCAGGTAGAACACCGCGCCCTGGGTGAGCTCCGGCGGGATCGGCGCGATGTAGGAGTTGTTCAGCACCGTGAACGCGATGACCGGCAGGATCGCGGGGAACACGCTCTGGGAGACCCCGACCAGGCTCGCCGTGGTGGCCTGCAACTGCGGCGGCACGGCCTCGATCAGCAGGTTCGGGATGGCGGCGTAGGCCATGCCCATGCCGGTGCCGAAGATCCCGGCGAACACGATCAGCAGCGGCTTGCTGTCGTGCGCGACGGCGGTCAGCGTGAAACCGAGCGCCATCAGCAGCATGCCGACCGCCATCAGGACACGAGGTCGGACATCACGGCGCCCGACCAGCAGCCCGACGAGGACACCGCCGACCACCACCATCAGCCCGACCGGCGCCTGGAAGATCGCGAAACCCTCCGCGCTGACACCGAAGCCGTAGCCGAGGCCGAACACGGCGGGTGTCATGGCCAGCATCGGCAGCAGAATGGTGAACAGCCCGCTGGCGCCGTAGCAGAGACCGGCACCCAGGGTGGTGAGCAGGACCGAACGTCGTCCGAGTACCGCGAGGTCGATCAGCGGTTCCCGGATCATCCGTGCGGTCGCCAGCCAGGCGAGCAGCAGGACGACGCCGCCTGCCAGGTAGGCCAGGGTCGAGGAGTCACGCCAGCCCCAGGTCGGTCCGAAGCTGACCGCGATCAGGACACCGGCGATGCCGCCGCCGAGCAGCAGCGCGCCGAGCGGATCGATGCGCGAGCGCAACCGCACCGACGACTCGGCGGTGGTGAGCGAGATCAACACACCGAGCACGGCGAGCCCGATGACGAAGAACCAGAAGATGCTGCGGAATCCGTGATTGTCGATCAGCCAGCCGGTGAGGAACGGCGCGGGAATCGCGATCAGCCCCATCCCGCTGGTCGCGATGCTGACCGCCAGCGCCACCGTCTTGGCCGGGAACACGTCCCGGATCAGCGAGTAGCTCAGGAACAGGCAGGGAATGAGCAGGCCGGTCAGCGCGCGGCCCGCGATCAGGACCGCGTAGCTGCCGGCGAGCGCCGACAGCAGCGACCCGGCGGCGGCCACGGTCACACACCCGAGCAGGGCCTTGCGCTTGCCGAACATGTCGGCCAGCTTGCCGATCAACGGCGCGGTGACGGCACCGACCAGCAGGAACGACGTCAGCAGCCAAGCGCCCTGGGTGGTCTGGTAGTGCGCCGCGATCGACGGGAGCGCCGTGGAGATCATCATGTAGCTGACCGCGAGCATTTCCAGCAGCAGCACGATCGAGCCGAGTGACAGGATCAAGCGCGGCGTCCAGCGTTCGCCGGTCGGTGTGGAGTGGGTAGCGACCATCATCGGTCCTTTCACAGGTGGTTCCCGCATTCGATGAATGCGTAACCGGCATCACACGGTCTCGACCCCGATCTCAGCGCGAGAGTTCCCATCCACTGGGAGAGGGAAAATGTCGATGTGCCGATCGCGGCGGGAGAAACATCGTGTGAGCTGCGAAGAAGTCGTGTATCACAGATCCCGAACACGTGCACCATAAGTGAAACTACGGTTGGATGCGTGGGGTGGACCACCGGGCGGACCGGGAAACGACTCGGCGGCCGGGTCGCGATGCGACCGGCCGCCGAGTGGGTGGGCAGGGTTACACGCTGTAGCGCAGCGCCTGCTCCGAACGGCAGATGTCGTCGATGCCTGCCACGATCTCGCGCAGCTGTTCCGAGGGCAGGGCCGAGGGGCGTAGGCGGCAGGTGAAGGTGATCAGGCCGTAGTCGGCGGCGGCCAGACCGCGGGCGGCGGCCTCGGCGCGCAGATAGGGGGAACGCACGCCGTAGGTCATCGCCGAGATGACGGTGAAGCAGCCGGTGCGCTCCCGGTGCTCGGCGAACAGGTCGTGCAGGCCGTAGAAGACCGACCCGTAGTTGGCCAGCGGAGCGAAGACGCCGACACGGTAGGCGGGGCCGCGCTCGGACGAGCTGATGACGGTGTCGGCCAGGTACTCCGCGTCGCGGATGGTGAGCACCTTCGGCGCGAACATCAGCGCACCCGCCGCGGCATTGCGCACCGGCATGCCCGCCCGGCCGCCCGCGGCGGAGGCGATGGCGCCCAGCGACTTCCTGGTCCGGCTGCCGACCTCGCGCCGGGCACGCAGCCCGCGGGTGGGGGTGGCGGGGTAGAGGCTGGACCACTGGCCGAAGCGGACCGCGCCGAGGGTGACCTGGCCGGTGCCGACGGGACGCGCCACCTTCAGCGGCGCGGTATCGACCCAGCGACCCACCTGCAGTGCCGCGCTGCCCGGATTCGTGATCTCGGTGGTCGCGTGCTCGACGAAGGAGTCGAAGTCGAGGAACCGGTCGGCGTCGGTGGTGAGCCAGGTGTGGTCCTTGTCCACCTCGACCGCATCGAGGGTGAGGGCGGTGATGATGCCCGCGCGCCCGCCCGCGCCGAGAATGCGGTGGAACCGCTCGGTGTGGTGGGAGCGCCCGCAGGTGCCGATCCGGCCGTCGGGGTCGACGTACTCGAGGTCGGCGATCTGGTCGATGAACATGCCGTAGCGGTGCGAGGCGGTGCTCACCCCGCCGACCGAGGCGAACCCGCCCGCGGTGATGTCGCGATGATCGCCGACCACGGGGAGGCCGAGACCGTGTGCGGCGAGGCGGCGGTCGATCTCCGAGAGCTTCGCGCCCGCCTGCACGCGGACCATACGCCTGCCGAGGTTGATGTCGAGCACCGCGTTCATCTTGCGCAGCGAGAGCACGGCGCGTTGATCGGCCAACCCGAAGGACTCTTCGGTCTGCTCACCGCCACAAACCGTCAAGCGTTCCGAACGATCACGTGAATCGCGTACGGTGCGAACGACATCCGCGGTGTCACGGGGGAGATACTCTTCGGAGAAGACGGTCTGCGGCGTGCCCATGACCGCATAGCTAACCACAGGTCGGCGATTCTCGCGCACGGTACCTCGCACCTACTTTCGCGTAGGCGTGAGCTGCTGGGAGAACAGTACCGCGCCGGTCGCGTCGCACAGGTCAACCGTGAGCTCACCGGTGTTTCCGGCGATGCGCACCTCACCGAAATGCTGATACTGCGCGTCCAGCGGTGAGGTGTTCGGCGCAGGCGGCGCGTGCACGAACACCGCCTCGGGACCGAACGTCGGGTCGAGGTCGTTGGGGCCGAAGGCGCCCGCGTTGAGCGGGCCGGAGACGAACTCCCAGAACTCGTCGAACTCGGTGAACGCGGCGCGGGCGGGCGAGTAGTGGTGTGCCGCGGTGTAATGCACGTCGGCGGTCAGCCAGACGACGTCGGTGATCTTGTTCGCCTTGATCGCCGACAGCACCTTCGCGAGCTCGGTCTCACGGCCCGACGGCGCGCCCGGCTCGGCATTGGCCGGGCCCTCGAACGCGGTCTTGCCGTCGGGGACGATCACCCCGAGCGGCAGGTCGGCGGCGACGATCTTCCAGGTGGCGGTCGACTCACGCAGTCCGGCGATCAGCCAGTCGGTCTGCGCGGCGCCGAGCACGCTGCCCCGCGGCGCGGTGTTGGCGCCGTTGGCGTCCTTGTAGGTGCGCATGTCGAGGACGAACACGTCGAGCAGCGGGCCGTAGGGGATCTTGCGGTACAGGCGGCCGTCGACGGCTTCCTTCGGCTCCAGCGGCATCCACTCGTGGAAGGCCTGCCAGGCACGCGCGGCCAGGGTGTCCATATCGCGTTCGGTGTAACCCTTGTCCGCGGCGACGGTGCCGCCGGGGTACCAGTTGTTGGTGGTCTCGTGGTCGTCCCACTGGACCACCTGCGCGACGGCGGCGTTGAAGCGGCGGTAGTTGTCGTCGGTGAGGTTGTAGGCGTAGTTGCCGCGGAACTGGTCCAGGGTCTCGGCGGGCGCGTTCTTGGCCTCGGCGGTGACGTTGCGCCACACCCGGCCGTCGGGCAAGGTGACCGATTCCTTCAGCGCGTTGTCGGCGTAGACGCAGTCGCCGGAGTGCAGGAACAGGTGCGGGTCACGGGCGGCCATGGTGCTGAAGATCCGCATCCCGCCGATGTCGGGGTTGATGCCGTACCCCTGTCCGGCGACGTCGCCGGACCACTGCAGGGTGATGTCGGCGGGTGCGCTCGGCGCGGTGCGGAACACGCCGGTGACGGGTTCGGAGGCGGCGCCGTCCTCGCCTTCGAGGCGCACCCGGTAGTGCACCAGTTGCCCGGCGGGCAGGCCGTTCACCCTGACCCGGCCGGTGCCGTCGGTGGCGGGGGTGAGCAGCGGGCCGGTGAATCGCCGGACGTCGCTGAACTTCTCGGTCGCCGCGGTCTCGACGATCAGGGTCGCAGGCTGGTCGGCGCGGGCCCAGATCAGCGCGCCGTCGGTGCGCGGATCGCCGACGGCGACGCCGTGGGTGAGGGTGGGCCGCGCCCGCACCAGGCCGGGGCCGTCGCCACAGGCCGCGAGGGCGGGAGTGGTCACCAGACCGAGTGCGGTGGCGCGCAACAGGGTGCGCCGGGACATCGCGAAATCCGAACCAGCCATGCCTTCCACGGTGCGACACCGGTCGGAACGGGGGAACGCGGCAGCGGCAACAGTGCGTGAACGCTGTCGAACGGAACGCGGGCGGCATTGCCGGACCGAGTAACTTCATGGCCGATCCCGGACTGTACCCGCAGGTGGGGCGGGCCTACCGTATTCGGTATGACAGCACCGACGGCCGCCGCGCCGAGCCCGATGCAGAAGGTCTTGCGCACCGTCGTCCGGCACGGGCTGCGGCCGTTGCTGCGGCCCGAGGTGCCACTCGGCGTGCGGCGCAGGGCGACCGCGATGCTCGGCGTGGTGCGCCGGCTGCCGCCCGGCACCCAGGTGAGCCGGACCGTGCTCGGCGGGCGACCCGCCGAGCGGGTGGGTACCACCACCGACACCGGCGCCGGTGTCGTGCTGTATCTGCACGGCGGCGGATACACCGTGGGCGGTGCGGCCACCCATCGCGCACTGGCCGCCTATCTGGCCGAGACGACCGGGCGGACGGTGTATCTGCTCGACTACCGGCTGGCTCCGGAGCATCCGTACCCCGCCGCGCTCGACGATACGGTCGCGGCCTATCAGGACCTGCTGGCCGCTGGCCACACCGACATCGTCGTCGTCGGCGACTCGGCGGGTGGCGGCCTCGCGGTGTCGGCGGCGGTGCGCCTGCGCGACGCGGGCGCACCGAAACCCCGTGCGCTGCTGCTCGTCTCGCCATGGGCCGATCTCACCCTGACCGATCCGTGGCTGACCGGGCGGATCGACGACATGCTGCCCCTGGACTGGTTGCGCCAGTGCGCCGCCGCCTACGCGGCCGACCCCGACGACCCCCTGGTGTCGCCGGTGTTCGCCGACCTGCGCGAGCTGCCGCCGGTGACCATCCACGTCGGCGCCGAGGAGATCCTGCGCGCCGACGCCGAACGGCTGGCCGAGGCGCTGCGCGGCGCCGGGGTTCCGGTGGACCTGACCGTGTTCGACGGGATGTGGCATGTCTGGCACCTGCACGCCGGGCTGTTTCCCGCGGCCACCCGTGCGGTGGCGCAACTGGGCGCGGGGGTGGCGCGCTGACTCAGCAGGCCACCCGTCCGGCGCGATAAGCTCTGGGCCCCATGCCTTTCCAGCGGCGAAAGGCCTGCGAGAAACTCGACACCTCCACGTAGCCGAGGCGGCGGGCGATCTCGGTGACCGGCAGGCCGTTGCGCACCAGCAGTTCCTCGGCCAGCCGTTCGCGGACCTCGTCGAGCAGGGCGCGGTAGGAGGTGCCCTCCTTGGCCAGACGATGCCGCAGCGTGCGCTCGCTGATGTACAGCATCCCGGCCAGTCGCGGCGCGTCCGGCGGCTGCGGGAGGCACTCGACGAGGATGTCACGCACCCGGCCCGCGGTGCCGCCGCGTGCGGTGCGCCGGTCGAGCAGCTCGCGGCAGTGCGCGAGCGCGACGGCCGCGGTGTGTTCGTTGGCCTGCGGCAGCGGGGCATCCAGATGGGTGCGGTCGAACCCGACCGAGCACTCGTCGGCGTCGAATTCCGGTGCCAGCCCGAAGATCTCGGTGTAGAGGGGGAGTACTTCGGGCGGCGGTGCGGCGAAGCCGAAGCGGACCGACCCGATCGGGATCGGCACCGCGAGCAGGTCCCGGTTCAGCGTCGCGATGGCCGCCATATCCCGCTCCAGCACGAAGCGCCGCAACGGTTCCCCGATATCGGGGGCCGAGAGCGCCAGGCGCAGATCGTCGCCGGTGCGGCGCACGGCGACCTCGCTGAAGGCGAAGGTGAGATCGGCGAACTGCAGACCCGCCTGGATGGCGGCACCCACCGTCGGGCTGCTGATCAGCGCGAAACCCCACATGCCGAAGGACGTGAGCCGGAACAGGCTGCCCGCCCGCACCCCGAGTCCGGGCGGATCATCCAGTGCGCGAAGCAGATTGGTGATCACCGCGAGTTCGGTGGCGGCGGAGATCTCGGCGCCCGGATCGGCCAGCCGCTCCGCGCTGAGCCCGGTGCCACGCAGGCACTCCGCGACGGGGACACCGTGCTCGGCGCCGAGGCGGGTGGTCAGCAGGGCGCCCACCGGCGCGCGCGGTATGTCCCAGTGCGTCACGTCACAAGCCCGCGGCGGCGGCGGTCTCGGGATACCAGCGGGTGCATTCCGCGCGCAGCGGTACCTCGGTGCGCAGCTGGCACAGAATCGCGATGCCGCCGAGGAACGAGCGCAGGATGGGGGTGTGGTCGGGTGGCATCGTCAACTGGCGCAGCACATTCGACAGGCGCAGGTCGGTGGCGAGGCGAACCTGTTCGCGCAGCCAGTCCGCCGACAGCGGATAGGTGGGGGCGAGCAGTGCCTCGCGCACGGGTCGCAGCCTGCTCGCGACCGTGGCGATGTCGAGGGCGCCGCCCGGCGCGACGAAGCCGTGCCTGCGGATCGCGGCCTCCAGATCGGCGGGGGAGTCGGCGACCACGGCGGCGCCCACGTCACCGGCGACATCGAGGAAGGCCACCGGCCACGGGGTGCAGGCGCCGAAATCGACGACGCCGAGCCGTCCGTCGGGCATGCGCAGGAAGTTACCGGGGTGTGGGTCGCCGTAGACGTGCGCGGCCCTGGCCGGCGCGGAGAACAGGAAACGCAGGATCAGCACGCCGAGGCGGTCCAGTTCGGCGGCCTCGCCGCAGCCGATCAGCCGGGTCAGCGGGACACCTTCCAGCCATTCGGTGACCAGCACGTCACCGCGCTGGGCGATCACCCGGCTGAGCACCACCTCCTGGTCGTCCGCGAACGCGGCGGCGAACGCGCGCTGGTTCTCGGCCTCCCTGGCGTAGTCGAGTTCGGCGTTGATCTCCTGGCACAGTGCCTCGATCACCGGCCTGGTGTCGGCGCCGGGCAGCAGCGCGGTGAACAGCGGGGTGGCGCGGCGCAGCACCTGCAGATCGGCGAGCACCGCCCGCCGCGCACCCGGATACATCACCTTCACCGCCACCGGCGTGCCGTCGTGCCAGCGGGCCCGATGGACCTGCCCGACCGAGGCCGCCGCGGCCGCGCGATCGTCGAACTCGAGGAACAGCGACCGCCAATCGGCGCCGAGATGGGTGGCGAGCTCGGCGTGGATCGCGCCGGGCAGCATGGCGGGCGCCGAATCGTGCAGGCGGGCGAGGGCTTGCCGATACGGTTCGGCCAGCTCGGGAGCGAGCCCGAGTTCGAGCAGGCCGAGCAGCTGACCGAGCTTCGCCACACAGCCCTTGAGCTCACCGAGCACCTGGAACAGATGCTCGGCGGTCCTGGTGCGGATCTCACGCTGCACATCGGCGGCATCGCGGCCCGCCGCCCGCTTGCCGAGCCCGGCGATCCGGCGTCCGGCGTAGGCGACGGGGACGGCGGCGAGCCGGGCACTGCGGGCCACCTGGCCGGTGGGTGGGGTGCCGGGACGGGGATCGCGGCCTGCCTTCGCGCGGCGAGCGAACGGGGTCACCCGCCGTTCCCGATCTCCGTCGACCATGTCCACCTCGCTGCCCCCGCCGGTCCTGCGTCGCTCGAGGCTATCAAGCCGGTGCGCGGCCTCGTGCGCGGTCGCGCAACTGCGGCGGCGGGCCGCGGGTGGCAACCGGCGCGCAATCGCGCGCACCGGACCGGGGCAAGTGCCGGACCCGCCGCGGCCGACGGCGTTACGATGCGAATATGGCGCATCCCGCCCCGCCTGCCTCCGGGGTGACCGTCCAGCCAGACCGGTCGCCGGCGACATCGCGTGGCAACCAGGTCGCCGACGCCGTCGAACGCTTCGCCGCGGCGTGGCAGAACTCCGACTCCCCGCCCGACCTGCGCCACTATCTGCCCGCCGCGCCCGCCATCCGCCGGGTGTCGCTGATCGAACTGATCAAGATCGACCTGGCCAATCGGTGGCAACGCGGCACCGCGCCGAAACGGCTGGCCGAATATGTCGAGGAACTACCGGAGCTGCGCACCTGGCCGCTGCCACCCGACCTCATCTACGAGGAATACCATCTGCGCCGCCGCGCGGGCGGCTCCGTCGACGTCGGCGAATACACCGCGGCCTATCCCGAACAAGCCGAACAACTCTCGCAGCTGCTGACCACCGAGGACTATCACAGCACCCTGCTCGGCGCGCCCGCCGCACCGGCGAAGCTCGACGACCTCGACGCCGGTCAGCGCATCGACGACTTCGACCTGATGACCGCGCTCGGGCGCGGCGCGTTCGCCAGGGTCTTCCTCGCCAGGCAGCGGTCCATGCAGCGGCTGGTCGCGGTGAAGATCTCTCATGACAAGGGCGCCGAACCGCAGACCCTGGCCCAGCTCGACCACGACTACATCGTGCGCGTGTTCGACCAGCGGGTCCTCGACGGGCCCGCGCTGCGGCTGCTCTACATGCAGTACGTGCCCGGCGGGACACTGCTCACCGTGCTGGAACGGGTGCGCGCCACCCCGCCGGAGCAGCGCGACGGGCACCTGCTGCTCGATGTCGTCGACTCGGTGCTCGCGGACAAGGGGGAGATCCAGCCCGCCGAATCACCGGTGCGCGCCGAGCTGGCCGGACTGTCCTGGCCGGAGACCGTGGCCTGGTTGGGGCGCAGGCTGGCCCAGGCGCTGGACTACGCGGGCGGGATCGGCGTGCTGCACCGCGACGTCAAACCGGCGAACGTGCTGCTCACCGCCGAGGGCGTGCCCAAGCTCGCCGATTTCAACATCAGTTTCAGCGGCAGCGTCTCCGGTGACAGCCCGGTCGCCTACTTCGGCGGCTCGCTGGCCTACATGTCGCCGGAACAGCTGTCGGTGGTGCATCCCGACCGCCCGGTCGCCGCCGCCGACCTCGACACCCGCAGCGACCTGTTCTCCCTCGCCGTGGTGCTGTGGGAGCTGCTCACCGGGCGCAAACCCTTCGCCGACGACCTCGCCATGGGCGGCGACCGCACCGCCATCGACGCCCTGCTCGACCGGCGCGCGCACAGCCCCGCCGACCTGCCCTACGCCGACCTGCCGCCTGACACCCCGGCCGCGCTGCGTCGCGCGCTCGTGCGCGCCCTCGAACCGGACCCGGCCAAGCGCTGGGAACGCGGCGCCGACATGGCTCAGCAGTTGCAGGTGTGCCTGGACACGCGGGCCCGCGATCTGGTCGACCCGCCGCCCGGCAGCGCGCGGCTACGCGCTCGCAGCTGGATCCACCCCATCATGGCGCTGGCGATCGCGGTGCCGAACGTGCTGGCCATCCTCTACAGCTACAACCACAACCGGACGCTGATCTTCGGCAAACTAGACGTCGACGCGCAGCGCACCTACGACCGGGTGGCGCTGGCCTGCTACGGCGCCGGGTTCGTGATCGGCGCGATCGTGACCGTCGCGCTGGTCATGCACCTGTGGTTCATCATGCACGGGCTGCGCACCGGCCGGGTCTACGATGCGCGGGCGCTGGCCAGGGCACGGTCGGACACCTTGCAGCTGGCCGGTCGCACTGTGCTGACCTGCTTCGTGCTGTGGGTGATCGCCGGAATCGCGGTACCGGTGTCGGTACAGCTGTCCGGGAGCAACCTCAGCGCCGAGGCTTCGGCGCATTTCTTCCTCACCCAGATCGTGTGCGGCGCCATCGCGATGGCCTACCCGTACTTCCTGGTCAGCTTCTACGCGGTGCGGTGCCTGTACCCGGCGTTCCTGCCGCTGGGCGGGCTCGGTCCCGAGGACAGCGCCCAGCTACGCGCACTCGACCGGCGCAGCACCTACTTCCTGACCATCGCCGCCGCGGTACCACTGCTGGGCGCCGCCGGAGTCACCTTCATCCCGTCCGCCGACATCGCGTCGGTGATCGTGCCGCTGCGGGTGCTGTGCTTCGGCGGCGCGCTGGCCTTCGTCGGCGTGTACTGGCTGTTCCGGATGCTGGAACGGGACCTGGCCGCGCTGGAACGCATCGTCACGCGCTGACGCCGGAAACGCCACCGCCACACGGCACCGGAGTGCGGCGTGTGGCGGCGGGGACGGCGCAGGTCAGCTGGCGGCGGTGTCGGGGATGCGGTTGGCCTCGAGCTGGTTGTCGGTGGGCTTGGTGCCCTTCTTGAAGCTGTGCGCGTACACGTCGACGTATTCCTGGCCGGTCAGGCGCATCAGCTCGTACATCACTTCGTCGGTGACGGCGCGCTCGACGAAACGATTGCCGCTCATGCCCTCGTAGCGCGAGAAGTCCAGCGGCGCGCCGAACTTCAGGGTGACCCGCTGACGACGCCACTTGAACGGTCCGGGCGGGCTCACCTTGTCGGTGCCGATGACCGCCACCGGGATGACCGGCACACCGGTCTCGAGGGCGAGGCGGGCCATGCCGGTCTTGCCCTTGTACAGGCGGCCGTCGGGGGAGCGGGTGCCCTCCGGGTACAGGCCGACGAGGCGTCCCTCGTCGAGCAGCTTGCGGGCGGCGTTGAGCGCGTCCTCGGCGGCCGTGGCGCCGCTGCGGTCGATCGGGTACTGGCCGGTGCCGCTGAAGAAGAACTTCTGCAGGCGGCCCTTGATACCGGGGGTGGTGAAGTATTCGGCCTTGGCGAGGTAGTTGATCCGTCGCGGCGACAGCAGCGGCGCGAACAGCCAGTCGGCGAAGGAGAGATGATTGCCCGCCATGATCGCCGGGCCGTCGGTGGGGACGTTCTCGACGCCCTCGACCACCGGCCGGTTGTATAGGTGCATGAACGGTCCCGGAAAGACGAACTTGAGCAGCCAGTAGAACATGGCGTCCTTTCCTCGGTACCGGGATCGTGTGGGGTGCAGCCTCGTCGGAAATCGACTTTACCGCTGGTCGCAGGTCACAACCAACCCGAGCGGGGGGTCAGGTCACACGGGTGTGAGGATCATCTCCCGACCGGGGCGCCGACCGCGGCCCTGGCCAGTTCCGCGGCGCCGATCATGCCCGCGGCCTCACCCAGCTGAGTGGTGCGCAGGCGCGCCAGCGGGCGATGGCCCGCACCGGTGACCGCGCGCGCGTAGTGCTCGCGGGCCTCGTCGAGGAACAGCGGCGCCGAACTGCTCACCCCACCGGCGATCACGACCAGATCGGGGTCGAACAGGTCGCTCACGAAGGCGAGTCCGAGCCCGAGCCAGCGGGCGAAGTCGGCCATCGCCGCCACCGCGAGCTGGTCGCCGTCCTGCGCGGCCCCGGCGACCCGGCGGCCGGTGAGCGAGCCGGGATCGCGGCGCACCTCCCGCGCGAGGACCGAAGGCACCCGGTCGGTGGCCAGCAGTTCGATGGCGGTCTCGGCCAGCGCCGTTCCGCTGCAATAGCGCTCCCAACAGCCCCGCTTGCCGCACGGACAGGCCCGGCCCTCCGGCACCACCTGCAGGTGCCCGAGCTCCGGGGCGATGCCGTGACTGCCGCGATAGAGCTGCCCGTCGATGAGCAGGGCGGCGCCGATACCGGTGCCGATGGCGATGAGCACCACGGTGTGCCCGCCCGCCGCCGCACCGAACCGGTACTCGGCCCAGCCCGCCGCGTTCGCGTCGTGTTCGAGAATCACCGGCAGTTCCAGCCGGGTGGTGAGCCGCTGCGCGACCGGGGCGTCCTGCCAGGGCAGGTGCGGGGCGAACCGCACGGTGGAACGGTCGGCGGAGATGAACCCGGCGACCGCGAGCCCGACCGCGGCGATCGGATGTCGGCGTGCCAGCTCGCGCACCGCGTGGTCGATGGCGTCCTCGAGCGCCCGCTCCGCGTGCGGGGTCGGCGCCTGCACGGTGTCGAGCACCTCGCCTCCGGCATCGACGACCGAGGCCCGGATGTTGGTGCCGCCGACGTCGATGCCGACGGTGAGCAGGTGTTGCGGGTCGATCCGTTCGGTCATCCCCGGATCGTGACCGGAATGTCGACGTAACGCGAGCGCGGCGCGCGAGTGGAGCGCGATCCGTCGGTGTTCGCCTCGGCGTCGGTGGGTGGCGGGGGGACCAGGCCGATATCGGGCCTCGTGTCGGTGCCGGGCGTGTGGGTCGAGGTGAACTCGTCGACCCGCCGCGGGCGCGGTGCGTTCTCGCGGCGGACGGAGCCCCAGCGTGCGCCGCGACGGCCGGTCGCGCGACCGGTGTCCGCCGGATCGGCGGTGCCGGTGGACGCCGGGTCCGCGCTGCCGGACCGCCCGGACTTCGCGTCCGCGCCAGCGTGCACCCGCCCCTCGGCAGGCCCGTCCGCGTTCGCGGAGCCGTGCGCGTCTGTCGGCCCATGCGTGCTCGATGAGCCGGGTGCGCCGGGCGTCCCCGCAGCGCTCGTCGAGGCTGATGTGTCGACCGAGCTGGGTGCTCCGGCCGCGCTGCGCGCGCCAGTCGGATAATGCGGGTTCGCTGGGTCGTCCACGCCGGCCGGGTTGTGCGCACCTGCCTGGCGCCGCGTGCCGGCCGTGCCGTGTGTGCCGGCCGGGTGGTGTGTGGTCGTGGGCTCATGCGCGCCGGCCGGGCCATGGGCGCTGGTCGTGGCGCGGGTGCCAGGCGCGTGGTGCTCGGTGGCGGGGTCGTGCGCGTCGGTCGCGCCAGGTGCGCGGGCCGCATCGTCGGCGGGGTCGCCGCCGAACCACGAATGATGGTGTGCTGCCGCGTATTCGGCCCATTCCGGCGGCAGGACCGGTTCGACCGGGACACCGGCCAGCGCCTCGCGCAGGACGGTCACCATCGAGGTGCCGTGCTCGGCGAGGGCGGCGACCACATCGTGGTGCTCGCCGCGGATCAGGGCGGCCGCGGCGCAGACCGGGCACCAGCTGCAGCCGCCGAGATCGGACCGCCCGTCGGCGGCGGTGCGGCGTAGCACCGGCTCCACCCTGGCCAGCAGGACCTCGGCGAGCAGCCGGAGCTCCTCGGTGAACTCGGCGAAGCCGTCGGGATGGTGGCCGCGGTCGTCGGACGTGGCGTCAGTGCTCATCTGCGGTCGCCTTCGGGTAGTTCGGATCGGCGGGCCACACCCGCGGATCGGGCCGGAAGCGGATCACCAGGTGACCGTCGTCGAGTTCGGCGCCCGCCACGGTGCAGCGTTGCAGCACCGCGGCGAGCCGTACGCGTGTGCGCACCCCGTCGGCTCCCACGATCAGATCGTCCTCCACTCGGCCCAGCCGCAAGGTGCCGGGATCGACCACCGGCAGCCGCATCCGCATGGTGTACACGGAGTCGACACCGGAGCCGGACTCCCATCGAACCATCGGTTCGCCCGAATCCGCTTCCCGAGCGGGCGGGCCGGGCGGCGTGTCGACTCCGTGCGAGAACGCGACCAACGCGTTCACCCCCACCGGTTCGGTCCCGGCGTGCTCGGCGAGCAGGATCGGCACATCGCTGACCTGCTCGTGCAGCCGCGCCACCACCTCGAGCTGTTCGGCCCGGCGATTGAGATACCAGTGCACGGCGGGGTGCGCGAACTCACCAGGGGGCGGCACCGGGGGCAGCACCTTGTTCACCACCACCGCGTCCAGCCGCAAGCCGAGCAGCGCGGCCGCCGAGTGGACCCGCCGCGCCTCGGCGATCGCGACCTGTTCGGGGCCGGTGACCAGCCGGGCTCCGGTGCGGGTGCGGTCGGTGAGCAGATCACGCACCTTGCGCACCGCGCCGGCGATCCGTTCCACCGTGGCGGCGAGCACGGCTTTGCGCAGGTCGGGCCCGATCGCGCTCATCGCGCGCGCGTGCCGTGGCCACAGCCGATCGAGATAGGTGAGCAGGGTGTCGGGGGCGGTGACGATGCGCAACATGTCGGCCGAGGGCGGGCAGTCGACGACGACGACGTCCCAGTCGTCCTCCTCGACATACTGGGCGATCTCCACCAGCATCAGCAGTTCCTGTACGCCGGGCAGACCGGTGAGCTCGGCCGGATCCAGCGCCGCCAGGTCGATGCCGTGCTCGTGCCCGCCGCCTTTGGCCAGCAGGCCGACCACATCGCGGAACCGGTCCTCCAGCAACGCGAGCGAATCGATCTCGATCACCTCCACGCCGGGCGCCACCCTGGCCACCCCCGCCACCGTGCCGGGATCGTGCGGGAACCGGAAACCGAACGCGTCGCCGAGCGAATGCGCCTGGTCCAGGGAGGCGATCAGCACCCGCTGCCCGGCGCGGGCGTGCGCGAGGCCCGTCGCGCAGGCCAGGGTCGTCTTCCCGACCCCACCCTTGCCGACGAACAGTTCGACGCGGGTACCGCCCGGGCCGCTCAGCCCTCGACCCGCTTCTTCAGTTCCTTCAGGGCCGTATCGGTGATCACCTTCTCGGCCTTGCGCTTGAACATGCCGATCATCGGGATGTTCAAGTCCACGGTCAGCTCGTAGATCACCTCGGTGCCGCCGTCGGGCCGGTCCCGCAGCTCGTAGCTGCCGTCCTGGGCCTTCTGCAGTTCGCCGCTGACCAGCCGCCAGCTCACCGCGTGTCCGTCGGCGCGCCAGGTGTAGGCCAGCACGTAGGTGTCCTTGACGACACCGGCGTCGAGGACGAAGCGAGCCGTCGCCGCCCGGCCCGCCGCGTCGGTCTCCAGCACCTGCACCGACTGCGCGGCGGCGACCCATTCCGGGTAGGACGCCAGATCCGCGATGACGGCCATCACCTGCTTCGACGGCGCCTCGATGATGATCGATCTCTGGGTCCGGTCGGCCATGGCGGAGGAACGGTTCCTTTCGTGCGGTCGAGCAGGGTGCCGGTGACGCCGCTCATGGCGTCGCGACGGTCGCGGGCGCGACACCCGCGGGGCGGCCGGCCTCGAGCCCGGCCTTCAGTTCGAACGACATGTCCTTGCCCGCGACGCGGCGGGCCCGGTTGACCGCGGCCAGCGCGCGCGGTGACAGCGGCTTGGCCGCGGTGGGCTCGGCGTGCAGGAAGTAGTGCAGGATCGCGCCGTCGGGGCAGGCTTCCAGCCACACCTCCATGGTGCCCTCCAACGGGCCGGTCACCGTCCAGCGGATGCCCTTGTCGCCGCGGTCCTCGCGCACATCGAGGCGCAGGTCGGGCCACCAGCGGCGCCAGTTCGCGGTGGCGCCGACGAGCTCGGCGATCGCGGCGGGCGGCGCGGCGAGGAAGGTCTGATCTGCGACCTGGATACTGCTCACCTCGCTGAGCGTAGTGGACGCCACACCGGGCGCGGCCGGGGTGTCACCGCAGCAGCTCGCGCAGCCGGGCGCCCTTGCGGTCCCAGTGCCAGTTCCGTTCCACCCAGTCCCGGCCGGCGGCGCCCATCGCGGCGGCCCTGTCCCGGTCGGTGAGCAGCTCTGCCACGGCGTCGCTGATCTGCTCGACCGAGCGGCCGTGCACGACCAGACCGGTCTCGCCCTCCAGGACGGTTTCCGGTGCGCCACCGGAACTTCCGGCCACCACCGGCACCCCGGTCGCCGAGGCTTCCAGGTAGACGATGCCGAGGCCTTCGACGTCCAGGCCCGCGCCGCGGGTGCGGCACGGCATGGCGAACACGTCGGCGATGGTGTGATGGGCGGCCAGCTCGCCTGCGGGCACCCGGCCGGTGAACACCACACTGTCGGTGACCTCGAGCGCCTCGGCGAGGGTGCGCAGCCGTGATTCGTAAGGCCCGCCGCCCGCGATCACCAGCACGGCGCCGTCCACGCGTTCACGGATCTCGGTCATGGCCACGATCAGCATGTCCTGGCCCTTGCGTGGGACCAGGCGCGACAGGCACAGCACGGTCGGCCGATCGCCGAGTCCGTACCTGGCGCGCAACTCGGCGCGCGCGCCCGGATCGGGGCGGAACTCGGCCGGGTCGACGCCAGGCGGCAGATGCTCGAGCGCGGCGCGCGGACCGAACGCCGAGGCGAACCGGCCGCGGGTGTACTTGCTGACGTAGGTGACCACATCGGTGTGCTCGCCGATCGACCGCAGCACCTGGCGCGCGCCGGGCAGCATCGACCAGCCGACCTCGTGGCCGTGCGTACTGGCCAGGATGCGGTCGGCGCCCGCGCGGCGCAGCATGGGCGACATGGCGGCCAGCGGGGCAGCGGCGCCGAACCAGACGGTGTCGCATTCGTGCTCGCGCAGCAGTGCGCTCGCCCGCCGGACCACGCCGGGGGTGGGCAGCATGAGGGTGCTCGGGTGGCGAACCACGCGGAACTTCTGCGCGGCGTCGAACTTCTCGTGGCTGTCACCGCGCCAGCGCGGCGCGTACACCACCAGGTCGTCGGGCGGCAGCTGATTCGCCAGCGCGTGCAGATAGGACTGGATACCACCCGGCCGAGGCGGGAAATCGTTGGTAACCAGCAGAGTTCGGGCCATAAGTGAACAACCTAATGGGTTGGTGGCGGTGGTCAGCCAGCGCGGCCGCGTAACCAGGCCTGCCAGCCGTCGAGCAGGTCGGCGCGGGTGGTGCCGAGCACGGCGGCGAAGGCGGCGTCGGAGGCCGCGCGGTCCTGCGGGCCGGTCGCCAGGCGCTGGTACAGCGTGGTGAGGGTGTCGGGTCCGTAGCGGTCGGCGAGGAACGCGCAGGCGCTCCACGCGGTTTCGTAGGCGTAGGGCGCGTCGGTGCCGGTGAAGTCGGCGTCGGCGGTCAGGTCGGTGGGCAGGACGCCCGCCCGTAACCGGGTGGTGAGGGTGGGGGCGATCTGGGAGAAGGTGCTGCCCTGGCCGCGCTGCGCGACGTACTCGGCGTAGCCCTCGGTGAGCCACAGCGGCGCGCCGTCGCCGGTAGCGGCCCTGGTGGCGACGTGGGTGAGTTCGTGGCGCAGCAACGTCGCCAGGCCCTCGTCACCGACCCGGCGACGCGCGTCGGGATTGAACACGATGCGCTGCTCGGTGGGCTCGGTGCCGGGCACATACGACCCGGTGAGCGCGACCGCGGCGACCTCGGCCGTGGTGCCGGCCGCCCTGGTCAGCGCGGTGAACTCGGCGGGAGTTCCCGCGACGACGATCACCGGAGCGCGGTTCCAGCCGGTGCCCCAGGTGGCGCTCACGGCGGCGATCGCGGGCGCGAGCTGCTGCTCGAGCACGTCCAGATCGGTGCGGTGGCTCGGATGGGCCACCAGCAGCGCCTCGCTGGAGCCACCGGCGGCGACCTGGCGCACCAGGATGGGTCCGAATGGTTGCAGGTCCTGGCGCACCGGGGTGAGCCGGGGATCGCCGAGGTTCGCGGTGGTCCCGATGACCTCGGCCTCGTCGGTGGCCAGCTGGAGCGGGCCCGCGTTGCGCGGTAGCAGGATCAGGGCGACGCACGCCCCGGTCAGCAGGGTGACCGAGGCGAGCGTGAGCACGAATTCGAGGCGGCCGTTGACCGAGAACCAGGTGCGGAGGCCGGACGCGCGGCGGGACGGATCGGTCACCGTCGGCTCAGTATCGCCGGGCCGAGTGGAACGGCGTGGTGTCGATCGGCGCGACGGCCACCGGCACGCCGAAGGTGGAGGCGTGCACCATCAAGCCGTTGCCCGCGTAGATGCCGACGTGCGAGATCTCGGGATAGAACAGCACCACGTCGCCGGGTTGCAGTTCCGACCGCGCCACCGGGGTGCCGAAGTTCGCCTGCTGGGAACTGGTGCGCGGCACGGTCATCCCGACCTGCTTGAACGCCCACTGCACTAGCCCGGAGCAATCGAACCGATCGGGGCCGGTGGCGCCCCAGACATAGGGATCGCCCACCCGGGTCAGCGCGGCGGCCAGCGCGCTGGTCCCGCTACCGGGGACCAGGCCCGCCAGCAGCGAGTCGCGGTCGAAGCCGGGGGGAAACGGGGAACCGGCCAGGGTGGACCTGTCGCTGGCCGACAGCGCACCCCAGGCCTCGACGACCTGGGTGGTGGCGGCGGTGAGGTCGTCGCGCTTGCGGTCGACATCGGCGCGCACCGCCTCGGCCGTCGCGGTCGCGGCGCGGGCGGTGTCGGCGGCGGCGCGGGCCGCGGTCTCGGCGGCGGTGGCCGCGTCGGCGGACCTGGTGAACTGGCGCACGTCGTCGGCGGTTCGCTGGCCGAGCACGTCGAGCAGCGACATCTTGTCCAGCAGCTGCTGCGGCGAATCGCTGGACAGCACCGCGAACATGCGGTCGGTACGCGCGCCGGTGTAGGCGGCGACCGCGGTGCGGTCGATCATCGGCTGGAACTTGCGCACCTCGGCGCGGGCGGCATCGGCGACGGCGGTGCTCGCGGCGAGTTTCGCGTCGGCGTCGCGCTGCACGGCGAGTTTCGCGTCGAGATCCTGCTGGGCGGCCAGCGAGGACTGGTTGAGTGCCTCGGCCTGGCGGGACAGGTCGACCATCCTGGCGATCGCGTCGCTCGCGGTGGTCGGCAGGGCGACCGGGTCGGCCAGCGAAGGGCCCGCGGCGTAGGAGGCGCACACCAGGAACGCGGCGGACACGACTCCTGCGACGGCACGTGGCACGCGCGGATTCCGGTGGTGTGCAGTCACAGTGCGCCGCGCCCCGTTCTCTCGTTGTCCGCCGATACTGCGCCTTACCCGAACCGGATCTCCGCGTCCGCCGAGAAGGTCTCGATCAGGTTACGGAACTGTGGATGCCCGTGTCCAGTAGGGCACGGACGGGTCACGGTGCGCCCTTCCCCGTGAACGACGCACCGGCACCGTCGATCAGAAGCGGCGCGCGCCCGCGAACGGCATCGAGGAGACCGGGGCGACGTGCACCGGGCTGCCCGAGGTGGCCGCGT
Organism: Nocardia rhizosphaerae; assembly: GCF_042650365.1. Taxonomy (NCBI): domain Bacteria; kingdom Bacillati; phylum Actinomycetota; class Actinomycetes; order Mycobacteriales; family Nocardiaceae; genus Nocardia; species Nocardia rhizosphaerae. The sequence continues at coordinate 21,383 of NZ_JBHSBA010000002.1, forward strand.
GCACGACATTGCCATCGCCCGCGTACAGACCGGAGTGGCCGCCACCGTAGAAGGAGACCAGGTCGCCGGGGCGCAGGTCCTCGAAGGCGACCGGGGTGCCCGCGCTGAGCTGGGCGCCGCTGGTGCGCGGCAGCTCCATGCCCGCCTGGCGGTAGGCCCACTGGACCAGGCCGGAGCAGTCGAAGGCGTTCGGGCCGGCGGCGCCGTAGACGTAGGGCGAGCCGACCTTGCTCAGCGCGGCATCGAGGGCGATGTCGGCGGCGGTGGCACGTGGCGCGGTGAAGGTCTGCGGGGCGGCCGGGATCTCGACGCCGGGGATACCCTGCGGCAGCGGGATCTCGTTGGGCACCTCGAAGGTGCCGATGCCGGGGACGGTCACCGGGGTCGCCGACGCGGGGGCGGCCGGCAGGAGGAACGCGCCGATGGTGGCAGCGCCGACGGCTCCGGCGGCAACGGCACGCTGCGCCTGACGCTTGACGGTGTTGGTCGCCATGATGCGAGTACTTCCAATCTGCCCCACGACGCCGGGTCCGTATGACGCGGCGGGGGTCATCCCGCTGAACCGTTGCTCGGTCGTGGGGACTCCGTGAGGTCTCGAAAAGGTTACGAAGACATCACGGTGGTTTGTAAAGTCGGACATCGGTCCGAAATGCGCGTTGTCCGAATATCGCGGTCCAACCCTGCGAGCTGCGTCACACCAATCACGAAACGATAACGCCAGGTGGTCTGCCGGGTGCCGAACGGAGTGGTCCGGCGAGTCGCCGACGGGTCGGGTGGGCCGCTCTTTCGTTACGAAACCCCAGGTCGACCGCGCGCGTCGACGGCAACGTCGGCGTGTCGGGGTGTGTGCCGCGCGGTCGGCGCGCCGCCGGTTCTCGCGTGCCGCAATGGGCAATCCGTCTTATCCAATCGATACGGGCGCAGTTATGCGAGCTCGAGTCGAACTGTGAGCCCAGTCTCAGTCGGTCGTGTGTGGGCCGTTTTGTTCGCATCGGAACGAAATACGCACCGCGAATTGCCGGAAGTGAGCCCGCCGGAAACCGGCGCCGTGGGTGTCCCGGTGGGTGGGATCGGAGGTTTGGCCGCGGGGTCGAACAATGTTGCCGCGCAGGGTCGCGGCCGCTCGGCGGTTCCTGTCGGACCCCCGTCCTACGCTGCTCGCCGTGCCAGATCCAGCGCCGCGTTCGGCGACCGCCCGCCAGCTGGCGTTCGACGAGCTCGATACCCCGCTCTACGACACCACCTTCGTCGTCGTCGACCTCGAGACCACCGGAACCAGCCCGGACGGCGACGCGATCACCGAGATCGGCGCGGTGAAGGTGCGCGGGGGCGAAGTGCTCGGGGAGTTCGCGACGCTGGTGAATCCTGGGCGCGAGATCCCGCCCGCGATCGTGCACGTCACCGGGATCACCACCGCGATGGTGTACGCGGCACCCCGGATCGAGGTGGTGCTACCGGGTTTCCTCGAGTTCGCCGCCGGCGCGGTGCTGGTGGCGCACAACGCGCGCTTCGACACCGCCTTCCTGAAAGCGGCCGCGGCCCGCCAGGACATCGCCTGGCCCAACCCGCAGGTGCTGTGCACGGTGAAGCTGGCGCGGCGGGTACTCACCCGTGACGAGGCGCCCTCGGCGCGGCTCGGGGTGCTGGCGCGGATCCTCGGCGCGGCCACCACGCCCACCCACCGGGCGCTCGACGACGCCCGCGCCACCGTCGACGTGCTGCACGCGCTGATCGCCAGGGTCGGCAACCAGGGTGTACACAGCCTGACCGAACTGCTCGACTACCTGCCCGGGGTCACCGGAACCCAGCGCGCCAAGCGCGCCTTCGCCGTCGACCTGCCCGCCGCGCCCGGCGTCTATCTGTTCCGCGGCCCGTCCGACGAAGTCCTCTATATAGGGACGGCGGTGAATCTGCGCCGCCGCGTCCGCACCTATTTCACCGGCTCGGAGACCCGCGGCCGGATGAAAGAGATGGTGGCACTGGCCCTCCGAGTCGATCACGTGGTGTGCGCGCACGGGTTGGAGGCGGGTGTGCGGGAACTGCGGTTGCTCGCCGCACACGCGCCGCCGTACAACCGCCGTTCCAAGTTTCCCCGCCGCGGCTGGTGGCTCACGCTCAGCGACGAGGCCTTTCCCCGGTTCGCTGTGGTCCGCACCCCGACCCGAATCGCGGTGGGGCCGTTCTCCGCTCGGACCGACGCCGCCGAAGTGGGTGCCACGATCGCCGAGTTCGCCGGGCTGCGCACCTGCCTCACCAGGCTCACCGCGGGCGCCCGGCACGCCTGCCCGCCCGCGGTCGTCGGCGGCTGCCCCGCCGCCCGCGCCGACGGTGAGCTGGACGCCGCCGGGTACGCCCCCGCCGTCGACGCGGTCCGCGACCTGTTCGCCGGGCGCTCCGGCGCACTGCTGCACGCCATGCTCGAGCGCATCGAAACATACTCCGCCGCGCAACATTTCGAGGCGGCTGCGCGCCTCCGTGACCGCACGGCCGCCGTCGTCACCATGCTCCACCGCACCCAGCGTCGCGCCGCCATCGCCCGGATCGCGGAGTTGGTCGTCGCCCGCCCCGACGGCGCGGGTGGCTGGGAGCTCGCGGTTATCCGCTACGGCCGCCTCGCCGCCGCAGGCACCGCCCGCCGCGGCACCCCACCGATGGCGGTGGTCGACCAGCTCGTCGCCGCCGCCGAAACCGTGCGCCCCGACCTGGGCGACGCGGCATCGACAGGCTTCTCGGCGACGCACCCGGCAATGCCTGGCGTGCGGGCACTTCGGATCGACACAGTGGATCGGGCGTGCGAAGCCGACACGGTGGGCCAGGTGTCCGAAGCCGCCGACCCAGGGTCCGGTGCGTTTCGCACTCCTGGCGACGGGCTGCCCGCTCGGCCGCCCGGAGACAACGGGCCCATCGGGGTGAACGGCGGAGACCGGCCGACCGGCAACGCACCGCGCGGGCGCCCACCGCGAAGTGTCGTACCGGACCTGCCCGCGGCCGGTAGCGGAATCCGGCCCGGCCACGACGGACTCCCGGCACGCACACCCGGCGTCGATATCCGGCCTGCCGCACCCGCCCTGTTCGACCTCGGTCCACCGCCCGAGGACACCGTGCCGCCGCTGCGCGGCGCGCCACCGGAGGAAGTGGGCGTGATCGCCCGCTGGCTGGCCGAACCCGGCGCGCGCATCGTGCGCACCTCGGAAGGCTACGGGGAACCACTCCACGGCGCCGCGCGCTGGGCGAGCTGGGCACAGCTGGCCCACACGGCCGCGAACACCCTCCCTCCGGCAGAGCAGTACCTCGCCGAACGCTGACCGCCCGGCGGGCTACACCGACACGGCAACCAGCCGGTGGGCGGCGGCGTGCTGGCGGGGCCGTGATGGTGCGACGCGATCTTGGTGGGCCGCGGCGTCCTGGTGGTCCGTGGTGGTGCGGCGCGACCTCGGTGGGCCGTGGCACCGGCAGGGTACGGCAGTACGGCGCCGCCTGGCGGGCAGGCCGGGGTGGCGCGGTTGGCGGTGGCGTGGAACCTGCCGGGGCGGGAGTTCGGGTGGTCCGGGATCATGGAATCGGCTGCCACACTCCGGTGGCGGTGGGTGAAAGGCGATTACGCGGATGTTCGTGAAGGTGTGTGGGCTGACCACTCCTGAGCAGATCGACTGGGCTGTCGAGCTCGGCTATTCCGCGATCGGGGTGATGGCCACGCCCAAGAGCAAGCGGTACCGCACCCCGGAGCAGGCTCGCGCGCTGGCCGATTACGCGCGCGGCCGGATCACCACCTTCGTGGTGGCGCTGACAGCGACCGAGGTGGCCGGGGTGGCCGACGCCTTCGACGTGGTGCAGCTGTACGAATGGGCCGACCTGCCGAACCTGGCGTACTGCGCGTCCACGCCGCCGGAACCGGGGCAGACCAGCGAATACTTCTTCTACGACGCCAGCGCGGGATCCGGTGTCTTCGCGGAATTCCCCGCCTGGGTGCGCGCGGTGCCGGGCAAGGTGGTGCTGGCTGGTGGCCTCGACGCGGACAATGTCGCCGCCACCATCGCCCGGCACCGGCCCTACGGCGTCGACGTGTCCAGTTCGGTGGAAACCGCGCCCGGCGTGAAGAGCCTCGACCTCATGCGCCGCTTCAAAGCGGCCACCGAGCGCCCGGAATCCTAGGCCCGGCGAACGACCGGACCACCGCTCAGCGCATCTGGGGCGAGCCACCAGCCCTGCCCTGGACCAGCTCGACCGTATGGCTGCGGCTGTCGCCGGGAACACTCGGGCCTCCGCTCCGCCTCGCGGGCCGACGAGCCGCGCGGAGCTGCGGCGGCATCCCGCCGACTTCGGTACCGGACCACCGGCCTTCGCACCGGCCGCGCGCGTGGGAGCAGCGACACCGCGGACAGGTGCTCATTAGGCTGATCCCCATGATTACCGCGATCGTGTTGATCCAGGCCGAGAACTCTCGCATCCCCGAGACCGCGCAGGCGCTCGCCGATACCGACGGCGTCGCCGAGGTGTACTCCTGCGCCGGTGACGTCGATCTGATCGCGATCGTGCGGGTGCGCGACCACGAGCGCATCGCCGAGGTCGTCACCAGCGGCATCGACAAGGTGGCAGGCGTGGTGCGCACCACCACGCACATCGCCTTCAAGTCGTACTCCAGCGCCGACGTGGAAGCCGGATTCTCGCTGGGGGAGTGAGGCTTTCGCGTCAGGACTCGTCGAGGGTCCTGGTGAGCTCGGCCCAGCCGTCCAGCAGCTTCGCCGCCGCGCCGCTGTCCACCGCGGCGGCGGCGCGCTCGAGCCCCGTGGTGAGCGCGCTGTCCAGATCCAGGTCCACGTCACCGACGCCGCGTGAGAGGTCGTAGGCGACGATCGCGGCGGCCGAGTTCAGCAGCACGGCGTCGCGCACCGCCCCCGGCGTCCCGGCGAACACCTCGCGCGCGATCCCGGCGTTGACCTCGGCGTCCCCGCCACGCAACGCGTCCAGATCCACCCTGGCGATCCCCAGCCGGACCGGATCGAGCACCGTCTGCCGGATACGCCCACCGCTGACCACCCACACATCGGTGAGATCGGACGTGGTGATCTCGTCGAGCCCGTCGCGCCCACGCACCACCAGCGCGCTCGCGCTCTGCTCATCGGGCCTCTCCGGGCGCCCTGCGTGGTCACGCGAGCTACCGCCTCCTGGCGCTGACCGGGGATACCGGCGCTCGGCGAACACCCCGGCGATCACCGGCGCGAGGTCGGCGAACGCGCAGCCGATCAGGCCCGCCCGCGGCTGCGCCGGGTTGGTCAGCGGTCCGAGCACGTTGAACACGGTCGGGATGCCGATCTCCTTGCGCGCCGGACCGGCGAACCGCAGCCCGGCGTGGAACAGCGGCGCGAAACAGAACCCGATGCCCGCCTCGCGTACCGACCGCGCGACCGATTCGGGCCCGAGCGCGAGCTTCACCCCGAGCGCTTCCAGCACATCGGCACCACCGGACTTCGAGGAGGCCGCGCGGTTGCCGTGCTTGACCACCGGCACCCCGGCGGCGGCCACCACCACCGAGGACATGGTGGAGATGTTCACCGACCCGGACCGGTCACCGCCGGTACCGACGATGTCGACCGCGTCGCCGTCGACGTGTACCAGCCGCGCGTGCCCGAGCATCCCGGACACCATGCCCGCCAGCTCGGTGGGCGTGGGGCCCTTGATCTTCATGGCGACGCCGAACGCCGCGATCTGGGCCGCGGTCGCGTTGTCGGTGAAGATCTCGTCGATCACCCAGGTGGTGTCGTCCGCGGCCAGGTCGCCGCCGTCGGCGAGTGTTCCGAGCACCTGGGGCCAGCTGCGCACGCTCATCTGCTCCGCATCTTTCGTTCGATCGACATCGCTGCGCGAACTCCGCTGCGGGGAGTGCGCCGGTCTCACGCAACACTGTTGCGCTTGCCGAGCAAGCTTAGAGCCCGGTGCGCGGTGGTTGCAGCGCGTCCCAGCCGTCGGCGACACCGTCGTGGCGCTGGGCAAGACCCGCCATCCGCGATCGTTCCTGCGAACATGTCAGCGGGTCGAGCAGTTGCACCCGCTGCAGGATCACCGGAACCAGCGCGCCGGTCTCGGCCGCGGGCGCCTCGGCCCTGGTGTAGCCGTCGTAGCCGGCGATCTCGCAGGCCGCGTCGATCTGCTCGGCGGGCAGGCGGAGATGATGCCGCAGCACCGCCTCGGCCTCCCGGTCCAGCTCGGTGGCCCGGTCGAGCACCGCCGAGCATGCCTGCGCGTCGTCGAAACCGCTCGCCACCACGACGAGATCGGCCCGCGCCGGGTCGAGCGATCGGGCGTGTCCACCGAACCAGCGCCGCCACATCCGCACCACGACCATCGCGACCTCCTTCGTCTCAGGTTATCCACATCTGACGCTGTCACACTGGGTTGTCGCGCCCGGCCCGGCCAACACGCCGAGGGATCCCCAGGACCCCCTCTGTGCGTGGGTTTTCCGATTCGCGCGACAAACTTTCGTACCCGGGTACAGCTGTCGTACTACGAAGAGTCATACTTACCCCGTGACGACCGCAGTAGGCACCCCAGGATCGGCCATTACTCAGCGTGTGCATTCGCTGAACCGGCCCAACATGGTCAGCGTCGGAACCATCATCTGGCTGTCGAGCGAGCTGATGTTCTTCGCCGGCCTCTTCGCCATGTACTTCGTCGCCCGCGCCCAGGCGCAGGGCGATTGGCCCCCGGAGCCCACCGAGCTGAACCTCGGGCTTGCGGTCCCGGTGACGGCCGTGCTGATCGCGTCGTCGTTCACCTGCCAGATGGGTGTGTTCGCCGCGGAGAAGGGCGACGTGTTCGGCCTGCGCCGCTGGTACACCATCACCCTGCTGATGGGCACGTTCTTCGTGCTCGGCCAGGGCTACGAGTACTACCACCTGGCGCACGAGGGCACCACCATCGCCGGCAGCTCCTACGGCTCGGTCTTCTACATCACCACCGGCTTCCACGGCCTGCACGTGATCGGCGGTCTGATCGCGTTCGTGTTCCTGCTCATCCGCACGAAGCTGAGCAAGTTCACCCCCGCCCAGGCGACCGCCGCCATCGTGGTGTCCTACTACTGGCATTTCGTCGACATCGTCTGGATCGGGTTGTTCGCCACGATCTACTTCGTCAGCTAGCGCGGACACACATTCGTTTGCACAAGTCGGTTCCGTCTACTCCAAAGGGACTACAGATGAGTTCATCTCCCCCGTCGGCCCCAGAGCCCGCTGGCCCCGGCAACGGTCAGGCCGCCAAGGCGCGTAAGCAGCGTCGTGTTCGCCGTCGTATCGCGGGTGGTCTCGCGTTGCTGGTGGGTCTGGTCGGGGCCGGCTTCCTGGCCACCGCGCTCACGCCCGAACCGCAGGTCGCCACCGCGGACCAGGATCAGTCCGCACTCATCCGCGAGGGCAAGCAGCTCTACGAGACCTCGTGCATCACCTGCCACGGTGCCAACCTGCAGGGTGTCGAGGACCGCGGCCCCAGCCTGATCGGTGTCGGCGAGGCCGCCGTCTACTTCCAGGTGTCCTCCGGTCGCATGCCGATGGTGCGCAACGAGGCCCAGGCCATGCGCAAGCCGGAGAAGTTCGACGCGCACCAGACCGACGCGCTCGGCGCCTACGTCGCCGCCAACGGCGGTGGCCCCTCGGTGATCCGCGACGCCAACGGCGAGATCGCCCAGGAATCACTGCGCGGCGACGACATCGGCCGCGGCTCGGAGCTGTTCCGCATGAACTGCGCCTCCTGCCACAACTTCACCGGTCGTGGCGGCGCGCTCTCCAGCGGCAAGTTCGCCCCGCCGCTCGAGCCGGCCAACGAGCAGCAGCTCTACACCGCCATGCTCACCGGCCCGCAGAACATGCCGAAGTTCTCCGACCGGCAGCTCACGCCGGAGGAGAAGCGCGACATCATCGCCTACGTCAAGAACGCCGCCGAAGAGGGGGCGCCGGGCGGTTGGGATCTCGGCGGTTTCGGTCCGGCGACCGAAGGGCTGACGATCTGGGTCATCGGCATCACCGCGCTGGTCGGTGCCGCGATGTGGATCGGATCCAGGACATGACCGCCATGAGTGGACAGGAGCACAACGACATGGGTCGGGAACCGACCGAAGCCGAACTGGACGCGATGTCGCGTGACGAGCTGGTCGAGCTCGGCACCGCGCGCGACGGCGTCGACGTCGCGTACCGCGGTGAGCGGTGGCCGGTGCCAGGCACCCGCGCCGAGAAGCGCGCCGAGCGTCAGGTCACCTTCTGGTTCGCCATCTCCGGCCTGGCCGCGGCCGCGCTGGTCGGCGTCTTCCTGTTCTGGCCGTGGGAATGGAAGGGCAACGGCCAGGAGGGCAATACCGCCTACCTGCTGTTCACCCCGCTGATCGGCCTGACCTTCGGCATCTCGGTGCTCGTCATCGGAATCGCCGTCGTGCTGATCCGCAAGAAGTTCATCCCCGCCGAGATCTCCATCCAGCAGCGCCACGACGGCCCGTCCGACGAGGTCGAGCGCCGTACGCTGGCCGCCGAGCTGCAGGACGCGCTGGACACCTCGACGCTGGGCCGCCGCAAGATGATGCTCGGAACCGCGGGCGCCGGTGTCGGCGTGCTCGGCATCGGCTCGCTGCTGGTGTTCGTCGGCGGCATGGTGAAGAACCCGTGGGCCAAGGGCGACAAGTCGCCGCTGTGGGTGTCGGGCTGGACCCCGGATTACCCGGGCGAGACCATCTACATCCGCCGCGACACCGGTCGCCCGGAGGACGTGGTGCTGGTCCGTCCCGAGGATCTGGACGCCGGTGCCATGGAGACCGTGTTCCCGTGGAAGGAGAAGTGGCGCGGCGACTCGCACGCGACGCTGCAGTCGCTGCGCGGCATCCGCAACTCCGTCATGCTGATCCGGCTGCGGACCGAGGACGCCGAGAAGGCGATCAAGCGCAAGGGCCAGGAGAGCTTCAACTACGGCGACTACTTCGCCTACTCGAAGATCTGCACCCACCTCGGTTGCCCCACCTCGCTGTTCGAGCAGCAGACCAACCGCATCCTGTGCCCCTGCCACCAGTCGCAGTTCTCGGCGACCGAATGGGGTAAGCCGGTCTTCGGTCCCGCCGCCCGCGCACTGCCTCAGCTGCCGATCACCGTCAACTCCGAGGGCTTCCTGGTCGCCGCGGGCGACTTCATCGAGCCGCTCGGCCCGGCCTTCTGGGAGCGTCGTTCATGAGTGCTGGAGATATGGCCGCGAACCAGGCCAACGAGATGGACGAGCGGTACCGCGCCGCCGCGTTCATGAAGCGGTCGATCAACAAGGTCTTCCCGACCCACTGGTCGTTCCTGCTCGGTGAGATCGCGCTGTACGCGTTCATCATCCTGCTGCTGTCGGGTATCTACCTGACGCTGTTCTTCGACCCGTCGATGGCGCACGTCGTCTACGACGGCGCCTACCAGCCGCTGCGCGGCGTCGGCATGTCACGGGCCTACGAGACCGCGCTCAACATCTCCTTCGAGGTGCGCGGCGGTCTGTTCGTCCGGCAGATCCACCACTGGGCGGCGCTGCTGTTCGCGGCCTCGATCATCATCCACCTGTTCCGCATCTTCTTCACCGGCGCGTTCCGCAAGCCGCGTGAGGGGAACTGGGTGATCGGCTCGCTGCTGCTGATCCTGGCGATGTTCGAGGGCTTCTTCGGGTACTCGCTGCCCGACGACCTGCTCTCCGGCACCGGTCTGCGCGCCGCGTTCTCCGGTATCACCATCGGTATCCCGGTGATCGGTACCTGGATGCACTGGCTGATCTTCAACGGCGACTTCCCCGGCGACATCATCATCCCGCGCCTCTACATCGCGCACGTGCTGCTGCTGCCCGGCATCATCCTGGCCCTGATCGGCGCGCACGTCGCGCTGGTCTGGTACCAGAAGCACACCCAGTTCCCCGGCCCCGGCCGCAAGGAGACCAACGTCGTCGGCGCCCGCATCGTGCCCGTGTTCGCCGCGGACCAGGGCGCTTTCTTCGCCTTCACCCTCGGCGTGGTCGGCATCATGGGCGGTGTCCTGCAGATCAACCCGATCTGGAACCTGGGTCCGTACAACCCGTCCCAGGTCTCGGCGGGTTCCCAGCCCGACTTCTACATGATGTGGACCGACGGCATGGCGCGGTTGATGCCGGCCTGGGAGCTCTACCTGGGCAGGTACACGATTCCGGCCGCGTTCTGGGTCGCGCTGGTGATGGGCCTGGTGTTCACGCTGCTGATCGCCTACCCGTGGATCGAGAAGCGGCTCACCGGCGACACCACCGCGCATCACAACCTGCTGCAGCGTCCGCGCGATGTGCCGGTCCGTACCGCGATCGGTGCCATGGCGATCTCGTTCTACGTGATCCTCACGCTGTCGTGTGTCAACGACATCATCGCGCTGAAGTTCGACATCTCGCTGAACGCGACCACCTGGATCGGCCGCATCGGCCTGCTGCTGGTGCCGCCGCTGGCGTACTTCATCGCCTACCGGTTCTGCATCGGTCTGCAGCGCAGTGACCGGGCGGTGCTCGAGCACGGCATCGAGACCGGCGTGATCAAGCGACTGCCGCACGGTGAGTACATCGAGGTGCACCAGCCGCTGGGCCCGGTCGACGACCACGGCCACCCGCTGCCGCTGGAGTACCAGGGTGCCCCGGTGCCGAAGAAGATGAACAAGCTGGGTTCGGCGGGCAAGCCGGGCACCGGCAGCTTCCTTCGCCCGGATCCGAAGGCCGAGTCCGACGCCTACTTCGCCAACGAGCACGCCGAGGAGCACCGGATGCTCACCGCGCTCGTGGAGGAGCAGAACCGCGACACCGACGGATCGCACGGTCACTGACCGCGCACCCCGCACCGACGAAGGCCCCGAGTCGATTCCGGCTCGGGGCCTTCGCGTTCGTCGTCGACCAGCCGGTACGCCACGGCGGTAGCGTCGCTGTGCCTCCTACAGGCGTGGGGCGCGGCGATACGCTTCGATCGCCTCGAATTTGGCCAGGTTGTGCCGGGCGTCGGCGAGCGCGTCGTGGGCGTCACCGGGGATCGGTGGCAGTTCGGGGCTGCCGTGCGCCACCCAGTGCTGCCGCAGCTCGTTGGTGTAGCGCGGCATACCGGACGGCAACGCGGTCATGTCCCCCCACAGCTGGCACAGCGCCACGTGATCGTAGGCCGACACCCAGGCCCACAGCTCGGGCTGCACACCCGGCCTCGGCAGGAAGAACGCGAACAGGTCGTCGCGGATCTGCGCGCGCGTGCGATACAGCGACGACCCGGTCGGCGGCAGCTTCGGCAACACGTGCTTGCGGACCCACGGTCCGGCTCGCTCCGCGTCGAATTCGGTGGAAACCGCGTAATATTCGCGGCCGTCCTCACAAACGACACCGATCGAGATCAAATCGATCGTCACGCCGTCCTCGACGAATTCCGAATCATAGAAGTATCGCAGGGAGATCGCCTCTTCGTGCCGGTGGGCGGCGGGCCGCCGTGACCCACGGTGGGTCCGCATCGACCCTATGCGGGGGACCTGACCCGCCCGCACGCGACCTGCCGTCGGCATCTGCGCGCGCATCGGTGTCGGCGAGCCGCCGTCGGCACCCACGGGCTGCCGAACGGACAGTGACCCGCCGTGCGAGCACGCGGCATCCGTCCGGTTACCGCCCGCGCCGGGGTCGAGCCGGATGTACGCGGAGGCCGTCCGGTCCGTATTCTTGTCTGGTGACCTGGACCGTCGACGTACCCATTGACCGCCTGCCGGAACTGCCGCCGCTGCCCGCCGAGCTGCGCAGCCGACTCGACGCCGCCCTCGCCCGGCCCGCGCTGCAACAGCCGTCCTGGGACGCCGACGAGGCCGCCACCATGCGCACCGTGCTCGAGAGCGTGCCACCGATCTGCCTGCCCGCCGAGGTGGAGGAGCTCAAATCGCAGCTCGCCGCCGTCGCGCGTGGCGAGGCGTTCCTCATGCAGGGCGGCGACTGCGCCGAGACCTTCGCCGACAACACCGAGCCGCACATTCGCGGCAACATCCGCACCCTGCTGCAGATGGCGGTCGTGCTCACCTATGGTGCGAGCCTGCCGGTGGTGAAGGTGGCCAGAATCGCGGGTCAGTACGCCAAGCCGCGCTCGGCCGATATCGACGCGCTCGGGCTCAAGTCCTACCGCGGCGACATGGTCAACTCCCTGGTCGCCGACGAGGCGCTGCGCCGCCACGACCCCTCCCGGCTGGTGCGCGCCTACGCCAACGCGAGCGCGGCGATGAACCTGGTCAGGGCGCTGACCACGGCGGGAATGGCCGACCTGCACCGGGTGCACGACTGGAACCGCGATTTCGTCGCCCAGTCGCCCGCCGGCGCCAGGTACGAGGCGCTGGCCGAGGAGATCGACCGTGGCCTGCGGTTCATGACCGCCTGCCAGGTGAACGATCCGAGCCTGAAGTCCGCGCGCATCTACGCCTCGCACGAGGCGCTGGTGCTCGACTACGAGCGCGCGATGCTGCGGCTGGCCGAGAGCGAGACCGGCGAGCCGCTGCTCTACGACCTGTCCGCGCACTTCCTGTGGATCGGTGAGCGCACCCGTCAGCTCGACGGCGCCCACATCGCGCTGGCCGAACTGCTGGCCAACCCGATCGGCCTCAAGATCGGCCCGACCACCACCCCGGATCAGGCCGTGGAGTACGTCGAGCGGCTCGACCCGAACAACGAGCCGGGCAGGCTGACCCTGGTGGCCAGGATGGGCAACGGCAAGGTGCGCGACGTGCTGCCGCCGATCATCGAGAAGGTCCAGGCCACCGGCCACCAGGTGATCTGGCAGTGCGACCCGATGCACGGCAACACCCACGAGTCCTCCACCGGTTTCAAGACCCGCCACTTCGACCGCATCGTCGACGAGGTGCAGGGCTTCTTCGAGGTGCACCGCGCCCTCGGCACCCACCCCGGCGGCCTGCACATCGAACTGACCGGCGAGAACGTCACCGAATGCCTCGGCGGGGCCCAGGACATCTCCGACCTCGACCTCGAGGACCGCTACGAGACCGCCTGCGACCCCCGCCTGAACACCCAGCAGTCACTGGAACTGTCGTTCCTCGTGGCCGAGATGCTGCGCTGACGCTACGCTGAGGGGTAGTCGAATATCTAGGGGGAGAAGATGATTCGCAGATTCACGGCGGTGGCGTTGGTCGGCCTCGCGGTATCGGTCGGCAGTCTCGGCACCGCGAATGCCTGGTGGCGCAACGAGGTGGCAGGTCCGATGCCGACACAGGGGTCGTGCAACGATCTGCGGCAGGCGACCTACGACCAGGCTGCGAACAACGCTCTACAGGAGTTCTTCGCGGGCGAGTGCTATCCCACCGGCGAGGGCTGGTCGTTCCGGTTCCGCTACTGGGTGCCCGACTGATAGTCCGCGGGTGCGGCGCTGCCGGTCTCAGATCGGCAGCGCGGTCAGCGTGATGGTGCTGCCCGGCGGCACCAGTCCGCCGAACCCCGGCACCTGTCCGACGACGTGGCCCTTGTCGTTGTCCACGATCTGCTTCACTTCGACGCGCAACCCGAGTTGTTGCAGCTTGCTGCGTGCTTCGGCGACGGTGTTGCCGATGACCGAGGGAATCTTCACCGCGTTCGAGACGATGAGGTCCACCGAATCGCCGGACTGCAGTGTGGTGCCCACCGCCGGATCGGTGCCGATCGCCTCGCCACCCTCGACCTCGTCGGAGTGCTGGGTGCGCGTTTCCGCGACCCGCAGCCCGGCATCGGCGAGCGCCTGTGCGGCCTCCTCCGTGGTCATGCCCTTCACATCGGGCACATTGACCGGCTGCGATCCCTTGCTGCGATACACCTTCACCTGCGCGCCCATCGGCAGCACGGTGCCCGGCGCGGGCTCGACCCTGGCCACCGTCCCCTTCGGCGCGGTGCTGGCGGCCTCGCCGCTGTCGATCGGCTGCAGGCCCATATCGCGGATGGCCTCGTTGGTGGCGTCGACCGGGTCGCCCGGATTGATATCGGGTACCCGTGGTTTGCCGCTGGAGATGAGCACCGCGACGGTGGAGCTCTTGGTGACCCGCGAGCCGGCCGACGGTTCGCTGCCGACCACGCCGCCCACCGGGATGGTGTCGGAGGCCTTGTTGCGCAGCACCGTCTCGAATCCGGCCTCCTGCAGTACCGCGACGGCCTGCCCGGACTCCATGCCCGCGATCGGCGGCACCGCGGTGTAGCGGCCGACGCCGAGCCACCAGCCGCCGATGCCGACCAGCAGCGTGAGCGCGGTGACGACCGCGGCCCACACCAGGCCGGTTCGGCGGGAGGGGTTCTCGGTCGGCGCGAACGGGTTGTGCACGGGCGCGTGGTCCTCGGGCCGTGGCCGCGGCGCGGTGACGACCCGGGTGTGCTGGGGCTGCTGATCGAGGCCGGGCGCCGGATGCGCGGCGACCTGGCGCTGCGGCGCCGGCCGTTCGCCGGGGTGGTGCGCGGCGCCGGTGTGGTAGCTCTCGCTGAGGTGTTCGGCCGAATCCCGTGGCGCCGGAACACGATACGGCGGCAGATTCAGTTCCATCGCGATCGCCTGCAGCCGGGCCGCCATCTCGTTGGCGTCGGCGAACCGCTGCTGCGGGTCGCGGGCGGTGGCCTTGGCGACCAGTTCGTCGAACTCAGGGGGCACCCCGCCGATGAACTGGCTCGGCGCCGGCACGTCGTTCTCGACCCGCTGATACGCCACCGACAGCGAATTGTCGCCGGTGAACGGCACCCGGCCGGTGAGCAGTTCGAAGATCAGGACACCGAAGGAGTACACGTCCGAGCGGGCGTCGGCGGTGCCGGTGGTGACCTGTTCGGGGGAGAGGTAGGCGGCGGTGCCGAGGATCACGCTCGCGGAGGTGGTGTTGGCGGCGGCCACGGCGCGCACCAGCCCGAAGTCGGCGATCTTCACTTCGCCCGCGTCGGAGATCAGCACGTTCTCCGGTTTGATGTCACGGTGCACGAGTCCGGCGTCGTGGGCGGTGCCGATCGCGCGCAGCACCGGCTCGGCGACGGCGCGTACCGCGTGCGGCGGCATCGGGCCGCGCTCGCGCAGCAGTTCGCGCAGGGTGCCACCCTCGACCAATTCCATGATCAGGAACGGGTATTCGCCGTCGATACCCTGGTCGTAGACGGCGACCAGCGAGGGGTGCTTCAGCTTCGCGACGGCACGCGCCTCGAACTCGAACCGGGTCAGGAACTGGGGATCTCCGGCGAACTTCGGATCCATCACCTTGATCGCCACCGGGCGATCCAATCGGGTGTCCGTGCCACGGAACACCATCGACATTCCGCCGCGAGCGATCGGCGCATCGATCCGATAGCGCCCTTCCAGCATCTGGCCGATCAAGTGATGTCCTCCGGCTTTCACAAACTTCTCACCCCTCGCGACACTGCGACAAGCGACCGGCCACCCGGTGCGGCCACCCCGATCGTAGCCGGGTGCCGCGATCGTGCCCGCCGATGCGTGGCGGTCCACACGTACTACCCTGTCCGGGTGAGTGCCTTCCCCTGCAGCGACGACGTGCTGCCCGACACCGAAACCCTACTGCCGCTGCCCGAGGTGGCCGAACTGCTCGGCATTCCGGTCACCGCGGTCCACCAACTGCTGCGTGACCACCAGGTTCTCGCGGTCCGGCGGGCCGGTATCGCAGGCATTCCGGCCCGTTTCTTCGACGACAACGACGAGATCGTCCGGATGCTGCCCGGCCTCATCACGGTGATGCGCGACGGCAAGTACACCGATGAGGAGATCCTGCGCTGGATCTACACCGAGGACGACTCGCTGCCCGGCCGCCCCGTCGACGCCCTGCACGGGCCACTGGCCCGCGAGGTAGTCCGCCGGGCCGCCGCCGAACCCTTCTGAGTCCGCGCCGCCGGTCCGCCTCGGTTTCGCCGGTCGGCCTGCGTGACCGTCGGTGGGCGCCGGTCGCCTACCTGGTCGAGCCAGCGCGACGGCGCTGTCGATCGATCGCGCCGGCTCGGTCCCTGCGAGGCTGAATTGCTGTGATGTCGATCGTGGGTGTGGTCGGTCTTCGTTGTGGGGCCGGTTCGACGGTGCGCTCGGTGGATCGCTTCGGCTCAGATCCGGCCCGGCGCTGATGCCGCGACGCCGACCGCGTGAGCCTGAGCTCGCCGCCAGGCCGCCGATGGGAGCAGGCGCAGGCTGTTGAGGCCGGCGATCACGGTCTCCACCCCCGTGTCCGAGCATGCCGAGCGGCAGCGGCAGACGACCGGCCGGGCGGATCGCAGAGCGGTGGCGGCGCGTGGATGCTCGCTGGCGAGCTCCACTTCGGCGGCTCGGCGCAGAACATGGTACGTACCGCCCGTTCGTTCGGTGTGCGCCGCGCTCTGCCCACACTTTCTCGCCGATCAGGTCGTGACTCGGCCATCCGAGCGATTGGTGTGCGGCCTGCGTGGGCTGCGCCCGCTCTTCGCTCAGCGGCGCGCCGCGAAACCTCTGGCGGCCACCAGGATCCGGCGGTGGTTCGGCACTGTCGCCCGCTGCCGGAACACCTGGAACTCGGTGTCCTCGATGCGGTCGAGGATCTCGGCGTAGAGGGTGGCCGCGGTGCGGATGGCCGGGCGCACCCGGGGCTCGAGCAGGTCGATGCCGGGCTCGGCGCGCCGGTAGATATCGCGGTTGACCGCGATCAGGTGCGCCAGGGCGCGGCGCAGCGGCGCATCGGTGTGGCCGGTCGTGCGGCAGGCGCGAAGGTGCGCCTCGTCGACACCGAAGACGGCCAGTTCCTCGGCGGGCAGGTAGACGCGGCCGCGGTCGAGGTCCTCGCCGATATCGCGCAGGAAGTTGGTGAGCTGGAACGCCTCGCCGAGCGCCGCCGCGGCGGGTTCGGCCTCGGCGACCGGGACGACCGTGCCGAGCACCGGCAGCAATTGCAGGCCGATCGCGGCCGCCGACCCGCGCATGTACTCGCGCAGCTCGGCCATGGTGGCATAGCGGGTGCGGTGTCCGGTGGTGCCGGGGACATCCATGCGCATGGCGTCGAGGAAGGTCCAGAAGTGGGTTTGCGCGATGTCGTAGCGGCGGATGCTGTCGGCGGCCGCGGCGAAGATCTGGCGGCGGCGCGGGTCGGCGGTAGCGATCTCGCCGTACTCGAGCGCGAGGCGAAGCTGCTTCTCGATCAGGTCGAGATGCTGAGCCGGGCTGATCCGGCCGGGGCCGTCCGGCCGCACGATGGCCGCACCGTCGTGCGGATCGAGGACACGTGTCGGGTTGTCGGCGTGGTCGACGATGTCATCGACCATCCGCGCGAATGCGTACAGGGCATGTACGGCCCGCCTGCGTGGTGGCGTGAGCAAAGCGGTGGCCAGGTAGTAGGTACGGCCGTGTTCGGCGGTGATCCGGCGGCAGCTGGCGTAGGCCGCTTCCAGGCCGGCCGCGGACCGGACGTCGCTCATGCCGGGACGGACGGTGCCGGTGCTCCGGTGGCGGCGGCGCGGGAACTGGCCGAACGCAGATGCAGCGGGTCGACGGTGCGCAGCGACAGCGCCGCGACCACGGCGGCGAAGGTGGCCAGCGCGACGTGCCAGAAGTTGTACAGGCCGATCGACCCGTCGGGCTGGAACACCAGCATCAACCAGGTGCAGATCCCGACGAGCCACTGCAGTGTCACCGTCGACAGCGCGAAACCGGCGGCCAGCGCCAGCGGCCACGAGTAGTACCAGGGCAGGGCGGCGGGGGAGAGCAGCACGATGGCGACGAAGGCGATGACGATGCCGAGCACCGCCTCGCGCTCGGAATGCCGGAATCGCCACCAGATCGCCACCAGCAGCACGACCAGCGCGAATTTGCACAGCTCGCGGGTCACACTGAGCACCGGGTCGAGCCGCAGTGGGGTCACCCAGGTGACCATGTGCGCGAGGACGGTCGGCAGCGACAGCCAGTTGATGATCTTGTTCGAGCCCTGCAGCGCCGTCACCCAGCCGAACCCCACCCCGGCGATCGCCGAGGCAGCGAGGAACACCAGCGCGAACACGCTCACGCCGAGCCCGGCGATCTTGGCGAACATGAGCACCGGATGCGGCATGTCGGCGGTGGCACGCGCCGCGTCGGGATGCCGCTGGTCCTCGGTCGGGCGCTGCTCGGGGTGCGCGGCGGCGCGCCGCGCGGCGCGGCGTTCCTTCTCGTGCAGCATCCAGATCCACACCAGGAACGGCAGCGCGACGCCGGCGGTCGCCTTGATCGCGACACCGATGGCGACCACCACGATGCCTGCCACGTGGTGGCGTTCGAGTACCAGTGCGATGCCCGCGCACATCAGCCCGACCATCAGCAGTTCGTTGTGCACGCCGCCGACGAGGTGGATCAGCACCAGCGGGTTGAGGACGGCCAGCCACAGCGCGACCGTCGGCTTGCCACCGAGATGCTTGGTCAGATAAGGCACCGCCCACATCATCAGGGCGAGACCGGGCAGCATCACCACGCGCATGGCGATGGTACCCGCGATGATGTTGTCGCCGGTGAGCATGGTGATGGCGCGGCCGATGAGCAGGAACAGCGGACCGTAGGGTGCCGTCGTGTGGGTCCAGACCGGGCTCACATTGTCCAGCAGCACACCGGGATTGGCGATCGGGCCGACCTGGTAGGGGTCGAAGCCGTCGCGCAACAGCGCGCCCTGGGCAAGATAGGAGTAGGCGTCGCGGCTGAACATGGGCGCCGCGAACAGCAGCGGCGTGATCCAGATGCCGACGATCGCGCGCAGCTCGTTGAGGGTGACCGTGGCGCCGCCCTTGCCGATGGTGGTGCGGCCGAGCCGCACCCATGCCGTGATCATCATCAGCACACCGGCCCAGATGACGATCGTCGACAGCGCGTAGCCGTGCCCGAAGCGCAACCACGACAGGTGCAGCGCCTCCAACAGCGGATCGCGCTTGCGGACCGCGCCCGCCCCGAAGCCACCGAAGGTGATCATGGCCGCGCCGAGGAATCCCATCACGGCCGCGTGGCCCTCGGGACTGCGGACGAAATCGCCCGCGGTGCGTAGCCGGGTCCGGACGCCGGGATCGGTCCCGGTGGGCAGGTGGCGCTGCGGTTCGAGGGTGCGCGTGGTGTCCATGGGGCCTACGGTCGTCTCGGGGGGCGGCATGTTCGGTCGGTCCCCCCGGATGGTCGGCGGTCGCAACCGCGAGCTGATGAGTCGGCCGTCAGTTTACGGCTTCACTCACGAACACTAACCCGGTGGTCGGTGGCACTGCGTGACCGGCCGCCGGTGAGCCGCCGCGCGGCCAGCTTCCCCGACAGCAGCGTGGTGGGCACGCCGACGCCGGGAGTGGTACCGCAACCTGCGAGAACGACATTGTCCACGCCCCTTGGCAGATTGCGTGGCCGGAAGGGGCCGGTCTGCCGGAACAGATGCGCGATGGAGAACGGCGTGCCCGCGATCATGCCCTGCGCGGCCCAGGTGGCCGGGGTGTCGACGTGGTCGATCCGGAAGTGCTCGGCGATCCCGGTGTATCCGCGCCGCTCCAGTTCCGCGAGCAGGTCGCGCACGTACGCGGGCCCGAGACGGTCCCAGTCCAGCTGCGCCGCAGCCAGATTCGGGCACGGCGCGAGCAGCGAGAACGGCTCGTGCGTGCCGTCGGCGCGGTCGACGAACAGGCCGGGGTCGGTGAGCGCGGGTCGGGTGAGCAGCAGCGACGGGTCGCTCATCAGCTTCCCCCTGCCGCGTCGTGCGGAGATCTCGGTGAACGTCGACGCCCAGGCGGCGCCGAAGTCGATGGTGTGGTGTGCCTGAACGGGCCAGTTCGCGGCGACCGTCGCGGGCACGGTGCCGTGCGCGACCACCGCCGACGGAGAGGCGCGCAGCCCGCGGCGGTACCGCAGCCCGAAACGCGGAAGCGAACCGAGATCGGCGGTCACCACCACGGCGTCGCAGGGAAAGCGGCGTCCGTCGACGGTGCGGACCGCGGTGGCCCGTCGGCCCGCCGCCGACGACGGCCGCTCGGTGGGAAGGGCACCGGTCGTGTAGTCGATCTCGGCGACCTCGGCGCCGAGCGTCAATTCCCCGCCCGCCGCGGTGAACGCCCGCGCCAGCGCGGTGGTGATCGCGCGCATCCCGCCTTCGGGAAAGTAGACGCCAAGGCAGGTGTCCATGTTCGGGATGGCGCCGTAGAGCGCCAGTGCCTTGTCCGGCACCGTCCCGGCGTAGAGCGCCTGGAAGGTGAACAGTCTGGCCAGCCGTTCGTCGCGTAGATAGGACCGCACCCGCGGCCCCAGCTTCCCGAAGCCGCCGAGCCGGACGAGTGCCGCCAGCGCCGATCGCGCAGGGCGTTCCCGGACCAGATCGAGCGGGGAATCGAAGTTCGCGTCCATGAACTGGTCGTATTCGGCGCCGTAGATCCGGCCCAGCCAGCCGCGCAGCCGCCGATAGTTGGCCGCCTCGGCCGGACCGCAGGCGCGGGCGACCTCGCCGGCCATGGCCTCGGCGTCGTCGAAGACCCTGATGTCGCTGCCGTCGGCGTAGCGCGCGTGATAGGCGGGTGCGAGCCGGTGGATACGCAGGCCCACCTCGTCGCGGGTGCTGCCGACCGCGGCCAGCGCCTCGTCGATCAGTTCGGGCAGGGTGAGGACGGTGGCGCCGTTGTCGATCTCGTAGTCGGCGAAGCGGTAGCGCCCGACCCGGCCGCCGGGATGATCCGCGCGTTCCAGCACGGTCACCGCGTAACCCGCCCCGCGCAGATGCAGCGCCGCGGCGAGCCCGGACAGCCCTGCGCCGACTACGACGACGTGCTTGTCTTGTCCCACAACCCGTTCCCTATCGCGTTCAGGCGCTGCGGCGCGTCGCGGCCAGCGCCATGTCGTGCAGCAGCTGCTTGGCCTGCGGGGTGGCGCCGCTGGTGGCGACGGCGCGCAGGCCGGTGTCGGTGAGCTCTCTGATCCGCCGCTCCACCTCGTCGACCGCGCCGAGCTCGACGAGCAGTGCGCGCATCCGGTCGACGCCCGCGTCGTCGAGATCGGTGCCGAGGCCGGTGCGGATGAGCGCGGCCGATTCCGGATCGGCGCGGCGCAGTGCCTCGGCGATGAGCACGGTGCGCTTGCCCTCGCGCAGGTCGTCGCCGGAGGGTTTGCCGGTGACGGCCGGGTCGCCGAACACACCGAGCTGGTCGTCGCGCAGCTGGAAGGCGATCCCGACATCGGTGCCGTAGGTGCGCAAGGCGGCGATCAGCGCCTCGTCGGCACCGGCGAGCGCCGCGCCGAGGTGCAGTGGCCGTTCGATGGTGTAGGCGGCGGTCTTGTACCGGTTGATCCGCAGCGCGGCGTCGACCGATTCGTCCCCGCCCGCCTCGCCGTTGATGTCGAGCAGTTGCCCGCCGAGTACTTCGGTGCGCATCCGCGCCCACACGGGGGCGAAACGGGCAAGGGCCGCTGGGGCGAGCCCGGCCTCGTGCACCAGATCGTCGGCCCAGGCCAGGGCCAGATCGCCGATCAGGATGGCGACGGCCCTGCCGTACTCGGCGCCGTCACCGGGCCAGCCGGCCGCGCCGTGCCGGTCGGCGAAGTCGACATGGACCGTCGGGAACCCGCGACGGGTCCGGGAGGAATCGATGATGTCGTCGTGCACCAGCGCGCAGGCCTGCACCAGCTCCAGCGCCGCGCAGGCGGTGAGTACCGCGCGGGCATCCGGGCCCGCCGGATCGCCACCGGCGGCCAACCAGCCGGTCCAGGCGAAGCCGGGCCTGCTGCGCTTGCCGCCACGGAGGACGAACTGTTCCAGCGCCTCGGAAGCGTCGACGAAGACGGGCCCGAGTGGGTCGACGATCTCGCGCCGGGTGGCGAAGAAATCGAGCAGCACCCGCTCCACCGCGTCGACGAACGCGGGGGTACCCGGGGTGAGCGCGGCGAGATCGACCTGGGCCGGTGTGTCGGGGACGGACCGGGTGGGTGGGGTACCGATTCCGGCGGACAGGGTGGCCTCCAGGTGCGGACGTTGGCGAACGGATGGACCGGGTCGCACGCGGCGCGGCGAGCACCGGCGTTCCGTCGCAGGATACGCGGCGACCGGCACGGCCCGACCGGCGCACATCGCCGGTGCGACCGAGACCACACCTGGCGTGTCGGCGGGCCGACTGCCCCACCGAGTTCGCGTCCATCCGGGTTGACGAGGGGTGCGGGCCCGGCCCGCGATCAGGCCCTTTGCGCCCGGCTCCGTGCCGTGGGCCCGGTCCACCCCACTACACTGAACCGGTGACTTTCGACGATGGACGGGGACGTTCGACCCCAGATCGACCCGCCCGGAGGCAGCCGATCGTCTCGAACACCCCCTCGGTCGTCGGCAGCCTGCGCACCCATTCGGGCAATGGCGTGCCGTTCTCGGTGGAGTTCAATCCGCCGCGTGACGGGGCGGGTGAGGCCAGGTTGTGGCGTGCGGTGCGCGAGTTCGAGCGGATGCATCCGGCGTTCGTGTCGATGACGTATGGAGCGGGTGGCTCGACGAAGGACCGTACGGTGCGGATCACCGGTGAGCTGGCCACGGAGACGACGTTGTTGCCGGTGGCTCATCTGACCGCGGTGGGTCACAGTGTGGAGGAGTTGCGCGCGCTGGTCGGTTCGTACGCCGATTCGGGCATCCGGAATCTGCTGGTGTTGCGTGGTGATCCACCGGGTGATCCGCTGGGGGAGTGGACCAGGCATCCCGAGGGTGTGGAGTTCGCCGAGGAGCTGGTGCGGATCGTGCGTGATCTGGGTGATTTCCATGTGGGGGTGGCGTCGTTCCCGCAGGGTCATCATCGTTCGCCGGATCTGGATCACGATACCCGGTTCCTGGCGGCGAAGTTGCGTGCGGGCGCGGAGTATTCGATTACGCAGATGTTCTTCGACGTGGAGCATTATCTGCGGTTGCGGGATCGGGTGGTGGCGTTGGATCCGGTGGAGGGTGCCAAGCCGATCATTCCGGAGTTGATGCCGATCACGTCGTTGCGGACGGTGCAGCGGGCCGAGGAGTTGTGTGGTCGGCCGCTCTCGTCTGCGGTGCTGGAGCGGTTGACCCGTGCGGCGGGTAGTGGTCCGGTGGAGGACAAGGCGGCGGTGCGTGCCGAGGGTATTCAGATCGCGACCGAGATGGCGCAGCGGTTGATCGATGAGGGTGCGCCGTGTCTGCATTTCATCACGCTGAATTTCGCGAAGGCGACCAGTGAGGTGTTGACCAACCTCGGTTACGGGGTGACCGCCGCACCACTCAGCGCCTGAGCAGTCGATCGGGCCCCGGTGCCGGCAGCAGCACCCGGTCGGCCCGGCACCGGATTCGCGGCCATCCCGGCGGCGATCAGCGCGCAGCGGCGAGCTCGGCCCAGACGCGTTCCCATTTCCTGGTCATCGCCGGATAGACGATGAGGTAGCGGAACGGCTTGATGAACGCCATGTACGCGCGGCCGAACCGCCCGTTGGGTCTGACAAGGACCGCCATCTGCAGGTGGTAGCCGGTGTCGTCGGGAACCCAGCCGAGGTGCATCACCCCGTGCATGGTTCCGTTGGCGATCTCCCCCGCGTACTCGGTGTCGAGGACGTAGAGCGGGGTCATCGGTCCCGACCCGGTGGGCACCGGAGTCTCGCGTAGGTCGGCGGGCAGCCGGTCGCGCAGGGCGACGACCCTGGTACCGGTGCCCGCGTCATCGCGATCCCAGCCGAGCAGCTCGCCCAGCTTCCAGCGGATCTTGAACAGCACCCCGCTGAGGCCGGTCTCCTCGTCATCGGAGCTGCGGAACAGGGCCGCCAGATAGGCCGGGAAATCCTCGGCCCGCGCGCCCGGCGTGCGGAATCGCCACACATCCTCGACACCGAAGTCGCCGGTGATCTGGTGAATACGCCAGGGTCGGTCGGTATGAGCCGAATTCGGTAGTCGCACGGCGGAATCCTCCATCTATACGGTCGCGTATAGATCTGAGGTTACGCGCCCGATCGCCCCGTGCACAGGCCCCGCGCTGTGAGCTGCGACCCGCGGTCCGGCGGTGCTGCTCAGCGCGCTCGCCGGTCTCGACCATCGGTGCCGCCGGCTATGTTCGGCCCGACGGGCGCTGCGACCGCTACAGGCCGGTGCTGCCGTCGATGCGTTCGCGGAGCAGGTCGGCGTGGCCGTTGTGCCGCGCGTACTCCTCGATCATGTGGACGTAGATCCAGCGCAGGCTCACGGGCCGGCCGTGGAAGCGGCCGGTGTCGTGGAGTGCGCGGGCCGCGCAGAGCTGCCTGGCGACGGCGATCTCGTTCTGCCAGGTGGCGATGGCGGTGCTGATGGCGGCGTCGGCGGCGAGAGCGAAGCCGCCGTCGGGGCCGTCCGGGTCGGCCGCCGGGTCGTAGATGGGTGCCGCTCGTTCGCCGGCGAGCACCCGCCGGAACCAGTTCCGTTCCACCTCGGCCATGTGCTGCACGAGCCCGGTCAGCGTGAACGCCGACGGAGGTACCGCCGCCGTCGCCCCCTGTAGGTCGTCGAGTCCTGCGCATTTCCTGGCCAGCGTGGCCCGGTGGAACTCCAGCCATCCTTCGAGGGTTGCCCGTTCGTCGGCGTTGAACGGCGGAATCGGTCGCTCGGCAATATCCATCCTCCGAGTGTGGCAAGCACCGCCGACACCGGTGCCCGGCCCGCGGATACGGCCGTTGTCGCGGCGGGGCACGCGACCGGCGTGTGCTGGTTGCAGTGCACGTATGGACGAGCTTCGTCCGGGTGTTCCGATTCCTTCGTCGTCGACGGGGCGGCCGGTCATCGTGTTGCTCGATCTCCTCGGGCGGCGCGCCGCGCTTCGGATCCTGTGGGAGCTCGCTCGGGAACGCCGCTGACATTTCGGGCATTGCAGACTGCCAGCGAGACCGATCCGGCGTCCTCAATACTCGGCTGAAGGAGCTACGCGCCCTGCGTCTGGTCGAACACGGCGACGGTGGCTATCGGCTGACCGCCCACGGGGCGGAGCTGTCGGAAATCCTGCACACCGACATCGTCGCCGCCATGGATGCGGTGATGCGGGGTAGGCCACCCCTGCTGCTGTTCACCACCCTCGCCAGGGACAAGCGACTGTTCTTCAAATTCTTCGCCGGTGGACTGCTCGATCGCGGCCATCTGACGTTGCGCCACCGTGAGATCGTCATCGCCAGGACAACCGCGCGCTGCGGTGCCGAGTACGAGTGGGGTGTCCACATCAGGGGATTCGCCGGCGCCGCGAACCTGACGAACGCGCAGATCGGCTCGCTGGTGCACGGTGACGGTGCGGACGACTGCTGGAACGACGAGGAAGCCGTGCTGCTGCGCACCGCCGATGCGCTCGACGCGCGCGCCACTCTGGCATTCCGGTACGGCCCACGAACGCGGTGCGTATGGACGACCGCGACGCGCCACGGCCACCTGCGCCGATTCGGCCGGTGGGCGGAGTAGCGTTCGGCGTCGAGTGAGTCGATGAGGAGTGTGATGTTCCGTGTTCGGTCCGCGTCGTTCCATCACAGTGCCCCTGCTGGCCACGTGCGCGGCCGGGCTGCTGCTCGGCGCGCCGACCGCCGCCGCGCAACCCGAACTGACCAGGGACGCGCCCACGGTGCGCACCGCGGGTCCCGGTGATCTGCTCGGCGCGTATCAGACCGTCGTCGACACCCTGGAGTCGCTGGGGGTGCAACCGTTCCTGTATCCGACCGTGGCGGCGAACTGCGCGGGCGACGGGCTCGGGCTGGTCCCCGCAGTGGCCGGTGCGGTACCTGGACCGTGGCCCGCGAACGCGCTGCAGATCCCCGGCCTCGACCTCACGGCCGTGAAATCCGGGCAGACGATGTTCACCTTCCTGCCCGCCGGCCTTGCCCCCGACACCGCGGCGACGAACACCACGGGCATGCAGGTGGCCTGGCTGAACATCAGCACCGGCCGTGGCGGCCTGGCCGCGATGGGCTCCCTCGCCGAGATCGTGCGGGGCCTGGTCCCGCCCGAGGTGGCGCCCGAACTGCGCCCGCTCGCCGAAACGGCCATCCGGGATTTCCTGTTCGCGGCGATCCCGGTCGGCGGTGTGCGCGCGGTCCCGGTCGACACCGGCCACGGCACCGTCCTGGCCGCGGTCTTCGGCACCGTCGAGAACGGCGGCCGCTCCTGCTTCTTCTTCCCCACGGTCGGGATCACCGAAGTCCCCTGAGCCGGGGCTCCGCGCACCACCATCTCCCGCCGCGGTCCGCCGAGAGTGCGGCTCTGTCAGCGCGTCATGACGTCAGGGACAGGGTCGGTCTTCGGCCGGGCGCCGGCGCGTTCAGCCGATGCGGTCGGCGACCGGCGTTGTCGCGGGGCTGACCAGCGGCCGCTGTTTCCAGCGCAGCTCGCCCGCGCGGCGGCGGCGATGCGAGCGGACCCACAGCGTGAGATACCCGGCGACGGCGAGCGGATGGGCCATGGCCGAGGCGAGGTCGGCACGGGTGGGTGCTCGGCGGGTTTCGGTGACGCGGGCGAAGACCCGCCCGGTGACGGCGGCGAGGTACCCGAGCACCCCGGCGCGGCGCAGTAGGCCCCGGCCGCACAGCGCGGCCAGCACGGGCACCCAATACGCCAGCGCGGCACCGGCTCCCACGGCCGCGCCCGCGTCGATCCTGCCGCCGTAGGCCGACCACAACCAGCGGGTGTAGCCGTCGGTGAGCGCGGTGGCGCCGGCATACATCCGAGTGGTGGCCGCCGGACCGGCGGTGACCAGCGCCGTGCGGTGCCCGGTCCGGCGCAGTGCCCGCGCAAGATCCAGATCCTCGGTGGCGCTGGCGGCGACGGCAGCGTGTCCGCCTGCGGCGCGGTAGGCCGCCGCGTCGACCGCGATGAACTGCCCACACGCCACCGCCGTCGACGGGCGCAGGCTGTGGTTGGCCGGCCCCATCGGCAGGGTCGAGGCCCACGACCAGGCCAGCAGCGGTTGCACCAGCCGCTCCAGGCGCGACCCCGCCTCCTGCACTGGCCACGCCGACACCAGACCGGCGCCGCGCCGACGCAATTCGGTGACCGCGGCCGCCACGGCATGCGGGGCCAACCGCACGTCGGCGTCGACGAACACCAGCGCCGCGGACTCGGTGCGGGCGGCGAGGCGGGCACAGGCCGCGGCCTTGCCGGTCCAGCCGGGGGCGGGGTGCGCGGCCGAGCGCAGCACGGTGAACCGGTCGTCGCCGTCGATCGCGTCGATCGCGGCCTCGTAGGTGCCGTCGGTGGAGGCGTCGTCGAGGATCAGCACCCGCAGCCGCGGCACGCCGGTCTGCGCGCGCAGATCCGCGATCAGAGCGGGCAGGCGGTCGGCTTCGTCGCGGGCGGGCACGCAGACCGTCACCGGCTCGATCACGCCGGACACCCGCCGCGGCAGGGTACGCAGGGTGGCCAGGTTGTATCCGGTGGTGACCGCACCGACCGCGGCGACGCCGGTCCCGGTCCAGGTCAGGAAGCGGACCACCGCGCCCATGTCAGCGACCTAGCCTGCGGCTGGAGATCTCGCGCCACATCTCGCGCGGCGAGAATCCGCGCGGCGCGTTCGGCGAGGCGGGATTGCGGTCGCGGAAGGCGAGTCCGGCGACCACCGCGGCCACCGCGAGGGTGATCCCGCCGACGATACCCGCCCAGCCCGCGAACGAGCGGGTGTTCGGGTCGGCGTACATCACCTCCGCGCGCAGCGTCGACACCTCGCCCGCTGGCAGCTTCCACGACACGGTGTTGTCGCCTTCACGGGTGCCGTTGGTCTTGGCCACCCTGGACGGGAACGCGATAGAGAACTGCACGTCCGAGCCGTTCGGCGGCACCGACTCCAAGTCGACCCGGCCGGTCAGGCTGACCAGGTCGCCGCTGCGCTTGAACTCCAGGTCGAACAGGCCCTGGGTCTGCTCGGACATGCCGCCGAGCTGGCCGACCTCGCCGAAGGTCAGATCATCGAAGAACACCTGGGTGCCGACGAACCCGTCCTGGTTGTAGGTTTCCACGCGCACCTTGGCCGCCAGCTGATCCGGCGCCTTCAGCTCCGGGCCCTTGTCGTCCGGGTTGGTTGGTACCACCGCGGCGACGATCCGTCCCGACACGCGGTCGTTGGACGACACACCCATCGACACCTGGACCCGCAGGCACCCGGTCAGGGCCGCAACCAGCAGGGCGAACAGGACGGTGACGGCCGCGACGCGCCGCGCCGGCGCGGATCGACGGGACGTGGGCATGGCGACGGGACTCGGCTGCACGGATGACATCGTGCCAGGCCGAGGCCCGAGAACCCACACGACGGGCCACGGACGTGGCGACGACCGGCGGCGAGCAGGCGATTCATCCGGGGCTCGGTATGCCGGTCGATCCCGCCGGAATGCGCGTATCGACGCCGTTCAGCCGCGAATCCGGCTGCTCTGCGCACGATGACGCCGCTGCGATCGGGTCGCTGTGGTCACGTTCGGCGTGTGGCTGTCGTCCGGGTCGCGCGCAGGAGCAACGGCACGCCGAGCAGCCCCAACCCGGCGAAACCCCATACCGCCGAGGCGGGAAGACCGAGGAAGGCCGCGTGCGCCAAGGTCGAGCCAAGCCACGTCCAGCCGAAGACCGCGACCGGGACCGCCACCGAGGGATCCCGCGCGGGCGGTAGCCGCCGGTCGAGTTCGGTCAGCAGCACGGCCATCAGGCCGGCGATCAGCGCCCAGCCGAGATAGTTCGTGTAGGGGATCTGTGGCAGACCCGGCAGGCCCGCGTCGGTGACCGACCAGGTCCACTGCCCGTCCGCCACCATTTGCGGATCGAGGAACAGATCCCAGCCGACCGCGCCTACGGCGAAGATCCCGGCGCGTCGCAGCCGGGCGCTCGCCGAGGCGTGCGCGGCGTCGGGGTCCGGGCCGCGGCGTGCGGCGAGCAGCCCGGCGACCACCCAGATCGGATAGAGCCCGCCCGTCCACGCCAGCGGCACGACCAGCGGTACCCCGGCCAGGGCAGGCCCGAGCCGATCCACCGCGTACGCATAGCTCCCGAACGGGAACCCGGTGGCGGTGCCGATCATCTCGGCGATGAGGCCGAGCCCGGACACGATCACGAAGAAGCCTGCGGCCCAGCGTATTCCGCGCGTCGTGGCGGCGTGCAGCAGCGCTGTCGCCACCGTCAGCACGACCACGGCGACGGTGATCCGGTCACGCCCCACCCCTGAGCTCAACGGGTACGTGATCTGCACGAGGATCAGCGCCACTGCCGCCACCGCCGGTGCCGCCCGGCGTGGATCGGCCCGCAGCCATGCGCTCATCGCACTGGTCAGCCGGGTCGTTGCGGCGCGCACCCTCACCGATCCCGACGTCGAACGGGCACCGCGTCGAGGTCCGTGCGGGTGCGCTGCCGATCGCGGACCCGACCCGCCGGGCGTGATCCCCTCCGTGACGCACCGGGTGGCGCGGGGTGAGCCGCTGTCATCGCCTGGGCCGCAGCGCGAATCGCCGGGTGCGCCGGTCCGCGAGCAGCAGCCGGGCGGCGCTGCGGCCACTGGCGCCGGAAACCCCGCCGCCGGGATGGGTGGACGCGCCGGTGAGGTACAGACCGGGTGCGCCAGGCACCCGCTGACCCGACAGCTCCGGCAGCGGCCGCCACAGCATCATCTGGTCCAGCGACATCTCCACGTGCATCACATTGCCGCCGCGCAGCCCCATCTCCCGCTCCAGGTCGACGGGTGTCTGGACGAAGCGCTGACCCACCGAGGACGCGAAACCCGGTGCGTACCGGTCGACTTCGGCGACGATCCGATCCGCTTCCGCGTCGGCGTGCGCGGCCCAGTCGCGCCCGCCGGACAGCGCGTACGGATGCCACTGCGCCCACAGCGACAGCTGATGCTCGCCGGGCGGCGCGATGGACGGGTCGAGCGCGCTGAAACTCATCGCGAGCACCACCGGGCGCGGCGGCAGCTCACCGGCGAGGGCGGCACCGTGCGCGAGCCGCAGCTGACGGCGGTCGGCGACCAGGAACTGCAGGCCGCGAGCCGATTCGGCGGTCGTGGCACCGGGATATTCGGGGAGCCGGTCGGTGGCGAGCCGCACCACCATGCCGATGCCGGGGCCCACCCGGATCCGGCGCTGCCAGCCGTCGAGCGTGCCCTGGTCGAAACCGCCTTCACGCAGCAGGTCGAGTGTGGTCAGGATATGCGCGCCCGCGATCACGGTGTCGGCGGGGAACACCCGGCCCGCGGCGGTGCGCACCAGCCAGCCGTCGCCGCGGCGGCCGATGGCGGTCACCGCGTCCCCGGTGCGCAGTTCGCCGCCGTCGGACCGCAGCCGGGCGATCAGCGCGGCGGACAGCGCCCCACTTCCCCCCACCGCCCGGCCCGGCGGCAGTGTGTGCATGAGCGCGGCGAAACCGGCCATCGGCGCCGAACCGGGTTCCGACATCGGCGGTCCCGACTGCGCGCCGAACCAGGCCAGCGAGGCCTTGAGGCGTTCGTCGTCGAACCACTGGTCCAGCAGCGCGTCACCGGACTGCAGGAACTCCCGCGACAGCGCGCTCCCGCCGTCACGCGCGTCCAGCCCCCAGAACGAGCGCAGCAGTCTGCCCGGCGTCGGCGGTCCGCCGAAGGCCCGCATCACCCGCGCGCTGCGCGCACCCCATTCCGCCACGAACCGCCGGTACGCGTCCGCGTCACGGTTGCCACAGGCTGTCGCGATCGAGGCACAGGTGGCATCCGGATCGCGGTGGAACACGATCGGCGGGCGCACACCGTCGGACGGGGTGAAACCCCAGGGATCACAGTCGAGATAGGCCAACCCGAATCGCGCGAGCTCGAGCTCCTCGATGATCCCGGTGTGCCGGATCATGATGTGCGCCGAGGATCCCCGGTCCACCCGATGGCCGGGGAAACGCTCGACCGTCGACACCGCGCCGCCGGGCACCTCGTCCCGTTCCAGCACCAGCACCCGTCGGCCTGCCCGTGCCAGATAGCAGGCGGCGACCAGCGCGTTGTGGCCCGATCCGACGACGACCGTCGTCCCGGCGCCGGTCACGCGGGGCTGTCCGGCAGCGGCAGGCGCCTGCCGAGGATGGCGAACGGCCTGGTGTCCCCGGCGAAGACGAAATTGCGGATCACATCGGTGAATCCGGCTCGCCGGTACAACCGCCACGCCCGGTTCGCTTCCGCGGGCACCTCCGGGGTCGACAACAGCACCGCGGCCTCCCGCCGGTCGGCCAGCAGGCGGGTGAGCAGGGTCGAACCGATCCCACGGCCCTGCGCGGCCGGATGCACGTGCAGTTCGGTGAGTTCGAAGTAGTCGGCGAGCAGTTCCCGCGCCGCGGCCTCCGGCCAGCCGCACCGGCGCATGCCGGTGTGGACCTGCTGATGCCACCACTGGCGGGGTGCGCCGCTGTAGCCGTAGGCGATCGCGACGATCGGGGCGGTGCGCAGATCCACCCCGCCCGCGTCGTCGGGGAGCACAGCGGCCACGGCGCGCCAGCCCGCCCGCGTGGTGTGTTCGGTCCACATCGGGGCGCGGTGGTGTTCGGTGCCGCGCGGATAGTCCATCGCGGCGACATAGACCGCCAGTGCGTCGTGCAGGCGCGCGCGCAGGGCGGCGACACTGAGGTCGACGACCACTGGTGCGGGAGTGTGATTCGGCTTGACGGCTGTCATGGCTCTCGTGGCTGGCGCGGTGGCGCGAAAGTTGTCGGTGGGTGTCCCTATATTCAAACCCAATTCAAACGTTCGAATGGTTGTTCGAGCCGTGCGAGGGGTGAAAGGGGCAGCAGATGGCTGGTCGCAACGATGGTCGGGACCACGCGGGGCACGACGGTCGCGCGGGCGGGCTGCTACGGCAGGCCGACGCGCTGCTCACCGACTCGGCCTGGGAGCACGAGCCGGGCGAGCGGTTCCGCACCGCCTATCTGGCCGCCCTGCGCGGCGCGGGCGCGATGATCGCGTTGTCCGGCGCCGACCGGGCGCCGCGGGCGCGCTCGCGCAGCGCGTGGGTTCTGCTGAGACGCGCGACACCCGAGTTCGCGATGTGGGCCGACTACTTCGAGGCCCATTCCCAGCTCCGGGCCGATCTGGAGGCCGGACTCGATCGTAAGATCACCGCGAGCAGGGCAGACGAGTTCTGTTCACGGGTCGGCGCATTCCTCTACGACATCGACGATGCGCTGGTCGCCGCGGCGCGGACACGCCCGCAGCCGAGCCGCGACCGGGACATGACCGCTTAGTTATGACGGAGTAGGTGGTACGCCACCGATCGAACTCGTATCATGGGGAGCAGATAGCCGCCAAGGTCGGCTACCCGTCGCCTACCCGGAGGCGACCAGCCACGCCTAGTGCCGGGGGAGGTACCGTGCCACTCTCCGAGCACGAGCAGCGCATGCTCGAACAGATCGAGAGCGCTCTCTATGCTGAGGATCCGAAGTTCGCCTCGTCCGTCCGCGGCGGACGCCTTCGTTCCACGTCGAGTCGACGCAGACTCCAAGCTGCGGCGTTGTTCGCCATCGGCCTGTTCCTGCTCGTCGCCGGCCTGGCCGCCCCGTTCAAGCCGGGCGGCTTCCCCGTCATCAGCCTCGTCGGCTTCATCGCGATGTTCGGTGCCGGCGTCCTGCTGATGATCGGCAACTCGCGCAAGTCCGCTCGACCGGACTCGACCGATACTCCCGCGCAGGGCTCGGGGCCGTCGGGCTCGGGTGGTCGCGGTGGTGGCCGCCCCCGCAAGTCGGGCGGTTTCTCCGAGCGGATGGAGGATCGATTCCGCCGAAGGTTCGAACAGGAGTAGTAGCTCCGCGGTAACCGGAGCACGACGACGTCGAAGGCGGCGCCGCACCCGATTCGGGTGCGGCGCCGCCTTCGCCTGTTCGGTGGCCGAGTCGGTATCGACGGCGTGATCAGGGTGGTTCCCCCACCTTCCCCACTGTGCCCCACCTCGGGCCGCGTACTCCGGTGTCGCGTGCCTTCGCGCCGCTCGTACCTGCCGAGTTTGCTGAACGTTGTCGGAACGGCGGGTAGCCGACCCGCGCGGGCTGTCCGAACACGCGATAGTCCCGAATCCCGGTGATAGCTGAAATGACCTGCGGAATTGTGACGGCGGGGACCAGGATCACCCGGGGTTTCGATTGAAAGTGGGGGAAAGTGGGGTAATGTGGGTCGCGCACTACAGGAGAGGCCGTACGGCGAGGTGATCCAGTAGGGAGGTGGCCGGGATGTTTCTCGGTACCTACACCCCCCGAATGGACGACAAAGGGCGGCTGACGTTGCCTGCGAAGTTCCGAGACGATCTGGCGGGAGGGTTGATGGTCACCAAAGGGCAAGACCACAGCCTGGCCGTGTATCCCAAAGACGAGTTCACCGCGCTCGCGCGGCGGGCCGCGGCGGCGTCTCGAAGCAACCCGCAGGCAAGGGCTTTCGTTCGCGCGCTGGCGGCGGGCACCGACGAACAACGTCCGGACGCGCAGGGCCGGATCACGCTGTCGCCGGACCATCGGCGCTACGCCAATCTCAGTCGGGATTGCGTGGTGATCGGTTCGGTCGACTTCCTCGAGATATGGGACAAGCAGGCGTGGGAGTCCTACCTCGCCGAGCACGAGGAGGACTACGCGCAAGCTGGAGACGAGTCGCTGGGCGGGATCTTCTAGCCGGAGCACGCGAGTGCTGCGAGGCCTCTGCCCGGGCGTGGACCCTGACGTACTTCCCCGACGCCAGGTGCCGCGCCTCGGTCAGAGACCTCGACGCATTCGCACATCGCAAATCTCATTCGTAAAGCACTGTGCGGCAAGGCGATCCGTCTGCGCCGCGAGGCGGTATCCCGGGAGGTCGAGGTGAACCATGACACCGAGAACCCCCGTCATGTGCCGGTTCTGCTGGAGCGCGCCGACGACCTGCTCGGCCCGGCGCTGAGCGAACCCGGCGCGGTCTACCTCGACGCGACGCTAGGTCTGGGCGGCCACGCCGAACATTTCCTGCGCACCTACCCGAACGCCCGCCTGGTCGGGCTCGACCGCGACACCACCGCCCTGCGGCTGGCGGGCGAGCGGCTGGCGCCCTACGCCGACCGGATCACCCTGGTGCACACCCGCTACGACGGCATCGCCGCCGCGCTGCGCGAGGCCGGGCTGCCCGAAACCGGCTCCGTCGCCGCGATTCTGATGGATCTCGGGGTGTCGTCGATGCAGCTCGACGAGGCCGAACGCGGCTTCGCCTACTCCGTCGACGCGCCGCTGGACATGCGGATGGACCCGACCACCGGTCCCACCGCCGCCGACGTGCTCAACACCTACAGCCACGGCGACCTGGCCAGGGTGCTGAAAACCTATGGCGACGAACGGTTCGCGGGCAAGATCGCCTCGGAGGTGCTCCGGCGGCGCGCGGTGAAACCGTTCACGACCAGCGCCGAGCTGGTCGAGTTGCTCTACGCCACCATCCCGGCGGCGGCGCGGCGCACCGGCGGTCATCCGGCCAAGCGCACCTTCCAGGCGCTGCGGGTGGAGGTCAACGGCGAGCTCGACTCGCTGCGCGCCGCGCTGCCCGCCGCGCTCGCCGCGCTGCGGGTCGGCGGGCGGATCTGCGTCATGTCGTACCAGTCGCTGGAGGACCGGCTGGTCAAGCAGGAGTTCGCACCACGGATCGTCTCCAGGTCGCCGATGGACCTGCCGGTCGAATTGCCCGGTATGGGACCGGAATTCCGGATGCTGACCCGCGGTGCGGAAAAAGCGACCGAGTCCGAGATCGAGGTCAACCCGCGGTCCGCGCCGGTGCGGATGCGCGCGGCCGAGCGGATCGCGGAGGGGTCGCCGAGGACACAGGAGGGGACACGATGAGCCTGCGGACGAGTACCGTCGCCGTGCCGGGCCGGACGGCCCGCCGCGCCGAGACGGCCGAACGGGTGAAATCCGGTGCCGCGCAGCGGGCCTATGCGCGCAAGCGCACCAGGGAACAGCTGCTCGACGGTATCGAGCTGCCCGAACGGTCGTCGAGCATGGCCGGGCGGATCCCGTTCGTCACCGCCATCATCGGACTGCTCGGCTGCGGCCTCGCACTCACCCTGCTGCTCACCACTCGGGCCGCCGAGGACAGCTACCTGCTCGGTGACGCCAGGGCGGTCAACCGCACCCTCGCCGACGAGCGCGCCGCGCTGCAGCGCGAGGTGGCCGCCGCCGACTCGGCGCCCGAATTGGCCGCGCGCGCCAGGGAACTCGGCATGATTCCCGCCGAGGACCCGGCCCGGCTCGTCCTCGGCCCGAACGGCGAGGTGACCGTCATCGGCACGCCGATGCCTGCCAACGGCACGCCGGCGCCGCCGCTGAACACCCCGCCGTCCACCGCGCCCAACGGCCCGATCCCCGATCATGTGCAGGCCCAGGGCGAACGGGTGGTTCCGGTGCAGCCGGGCACTCCGGTGGCCAACCAGCCCGCCGTCAGCGCGCCGGTCACCCAGGCCGCACCGGCGCCGCAGTCCGCGCCGCCGCCGGTGGCGCCGCAGCCCGCGGTGGCCACCGTGCCCGCTCCGCTCGCCGAGGTGCCTGCCGAGGGGACGGCGCCGGTTCCGCCCGCCGGGGGACTACCGCCCGCGATGGTCCCGGCCGACGGGCAGCTCCCGGTGGACCGGATGCCCGGCGGCGCACCGGATCCCGCGGCGCCGGTGGCCGATGACGGCCTACCGGCCCCGACGCCCGAGCCGGGCCGGGCACCGAGCGAGACACCGCGGATCGTGGCCCCGGAGCCGGGCCGATGAGGCAGAGCGGGCCCGCGTCGCGACAGCGACGCGGGCCGGTCTCGTCGAGAGCCCGCCGCACGCGCGCGCTCTCGCCGGACCGGCCGATCCGGTTGCGCCTCGGTGTCGGCCGGGTCACGCTGCTGTCCGCGCTGGCCGTGGTGGCGTTGCAACTGCTGTACGTGCAGAGCGTCGCCGCGCCGGGGCTGTCGGCGCAGGCCGCCTCGCAGCGCACCACCAAGGAGACCCAGGCCGCCGTGCGCGGGCCGATCACCGACCGCAACGGCAACCGGCTCGCCTTCACCATCACCGCGCGGGCGCTGCACTTCCAGCCGGTCCGGGTGCGTCAGCAGCTCGCCGACGCCAAGCAGGCCAAGCCGGAGGTCGCGCCCGATCCGGATCAGCGGCTGATCGACATCGCGAAGTTCGTGCACGACAAGCTCGGTGCGGGCGCACCGAAAGAGGAAGAGCTGCTGGACAAGCTGCGCAGCGACAAGACCTTCACCTACCTCGCACGCAATGTGGACCCGCGGGTGGCCGCCGAGATCGTGGCCGAGTTCCCCGAGGTCGGTGCCGAGCGCCAGGACCTGCGCGAGTATCCCGGTGGTGCGCTGGCGGCCAATGTGATCGGCGCGACCGGCTGGGACGGACACGGTCAGATCGGCCTCGAGTCGGCGCTGGACTCGGTGCTGGCAGGCACCGACGGATCACGCACCTACGATCGCGGGTCCGACGGCGCGATGATCCCTGGCAGCTCTCGCGATCAGCAGCCCGCCGTCGACGGTTACGGGGTGGAACTGACCCTCGACGAGGACATGCAGTACTTCGTCCAGCAGCAGGTGCAGCAGGCCAAGCAGATGTCGGGCGCATCCTCGGCCTCGGCGGTGGTGCTCGACGCCAAGACCGGCCAGGTGCTGGCGATGGCCAATGACAACACCTTCAATCCCGCGCTGGGACCGCAGCATTGGGCCTCGGCCAATATGAGCAACCCGTCGGTCAGCGAACCGTTCGAGCCCGGATCGGTGAACAAGATCGTCACCGCGGCCGCCGCCATCGAGTACGGGCTCACCACACCCGACGAGGTGCTGCAGGTTCCCGGGTCGATCCGGATGGCCGGGGTCACCGTCAACGACGCGTGGCAGCACGGCGTCGCGCCGTATACGACGACCGGTGTCTTCGGCAAGTCCTCCAACGTCGGCACCCTCATGCTCGCCCAGCGGGTCGGCGAGGATCGCTTCGCCGACATGCTCGACCGGTTCGGCCTCGGCACGCGCACCGGTCTCGGCCTGCCCGGCGAGAGCCCGGGGCTGGTGCCTGCCAGAGACCAGTGGTCCGGTGGTACGTTCGCGAATCTGCCGATCGGTCAAGGTCTTTCGATGACCACCCTGCAGATGACCGGCATGTACCAGGCCATCGCCAACGACGGCCTGCGCATCCCGCCGCGCATCGTCAAGGCCAAGATCGCGCCCGACGGCACCCGCTCCGAGGAACTGCAGCCCGACGGGGTGCGTGTGGTGAGCCCGGAGACCGCGGCGACGCTGCGCACGATCTTCCAGGCCACGGTGCAGAAGGATCCCATGGGCTATCAGATGGGCACCGGACCGCAAGCCGCGGTGGAGGGCTACCAGGTGGCGGGCAAGACCGGCACCGCGCAGAAGGTCGACCCCGCCTGCCGGTGCTATTCGACATCGTCGTTCTACATCACCTTCGCCGGGATGGTGCCCGCCGACAACCCCCGCTACGTGATCGGCATGATGCTCGACGCGCCGGTCCGCAGCTCCGACGGCTCCGGCGGCGGGTCGGCGGCGCCGCTGTTCCACACCATCGCCTCCTGGGCGTTGCAGCGCGATCGGGTACCCCCGTCGCCGGAGTCCCAACCTCTGGTGCTGGAGGCCGGGCTCTGACTCGCGCTCCTTGGCACAACCCGCGTTGTCCGTCCGACACCGCGCGTCGGTAACCTGACTGCTCGTCTCGACCACGCGCTCGATCACTCTCAGAGAGGAGCCTTGTGCCCGCGCAGTCCAGCCCACACGCGCTCCGGCCCGCCACGCCGCCGTCGACGTCGCTGCGGGCCCTGCTGGACCTCACCGGTGCCACTTCGGTGGCGCCGTTACCCGCCGAGGTGACCGTCACCGGAATCGAGCAGCGGTCCACCGCCGTGCGCCCCGGTGACCTGTTCGCCGCGCTGCCCGGCGCCAACGCGCACGGCGCGCGCTTCGCCGCCGACGCGATCGACCGTGGCGCGGTGGCGGTGTTCACCGACGCCGCCGGTGCCGCCCAGCTCGGCTCGGTCACCGTGCCCGTCCTGGTGCGCGAAGAGCCGAGGGCCGTGCTCGGCGAACTCTCCGCCGAGATCTACGGCCACCCCAGCGACCGGCTGCGGATCGTCGGCATCACCGGCACCTCCGGCAAGACCACCACCTCGTACCTGGTGGAGGCCGGGCTGGCCGCGGCCGGCCTGTCCACCGGGCTGATCGGCACCATCGAGACCCGCATCGGCGGCAGGCGGGTGCCCAGCGCGCTCACCACGCCGGAGGCACCCCAGCTGCACGCGATGTTCGCCGCGATGGTCGAGCAGGGCGTGGCTGCGGTGGTGATGGAGGTGTCGAGCCACGCGCTCGCGCTCGGCCGGGTCGACGGGGTGCGCTTCGCGGTCGGCGCCTTCACCAATCTGTCCCAGGACCACCTCGACTTCCACGCCGACTTCGAGGACTACTTCGCCGCGAAACGCCGGTTGTTCGACGCGGATTCGCCAGTCGCCGCGCGCACCGCGGTCATCTGCGTCGACGACGAGTGGGGTACCAGGCTCGCCGGTGATCTGACCGCGCCGATCACGGTGTCGACAAGCGCCGCCGGTGCCGAGCGGTCCGCGGCGGCGGGATCCGCCGCATCGAAGCACACGGTGCGCGGCACCGCCGCGTGGCGGGTCGTCGGCGACGTCCGCACCACCGGCGGCGAACAGGAATTCACTGCCGTCGGCCCGGACGGCGAGCTGACCGTGCGGCTGCGCCTGCCCGGCCGCTACAACGTGGCCAATGCCCTGCTCGCCGTGGCCACCTGCGCGGCCGCCGGGGTCGACCCTCGCGTCACCGCGCCTGCGCTGGCGACCGTCGACGTACCCGGCCGAATGCAGCGCGTCGATCGCGGCCAGGATTTTCTCGCCGTCGTCGATTACGCGCACAAGCCGGCTGCCGTCGAATCGGTGGTGGCCACCATGCGCGGGCATCTCGCCGAGGCAGGCCACGGCAGGCTCGCCGTCGTCGTCGGCGCCGGTGGCGACCGGGACGCGGCCAAGCGCCCGCTCATGGGCGCCGCGGCCGCCCGTGGCGCCGATCTGCTGATCGTCACCGACGACAACCCACGCACCGAGGACCCGGCGGCCATCAGGGCCGCCGTGGTGGCCGGTGCGCACGAACTCCCCGATACCGAACGCGGCGAGGTCCGCGAGATCGGTGACCGCGCGGCCGCCATCGCCGCCGCCGTCGCCTGGGCCCGCGCCGGGGACGTGGTGCTCGTCGCGGGCAAGGGTCACGAGGCGGGACAGGAGATCGAAGGGGTCAAGCATCCCTTCGACGACCGCGAGGTGGTCGCGGCGGCGCTGGAAGCCCTGCGGACGCGACACAGTCCGCGGACGGACTCGGAGGACTTGACGGTTTCATGATCGAGATGACACTGCGGGAGATCGCGGACGTCGTCGGCGGCGAGCTGCACGACGTATCCGACCCCCAGGCACTGGTGACCGGTTCGGTCGAATTCGATTCGCGCCGTATCGGTTCCGGCGATCTGTTCCTCGCGCTACCGGGCGCCACCACCGACGGCCACGACTACGCCGCGCAGGCGGTGGCCGCGGGCGCGGTCGCCGTGCTCGCGGCGCGGCCGGTGGGCGTACCCGCCATCGTCGTCGCGCCCGAGCGCGGCTCGGTGCCCGCGACCTCGGTCGCGCTGAGCGCCGATGCCGACGGGTCCGGCGCCGCCGTGCTCGCGGCGCTGGCCGAGCTGGCGCGGGTGAGCACCGAGCGGCTGGCCGCGCGGACCGGGCTCACCGTCGTCGGCGTCACCGGCTCCTCCGGTAAGACCTCGACCAAGGATCTGCTCGCCGCGGTCCTCGCCCCGCTCGGCCCGGTGGTCGCCCCGCCCGGTTCCTTCAACAACGAACTCGGCCATCCATGGACCGCGCTGCGGGCCGGGCTGGACACCAAGTTCCTCGTGCTCGAGCTCTCGGCCCGCGGGCCGGGCCACATCGCCGCGCTGGCCCGCGTCGCCCCGCCGCGCATCGGTGTGGTGCTCAATGTCGGCACCGCCCACCTCGGCGAGTTCGGCAGCCGCGAGGCGATCGCGAAGACCAAGGGTGAGCTGGTCGAGGCGCTGCCCGCCGACGGGCTCGCGGTGCTCAACGCCGACGACCGGAACGTCGCCGCGATGGCGTCGAGGACGCGGGCCCGCGTGGTACTGGTCGGCCAGTCCGGCGACGCCGACATCCGCGCCACCGACGTGGTCACCGACGCGCAGGCACGCGCCGGGTTCACCCTGCACGCGGGCGGGCAGTCGGTGCCGGTCCAGCTGGCCGTGCACGGCGAACACCAGGTCGGCAACGCGCTGTCCGCGGCCGCCGTCGCCCTGGAATGCGGCGCCGACCTGGCCACGATCGCCGCGGCGCTGTCGGGCGCCACCGCGGCCTCGGCGCGCCGGATGGACGTGCGCACCACCGCGACGGGTGTCACCGTCATCAACGACTCCTACAACGCCAATCCCGATTCGGTGCGGGCCGCGCTCAAAGCGCTGGTCACCCTCGCGAAGGCGGGCGACGAGCCGCGGCGCAGCTGGGCCGTGCTCGGCGAGATGGGCGAACTCGGGGAAGAATCGGTGATCGAACACGACGCGATCGGACGGCTGGCGGTACGCCTCGATGTCGACCGGTTGATCGTGGTCGGCACCGGACGGCCATCCCGGGGGATGCACCAGGGTGCGGTGATGGAAGGCTCATGGGGCGAGGAATCGGTCCTCGTCCCGAATATCGATGCGGCGATCGCGCTGCTCGACGACGAGATCGCCGAGGGCGATGTGGTACTGGTCAAGGCGTCGAAGGCGGTCGGCCTGTGGGCCGTCGCCGAGCACCTGACCGGGGCAGGGGAAGGTAGCACGGATCAATGAGAGAGCGTAGCGAGCGAATCATGTACACAGCGGCCGTCGGCCTCACGTCGGGGCGCAGTGCCAGCGAGGCCGCGGCGTGAGGCAGATTCTCTTCGCGGCGGGGATCGCACTTGCGGTGTCGATCCTGTTGACGCCGTTGCTGATCCGGGTCTTCGCCAGGCAGGGCTTCGGTCAGGAGATCCGGGTCGACGGCCCGGCCAGCCACCAGGCCAAGCGCGGCACTCCCACCATGGGTGGTGTCGCCATCCTGATCGGCATGTGGGCCGGCTACCTGGGTTCGCATCTGATCGGCATCGGCTACGACGCCGAGGGCCCGACCGCCTCGGGCCTGCTCGTCCTCGGGCTCACCACCGCGCTCGGTGTCGTCGGCTTCCTCGACGACTTCATCAAGCTGCGCAAGCAGCGCAATCTCGGGCTCTCGGCGGCGGGTAAGTACATCGGCCAGATCAGCGCCGCGGTGATCTTCGCGGTGCTGGTGCTGCAGTTCCGCAACACCGACGGGCTCACCCCCGGCAGCAAACACATCTCCTATGTGCGTGACATCTCGACCGTGTCGCTCGGCGCGATCGTGTTCGTGATCCTGGTGTGCCTGCTCGTGGTGGCCTGGTCCAATGCGGTCAACCTCACCGACGGCCTCGACGGCCTGGCCGCAGGCTCGATGAGCCTGGTGCTTGGCGCGTACGTGATCATCACCTTCTGGCAGTACCGCAACGCCTGCTCGACCGCGCCCGAGGCGGGTTGCTACAACGTGCGTGACCCGCTGGACCTGGCGCTGGTGTGCGCCGCGGCGGCCGCCGCCTGCATCGGCTTCCTGTGGTGGAACGCCGCACCCGCCAAGATCTTCATGGGCGACACCGGTTCGCTGGCGCTGGGCGGCATGCTGGCCGGTCTGTCGGTCACCACCCGCACCGAGCTGCTGATGGTCGTCATCGGCGCGCTGTTCGTCGCCGAGGCGGCGTCGGTGGTGCTGCAGGTGGCGGTGTTCCGCACCACCCGCAACCGGCTGTTCAAGATGGCGCCGTTCCACCACCACTTCGAGTTGAGCAAGTGGGCGGAAACCACGGTCATCATCAGGTTCTGGATCCTGGCGGGCATCGCCGCCGCCGTGGGTCTCGGACTGTTCTACAGCGAATATCTCTCGCAGGTCGGGTGACGGATATGGTCGAACACTCTCCGCGCGCCCTCCGTTCGCCGGGCCCGATGCTCGAATTCCTGCGCGGCCGTGACGTGCTGGTAGCGGGTTGGGGTGTCTCCGGACGCTCGCTGATCGAACCACTGCGCGACATAGGCGCCCATCCGGTGGTGACCGACGGGGGCGCCAAAGCGCTGGCCGAGGCCGCCGAGCTGGGGCTCGAGGTCGCCACCAGCGTCGAGCTGGAATCCGCCGAGCTGAGCCGGTTCGCGCTGGTGATCACCAGTCCGGGCTGGCGCCCCGACTCGCCGGTGCTGGTTTCGGCCGTCACCGAGGGTATCCCGGTCTGGGGTGACGTCGAGTTCGCCTGGTGGGT
This sequence comes from Nocardia rhizosphaerae, assembly GCF_042650365.1. Classification (NCBI taxonomy): domain Bacteria; kingdom Bacillati; phylum Actinomycetota; class Actinomycetes; order Mycobacteriales; family Nocardiaceae; genus Nocardia; species Nocardia rhizosphaerae. The sequence continues at coordinate 63,638 of NZ_JBHSBA010000002.1, forward strand.
CGATCAGGCCAGGATCTACGGCCCGGTCCGCAAGTGGCTGGTGATCACCGGAACAAACGGCAAGACCACCACCACCCAGATGACACACTCGATCCTGCGCGCCGCAGGCATCGCCAGCGTGGCCTGCGGCAATATCGGGCTGCCCATCCTGGACGCGCTGCGCCGCAACCCCGGTCCACAGGTGCTGGCAGTGGAACTGTCCTCGTTCCAGCTGCACTGGGCGCCGTCGGTGCGACCGGAGGCGGGTGTCGTCCTCAACGTCGCCGAGGACCATCTGGACTGGCACGGCGGGCTCGACGCCTACGCCGCCGCCAAGGCCCGCGCGTTGACCGGCCGGATCGGTGTGGTCGGCCTGGACGACCCGGTCGCCGGATCCCTGGCCCGCAAGGCCAAGGCCCGGCGCACGGTCGGCTTCCGGATCGGGGTGCCCGCCGACGGCGAACTCGGTGTCGTGGACGGCAAGCTGCTCGACCGCGCGTTCACCAAGGCCGCCATCCTCGCCGAGACCTCCGACATCAGCCCGCAGGGCCCGGCCGGAATCGCCGACGCGCTCGCCGCCTCGGCCCTGACCAGGGCGATCGACGTGGCACCGCAGTTCGTGAAGGAGGGGCTCGCCGAGCACAAGGTGGGCCCGCACCGCACCGCGTTCGTGCGCGAACTCGGCGGGGTCGAGTTCATCGACGACTCCAAGGCCACCAACCCGCACGCCGCCCGCGCCGCCATCATGGCCCACCCGCATGTGGTGTGGGTTGCGGGTGGGCAGCTCAAGGGCGCGAGCGTCGACGACCTGGTCGAAGAGATCGGTGACCGGCTCGTCGGGGCGGTGCTGTTCGGCGCCGACGCGCCCGTGATCGCCGCCGCATTGGCGCGACACGCACCCGAAGTCCCGGTCATCGAGCTGACCGCGGGAGACGATGCAGGCATGGAGTCGTCGAGATCGCAGCGGGCCGAGGCGGTGATGGGCCGCGCGGTCCGCGCCGCGGCGGGAATGGCCCGCACCGGAGACACCGTCCTGCTGGCCCCGGCCGCGGCCTCCCTGGACATGTACGACGACTACACCCACCGCGGACGCTGCTTCGTCGACGCGGTGACGGCACTGGAAGACGGTGACATCGGGCGGGCGCTATGACCCGGACGCGTGCGGCGCGGGAGCAGACCGAGGGCGGCGTGCGCGCCAAGGTGAAGGGCCGCGCTCCCCAGCCGGGATGGGCGGGGGAGCGTTTCGGCGCCTGGCTGGCCCGCCCGCTCGCGTCCTTCCACCTGATCGTCACCATCGCCACCTTGCTCACCGTGCTCGGGCTGGTGATGGTGCTGTCCGCGTCGAGTGTCGAGGCCTACGCGGGCGGCGGTTCGGCGTATTCGCTGTTCATCCAGCAGGCCATGTTCGCCGCGCTCGGCGCCGTCGCGTTCTACATCGCGTTGCGCCTGCCGTTGCGGCTGTTGCGGCGGTGGTCGTTCCCCGTCTTCAGCCTCTCGGTCCTGGCACTGGTGCTGGTGCTGATCCCTGGGATCGGCGCGGTGCACGGCGGTGCGCGGCGCTGGTTCGATCTCGGGCCGGTGTCCATCCAGCCCTCCGAGGTCGTCAAGGTGACCCTGGTGGTGTGGGGCGCGCATCTGCTGGCCTCGCGGCGCGGCGGCCAGCTCAAGGAACTGCTGGTGCCGCTGGTTCCCGCCGGGCTGCTGGTCTGCCTGCTGGTGGTGCTGGAACCGAACCTGTCGACCACCATCGCGCTCGGCATCGTGCTGATGGCGCTGCTGTGGTTCGGCGGGCTGCCGGTGCGGTTGTTCGTCGCCATCCTGGTCAGCGGACTGGTCGCGGCCTCGGTGCTGGCGCTGTCGGCCGGGTATCGGTCCGACCGGGTGCGCGCGTTCTTCAACCCCGGCGACGATCCGCAGGGCGTCAACTATCAGGCGCGTCAGGCCAAGTACTCGCTCGCCGACGGCGGCATCCTCGGCCGTGGTCTCGGGCAGAGCCGGGCCAAGTGGAGCTATCTGCCCAACTCGCACAACGACTTCATCTTCGCCATCATCGGCGAGGAACTCGGTTTCCTCGGCTGCATGGTGGTGCTGGCGCTGTTCGCGCTGTTCGTCTACACCGGCATCAGGATCGCGCTGCGCTCGGTCGACCCGTTCCTGCGGCTGCTCACCGCCACCGCGACCGCCTGGATCACCACCCAGGCGCTGATCAACATCGGCTATGTGGTCGGGCTGCTTCCGGTGACCGGCCTGCAGCTGCCGCTGGTCTCCGCCGGTGGTTCGTCGCTGGCCATCACCCTGTTCATGTTCGGCATCATCGCCAGCGCGGCCAGACACGAACCCGAGGCCGTCTCGGCGCTGCAAGCGGGCCAGGACGGCCGGGTGAGCAGGCTGCTGCGGTTGCCGATCCCCGAGGTGTACACCCCCGCCAGGGCCGATGCCTCGCGTCGTGCCACGCCGAAAGCCAAGGCCGAACGGCCGCGTCCGGCCGCCCGCCGCGACGGGCCTGCCCCGCGCAGGCGCCGCACCCCGCCCAGCCGCGGGACCGGTTCGCTACGGTCGACCAGGGCATGGGAACCGACCTATCCGATGCCACACGCGAAAGAACGAGGTAGATCTACGTGAGTCACCCGCGCTCCGGGTTGTCGGTGATCGTCGCCGGCGGCGGCACCGCCGGGCATATCGAACCCGCGCTCGCCGTCGCCGACGCGCTGCGCACGCTCGACGAGTCGATCCGGGTCACCGCCCTCGGCACCGAGCGCGGCCTCGAAACGAAGCTGGTTCCCGAGCGCGGATATCCGCTCGAGCTCATCCCACCGGTCCCGCTGCCGCGCAAGCCCACCGCCGATCTGCTGCGCTTGCCAGGGCGGGTGCGCGCCTCGGTCGGCCGGACCAGGGCCGTCATCGACGAGGTCCAGGCCGATGTGATCGTCGGCTTCGGCGGCTATGTCGCGCTGCCCGCCTATCTGGCCGCCCGCGGCGGGCTGCTCGGCCGCAGGCGCGCCGTACCGGTGGTGGTGCACGAGGCCAACGCGAAGGCGGGCCTCGCCAACAAGGTCGGCGCCAGGATCGCCACGAAGGTGCTTGCCGCGGTGCCCGATTCGGGGCTGGCGAACGCCGAGGTCGTCGGGATCCCGGTGCGGGCCGCCATCACCGGGCTCGACCGGCCCGCTCTACGGGCGCAGGCTCGCGCCCATTTCGGGCTGCCCGCCGAAGGGCCGGTGCTGCTGGTGTTCGGTGGTTCGCAGGGCGCGCGCAGCCTCAACGAGGCGGTGTCCGGCGCCGCGCCACAGCTGGCCGCCGCCGGCATCTCGGTGCTGCACGCGCACGGTCCCAAGAACAGCGTCGAGGTGAGCACCGCCGACGCCCCCGCACCGTATGTCGCGGTGCCCTACCTGTCCCGGATGGATTTGGCCTACGCCGCCGCCGACGCGGTGGTGTGCCGCTCCGGCGCGATGACCGTCGCTGAGGTGTCGGCGGTCGGCCTGCCCGCGTTCTACGTGCCGCTGCCGCACGGCAACGGCGAGCAGGAGTTCAACGCGCGGCCCGTGGTCGCCGGGGGAGGTGGCAGAATTGTGGCCGACGCCGAGCTGACCCCGAAATATGTGATGGATGAGGTGATTCCGCTGCTGCTCGATCCCGACCGGCTCGCCGGGATGAGCCGCGCCGCCGCAGGCGCAGGCCATCGAGACGCGGCCGACACGGTGGCCAGGATCGTCGCCGAGATCGCCACGGCCCGCCGGGCGGGTACGGCGTGAGCGGCGTCGAGCCCGTGATCGGCGAGACCGCGGGCGGCGGACTGCCGCCGGAACTCGAACGCGTCCATATGGTCGGCATCGGTGGTGCGGGCATGTCCGGGATCGCCAGGATCCTGCTGTCCCGTGGCGGTGCGGTGTCGGGCTCGGATGCCCGCGAGAGCCGCGGCGTGCTGTCGCTGCGGGCGCGGGGCGCGCAGGTGCGCATCGGCCACGACGCCGACGCGCTCGACCTGCTGCCCGGCGGTCCGACGGTCGTGGTCACCACCTACGCCGCGATTCCCAAGACCAATCCCGAACTGGTCGAGGCGAATCGGCGCGACATCCCGGTGCTGCTGCGCCCCACCGTGCTCGCCGCGCTGATGCGCGGGCACAAGACGCTGCTGGTGTCGGGGACGCACGGCAAGACCTCGACCACCTCGATGCTGATCGTGTCGCTGCAGCACTGCGGTGCCGACCCGTCCTTCGCGGTCGGCGGCGAGCTCAACGAGGCGGGCACCAACGCCCACCACGGCAGCGGTGAGATCTTCGTCGCCGAGGCCGACGAGTCCGACGGTTCGCTGTTGCAGTACGACCCCGACGTCGCCGTGGTCACCAATATCGAATCCGATCATCTCGATTTCTTCGGCACCGACGAGGCCTACATCCAGGTGTTCGACGACTTCGCCGATCGCCTCGCCCCCGGCGGCCTGCTGGTGGTGTGCCTGGACGATCCCGGCTCGCTGGCGCTGGCGGAGCGGGTCGAGCCACGGCTGCGCGAGCGCGGAGTGGCGGTACTCGGCTACGGTTCCGGTGACCTGAGCGCCGCGCCGGTGCCGGTCGGCGCGCGCCTGCTCGACTGGCAGCCGCGTGATGTCGGCGGGATCGTCGAATTCGAGCTGGCGGGGGAGACCACCCCGCGCACCGTGCGGCTGTCGGTGCCGGGCAGGCACATGGCGCTCAACGCGCTGGCTGCGCTGCTCGCCGCCAGGGCGACCGGCGCCGATGTCGATGAGATCGTCCAGGGGCTGGAGGGTTTCGGTGGTGTGCACCGCCGGTTCCAGTTCACCGGCAGGGAGAACGGGGTGCGCGTTTTCGACGACTACGCCCACCATCCCACCGAGGTCCGCGCGGTGCTGGAGGCGGCGGCGCAGCTGGTGGAGCAGGAGGCCCGCGACGGTGCCCGCACCAGGCGCGGCCGGGTGATCGTGGTGTTCCAGCCGCACCTGTACAGCCGCACCGCGACCTTCGCCGCCGAATTCGGCGCCGCGTTGAGCCTGGCCGACGAGGTGGTCGTCCTCGATGTGTACGGCGCCCGCGAGGAGCCGCTGCCGGGTGTCAACGGCGCGCTGGTGGCCAAGGCGGTGACCGAACCGGTGCACTACCAGCCGGACATGTCGAAGGTGAGCAGGCAGGTCGCCGGGCTTGCCGAACCCGGCGACGTGGTGATCACCATGGGCGCCGGCGATGTGACCATGCTCGGCAACCAGATTCTCGACAGCCTCCGGGCCCGTCCGCAACTGGGTGGCCGGTGAGATTGCCGATGCCCGCCGCGCGCGGGTGGCGCGGCTACCGGCTCTGGACGGCGGTCGGGTTGCTCGTGGTGACGGTGCTCGTCGTGCTCGCCTGGTTCACCCCGGTGCTCTCGGTGCGCACCGTGCGGATCGACGGCCTGATCACGGTGCCGGAGACGGAGGTCAGGGAGCGGCTCGAAATCCCGGACGGCCGTTCGATGTTGCGCATCGATACCACCGCGATCGCCCAGCGGGTCGCGCAGATCCCGAAGGTGCGTTCGGTCCGGGTGCAGCGCACGTTCCCGTCTTCTGTGCTGGTGACCGTCATCGAGCGAACTCCGGTGGTCTACGTGGAAGCCCCTGACGGTGCGCACCTGATCGACGCGGAGAGTGTGGAATTCGCGATCGAGGCGGCCTCGCCGATCGGCGTGCCCAAGCTGGTCACCGAGGGATCCTTCACCGGGTCGGCGGCGGCCGCCGCCGCGGTGAAGGTGCTGGTCACCCTGCCACCCGCGCTGTCGGTGCAGGTGGGCGAGGTTGTGGCGCGGTCGAATTCGGATGTCTCACTGAACCTGCGCGACGGCAGGACGGTAGTGTGGGGCGGTACGGGCGACGGCGAGCGCAAAGCCGCCGTCGTAATGCCGCTGCTGACCCGTGAGGGGACCGTGTTCGACGTGTCGAGCCCGAATTTGGTCACGGTAAAGTGAGCCGAACGTCGGCGCGCCTGCGCCGGGATCGCAGTCGGTGCGAATAGCGTTCCGCAGCAGTCGGATACTTGACATAACGCCAACCCTATGGTTGAGGTTGAGGGTTTTGGATCGAAGGAAGGCGAGAGCCCATGACGCCCCCGCACAACTACCTTGCCGTGATCAAGGTCGTCGGTATCGGCGGCGGCGGCGTGAACGCCGTCAACCGGATGATCGAACAGGGACTCAAGGGAGTCGAGTTCATCGCGGTCAACACCGATGCGCAGGCACTGCTGATGAGCGATGCCGACGTCAAGCTCGATGTCGGCCGTGAGCTCACCCGCGGCCTCGGCGCCGGGGCCGATCCGGAAGTGGGCCGCAAGGCGGCCGAGGACCACAAGGACGAGATCGAAGAGGTGCTCAAGGGCGCCGACATGGTGTTCGTGACGGCCGGCGAGGGTGGTGGCACCGGCACCGGTGGCGCCCCCGTGGTCGCCAGCATCGCCCGCAAGCTGGGCGCGCTGACCATCGGCGTGGTCACCCGGCCGTTCTCGTTCGAGGGCAAGCGCCGCGGCAACCAGGCCGAGGTCGGCATCAACCTGCTGCGCGAATCCTGCGACACGCTGATCGTCATCCCGAACGACCGGCTGCTGCAGCTCGGTGACGCGGCGGTGAGCCTGATGGACGCCTTCCGTTCCGCCGACGAGGTGCTGCTCAACGGTGTCCAGGGCATCACCGACCTGATCACCACCCCCGGCCTGATCAACGTCGACTTCGCCGACGTCAAGAGCGTGATGTCCGGTGCCGGTTCGGCGCTGATGGGCATCGGCTCTGCGCGTGGCGAGGGCCGCTCGGTCAAGGCCGCGGAGACGGCGATCAACTCGCCGCTGCTCGAGGCATCGATGGACGGCGCCCACGGCGTGCTGCTCTCGATCGCCGGTGGTTCCGATCTCGGCCTGTTCGAGATCAACGAGGCGGCCTCGCTGGTGCAGGAGGCCGCGCACATCGAGGCCAACATCATCTTCGGTACCGTCATCGACGATTCGCTCGGCGACGAGGTGCGGGTCACCGTGATCGCGGCCGGTTTCGACGGCGGCGGACCGTCCAGGTTGCGCACCGAACACACCGCGGCCCCACGCAACGGCACCAACCCGATCGGGTCGGGCCGCGCGGGCGAGATCGGCCAGTCCCGCGCCGAAGCACCGGCCAGGGCCACCGAGCCCGCGGGCAGCGGCGTCTCGGGCGGCCGCACCAGCGCCCCGAGCTACCGCGACACCGAGCGCTACCGGGAGTCGGAGCGTCAGCGGGTCACCGAACGGGCGATGAACCAGGTGAACAACCCGGATCAGCGCGACGACGGTGACGATGACGACGACATCGAAGTGCCCATCTTCATGCGCCGATAGGTCGTGCCGAACAGACGCCCGGCCACCACCCGGCCGGGCGTCTCCCGTGTGGGCACCCCGCCAGTCGGTGGGCTCGCCGAAGCGGTCCCCGACGTTGGAGCGCGGTGGTGGTCGCACGCATCCGGATTTCGCCGGTCGTCGGGTTGACCGACGTCACCGCCCGCGCGCGCCGCGGACCATCCACCCCGCATTACCCTCGATCCCATGACTTCCGCACCGCCTACCGTGACCGTGCGCCGGGTGACCACCACCCGCGCCGGCGGCTTCTCCGCCGCCCCGTACGACTCGTTCAACCTGGGCGATCATGTCGGAGACGATCCGGAAGCCGTGCGCCGCAATCGGGTTCGGCTGGCCGAGGGGATCGGCCTGACACCGGACCGGCTGGTGTGGATGGAGCAGGTGCACGGCCGCCATGTCGAGATCGTCGACGGGCCGCGTGCCGACCCGGTCCCGGTGACCGACGCGCTGGTCACCACGGTGCCGAATCTCGCCCTGGTGGTGCTCACGGCCGACTGTGTGCCGGTCCTGCTCTCCGACGACGAGGCGGGTGTCATCGCCGCCGTGCACGCGGGCCGGATCGGCGCCAGGATCGGCATCGTGGGGCTGGTGCTCGAGGCGATGGTGTCGGTGGGCGCGCGCCTGGACCGGATCGGTGCGTTCCTGGGCCCCGCCGCGTCGGGGCGTCAGTACGAGGTGCCCGCCGCGATGCGCGCCGACGTCGAAGCGCATCTGCCCGGCAGCGCCACCACGACGGTGCGCAAGACTCCGGGTCTCGACCTGCGGGCGGGGATCAGCCGGCAGCTCACCGAGGCCGGGATCGGCGGTATCGCGCTCGATCCGCGCTGCACCATCGAGGACAAGACCCTGTTCAGTCACCGCCGCGGCGCCCCGACCGGCCGCATCGCCGGGGTGATCTGGATGGACTCGCCGGCCGGAGCGACCTCGTGAACGACGCCACCCGCGCCGACGAGCTCGCGGCCCGTCTGACGTCCTTGCTGGCCAGGATCGACGCGGCCGTCGTCGCCGCGGGCCGGCCGACCGGCTCGGTCCGCCTGCTTCCGGTGACGAAGTTCTTCCCCGCCGCCGATGTGGACATCCTGTACGGGCTCGGCCGCCGCGCCTTCGGCGAGTCACGGGAGCAGGAGGCCTCGGCCAAGGTGGCCGAGCTGGCCTACGACGACGTCGAGTGGCACATGATCGGGCGCCTGCAACGGAACAAGGCGCGCGCGGTGGCGCGCTGGGCGCACACCGTCCACTCGGTCGACAGCGAACGGCTGGCAATCGCGCTGGACCGTGCCGCGCAAGACGCGCTCGCAGCCGGCGAGCGTACCGCGCCGCTGCGGGTGCTGCTCCAGGTGAGCCTCGACGCCGATCCGGGACGTGGGGGTATCGCACCCGCGGATCTGCCCGCACTGGCCGACCTCGTGGCGAAGGCGCCCGGACTGCATCTGGCCGGTCTGATGGCGATTCCGCCCCTTGACGTACCCAGTGATGCGGCGTTTGCGAATCTTGCGACTTTGCACACTTCGCTGCTCGCGCAACACGCCGACGCGACCGAACTTTCTGCAGGTATGTCGGGTGATTTGGCGGTGGCGGTCGAGCACGGGTCGACATGTGTGCGTGTCGGAACCGCCTTGATGGGCGCCCGACCGATAACCTCGGCGTAGCAAAGAAACCTCACCAGTCACATTCGACACATACGATTGAGCCTGACGAGGAGCTGAGCAAGAACTTCAACACCCGGCCGCCACCGGGGCGAAGAGAGGTCGACCATATGAGCGAGCGGAGCGAGCGAGTCATCGGCTCAGCCACGTGCGTGGTCATGCCGGAACCGAGCGACGGCGAGGTGGTGGCATGAGTACTTTGCACAAGTTCAAGGCGTACTTCGGCATGGTTCCGCTCGACGAGTACGAAGACGATTACGTCGACGATCACGCCCCTCGCGGCGCCGAGGAGCGCGCGAGCCGCGCTCGCCCGCGCAGCTACGACCGCTACGCGGAGGACCGCTACGGTTCCGACCGCTTCGACGACGATTCCGACGACTACCCGCAGCCTGCCTACAAGTCGGCCTACCAGGCACGTCGTGACGACTACGGTGCCGACGGCTACGCCGACGACCGCTACGAGGCGCCCCGGCGGCCGACCAGGATCGAGTCGGCGCCCTCGTCGGGCCGCGGCTTCCGGGCCGGCGGCGTCGCGCCGGGAATGCGTGCTTCCACCCGTGGCGCGCTCGCGGTGGATCCCGATGCCGAGGAGCGCAGGTTGGAGGAGCGCATGCGACCCGAGCCCGCGACGGCGCGGCGGCCGGGGATCTTCGAGGACGGAGGCCCCTTGTCCAAGATCACCACGCTGCGTCCCCGTGATTACAGCGAGGCCAGGATCATCGGTGAGCGGTTCCGTGAAGGTAACCCGGTGATCATGGACCTGGTCGATCTCAGCAATGCCGACGCCAAGCGGCTCGTGGATTTCGCAGCGGGTCTCGCATTCGCGCTGCGTGGGTCGTTCGACAAGGTCGCGACGAAGGTGTTCCTGCTCTCACCGGCCGATGTCGACGTATCGGCGGAAGAACGCCGCCGGATCGCCGAAAACGGCTTCTACAACCAGAAATAGGCGCCCTGTCCGCACCTGCCCGATGGCCGCCCGCGCACCGCGCGGCGCGGCCATTTTGCACCCCGGCGTTTTTGCGGCAGAGTGAATGCCGTGGCCCTGTTCGCGGTTCTGTACCTGCTGCTTTTCATCTTCTGGCTGTTGCTGATCAGCCGGGTGATCGTCGAGTTCATTCGCAGTTTCGCGCGTGACTGGCGCCCGAGCGGTGTGGTGGTGATCCTGCTCGAGATCATCTTCACGGTCACCGACCCGCCGGTGAAACTCCTGAGGCGGCTGATACCTCCTGTGAATCTCGGGGGTATTCGGCTCGATCTGTCGATTATGGTCCTGCTCTTCCTGGTCTTCATCCTGATGTCCATCGTGGGTAGGCTCGGGCAGCCCGTGACCTCCGTGTGACATACTGAATCGAGAAGACCGCTTGCTAGTTCTCCAAAAGACGCGTGAAGGGATCCTTCGATGCCGCTGACTCCTGCCGATGTGCATAACGTCGCGTTCAGCAAACCGCCGATCGGGAAGCGCGGCTACAACGAGGACGAAGTCGACGCCTTCCTGGATCTCGTCGAGCAGGAGCTGTCGCGCCTGATCGAGGAGAACGCCGACCTGCGTCAGCGGGTCGCCGAGCTCGACACCGAGCTGGCCGAGGCCAAGAAGAACCGTGGCCCCGCCCCCGCGGTGACCGCGAAGGCGCCGGTGCAGCAGGCCCCGCCGCCTGCGCCGGAACCCATCGCGCCACCGGTGCCACCGGCCCCACCAGCACCGATGCCGGCTGCCGCGCCGCCGCGGGACAACTCCGGTCCCGACGCCAATATGCAGGCGGCCAAGGTGCTCACCCTGGCCCAGGAGATGGCCGACCGGCTCACCACCGACGCCAAGACCGAGGCAGAGGGCCTGCTGTCGAACGCGCGGGCAAACTCCGAGCGACTGGTCGGTGACGCCCGCACCCGCTCGGAGGCGATGATCGCCGACGCGCGCCAGAAGTCCGACGCGATGCTGGCCGACGCGCAGAACCGCTCCGACACTCAGATCCGGCAGGCCAAGGACAAGGCCGAGGCTCTGACCGCCGACGCCGAGCGTCAGCACGCCGAGATCATGGCCACCATCACCCAGCAGCGCACCGTGCTGGAGAGCCGGATCGAGCAGCTCAAGACCTTCGAGCGCGAGTACCGCGTGCGGCTGAAGTCGTACCTGGAGTCGCAGCTGGAGGAGCTGGAGAACCGCGGGTCGGCCGTGCCGGTCGACGGCGGCGAGTTCGCCGGCGAGACCAACGGCTCCGCCAACAACCTGGCTCCGGCCTCCTTCGCCAAGGGCGGCAAGTAAACTGGACCCGGGTCACGCGGAATCTCGCGTGGCTCGGGAACGCCCAGCTTCGTCGGGCTGCTCGGGTTCTTGGGAGTCAGCATGCTCGTCTTGACGCTCGTCCTCGCGGCGATCGGCTTCGGTCTGCTCGTCGCGGCGCTCGCCACCGGCTCGGTGCTGTGGGCGTGGGGATGCATTCTGGTATGCCTGATCGGTGCCGGCACCCTGCTGGTGAGCGCGCTGGCCACGCGGAAACCCGAGAACGACGAGGTCCGGCCCGGCAGGCACGTCCGGCGGGACTGACCGCGGGAATATCCGCTGGACGATTCCCGCTAGAATCAAGGAACCACGGCAGTGATCCGGCCATCACCGGGGAGCCTTCGGAAGAACGGCGCGCACGCGCTCAGTAGAACCGAACGGGTGAGCCCGTCACAGCTCACACAACGAGAGGCCCGCGCCGCCGCCACCAGCGGACGGTAGGGGCAAGCGGGGTGGTACCGCGGTACGGCGCACCGGCGTCGGCATCGTCCCCGTGCCCAGGATTCGCGCCGACGGCGCGGCGGCACGAGGAGCAGATCCGCGATGGCGGACGAGACAACCACCGGTGCATACCCCCGGGTCGATTTCGGCGCCGGTTCCGGCGCGTCTTTCCCGGAACTCGAACAGCAGGTCCTCGACTACTGGACCCGCGACGACACCTTCCGCGCCAGCATCGCCGATCGCGACGGCTCCGGTGAGTTCGTCTTCTACGACGGCCCGCCCTTCGCCAACGGCCTGCCGCACTACGGCCACTTGCTCACCGGCTACGTCAAAGACCTCATCCCGCGCTTCCAGACCATGCGCGGTAAGAAGGTCGACCGTCGTTTCGGCTGGGACACCCACGGTCTGCCCGCCGAGATCGAGGCAGAGAAGCAGCTCGGCATCACCGACAAGGCGCAGATCGAACAGATGGGGCTGGCCGAATTCAACGCGGCCTGCAAGGCCTCGGTGCTGCGCTACACGGGGGAGTGGCGCGACTACGTCACCCGCCAGGCCCGCTGGGTCGATTTCGACAACGACTACAAGACCCTCGACCTCGACTTCATGGAGTCGGTGATGTGGGCCTTCAAGTCGCTCTACGACAAGGGCCTGATCTACCAGGGCTTCCGGGTGCTGCCCTACAGCTGGTACGAACAGACGCCGCTGTCGAACCAGGAGACCCGCCTCGACGACGCGTACAAGATGCGCCAGGACCCGGCGGTCACCGTCGACATGGTGCTCTCGGTCCCGGCCGAGCATCCGCTCGCCGCGCTCGACGGCGCCAATGCGCTGATCTGGACCACCACGCCGTGGACCCTGCCGTCCAACCTGGCGATCGCCGTCCACCCCGACGTGCGCTACGTGCAGGTGCAGGCCGCTGACGGCAAGCGCTATGTGCTGGCCGCCGACCGGGTATCGCACTACGCCCGCGAGTTCGGCGAGGAACCGACGGTGCTCGGCGAATACGACGGCGCCGCCCTGGCCGATCTGTCCTACCGGCCGCCGTTCGACTTCTTCCTCGGCCACCCGCGCGCGCACCGGGTGCTCACCGCCGACTACGTCACCACCGATTCCGGCACCGGAATCGTCCACCTCGCACCGGCTTTCGGTGAGGAGGACATGGATGTGGCCACGGCCGCCGGGATCGAGATCGTGCAGCCGCTCGACCCGGCGGGCAAGTTCACCTCGATGGTGCCGCCGTATGAGGGCCTGATGGTCTTCGACGCCAACCCGGTGATCATCTCCGACCTCAAGGCCGCCGGAAAGCTGTTGCGGCACGAGACGATCGAGCACTCCTACCCGCACAGCTGGCGCTCGGGCCAGCCGCTGATCTACATGGCGGTGCCGTCCTGGTTCGTGGCGGTCACCCAGTTCCGCGACCGGATGGTGGAACTGAACAAGCAGATCAGCTGGGTGCCCGAGCACATCCGGGACGGCCAGTTCGGCAAGTGGCTCGAGGGCGCGCGCGACTGGAACATCAGCCGCAACCGCTACTGGGGTTCGCCGATCCCGGTGTGGGTGTCGGACAATCCTGAGTTCCCGCGCGTGGACGTGTACGGCTCCCTCGACGAGCTCGAGCGCGACTTCGGCGTGCGCCCGGCCGACCTGCACCGGCCGATGATCGATGAGCTGGTGCGGCCGAATCCCGATGACCCGAGTGGGAAGTCGATGATGCGGCGCACCCCCGAGGTTCTCGACTGCTGGTTCGAGTCCGGGTCGATGCCGTTCGCGCAGGTGCACTACCCGTTCGAGAACAAGGACTGGTTCGACAGTCACTTCCCTGGCGATTTCATCGTCGAGTACAACGGGCAGACTCGCGGCTGGTTCTACACCCTGCACGTGCTCGCGACCGCGCTGTTCGACTCGCCCGCGTTCAAAACCGTGGCCGCGCACGGCATCGTGCTCGGCGACGACGGCCTGAAGATGTCGAAGTCCAAGGGCAACTACCCCGATGTCAACGAGGTCTTCGACCGCGACGGTTCCGACGCGATGCGCTGGTTCCTGATGAGCTCGCCGATCCTGCGCGGCGGCAACCTCATCGTCACCGAGCGCGGCATCCGCGAGGGAGTGAGCCATGCGCTGCGCCCGCTGTGGAACGCGTGGACCTTCCTGCAGCTCTACGCCTCGACGCCGGGAGTGTGGCGCACGGATTCGCCGCACGTGCTCGACCGGTACATCCTGGCCAAGCTCGCGGTGACCAGGGACGTGATCACCGAGGCGCTCGAGGATTACGACATCGCCGGTGCCTGCGACGAGCTGCGGGCTTTCGCCGACGCGCTCACCAATTGGTATGTGCGCCGGTCGCGTTCGCGGTTCTGGTCCGAGGACCGGGACGCGGTGGACACCCTGCACACCGTGCTGGAGGTGGCCACCCGGCTGGCCGCGCCGCTGCTGCCGCTGGTCAGCGAGGTGATCTGGCGCGGGCTCACCGGCGGACGGTCGGTGCACCTGACCGACTGGCCGGGCGAGACCGAGCTGCGCCACGATGCCGAGCTGGTCGCGGCGATGGACGAGGTGCGGGTGGTGTGCTCCACGGCGCTGAGCCTGCGCAAGGCCAAGAACCTGCGGGTACGGCTGCCGCTGGCCGAGGTCACCATCGCCGCGGGCGACGTCGAACGGCTCACGCCGTTCACCGCGCTGATCGCCGACGAGGTGAACGTCAAGAAGGTCGACCTGACCACCGATGTGGACGCGCACGGCCGGTTCGAACTGGCCGTCAACGCCAGGGCGGCGGGTCCGCGCCTCGGCAAGGACGTCCAGACGGTGATCAAGGCCGTGAAGGCGGGCCAGTGGTCGGAGTCGGCCGACGGTGTGGTGACCGCCGCCGGGATCACCCTGCTGCCCGAGGAATACACCCAGCGACTGGTGGCCGCCGAACCCGAGTCCACCGCCGCCCTGCCCGGCAATGCCGGTCTGGTGGTGCTGAACTCGGTGGTCACCGAGGAACTGGAGGCCGAGGGCTGGGCCCGCGATCTCATCCGCGACCTGCAGGAGACCCGCAAGTCGCAGGGCCTCGAGGTCTCGGACCGGATCGCCGTCACCCTCGAGGTGCCCACCGAGCGGCTGGCCTGGGCACAGACCCATCGCGACCTGATCGCGGGCGAAATCCTCGCCACCACCCTGGATTTCGGGGCCGCCGAGGCAGGCTCCGCCGAACTCACCGGTGGGGTGAAGGCCGTGGTCGTCAAGGCGTGAGCCGAACCGGCGTCGGGGCGGGACCCTTTTCCGGGTCCTACCCCGACGCCGGGAAACGGCAGTATCGCGACGTGGTGGGTGTGCTGACCGCGGACGCCCGGCTGAGCGGGCGCCCGGACCGGCCTGCCGGCTTCGGCTGAGGCGGCGTCGTCAGTCGACGAGCTGGCGCAGCAGCGGACCGTACTCCGGGTGGGCGAGGGCCGAGGCGAACTGGGCCACCAGGTAGTCGGCCGGGTTGCCGGTGTCGTACCAGCGACCCTGGATCACCTGGCCGTACACCGCGTGGTTGGCGGCGTAGCTGTTGATCGCGTCGGTCAGGTACACCTCGCCGTTCTGGTGGGTGTACCAGTTGTCGGTCTGGCGCTGTAGCTCCTCGATGATGCCGGGGGTCACGACATAGCCGCCGATCGCCGCGAACGCCGACGGGGCGTCCTCCGGCTTGGGCTTCTCCATC
Organism: Nocardia rhizosphaerae; assembly: GCF_042650365.1. Lineage (NCBI taxonomy): Bacteria > Bacillati > Actinomycetota > Actinomycetes > Mycobacteriales > Nocardiaceae > Nocardia > Nocardia rhizosphaerae. Next base: position 79,025 of record NZ_JBHSBA010000002.1, read on the forward strand.
AGCCCGGAGATGCGCAGCAGCCCGTCGTCGAGGTCCTCGCGCACCACCGGGACGCCGTAGCGCTGCGACTCACCCGGTTCCATCGGCAGCAGCGCCAGCACCGGGCAGCCGGTGGACTCGTAGGCGGTGATGAGCTGCTGGGCGCGCGGGACCTCGGCGACGAACACGTCGTCGGGCCACAGCACCAGCATCGGCTCGTCGCCGAGATGCCGGGCCGCGTTGAGCACCGGGGTGCCGTTGCCGTACGGGCCGTGCTGGTCGAGGTAGGTGATGTGGCCTGCGGCGGAGAGCTCACCGACCTCCTGGACCGCGTCGGCGAAGGCGGACTTGCCGTCGGCCCGCAGCTGGGCCACCAGCGCCGGGTTCGGTCGGAAGTGATCCTGGATCAGCGACTTGCCGCCGCTCACCACGATCGTGATGTCGGTGATCCCGGAGGAGACCAGCTCACGGACGGTGTGTTCGATGACCGGCTTGTCCCCGACCGGCAGCATCTCCTTCGGCGTCGCCTTCGTCAGCGGGAGCAGCCGGGAGCCGATGCCCGCAGCGGGAATGACAGCCTTGCGGATCTTCATCTCCCGATCATCACACACCCGGCCCGGTCGCCGCTGTGCCACGGCTGTCAGTGAGCTGGGAAATCTGTCGGAGCGACGGCGTAGATTGCGGGCGTGAGCACCGACGCCGCCGCAGCAGAAGCCCCGGCCAGGCCCGACGCCGCGGCCACCGGGCGCCGCTGGGTGCTGCACATCGACATGGACGCGTTCTTCGCCTCGGCCGAGCAGCTCACCCGCCCCACCCTGCGCGGCCGTCCCGTCCTCGTCGGCGGCGCCGGTCAGCGCGGGGTCGTGGCCGGGGCCAGCTACGAGGCCAGGGTGTACGGCGCGCGCTCGGCCATGCCCATGCATCAGGCGCGCAGGCTGATCGGGGTGTCGGCGGTGGTGGTGCCGCCACGCGGCGCGGTGTATTCGGTGCTCAGCGCACAGGTGTTCGACACCCTGCGCAGCCGCGTTCCGGTGCTGGAGACGCTGTCGTTCGACGAGGCATTCGCCGAACCCGCCGAATTGGCGGGCGCCGATGTCACCGGCGTCGAGGAGTACTGCGCGAGGCTGCGCGCGCTCGTGCACGAACGCACCGGTCTCACCGCCTCCATCGGCGCCGGGACCGGTAAGCAGCTCGCCAAGATCGGATCCGGACTGGCCAAACCCGACGGAATGCGAGTGATCTCCCCGGCCGAACAGGGCACATTGCTGGCCGGGCTGCCGGTGCGCAAGCTGTGGGGGATCGGCCCGGTCGCCGAAAGCCGACTGCGCAGTCTCGGCATCGAGACCGTCGGCGCGTTCGCGGCCCTGCCCGAATCGGAGGCCGCGTCGATCCTCGGCGGCAGCGTCGGGGCCGCGCTGCACCGGCTCGCCCGCGGCATCGACGACCGCCCGGTCGCCGAACGCGCCGAAGCCAAACAGATCAGCGCCGAGAACACCTACGAACGCGACATCGTCACCATGACCGACCTGCGCTCCGCCATCGCCGCGATGGCCGCCGCCGCGCACCGCAGGCTCGACCGCGACGGCCGCGCCGCCCGCACCGTGGTGCTCAAACTCAAGAAGTCCGACATGGGCATCGTGACGAGGTCGTTCACCCTGCCCTACGCCACCGCCGACGCGGCCACGCTCGCCGCGGCCGCGCAGCGCTCGGCGATCGACCCCGCCGAACTCGGGCCCGTCCGGCTCGTCGGTGTCGGCTATGGCGGACTGTCGCTGGTCCGGCAGGAATCCCTGTTCCCCGAACTCGACCAGGCGGTGCCCGCCGACGCCACGCTCGAACAGACCACCGAGCCCGAGCCCGCCGAGCCCGCCCCGAACACGCCTGCCGGACACTGGTTTCCCGGCGTGGACGTGCGGCATCCCGAGTTCGGGCACGGCTGGGTACAGGGCGCGGGCTACGGCGTGGTGACCGTGCGCTTCGAAACCCGCTCCACCGGGCCCGGTCCCGCCCGCACCTTCCCGGCCGACGACCCGGATCTCACCAGGGCCGACCCCCTCGCCAGCCTGGCCTGAGCATTGACATCCTCGCCGCCCTTCAACGGCGGCGATTCCTACCAGCGGCTGTCGACGCTCTCGGTGGGTTACTGCTTCTCAGCCAAGCGCCGCAACCTTGCCGAAAGTGCGCCCATACCGGTGCGCTTTCTCGGCCAACCTGCGGGCGCATCCGAACGCCTGCGCCAGCGGAACCTGCTGGCGCGGCGTCGGATAGATGCGAAAGCTGTACCGGAGTCGCACGCCCGCATCCTGTCGGCATCGGGTGTTCAGCGACCAGCACCTGACTCGGGCCTTGCCGGCCCTCCCGCGTCCGCCTTCACCACCGGGCTGAAGCCCGGCGCACCGGGGGACATTCGGTAGCCTCGTCTACCGCGATGGAACTCCCCCTCGAACGCAAAGGACGAGCAGTTGAAGCTTCGTACGACCGGACGTGTCGCGATCGCAGGCCTGGCCGTGGTGGCGGCCCTCGGGCTGAGTGCGTGCAGTGATGACAAGGGTGATACGCCCGTTGCCAAGACCACGACCAGTGCTGCTGCTACCACGTCGGCGACGGTGGCGTTGCCGCCGGTGCCGTCGGTGGAGGAGTTGAATGCGCAGTTGAATACGGCGCTGGATCCGTCGGTGCCCAATGAGCAGAAGCTGGATTTCGTGCAGGGTGGTGAGGCTGATCCGGAGTTGCCGAACCGGTTGGCTGTCGCGGCGCAGGATGCCGGGGTGGTGGTGCAGGTGACGGAGGTGACTTCGTTCGGTGAGAGTGTGAACGCGAAGGCGGATTTCACGGTGAACGGGCAGACGAATGTGGTGGATGTGCCGTTCGTGGTGGAGGACGGTAAGTGGAAGGTGCAGAAGGTGTGGGCGTGCACGATGTTGACCAATTTGGGTCAGCAGTCGGTCGCCTGCGCCTGAGGTAGGCCGTCGCCGGGCGGGGCTGGGCGGGCGGTGCGCGGCGTCGGTGCCGCCGCGGGCCGGTCTACCGCGCCTCCGGCGGTGTTTCGCGGCCTCATCGGCGCCCGGCTAGTATCGGGCCCCGTGGTTGAGACGATGGTGCGGCCGGGTAATCCGCCCAAGGATGCTTCGGAGCCCGCACCTCGGGCACGGGTCGGGGGATCGGCGCGGATCGTCGCCGTCGTGGCCGGTCTCCTCGGGCTGCTGAGTGCGATCGCCCTGCCCTTCCTGCCGGTGCAGGTCGACACCGCGACGGTGTCCTGGCCGCAGCGCGGCACACTCACCTCGATCGAGTCCCCGCTGGTCGCCTACGCGCCCGCCGAGCTGACCGCGACCGTCCCGTGCGCCGCGCTCGGCGCACTCGCGGGTACGGGCGGCGTGGCGGTGTCGACCATCCCGGCGCAGGCGGTGGACATGGAGCGCTACGGCTTCGTCGTCAAGGTCGTCGCCGACACCGCCGACCGGCCCGGCCGCGTCGATGTGGTCTCCCGGTCGACGCTGCTGTGGTCGGCGCCGCTGGCCGACGTGCTCGGCGCCGACTGCGCGATCGCCACCACCCTCACTCCCGCCGCCGCCACGGTCGCCGTGACCGGCCTCGGCGCCGCCGGGGCCACCGTGCCCGCCGACTTACGGCCGCAGGTGGTCGGCGTGTTCAGCGAGCTCACCGGCGCCCCGCCCGCCGGGCTCGCGGTGGACGTCGTCGCCGATTCCCGCTACATCACCTCGCCCACCGCGCTCAAACTCGCGGTCATCGCGCTGTGCCTGCTCGCCACCGCGGTGGCCCTGTTCGCGCTGCACCGGCTCGACGCGCTCGACGGCCGCGCGGCCCGCCGGTTCCTGCCGCAGCGCTGGTGGCGGCTGCGCCCGGTCGACTGGCTGGTGTTCGGGGTCCTCACCGTCTGGCATTTCATCGGCGCCAACACCTCCGACGACGGCTACATCCTCGGCATGGCACGCGGCGCGGCCAGTTCCGGCAACATGTCGAACTACTACCGCTGGTTCAGCGTCGACGAGGGCCCGTTCTACACGCCCTACACCGACATCATCGGCTGGATCGCGCAGCTGTCCACCGCCAGCCCGGTGGTGCGGCTGCCCGCGCTGGGCGCCGGCCTGCTCACCTGGTGGCTGATCAGCCGCGAGGTGCTGCCCCGGCTCGGCGTCGCGGTGCGGCGGCAGCGGGTCGCCACCTGGACCGCGGCCCTGGTGTTCCTGGCTTTCTGGCTGCCCTACAACAACGGCCTGCGCGCGGAATTCGTCGTCGCGCTCGGTGTGCTCGTCACCTGGGTGTCGGTGGAGCGGGCCATCGCGACCCGGCGGCTGCTGCCGTTCGCGGTGGCGGTGATCGTCGCCGCGTTCACCCTCACCGGCGCCCCGTCCGGCCTGATCTGCCTCGGCGCCCTGATCGCGGGCGCGCGCACCGTCACCGCGGTGATCATGCGGCGCGCCGAGTCGGTCGGCTATGCCGCGCTGCTGCTGCCGATCCTGGCGGCGGGCAGCGTGGTGCTCACCGTCGTGTTCGCCGACCGGACCCTGGCCGGTGTGCTGACCATGTTCGACGTGCACGGCAAGATCGGGCCCGGCGAATCCTGGTTCTTCGAGTTCCTGCGCTACCAGTACCTGCTGCAGATCAATGCCGACGGCTGGCTGACCCGCCGCTTCGGCGTATTCGTCATGCTGCTCGGCCTGGTGGTGTGCGCGGCCACCATGCTGCGCAAGGGTGGGCACATCCCCGGCACCGCGGTCGGCCCCACCCGGCGGCTGCTCGGCATCACCCTGGCCGCCATGGTGCTGATGATGTTCTCGCCCACCAAATGGACCCACCAGTTCGGGGTGTTCGCCGGTCTCGGCACCTGCGTCGCCGCGGTGACCGCCGTGGCGGTGAACCCGTCCGTGCTGCGGCCGCTGCGCAATCGCGCGCTGTTCGCCGCCGCCGTCTTCTTCGCCCTGGCCATGACCTGGGTCGGCGCCAACGGTTACTGGTACGCCTCCTCGTGGGGCATCCCGTGGTGGGACAAGCCACCGACAGTCGCCGGCTTCGGCGTCTCGACGGTGTTCGCCGGTCTCACCGGCCTGTGCCTGCTGATCGCGGCATGGTTCCACATCCACCCGAACCCCTCGGCACGCGCCGGGCGCCTCGCCCGGATCCCCGTGCTCGCCGTCGTCGCCGCGATGATGGTGCTGTTCGAGGTGGCCTCCTTCGCCAAGGCGACCGTCGCCCAATACCCGGCGTACTCGCTGGCGACCTCCAACTTCCGGGCGGCCTTCGCCGGCGGCTGCGGGATGGCCGATGAGGTGCTCGTGGAGACCGACCCGAACGCATCGATGCTCGTCCCGCTCACCGGCGACGCGGCAACGGCGCTGGCCGGGATCGAATCCACCGGTTTCCGCCCCGGCGGGGTGGCTCCGGTGCTCACCTCCGACGAGGTGGAATCGACGACGGGCCAGGCGAATTCGGTCTCCGACGATCCCGACACCCTGCGCGATGCCTCGACCTCGGCCGGTGCCGAGACACGGCAGGGCTCGCCGGCGCTGCCGTTCGGTCTCGACCCGGCGACCACGCCCGTCCTCGGCAGCTATCGTCCCGGCCCACAGGAGCCCGCCGCGCTCACCAGCGGCTGGTTCCGGCTGCCCGACGGGCCGCGCGGTCCGCTGCTCACGGTGGCGGTCGCGGGCCGGGTCCGCTCGGTCGACGCCGACGGTGTCGTGCATCCAGGCCAGGAGCTCGCCGTCGAGTACGGCACCGCGGCCGCCGACGGCACCGTCACGGTGACCGGCCGGGCGCTGCCGATCGATATCGGCCCCTCGCCGATGTGGCGCAACCTGCGGGTCCCGCTCGACACCGTGCCCGCCGACACGAGTGTCGTCCGGCTGGTCGCCCAGGACCGGGATCTCGGCCCGGATCAGTGGCTGGCGCTCACTCCGCCGCGGCTGCCGCAGCTGACGACGCTCGACGCGGTCGTCGGCCGGGAGACGCCGGTCCTGCTGGACTGGGCGGTGGGCCTGCACTTCCCGTGCCAGCAGCACCTGCCGACCCACAACGGCATCTCGGACCTGCCCGAATACCGCATCCTGCCCGACCGCAACGGCGCCACCATCACCAACCTGTGGCAGGGTCACGACGGCGGCGGCCCGCTCGGCTGGACCCAGCTGCTGTTCACCGCCCGCACCCTGCCGACCTACCTGAACAACGACTGGGATCGCGACTGGGGTTCGCTCGAGCAATACCTCCCGCTCGACTCCGCCGCTGTCCCTGCGCAACCTGCCGTGACCGCCGAGAATCGCTGGGGGACATGGACACCGGGCCCGATCATCACAGCCTGGTAGGGACTCAGGGCCGGACGGTCCCGCCGGGCGGCAGCGCGGTCGGCGAGGCTGTTTCGAAGTCCGCCGACGCTGCTGTGGGCACGCGCTGAGCACTCACCAATCGCTCGGATTGTCTCGTATGCGACCGATCGGCGGGTAAATGAACGGTGTGCGCGGTGCCCTACGCCATCCCGCGGCAGCGAGACCGGCAGCAAGTATGCCCAGATCGTGCCGAAACGTGGTTGATCTGCTCGCCTCCGTTCCGATGGACGTGGAGTCGCCACCGTGCCGATACGGAACTCACCACTGGGCAGGCTCGACGTTTTCCCGGCCACTCGCCACGCTGCGCCCAGCTGTTCCGGCAGCGAAGCGGCTGCGCGCTCTGATGAACGCGGCAGGTCAGCGGACCGCCGCTAGGTGGGCGGCGGCGGGGAGGGTGGCTCATTGTGGGTGTGCGGCGATGCGTTGGGCCAGGTCGGGGAGGTCGGCGCCGGTGAGGCCCGGATAGCCGTGCAGCACCGCGCGCCAGCGGGGCGGCACGGCCGATGCGCCCCAGCGGGCACCGAGCAGGCCGCCGGCAATGGCGGCCGTTGTGTCGGTGTCGTTGCCCGCGCGCACGCAGGCCTCCAGCGCGCGGGGCAGGTGTTCGGGTGTCGACTGGTCGGTGGTGCTGATCGCCCACCACGCGGTCTGCAGGGCGTGCACCACCCAGCCGTTGTCCGGGAAGTCGTCGGGGGTGCCGTGCTCGGCTTCGTCCAGGCGTTCGGTCCAGTACGCCGAATGGGCCGAACCGCGCAGATACTCGCGCACTCCGCCGAAGTCGGCGTGCAGGACAGCGTGGCGCACCGCGTAGGTCCAGAGCTCGCAGGCTTCCACAGCCTGCTCGTCGTGGTGGGTGAGCAGCCCGATCCGGCCCGCCGCCGCGACGCATTCGGCCGCATCGTCGAGATAGGCCAGTGCGACCGGCGCGGTCCGCATGAGGGAGCCGTTGCCGCCGGTCCGCCCGGTCAGCGACATCGCGACCGCCTGCATGTCACGCGCCGAGGACGGCCTGGCCGACAGCACTCGCCTGGTCTGGTTGCCGATATCGGGCGGACCCGAATCGAACCAGGCGACGAACCCGGCCGCGACCGCGTCCAGGTCGATCCCAGGCCCGTGTACCGCGGCCAGCGCGATCGCCAGCGCCATCGAGGTGTCGTCGGTCCATTCGCCGGGCGCCCAGCCGAACGGCCCGCCGCCGATCATGTCGATCACGGTGGCAGGCCCCGGTTTGGTGAACTCGTATCCGGCGCCCAGCGCGTCCCCGGCGGCCCCGCCGACGATCACCCCCGCGACCCGATCGGAGAATCCCGAACCGCCCAACCGAACCACCCCTCCCTGGCATCTTCCGACCATCCAGCCGATCGAGCGTACCGGTCGGATTCTGTGACACACCACTGGTTCGGGCTCGCCACGCGGTGTGCGCCATGTGATGGGAGTGTCTGGACCCGCCCCCGCAACCACCTTCGCCGGAGGAACCAGCACTCGACCACGAGCTCGAATCGAACGAGCCGTCGCTGCCGGACGACCAGTCTCGGTCGCCATGTCGTGTGCCGGTGGAAGTCGACCGGGACGACATCAGCGCCCCGACATGATGACGACGACCAGAAGGACGATCAGTAGTTCCATCGGGCCGGGCTGAGCAGGCATCCCTATCGGCCGCCGTGCGAATCCTCAAGGCGCCGTGACCTCTTCGACGGGTGCGGCGGACGCTGCGTCGCGCCTGGCCCGCCGGGTTCGGCGCAGCGCGTCGGCGGTGAAGATCGCCAGTCCGGCCCAGATCAGGGCGAAGCCCATCCAGCGCGACGGCGGCATCGGCTCGTGCATGATGACCACGCCCCACGCCATCTGCAGCGCGGGCGTCAGGTACTGCAGGATGCCCATGGTCGACAGCGGCACCCGCTGGGCCGCCACCGCGAACAGCAACAGCGGAAGCAGCGTCACCGGGCCGGTGGCCAGCATCAGCCCGGTGTGCGCCGGGGTGGTGGCGAACTCGCTGCGCCCGGTGGACATCAGCACGATCACGAAGGCCAGCGCGAACGGGAACGCGACTACGCCCTCGGCGGCGATACCGCGCAGCGCGTCGAGCCGGATCACCTTCTTCACCAGGCCGTAGGTGGCGAACGAACAGGCCAGGACCAGCGCGATCAGCGGCGGGCGGCCGTAGTCGACGGTCAGCACGATCACCGCGAGCCCACCGAAGCCCAGCGCCACCCATTGCGCGCGGGTGAGCCGTTCCCGGAACAGCACGACCCCGAACGCGACCGTCACCAGCGGGTTGATGAAGTACCCGAGCGCGCACTCGACGACATGCCCGGAATTCACGCCGTACACATAGGTGCCCCAGTTGATCGCGATGGCCGCCGAGGCCGCCGCGGCGAGGCGCCAGGTGCGCGCGTCGATCGCGAGCATTTCCCGCAGCCTGCCCGCGACGGCGAGCGCGATCAGCGCCACGACCAGGGTCCAGAGGATCCGGTGGGCCACGATCTCGGTGGCCGAGGCGAAGGCGAGCAGACCGAAGAACGCCGGGAACATGCCCCAGATGAGGTAGGCGCCGGTCCCGAAGACGACACCGGGCGGCGAGGGGCTGCGCTGCATTCATCCCATGTTACGGCTGCCGTAGCCTGACGAGCATGTCCATTTCCGTGCAGGAGCCCGCGGCGACGGGGCTGACCGCAGCACAGGTCGAACAACGACGCCGGGACGGGCGCACCAACGATGTTCCGGCCCGAGCGAGCCGCTCGGTACGCGACATCGTCCGGGCGAACGTCTTCACCCGCATCAATGCCATCCTCGGTGTGCTCTTCCTGCTCGTCCTGGCCACCGGCTCGCTCATCGACGGCATGTTCGGCCTGCTCATCGTGGCCAACAGCGCCGTCGGCATCATCCAGGAGATCCGGGCCAAACGCACACTCGACCAGCTGGCCATCGTCAGCCAGGCCAAGCCGACGGTGCGGCGCGACGGCGTGGCGACCCAGGTCGCGCCGAGCGAGGTGGTGCTCGACGATCTGATCGAGCTCGGCCCCGGCGACCAGATCGTCGTCGACGGCGAGATCGAGGAATCGGCGGCACTCGAGGTCGACGAATCGCTGCTGACCGGCGAGGCCGATCCGATCGACAAGGGCGCCGGCGCGCCGGTGATGTCGGGCAGCTTCGTGGTCTCGGGCTCCGGCGCCTACCGCGCGACCAAGGTCGGCAAGGACGCCTACGCGGCGAAACTGGCCGAGGAGGCCAGCAAGTTCACCCTGGTGCATTCGGAACTTCGCTCCGGGATCGACAAGATCCTGAAGTTCATCACCTACCTGCTGATCCCGGCGGGCCTGCTGAGCATCTACAACCAGCTGGTCTCCAGCCAGGAGTCCTGGCGGCCCGCGGTCACCGGCATGGTCGCCGCGCTGGTGCCGATGGTGCCCGAAGGCCTGGTCCTGATGACCTCCATCGCGTTCGCGGTCGGTGTGGTGCGGCTGGGGCAGCGCAACTGCCTGGTGCAGGAACTGCCCGCCATCGAGGGGCTGGCCCGCGTCGACGTGGTGTGCGCGGACAAGACCGGCACGCTCACCGAGAACGGCATGCGGCTGGCCGAGATCGAGCCGCTCGGCGCCTTCGACGAGGCCGAGGTCCGCCGGGCACTGGCGGCACTGGCGAGCGACGATCCTCGGCCCAACGCCAGTGTGCAGGCCATCGCCGAAGCCCTGCCCGACGCGCCGGACTGGACGCAGACCGCCATCGCGCCGTTCTCTTCGGCCAAGAAGTGGAGCGGCATCTCCTATGGCGCCCATGGCGATTGGCTGCTCGGCGCGCCCGATGTGCTGCTCGACCCGAGCTCGGCCGATGCCGCGCGGGCCGAACAGCTCGGCTCCTCCGGCCTGCGGGTGCTGCTGCTCGCCCGCGGCGACCGTCCGGTCGACGCCGACGACGCGCCGGGCGTGGTCGAACCCGCCGCCCTGGTCGTACTCGAACAGAAGGTCAGGCCCGACGCCAAGGACACCCTCGAATACTTCGCCGACCAGCAGGTCTCGATCAAGGTGATCTCCGGCGACAACGCCGTCTCGGTGGGCGCGGTCGCCTCCTCGCTCGACCTGCCCGGTGGCGATCATCCGGTCGACGCGCGCACCCTGCCCGAGGACCGCGACGAACTCGCCGACGTGCTCGACCGCGACACCACCTTCGGCCGGGTGCGCCCGGACCAGAAGCGGGCCATGGTCGGCGCCCTGCAGTCGCGCGGGCACACCGTCGCGATGACCGGTGACGGTGTCAACGACGTGCTCGCCCTCAAGGACGCCGATATCGGCGTCGCGATGGGCGCAGGCAGCCCGGCCACCCGCGCGGTGGCGCAGATCGTGTTGCTGGACAACAAGTTCGCGACCCTGCCGTATGTGGTGGGGGAGGGGCGCCGGGTGATCGGCAATATCGAGCGGGTCTCGAATCTGTTCCTCACCAAGACCGTGTATTCGGTGCTGCTCGCCTTCCTGGTCGGGCTGGCCGGGGTGGGGTCGCAGATCTTCGGTTACGACCCGATCGGCTATCCGTTCCTGCCGCGCCACGTCACGATCGCGGCGTGGTTCACCATCGGCATCCCGGCGTTCATCCTGTCGCTGGCCCCGAACAACGAGCGGGCGCGCACCGGGTTCGTCGGCCGGGTCATGCGCCTCGCGGTGCCGTCGGGCGTGGTGATCGGGGTCGCCACCTTCGTGGCCTACCTGATCGCCTACGCGGGGCCGGAGGCGTCGGAGACCCAGAAGGTACAGGCGGGTACCACGGCGCTGATCACCCTGATCATGATCGCGGTGTGGGTGCTCGCGCTGGTCGCGCGGCCGTACGTGTGGTGGAAGGTAGTGCTGATCGCGGTGTCCGTGCTGGCCTACATCGCCCTGTTCACCACCCCGTTCACTCGCGAGTTCTTCAAGCTCGACCCGTCCAATCCGCGGCTGACCCTGGCCGCCTTCGTCTGCGGCGCGGTCGGCATCGTGCTCGTGGAGCTGGCGTGGTGGGTGCAGGCACGGTTGAGCGGCAACCGGGGCAAGTTCATTCCCGCGGTCGGCGCCCAGGGCGCCTGAGGCGCCGCTGACCAGGCCGGGATTGCCTCGGGAACCCTTGCGCCGGACGAACATTCGGGGTTGGAGTACCTTTGCGCACTATGGAGGTACTGCTGCACCAGATCGACGCGTTCGCCGACGCACCGTTCTCGGGCAACCCGGCCGCGGTCATGCCGCTGCCCACCTGGCTGCCGGATGCGCTGCTGCAACAACTGGCCGAGGAGAACAACCTCGCCGAGACCGCGTTCCACACCTCCGAGTTACCGCAGGAGGCGGGTGGCCCGCCCGGCGAATGGCCCGCCTATCACTTGCGCTGGTTCACTCCCGCGGTGGAGGTGGACATGTGTGGGCACGCCACCCTGGCCGCGGCCGCCCAGCTCATCGAGGACATCCATCCTGGCCACGACCGGGTCAGTTTCTACACCCGCTCCGGCTGGCTGCATGTGGATCGCACCGAAGACGACGAGTACGTCCTCGATCTGCCCGCGCTGGTCTCGGTGCCGGTCGACCCCGACCCGGTCCTGATCGCCGCGCTCGGCGTCACCCCCGTGCGCGCCTACACCGGCCAGGACGAGGTGATCGTGGTCGCGAGCGAAGCCGACGTGCTTACTGCCGCACCGGATTTCGGTGCCTTCCCGCCCCTGTCGCGCGGGGTGGTCGTCACCGCAGCCGGGACGAGCGCCGATATCGTCTCCCGCTTCTTCGCCCCCGGTGCCGGGGTGAACGAGGACCCCGTCACCGGTTCGGCGCACGCTCAGCTGGTCCCGCTGTGGAGTCGTGAGCTCGGCCGCGCGTCGCTCACCGCCCGCCAGCTGTCCCGCCGTGGTGGCACGCTGCGTGCCGAGCTCGCCGACGACCGGGTGCTGCTGGCTGGCCGCTGTCGGCGCTATCTCGACGGCGTCGTCACCCTGCCCGACTGATCCGACCGGCCGCCGCCTGCCCCGCGGCGGCCGAAAACCCGTGCTGACCTGCGAAGCGGAGGCCGTCCAGGCCGGCGACGACACGGTGCGGGTGTTCGCCCGAAACCCTTACGGCGACATCACCATCGGGCACGCGGCGGCCGCGTGACCGGGCGCGGTAGCGGCGGTCCGATCCACGCCGGGGCTACTCGCCCGGTACCGGGCCGTCGTCCGGGGTCGGCGTGACGATATCGGTGGTCTCCGGCAGCAGCGGCGCCACCGCGAACGTACCGGCGACCGCGTCGGCGGGCAGCGCCTGCACCGCCCGCACGCCGGATCGCGTCGCCAGCTCCCGCAATCGGGGCAGCGGGCCGCGCACCACCAGCCCGGCCGTGCACGGGCAGCCCGCCCGCAACCTGGCCGCGGCGACCTCGGCGATCTGCGCGCTGCGCTGATCCCGGAACCGCTGGGTCGCCAGCAGGCCGGCCGCGGCGTCGGCGGAGCGTAGCGCGGGTTCGTCGCCCGCGGGGGTCGCGATGGTGAGAATCGGCGTCTGGACCCGATCGATCGGGACGTGCTGGATCACCCCGGAGATCCGCAAGCCGTCGGCCGCGGCCGGAATCTGTTGCGGGGTGAGGTAATCGGTGAACGAGACCAGCGCCCAGTGCGGCTCGGTCCCGTCGCCGTCCAGCGACGCGGCCGCCGCGGCGAGATAGTCCGCGACCCGTTCACCCTGCGCTGGTCCGAGCCGATCGGTCGCGATCGGACCCGACGGCTTCGGGTTGACGACGCCGAGCACCACGACCACCACGGCGAGCACCGCGGCGGCGCCGAGCACCAGCATCGTCTGCCGCCGATCCCGCGCCGCCGCGCGGCCCGGAGACGGTGTGCTCGGCGGCGCAGGCTCGGCGGCTGAAGTCCCGCGGTCGTCCGGTGCCGGATCCGGCACCGGTTCCGGCGACCGCGGGACTTCAGGCATGGCGCAGCACGTCCAGAGCGCCTGCCAGATCGTCGGGGTACTCGCTGGTGATCTCGAGCCAGCGGCCGTCGGCGGGATGGTTGAACCCGAGCTTGCGCGCGTGCAGCCACTGCCGCTCCAGCCCGAGCCGCTTGGCCAGGGTCGGATCGGCGCCGTAGGTGAGGTCACCGGCGCAGGGGTGGCGGATCGCGGAGAAATGCACCCGGATCTGGTGGGTGCGGCCGGTCTCGAGGTGCACGTCGAGCAGGCTCGCGGCCTGGAACGCCTCGATGGTGTCGTAGTGGGTGACGCTGGGTCTGCCGTCACCGGTGACCGCGAACTTCCAGTCGTTGCCGCGCGCCCGCCCGATCGGCGCGTCGATGGTGCCGCTGCTCGGATCGGGATGTCCCTGCACGAGGGCATGGTATTGCTTGTCGACCGTGCGTTGCTTGAAGGCGCGCTTGAGCATCGTGTACGCGTGCTCGGACTGGGCGACCACCATCACCCCGGAGGTACCGACATCGAGCCGGTGCACGATGCCCTGCCGTTCGTGCGCGCCGGAGGTGGAGATGCGGTAGCCCATCGCGGCCAGCCCGCCGACCACGGTCGGCCCGGTCCAGCCGACACCGGTGTGCGCGGCGACGCCGATCGGCTTGTCGACGGCGACGATGTCGTCGTCGGCGTAGAGGATCTTCATTCCCTCCACCGGCGCGGCCTCCACCACCAGCTCTCGTTTCGGTTCCGGGAACACCACTTCCAGCCAGGCGCCCGCGGTCAGCCGGTCGGACTTGCCCGCCGCGACCCCGTCCAGCTGCACCGAGCCCTCCTCGGCCAGCGCGGCGACCGCGGTGCGGGAGAGCCCGAGCAGCCGGGACAGGCCCGCGTCGACCCGCATCCCGTCCAGCCCGTCCGGCACGGGCATCGTCCTGGTCTCTCTCACACTGTGCCTTTCTGCGCATGCTTGCGTCCGCTGCGGGTGCCGTCCGGTTCGAACCCGAACACGGTGAGCGCGACCAGCAGGATCGCCCCGCACACGATGGACGAGTCGGCCACATTGAACACCGGCCACCAGCCGATGGCGACGAAATCGACGACATGGCCCTGCAGCGGGCCCGGGTACCGGAAGATCCGGTCGACCAGGTTGCCCAGCGCGCCGCCGAGCACCATGCCGAGCCCGATCGCCCACCACAGCGAGCGCAGCGTGCGCCCGATCCGGATGACCCCGATCACCACCGCGACCGCGATCAAGGTGAGCAGCCAGGTCATGCCGGTCGCCATCGAGAACGCCGCGCCCGGGTTGCGCACCAGCGTGAACCGCGCGAAATCGCCGATGATCGGTACCGATTCGCCGGGGTCGATGAGGGCCACGGCGAGACATTTGGTCAGCAGGTCGAGCCCGAACAGCACGACGGCGATGATCAGCAGCGTCGGCAACCGGCGTCGACCAGCGGGTTTCGCCGTCCCGGTCGCGGGTTCTTGCGCGTCTTCGCCGGTCTCGGGGACGGCGGCGTTGTCGGTGGGCCGGTCTTCACTCACGCGTCCATCATTCCCTAGAGGCGATCGGCTCTTCGCCGCGGTGCCGGGAGTCCCAGCTGTTACTCAGGAAGCGGTCGTAGGCTGATGGCTGTGACGGTGTTGTCTAGTTCTCGCTCGCCCCGCATCGCACGTCCCGGGGTGTTACTCGTGGCGCTCGTGCTCGGGTTCGCCACCTTCGGTGCCGGCTGCGCCGACCCGTCGCCGTCGCCGGTCGAGACCGAGGGCACCGAGCCGCTCGGGATGAAGGAGGTGACGGTGCCGATCACGGCCGCCGTCACCACCCTGGTGTCGCCCGGTGCCGAGCCGCGCGAGCTGCTGCGTCCGCGCTACCTGCCCGGCACCACGCAGGAGGTGACGCTGCGCACCGACTACCGCATCCAGCAGCAGGTGAACGAGCAGCCGTCGCGCGACTTCTCACCCGCGGCGCTGACCATCCCGATGACCGCGCGCGCAGGCACCGACGGTGTCGATGTCACCGTCGGGACGGTCACCACCCCCGACCCGGTCCTGAACAAGGCGTTCACCACCGCCGACGGGTCATACGCCGGGCTGGAGATGAGCGATCTCGGCGCCATCACCGAATTGCGCCTCGCACCGTCCCCCGACACCCCGAACTCGGCGCGTGCCGCGCTGGAGCAGGCTTTCTACCAGGCCGTCTACCGGTCGATCGCGTTCCCCGACGAGCTGGTCGGGGTGGGTGCGGTGTGGACGGTGCACCAGCAGATCAACGGCGGGGTCGCCCTCGATCAGGTCACCACCGCCACCCTCACCAGCCGCGACGGCGACCGGCTCACCATCGATCTGCAGGTGAGCCAGATCCCCACCGACGACGTGTGGGCGCTGCCCAACGATGCCGGTTCGCTCGATATCGACGGCTATGTGATGGAGGGCACCGGCACCATCATCGTCGACCTCGGCCTGCCGCTGCCGGTCTCGGGCGCCATCGAGGTCGGCGGTCAGCAGACCTATCGCGACTCGCGCAGCGCGAGCATCCTCGTGCAGACGCAGTCGACCCGGATCTCCTGGGCCGAGTGATGCGGGGTACCGTGCTGCGCCGCGCGAGCGGCGCGGCCGCGGCGTTCGCACTCGGATGCGGTGTGGTGGCGTGCAGTCCCGGCTATGACGAGTGCGGCGGGGAGGAGTCGTGTGTCGAGAGCCTCAGCCCGCCGGTGACCGCGGCGCCCGGCACCGGCGCCGTGATCGGTGACCCCACGCTGCTGTCGGCGGGCCTGCTCGCTGCGGCGGATCTGCCCGGTGAGTTCGGCGTGCTGCCCCCGCGCGAGGACGGCACCGGCTCCGCCGTGCCGTCGGAGTCGCCGACCGACCCGCCCGACTGCGCCCGCCTGCTCACGCCGATCGCCGAGCAGTGGCCGGGCTCGGCGGCCGCGGCATCGGTCCACTTCGCCGGACCCGGCTTCGCCACCATCGACATCGACGCGGCCGGCTACGCCGATGCCGCGCTGCCGTCCGCGTTCGGCGCGCTGCAAGCCCTGCCGCGCCGCTGCCGCGCGTACTCCGGTGACGAAGCGGGAGTGCGGATCGACTACCTCACCGACACGCTGGAGCAGCCCAGCGCCGGGGACGCCAATGCCGCCTTCACTCTCACCGCGACGAGTGAAGGTCTGACGATCACCTCCCAGGTCGCCCTGGTCCAGGTGGGCAACACGCTCGTGCAGCTCGTTGTCACCGCGCCGGAATCCGTCGATCCGGGGGTGCTGGCCGATCTCACGGCCGCCCAGGTGCGCAAACTCCGCGGCTGACCCAGCACCTGATCAGGACGCGCTACGACACGGCGGCGGCCAGCTTGCCGCCGAGGTGGGCGATGTAGCCGCGGACCTCCTCGGCCGAGCGGTCGGGGATCCCGAACACCGTCTCGGTGACGCCGAGGTCGGCCCAGCGGGCCAGCTGGTCGGCGTCGTGGCGGCCGGCGAGCGCGATCACCCTCGGTGTGCCGGTGCGGCCCGCCTCGCGCCAGACCCGGTGCAGCAGCGCGATCTTCTCGCCCAGCTCGCCCTCGGTCGGGGTGGTGATCCAGCCGTCGGCGTTGGCGGCCAGCCAGCCGAAGGTCTTCTCGGTGCCGCCTGCGCCGAGCAGTACCGGAATGGTCGGGCTGATCGGCTTCGGCCACGACCAGCTCGGCCCGAAACGCACGAATTCGCCTTCGAAGGCGGCCTCCTCCTGCGACCAGAGGGTGCGCATCGCGTCGAGGTTCTCGCGCAGCACCGTGCGCCGCTTCTTCGGCGGCACACCGTGATGGGCGAGTTCGTCGGTGTTCCAGCCGAATCCGACGCCGAGCTCCACCCGGCCGCCGGCGAGGTGGTCGAGCGAGGCGATGGTCTTGGCGAGGGTGATCGGATGATGTTCGGCGGGCAGTGCCACCGCGGTCGACAGGGTGATCCGCTCGGTCACCGCGGCCGCTGTCGCCAGCGCGACCCACGGGTCGAGGGTGCGCAGGTATCGGTCGTCGGGCAGCGAGGAATCGCCGGTCTGGGGATGCGCCGCCGCGCGGACCACCGGGATGTGGGTGTGCTCGGGCACGTAGAATGCGTCGAACCCCGCGTTCTCCGCGGTCAGCGCGGCGTCGGCGGGCGTGATGCCCCGGTCACTGGTGAACAGCACGATCCCGTACCGCATGGTCGGCCCTCCGGGTCAGACGGTGTAAAAACTGAAACAAGTTCTACCAGTCTTCGTGGCTGTCCGGAAGACCGTGGCCACGGCACCCTTCCCCCGGACCGGTGCGCGGCCTAGGCTCGGAACGGTCCGAGCATCAACCTCGACACGGAGGTATCCGATGTCCGATGTCTCTCCCTTTCCCGCAGGTTACCCGCGGATCTGTCCCGGAATCTCCTGTGCGGGCGCCGCGGCCGCGATCGACTTCTACACCGCGGTCTTCGGCGCCACCGTGCGCATGCTGATGCCGGGCCCAGGCGACACCGTGGTCCACAGCGAATTGCTGGTCGGCGATTCCGTTCTCATGGTCGGTGACCCGGTACCGGAGATCGGCTTCCTCGATCCGAAGGCGGTCGGCGGATCGCCGGTCAACCTGATGGTCTACGTCGCCGACGCCGATGCCGCCTTCGCCGCCGCGATCGCCGCGGGCGCCACCGAGATCACCCCGATGACCGACCAGTTCTACGGCGACCGCAGCGGCGCCTTCGAGGATCCGTGGGGTCACCGGTGGACGGTGGCGACCCACATCGAGGACGTCTCCGAAGCCGAGATGCAGCGGCGCATGCAGGAGATGATGAACGCGGCGGGCTGAGCCGGTTCGTCAGCCCTGCACGATCGAATCACCCTCCACGCGAACCGGTTTCGGGGGCAGCGGGCGGGCGGCCGGGCCGCTGCTCACGCTGCCGTCGAGCCCGAAGCGGCTGCCGTGACACGGACAGTTGATGGTGCCGTCGGCGATCTTGGCGACCTTGCAGCCCGCATGGGTACAGGTGGCCGACAGGCCGACGAAGGTGCCCGCGGTCGGCTGGGTGATCACCGTGTCGCCCACGATCACCCCGCCGCCCACCGGCACGTCGGACGTTTTCGCGAGCGCGCCCGCCGGGCCGTCGGCCGGTGGTGCCACCTCGGCCGCGGCGCCGCTGTCGTTGCCGTAGGTGCTGCAGCCCGCCAGCGCGGCCGCGGCGGCGATGGCGCCCGCGCCGACCACGGCGGTCCTGCGGTCGATCCTGATCTCGTTGCTTGTCATCGTTGTGCTCCGTTGTCCGAGGTCGAGGTGGTCAGAAGGTGAGGCCGTTGTTCTGGAAGAACCACAGCGACGAGGTCAGCCACAAGCCGGTCAGGCCGGCGAAGGTCACTCCGCCCGCGACGGGAATGGTCCAGCCGGGCAGTCCCTTTCGGGTCAGCAGCAGCATCTTCGCCACGAAGACGCCGTAGAAGAAGCAGCCGAGGACCGAATGCGCGTACACCCTGGCGGTCCCGTCCTGGAAGCCGAGCGCGTACAGGCAGTGCACCGCGACCGGCGCGCTGAGCAGCACCGCGGCCCGGCCCGACCACACATGCACGACACCGATCCACGGCGGCGCGGTGAGACCGGGCAGCTTGCCGTACATGAGCAGCGCGGACAACAGCTGGCCGATCGCCAGCGCGAATACCGCCGTGGCCAGCCAGGCCTTGACCGCGGTGGGACTGGAGAACCCGGCCACATTCACGGCGAAGAACCGTGGTTCGTGAACCTTGCCGTACACCCCGAGCGCGACCGACACCGCGGCACCGACCAGCACCGCGACGATCAGGCCGATGGTCGCGTTCGGGCGCGCGATCCGCTGCTCAGCCGACATCGTCGCCTCCGCTCACCTTGGTGGCGGTCACCTCGGCGCCCGCCACGGTCGCGGTGCCGTCCGGGCGCAGTGCCGGTGCCGGTGTGGTGGTGCCGTCGGCGGCCCGCTGCACGCCGGTGACCCGGCCCGCGCCGTCGGTGATCCAGCTCTGCCGCACGCCCGCTGCCTCGTAGACGTAGAGCCCGGCCGGGGGCTGCACCGGCGCGGCGGTGAACGTCCACTGCTTGCCGCCGATCGCCAGCGACCCGGTGACCGCATCGCCGTCGAAGTCGCCGTCGAAGCTCGCCGCGTTCTTTCCGGTCAGCCGCAGCGTCCCGGCCTCCGCGGGCCCGTCCAGCCAGCTCTCGATCGCGACCCCGTCGCAGGCATAGGCGATCGCCTTCTCACCCTCGACGGTGATCGCCAGGGTGAGCGTCGCGCCCGATGCCAGCGAGGTGGTCCCGACGTAGTCGGCCTCGGCGGGGAACGGTGTCGCGGCCGTCTCGTCCTGGGCGGTGGCCTGGGTCGTTGCCGCCGTCGGTGGCGGCGCGACGGCCTCGGTGGATGTCGTCGTGTCCTGTGCCATGTTGACGACGAACAGCGTGCCGCCGAGCACGCCTACCGCCGCCAGGGTCAGCCAGGGCCCCAGTCTGCTCATCGGTGAATCTCCTCCCGCTCGGCCGCGGCATTCGCGACCGGGAACGGGTCCTTCGCAGCATCGCGCGCCCGCTCCTGCACAGTTCAACGGGACAGCCGATGCGCCGGTTCGATCCGCACGCCAGGTTTTCGCTCGGTGTGCACCGAGCTTTCCACCGCGACCGGGGCCGCCCGGCTACTGGAGCCGGAACTCCATCATGGCGATCGCGTCGTCGACCGCGGTGACGAGCGATTCCAAGCGGGCGTGCGGGTCGGGAGCCGAGAGGGCCGCCTGTCGGTCGGTGGGGCCGATCGGCAGGCGGGCGGCCAGCTCGTAGGAGCGTTCGGTCGGGTCGTCGGGGAGCTGCTCGAGCGAGGCCGACGGCGGCGGGCGCCGGATCCCGGAGCGCCGGGCGAGCTGGGCGGTGAGGGTGTGCAGCCGGTCGGCTCGTTTGCACAGGTCGGCCAGCAGATCGGTATCGTCGGCGCCGATCTCGTCCGGCCAGATCCGCGCGTCCGCGCGCGGATACGGTGCGTCGGGCAGCCACTCGTCGACCCGGATCCGGTCGGTGCCGACGCAGCGCAGCCGGAACCGGGACCCCGACAGCTCGACGACATCGATGATCCTGGCGACGACGCCGACGTCGGTGCGCACGTCACCGCCGCCGACCTCGTGCCCACGGGCGATCAGCACCACCCCGAACTCCGGCTCCCGTGTCCCGTCGAGGCAGTCCCGCACCAGGTCCACATAGCGTGGCTCGAAGATCTGCAACGACAGCGGCTCGCCGGGCAGCAGCACCGCGCCCAGCGGAAACATCGGAATCTCCACCCTCACAGGATGCCCGCTGTCGCGGCTGCCATGCCCGAACGGCTCGCTGCCGCCTCCCCTCATCCCTTGGCGATCGCCGCGAAGACCGTGGGATCGACCAGGGTGGAGGTGTCGCCGAGTTCGCGTCCCTCGGCCACATCGCGCAGCAGCCTGCGCATGATCTTGCCGCTGCGGGTCTTGGGCAGCTCCGGTACCAGGTGGATCTCGCGCGGCCGGGCGATCGGGCTGATCTCCAGCGACACCGCGGCTTTCAGTTCGGTGACGAGCGCGTCGTCGGCGACCGCCGACCCGGTGAGGATGACGAAGGCGACGATGCCCTGCCCGGTGGTCGCGTCGGCGGCGCCGACCACCGCGGCCTCGGCCACCGCCGGATGCCCGACGAGCGCGGATTCGACCTCGGCGGTGGAGATGCGGTGGCCGGAGACGTTCATGACATCGTCCACCCGGCCCAGGATCCACAGATCGCCGTCGGCGTCGAGCTTGGCCCCGTCCCCGGCGAAATACCACCCTTCGGAAGCGAAACGCTGCCAATAGGTTTCGCGGAAGCGGTCCATGTCGTTCCAGATGCCGCGCAGCATCGACGGCCACGGCTGATCGAGGACGAGCAGCCCGGCGGCGTCGTTGCCGAGCGGGGTGCCGTCGTCGTCGACGACTTTCGCCGAGATGCCGGGCAGCGGGCGCATGGCGGCGCCGGGCTTGGCTGCGGTGACGCCGGGCAGTGGGGAGATCATGATGGCGCCGGTTTCGGTTTGCCACCAGGTGTCCACGATCGGGGTCTTGTTCGCGCCGAACACCTCGCGGTACCAGCGCCAGGCTTCGGGGTTGATGGGTTCGCCGACGGAGCCGAGCAGGCGCAGGCTGGTGAGGTTGTGGGCGTCGGGGATCTCGCGGCCCCATTTCATGAAGGTGCGGATGAGGGTTGGGGCGGTGTAGTAGATGGTGACGCCGTATTTTTCGATGATCTGGAAGTGGCGGTGTTCGGTGGGGGAGTTGGGGGTGCCTTCGTAGACGACCTGGGTGGCGCGGTTGGCGAGGGGGCCGTAGACGATGTAGCTGTGTCCGGTGACCCAGCCGATGTCGGCGGTGCACCAGTAGATGTCGGTGCCTGGTTTGTGGTCGAAGACGTTGTGGTGGGTGTAGGCGGCTTGGGTGAGGTAGCCGCCGCTGGTGTGCAGGATGCCTTTGGGTTTTCCGGTGGTGCCGGAGGTGTAGAGGATGAAGAGTGGATGCTCGGCGGGGAACGGCCGCGCCTCGTGGGAAGGTGAAGCGAGCGCGACGGTTTCGTCCCACCACAGGTCGCGTCCCGCCGTCCACGGCACCTCGATCCCGGTGCGGCGGACCACCAGCACCTGCTCCACCGAGGTGGGATCGGCACCGAGCGCCTCGTCGACCGCCGACTTCAGCGGCGCGGGTTTGCCACGGCGCCACTGCCCGTCGCTCGTCACGATCAGCCGTGCCCGCGCGTCGTCGACGCGCTGGCGCAGCGCGCTGGGCGAGAACCCGGCGAACACCACCGAATGCGGCAGACCCAGTCGCGCACACGCCAGCATGGTGACGATCGCCTCGGGCACCATCGGCAGGTAGATCGCCACCCGGTCGCCTGCCACCAGCCCCAACGCCGTGAACGTGTTCGCTGCGCGCGAGACCTCGTCGAGCAGTTCGCGATAGGTGATGGCGCGCGAGTCGCCCGGCTCGCCCTCCCAGTGGATGGCGACCTGGTCGCCGTGTCCGTCGAGCACGTGCCGGTCGAGGCAGTTGTAGGCGACATTGAGCTCGCCGTCGGCGAACCAGCGCGCCACCGGCGCGTCGCTCCAGTCCAGTACTCGGGCGAAGGGCTTGTGCCAGTGCAGCCGGGCGGCCTGTTCGGCCCAGAAGCCGTCGCGGTCGGTCTCGCCGCGCTCGTAGAGGTCGGCGCCCGCGTTGGCGGCGGCGGCGAACTCGGCGGCGGGCGGGTAGCTGCTCGCCTGGTCGGGTCGGGTGGGGTCGGTGACGGCACCGGTCACGGGAAATCTCCTTCGAACTTCAGGGGGGCATGGCCGGGGCCGGTGGGGTCACCACCGGCCCCGGCGGGGATGGTCAGTGCGAGATCGCCTTCTCCGCACCGACACCGGTGAGCGAGCGCACTTCCATCTCGGCGGCCTTGGCGGCGTCGGCCTGCTCGCCGCGGCCACCGACATAGGTCCCGACGATGCCGAGCACGAACGCCAGCGGGATCGACACGATGCCCGGATTGGACAGCGGGAACCAGTGGAAGTCGACGCCGGTGATCATCGCGGACTTGCCGCCCGACACCGCCGGGGAGAACACGATGAGCACGATGGTCGAGATCAGGCCGCCGTACATCGACCACAGTGCGCCGGTGGTGTTGAATCGCCGCCAGAACAGCGAGTACAGGATCGTCGGCAGGTTCGCGGCGGCGGCCACCGCGAACGCCAGCGCCACCAGGAACGCGATGTTCTGGCCGTTGGCCAGGATGCCGAGCCCGATCGCCAGCACGCCGATCACCACCGCGGTGATCCGGGAGACCCGCACCTGCTTGGTTTCGTCGACCTCGCCCTTCTTCAGCACACTCGCGTAGATGTCGTGGGCGAAGGAAGCCGATGCGGTGATCGTCAGGCCCGCCACCACCGCGAGGATCGTCGCGAACGCGACCGCCGAGATGATGCCGAGCAACAGCACCCCACCGAGTTCGAACGCCAGCAGCGGCGCCGCCGAGTTCTGCCCGCCCGCGGCGGCGAGGATCCGGTCGGGGCCGACGATGGCGGCCGCGCCGTAGCCGAGCACCAGGGTGAACAGGTAGAACGCGCCGATCAGGCTGATCGCCCAGACCACGGAGCGGCGTGCCTCTTTCGCGGTCGGCACCGTGTAGAAGCGCATCAGCACATGCGGCAGACCCGCGGTGCCGAGCACCAGCGCCAGACCGAGCGACAGGAAGTTCAGCTTCGACACCTCGCTGCCGCCGTATTGGGCACCGGGGGCGAGCACATCACGCGCGGCGACCGCCTCGCTGGCCGACCCGCTCACCGAATGCTGTGCGGCACCGAGGATGTCGGAGAAGTTGAACCCGAACTTGGCCAGCACCAGCACCGTCATCAGCGCGGCACCGGCGATCAGCAGCACCGCCTTGATGATCTGCACCCACGTGGTGCCCTTCATGCCGCCGACCAGCACGTACACGATCATCAGCACACCGACGACCGCGATGACCAGCGATTGACCTGCGCGCGAGGAGATGTCGAGCAGCAGCGCGACCAGACCGCCGGCGCCCGCCATCTGCGCGAGCAGATAGAACAGCGACACCGTGAGGGTGGTCAGCGCGGCCGCGGTGCGCACCGGGCCTTGCTTCAACCGGAAGCTGAGCACGTCGGCCATGGTGAATTTGCCGGTGTTGCGCAGCATCTCGGCCACCAGCAGCAGCGCAACCAGCCAGGCGACGAGGAACCCGATCGAGTACAGGAACCCGTCGTAGCCGTAGACGGCGATGGCGCCTGCGATGCCGAGGAAGCTGGCCGCCGACAGGTAGTCGCCCGCGATGGCGATGCCGTTCTGCGGGCCGGAGAAGCCGCGGCCGCCGGTGAAATAGTCGGCGGCACTGGCGTTGTTGCGGCTGGCCCGGATCACCACGACCATGGTGACCGCGACGAACAGCAGGAAGATGGCGATATTGGCGACGGGGTTGCCCACCGTCGTGTCCGCGGCGAGGACGTTCATGCCCGGCCCTCCATGGTCTCGCGGATGGCCGCGGCGCGCGGATCCAGTTCACGATTGGCGAATCGGACGTAGAGCCCGGTGATGAGGAAGGTGGAGACGAACTGCCCGAGGCCGAGCAGCAGGCCCACATTGATGTTGCCGAAGACCCGAGTCGCCATGAAGTCGTGCGCGTAGGCGCCGAGCAGCACATAGCTCAGATACCACAGCAGGAACAGGGCGGTCATCGGGAAGACGAAGCGGCGCAGGCGCGTACGCAGATCCTGGAACTGCGGGCTCGCCTGCACGGCGAGCCATTCGTCGGCACTCGGCGTGCGCCGGTCCGGCGCTGGTGCGGTGTCGGTTTCGGTCATGCTGGGTGTTCCTAGCTTGAGGGGGGTCGTGCGTGGAACGACCGTAAGGCGGTGAGCCCCGTCACAGAACGGTGTGGTGTGGGTCACTCGGTGAAGGTGGCCGCCGCTGCGGTGAACGGTCGCTGTGGCGCGACGAGCGGTCGGCGCGAAATCACCGGTGCGTGGCGGTGGCCGGGTCGCGGTCGGCGCTGAGCCCGAGCCGTTCCGGGGCGTGCATGCGCAGGAAGATGCCCGCGACGGTCCGCCGGTCCTGCCCGGTGGTCAGCAGGCTGACCAGGATGGTCACCGCGAACGCCAGCGGCACACTGACCGCGCCGGGATAGTCGACGATCGCCGACGGCCACCCGCCCGCCAGCTCGGGTGACACCCCACCGAGCACCGCGAGCACCGTCGCGCCGCCCGCGGTGATCCCGCCGGTCAGCAGTCCGCTCACCGCACCGGCCGCGGTCAGGCCGCGCCACCAGATGCCGAGCACCAGCAGCGGGCACAGCGTCGAGGCGGCCACCGAGAACGCCAGCGCGACCGTCCGCGACAGGTCGAGGGAGGCGACGGTGAGCGCGAGGGTCAGCGGGACGAGCCCGGCGACCAGGGCTGCGGCCCGGAAGTCCCGGATCCGGCCGCGCAGCACATCGGTGCTCAGCACCCCGGCCAGGCTCACCAGCAGTCCCGACGAGGTGGACAGGAATGCCGCGATCGCGCCCGCCGCCGCCAGTGCGGCAAGCAGCTGGCCGCCGAGCCCGCCGAGCACCGCGCCGGGTAGCAGCACCACCGCCGCGTCCGAGGCGCCGGTGATCAGCAACTGTGGCACGTAGAGCCGGGCGAACACCCCGAGCAGTATCGGGAACAGATAGAACAGGCCGACCAACCCGATCACGGCCAGCGCGGTCCGGCGCGCCGACGGGCCGTCCCGGTTGGTGTAGAACCGCACCAGCACGTGCGGCAGGCCCATGGTGCCGAGGAAGGTGGCCACGATCAGTGAGAACACCTGGTACTGCGGGTGTTCGCCACCGAACCCGCCGCCCGCGGCCACCCAGCCCGCGCCGTCGGCGGGCGCGCCCGCCACCACCGGCACCGCCGCGCCGGCGTCGAGGACCAGCTCGGTGCCCGCGGCGAGGGCGTGGTCGCCGGGCGTGAGCAGGACCGGACCGTCGGCGGTGCGCCCGTCCACGGTGCCGGTGATCCGCACCTGCTGCGCGACGTCGAGGTGCACCACCACATCGGTGGAGATGTCGACCGTGGTGCGCGTGTCGACGGTGGGTGGCGCCGGGGTGCCGACCGGTGCCCGGTCGCCGAGGAAATACAGGCCGAGCACCAGCGCGGGCACCGCGACCGCGGTCAGTTTCAGCCAGTACTGGAAGGCTTGCACCAGGGTCACCGACCGCATGCCGCCACCGATCACATTCACCAGCACGATCGCCCCGACCGCGGCCGCGCCCACCCAGTGCGGTGCGCCGAGCAGGATGTGCAGGGTCAGTCCGGCGCCCTGGAACTGCGGGATCAGATACACCGCGCAGACCAGGACGACGAGCGCGGCGGCCATGCGCCGCAGCCGGATCGAGCCGAGCCGGAACTCGGCGAAATCGGGGACGGTGTAGGCGCCGGAGCGACGCAGCGGGGCGGCCACGAACATCAGCAGACCCAGATAGCCCGCGGTGAACCCGACCGGGTACCACAGCGCGTCGGCACCGTACTTCGCGATCAGCCCGGCGACGCCGAGAAACGAGGCGGCCGAGAGGTATTCGCCGGAGATCGCCGCCGCGTTCCAGCGCGAGCCGACCGTGCGCGAGGCGACCAGGAAATCGGAGGTGGTGCGGGACAGGCGGACTCCGTAGAACCCGATGCCGATGGTCGCCGCCGCGGCGAGCACCAGGGCGGAGATGGTGAGTGCCGGGTTGTCCGGTGTCATCGGGCGTGCTCCGGCACGGTCAGTCCCCGGCCAGTTCGAGGAAGTCGTCTTCGTTGCGCTGGGCCAGGCGGACATACAGCCTGCCGACCGCGTACAGCGCGGGGAAGGCGAGGACGCCGAGCGCCAGCCAGGGCAGCCGGATGCCGAGCACGGTGGTTTCGGCGATCGGGTCGATACCGAACAGCACCGGCAGCGCGCCGACCACGGCGAGCACCACCAGCCCCAGACGCACGGCGAGCCCGAGCTGGGCCCTGATCAAGCCGCCGATCATGGCCGCACCCAGTTCGGTCTGCTCGACCACTTCGGTACGGGTGCGGACCTGACGCGCGCCACGGCGTTGCGCCAGCACGACCCGCTCCCGTTGCGGGCGCTGCGGACCTGTCATCGTTGCGTCCGGTTCCGGCGCGGGCCGTGCACGAGCCGCAGTTTGAGTTCGCGCACCTGCCGCCTGCTCACCGGCAACTCCACCGCGCCGGCCGCGCCGTCGGCGCGCAGACACACCACGGTGCCGCTTCCCGTGCTGCGCAGCCCGGTGACCAGGCGCAAGGCCACAAGATAGGACCGGTGCACGCGCAGGAACCCGGCGTCAGCCCAGCGAGATTCCAGGGCCGACAGCGGAATCCGCACCAGGTGCGATCCGGACCCGGTGTGCAGTCGCGCATAGTCGCCGTCGGCCTCCACCCAGGCCACATCGGCTCGGTTCACCAACGTGGTCACCCCGCCCAGTTCCACCGGGATCACCTCGTTCGGATGCGCGGGCGGCGCCGCCGTTGGCGCCGGCGCCCGCGCCGCCACGATCCGCCGCACCGCCTCGGCCAGCCGCGCGGCCCGCAACGGCTTGAGCAGATAGTCCATCGCGCCCAGATCGAAAGCCGTCACCGCGTGATCGTCGTGCGCGGTCACGAACACCACCGCAGGCCGCTCGGCGAACTCCGACAGGATCCCCGCCAGCTCCATCCCGGTGAGACCGGGCATATCGATGTCGAGGAACACCGCATCGATCGGATGCGCCCGCAACAGCCGCAATGCCGCCGTCGCCTCACCGGCCCGGTGAATCTCCCCGACTCCCGCCTGCTCGCTCAGCAGGTACACCAATTCGTCGAGTGCGGGCTTCTCGTCATCGACGGCAAGCACTCGCAGCCCGAGCGGAGTCTCATCGGTGTTCCAGGTCACAGCCTGTTCATGGTAGCTGCCGCCGGTTCCGGCCGGGAACGGTATCGGCCGCTGTTCGGCCGGCGGCCCACCACGTCGGCCCCGACCGGAGTCAGGTCAGGTGGCGGGCGAAGAACCGGCCCGCCTCCGCGCCGGCGAACGGCGGGACGCCGGTGTGCCCGCCCATATTGGCGTGCAATGTCTTCTCCGCGGAGCCGAACGCGTCGAACAGGTCGAGGGCCATCTGCCGGTCGTTCCCTTCGTCGTCCCACTGCAACAGGACGTGCACCGGAACGGTGACTCGCCGGGCTTCGGCGATGATGGCGCGAGGGACGAAGCTCCCCGCGAACAGCACTGCGGCCGCGATGCGCGGTTCGACCGCCGCCAGCCGGGTGCCGAGGGCGATCATCCCACCCGAGTACCCGATCGGGCCGCCGATCTCGGGCAGCGCCGTCAAGGCGTCCAGCGCGGCCTGCCACTCCGGGACCGCCTGGTCGACCAGCGGCAGGATGAGCCGGTCGACGATGTCGTCGGTGACCGGTTCTCCGGCCCGCAGGGCCCGGCGCAGGTCGGCGAGGGCCTGCTCGCCGGACGGGATCCGGGGCCGCTCACCGTGACCGGGGAGTTCGATGGTGGCCGCGGCGTAACCCGCCGCGACGGTGGGCAGGGCCCTGGCCAGCAATCGCGGATACGCCTTCGGCAGGCCGAGGGGTGGGGGACCGACCAGGATCAAGGGTGCCGAGGTGGCTGCGGCGGGCGAGGTCCAGAGGATGCCGGGAATCTCGCCGAGGGTGAATTCGCGCTCGCGGACGCCGCCGTCGGCGAGGACATTGTCGGAAATGAATTGCACGGTCGTGCCTTTCGGGAGTGCTGGGGAACGGCGCTCCCGGACGACCTATCGCCCGACCGTGACCCCGGAGGGGAGCACCCATGTCGATACTGCGTTCACGGATACCACCTCCTCGGCCCTGGCACGGTCTTCGGAAAAGTTAGCAGTGGCCGCCGTGGACCACCAACGGGTTTTTCGCCTGACTCGACGGCCGACCAGCCGCTGAGGCGGATCAGGCGCGGATGCCGGGACGGAATTTCGGGACACGCATGCTGACCTTGGTTCCCGCGCCTGGAGCGGTTTCCACGACGAGGCCGTAGTCGTTGCCGAAGGCGGCGCGGAGGCGGTCGTCGACATTGGCCAGACCCACGTGGGCGGCTTCGCCGGTGCGGGCGGGGCCGGTGCCGGTGTCGACGGCGTCGAGGGCGCCGGAGCGCAGGAGTTCGGGGTCCATGCCGATCCCGTCGTCCTCGACGCTGATCAGGCAGTCGGTGCCCTCGTCACTTGCCACGATGCTCAGGTGCCCGCCGCGCGCGCCACCGCCGAGGCCGTGCCGCACCGCGTTCTCCACCAGCGGTTGCAGAGCCAGGAACGGCAGCACCACGCCCAGTACTTCCGGCGCGATCTGCAAGCGCACGTCCAGTGCGTCGCCGAATCGTGCCTGTTCCAGCGCGAGATAGCGCTCGATATTGCGCAGTTCGTCGGCGAGGACGGTGAATTCGCCCGTGGCGCGGAAGGAATAGCGGGTGAAATCGGCGAACTCGAGGATCAGTTCGCGCGCCCGGTCGGGATCGGTCCGCACGAAGGAGGCGATCGTATTGAGCGCGTTGTAGATGAAATGCGGACTGATCTGGGCCCGCAGTGCCCGCAGTTCGGCCCGGTCGACGCGCGCGCGGGAGGCATCGAGCTCGGCCAGTTCCAGCTGCCCACAGGCATACCTCGCCACCTCACCGGCCGCCGCCAGCATGCCGGGCCCCGGTTTCCCGGCGGTCACCATGCCGAGCGCGCCCACCGCCGCCCCGGTATCGATCAGCAACGGCTGCGCGATCAGCGTGTGCTCGTCCGCGGATACCAGAATCGGCCGTTCGGCGGCGATCGCCCGGCCCGCCGCCTCGGCGAACGACGCGAGCATTCCCGCTCGCGGCCCGTCCCAGGCCAGCAAGGTCGCCTCGGCGTCGGCCACCCCGAGCGCCTCGGCCCCGGCCAGTACCCGCAGCTGCGGTGCCGCTTCCCGCGCCGACTCCTCGGTCAGCCCTCGCCGCAACGGCACCGCCGCCAGCGACGCGGTGTGCAGCGCCTGATGCACGGCCCGCTGCGCGGGCGTGGTGACCACCCGCTGCGTCCGCCGCCAGATCAGCCATGCCACGACGAGCAGCGCGAGCGCCACCACGCCCGCGACGACGAAGGCGGTCATGGGGTGAGCCGATCGGTGTGCACGCACCGATTATGTCGGTGGCGATACCCGGACAAGCCGCTCCCTCGCCCGCGCCGGGACCTGGCAGTGCGGACTCGCCGGTGACGTTCACCACGACACGCCGGAGCGTCCTGGGGCGGGGGTTCTGTGCCCGCATGGCGTGGCGGAACCTGTCGTACCTCCGTGCATAGAATGCCAAGGCCAACCCCCGTCGAGACCATGGGAGGAAGGACCGTCTTGGCTCCGTCCGGATCGTTCGTTCACCTGCACAACCACACCGAGTACTCGATGCTCGATGGGGCGGCGAAGATCTCGCCGCTGTTCGCGGAGGCGAATCGGCTGGGCATGACCGCCGTCGGCATGACCGACCACGGCAATATGTACGGCGCCTCGGAGTTCTACAACTCGGCGAAGAACGCGGGGATCAAGCCGATCATCGGCATCGAGGCCTACATCGCCCCGGAGTCGCGGTTCAACACCAAGCGTGTGCAGTGGGGCGATCCAGGCCAGAAGAGTGACGACGTGTCGGGCTCGGGTGCCTATACCCACATGACGATGGTCGCCGAGAACGCGACCGGTTTGCGGAACCTGTTCAAGTTGTCGAGTCTGGCCTCCATCGAGGGTCAGCTGGGCAAGTGGGCGCGCATGGACGAGGAGATCATCGCCGCGCACGCGGAGGGCATCATCGCCACCACCGGCTGCCCGTCGGGCGAGGTGCAGACCAGGCTGCGCCTCGGTCACGAGCGCGAGGCGCTGGAAGCCGCCGCGAAGTGGCAGGAGATCTTCGGCAAGGAGAACTTCTTCCTCGAGGTGATGGACCACGGTCTGTCCATCGAGCGCCGCGTGCGCGAGGGCCTGCTCATGATCAGCAAGCAGCTCGAGATCCCGCCGCTGGCCACCAACGACTGCCATTACGTCACCAAGGACCAGTCGACCAATCACGAAGCGCTGCTGTGCATCCAGACCGGTAAGACGCTGTCGGACCCGACTCGCTTCAAGTTCGACGGTGACGGCTATTACCTCAAGTCGGCCGAGGAGATGCGCGCCCTCTGGGACGCCGAGGTCCCCGGAGCCTGCGACAACACCGTCCTCATCGGTGAGCGGGTGCAGTCCTACGACGAGGTGTGGGAGCACCGTGACCGGATGCCGATCTTCCCGGTGCCCGAGGGCGAGACGCAGGCCACCTGGCTGCACAAGGAGGTCATGCGCGGCCTGGACCGGCGGTTCCCGGACGGCCCACCGCGCGAGTACGTCGACCGTGCCGAGTACGAGCTCTCGGTCATCAACCAGATGGGCTTCCCCGCGTACTTCCTGGTCGTCGGTGACCTGATCCGGCACGCGCTCGATGTCGGTATCCGGGTCGGCCCCGGCCGTGGTTCGGCCGCGGGTTCGCTGGTCGCCTACGCGATGGGCATCACCAACATCGACCCGATCCCGCACGGCCTGCTGTTCGAGCGGTTCCTCAACCCCGAGCGGGTGTCGATGCCCGATATCGATATCGACTTCGATGATCGCCGCCGCGGTGAGATGGTCCGTTACGCCACCGAGAAATGGGGTAGCGACCGGGTCGCGCAGGTGATCACCTTCGGCACCATCAAGACCAAGGCCGCGATCAAGGACTCCGCGCGAGTGCTCTTCGGTCAGCCCGGTTTCGCCATCGCCGACCAGATCTCCAAGGCGCTGCCGCCGCCGATCATGGCCAAGGACATCTCGGTCTCGGGCATCACCGACCCGGAGCACGAGCGGTACAAGGAAGCCGCCGAGGTGCGCGAGCTGATCGGCTCGAACCCCGACATCGCCAAGATCTACGAGACCGCCAAGGGCCTGGAAGGCCTGATCCGCAACGCGGGCGTGCATGCCTGCGCGGTGATCATGTCCTCCGAACCGCTCACCGACGCGATCCCGGTGTGGAAGCGCGCGCAGGACGGCGCGATCATCACCGGCTGGGACTATCCGTCGTGTGAGGCCATCGGCCTGCTGAAGATGGACTTCCTCGGTCTGCGCAACCTCACCGTCATCGGTGACGCCCTGGAGAACATCAAAGCCAACCGTGGCATCGATCTCGACATGGACCACCTGCCGCTCGACGACGCGGCCACCTACGAGCTGCTCGCCCGCGGCGACACCCTCGGCGTGTTCCAGCTCGACGGCAGCGCCATGCGCGACCTGCTGCGCCGCATGCAGCCCACCGGCTTCGAGGACATCGTCGCCGTCCTCGCGCTGTACCGGCCCGGTCCGATGGGCATGAACGCCCACAACGACTACGCCGACCGCAAGAACGGCCGACAAGAGGTCAAGCCGATCCATCCCGAGCTCGAGGAGCCGCTGAAAGAGATCCTGGCCGACACCTTCGGCCTGATCGTCTACCAGGAACAGATCATGCAGATCGCGCAG
The DNA here is from genome assembly GCF_042650365.1 of Nocardia rhizosphaerae. Lineage (NCBI taxonomy): Bacteria > Bacillati > Actinomycetota > Actinomycetes > Mycobacteriales > Nocardiaceae > Nocardia > Nocardia rhizosphaerae. The sequence goes on from NZ_JBHSBA010000002.1 coordinate 111,263, forward strand.
AAGGTCGCCGGGTACTCGCTCGGCCAGGCCGACATCCTGCGCCGCGCCATGGGTAAGAAGAAGCTGTCGGTGCTGGAGGAGGCCTACGCCGGCTTCCGCGACGGCATGCTCGCCAACGACTTCTCCGAGCCTGCCATCAAGGCGCTGTGGGACACCATCCTCCCGTTCGCCGGTTACGCGTTCAACAAATCGCATGCCGCGGGCTACGGCCTCGTCTCGTTCTGGACCGCCTACCTCAAGGCGAACTATCCGGCCGAGTACATGGCAGGCCTGCTCACCTCCGTCGGTGACGACAAGGACAAGGCCGCCATCTACCTGTCGGATTGCCGCAAAATGGGCATCACGGTGCTGCCGCCGGACGTCAACGAGTCCGAGCAGAACTTCGCCTCCGTGGGCACGGACATCCGCTTCGGTCTCGGCGCGGTCCGCAATGTGGGTGCCAATGTGGTGTCCTCGATCATCGCCGCCCGCAAGGAGAAGTCGAAGTTCACCGACTTCTCCGACTACCTGAACAAGATCGACGCGCTGGCCTGTTCCAAGAAGGTCACCGAATCGCTCATCAAGGCAGGCGGTTTCGACTCGCTCGGGCATCCGCGCAAGGGCCTGCTGCTGGTGCATTCCGACGCGATCGACGCGGTGATGTCGACCAAGAAGGCCGAGGCGATCGGCCAGTTCGACCTGTTCGGCGGCCTGGACGACGGCGACGACTCGGTCGCCTCGGTGTTCGATGTGAAGGTCCCCGAGGACGAATGGGAGACCAAGCACAAACTCGCGCTCGAGCGCGAGATGCTCGGTCTCTACGTGTCCGGGCATCCGCTCAACGGTGTCGAGCACGTGCTGGCCGCCCAGGTCGACACCCCCATCCCGGCGATCCTCGAAGGCGATGTCAAGGACGGCGCTCAGGTGACCATCGGCGGCATCCTGGCCTCGGTGAACCGCCGGATCAACAAGAACGGCCTGGCCTGGGCCTCGGCCCAGCTCGAGGACCTCACCGGCGGCGTGGAGGTGCTGTTCTTCCCGCAGTCGTACTCGGTGTACGGCATGGATGTGGTCGAGGACGCGGTGGTGCTGGTGAAGGCCCGCGTGTCCGTCCGCGACGACCGGATCTCGCTGATCGCCAACGATCTCGTCGTGCCGGATCTGTCGGCCATCGGCGTCGCCAAGCCGGTATCGGTCGTCATGACCACCCGGATGTGCACGCCGGACAAGGTCCGCGAACTCAAGAAGGTCCTCTCCCGGCATCCCGGCACCTCCGATGTCCACGTGCGGCATGTGGGCGCAAGGGAGAAGACCACGCTGCTCAAACTCGACGACGCCTGGCGGGTATCGCCGTCGTCGGCGCTGATGGGCGACTTGAAGGCACTGCTCGGCCCCGGCTGCCTGGGCTGAGTGGGCGATCGGGGTGACCCGTGCATCCGGCGCCGCCTCGTCGATCGCGGGCGCGGCTGGGGATCGCCGCGCGGTGCGCGGGCCGTCTGTCGGGGCGGGGTCGCGCGTGTGGCTGGTGATATCGTGTTCGGCAGTTCGGATCGGGAGGGTAGTGGGGTGGGTATGCGAACGCTGACGACTGTGGTCGGGCTGGTCGGGGCTGTGGTGCTGGCCGGGTGTGGTTCGTCGGAGGATCCGGTCGCTGGTAGTCCCACGGGGACTTCTGCTGCGGATGGGATCGCCGAGGATGTGCCCACCGGGATCGATCCGTGCGATATTCCGCCGGAGGTGCTGAACTCGATCACGCCCGGGTTGCGCAAGGGGAACCTGGATGACAACACCTCGCGGGGCGCTATCAAGTGGCGGGGTTGTCGGTACGTTGTGTCGGATGGCTACACCACGACGATGAGCCTCACGAATTTGACGTTGGATATGTTGCGGGAGAAGAACTATCCAGGGCGGGAGGACGTAGTCGATGGTCGAACCGTGCTCACCACCCATCAAGCGTCCGATCCGACAGGCGTTGAAGGTTGCGTTCTGAACGTGCAGATGCAGGGTGGGAGCCTGGAGTTCTCCGTGGACAATTCGCACGGTACCTCGCCGAAGACCCGGCACCTGACCGCGTGTGAAGTCGGTATGTCGGTGGCGGAGAAGATAGTTCCGTTGATCGAGCCAGGGGCATAGTTCCACTGAGGGAGGGGTCCTGACGATGGGTGCTGAAACACCGATGCAGGGGTTGATCGAGTCTGCCAAGAACGGTCAGCTGTCGGTGTCGTTCAACGACAACGTGTATGTCAATGTCGAAGAGTTCGTTCTCATCGAACGCGACTGCGAGGCAATGAAAGACCAGATCAAGCTGTACCAGGGTCTTGCGAGAGATATTTCGAACCGTGAGGTGTGGGGCCTCGGAGACCGTAGCGACTGGATCATCTCGACCCCAGACCTGGTCGGCAAGTTCCGCTCGAAAGCCCAAGGCGACCCCGGTGGTAACGATGTCCACTCGATCTTGCAGAAGCACTGGGAGATCGTCGACGGGATTCAACAGCTGCATCGCGAGATCGCCAATCGCTACCAGCAGGCGGACGCGGAGTTCGCGGCGAAGTACACCGAGTTGATGGCCTCGGTGCCGCAGGGTTTCCAGGGGAAGCAATGACCGGCGAACTCCAGTACGAGCCGCGGATCATCAAGTGCGACACCGCGTATATCAAGTCGCATATCGAGCTGATGAACACCTTCAACCCGTTGGTGACCGATCCCGCTGTCGAGGCGAAGGACGACTACAAGAAGATCGCCGACGGGTGGGAGGCCGACGTGGAGATCTTCGCGGCCCGGATCAAGCGCTCGAGTGAATCGGCGTGGAGCGGGCCCGCCGCGACGGCGGCCAGGCAGGCGATCGCGGACTACGCCACCGACGCGCTGAACTTCACCCCCGCGCTGCAGGCGTTGAGCGCCCGGGTCGACGAGACGATCAGCGCCGTGCACACTACCAAGGAGAAGCTGCCGCCCTACGCCGACGCGCAGAGCTGGTGGAACCCCTTCGACTGGTTCGACGGCGATCCCGAGAAAGAGGCGGAGGAGCAGGCCCAACGGGTCGTGGAGGAGCACTACTTCGATCCGGTGTTCAGCGCAGGCGGTCAGATCCCGGTGCTGCCGACGCCGAAGGACCCGGTGACCGCCGCCGATGTCCCCTCCGGCGGTGGCGACGACAACGGTGGCGGCGGCGCGAACGACCGCGGCACCACGGACACCCAGCCCACCACGACAGAGGACACCACCACTACCGAGGACCCGTCGACGACCGACGAACCCTCGACCGAGGACCCGTCGACCGAAGACGACACGACGACTGACGATTCCGCCACCGAGGACTCGCAGCCATCGACCACGGAGGACGACGACACCACCGCGCAGACGACGCCGCAAACCACCACCCCGCAGTCCGGTGTGCCGTCCTCGACCCAGCCCGGTTCCGGTATTCCCACCGGTAGCGGGGGTGGCGGTGGTGGTGCGGGCGGCAGCACCGGACCGTCGCCCGGCCAGTCGGTGGTCGGCACGCCGGTCGGTGCCCGCGCCGCCACCGGCGCCGGCCTGTCGACAGGTGCCGCGTCGGGTGGGCGTGCCGGAATGCCGGGCATGGGCGGCATGGGTGCCGGTGGTGCTCGGGGCAAGGGCGATGAGGACGACGAGCACACCACCCCCGACTACCTCGTCTACGACCGTGAATCGGAACTACTCGGCGCACAGCCTCCCGCGCTGCCGCCGGGCGGGGTCATCGGCGGGTGAGGGGCGAATCATGACCTGGACCTGGGAGCCGGATACCTTCGCCGCCCACTGGTTCTCGCACGTCGACGACCGGATGCCCGCCCCGCTGCGCTATCGCAGCCGTTTCCCGACCCGCGACGAACTCGACGGCCACCGGGCCGCCGTCCGCGCGAACGGCGACCGCGACGAACGCGAACGCATCGACCTGCTGATGCATACGGTCGCGCGTTGCGAACTGCGGGTGGAGATCATGGGCAGTACCGTCCGCCATCACCGGGGTGACGGTTCCACCCACAAGCAGTACCGCATCATCGGCGCGTACACCGGCCAGTACGCGGCTCTGCTCTTCCAGACCGCGATCCACGGCGTATTCGGCGATATCCGGGCCGACCTGCTCCGCCCGGAAGACCTGCCCGGCGCCATGGTGGCAACGGTCCCGCCCTGCCCACCCGGCACCGGCCGTCCCGAAACCTTCCACCTCGACGACATCACGCCCCACCACCACTCGCTGGAACCGGACGCCCGGCACACCGAGTACGCCCGGTTCCGCCGACTCACCGATCGCCCTGCCGACGGTGGCGGTACCGCCATCCTGCGCCTCGGCAACTATCACGCCCGTCCGCTGCGGCATCGCGTCGTGCAGTGGTACGACATCACCGGCGACGGCCGCTACGTCGAACAGCGAAACAGCACCCACCTCGACATCCGTCCCACCACCGCCGACAAACTCACCGGCATCTTCACCTCCTGGATCGACAACGCCACCAAGACCCTCCGCCGAACGGAGATGACCCGCCTCCCATGAACGAGTTCACGCAGTGACCGCGCCGGTGTCGGCGATGCCGGTGTGGTCGGGCTTCCGCACACCGGAGAGCGGGGCTGACGAACCCGTGAACGGCCGCTGATCGAAACGGTTCGGCCGACGGCTACCGTCGGGAGGTGTGACCTCAGCCCTGCGCATCGGTTCGCCGTCGCGGGCCGCGCCGCCCCCGTCGCGGCGACGGCCGCTCTCGGGTCGGACCGTCCTGCTCATCGCCGTCGCGCTGATCGGCGCCCAGCTGGTTCTGCGCGGGTGGGTGGCGGCGTCCGGGTTCTTCTACTGGGACGATTTCATCCTGATCGGTGAAGTGAGTAGGCATCCGCTGTGGTCGGCCGAGCAGCTGGCGAGCAGTCACGACGGGCATGTGATGCCGTTGGCTTTCGTGCTGACCTGGGTGGTGACGGCGATCGCTCCGCTGGAGTGGGGTGTCGCGGCGGCGGTGCTGGTCGGTGTGCAGCTGCTCGCCTCGCTGGCGATGCTGCGGCTTCTGGTCGTACTGCTCGGGTGTCGCGCCCGCCTGCTCGGTCCGCTGATCTTCTTCCTCTTCGTGCCGCTGACGGTGCCCGCGTTCGCCTGGTGGTCGGCGGCGGTGAACGCGCTGCCGTTGCAGATCGCGCTCGCCTGGGTAAGTGCCGACGCGGTCCTGCTGGCGCGCACGGGTCGGCGGCGGTACGCGGTGTCGGGTGCGGCGGTGCTCGCGGCGGCGCTGCTGTTCTTCGAGAAGGCCGTGGTGGTGTTGCCGGTGGCCGTCGCGGTAGTGGCCTTGCTGGCATATGTGACGGGGGAGCGGGTATGGGTTGCGGTGCGCCGCGCTGCGGTGTTGTGGGCGGCGGCAGGAGCGGTCCTGCTGGCGTGGTCGGCGTTCTTCCTGCTGGTCATTGCGCGACCGCGCGGCCTTTCCCGCCCCGAACACTCCACCGCGCTGCTGCGCCAAGCCCTCTCCGACGGACTCGTCCCCACCATGGCCGGTGGTCCGTGGCGGTGGGAACGCTGGCAACCGGCGACGCCGTGGGCCGACCCGCCCGTGGCGGCAGTCGCCGTGTCCTGGGTGGCGCTGATCCTGTTCGCGGCGTGGATGATCCGCACCCGGCCGCGCACCGGTGCCGTCTTGGCGTGTCTGACCGCCTACGCGGTGCTGACCATCGCGCCCGTCGTCGTTCTGCGCGACGGGCCGGGCACCGCCGCGCTGCTGCTCCGATCCATCCGTTACTTCGCCGATCTCGCGGTTCTCGCCGCGATCGCTCTCGCCCTGTTCCCGCTCGCCGCGCGCCGAGGGAAATCCGCTGCGCCCGTTCCGCGCTCGCCGGTGCATACCGTCCCGACCGACGACAACGGGCGCCGCCATGCCGTCGAGCGCACCGCCGCGTTCGACGGAGCCCGAACTCACCCCGTGCCGTGCGCCGATCGTATCGACGGTGGCCGCGCCACGCTTGCGGTCGACGGCGCTGGACGCGCTTCCCGCCTCGGGACGGCCACGACCATTCTCGCCTGCGCGATCTTCCTGGCCGGCAGCGTCTACTCCACGATCACCTTCACCCATGCCTGGGAGCCGAGCCCCGCTCGCACCTACGTCACCGGCGTGCGCGCCGCGCTCCCGGCCGCCGACGCGCCGCTGCTGCCGCAGGAGGTGCCGTGGAACGTGCTCAACCCCTTGGCCTTTCCACAGAACATGACCGACCACGTGTTCGCTCCGCTGGCCGGACCACAGACCTTCGCCCGGTGGACCCCGCGCCTGCGGATGTTCACCGACGACGGCGCGCTGGTCGACGCGCAGGTGTGGTGGAACCGGGCGATCGTGCCGGGCCCTGCGCCCGGCTGCGGGTATCGGGTGCCGAACGGATCCGCGGTGCGGCTGCCGCTGGACGGGCCGATGCAGACCAGAGAGTGGACAGCGCAGCTGAACTACCTGTCCGACCGGGACGCGACGATCGCGGTGTCGTTCGAGGGTGGCGCCGAGACCGTCGCCGAGGTGCGCGCGGGACTGCATACGGTGTTCCTGCGCATGCTCGGCGGTGGCTCGGCGCTGCGCGTGCGTGCGCTCACACCCGGCGTGGATCTGTGTGTCGGTACCGGGCCGGTCGGCATCGTGTCCCACAGCTGACCACCCGCCGGTAACCGTCATCGGCCTCGCCCACGTGGAGTTTCGTCAGCTCGGCGGGCCGGAACTCGACGCCGGTCGGCCTGCCCGATCTCCGCGCGCATGCGATGCTGGGGCCATGAGGCAGTTTCGGGTGTGGGCGCCGGAGGCGGGGGCGGTGCGGCTGCGACTGGACGAGGCGACCCACCCGATGCGCCGCAACGGCGGGGGCTGGTGGTCGGTCACCGCCGACGCGGGTCAGGGCGCCCGCTACGGATTCCTGCTCGACGACGACCCGACCGTGCTGCCCGACCCGCGCTCACCTCGCCAGCCCGACGGCGTGCACGCGGCATCGGCAGTGCACGACCTCGATCCGGCCCGCTGGACCGACCACGGCTGGACCGGACGTCAGCTGGCCGGTTCGGTGTTCTACGAACTGCACGTCGGCACCTTCACTGCGGCGGGCACCTTCGACGCCGCGATCGACCGGCTCGACCACCTGGTGGCGCTCGGGGTGACCACGGTCGAGTTGATGCCGGTCAATGCCTTCGACGGCACCCACAACTGGGGCTATGACGGCGTGCTCTGGTACGCGGTGCAGGAGAGCTACGGTGGTCCCGACGGGCTGCAGCGGTTCGTCGACGCCTGTCATGCCAGGGGTCTCGCGGTCTGCCTCGACGTGGTGTACAACCATCTCGGTCCCTCCGGCAACTACCTGCCGCGCTTCGGCCCCTACCTCACCGATGGGCACAACACTTGGGGCCAGAGCCTGAACCTGGACGGGCCGGGATCGGACGCGGTCCGCCGCCACATCATCGACAACGCCCTGCGCTGGCTGCGCGAGTTCCACCTCGACGCGCTCCGCCTCGACGCCGTGCACGCCCTGGTCGACCGCACCGCCACGCACCTGCTGGCGGAGCTCGCCACCGAAACCACCGCCCTGTCGGCGCATCTGGGCCGCCCGCTCGGCCTGATCGCCGAGAGCGATCTCAACGACACGCGCCTGATCACCCCGCGCGCGGCGGGCGGCTACGGCCTCACCGGCCAGTGGAACGACGACCTGCACCACGCCGTGCACACCGCCGTCTCCGGCGAACGCCAGGGCTACTACGCCGATTTCGGCTCCCTTGCCTGTCTGGCGCACACCCTCACGCACGGGTTCTTCCATGCCGGAACGTATTCCAGCTTCCGCGGTCGCACGCACGGCGCCCCGATCCGCCGCGACCTGATCCCCGGCAGCGCCCTGCTCGGCTACACCTGCACCCACGACCAGATCGGTAACCGGGCCCGCGGTGATCGCCCGAGCGCGTACCTCACGCCGGGCCAGCTCGCGGTGAAGGCGGCCCTGGTGCTGCTCTCGGCGAGCACTCCGATGCTGTTCATGGGCGAGGAATGGGGCGCGCGCACGCCGTTCCAGTTCTTCACCTCGCACACCGATCCCGCGGTCGCCGCGGCGACCGCGGCGGGCAGGCGGGCGGAGTTCGCCGAGCACGGCTGGGACACCGACGACGTGCCGGACCCGCAGGATCCGGCCACCTTCGCCCGCTCTGTCCTGGACTGGACCGAACCGACCCGCGAACCGCACGCCCGGCTGCTCGCCTGCTATCGCGCCCTGCTCACCCTGCGCAAGGCCAGGCCGGAATTCGGTGACCCCTGGCTGGACCGGGTCTGGGCCGACTACGACGAGGCGGGCCGCTGGTTCGTGCTGCGGCGCGGCCGGATCTCGGTGGTGTGCAACCTGGCCGAGGACGAGGCGGTGATCCCGGTGCACGGCCGGGTGCTGCTGGCCTGGGCGCCCGCCACCGAGTCCGGTGCGGGGACGCTCGTCTCCGGGCACAGTTTCGCGGTGCTGGAGGAGGGCGACGGCGGGGGCGCCGTCGTCACCGGCTAGCCGCGTCGGCGGCAGTGCGGGACAGGCCGGAGGATGCCGACACGCCGGTGCCGCGGGCACAGCTCGGGCACGGTCGGCCGTTGACCGTTGCCCAGGCGAACGGACGTCCGTACGGTAGGACGATGAGCAACGACGCTTACGGGCAGGACAGTGCTGCCCTTCCGGCCGGTGTCGGCGGTTTCGCCGCGGCCGGATTCGGTCCCCTGGTGCGCGCTTTCGCGACCCTGATCGGCCGCCGCCGCGACGCCGGCGGCGCCATCGCCATCCACCGTGACGGTGTCCCCCTCGCCCACATCTGGGCTGGTAGTTCGGGGCAGCGACGTCCGTGGACGGCCGACACCGCACCCATCGTGTTCTCCGCGACCAAGGGGGTCACGGCGACCGTCGTCCACCGGCTCGCCGATCGCGGCCTGATCGACTACCAGGCACCCGTCGCCGAGTACTGGCCGCGTTTCGCCGCCAAGGGCAAGGGCGCGATCACCGTCGCCGACGTCCTCACCCACCGCGCCGGGCTCTCCTCACTGCCCACCGTCGCCGCGACCGCTGTCGAATCCCTCGACCACGAACTGATGGAAGACCGCCTCGCGCTGGCCGAACCCGACCGGCTGCGCGGCACCCCCGCCTATCACGCCCTCACCTACGGCTGGCTGCTGGCCGGCTTGGCCAGGGCGGTCACGGGGCAGGGAATGAGTGAGCTCATCCGCAGCGAGGTCACCGATCCGCTCGGCATCGACGGCATCCACCTCGGCCGTCCACCCGTGGACACCCCCACCGAATACGCCCAGCTGGCGGGCGCGCATCTGCGGCTGGCGGGGCACCCGATCGCCAGCGGTTTCCTCGACCGCATCGGCACGCGGATTCCCGGAGCCCTCGGCGCGGCATCGCGCTGCCTGTTCCTGCCCGGTCTCGACAGCATCCTCGACGGCGAGGACCCGGCCATTCTCGACACCGAGATGCCCGCCGGCAACGGGGTGTGCACCGCCACCGGCCTCGCGACGATGTACGCGGCGCTGGCCGACGGCACCACCATCGACGGCCGCCCGTTCCTCGGCACGCACACCCACCGCGCGATCCGCCGGGTGCAGACCTACCGCCTCGACCACGCGCTGTTCTACTTCCCGATGATGTGGCACCTCGGCTACCACTCGATGCCGGTTCCCGGCGCGCGCACCGGCTTCGGCCATATCGGGCTCGGCGGCTCCTTCGGCTGGGTCGACCCGCGCTCGGGACTCTCGATCGGCTACGTGCACAACCGGCTCGACCAGGGGCTGCTCGCCTACGACCAGGCGGCCATGGCGTGGCTGCTCCCGCTGGCCGTGGCCGGTGCGCACGCGACCAAGGGCCGCACGGCCGAACTCGACCGCGCGGCGTGACCACTCAGGTGAGGTAGCGGTAGGCCGGAGACCCCGGTTCCAGGCGTTCGGCCTGGATCGGGGACTCCTCGATCCGGTGCAGCAGCGAGGCCAGGTCGTCGGTGGCGCCCAGCTCGATACCGACCAGCGCCGCCCCGGTCTCGCGGTTGTTGCGCTTGACGTACTCGAACAGGGTGATGTCGTCGTCCGGGCCGAGCACATCGTCGAGGAAACGGCGCAGCGCACCCGGCTCCTGCGGGAAGTCCACCAGGAAGTAGTGCTTGAGGCCGCGGTGCACCAGCGAGCGTTCGATGATCTCGCCGTAGCGGGAGACATCATTGTTGCCGCCGGACACCAGCACGACCACCGTCGCGCCCGGCTCGATGTCGATCTCGGCCAGTGCCGCGGTCGCCAGCGCGCCCGCGGGCTCGGCGATGATGCCCTCGTTCTGGTACAGGTCGAGCATGGCCGTGCAGATGGCGCCCTCGTCGACCTGCATCATCCGGAACGACGCGGCGCCGCCGGGTGATTCGGTGGCGGTGAGCAGCGGCAGCGAGGCATGCGAGATCACCCGGCCGCCGAACGAGGCCGCCGCCTGATACGGCAGATCGCCGATCCGGCGCACCGCGGCACCGTCGACGAACGGGTCGATCTCCGGCAGGGTCACCGGGCCGCGCGCCACCAGCGCCGCGGTCATCGACGCCGCACCCGCGGGCTCGACGCCGAGCAGACCGGTGTGCGGCGCGCGCTCGCGCAGGTAGGTGCCGATGCCGGCGAGGCAGCCGCCCCCTCCGACGGGGACGACGACCAGATCGGGTGCGGTACCGAGCTGTTCGAGGAACTCGGCCGCGATGGTGCCCTGGCCGGCGGCGGTGCGCGGGTCGTCGAACGGCGGCACCATGGTGGCACCGGTGCGGGCCACATCGTCGGCGGCGGCCGCCGCGGCGGCGTCGTAGGTCTCGCCGACGGCGATCAGCTCGACGAACTCGCCGCCGTGCACCCGGATGCGGTCGCGCTTCTGCTTCGGGGTGGTGGTCGGCACGTAGATCCGGCCCTGCACGCCCATCGTCCGGCAGGCGAAGGCGACACCCTGGGCGTGATTGCCCGCGCTGGCCGCCACCACACCCGCGGCGCGTTCGGCGCCGGTGAGCTGCACCATCAGGTTGTAGGCGCCACGAAGCTTGTACGAGCGCACCGCGGTGAGGTCTTCGCGCTTGAGGTAGACCTGCGCGCCGGTGCTCGCCGACAGCCGCGGCGAGAACTGCAGCGGCGTCGGCTCGATGATGTCGGAAATTCGCTTGGCGGCGGCGTCGATCTCGTCCGCGGACAGCGGCGGACGGGTTACGGACACTTCGGCGACGTCAGCGATGGGGGACATCCGGTAAATGCTACCGACGTGGTTCCCGCGCCGACGAACGCGCCCGGACGCACCCGCCGCGGGGTGCGCGGCGGGTGCGGTGGGTGCGCGTCAGCGCGGGGTGAGCACGAAGACCGGGATCTGGCGCTCGGTCTTCTTCTGATACTCGGCGTAGTCGGGCCACACCTGGACGGCGCGGTCCCACCACAGCTCTTTCTCCGCGCCGAAGACCTCGCGGGCGGTGTAGTCCTTGTTGACGGTCCCGTCACGCAGTTCGACGTGCGGTTCGGCGACGATGTTGTGGTACCAGACGGGATGCTTGGGTGCGCCGCCAAGCGAGGCGACCACGGCGTACTCGCCGTCGTGCTCGACCCGCATGAGTGGGGTCTTGCGCAGCTTGCCGGTCTTGGCGCCCTTGGTGGTGAGCAGAACGACGGGCTTGCCCTGCATCGAGGTGCCCTCGGCTCCGCCGGAGTTCTCGTAGGTCTCGGCCTGGGTACGTGCCCACTCCGAGGTGCTCGGTGCGTACTCTCCGGTCAATGGCAATTCGGTGCCCTCCTACGCTCTAGTCGGGATAGTGCCCCCCCGGATGCCTCGACTCGGGTCAGCGGCATCACCTGCACAACCGCGCCGAAGCCGGTGATGTTCCCGACACCGGAGTTCGGTGGCCCGAACTTCGGTGTGCGTCTATCCTGTGGACATGGCAGTGGTGACCCCATCGGCAGCGACCGCGACGGTCGATATCGCGGGCAGCGCCTGGCCGGTCTACAAGCTGGAGGCGCTGGTCGCCGGGCTTGTCGTGGCCGCACTGCTGCTGGTGATCGCAGGCTCGGCGCAGGCCGCCGTACTCACCGCCGCCGCGGTCGCCACCGCGCGCTGGACCTTCGGTGCTGTCCGCGCCCGCTCACTGCGCTAGGTCGAGCCCGCTCAGCTCCCCGCGCGAGAGCACACCCAGCTTCGGATACGCCTTGTACAGGTGATGTCCCACGGTGCGATGACTCAGCACCAGCCGCGCGGCGATCTCCCGGTTCGACAACCCCTGTGCGGCCAGCCGCACGATCTGCGCCTCCTGCGGTGTGAGCGCGGCGAGCGGTCCCGTGCCAGGCGCCGCGGCGGCCCCGACCCCGAGTGCGGCCAGCTCGACCCTGGCGCGTTCGCTCCACGGCGCGGCCGCCAGCCGGTCGAACCCGGCGAGTGCCTGTTCCAGCTGGCCGCGCGCGTCGACCTTGCGCTTCTCCCGCCGCAACCATTCGCCGTACAGCAGCCGGGTGCGCGCCTCGTCGAACGGCCGGTTCGCCGCGAGCGCGGCCAGGAAGTGCTGTTCGGCGGCCGTGCGCTCGGCCAGCAGCGCCCTGCCCCTGGCCGCCAGCGCGGCGATCCACGCCTGACCGGTTCGCTCCGCCCACGCGGTGAGCGACGTCAGCGCCTCGCCCGCCGCCGCGGTATCGCCGAGGCGGGTGGCGACCTCGAGCCGGTCGGCCAGACTGCGCAATCCGCTGACGTGATGCCTGGCCGGTTCCACCGTCATGTGCGCCAGCTCGGCGGCGGCCTGCTCCAGCCTGCCGCGCCCGAGCGCGAGCAGCCCGAACGCCGCGTGCGCCCACGGCGCGCCGACCGCGTCCTGTCCGCCGAATTCCTCGGCGACGGCGCGCCCGGCGTAGCCGTGACACGCCTCCTCGTCCCCACGCAGCGCCGCCAGATAGGCCAGAAACGCGGTGAGCTGGCTGATCCACTGCGGCTGGCCGATGTCCTCGGCGATCCGCAACCCCTCGGTGGCGGCGACCGCGCTCTCGCCCGGCCTGCCACCGAACAGCGCCGCCTCCGACCGGAAGAACAGCAGCGGTGCCAGCAGCGCGAGGCGGCCCTGGTCGCGACATTCGCCGATGAGCTCGTCGGCGAGCTCGCCGACCTGGTCGTCCTGGCCGACGACGAGGCCGCTGCCGCACATCTGCACCAGATCGGCGGGACTGTCGGCGCCGTTGGCACGGGCCGCGTCCGCCGCGGCACGCAACTCGCCGGTGTGCCGTCCGGCGACCGACCCGGTCAGATACCGCACGATCGGGGTGGCCGGATCGCCGTCGTCGAGCCGCAGCGTGGCCAGCAGCCGCGCCACCTCGTCGAGTTCGGTGGGGCCGAGATACCAGGCGGTGTGCACGGCGCGAGTGAGGATCCTGGCGGCGTCGCCGGGGTCGGCGGCCCGCGCCGCGGTGGCCATGAGGCGCCGATGCGCCGAACCCGGCTTGCCCGCGGCGAACTCGGCCTGCGCGCGGACCAGCTCGAGCCGCTGGTCGTAGGCGGCACCGCCGGGCTGGGCCGCGGCGCGCTCGGCCAGCAGGGCGGCCTGGTCGGTGAGCCCGGCCTCGGTGGCGGTCTCGGCGGCACCGACCAGCCTGCGCAGCCGGGCGGCCGGGTCGGCGCTCAGCGCCGCGGCGCGATCGTAGGCGGCGACGGCGCCGTGGAATCCGCTGCGCTGTCTGGCCCGCTGCGCGGTGTCCTCCAGCGCCGCCGCCACCCCCTCGTCGGGCCCGGTCGCGGCGCAGGCCAGATGCCAGGCGCGCAGATCCGCGGTCTCCGCACCGACCAGGGCGTCGGCGATCGCTCGATGGGCGGCGAGGCGATCGACCGGTGCCGACCCCTGGTACACCGCGGCCCGAGACAGCGGATGCCGCCAGTTCAGGTGCTGTCCATCGGTGCGGACCAGGTCGGCGTCCTCGGCGGGCCGCAGATCCGGCAGGGCCGCGCCGAGGGTGTGCGCGGCGCGCAGGATCGGCGCCAGGTCCGAGGCGCCCGCGACCGCCGCCAGCAGCAGCATCGTCTTGGTCGCGGCGGGCAGACGGGCGATCCGGCCGTGGAAGGCCAGCTGCAACCGCTGGGTCAGCGGCAGCGGCCGCGCGGTGTCGCCCACCGCGCCGACCACCGACGGAAGTTCCAGCAGGGCAAGGGGATTGCCGCCCGATTCGGTGAGAATCCGGTAGCGATTCGCCGGGGTCAGCGGTGTCGGTCCCGCGTCGAGCAGGGCCGCCGCGGCCTCGGCGCGCAACCCGGACAGCGCCAGCTCGGGGATGCCGGGTGCGGGAAAGTCGGCCGGGCCGGACCGGGTGGCGAACAGCATCACCACACCTTCGGCGTCGAGCCGGCGCGCCGCGAACAACAGCGCCTCCGCGCTGGCCCGGTCCAGCCAGTGCGCGTCGTCGATCAGGCACAGCAGCGGGCCGTCGGCGGCTTCCTCGGCCAGTAGCGTCAGCACGGCGAGCCCGATCAGCATCCGGTCCGCGGGCGCGCTGTCACCCAGACCGAACGCCGACTCCAGCGCATCGCGCTGGCGCGGCGGCAACTGCCGCACCAACGCCATGCCTGGCCGTACCAGCAGATGCAGTGCCGCGAAGGGCAATTCGGCCTCGGACTCGACACCGGCGCTGCGCGCCGACGGAATTCCTTGCGCTGCCGCGTAATCCAGCAGCGCGGACTTGCCGATTCCGGGCTCCCCGCGCAGCACCAGCGCGCCGCTGCGCCCGGCCGCGGCGCCGGCGAGGAGTTCGTCGATCCTGGCCTGTTCGGCTTCGCGTCCGTGCAGCATGCGCTCCACCGTATCGCCGGTACCGGTACCGGTACCGGCGGTCGGTCCGGCAGGAGAAGTACCGATAGCCGACTGATTCGGCAGACCCCCGTCGCGCCATACCGTAGGAACCATCGCGGAAACAACAAGCGAAACGCCAGCTCACAGCATATTTCGGAGGTCGAGATGCACACCGTGGTCGCGCAGTACCTGGAGGCATGGAACACCCGCGAGCCCGCCGCTCGCCGTGCCGCCGTCGCCCGCCTGTTCACCCCGGCGGCGCGGTATGTCGACCCGCTGGTCGCGGTCGCGGGCCACGCCGACCTCGAGGCCGCGATCGCCGGCGTGCAGACCCAGTTCCCGGACTGGACCTTCCGGCTGGCCGGACCGGTCGACGCCCACCACGACCAGGTGCGCTTCACCTGGGGCCTCGGTCCCGCAGACGGCGACCCCGTGGTGATCGGCTTCGACGTCGCCGTGCTCGACGACGGCCGCATCGACCGCGTCTACGGCTTCCTCGACCAGGTCCCCGCCGCCTGACAGCCGACCCCACCGCACCCGACCCCACCGCACCGAAGGAGACCCGCCATGACCACCACCGCCCCCTCCCGTCTGTCCGCCCTGTTCGCGCCCGGCGAGCAGTTGCTCCGCCTGTCCCTGCGGCTGGACGCCGTCGTCACCGGTGCCAACGGCATCGCCTATCTCGCGCTGGCCTACCCGCTGGAACGGCTGCTCGGGCTCGATGTCACCGCGGCCATGGCGATCGGCGCCTTTCTCACCGCGTACGGGCTCGCCGTCGCCGCGGTCGGGCTCCGTTCCCCGGTCAGCCGGCCTGCCGCGGCCGCGGTCGCGATCGGGAACGCGGGCTGGGTCGTCGCCAGTATCGCCGCCGTGCTCACCGGCGCGCTGAACCTGACCACGGCCGGGACCGCCTGGGCGATCCTGCAGGCCTGCACCGTCGGGGCCTTCGCCGCCCTGCAGTACCTCGGCCTGCGCCGGGCGAACTGAACCCCGCCGCCGGGACCGGGGGCACCACCGGGTGGCCCCGGTCCCGCGCTGCCGGAGCTCAGCGCACCAGTAGCGCGACCGGCAGCCTGGCGAACAGCTTGTCCATCCTGGCGTTGCCCGTGTAGGCGGTACCGGTCAGCCGATCGGTCCACTGACCTTCCGGCAGCGGCAATGCGGTATCGAGCCAGCCGGTCGCGCCGAGCCCGACCGAATGCCGGGTCGCCGCCACGATGACCCGCACGTCCTCGCCCGCGGGCCCGCGTCCGTAGGCCACCACCCGATGCGCCTGCTCACCCACCGCGTACCTGGGCAGATACGTCCCACCGACGAAACACTCCGGCCGCTCCCTGCGCAACCACAGCGCATAGGCCACCACCCACATCTTCGCCGCGCCCGTGGTGTCCAGAGTCGGTGGTTCGGTGAGCGACTGCAGCAGCCCGGCCCGCACCGCGAAGTTCACCGGCCGCCGGTTGTCCGGGTCGACGAGGGAGTCCTCCCACAGCTCGGTGCCCTGATACAGATCGGGGATCCCCGGCCCGCACAGCTGTAACAGCTTCTGCGCCACCGCGTCCGACCACGCGTGTGGCGCGAGTTCGTGGGCCAGGTCGCCGATCCCGGTCCCGACCGGGCCGTCGATCACCGCGTCGAGCCAGCTGTGCACCGCCGACTCGAACTGGGCGTCCGGCTCCTCCCATGAGGTCTTCACCCCCGCTTCGCGGATCGACTTCTCCGCGAACTGGTGCAGTCGGTCCCGCAGCCCGGGCACCGACGACGCGGGCCTGCCGTCGGCGGGCCACACCCCGAACATGTTCTGCAGCAGGAACAGCGCGGTCGCGCCGTCGGGCGCAGGGGTGGTCTCGAGCCAGCCGCGCATCCGCTGTGCCCACACGTCGGCCACCTGGGAGAGCACGCCGATCCTGGCTCGCACGTCCTCGCCGCGCTTGGTGTCGTGGGTCGACAGCGTGGTCATGGTCGCGGGCCAGCGCTGCGCGCGTTCGCTGTTGGACAGATGGAAGTCGTTGACGGAGTGACCGAATCGCGCCGGGTTGCCGCCCACCTCCTGCAGCGAGACCAGGCGCGCGCCCTGGTAGAACATGGTGTCCTCGACCGACTTGGCGGTGATCGCGCCACACACCTGGGAGAACCGCGTCGCGGCCTCCCCACCCACCGCGAGCGCGGTCACCAGCACCGACAGCGGGACCATCAGCTCGGCATTGCGCTTCTCCACCTCGGCCACCACCGCCGCGGTGATGCCTGCCAGCGGCGCGTAGTCGACCCGGTAGACCGGCATGAACGCCAGCACTTCGATGGTCGCGTTGGTCACCGCGAGGGTATCGAAACTGGCCGCGCTGCCGTCGCGTTTGATCGCCGCGACCAGCCGCCGGATCTCCGGCGCCAGAATGGTTTCCGCGACCGCGCGTTTGATCCGGTGCTCGGTCTCGCCGAACCAGGCCCGGTCGCTGCCGTGCCCGGCGACATGCTGGGACAGCTCGGTCAGCGCCTGCTCGCCCGCCGGATCGATCAGCACCCCGCCCACATCGGCGAGCGCGTCGTAGCCGGTGGTGCCGTCCACCGGCAGCGTCGCGTCCAGCGGTTCGCGATTGGCGAGGATCTTCTCCACCAGCAGGAGCCGCTGCGGGCCGATCAGCCTGCGCAGCCGGGTCAGATAGGAGCTGGGGTGGGCCAGCCCGTCGGGATGGTCCACCCTGACCCCGTCGATCAAATCGTGCTCGCACCAGGCCGCCAGCTCCCGGTGAGTCGCCTCGAAGACCTCGGGATCCTCCTGCCGGATCGCGGCAAGCCCGCTCACCGCGAAGAACCGCCGATAGGTGCACACCCCGGCCTTCCAGCTGACCAGCCGGTAGTGCTGGCGGTCGTGGATGCGCAGGGCGTTGTCACCGTCGGTGCCAGGCGCGATGGGGAAGCGCAGGTCGTGCAGCGCCAGCATCGGTTCGGGACCGGACCGGTCGACGGTCAGCGCGGCCGGGTCGTTCTCGCTCTTGAGCACCGGAAGCGCCAGCCTGCCGCCCGCGCCGTTGGCCTGGCTCCAGTCGATATCGAAATACTTGGCGTAGACCGACTGCTGACCGTTGCGCAGCACATCCCACCACCACGGGTTCTGCTGCGGGTCACCGACGCCCACGTGATTGGGCACCAGATCGACGATCAAACCCATGCCGCGGCTGCGTACCTCGTCCGACAGTGCTTTGAGCCCGGACGGCCCGCCGAGCGCCGCCGAGACCGTCGTCGGGTCGGTGACGTCGTAGCCGTGCGTCGAGCCTCTGGCCGCGGTGAGGATCGGTGACAGATACAGGTGCGAGACCCCCAGTTGCTGCAGGTATTCGGCGATGGCTCGGGCATCGGCGAAGGTGAGCGCGTCGGGCCGCAACTGCAGCCGGTAGGTGCTGCGCACGGTGCTCGGGCGGATCGGGGCACGGTGCAGCAGGGTCAGCGGATCGGTCACGTAGGTCTCGGTCATCGTTTCGGCTGGGCGGTTCGGCGCAGGACGAGCAGGCAGCGGCTGGGGACGAACAGCGTTGCCGCCGCGGGATACACCGCGTCGGCCGCGCCGGTGGAGGTCGAACAGTCGAGGACACAGGTCCACTCCGCGCCGAATTCCGATGCGGGCAGCACGAAATCGAGCGCTTCGTCGTGCGCATTGAAACACAGCAGGAACGAGTCGTCGGTGATGCGTTCCCCGCGCGGGCCCGGTTCCGGGATGCCGTCACCGTCGAGCAACACGGCCAGCGACTTGCCGAAGCCGCTGTGCCAGTCTTCGGTGGTCATCTCCGTACCGGCGGGGGTGAACCAGGTGATCTCGCGGTCGCCGCCGTCGCCGGGGTCGGGGGCCAGGAACCGGCGCCGCCGGAAGACCGGATGGGCGGTGCGCAGCGCGATCACCGAGCGGGTGAACGCGAGCAGGTCGGCATCGGTTCCGGCCTGCGTCCAGTCCATCCAGGCCAGCGGCGAATCCTGGCAGTACACGTTGTTGTTGCCGAGCTGGGTGCGGCCGATCTCGTCGCCGTGAGCCAGCATCGGGGTGCCCTGGCTCAGGACCAGGGTGGCGAGCAGATTGCGTTGCTGACGCGCGCGCAGTGCGAGGATCGCCGGATCGTCGGTCGGTCCCTCGACCCCGCAGTTCCACGAGCGGTTGTAGCTCTCGCCGTCGCGGTTGTCCTCGCGGTTGTCCTCGTTGTGTTTGTCGTTGTAGGACACCAGATCCCGCAGGGTGAACCCGTCGTGCGCGGTGATGAAGTTGATGCTGGCGCTCGGCCGCCGCCCGGTCGACTCGTACAGATCCGACGACCCGGTGAGCCGGGAAGCGAACTCGCCGAGCGTCGCCGGTTCGCCACGCCAGTAGTCGCGCACGGTGTCGCGGTACTTGCCGTTCCATTCGGTCCACCGGCTCGGGAAGTTGCCGACCTGGTAGCCGCCCTCGCCGACATCCCACGGTTCGGCGATGAGCTTGACCTGGCTCACCACCGGATCCTGATGCACCAGATCGAAGAACGCCGATAGCCGGTCCACATCGTGCAATTCGCGGGCCAGCGTTGCGGCCAGATCGAACCGGAACCCGTCGACGTGCATGTCCACGATCCAGTACCGCAGCGAGTCCATGATCAGCTGCAGGGTGTGCGGATGCCGCACGTTGAGGCTGTTGCCGGTGCCGGTGTAGTCCTTGTAGCGGGCCGGATCGGTGTCGTCGAGCCGGTAGTAGGCGGCGTTGTCGATACCGCGCAGGCTCAGCGACGGACCGAGGTGATTGCCCTCGCCGGTGTGGTTGTAGACCACGTCGAGGATCACCTCGATGCCCTCGGCGTGCATCGCGCGCACCATCGCCTTGAATTCGGCGACGGCGGCATCACCACGTGGCCGGGCCGAGTACTCGTTGTGCGGCGCGAGATAGCCGATGCTGTTGTAGCCCCAGTAGTTGCGCAAGCCCTGGTCGGTGAGCACGTGGTCGTGGAAGAACTGGTGTACCGGCATGAGCTCGATCGCGGTGACCCCGAGGCTCTGCAGATGCCCGATGATCGCCGGATGCGCCAGCCCGGCATAGGTGCCGCGCAGCTCCTCCGGGACGTCGGGATGGGTCATCGTCATGCCCTTGACGTGGGCCTCGTAGATCACCGTCTCGTGGTAGGGCCGGTTCGGCGGCCGGTCGGCACCCCAGTCGAAGAACGGGTTGATCACCACGCCGGTCATCGTGTGGCCCAGCGAATCGAGCCCGTAGGTGTAGAGCGAGGGATCGTTGACGAATTGCCCGTCGAAGGCTTTGCCGTAGGGATCGAGCAGCAGCTTGCTCGGGTCGCACCGCAGCCCGAGTTCCGGCTCGTACGGTCCGTGTACCCGGAAGCCGTAGCGCTGTCCCGGCGTGACCGCGGGCAGGTAGGCGTGCCACACGTAGCCGTCGACCTCGTCGAGCCCGACCCTGGTCTCGGTGCCGTCCTTGGCGATCAGGCACAGCTCGACCGCGGTGGCCACCTCCGAGAACACCGAGAAGTTCGTCCCGGCGCCGTCGTAGGTCGCACCGAGCGGATAGGGGGTGCCGGGCCACACACCCAGTGGGGTCACCGCACCGGATCGGTCGTTCGGGCTCGACATGCTACGACAGTAGAGGAATCCGGCGCTCGTCCGCGCGGCTCGGCGTTGGGTCCTTCGTCACCCCTGGTCGGCGCGCTCCGGTGGCGCCCGCCGACCGGGCGCGGCGGGGCCGGACCGGGAGCGGATGCTAACTTGAACGGTGTTCAAGGCCGGTTCCGCGGCCGCACGGGCGACGACGAGGAAATCCTGTGGAGCTGACTCCCGAGCAGATCACCGCCCTCGATGCCGACCACGTCTGGCATCCCTACGGCGGTTTTCCCGCTACCACCGAACCGCTGGTCGTCGCGAGTGCGGCGGGCACCAGGCTCACCCTGGCCGACGGTCGCGAACTCGTCGACGGGATGAGTTCCTGGTGGGCCGCCGTGCACGGCTACCGGCACCCGGTCCTCGACGCGGCGCTGCTCGCGCAGTCACAGCGGATGAGTCACGTGATGTTCGGTGGGCTCACGCACGAACCGGCTGCCCGGCTCACCCAGCTGCTCGTCGAGCTCACCCCCGACGGGCTGGACAAGGTGTTCCTCTGCGATTCCGGCTCGGTCTCGGTGGAGGTCGCGGCCAAGATGTGCCTGCAGTACTGGCGCGGGCTCGGCAAGCCGGGCAAGCATCGGTTGCTCACCTGGCGCGGTGGGTACCACGGTGACACCTTCACGCCGATGAGCGTGTGTGACCCCGAGGGCGGGATGCACGCGCTGTGGACCGATGTGCTCACCGAGCAGGTCTTCGTCCCCGCCCCGCCCGCCGCGTTCGAACCCGGCTATGTCGCCGAGCTGGAGCGGTCCGTGGCCGCGCACCGCGACGAGCTGGCCGCCGTGATCGTCGAACCCGTCGTCCAGGGCGCCGGCGGCATGCGCTGGCACGATCCGCGCTACCTCACCGAATTGCGGCGCATCTGCGACGACAACGACGTGCTGCTCGTCTTCGACGAGATCGCCACCGGATTCGGCCGCACCGGCGCGCTGTTCGCCGCCGACCACGCGGGTGTCGCCCCCGATGTGATGTGCGTCGGCAAGGCGCTGACCGGTGGCTACCTCACCCTGGCCGCCGCGCTGTGTACCGCGCGGATCGCCGAGACCATCAGCGCCGCGCACGGCGGGCTGATGCACGGGCCGACCTTCATGGGCAACCCGCTGGCCTGCGCCGTCGCGGTGGCATCGATCGAACTGCTGCGGTCGCGGGACTGGCGCGGCGAGGTCGCCCGGATCGAAGCCGAGCTCGGGGCCGGGCTCGCCCCGCTCGCGGGGCGGCCGGGAGTCACCGAGGTGCGGGTGCTCGGCGCGATCGGCGTGGTGGAACTCGACCGGCCCGTCGACATGCGCGCCGCCACCGCCGCGGCCGTCGGCGCGGGCGCCTGGCTGCGGCCCTTCCGCAATCTCGTCTACACGATGCCGCCGTTCGTCAGCACGACCACGGACATCGGGGTCGTCACCGGCGCGATCCAGGCCGCGGTGCGGGCATCGCTCGACTGACCTGAACGGTGTTCAAGTATGCTGCTCAACTGTGACTACCGATCCGTTGAGCTGGTTGAACGAGCGTGCGGCCGAGCGGGTCGAAGCCGGATTGCGCAGGCGGCTGCGCGTGCGTGAGCCGTCCGCGCCCGCGATCGACCTCGCCTCCAACGACTACCTCGGCCTCGTCCGCCACCCCGAGGTGGTCGCGGGCGCCGTCGCCGCGGTGCGGCGCTGGGGAGCGGGCTCGACCGGATCGCGGCTGGTCACCGGGACCACCGCCGAACACGCCGCGCTGGAAGCCGAACTGGCCGAATTCGTCGGCGCCGAAGCCGGATTGGTGTTCGCCTCCGGCTATGCGGCGAACCTGGGCGCGGTCACCGCGCTGGCAGGCCGTGGCACCCTCGTCGTCTCCGACGCCGGCAGCCACGCCTCCCTGGTCGACGCGTGCCGGTTGTCCAGGGCCAGGGTCGAGATCGCCGCACACCGCGACGTGGCCGCCGTCGAGCGTCTTCTCGCCGAACGCACCGAGGAACGCGCACTGGTCCTCACCGACTCGGTGTTCAGTGCCGACGGTGACCTGGCGCCGCTCGCCGACCTGCACCGCGTCTGCCGGGCATATGGTGCCGTCCTGCTTGTCGACGAGGCGCACGGCCTCGGCGTCAGAGGCAACGGCGGGCGCGGACTTGCGCACGAGCAAGGCCTGGCGGGCGAACCCGACCTGGTCATCACCGCCACCCTGTCCAAGGCCCTCGCCGCGCAAGGCGGGGTGGTACTCGCCGACGGCCGGATCCGGGACCACCTCATCGACACCGCCCGCACCTTCATCTTCGACACCGGTCTCGCCCCCGCGGCGGTCGGCGCCGCGCGTGCTGCCCTCGGCCTGCTGCGCCGCGACCCCACCATGGCCACCGGGGTGCTCGACCGCGCGGCCGACATCGCCCGCATCGCCGGCGTGCCGGAACCCGACTCCGCCGTGGTGTCCGTGGTCCTCGGGGAGGCGCAACTGGCGTACGACGCCGCGCAGGCCTGCCGGGAACGTGGACTCGACGTCGGCTGCTTCCGCCCGCCTTCGGTGCCACCCGGCACCTCCCGGCTGCGGCTCACAGCACGTGCGAACCTCACTGCCGCCGAACTGGACACGATCGGCGTCGTGCTGGGGGAGGTGCTGGCCGAGGCCAGGGGGGAACGAGCCGAGGTCATGGTGTGAGAGGCCGACCGCGGGCGGCCGACGCCATCGCCTGCGCCGAGTGGACGTATCGAGTTCGAGCAGCGAGGTAAGGCATGAACGAAGCGCATCGTCGTCTGGCACATCGTGCGCCCGCCACCGCCGGGCGCGGTGGCAGAACGCGCGAGCCCGGCGAGCGAACAGGGTGGCGCGCACCGCGGATACCGCGGTGCAGGATCGGCGAGGCACCCGAATGAGCATCCTGCTGATCAGCGGTACCTCCACCGATGTGGGCAAGACTGTCGTCACCGCGGCGCTGGCCGCCGCGGCGAGCGCCGCGGGGCGGTCGGTGGCGGTGTGCAAGCCCGCCCAGACCGGCATGGCTCCCGGCGAACCGGGCGACCTCGCCGACGTCACCCGGCTGTCCGGGGTCACCCGCACGCTCGAACTCGCCAGATACCCCGAGCCCCTCGCGCCCGACACCGCAGCCCGGCGGGCCTGCCTGCCGTTGCTGAATCTGGGCGAGACGGTCGCGGCCGTCGACAGGCTGCGCGACGCGGACCTGGTCCTGGTGGAGGGTGCGGGCGGTCTGCTCGTCCGGATGGGCGAATTCACCCTGCTCGACCTGGCTGCGAAACTCGGCGCGCCCGTGCTCGTCGTGGCCGCCGCCGGACTCGGCACGCTCAATCACAGCGAACTCACCACCAGCGCGCTCGCCGCCGCGGGTGTGCCGTGCGCGGGGCTGGTCATCGGCTCCTGGCCCACCGACCCCGACCTCGCCGCCCACTGCAACCGCGACGATCTACCCCGGGTGACCGGAACACCGCTCGTCGGCGCCATACCGGCCGGTGCCGGGGCGTGGGATCGGGATCGCTTCACGGCCACGGCACCCGAGTGGTTCCCCGCCGACTGGCTCGCGGATCTATGAAACACGCTCTGAACAGGCGATTTGACTTCATGATCGGCGATGCGTAACTTACTTCGAGTCAGAGCGACACGGACACCGACCCGGTACCGAGTACCAGGGAAACGAGGTTGGACGATGAGCGCCTGGCTGATCTTGTGTGCAGGGTCACCGTCTTCCGAACTTGCTTCGGTAGATTCTCTGCGCTAAAGTTGGAACCCTTGCCCTGCTGAACCCCCTGCGAATAGTTGTGGGTGTTCTGCTTGTGCGTGTGTTCTTTGAGAACTCAATAGTGTGTCGATGAATGTCAGTGCCAATATTTGTATTGGTTCCGCTTCTCATACCC
>NZ_JBHSBA010000003.1:0-1624781 GCF_042650365.1 Nocardia rhizosphaerae
AAGGTCGTCGGTCTCAAGACCGAACGCACCCAGCTCGACGGCACCGGCAACGTCAAGGGCACCGGCGAGTACAAGCAGTGGGACGTGCAGGCGATCTACCGCGCCGTCGGCTACCTGTCGCAGAACATCACCCAGCTGCCGTTCGACGACCAGGCAGGCACCGTGCCCAACGAGGCAGGCCGCGTGATCGCCGACGAGGCCGCCGAAGGACCGGCCCGGTTCATGCCCGCCACCTACGTGACCGGCTGGATCAAGCGCGGACCGGTCGGCCTCATCGGCCACACCAAGGGCGACGCCAACGAGACCATCGCCTGCCTGCTCGACGACGCCAAGGACTTCGCCCCGGCCGCCAAGCCGGAACCCGAAGCGGTCACCGAGTTCCTCGAGGGCAAGGGCATCCCGTTCACCACCTGGGCCGGCTGGTACCGCCTCGACGCCCACGAACGCGCCCTCGGCGAGCCCGAAGGCCGCGAGCGTGTGAAGGTCGTGGAGCGCGAGGACATGCTCCGCGCTTCCGAGCCGAACAAGGTCTAGGGGCGAGCCCCGGACTCGCCGGTCCGGGGTCGGGTGAGGCATTCTGATACACGTGTTCGATGCGCACGTCCACATCATCGATCCGCGGTTTCCGCTGATCGAGAACGAGGGCTACCTACCCGACCCCTACACCATCGCGGACTATCGAGAGCGCATGGCGCCCTTCGATGTTCGCGGGGGTGCCGTAGTGAGCGCCTCGTTCCAGGGGACCGACCAGACATATCTGAAGGCAGCCATCGCCGCGCTCGGCGACGGCTGGGTCGGCGTCACCCGGCTCGACCTCGACGCCACCGACGACGAGATCCTCGACCTGGACCGGGCCGGGGTGCGAGCGCTGCGGTTCAACCTCAAACGCGCCGCCGCCGACATCACCCAGATGACCGTGCAGGCCCTGCGCGCCCACGAGCTGGCCGGCTGGCATGTGGAGCTCTACATCGACGGCCAGATGCTGGCCTCGCTGCAACCGGTGATCTCCAAACTGCCCGCGCTGTCGATCGATCACCTCGGCATGTCGCAGGAGGGTCTGCCCTATCTGCTCGATCTGGTCGACCGCGGTGCCAGGGTGAAGGCGACCGGGTTCGGCCGCGTCGACATGGATGTGGCCGAGACCCTGCGCCGCGTGCACGCCGTGAACCCCGGCGCGCTGATGTTCGGCTCCGACCTGCCGGGCACCCGCGCGGGCAGGCCGTTCGCCGACACCGATATCGACCTGATCTGCCAGGTCGTCGGCACCGACATGCACGCCGTCCTGGAGGACAACGCCCGCGCGGCCTACCGCCTGCCCGCGGTGCAGCGGCCCGCGGCCGACCCGCTGCCGACCATGCCGATCCCGCGCACCGACAACCCGACGCTGCCCATCCCCCGCGCCGAATTACCCACCGCGGGAATTGAATAGCACCCGGCCCTACTCAAACGATCACCACGCCGGCCAGCCAGACGCCCGCGGCGATGAGGGCGCCGAACAGTTCGACCACCATCGACAGGCCGACGCCTTTGAGCGCGTGCACGGTGGCGGGCCAGGCCAGCTCGTTGGTCTTCAAGCGGTACAGCTCGGCCAGGTACACGCCGAGGACGAAGCCGATGAACAGGCCGACGACCGGGATGACGAAGAAACCGACGATGCCGAACAGCGCGCCGACCAGCAGCGCCTTGTTCGACACTCCCGCCTCGCGCATCCGCCTGCCGGGCCAGGTGTATTTCACGACGCCGGAGAGCACCAGCGCGATCGTGGCGATCGCGAAGACCACCCATGCCGTTGTTCCGCCGGTGAGGAAGGCCCACACGGCGACGGCGGCGAAGATCAGGATGACGCCGGGCAGAATCGGCACGATCACGCCGATGATGCCGACCAGAATGACGAGGCCGACGAGGACCTCACCCCACACGCTCACTACCGGTTCCTCCCGTAACGGCGCCGGGTCGCGCCACCGGAATTCTCGCCCATGGTCTACCGGGGCCGCCATCGGAGACGATATTGTCGTTGTGTCAATACGGTTCGACGAGGAACAGAGGTCAGGTGTGAGTACCACTGCCAGGACGGGGCCCCTCGCGGGCATCAAGGTCATCGAGCTGGCCGGGATCGGCCCCGGGCCGCACGCGGCGCTCCTGCTCGCCGACCTGGGCGCCGACGTGGTCCGGGTACAGCGTCCGGGCATGATGCCCGGCTACATGGAGCGCCCGCAGTGGCGCGGCCGGACCATTGTCGAGGCGAACCTGAAGGATCCGGCCGATGTCGCCAAGATCCTCGACCTGGTCGAGAAGGCCGACGTGCTGCTCGAGGGCTTCCGGCCGGGTGTCACCGAGCGTATGGGTCTCGGCCCCGACGACGCGCTGGCCCGCAACCCGCGCCTGGTCTACGGCCGGATGACCGGCTGGGGACAGTTCGGTCCGCTGGCCGACCGCGCCGGGCACGACATCAACTACATCTCGCTGACCGGCGTACTCAACGCCATCGGCCGCAAGGGTGAGCGCCCGGTGCCGCCACTGAACATGGTGGGCGATTTCGGTGGCGGCTCGATGTTCCTGGTGTTCGGCGTGCTCGCCGCCCTGGTCGAGCGGCAAGGCTCCGGCAAGGGCCAGGTGATCGACGCCGCCATGGTCGATGGCGCGCTGGCCCTCTCGCACATGATGTGGGGCATGCGCGGGGTCGGGCTGTGGTCCGACGAGCGCGGCACCAACCTGCTCGATACCGGCATGGCGTTCTACGACACCTACGAGACCTCCGACGGCAAGTACATGGCCGTCGGCGCGATCGAACCGCAGTTCTACGCCCAGTTGCTGGCGGGGCTGGAGATCGACCCGGAGGGTCTGCCCGCGCAGATCGACCCGAACGGGCAGGACCAGCTGCGCAAGCTGTTCGCCGACAAGTTCAAGACCAAGACCCGCGACGAATGGGCCGCGATCTTCGACGGCACCGACGCCTGCACCACCCCGGTCCTCACCTTCACCGAGGCCACCGAGAACCCGCACATCGCGGCACGGACCGGCCTGATCGAAATCGAGGGCGTCGTCCAGCACGCGCCCGCGCCGCGCTTCTCGCGCACCCCTGGCGGCGTACCGACCCCGCCGCCCTCGGAGACCACCCCGATCGAATCGGTCTGGGCCGACTGACCACCGGCCTGTCGTCGATGGTGGCACCATCGACGACAGGCCGACCGGAGCTCTCGGCGGTCACGGAATGGCGAGCACGAGTTTCAGCGCGCTGTCGACGGCAAGAATCGTTGCCGGAGAAATCGTTCCGAGCAGCACCCCTAATTCGTCGCGATGCAACGCGAGAAGTGATGCGGACCGTGGTGCGGCTGATCAGTAGCAGGTGAGCGGTTGGAGCGGGTCGGCGGCGCGCGGGGACAGCGCCTCGTAGGCGGTGGCGATCGCCTTCACCGCCAAGCGCAGTTCGGGTTCGGGGTGGGTGAACGGCAGCCGCAGGAAGCGTTCGAAGGCGCCCTGCACGCCGAACCGCGGCCCCGCGGCGAGCAGCACCCCATGATTGGGCGCGGTGGCCGCCAGCGCGGTGGAGACCGGGCTCGGCAGCTGGGCCCAGACCGACATGCCACCGGCACCGGGCTCGGCATGCCATCCGGGCAGGTTCTCGGCGATCGCGTCGAGCAGGGCGGCGCGCTGGGCGCGCAGCTGGCCGCGGCGGCGCTCCAGGATGTTCTCGGCGTGCTCGAGCAGATGCACGGTCGCGAGCTGATCCATCACCGGGGTGCCGAGGTCGACGGTCGAGCGGATGCCGAGCAGCTTGGTGATCAGCGCCTGGTTGGTGCGGATCCAGCCGACCCGAAGGCCACCCCAGAACGACTTGGAGGCCGAGCCGATGGTGATGATCTCCGAGCCCTTGGCGAACGCGGCCACCGGCGCGGGCATGGGGGCCTCGGACAGGTTCAGTTCGCTCATCGACTCGTCGACGACGATGGTCATCCTGGTGTCGCGGGCGATGGCGGTCAGCTCGGCGCGGCCCGCCTCGTCGAGCAGCAGGCCGGTCGGATTGTTGAAGTCGGGCACCAGGTAGGCCAGCGTCGCCGCGGTCTGCCGCGCCGTGCTACGCAGCCCGTCGAGATCCCAACCGGCATCCGGCGATTCGGGACGCAACGGCACGGGGATCGGACGGGCGCCGACGTCGCGAATGGCCTCGATGGCGTTCGGATAGCTGGGATGCTCGATCAGCACGCGGGCCGCGGGCGAAGTGAGCACATTGAGCAGCAGCCGAAGCCCGTGCTGCGCACCGAGAGTCACCAGGATCTGATCGGGCTCGGTGGGCAGGCCGCGCGCGGTGTAGCGGCGGGCCAGCGCCTCGCGCAGCGCGAGTACGCCGACCGGATCCATGCCGTGCGTGCCCAGATACGGCGGAATACCCTGCAGTGCGGTGGAATACGCCTCGTGCAATTCTGGCGGCGCCGACATCGCCGCGTAGGTCATGTCGATCGTCGGCAGTTCCGGCTGGGCCATCAGGGCCATGATCCCGCGTGTCGGTTTGGCGCCGTCGTGCGCTACCGCGGGCGGCAGCGCCACCGTGCTGCGGGAACCCTGGCGGCTGATCAGGTAGCCGTGCTCGCGAAGCAGCGCGTAGGTGGAGGTGATAGTGGTCCGGCTGACACCGAGGGTGGCGGCCAGATCGCGCTCACTCGGCAGCGCGACGCCGAGCGGGGCGCGACCGTCGTGGATCAGCAACCGGATGGCCTCGGCCAGCGCCAGGTAGGCGGGCCGGTGCGGGCGGCGCTCGGGAAGGTCACCGTCGGGTTCGGGGTCGCGCCACCGCCCGAGGTCACGGGCAAGGCCGGACGCGCCGATCACTCTTGTCGCCATGAAGTCCAGTATTCCGTAAGTGGATATTTCTCGGCAAGGCCAGTTAGTGGATTCTTGCGATATGACCACCTTCCTCGTCCTCGCCGCCGTCGCCGTCATCGGACTCACGGCGTATCGCTTCTCGCCCACATCCGCGGACACGCGGTTCTGGCCATCCTTCCGATCGGCGCACGATCACGCCTTCGACACCTACGACGACCAGCGCCTGCACCGCGAGCTGGACACCATGCGGGCGCGCGCGGACACCGCCTAGGACGTGGCACCGACTCCCACCACACCAGTCCAGTATCCGAAAACTGGACCTTCCGATGCGGATAGGCGCGGTCCGGTCGCCGCGTGAACCTGTCACCGGGTGGGCGCACACTGTGCCCATGAGTTCCGGTACCAGGATCGAACCCGTCGCGGCGGCGCTGTTCGACACCGCGATCGGGCTGTGCGCCATCGCCTGGCACGGCGACACCGTCGTGCGGTTCCAGCTGCCAGAGGCCAGCGAGGAGGAGACGCTCGCCAGGATCACCCGGCCACTGGCAGGCATGCCGGTCGCCGAGGGCGAACCGGGGCAGGCGGTCACCACCGCGATCGCGGGCATCCGCGCGCACCTGGCCGGCCACCTCGACGCGCTGCGCTGGATCGACGTCGATCCCCGCGGCGCACCGGAGTTCCACCGCGCCGTCTACACGGTGACGCGTGAGATCGATCCAGGCCGCACCATGAGCTACGGCGATATCGCCGTCAGGATCGGCGCGCCCGGCTCCGCCCAAGCCGTCGGACAGGCGCTCGGCCGCAATCCGGTTCCACTCATCATCCCGTGTCATCGGGTACTGGCCGCCGACCACGCGCTGCACGGCTTCTCCGCCCCTGGCGGGGTCGGCACCAAGGCGCGTCTGCTCGAACTCGAGCGTACGCCGGGTTTCGGCGAGCCGATGCTGTTCTGATCGGTCGACTATCCGCCGCATCGATGAGTTCCTGGCCTGCGCGTCGTCGATACGAGTGACGGCACGGCGACCGAACGGGTAGCGGCGGGAAGCCCTGCCGACCTGCGCGGGACGCCTCGCGTACCGTCGAGTCCGACCCGAAACCGAGAGGAACCACCCATGCAGACTGTGACGTCGGCCGATGGCACCACGATCGCCTACGACCGGATCGGGACCGGCACGGCGGGCACGGTCATCCTGATCGGCGGCGCGTTCAGCTATCGCGAGTTCCCGACCATGGTCGAGCTCGCCGAGACGCTGGCGAAGGATCACGATCTGACGGTGCTGAACTACGACCGACGTGGGCGCGGCGACAGCGGCGACTCGCCCGGGGTGTACAACGTCGCCAACGAGATCGCCGATATCGCCGCGCTGATCGAGGCCGCGGGCGGACAGGCCGCGCTGTTCGGGTGGTCCTCCGGCGCGGCGCTGGCACTGCTCGCGGCCAAGACGCTGCCCGCGGTCACCGAGGTGGTCGCGTTCGAGCCGCCGTTCGTCGTCGATGCCAAACACCATGTGCCGCCGCAGGATCTGGAAGCCAAACTGCATCCGATGATCGCCGCGGGCGAGCGTAACAAGACGGTGCGGTACTACATGACCAAGGCCATGGGCATGCCGTGGCTGATGGTCGCCGCCATGCGGCCGACGCCGTTCTGGAAATCCCTTGCCGCGAACTCGAATTCGACCGCGCACGACTGGGCGGTGATGAAGCCGTACATGAGGGGGAAGGCGCTGGATCCGGCCGACTGGAGTGGAGTCACCGTGCCGGTGCTGGTCCTCGCCGGCGAGCGCACCGCACCGCTGCTCATCAAGGGCGCCAAGGCCGCGGCCGAGGTGCTGCCGAACTCCGAGTTCGCCGGTCTGCCCGGAGTGAGCCACAACCCGAAGGCGTCGGCGCTCGCCCCAGTAGTCGGCGAATTCCTCACGCGCGCACGCTGATCGGTGCGCTCGGCGTCGTCTTCGCCGCCAGATGGTCACGGTTTCGCGCCCGGCGGGTGTTCCTGGCATTCTCGATCGCCGCCGCTACTTGCGCGGCCGGTGGAGCGGCAGGGGCGCACCGATGTGCACGCCCACGACGGGCTGACGGTGCCGCCGTTCCCGAACCTGGTGCTCATGTACAGGCGATGGCCGATCGGCGCAGGCATCCAGCGCCCGCGGCGCCGAGCTGCCGGTTCGGCCGCACGCCTCCGGGGTGATCACGGTAGTGGGCGTCTCGCCGACCGCTATGGCGGTGGCGGGTGGTCGCGGTAGAACTGGCACGCGTCGCCGGTGAGATAGCCGTCCATGCAGGCGAAGTACGTTTGTACGCACGCGTTGCTGACGCAGCCCGCCGTGTAGAGCATCCCGCGAATACGCTCGTTGCGCTGTTGCGCCTGGTCGAGCATCTCCGCGGGCGGGGCGCTCGTTCGAACCGGCGACGCGCTGATCTGCCGCGCCGGTCCGGATGAGGAGGCGCAACCGGCCAGGGCCGTGAGCGCGACGAGTACCAGCCCGCACAGTCTCCCGCGAACAGTCATCCGCCACCTCCGATCCCGCGAGCCCCCTCCATCATCCCGGCACCGCGGCCAAAGCACGAACCCGAGAGCTGGACAGGTGATCACCAGGCGGTGGTGCGAGCGTTTCGCGAGTGGAATCCTGCACTATCGCCTGATGATCTTGAACTGGTGGCGCGGGCGCGGTCAGAGGGTGGCGCCGTAGCCGCTGCCGAGTACGCCACCGGCGACGGCGCCCGCGGCGGCGGCGGGAATGCCGAGTGCCGCGGCGCCGACGGCGGCCCCGACGCCCGCACCGATCGCTGCACCCGCGCCGGTGGCCGCCGCGGCGATGGGCCAAGCGGCCACGAATCCGCCCGTGATGATCGGGACCGCCGCGGCACCCGCGGTAGGGACAGCGGCGGCACCCGCGAGGATCGCGGTCGCACCCGCTGTACCTGCGGCGCCGACCGCGAAACCGATGCCGGCGCCGACACCGGCACCGATCAGCCCGCCGCCGACCGCGCCGACCGCGGCGGCAGGCACACCGGCGACGGCGGCACCCGCGAGCGCACCGCCGACGGTGGCGGCGGCGATCTTGTCGGAGCGGCTCGGGTTGATACCGATCGAGCGGCCCTGGGTGGCGATGGCGGCTTCGACGTCGGCGGCGGTGGTGTTCACGCCGTCGAGGAGCTCGCCGGGGACCTCGTCGGGGACGGGACTGGTGAAGTCGCCGACGCGCAGGGTGCGCGGGGGCGGGGCGATGGGGGCCACCGGCTCGACCGGCTCCGGGAGGTGCAACTCCTCGATGACGACCGGCGGAGGCGGCGTCGTGTACTCGGGCACCGGCCGCGACTCGGGCCGCGCCGGCTCCGGCGCCAGCCGCTGCAGCGTGTCGGGGGTATCGAAGTTGCCGAGTTCGGAGCGGCCCTCCTCGGCGGGCGCCGGGGTGTTGATGCCCGGCTGAGCGGGCGGCTGAGTGACCCCAGGCTGCGGCACCGCCACCGCGACACCGGCACACGCCACGGCCAGCGCCATCGGCAGCGCACCGACGATCGGGCGCGCGACGCGCCGCACCGTCGAATTGTTCACATCATCGGACCGACGGTTCACGCCGAACACCCACTCACACACTCGCCGAAACGCGACACGTCCCCGCGTGCCGCGCAGCGACGATAGCGTTAGCCGAACGGATGCTGTCAAATCGATAGCGAGTCGACATCACCCGCGCGTGTCGCCCCCGAACAGCGGAAACAACCGGCTACGCCGAGCGAAAAGCGCGCATGAACCGCATGCTGACCACCAACCAGCCCGCGCGCCCAGGCCCCGAGAAGGTGCACACCGCGCAGCGTCGGAACCGTCCGGTCCCGTCGAGACCCAAGGTGGCCGCGACGCGAGGACGCGAGCGCGCCAGCGCTCAACCAAACACAGCGCCTCGAGCGCGCCACCCAACCCGACCCCGTGGAGGGTCCGACCCGTCAGCGGCGGTCGAGCGCGCCAGCGCTCCAAACGAGCGCCGCAGCGTCACCACCCAACCCGTCCCCGCACGACCCGACCTCGAGGAGGGTCCGCCGCGCAGCGGCGGTCGCGGCCGTCCCCGTCGATCAGGCGCCGTTTCGCAAGCGACGAAGGAGCAAGAAACGGCGCCTGATCGACGGGGACCAAGGGGCCGCGACACGAGCGCGCCAGCGCTCCAACTAACAGAGCACGTCGTGGCGGACGATGGTCTGGTCGCGGCCGGGACCGACGCCGATGCAGGAGATCCGCGCGCCCGAAAGCTCTTCCAGCCGAAGCACATACGCCTGCGCGTTGGCCGGCAGCTCCGCGAAGGTGCGGGCGTGCGAGATGTCCTCCCACCAGCCGGGCATCTCCTCGTAGATCGGCTTGGCGTGGTGGAATTCGGTCTGGGTGGTCGGCATCTGCTCGACCCGCTCGCCGTCGATCTCGTAGGCGACGCAGATCGGCACGGTATCCAGCCCGGACAGCACGTCGAGCTTGGTGAGGAAGTAGTCGGTGATGCCGTTGACGCGGGTGGCGTACCGGCCGATCACGGCGTCGAACCAGCCGCAGCGGCGGGCACGCCCGGTGGTGACACCCACCTCGCCGCCGTTCTTGGCCAGGAACTCACCGAAGTTGTCGAACAGTTCGGTGGGGAACGGGCCGGAGCCGACGCGGGTGGTGTAGCACTTGAGGATGCCGAGCACCGTGTCGATCTTGTTCGGGCCGATGCCGGAACCCACCGCGGCGCCGCCGGAGGTGGGGTTGGACGAGGTGACGAACGGGTAGGTGCCGTGGTCGACGTCGAGCAGCGTGCCCTGCGAGCCCTCGAGCAGAATCGTGTCGCCGCGCTCGAGCGCCAGGTTCAGCTCGAGCCTGGTGTCGGAGATGCGGTGCTTGAACGACTCGGCCTGCGCGAGCACCTCGTCCACCACCTGCTGCGGGTCGAGCGCGCGGCGGTTGTAGATCTTCACCAGCACCTGGTTCTTGAACTCCAGTGCGGCTTCGACCTTCTGGGTGAGGATCTTCTCGTCGAGCACATCGGCGACGCGGACGCCGACGCGGGCCACCTTGTCCTGGTAGCAGGGGCCGATGCCGCGGCCGGTGGTGCCGATCTTGCGGCTACCGAGGAAGCGCTCGGCGACCTTATCGATGGCCACGTGGTACGGCATGATCAGGTGCGCGTCGGCGGAGAGCAGCAGGCCGGAGGTGTCGACTCCGCGCTCTTCCAGTCCGGCGAGTTCCTCGAGCAGCACACCGGGATCGACGACGACACCGTTGCCGATCACGTTCTTCACACCAGGGGTGAGGATGCCGGACGGGATCAGGTGCAGCGCGAACTTGTCGCCATTGGGGAGCACGACCGTATGGCCGGCGTTGTTGCCGCCCTGATAACGGACCACCCACTGCAACCGCTCACCGAGCAGATCGGTAGCTTTGCCCTTACCCTCGTCGCCCCATTGGGCACCGATGAGGACGATTGCCGGCATTTCGGAGTCTCCTACAGATCGACGGCAGCACACGTTCGCACTGCAGCTACCTGCCGTACTGAGGCGGTGGCCGGAGACACAGTCTAGCCGACACCCGTTCGGAGCCACCCGACCTGCCCCGCCCGGGTCGCCACCCCCGACCACCCGGAGCAGCACTATCGGTTACGGTTACCAGTCGGCAGGGGGCTTTGCCGTGTGCTTGTGGGCGACACACCGTCGGCCGAACCGAGGAGGGTGTACCGCAGTTTGAGTACCCACGTTCTCCGATGTGGTGACATACCGGTCCCGATCGCGCTCACCTCGCTACCGACCACCCACACCGGCCAGTTGCCCGATACCGAGGTGATCGACGAACTACTGCCGGTCCTCGCCGCCGACAGCCTGCCGCGCCTGATCGTGCTCGGCTCCGACGCCGCCCTCGCCACCGTGCTCACCCATCTGATGCGCACCGAGCGGCTGCACGTGGAGGTGGGTTTCGTTCCGGTCGAGACGACCTACGCCTCCCGCGTGTATCAGACGCCGACCGGCAATACCGCCGCCAAGATCGCGATCGAGGGCAGGGCCATCGAGACGCCGCTGATCCGCGACGACACCGGCACCGTGCTGGTCGGCCGGGCCACCATCACCGGCGTGGACGGTGGCAAGCTGGAGGGCGAAGCCTACGTCGACGACACGCTGCTGTTCAGCGGCGCCGTGAACACCATGCTGATCTCGCCGACCATGACCATGCCCGGCGTCCGCGCCCGCGTGCGCAAGGGTTTCCGCAAGCGCACCTGGGTCGCGGGCCGCGCCGCCCAGCTCGGGACCCCCGGCGCGATCGTCACCCGCGACGGGATCACCGCCGCGCGCACGGTCCCGCGCTCCACTTTCTACCGCTTCGAACACCCCTGGTTGCTGGTGCGATGACCTATTCGTTCACCCCTGGCAGGCGCGCCGATCACAGTGCGGTGCGGCCGAGTCCTGTCTTCCTGCTCATCGTGCTGATCACCGTGGCCGGTGGCGCCCTGGCCTGGGACGCCGACCTCCGCTCGGTCCAGGCCAAGGCAGGCGTGTTCGTGCTCGTCGTGTTCGGCTGGGTGGTCAGCCTGTGCCTGCACGAATTCGCCCACGCCTACGTGGCCTGGCGGGCGGGCGATCACGAGGTGGAGATGCGGGGGTATCTCACCCTCAATCCACTGAAGTACAGCCACCCGGTGCTGTCGATCGGACTGCCGCTGGTGTTCATCGCGCTCGGCGGGATCGGGCTGCCCGGCGGTGCGGTGTATCTGGACACCTCCCGGTTCAGTTCCGCGGTGCGGCGACTGGTGAGCGCGGTCGGTCCGGCGTCGAACCTGCTGTGCGCCATCGTGCTGTTGATCGTGATCAAGGCGTTCGGATCGGCCCAGGAGCACGCCGCGTTCTGGTTCGGGCTCAGCTTCCTCGCGTTCTTGCAGATCACCGCGTTTCTGCTGAACATTCTGCCGGTGCCCGGGCTGGACGGGTACGGGATCATCGAACCGTCGCTGCGTTACGAGACCCGGCGCGCGCTCGAGCAGATCAAGCCGTACGGCATGCTGATCCTGTTCGCCGTGCTCTTCTTCACGCCGCTGAACCGGGTGTTCTTCGACAGTGTTTACGCATTGTTCAGCTTGTCCGGGGTACCTGAGTTCTGGGCTGCGTACGGTAGCCAGTTGACCCGGTTCTGGTACTGAGTCTCGCAGCGCGAATCACCCGTATCGTGCACTAGCCTGTACCGGGCCATTCCCGATCCCGGAACGGAAAGCGCGCATGGGCACCACTGAAGACTCGCCCCCTGTCCTGTCCGTCGTCATCCCAGCTCTCGACGAAGCCGCCGGCATCGCCGCCTGTCTGGAGCGCCTGGTCGGCCAGCCCGAGATCGACGAGATCGTCGTCGTCGACAACGGCAGCACCGACCGCACCCGCGACATCGTCGCCGAACTCGCCGACCGACATCCGAAGATCACGCTCATCGACGAACCGCAGCGCGGGGTCGCGCATGCCCGTAACGCCGGGTTCGCGAAAGCGCGCGGCGACTACCTGGGCCGCATCGATGCCGACACCCTCGTCGGACCGGACTGGGGTGCCACTGTGCGCGCCCACCTCGACGCCAACCCGGACACCATGGCGGTGACCGGCATCAGCACGTATCACGACTCCCCGATCGGCTTCTTCCTCGCCGCGGCCATCGGCGGCCAGCAGCGACTCGGCCTGATCAAGAATCAGCCCGTCGGCAACGTGCACGGCGCCAATATGGCCATCCGGCGCAGTGCGTGGGAAAAGGTGCGCTCGGCCACGACCACCCGGCGCGACCTGCACGAAGACCTCGACTTGGCACTGTGCCTGACCAAGGCGAAGCTGCGGATAGACCAGCTGCCGCCGCTTCGCGCGGAGATCTCGGCGCGCCGCCGCCAGACCCCACCCGCCACCTGGTGGCGGTACCAGGTGCGCGGTCTGCAGACCATCGCCAATCAGGGCTACACCGTCGTGCCGTTCCACCGGGCGGTGATCACCGGCGCGTGGGTGATGCACACCTCGCAGTGGCCGATCTACCGGGCCTGGGACTTCGACCGCAAGCGCTTCTCGCTGCGCCCGATGCGGCCGCGGGTCTCCCCCGTC
Organism: Nocardia rhizosphaerae; assembly: GCF_042650365.1. NCBI lineage: Bacteria > Bacillati > Actinomycetota > Actinomycetes > Mycobacteriales > Nocardiaceae > Nocardia > Nocardia rhizosphaerae. The sequence continues at coordinate 12,889 of NZ_JBHSBA010000003.1, forward strand.
GGCGACTGAGCACTCACTCCTGCGGGGTCACATACGGATTGGGCACGGTGGGCGGGAGCAGCGCGATCGCCGAGATACGCTGCATCCCGCACACCACCATCAGGTCGACCACGATCGACCGGATCTGCGCGAACACCACGTGCGCCGAGAGCCCGGCACCGGCTACCAGCTCGGGGTCGGCCTGCTTGGCGACGCTGCGCAGCGCGCGAGCCGCCTCCGCCTGATCCGGCTGCTCGCCCGGATCGGCCAGCATCATCCTGCGCACCACATCGGTGACCTTGCCGAGCTGGTCGACCAGCTCGATCAGCCGTGGGTCGAGCACCTCGTCGTCACGGACCAGGGTGAGCGAACGCCGCAGCAGCACACGGGTGTTGCGGACCGCGTTGTCGAGCGGGTCGGCGGTCGAATGGATGCGTTCGAGGCGTTTGCGTGAGTTCCAGTACAGCGGCGAGATCCGGCTGATCTCACGGCCGCCCTCCAGCGCCGAGCGCAGCGCGTCGATCTGACCTTGCGTGGCGCGCACGGCGGTCAGCGCCGCGTGCACCTTGTCCGAGTCCTGCTCGAGCAGGCCGTCGGCACAGGTGATCATGGATTTGCTCATGACCGCGAGTACGTCGGCGGCATGCTCGCGCGCCCTGCGCACCGGATGCAGCGGGATCAGCCCGACCATCACCACCCCGACCAGGCCACCGACCAGCGCGTCGATCATCCGGCTCGGACCCTCGGCCGAGGATTGGCTCAGGGTCGAGACCAGCACCGCCGAACCGGCCGCTTGGATGGAGATGATCGAGCCGCCGTCGAGGAACACCGCGCACGCCATGGCGATGGCGACGACCAGCCCGACCTGCCAGACACCGGTGCCGACCTGCGCGATGAACAGGTCACCGATGCCGATGCCGACGGCGACCCCGACCACCAGCTCCACCGAACGGCGCAGGCGCGCGCCGAAGGAGATGCCGATCGAGACGATCGCGGCGGTCGGGGCGAAGAACGGCTCGGGATGGCCGATGATGTTGTGGGCGATGAACCAGGCCAGCGCCGCCCCGAGCGAGCACTGGATGATCGGGATCGCCGACAGCCGCAACCGCACCGAGGACCGTTTGAAGCGGTCGACGGTGCTGTCCTTGGCTGCGGCGACTACCGGGGTGGCCGCGGCGAAGACCGGACGTTCGCTCACCGGCGGATCGGGTTCGGCCTCGGTCAGTCCAGACCGAGTTCGGTCGCGGCCCGCGGATCACAGTCCTCGAGCAGGTCGAGGCAGCGGGCGTATTCCTCGGTCTCGCCGATCACCTTCGCGGCCGAGGCCAGCGCGCCGACGCTGCGCAGGAAGCCCTGGTTCGGCTCGTGGTTCCACGGAACAGGGCCGAAACCCTTCCAGCCGTTGCGACGCAGCAGGTCGAGGCCGCGGTGGTAGCCGGTGCGGGCGAAGGCGTAGGCGGCGATGACGTCGTGGTTGACCTCGCCGTCGGCGCGCCGCAGGGCGTTCTCGGCGAGCTGGGCCCAGGCGATCGACGCGGCCGGATGGGCCGCGGCGACCTCGACCGGGTCGGTGCCGGCCGCGATGGCGTCCTCGGCGTCGATCAGTTCGGGAAGGAGGACCGGCTGCGGTCCGAGCAGGTCACCGAAGGAGGTCATGCGTTCATTGTGCACCGCGCCGTGTTCGCCCGTGCTCCGGCCCGCCACGGGTGATCGGCGAACTCGCCCGCGTGGCGCGCATTAGGCTGACATGCGAGTGGAACGTTCGAGCCTGAGCGAGGGGTGTTAGGTGTCCGACCCGACCGACGAGAACAACACGGCAGCCGAGCCTGCCGATCCCGGCGCGCCCGGAAGCGGCGGCGCCGATTCGTCGAGCACCGACAAAGCCGCTCCCCGGTCGGCCCCGGACGCGGTGACCGAACCCGGCACGCCCACCGTTCCCCCGGCGACCGCGGAAACGGTGGTCATCCGGCGCGATACGCCGGCGGCGGATGCCGGAAGGCAGAGTCGTGGTCCCTCGGGCGACGCGCGGGGCGACCGCGTCGGTGGTGGCGCGCAGGCGGCAGACCAGGTGCCGCCCCACCGGACCGATTCCGAACGGTCCGGTGCACCGGATCCCGGTGAACGACGCGACCCCGCGCCGGGCGCAGGCGCGCAGCGGCCCGGCAGCGGACAGCCGAGCCCACGTCCCGGTGAACAACGGCCCGGCAGCGGACAGCCCGATCCAGGTGCAGGCGCGCAAGGGCACGATCGCGGGCAGCCCGGTCCGCAGGGTGGTCGGCCGTTCGGCGGGCAGGGTCGCGGTGAGGCAGGAGGCGACCGGCCGTTCGGTCCAGCAGGCGCGCCTCGCCCCGGTAATACCCCTGGCAGACAGCAGGTTCCGAACCCCGCAGCCCCGCACGGTTCCGGCTCCCCTCGGCTCGGTGCGCCCGGACCGGGACCAGGACCAGGCGGACAGCCTCCGCGCCGCGCGCAGCCCGTCGGCCGCGGACGGAACAACCCTGGGACACCGCAGACTCCGCCCGGCGGACCCGGTCCACAGAGGCCCGGACCGGGCGGGCCTGGCCCGTACGATCCGGGCCACCCCGGACCGGGCCGTCGCCCGACCGACCCACCCGGCGCGAGCGCGCAATCCCGCCAAGGAAACGTTCAAGGTGGGCCGCGGGCACAGGGCACAGGCCACGCCGGGAACCTCGCTGGTGAGCGACATCCCGGGCAGGGAGTGCCCGCTCGACCTTCCGGCGACGCATCCGGTCGACCTGGCAATGTTCGGCCTGCCGCGCCGGGTCGTGGAAGCGCCGACGATACGGCGCGGGTCGGCGGATCGGCGGGCGGAGGCGATCGCCCATCCGCAGGCATGGATCACCGGGCAGGTGGCCCCGAACATCCTGCACAAGAACAGGATTCGCAGGCAGGGGCAGCATCACCGCTGGCCGGACTCTCATTGGGACTGCCGGGCGGCGAGCGCGAGGAGGCAGCGGATTCGGCCCGGCAGGGTGCCACTCGCGGCGAGGGATCGGGCGATCCGGGCGTCGAGGACGCGGAAAACGCCGCCATGGCGACATCCGGGCGCGATGCGAGTAGCGAGCGAGACGGGATCCCCGACTCCGACGCTCCGACCGCCGCCGCCCCTGCCCGCGACGCTGAGCACCGCGGAGCGGGCCAGACCGTTCCCACCGCATCGAAGACTGGTCACGTCGACGCGGGCGACGCCGGGACGCCGATGTCCGGCGCGAATCGCGAGCAGGACGGGATCGCCGGCTCCGACGCCCCCACTGTCGCGGGAGCCGTTGTCGGGCAGCCTGTTTCCCGCGCCCCCGAGGAAGGCGCGACCGAGGAGTTCGTGACCGGGCCAGGTGCCGAGACGCAGGCGGGGCCAGGTGCGAGTACCGATAGCGGCAGGAACAGCGCCGGTGAATCCGGCCGTCCCGCGGAGCGCCCCGGTGCCGCGGCGGCCGCAGCCAGCGCAGCGGGCACCACAGCGGCAGCGGGCACGGCAAGCCCAGCAGGCCCGACAACCCCGGCAGGTCCAGGCGCGGCAGGCCCAGGCGCGGCGGGCTCTGCGGCATCCCCGCACAAGGCCGACATCCCCCCGTCCGAAGACCAGACGGTCGCCATGCGCGTGGTGAACCCGGCCGACGCGCCGACCACCGCCATGCCGATTCAGCGGATGACGGATCGGGTGGTGCCGCCCGCGGGCGGCAGGCCGATGACGCCGCCGCCGAGTACTCCGCGTGGGCCCGCTGGTCCGCGGCAGGCGGGAAACCAGGGTGGACCGCACGGGCACGGCGGCGAGGAGACGCAGCCGCCGCGCGGGCCAGGAGCGGTGCCGAAGCAGGCATCGGCACCGTCGCCCGCCGATATCCAGCCGACGCGGCCCGCCGAGCAGCTCGCCGACGGTAGGCGCCAGATCGCCCCGCCGAACGAGCCGGGTCCGCTCGCGCACGGGACCGAGCAGGCGCAGCCGGGTGGCCGTCCGGTCGCACAACCGCGGCGGATCGAGGCGCCGCAGGCCGCGCCCGCCGAGGCGGCGCCGGGCCGGTCGAAGAAGTGGTTGTTCGCCGTCGGCGGTGCCGCGGTGCTCGTGCTGGCGCTGATCGCGGGCGTGGTGTGGATGACCGGCGGGGACAACTCGCCGGAGGGACAGGTCAAGGCGGCGATCGGCACCTATACCGACGCGCTGCGCAGCGGTGATCTGGACGGGCTACGGGCCAGCACCTGCGGCGAGTTGCACGACTTCTACCAGGGCATCACCCCCGAACAGTTCAGCGGCGTGCATCAGCTCTCGGCGGAGCAGGGTTCCATCCCGGTCGTCGACAGCGTGGACGCGGTCAGGATCACCGACGACACCGCGCTGGCCGAGGCCACGGTCTCCACCTCCGCCGACCCGTCGACCCGCACCGCGCGCACCTTCGACCTGCAGCGCACCGAAGACGGCTGGAAGGTGTGCGACCCGACCGCCACTCCGTGACCGGCGCCGACCCGTCGTAGCGGGCAATTTCTGCCCGCTATGACGGGTCACACATAACTGGCCATTCCCTTGGGTACTCCATTATCATTTTTCGGATCATGAGCAGGGAACAGACAGTGTCGCCGGGCACCGAAACTGTGGTCCCGGACGCGACGCTGGCGGGCCAGCGCTTCGGATTCCGCGATCACTACGAGGTGGGCCGCGAGAAGATCCGGGAATTCGCCAGGGCCGTGCAGAATCTGCACCCCGCCCATTACCAGGAAGTCGACGCGCGCAAGCTCGGCTACGACGCCATCGTCGCGCCGCCGACCTTCGCCTCGGTGATCGGTTTCAACGCCACACGAGCACTGCTCGACAGCGTGCTCACCGACTACGACCTCTCCCAGGTGCTGCAGACCGACCAGGTCTTCGAGATCTACCGCCCGATACTGGCGGGCGAGGAGATCCGCACCGAGATCGAGATCGAGTCGATCCGCCAGTTCGGCGACAACGACTTCGTCAATGTCGGCTTCAAGCTGATCAACGGTGACGACGAGATCGCCGTGCAGGGTACAACCACCATCGTGGCCCGCCAGGGAGTCGAGGTCGACGCGAATATCGTGCAGGCCGTCGAGAACATCAGCATGCATCCGCGCCCGACCACCGTCGCCGGTGTCGACACCGGCGACGTGCTGATCCGCCGCACCGGCCCGGCCCCGGTCACCCCGCCGCGCGCCGACGCCCCCGTCAACACCATCCCCGAGTTCGGTTCCGTGGCCAAGGGCGATGAGCTGCCCGCCGGCGTCGCCAGGGTGACCCGTGGCGATCTGGCCAACTACGCCGGCGTCTCCGGCGACCCGAATCCCATCCACTTCAGCGACCGTGCCGCCGAGTTGGCGGGCCTGCCGACCGTCGTCGCCCACGGCCTGCTCACCATGGGTCTGGCCGCGCAGTACCTGACCGACTGGCTCGGCGACCCGACCGCGATCGAGAAGCTGGCCGTCCGGTTCTCCGGCTTCGTCCCGGTGCCTCCGACCGAACCCGGCCTGATCGAGTTCTCCGGCAAGATCAAGTCGATCGACCCGGAACGCCGCGCCGCGACCCTGCTGCTCAGCGGAGTCTCGGAGGGCCGCAAGCTCTTCGGCCGCGCGATCGCCGAGGTCCGGCTGACCTAGACCGGATCAGTTCCCTCCGGTCTCGTCGGCCTGTTCCTCGGCGATGATCCAGCCCGCGCCCGCGCTGTCGGTGCTGACGTGGATCCAGACGAGCCGATCGGGTCGGCGAACGAGGTAGGTGCTTGCCTTGTTGTTGTAGATGTCGCCGAGTCCGGAGCTGTAGGAGACCCGCAGGTCCTTATCGATGCTGTCGATGAACTCTTGCGGAATCTTGGATTCGGTCACCTTCACACCGCCCGCGTCGGCGACGGCCTGGTCGATCGATTCCAGCAGTTCGAACTTCGAGAACGTCCGGTCGTCGGAGGCATAGATCGGGGACTGATACACCTTGCCGACCACCCAGCGCAGCTGACTGCCGGTCCAGACCGGCACCCGGTCACGGTCGGCGATGGGCTCGGGGCTGTTCGGATTCTCGAAACCGGCCGGAATGGCGAAGTAGGGGAATTCGCCGAGTTCGGCGGTGGACAGCGGCGCGGTCTGCGGGTCGAAGGCCGGGCCGGTGGGAGTGGTGGCCGCGGCCGCGGTCGTGGTGGGCGCGGCGGTCGACGCACTGGTGGTGGCATCGGTCCCGCTGTCGTCGCCGGTGTCGGCACAGCCGGTCACGGTGGCGGATACGACGATCGCGGCCAGCATGCCGGCGCGGGCGGCACGAACGGGAACGGTCTGTCGCCGGTGCATGGTGAGATCCTCCTGGTAGCTCCTGCGCTGGCCACGCTAGCAACGGTTTCGGTCGCGCGCAGTCTCACGCCGGTCTCATCCTGAACGTAGACTTCCGGTCCAGCACCGGACAGGGAGACAGGCGTGACCGCACCAATTGACCCGGCGCCCGCGCGCGCCGCACTCGACGTGGCGCTGTCGGAACACGAGTTGGTCAATGTGTGCGGTCCACTCGGGGTCGGGAAGACCGTTCTGGTCGAGCAACTCGCAGACGCCGTCTTCCACGATGCGGGAGCTCCGGGTCCGACAGCCGCCGGACCCGGTCCGCTCGTCATCGACGGCGCCGACGGTGCCGAGCGGCTGGCCACCGCACGCGCCATCATGGACCGCCACGACGGCCCGGTGGTCGTGGTGACCCGGCAGCCGCTCGCCTGCGCCGTCGAGTGGACGGCACGGCCGATGGCCACCGTCGCCCTCGACCCACTCCCGGATGCCCGGATCGACGGCGTGGCACGAGCGGCGGGCATCGACGATCCCGCGGCGCGCGCCTGGGTCACGGCGCTGGCTTGCGGGATCCCACTGATCGCCACCGCTGCCGCGCGGGCGCTGCACGCCGGGATCGAGCCGTCGGCGACCGGTGCGATCGCCGACCGGATCGCGCTCGAGCTCACCGACCGGATCGGCCGTGAACTACCCGGCCGCCGTTGGCAATACGCGCTGCGCGGGCTGGCTACCGCCGGGGCGGCCGACGAGGGCGGGTTGGCCGCGGGCCCCGAACTCTTCTCGATGCTCTCCGGGCTCAGCGTGATCACGCCGGGAACGGTCGGGCTCGCCATCGACCAGCCCTACCGCGAGATCCTGGACCTGGCCTACCGCTGGCGGCAACCCACCGACCACCGCAGCGTCCGCGACCGCGCCGCGACGCGGGCCAGGACACTCCTGCGCGGCGCGACCAGCGATGCCGAGCGCGCGGCGCTGACCGAACAGGCGGTGTTCGCGTCCGCGTCGGCACCGGTCCGTGCCACCCTGTTCCCGGCGGCCCGCGGCACCGTCCCGATTCGCCGAGCTACCACGGCCGATGCCGATGAGATCGCTGAACTCATGCGAAAGTGGGCACGCCGCAACGATTTCGACCCGCGTCGGGCGGAGCGAGTCGTCGCGGGCTGGATCGACACCGATATCGCCGGCTTCCATCTCGCACACGATCCGGACGGCACGCTGGCCGGACTCGTCGGCCTGCTGCCGATCGCCGAGCACACCGCCGCGTGTATCGATCCAGTGCTGCAACAGCATTCGGCCGAGATACTCGACACCCAGCGGGGCGGGTTGTTCCTCGGTGCGGCCTTCGGCACCAACCGTGCCGCCCACGCGCAGATCCTGCGCCATACGCTGCGCGCGGGCGCGATCGCGGGGAAGCTGGTGGTGTCGACCGCGAATCCCGAATACCTGAACCTGCTGCGCAGCCTCCGTTTCGATCCGCACGGCGGCCTGCGCGACGACGTCTACCGGTGCGGCCGCGCCCCCGAGGTCTACAGCAATGACTTCGCCGCTGGCGGCGGACGTTGGCTGGCCCGCTTGTCCGGCGCTGCCACCGAGCCCGATCCCGAACGAATCGCGCACGCGCTGAACGGGATCCATGACACCACCGCCCTGGCCGTTAGCCCGCTGCTCGCTTCGCCCGCCACCCCCACCGCCGCCGCCCTGCGGGAATGGCTGCGCACGGCGGTGGCCGACATGGCAGACAGCCCGGATCCGGCGACCGCGGAATCCGGGCGCATCCTCGCCGACTACTACCTGCGCCCGGCCGCCACCCACGTCCAGGTCGCGTCCCGGCTGCACCTGAGCCGCGCGACCTACTTCCGCCGCCTCCGTCGCGGCCTCGACGCGCTGGCGACCCGGCACGCGCTTCCCGACTGAATCGGCGCCACCGTCCTCAGCTCACGGCGATGAAGGTCAGCACCGTCGCGCCGATACGGATGACATCACCGTCGGCCAGCAGAGCGCCGGTGTCGATGGGCAGTTCGTTGACATACACGCCGTTGGCCGAATGCAGATCCTTGATCAGCAGTCCGGCCCGGCTCGGCATGATGTGGGCGTGGTAGCGGCTGGCTTTCGGGTCGTCGAGGACGAGTTCGTTATCGGTCATCCGGCCGATCCTGATGCCGCCGTGCGGAATCGAGATGGTGCGCCCGTCGGCGAAGCGCAGATTGCCGCTGCGAATCGAACGCGGGACCTCGGTGACGGTCTCGGTCATCGCCGCAGCGAGCTGCTCGGTGCGCTTGGACTCGGCCACGTTCAGCGGTTCCTGGCGCAGTACCCGCTGCTCCAGGTCGATCAACGCGGCGCCCGGATCGATGCCGAGCTCCTCGGCGAGCACACCGCGCACCCGGCGGCACGCCTCCAGCGCATCAGCCTGCCTGCCGGACAGGTACAGCGCGGTGATCAGCTGACCCCACAGCGGTTCACGCAGCGGGTGCTCGTTGGTCATCGAGACCAGCTCGCCGATCACCGAAGACGCCCGCCCGCAGGCGATTTCGGCATCGACGCGGGCGGAGACCGCCAGCAGCCGCTCCTCGTCCATCGCGGTGGCGAAGCCGTCGGCGAACTGCAGCCCGGACAGATCCGACATGGCCCGCCCGGTCCATTCACGCAGCGCGGCACCGAACAGATTGGCCGCGCCGGGATGGTCACCCACATCGACACAGCGGGTCGCGGCCTCGCGCGCGTTCTCGAATCGGCCGAGATCGCAGGCGGTGTCGGGGATCTCGAGGCGATACCCGGCACCCTCGGTCCGCAGCACCTGGGCCGGGTCGATCCCGGCGATCCGCAACGCCTTGCGGATATTGGAGACGAACACCTGCAGGCTGGCGGCGTAGGAGTCCGGCGGATCCTCGTTCCACACCATCTCGGCCAGCACGGCGGACGACACCGCACGCCGCCGGTTGACGGTGAGCGCGGCAAGCAGAGCGCGCGGCTTGGGCCCGCCGACCGCTACCGGCTCACCACCGACCAGCAGTCGAACGGGCCCGAGCACACGAACATCAAGAGTCATGAGCTCGGGCCCCGTGTGATTGTTCGCGAAACAGCGGTGATCAGGACCCGCTGACCGACCGGCCGGCCGACTTCAGGTCGTTGCACGCCTCGACAACGCGGGCGGCCATCGAAGCCTCGGCCTTCTTCAGGTAGCTGCGCGGGTCGTAGACCTTCTTGTTGCCGACCTCGCCGTCGATCTTCAGCACACCGTCGTAGTTGCTGAACATGTGACCGGCGACCGGGCGGGTGAAGGCGTACTGGGTGTCGGTGTCGACGTTCATCTTCACCACACCGAAGCGCAGCGAATCCTCGATCTCGGACTTCAGCGAGCCCGAACCGCCGTGGAAGACGAAGTCGAACGGCTGCGCGTCGGCGGCCAGACCCAGCTTGGCGGCCGCGACCCGCTGCCCCTCGGCCAGCACCTCGGGCTTGAGCACCACATTGCCCGGCTTGTAGACGCCGTGCACGTTGCCGAAGGTGGCGGCGAGCAGGTACTTGCCGTTCTCGCCTGCGCCGAGCGCGTCGACGGTCTTCTCGAAGTCCTCGGACGAGGTGTAGAGCTTGTCGTTGATCTCGGCCTCGACGCCGTCTTCCTCGCCACCGACGACGCCGATCTCGACCTCGAGGATGATGTTGGCGGCCTTCGAGAGCTTGAGCAGCTCCTTGGCGATCTCGAGGTTCTCGTCGATCGGGATGGCCGAGCCGTCCCACATGTGCGACTGGAACAGCGGGTTCAGTCCGTTGTTCACCCGCTCCTGAGAGATCGCGAGCAGCGGGCGCACGTAGGTGTCCAGCTTGTCCTTGGGGCAGTGGTCGGTGTGCAGCGCGATGGTGACGTCGTACTTGGCGGCGACCACGTGCGCGAACTCGGCCAGCGCCACCGCGCCGGTCACCATATCCTTCACCCCGAGGCCGGAACCGAACTCGGCGCCACCGGTCGAGAACTGGATGATGCCGTCGCTGCCCGCCTCCGCGAAGCCCTTGATGGCGGCGTTGATCGTCTCCGACGAGGTGCAATTGATGGCCGGGAATGCGAACGAGTGCGCCTTGGCCCGGCCGAGCATCTCGGCGTAGACCTCCGGAGTCGCGATAGGCACTGTGTAGACCTCCGTAGTGTGCGGTGTGCGCCGTCGGGTCGGGCGCAGGTACCCGTCAACAGCTGATTATGTCAGCGCTAGCCTAGGTCAGGAGTGGGTTGAGTCGGCATTCGGCTGCTCGATCGCCGTCCCGGTAGGGTTGTCGAGGTGAGCCGCACTCGTCCTTCGTTCGATAACGATGATCGCGACGACGACGAGCCAACCGGCCACCATCAGCGCGACGGTGATCGGAATGTCGTTGCTGGGGGCTTGCAGTTCCCTGCTGTCGGAGCCCCACGGCTGCCACGGCCACAGTGCCCGCAGCGATCCGGCCAGCAGACCGGTCATGATGACCATGGTGATCCGGTGATGGTGCTCGAGCACCCACTGCAACAGCTTGACGAAGCACGAGAGGCCGAGGATCGCGCCGAAACCGAACAGCGCGATGTACCCGAGGTCACGATCGTTGAGCGCGTTGAAGGTCACGGTGTAGATGCCGGTGGCCAGCAGGACGAACGAGCCGGAGACGCCGGGCAGTACCAGCGCGCAGATCGCCACCGCGGCGATACCGACAACGAGCAGCGGGTTGGGATCGTCGATCTCCTGCGGCGGCAGGCCGCTGAGCACGAAGGCGGCGACGGCCACCAGCGCCGCGATGATCCACTCGCGTGGGGACCACCGTCGTCCGGATTCGGAATAAGGTACCCACAGCGAGGCAAGCACCAACCCGAAGAAGAACGCGAAAGTACGTTGCGGATGATTCTCCACCAGGGGCACGACCAGTTTCGCCGCAGTCAGCGCTGCGACGATCATGCCCGCCATGACCGCCAGCAGGAACCGCAGGTCGACGTGGCGGAACTCCTGCGCGGCACGCTGGGTGCCGCGCCCCTTCGGCACATCGGTGACCAGCAGTTTCAAGCTGCTCACCGTATGCCCGGCCGAGAGGATCAGGCGGTCGTACATGCCGGTGACCAGCGCGACGGTGCCACCGCTCACACCTGGCACCACTTCGGCCGTTCCCATGAGCCCGCCACGCAGGGCATCGAGCAGATAGCTTCCCGTAGATCGCGACACAGGCACAGCGTAGCCGGAGGATCCGCATGACAACGTGCCACGCCCTTGCGTTCACCCCCATCGAATCCGCGGGCCCGATGCTCGTCTGGACGATCGTGCTCACGTTCGTCTTCCTCGAATGCGCGTTCATCATCGGGCTGTTCCTGCCCGGTGACTCCATGCTCATCACCGCGGGCATCGTGATGGCCTCGCACGCCAATGGCGAAGCGCACGTGTGGGCGCTGTCGGTGGGCACCATGGTGGCGGCGATCGCGGGCAACCAGGTCGGCTATGTCGTCGGTCAGCGCACCGGGCATCACCTGGTCGCGCGGAAGAACGGCCGCTATATCAACACCAGGAATCTGGCGAAGGTCACCGCGCTGCTGGAACGGCACGGTTTCTTCGCGGTGCTGGTGGCCCGCTGGATTCCGTGGGTGCGCACGCTGTGTCCGATGGTGGCGGGCGCGGCGGGCATGGACCATCGCCGCTACACCATCGCCAGTACGATCGGCGCGATCATCTGGGCGCCGGTGCTGCTGCTGATCGGCTACTACGCGGGCGAGTTCCTCGAGCAGGTGCCGTGGCTGATGCCCGCGGTGATCGCCGTCATGATCGTCGGGCTGATCGTCGGCACGGCGCTCGGTCTGCGGCACTACCGCCAGGAAATGGCCAAGCCGGTCGAGGACTTCGATCTGGACCATCCCGAGAGCGTCACCGCCGACGAGCACTGAGCCTCACAGCCCGGCGGCGGTCACCTGGAAGGCCGCTTCCATCAGCATCCAGCCCGACAGCTGCACCGAGAGGTCGCGTTCGGGGACGGCCGAGGCGGTCACCGAACCACCCGCGGTCAGCTTGCCCGCGCCCGCGATGCCGCCGGGTAATCGGGCGGGCTTGCTCCAGTCGTGCCCGAACAGCGGCTCGCCCTCGACCTCGAGGCGGTTCGCCCAGGCCGCCGTGGCCGAGGCCTTGACGATGGCGGCGGCGACCCTGCGGTCGGCCTCCTGCTGTTTGCCGTCACCCGGCAGCATCAACGCGACCACCGCCAGATATCTGGCGAGGATGCCGTTGAACAGGCCGCCGTCGCCACCGCCGCCGCCGGAGATCACGAGCCGGGTGGTCAGGTGCTCCTCGACCGCGGCCAGCAGCGCGCTGACCCGCTCGGCGTGCCGGTCGTCGTCGGTCTGCACGGCCAGTTCGGTCTCCAGGCCGAGCACAACGCCCTGGCAGTAGCTGAACACCGGCCGCTCGATCTCGCCGGACGGCAGGTGGATGCCGTCGAGGATCAGCCCGGTCTCGTTATCGCGCAGGGTGGCGTCGAGCCAGTCGGCCATCTGCTGGGCGCGCTCGACCCGGCCGAGCCGGAGTAGAGCGATAGCCGCGGGGCCGTTGGCGGGCGCGTTGTAGAAGTCGGAGCGGATGCGCCACGGGATCCCGCCACCGACGGCCGGGTCCCAGGCGCCGTAGAGCTGCTGCTCCAGTGCGGTCAGCGCGCCACGAGCCGAGCTCAGCTCCTGGGTACGTTCGGCACGCTCCAGGGCGATCGCCAGCCAGGCCATGTCGTCGTAGTAGCGGTTGGTCCAGCCGGTGATGTTGCGGACGCGGATGCCGCGCGCGAGCGCGCCGATCCGGCGGCGCCTTGCCGGGGTGGGAACCCGGTTGGCGGCGTCGACGGCGATGTCGAGCAGGTGTGCCTGCCACCAGTAGTGCCAGCCGAGGAAGGCCCGCTCGCGGCGGGTCGCGGGCCAGCCGACGACACCCAATTCCGTTCCGGGACAGCCCCACAGCATGCGCAGGTGCCGGGAGACGATCGCCGACTCGGCCATGTCGGCGCGCTCGGACCACAGCGCCGGGGTAGGCACGGCTCCGGCGCGATCGGTGGGCTGCGGGCGCCGGCCACTGCGCGAGGTCATAGCACTATGGTGCCAGTTTTCCCCCCGTTTTCGCGCCCGTTCTGTTACCGAGTTGTGCTGTTGGCTTGTTGTAGCGAACCGCTACCACGCTTTCGACAGGTCAGCGTGCTGCCGGATCCAGGCGTGCATGGCGATTCCGGCGGCGACACCGGCGTTGATGCTGCGCGTGGAGCCGAACTGGGCGATCGAAACAGTCAGCGCCGCAGCTTCTTTCGCGTCCTCACTGACGCCGGGACCCTCCTGGCCGAACAGCAGTAGACACTCGCGCGGCAGCTGGGCCGTCTCCAGTGGCACCGCACCAGGCACATTGTCGACCGCGACCACGGTCAGCCCCTCGGCCGCGGCGTAGGCACGCAGCTCGGTGAGGTCGCTGTGATGCATGAGGTGCTGGTAGCGGTCGGTGACCATGGCACCGCGCCGGTTCCAGCGCCGTTTGCCGACGATGTGCACCGCAGCGGCGGCGAAGGCGTTGGCGGTGCGCACGACCGTGCCGATATTCGCGTCGTGGCCGAAGTTCTCGATCGCCACATGGAAGGGGAAACGACGCGCGTCGATATCGGCGACGATCGCCTCGCGGGTCCAGTACCGGTAGGCATCGACCACGTTGCGCCGGTCGCCCTCGGCCAGCAGCACCGGGTCGTAGCGGGGATCGGTGGGCGCCGGGGTGCCGTATTCCCGCTCCCACGGGCCGAGACCGTACGGATGCTCGCCCCACTCGGTCGGACCCGCGACCGCGTCCTGCGGCGTTGACACTGGCTCGTTCACCAGGAGAATGCTAGGCCGGGGCCGTTCACGCCGAGGACTGGGCCGCCCCGGCGATCATCAAGAGGACGAGTCCGCCGACGCCGATCAACAGGCTCGCACCGAGCACCACCGTGCCGACGATCCCCAGGACGTAGCCGGCGTAGACCGAGGAGCGGCCACCGATCAGGCCCTGCGCGGCATCGATCTCCGCCAGCACCGACCGGCCCTTCAGCCAGGCGAACGGCGCGCAGACACCGCAGAACGCGAGACCGAGAATCCCCAGGATCAGCACGGTGTTCGTCTGCGGGTGGTCCTTCGGCGGGAGATAGCCCGGATAACCCGGAGGCGGAGCGTTCATGGGGCGAATCGTACCGCCGAGCACATGGTCACTCGACCTATCCTGGAATCGAAGGGTCCACCGGTGGTCGACAGCATGGAACACACCCGCGTTCTGCAGGCCATGGCCTGCGTGGTCGCGCTGTACCTGGTCGCGCTGGCGGTCTGGCTCGGCTGGCTCGCGCCGCACACCCCGCCGGGGACGATGCCGTATCAGGTATTCATCATGGTCGGGCTGTTCGGCTCGGCCACCGGTATCGCGCTGGCGATCGCGTCGATGCCGTCGAGGGCCGACCGCAGGCTGCGCAGGCACGGCCTGGAGGGCTGGGCCAGGATCGAGGGGGTGCGGCCGCTGTCGCGCACCGACCATGCCAGCGAACTCACCGAACTCGACGTGGAACTGACCGTGCCGGGATCGGCCAGCTACCACGGCCGGATCGTGGTCGACGTGATGCCTGTGGACAAACCGGGCATGGTGATCGGTCGGACCCTGCCGATTCGCGTCGACCCGGACGACCGGGACCGGATCATGCTCCTGCCGCCGGCGGACTCCAGCCCGCCATAGCGCCGGATTGCGAAGGCGCCGCGGTCACCGGATGACGATCGGCGCCGCGTTCACCATCGCACCGCGCCGGTCGCGACCTGCGGCCTCGGCTCCTTCCGCCTCGGCAAGGGCGAACCGACTGTCCTCGCCCTGACCACTCACCCCCGAGCCACACCGGCCGATGGTAGGGCCACGATCGGACGGCCGCGGCGCAGGGTGCGCTGCCAGCGCTGCGGGTCGAACACCGCCGGTTCGGTGCCGTCGACGAAGGTGCACAGCAGTTTCACGAACCGGTCCGGGTCGTAGTGGTGCGGGAAGTGCCCGGCGCCATCGAAGATCTCCAGCAGCGAGCCGGGGAACGCGCGGTGCGCGCGTTCGGCGTGTACCGACGGGATGACGGTGTCGCGGGTGCCGCCGATGATCAGCGTCGGCAGGTGGGCCGCGAGGTAACCGCGGTCGAGCATGGTGATGGTTTGCCCGCGCCGGTCGGCGGCCGCGCGGATGGTGCGCAGGAACGCGTTGCGCGCGCCGGTATCGGCCAGCCTGCCGTAGAGCCGCAGCACATAGTCGACATCCGGGCCGAGGCCGAGCCCGCCGAGCGCGTGCACGGTCGGGATCGCGGCCCGCACCGCGGTCCGCACCGGCCAGCTGGTCACCGCCATCAGTCCGGGGCCGGCACCGGGCAGCGTGGCGAGGCGGAAGGCCGGATGCACCCCGGCTCCCATGCCGGCCGGGCAGACCAGTGCCACCCGCTGCACCCGCTCCGGGAACTGGTAGGCGAACTGCATCGCGATGCCACCGCCGAGCGAATGCCCGACCAGGTTCACCCGCTCGATCCCGAGCACGCTCATCAGGTCACGCATCCCGTTGGCGTATGCGCCGACGGCGTAGTCGGCGCGCGGCTTGTCGGACTCGCCGTGGCCGAGCAGATCCGGCGCGAGCACGGTGAAGTGCTCGGCCAGCGCGTCGAACACCGGCGCCCAGGTCTCGGAACTGTCGGAGATGCCGTGGATGAGCAGCACCGGCGGGCCGGATCCCGCCATCCGGAACGCACGGCGATAGCCGTGCACCTCCACGAACTGCACCTGCCCGGTCATCTTCGAAGCGTGCGCGGCGGGTGTTGCGTGGGGAGGTCGGCGGCGTAAGCGCTGTGTGACCGCGGCGTCAGGTGAGCCTGGCAGGACCCCAGCTGAGCGCGCACAAACGATTCGAATCGTCGCCGTCCGGCCGTCGGCGCGGAAGAATGTGCGCTCAGCGTGGCGCTACTCCATCGACCGCCGCCGGGAATCGACCCGCTGTGGCGGGCTCGTGAGCAGGTACTGCGCCGCGGCGTAGGTCGCCAGGATGACGCCCTCGGTGAGTCTGCGCGTCCGGTCATCGCGGGCGAAGAGGCGGCGCAGCACGATCAGGCCGTCCGAGACCGTGAACAGCAGGGCGCCTAGACCGTAGCGGCTGCGCGGATCGCCGTTCGGGATGTTCAGTCCCGCGACGTTCTTCGCCTCGGGCGCCAGCCCGGGATCGGAGGCGAGAGTGGCCGCGGTGCCGAGGGTGGCACCGTAGGCAGTCAGCGGGACCGCCAGCGCCGGAGCCTTGGCGCGCAGCAAACCGGCGGCACCGGCCCACGCCAGCGCCCGCGGCGCGGCGATCGCGGCCAGCGGCCGGGCACCGCGCCGCCACCACAGCACCGAATAACCCGTCTGCATCACCGCGAACGACGACGCGCCCGCGATGAGCCGCCGATCGTCGTCGGGCTCGATCAGCAGGATGTCGCCCACGGTCGCCGCGGCCAATGAGCCGACGAGCAGGCGACGCTCGACCGGATCGAGTTCGGCGGCGGTGAAGGTGTCGGCGGCGAGCAGCGGCATCAGCAGCGGCTTACTCAGCCATTGGAGCCGGTCGCGGCCGGTAACGGCACCGAAAACGGTGACCGCGGCCGCGGCGAGATACCCGGCGCGCAGCGCTCGCACGTCAGAAGCTCGCTTCCTTCGGCGCGGGCGGCAGGGTGACCACCTGGCCCGCGTAGCTCAGCCCGGCGCCGAAGCCGAGCAGCAGCGCCAGCTGGCCGCCCTTGGCCTTGCCGGTGACCAGCATTTCCTCCATCGCCAGTGGGATCGATGCGGCCGAGGTGTTGCCGGTGTTCTCGATGTCGTTGGCCATCGGGATGCCCTCGGCCAAGCCGAGGTTCTTCTTCATCAGCTCGTTGATCCGCGCGTTGGCCTGGTGCGGGATGAAGACCTCGATGTCCTCCTTGGCCACACCGGAGACGTCGAGCGCGGCCGACAGCGCGCGTGGCAGCGTCACCGCGGCCCACCGGAAGACCTTCGGACCCTCCATACGCAGCGACATCCGGCCGATCGGCTCGACCTCGGGGTCGGCGCCCTGCATGGCCTGTGCCTTGTTCATGTAGGTCAGGAAGTCGACGTCCTGGGCGATCGCCTCGGCGTTCTCGCCGTCGCTGCCCCACACCGTCGGGGAGATGCCGTTCTCCTCGGTAGGGCCGACCACCACGGCGCCGGCTCCGTCACCGAAGATCATCGCGGTGCCGCGGTCGGTGGGGTCGAGGCCGACGGTCATCGTCTCGGCGCCGATCACCAGCACGTATTCGGCCGAGCCCGCGCGGATCAGGTCGGCGGCGACGCCGAGCCCGTAGCCGAAGCCGCCACAGCCGGAGGTGAGGTCGAAGGCGGCCACACCGTTGAGGCCGAGATCGGCGGCCACCGACGGCGCGCCGTGCGGGGTGAGCTTGAGCCAGCTCGAGGTGCACAGGATGACCGCGTCGATCTTGTCGCGCTCAAGCGGGGTGTTCTTCAGCGCGCGGTCACCGGCGGCCGCGGCGATCGAGCGGATCGTCTCGTCGCCGCTGATCCAGCGCCGGTTGTGGATGCCGGTGCGCTCGAAGATCCACTCCGGTGTCGAGTCGAGAAGTTCGCACACTTCGGCATTGCTGACGATGCGCTGCGGTCGGTATGCACCGATCCCGAGCATCGCAACGTTGTCACGACTCTTGTTTACAGCAATGCTCACCACAGGTGACTCACACGTCCTTCAGACTTGCCGGACGACAACGTCGTCATCCAGGTTTGGCGTAGTCCAGGCTAACTCAGGGCAAGATCGCCGAGTCCGAGGATGGACCGATACTCCAGCCCCTCAGCGGCGATCACCTGGTCAGCGCCGGTTTCGCGGTCGACGACCGTGGCGACGCCCACCACGATCGCGCCAGCGTCACGCAGCGCGCGCACCGCGGTGAGCGGCGAGTTGCCGGTGGTGGTGGTGTCCTCGACGACGAGCACCCGCTTGCCGACGATGTCGGGGCCCTCGATCTGGCGCTGCATGCCGTGCGCCTTGGCGGCCTTGCGGACGACGAACGCGTCGATCGGCCGCCCCGGCGCGTGCATCACGGCCATCGCGACCGGATCGGCGCCCATGGTGAGGCCACCGACCGCGGCGAAATCCCAGTCCGCGACCAGCTCACGCAGCAGCGATCCGATCAGCGGTGCGGCCTGGTGATGTAGCGTCGCGCGGCGCAGGTCGACGTAGTAGTCGGCTTCCTTGCCCGAGGACAGCGTCACCTTGCCGTGCACGACCGCGAGCTCGCGCACGAGCGCGGCCAGCTGGTCGCGGTCGGCCTCCGTGAGCGCCTGACGTGCCTGGTCGATCATCGTTGCTGCATCCTTTCGGTTCATGAGCTGCCCTGACGCCTAGAACGCTACGCTGCCGACGCAGGGCCCGATGTTCGTGCCCTAGGTCCTGCCACGCGCGTTGAAGAGGCCACGATTCAGGCGGGTCATCAGGGTCCGCGGGACAAACCCCGCGACCGCGGTGATCACCTTGTACTGCACGCCGGGAACGCTGATCACCCGGCCAGCTTCGAGGTCGTGCAGGCACCCGTCGACCACCTGGTCGACGTCGAGCCACAGCCGCTCGGGCAGCGAGCTCATCTCGATGCCCGCGCGTTCGTGGAACTCGGTGCGCACGAACCCGGGGCACAGCGCCTGGACGCGGACACCCGTGCCGACCAATCCGCCCGCCAACCCCTCGGAGAAGGATACGACGTAGGCCTTGGAGGCCGAGTACGTCGACCCCCGACCGGGAATCAGCCCGGCCACACTCGCCACATTGACGATCGAACCGGTCCCCGCCGCGATCATCGCGGGCAACGCGGCCCTGGTGAGCTGCACCACGGAGGTGACATTGACGTCGAGCTGGGCCTGGAGCTCGGCCGGCTCGAGCGTCCAGAACTCGCCCGAGTGCGCGAAACCCGCGTTGTTGACCAGGAAGTCGAGCCCGGCCGCGGCCCGCTCGGCGACCCTGGCGCGGTCGTCGTCATCGGCGAGGTCGGCGACGAGCACCTCCGCCGAGGTGGCGTAGCGACGGCCGAGCTCGTCGGCGAGGGCGCGCAGCCGCTGCTCGTCCCTGGCGACGAGCACGAGGTCGTAGCCGAGCGCGGCAAGGCGGTGGGCGAAGCCGTGGCCGATCCCGGCGGTGGGTCCGGTGATCATGGCAACGGGGCGGTGCGCGCCGGGCGGGCGCGCGGAGCTATCGGTCATCGCTGGTCGATTCAAGTCGGGCTGGTTGGGCTGTCGCGGCGGGGATCGCCACGGCCGGGACTACTTCGGTACCGGACCCTGGTACGGACGGAAGCCGGGGTGGAACGGTCCGCCTGGCTGCTCGGACTCGGCGTCCCCGGGTTCCGGCAGTGGCGGTTCCGCGCGGGGGCGCGGTTCGGGAACCACCGCGAGTGAGGGTCGCTTGGGTGGTTCACCGAGCGGACGACGGCCGGGCGCCGGCTGGTCCTCGAAATCGGGGTCGTCCAGATCGGGGTCGTAGTCGTCGCCCGCGTAGGGCTGCGGCTTTCCGGGTGTGCGACGGCCGTAGGCGAAGTCGTCGGGCTCGGCGCCGGTCGGCTCGGCGCCGGGGGCACGACCGTACGGATCGTCGGCGGGCGCGCGGCCGTACGGGTCATCGCCGGGCGTGGGCCGGTAGGCGTCGTCGGCGGGGGCGCGATAGTGGTCGTCGAGATCGTCGGGACCGGGGAAACGGGCCCGACCCGGCTCGTCGTAATCGTCCTCGGCCCTCGCGGGGGCGCGGAGGTCGTCGAGCGGCTGGTCGGCATTGCTGCGCGGGCGGGTGTATTCGCTCGGCTCCGCGACCGGCGGCAGCACGTGTAGTAGGCCGGACAGGCGCAGCACCGCGTCGATCGCGGTCTCCCAGTCCTTGGGGCCGCTACCGACCGGCAGCATGCCGAGGGTCCAGTTGCCCTCGCTCCACAGCATCTGCACGGTGTCGGACAGCGATTCGATGAAGCCGACCATCCGCTGATCCACCGCGTGCCTGGCGATTTCGGGATCGGTGGCGAATACCACCCGGTCACCGATCGCACCGAGCAGCTCCAGATCGTGGTCCTTCGGCGGCGACGCGGTCTTGAGCCGCATATCGACGTCGATCTCCGAGCCGATCTGGCGGCGCACCGCGACCAGTGTCGCCGCGTCCTCCAGGTCGAAGAGCACGAACTTCTCGCCCTTACGGATGCCGGAGACCACATCGACCGCGGAAAGATAGCCGAGCTTGGCCAGTGCGCCACGACGCCACGTCGAGGCGAGCGCGGGCTCGACCGAGACGTAGGTGTAGCCCTGGGACTTCGCCCAGCCCTGGCGCGCGTGCCCGGTCCGCTGTCGCTGGACCCGATCGAAATAGAGCAGTACGACCGCACCAACGAGTGCGATCGCCGCCAACCCGAACCACATAGCCGTCATCGTCGCCTAGCCTATCCAGCCGTCGCCGTGATCGCCCGGCAGTGCGGGCTTTCGACGCGCGGGTCGCTCATCGGGGGCCGCCTGGCAACGCCGTACTGATGATGATCTTGGCGTGGATCGACCCGTCTGGGTTCTTGTCGCCCTGCACCATAACCATGTCGCCGACGGGCAGCTCGCTCGCCTTCGTGCTGGTCAACGAGATCACCTGGGTGGCATCGTCGATCAGCACCCGCAGGGTGGACCCGCCGAGAGTGCTCATCGTGATCTCGGAGCCGGTATTGGCGGTGATGGTGCCCATGGTGGCGCCGAGGTCGTCGCCACCACCGAGACCGGGCAGGCCGGGCAGTCCGCTGACACTCGGCGGCACGACCGGCGCGGTCTGGCTGGTCGGCGGTAGGAGCTGGGTGGTGGTGGGTGCGGCCGCGGTGTTCTCGTCGGCTCCGTTGCCGCTGAGGACGAGCCCGGCGAGCACCCCACCGACCGCGATCAGCGCGAGCACCCCGAGACCGAGCGCGATCCACAATACGGTGTTCCGCTTCGGCGGTTCGCCCTGGTCACCGCCCTGGGGATGCGGTGGATATCCCGGCGGCGGCGCGGGGTACCCCGGCGGCGGCTGTTGCTGCTGGTGCGGTGGTTGCGCGGCGGGATAGCCACTCTCGTAGGCGCCCCACTGCGCGTCGTGCGGTGGCAGTGCCATGGTCGGATTCGACGGCTGCCCCCACTCGTCGAACCCGCCGCCACCGTACGGTTTGGTCGTGTCCATGCCCGGCGAACCCAGCCGTTCGGTCGGCGAATCCTCCGGGCGTTGCCCCCACGGATCGTTCGGGTTCGTCATGAGATCCAATGTAGGTCAGCGCGGCGCGTAGGGATGCTCCTACGCACCGCGCTTGTGGATAATTCACGAGCTGGGGACAACCTCGCGGCCGACGACCAGCTTGTCGGAGGCGTCGTCTACGCTCACGCGCACCGTGTCGCCGTCGGTGACCGCGCCCGCCAGCAGCTCCTTGGCCAGGCTGTCGCCGATGGCCTGCTGGATCAGCCTGCGCAACGGCCGCGCACCGTAGGCGGGGTCGTAGCCACGCACCGCCAGCCACTGTTTGGCCTCTTCGGTGACATCCAGCGTCAGCCGCCGCTGGGCGAGCCGCTTCTGCAACTGCCGCAGGTTGATGTCGACGATCGACTCCAGCTGCTCGGCATCGAGCGCGTGGAACATCACCACATCGTCGAGCCGGTTCAGGAACTCCGGCTTGAACGCGCGCCGCACTGCCGCCATCACCTGGTCCCGGTCACCACCGGCACCGAGGTTGGAGGTGAGGATGAGGATGGTGTTGCGGAAGTCGACCGTGCGGCCCTGGCTGTCGGTGAGCCTGCCCTCGTCGAGCACCTGCAGCAGGATGTCGAACACGTCCGGGTGCGCCTTCTCGATCTCGTCGAACAGCACCACCGAGTACGGCCGCCTGCGCACCGCCTCGGTGAGCTGGCCGCCCTGGTCGTAGCCGACGTAGCCGGGCGGAGCGCCGACCAGGCGGGCCACCGAGTGCTTCTCGCTGTACTCGCTCATGTCGATACGCACCATCGCGCGCTCGTCGGCGAACAGGAAGTCGGCCAGCGACTTCGCCAGCTCGGTCTTACCGACACCGGTGGGCCCGACGAACATGAACGAGCCGGTCGGCCGGTTCGGGTCGGCCACGCCTGCGCGGGCGCGGCGCACCGCGTCCGACACGGCCGTGACCGCTTCCGCCTGACCGACGACGCGACCTGCGAGTTCGGTCTCCATCCGCAGCAGTTTCGCGGTCTCGCCCTCCAGCATCCGGCCGACCGGAACACCGGTCCACGACGACACCACATCGGCGATGTCGTCGGGAGTCACCTCCTCGTTCAGCATCACGTCGCCGTCGGCCGCCGCACCGCTGGCCTGCTCGGCCGCGGCGAGTTCCTTTTCCAGCGCGGGGATCCGGCCGTATCGGAGCTCGGCGGCTTTGCCGAGGTCACCGTCGCGTTCGGCCCGCTCCGACTCACCGCGCAGCGCCTCGAGCTGTTCCTTGAGCCCGCGCACCGAGTCGATCGCGTTCTTCTCGTTCTGCCAGCGGGTGGTGAGCTGGCTGAGCTTCTCGCGGTCGTCGGCGAGTTCGGAGCGCAGTTTCTCCAGTCGCTGCTTGGAGGCCTCGTCGGTCTCCTTGGCCAGCGCGACCTCCTCGATCTCGAGGCGCCGCACGGCCCGCTCCACCTCGTCGATCTCGACCGGGCGCGAGTCGATCTCCATGCGCAGCCGCGAGGCCGACTCGTCGATCAGGTCGATCGCCTTGTCGGGCAGGAAGCGCGAGGTGATGTAGCGGTCCGACAGCGTCGCGGCCGCCACCAGCGCGGAATCGGTGATCCGCACGCCGTGGTGCACCTCGTAGCGCTCCTTGATGCCGCGCAGGATGCCGATGGTGTCGGCCACCGACGGCTCCCCGACCAGCACCTGCTGGAACCGGCGTTCCAGCGCCGCGTCCTTCTCGATGTACTTGCGGTACTCCTCGAGCGTGGTCGCGCCGACCAGGCGCAGCTCACCACGCGCGAGCAGCGGCTTGATCATGTTGCCCGCGTCCATCGCCGACTCGCCGGTGGCACCGGCGCCGACGATGGTGTGCAGCTCGTCGATGAAGGTGATGATCTCGCCCGCGCTGTTCTTGATGTCGTCGAGCACGGCCTTGAGCCGTTCCTCGAACTCACCGCGATACTTCGCGCCCGCGACCATCGCGCCGAGGTCGAGCGAGATGACCTTCTTGTCGCGCAGCGACTCCGGTACGTCGCCTTCGACGATCCGGCGCGCCAGCCCCTCCACGATGGCGGTCTTGCCGACGCCGGGCTCACCGA
This sequence comes from Nocardia rhizosphaerae, assembly GCF_042650365.1. Taxonomy (NCBI): domain Bacteria; kingdom Bacillati; phylum Actinomycetota; class Actinomycetes; order Mycobacteriales; family Nocardiaceae; genus Nocardia; species Nocardia rhizosphaerae. The sequence continues at coordinate 36,455 of NZ_JBHSBA010000003.1, forward strand.
TGAGCACCGGGTTGTTCTTGGTGCGCCGGGAGAGCACCTGCACCACGCGGCGGATTTCGGTGTCGCGCCCGATCACCGGGTCGAGCTTGCCCGCGCGAGCGGCCGCGGTGAGGTCGGTGGAGTACTTCTCCAGCGCCTGGTAGCTGGATTCCGGGTCGGGATTGGTGACCCGCGCGCTGCCGCGCACCTTCGTGAACGCCTCGCGCAGCGCCTCCGGGCTGGCGCCGTGGCGGTGCAGCAGCTTGCCGATCTCGGTGTCGCCGTCGGCGAGGCCGACCAGCAGGTGTTCGGTCGAGACGTACTCGTCGCCGAGTTCGGTGGCCAGCCGCTGCGCGGCCGTGATCGCGGCCAGTGCCTCGCGGCCGAGCTGCGGAGTGGTAGTCGCGCCGGTCGCCTGCGGCAGCCGGTCGGCGATGTCACCGGCCTCGCGCTCGACGGTCGCCGGGTCGATGCCGATGGCCTTCAGCAGCGGGGCGGCGATGCCATCGGTCTGATCCAGCAACGCCACCAGCAAGTGGGCAGGACGGATCTCCGGGTTGCCCGCCGCCGACGCGGCCTGAAGGGCGGCGGTCAGCGCCGCCTGTGTCTTGGTGGTGGGATTGAACGAGTCCACTGATCTCCTCGGGTGTGTCGGGCGGTATCGACTTGTTCAACGCTGACAAAGTTGAGTCTGTTCCACTCAACTCTATTATTTTTCGCCTTCTCGTCCGGGTCGATCTCACGCTACCGCCGCGACACCACCGAAGACGATCAATCACCGCACGTCGCAGGGGTGCCCGCCTAGGATTGCCCCTGCCTGATCACCCCGAGACAAGGAGCCAGCCGATGCGCGCGATCGTGGTCCAGAAGTTCGGCGGCACGCCCGAGCTCGCGGACATGCCGGTACCGGAACCCGGCAGCGGCGAAGTGCAGGTGGCGCTCGACGCGGCCGGGGTGAACCCGTTCGACCTGAAGATGGCCGACGGCCTGCTCGAGGGGAAGATGCCCACCGACTTCCCGATGATCCTCGGCGTCGACGGCGCGGGCACGGTCTCGGCGGTCGGGCCGGGAGTACAGGCGTTCGCGGTCGGCGACCGAGTGGTCGGCAAGTTCCTCACCGCCCCGGCGGGCCACGGCAGCTGGGCCCAGTACGCGACCCTGCCCGAGGACGCGACCCTGGTGCCGATCCCGGCCGGCATCACCGCGGTCACGGCGGCCGCCCTGCCGATCGCCGGGGTGACCGCCCAGGACCTCGTCGACACCGCCGGAATCCAGCCCGGCCAGTCGGTCCTCATCGTCGGCGCGACCGGCGGCGTCGGCTCGTTTCTCGTACAGCTGGCCAATCTCGCAGGCGCGCACGTGATCGCCACCGCGCGCGGCGACGCCACCGACCAGGTCGCCCGCCTCGGCGCCACCGAGACCATCGACTACACCCGCCCGCGGCCGGCCGACCCCGACCGCATCGAGTCCGACCCCGCCGCCTACCGCGACTCAAGCGTCACCGACGCCGTTCACTTCACCCATCCCGACGGCATCGACATCCTGTTCGACCTCATCAGCGGCCCCGCCGATTTCGCACGGCACGCCACCCTGGTCCGCCGCGGCGGCCACGCCTACTCCACCACCTGGGCCGCCGACGAAGCCGCCCTGCGCGATCGCGACATCACCGGCGGCAACTTCGAATCCAAGGGCCGAGGCCCGGAATTGAGCAGGCTGCTCGCCCGCGTCGCCGCAGGCGACATCGTCGTCCCCATCGAGGCCACCGTCCCCCTCGAGGCCGCCCCCGCTGTGCTCGGCGCGGGCAGCGCGCGCGGAAAGACCGTCCTGGCGATCTGATCCACCCCACTTCCTCCCATGAAGGAATCGTCATGAGCCACCACGAATTCACCCTGGTGCTCGCTCGCACACCGAGCGATGACGAACTGGACACTCTCTTCGAGGCGGGGCTCGACGACTCGACACCGGAATTCGGACCGCGGATCGTCCCGGTTCTGCATGTGCATCGTCACGCCGATTCGGTGGCCTCGGCCATCATCACCGCGGTCGAGCAGGCCGAGGCCGCCGGTTTCGTGGTCGTCGGCGTGCGCACCGAGGATCTGGTCACGCTGAAGACGATCGCGGCGAGGACAACTCGCACCTACGAGAGCGTCCGCCGACTGGCCAACGGCGACCGGGGGCCTGGCGGGTTTCCGACGCCGATGAGCGGCGATGGTTACGCGCTGTACTCGTGGACCGAAGTAGCCAGGTGGTTCGCCGAGCACTACGGGATACCCGATACCACGTCGCAGTACGACCGGATCGTCGCTGCCGCAGACCATTTGGTGCGGGCCAGGCGACTGCTCGGTGGCACGGCAGGGGAACTGTCCGCCCTGGCGAGCTGATCAGCGAACGCGGTGAGCGCCCTGCTTGGCCTTGGCTGCGGTGTCTGCGAGGATCGCGCGCAGAGTGGTGTGGATGCGGTCGGCCGTGGTGGGTTTGGCGATGAAGGTGGATTCGCCGTAGAAGACATAGCGGCCGTCGCCGGTGATATCGTGCAGCTGGAAGTCGTCGCGGCCCTCGGTGTGCCGGTTGTCGATGCTGCCGTTGGCGTAGACGCCGATATGGGTCAGGGTATCGGTGGGCTCTGCCAAGAACTTTTCGAGCCGCTCACGCGGGGTCGGGTTCCACGGGTCGCGAACGTGCGGGCGCGGTGCGGCGAGTTCGGCCGCGGTGACCTTGATTTCGCGCCCCTTCCCCGGCCGGACCGCGGGCAAGGTCGCCAGGACGGCGGCGGCCAGCACGTCGGGCGACAGCAATCGGAGGGTGATGTCGCCCGGTTCGGATCGGTCGTCGGGCGCCTGAACCGCCAAGGCCGCGTACGCATCACGCATGCCGCCGTAGGCTCTGATCGTGCGCGTACTGCCGCACCCGCCCGCCACCTCGACCCTGGCATTGGGCGCGAGCAGAGCGGCCATCGCGGCATCGAGGTCGCTGTCGTACTCGGCCACCAAGTTCTCGGCGGCCTTACGGCGCAACCGCAGGATTTCCGCCCTGGAGTCGACGTTCGTGTGCCGGTGATGCAGGGGATACGGGAGGACATCACGGCCGGCGGCCTCCCACAACGTGCGGAAGTCGAGCGCGGTGAGCTGCCAGGTACGCACGGGAAATCTACTCTGCTCCATCAGGATCGGCGTTTCAGTCGGCGCCGATGACGGGCGGGACCAGCTTGGGCATGGTGTCCAGACCGGTGAGCTCGTCACCGTGTTCCTTGGTGACCAGATAGTCGGGGACACCTCTGGTGGTTTCGTCGTCTTTGCCCGCCCCTCGCGCACCGGGGGCGCCCATTCCCGCCATGCCCGCAGCACGTCCGGCGGCACCGCCGGCCGCGGCGGAGGTTCGCGCGCCCCCGGCCGCGGTACCCGGTGCCGAGCCGCCACCCGGCACCGAACTGCCGGAGGCGGGCGCGCCTGCCCCCGGACCGCCCGAACCCGGACCGCCCGAACCACCGGGTGCCCCGGCGGGCGAACCGGCACCGGGACCGGCCGACGTCGGCGCGGTCGAGGCGGGCGCGGTCGCGGTCGGATCGGTCGATTGGGGTGTGGTCGAGCCCTCGGACGCCGTGTCCTCGGACGCCGACGTTTCGGTGGTCGAGTCGTCGGTGATCGGCGACTCGTCGCCCGCGGTGTCGTCCTCGGCCGGTGTGGTCGCCGCCGGGGTGGTCGCCGCAGGTCCGCCGGGATCCGACGAGACCGGATTCGAGTTCACGCCGGGCCCGGTCGACCCGTTGGTGACGCCGGGATCACCCCCGTCGTCGACGGCCTTCGGGACCGGGATCACCGGAACCCTGTCGTCGGACTCGTGAATCACCGGGGCGTACACGGTCTCCAGCACCCGCACCGCCTCCACTCGCGCATTCTCTTGTGCCACATCATCATTGCGCCATGTGCGGCCGGTGAAAAGTCCACCGAGGTTTTCCAGGCCGCTGCGATGCTCCGGCTCGAACGGAACCAGCCGCTTGGTCGGCTCCAGCCCCGTGCGCAGTTCGTCCAGCTTTGCCCGCGTGAGCGCCGCCGCCGTGCTGACCCGCTGGCCGGTCGCGTCATAGGCAGCGACTGTCTGCGCGGCCGCCGACGCCGCGGCACCCGACCAGACCTCCGGCGACATCCCGCGGGTGATCTGCTTGCGGAACTCGTCCAGCGAGGTGCTGTTGCGCGTGGCGATCTCGTTCCAGGCGGCGATCAGATCGTTCACCGCGGTCAGATCGATCTTGTCGACCTTGGCCCGCAGTTCGGCGACGGTCCCGGTGAACGGATCGGTGGTCGTCACCATCTTCGCGCGGTACTCGCCGTCGAACCCGAGTTCGCTCGCCGCACGCCGGGCACCCGCCCGCTGATCGTTGTATTCGTCCTGGATATCGGCGATATCGGAACTGTCGAGCTCGCTGTGGTCCTTGCCGGGAGTGACGAAGTCACGGAGCCGACCGAAGAGATCGAGGCCTGCGATATTCGGGTAGGACATAGTCAGCTCACCTGGTCGGCGGTGTAGTCGAGAGTGTTGGCGTTTTCGATGTCTTGGCCGGTGAGGTTCTTGAAAGAGATCGCGAAGACTTCGCGAAGTTGTTTCACGGCTTCGATGTCCTTCAGAATGACGTTGTCGATCGAATTCTCGTCGCCGGTCGCCTGCAGCAAGAACTTCTTCTCGAGCTCCTTCCCCATCTGGAAGTCGCCGAATCCACTGACGGCTTGCACTCGTCTTGCGACGTTGCGAAGCTCGTCGAGGTCGAGAAGCCGCTGATCGCAGGCCTTGTACATGTGATAGGCAGCCTGCTCGTCGTTGAGGCCGACCTCGCCCGCGCGCGCCTGACCAAGCAAGTGACTATACGGTGATGCTCCAGTCATGTGATTCCCCGCCGGCTACTTCGGAAAGGTCGGCACGAGGTTTTCCCCTACCCGTGCAATGGTTACGCAGGGATCAGTCAGATCGTCCAGGCTTGCGCGATTCAGCACCTGCAACTGGACAACTCCCTGCGCAGTGGGAAACACCACGTCGCAATCGAGTTCCTTCGATGCCCCAGCGACCCGGAACTCCCGACCAGGTCGTCCGGCGATGGTCACGTCACGGAAGTCGACATTCCCAGGCTTCTGCTCGAACTCGGCCACTTCCTTGTCCGTGGCGTACACAGTGAGCGAATACTCACGACCGTCCCAGCCGCAGATCTCCCACCCCGACTGGTCGTGCCCACCGACCCCCTTCTCCTCCGACGCCGGATCCACCCCCGCGGCCCGCAGCATCTCATCGGGAATCTCCGTACACGGATTCCACAAAGCCGACGCGACCGTCGTTGTGGTCCCCACCGACGAGGTCTCCCCCGACGCACAGCCCGTCACCCCCACGACGACCAGCCCCGCTGTCACCAGCACCGTTCCTGCGTGTCTCATCCCGCCCCTTCCAGTCTGATCACCGCTCTGACCAGGGAGATTAGCACGGAGCCCGCGGGCGAACCGGACTCCCCGGCCTTGGTGAGGCCAGTGCAGGCCGGGGCAAACCGGTGGTGAACGCCTTCCTGGCGGCGGCGAAGAAGCGCACCCCACCGGGGCTTCGACCGTCCGCACGGCGCGCGCCCAGCGACTCGGGTGTCGCGGCGACTGCGCGAGCCACCAGAGGGAATTCGACCAGGGCTGAAACGTCCCGGAACTATCCGGCGCAGGGGCGTACCCGATCCGACGACGGGTGCGTCATCAGCGGATCCGGCCTGCTCCGGGGGCCGGTCAGCGTAACCTGTCGGCCGGTCAGGAGCAGCAGCAGATCGAGAGTGCTGCCGTGGATCTCGGGGCCCGCACCCCCGGCCCACCCGGAATCGTCGGCCACCAGCTTTCGACCCGCGAAACGGCGGCGGGCCCAGAACGGCCAGCCCATCGTCCAGACCCGCTGGGCGGCAACGGCCGCCGCGTCCGGCTCGACAGCGACGCGGCGGCCGGATCTCGGGGGTGGCGCCGGCGTGGCGGACGGCGGTGGCGTGGTTGAGGCGATGGAAGCTGCCGCGGGCGCGGGCCACTTCGCGCCCAACCCCGAGTGAGCGGCACACCCTGACGACCAGCGGCGAGAGCCCGGCCCGCGCCGCACGGGCTCTACCGAAGATCACCGGCATGTATCGATGACGGCGAGCGCGCGACGGCCGCTCGTCGGCGACGTACGATCCGTCCGGCGAATGGGACCGTGACGAGCATCCCTGCACCGAGCGGCGGGTTTCGGGGGATACTTGAGGCGGTGCCACCGCGAGGTGGGGCCACATTGCGGCAAATTTCAGGGAAAGGGAGCTTGACGACGTGGATGCGCGTTCGCTTGCGCTGGTCCGCGCCGATTTCCGCGGGGTGTCGGAGACACCCGGTGGCCCAGAGCGGCTGATCAGCGCTTTCTATGGTCACCTGTTCGCGCAGAACCCGGCGTTACGTGAGCTGTTCCCGCCCGCGATGGACATGATGCCCAAGCGCCTGGTGTCGGCGCTGCAGTACGTACTGGACAATCTGGAGGACTTCGAACGGGCGCAGAAGTTCCTCGAGCAACTCGCCCGCGACCATCGCAAGTACGGAGTCGAAGCCGACCATTACGACCTGGCGGGCCGGGCGCTGCTCGCGGCCCTGCGTTCCTTCCACGGCAATCGCTGGACCAGGGAGTTACACGAGGGCTGGAGCGACGTCACCATCCTGGTCTCGGCGTCGATGGCGATCGGCGCGAACGAGGACAAATCGCAGCCGTTCTGGGGCGCGACGGTGGTGGGCCATCGCAAGGTGCTCGACGATCTGGCCATCGTGCGGTTACAAGCCGACGGGCCGATCCCGTTCAAGGCCGGGCAGTACGTGCCGGTGCAGGTGCCACAGCGGCCGAACATGTGGCGCTACTTCTCCCCCGCCATCCCCGCGAACCCATACGGCGAGATCGAATTCCATGTGCGCCGGATCAGCGGCGGCTGGGTGAGCCCCGCCATCGTCAACGACACCAAGGTCGGCGACCGCTGGAAGATCGCAGGCCCGCTCGGCGGCCTGCACGTCGACCGGGAGTCGGGACGCGATGTGCTGCTCATCGGCTCCGGGACCGGGATCGCGCCGCTGCGGGCGCAGCTGATCGAGATGAGTCAGCGCGGGATCAACCCGCGGGTGCACTTCTTCCTCGGCGGCCACTACCCCGGCGACCTCTACGACGTGGACAACATGTGGCAGCTCTCCCAGTCGAACCCGTGGCTGACGGTGGTTCCGGTGTGCCAGGAACGCGACGATCCGTGGTGGTATCCGCAGCGGCCCACCGCCCCGCCGATGGGCATGCACCGCAGGCTCGTCGGTAATCTGGGTGCGGTGGTGACCAGCTTCGGCGCGTGGTCCGATCGGCAGATCCAGATCGCGGGGTCGCCGAAGATGATCGCCGAAACCCGGCGCACCCTCATCCGGGCAGGCACCCCACCCGAGATCATCGCGTCCGACCCGGTCAGCTGAGAACCTTCCCGCCCTTCGTGAAAGAGGCCGATGAGCAGCGAACTTCCCGATCCCGCCTGGACGGCGACCGTGGTCGGCCATCACCGCCTGCGCAACGACGTCGCCGTGATCCGTCTGATCGGTGACTTCGTGCCGTTCGCCGCGGGCGGTTCGGTGGAGGTGGAGGTGCCGCAGCATCCAGGCGTGCGGCGCAGGTTCTCGCCCGCGCTGCCGCCCTCCCTCGACGGCAAGCTCGAGTTCCATGTGCGCACCGTGCCCGGCGGCTGGTGCTCGGGCTCGATCGTCGCCGACACCAAGCCGGGCGACCAGTGGCGGATCAGCGCGCCGCACAGCGTTTTCCACATCGATCCCGAGGCCGCCGAGGTGGTGCTGATCGCGGGCGGCACCGGGCTGGCGCCGCTGCGCGCCCAGATCCTCGACCTGGCCCGCCGCGAAACCCCGCCGCGCACCTTCCTCTTCTTCGGCGGACGTTCGCCCCGCGACCTCTACGCCTCGGACATGCTGTACCTGCTGTCCGGCGAATTGCCCTGGCTCACCGTGATTCCGGTCGTCGAAAGCCCCGACGACTCCCCGATCCGCGACGAATGGCACGAACAGACCCGCGTCGACATCGGCTTCTCCCCCGCCGAAATGCTGCACGGCACCCTCGCCGACGTCGCCGCCGCGCACGGTCCCTTCACTCAGTCCCAGGTACTCGTCTGCGGTTCGCCTGCCATGGTCCGTACCACCGTCGACCGCCTGGTCGAATCCGGTACTCCCACGGAGAACATCGTGGCCGAGGGGGCTTGAGGTAGGCAGGGCCGACTCGCAGGACGGTCGCCGCAGATCGTCCTGCGAGTCGGCCGCATTCGGCAAGCACGTCGATACCGGTCGCGGCAGTCGAGTGGGCGCCACACTCTTCGCAATTCCGGTTTCGGTGGCGGTGTGGGCTATTTCGCGGGGGCGTAGATCTGGTTGAGCACACCGGTGCTGAACACATCGGCCGAGGTGAGCTTCAGATCGATGCTGTCGTCGAGCTTGTCGAACCAGCGGGCACCCTTGCCGACGATGACGGGGTGGACGAACAGCTGCAGCTGGTCGAGCATGCCCGCGCGCAGCAGGGACTGAACCAGGGTGAGGCTGCCGGTGATGGCGATGTCGCCGCCGTCGGACGTCTTGAGTTCGCGGATTCCGGCGAGCACGTCGCCGCCGATGATCTCGGAGTTGTTCCAGGTGGCTTCGGTGAGCGTGGTGGAAGCGACGTACTTCTTCTGGTTGTTCATGAAGTCGGCGAACTCGTCGTCGCTGGTCGGCCAGTGCGCCGCGAACTCCTCGTACTGGACGCGGCCGAGCAGCATCGCGTCGGAGGTACCCATGCCCGCGCCGATGGCGGCACCCATTTCGTCGTTGAAGTAGGGGAAGTGCCAGTCGTCGGGGGCTTCGGCGACGCCGTCAGCGGAGACGAACAGGCTGGAAATGATCTTGCGCATCGGATTCTCCATCAGTGGGGGTTCGCCTCGACCAGATCGGGCGAGGCGCAGAAAGCGTGGTCGTGGGCGGGCCTTCGACCCTTACCAGGGTGTACTGTACCGTACGGTTCCGGGTGAACTGAACAGTACGGTACACTCGATACTCTGTCAACAGATCCGAGAACGGGATATACCGGAGGCCTTATGCCACAGACCGAAACAACGTCCGGCCTCGCCGGAACCACCGCCGCCGAACAGGCGCGCCTCCGGATCATGGAGGCGGCGATGGAGGTGTTCCTGCGAGATGGTTACCTCGGAGCCAAAACCGACGAGATCGCCAAGGTCGCGGGTTCGTCGAAGCAGACGATCTACAAGCGGTTCGGCAGCAAGGACAAACTGTTCGAGCAGATCGTGTTCGATCGGCTCAGCGGAATCGACCAGGTCTTCCGGGAAGCCATCGGCGAACTCGCCTCCACCGACGACGTGGAAACCACGCTACGCACGGTGGCGCACCGCTTCGTCCACTTGCTCACTCGACCCGCGCAGCTGCGGGTGCGTCGGCTGGTCATCGCCGAGGCGGGCCGCTTCCCCCAACTCGGGCGCGCCTACTTCGAAGCGGGTCCCGAACGGGTCCACGCGATGCTGGCGTCCTGCTTCGCACAACTGACCGACCGCGGCCTGCTGCGCACCGGTGAGCCCGAACTTGCCGCGAACCATTTCACGTGGCTGGTGGTGTCGGTCCCGGTCAACAAGGTCATGTTCTGTGGCGACGACACCACGTTCACCGACGCCGAACTCGACCACTACGCCGACGCCGGTGTCGAGGTCTTCCTTGCCGCGTACCGCGCCCCAGCCCGGTAGCCCGCGCGTACCGCGCGGCTCAGAACAACGGGTCGTGGCGGATGGACTTGGCTTGGGTGCCCGCGGCCATGAGGCGGAACTTGGTGGTTTGGACCATGGACGGGGAACCGACGATTTGGACGTCGCGGTCGGCCCAGGGGCCATAGGCCGCGACGATCTTGCCGATCTGGCCGGTCATCCGAGGTTCGAGGCCGGGTAGGTCGGGTTGCGGTTCCCCGGAATCGTAGTACCACCAGGGGTTTTCGTCGCTCTCGCTGACGGGGGTGATGGTGAGCCACTTGTTGGCGACGGCCAGCTGGCTCAGGACCTGCAAGTCGTAGAGGTCGCAGGGGTGGTGGCCGCCGACGAACAGGTGCACCTTCGGGTTCACGCGGCGCTGGGCCATCGCCATGATCTGAGCGCGCAGCGGGGCGATGCCGGTGCCGCAGCCGACCATCAGCATCTTGCGTTTGGTGTTGCGTGGCACGCCGAGACCGCCGAGTGGGGAACCGAGCAGCCATTGGTCACCGACTTCGGTGTGCGAGACCATGGCCGGGCTCACCCAGCCGCCGAGCACGCTGCGCACATGGAACTCGACCTCGCCGTTCGCGTTCGCCGGATTGGCCGGGGACAGATAGCGCCACATCCGGGGCCGCGTCGGCACCTGGACGCTGACATATTGTCCGGCCGCGTACTGCATGGGCTGATCGAGCTGGACCCGGATGACCGACAGATTCCGAAGCACCTCGCGGCGTTCGACGACGGTCGCGGTCCAGGCGGGCGGAGTGGTCTCCTTGTCGGCGGCGCTGATCATCGCGCCGCTGATGGTGGCCAGGCCCTCGTCCCAGGCGGTGGCGACCTCCTCGGTCCACATCTCGGTGCCGGCGAATTGGCGCATCGCGGCCTTGAGCGAGTTGGCCACCGCGACATAGTGCGCGGGCTGCACACCGTACTTGCGGTGGTCGCGTCCGAGCTGGGCGAGGAAGGGCAGCAGTTTATCCGGCTCTTCGAGCCGGTCGAGCGCGTAGGAGATCGCCTTGACGAGCCGGTCACGCTGGGCATCCATGGCTGCCGGAAAGTAGTCGCGGATGCCGGGGTAGTCCGTGAACAGGATCGAGTAGAACGACCTGGCCAGCCGCTCGGGCCCACCGTCTTCCGCAGCAACCGCCTTGAACGTGGTACGGATCAAAGCGACAGTCCGCGAATCCATATGTGTCACAACCTCGTTTCGCCATCGAACGCTAGCCGCGCCGGCGAGTGACGGGCTGGGAGGACACTCGTCAGCAGCCGATGCGAGAAGTCTAGGCGAGGTTTGCCAGCTTCGGAATCGTACTCTTAAACATCACACGTGTAATTCAGAAAAAACCAGGTGGTACTCATTAGTAACACCTGAAAAACCTACATCGAGACTGTTAATGACCGGTGAACATGAGCTCATTCCCCAATGTATGGTGCCGTAAAATCGGCATCTCACCGCCAACCTGCCTGGTAGAGCGACCTTTCCGCTACGCACCACCAACCCGGCCGCCCGACGCGCCGTGCCGCGACACGCGGGGAGACTCCCCCGGAGCGGCCCGTCTAGCACACGAAATCGCGCTCCGATCGAGCCGAATTCAGCATCCCCTCAGCTAACTTTCGTGATGATCCCGAGATATATCCGCACCTCACGGCGTTGCGCCACGAGGGCCGTCGGACAGGATCGCGAATTAATGGGTTGCTGAAGAATCACCAGGCGGTCGCCGGGGGTTGACCGGGAAACGCACGAGCCCCCGGCCCGCGCCCGCCTACGGCGGAACGCGAACCGGGGGCTCGCCGGATCGTGGAACCTAACGCCGGTTCCGTGGCTGCCACACCACCAGCGCCGTGCTGCGCTGCGGCGGCGACAGATCGGGCCGATAGCCCGCCCGCAACCGCTCCAGCTCCGCACTCATCTCCTCGACACGCTGCTGCAGCGCCTCGACCTGATTGGTGAGCTCGATGATGCGCTTGATGCCGGCGAGGTTGACCCCTTCGTCCTGCGACAGCCGCTGCACCTCGCGCAGCAGCTCGACATCGCGGGCCGAGTACCGGCGTCCGCCACCCGAAGTGCGTTGGGGAGTGACCAGGCCCAGCCGGTCGTAGGTGCGCAGGGTCTGCGCGTGCATCCCCGCGAGCTGGGCCGCCACCGAGATCATGAAGAACTCGGCGCGCGCGCCGCCACCCGACGCGGACCTCGGACTATCGGACATCAGGCACCCGCCCATCCCGCACGCGGATCGAAACCACCGGCCTTCTCCGCCTCCTGGTAGCGCTTGAGCGCATCGGTGGCGTCGGAGTCCAGGTGCTGCGGAACCGCGACCTTCACCGTGACCAGCAGGTCGCCCGCGCCGCCTGCCGCGCCGCGCTTGGGCACACCGCGACCGCGTACCCGCAGGATACGCCCGTCGGCGGTGCCCGCAGGCACCTTCACGCCGACCCGGCCGTCCAGCGTCGGCACGGAAACAGTTGTTCCCAGTACCAATTCGCTGTAACTCACCGGGAGTACCAGGGTGAGGTCGTCGCCCTGACGGCCGAAGACCTTGTCCTGACTGACGTGCACGGTCACGTAGAGATCGCCCGAAGGCGCCCCACGCAGGCCCGCCTCACCCTGCCCGGCCAGCCGGATCTTCTGCCCGTCACTGACACCGGGCGGAATGCGCACGGTGATGGTGCGGGTGCGGTTCTGGATACCGGTGCCCGCACAGTCGACGCACGGGTCGTCGATGATCGAGCCGGTGCCACGGCAGTCGTCACAGGGCTCGCTGAAACCGAACGCGCCCTGATTACGGCTGACCACGCCGGATCCGTTGCAGTGCGGGCACACCCGCGGGCTGGTGCCCGGCTTGGCGCCGCTGCCGTGACACGTGGTGCACGGTGACGGACTGGTCATCCGCAGCGGGACGGTGACGCCCTGGGCCGCCTCACGGAAACCCAGCGTCGTCTCGGTCTCCACATCGGCACCACGGCGCGGACGGCTGGCGCCGCGCGCACCGCCCCGGTTGAACAGCCCGCCCAGCAGATCGCCGAGCCCGCCGTCACCGGCACCGGCACCACCCGGCTGACCGAAGATGTCACCGATATTGAAGTCCTGCGAGAAGCCACCGGCGGCACCGGGATTGAACCCGCCGCCGTAGCCGCGCCCGGCACCGCCCGCGAACAGGCGGCGCGTCTCGTCGTACTCCTTGCGCTTGGCCGGATCCGACAGCACGGCATTGGCCTCGCTGACCGCCTTGAACCGCTCCTCGGCCTTGGTGTCACCCGGGTTGGAATCCGGGTGCAGGTCGCGAGCGAGCTTGCGGTAGGCCTTCTTGATCTCGTCCTGCGAGGCGCCGGAGGAGACACCCAGCTCCTTGTAGAAGTCCTTCTCGATCCACTCCCGTTGGCTCACCGGGCATCTCCTCCTCTCGCGTTATTTTTGAGTGTCGCCGTCGGCATCCGGATCCGATGCCTCGGTGGCCTCGGCATCGGTCACCCCGACCAGCGCGTGCCGAAGCACCCGCTCGCCGAACCGATAGCCCTTGCGCATGACGACGCCGATGACTGGATCGGCGCCCGAACCCTCGTGCTGCACGGCCTCGTGCAGCGTGGGGTCGAACGGGTCACCGATCGCACCGAACTCGACCAGACCCTGCTTGGTGAGCGCGGTCTCGAGCTTGTCGGCGACGGCCTTGAGCGGGCCGGTGTCCAGGTCGCCGTGCGCCCTGGCCCGGTCCAGATCGTCGAGCACACCGAGCAGTTCGGTGACGACGGCGGCCTTGGCCGCGTCGATGTTCGCCTGACGATCCCGCTCGACCCGGCGGCGGTAGTTCGCGTATTCCGCGGTCAACCGCTGCAGGTCGGCGGTGCGCTCGGCCAGCTCGTCGCTGACCGGCGCCTCGGCCTCGCCGTCGGTGGCGGGCTCCGCCGCCGCGGCGGCGGAGTCCATGTCCTCGACGATGTCTTCGATCAGCTCCTGTTCGGAGTTGGCCTCGGTCACTTCTTCTCCGTGTCGACCGGCTCGTCAACGACCTCGGCATCGACGACCTGGTCGTCGTCGGCGGCGGGACCGGCACCGTTGCCACCGGCGGCCGCGTCGGCGGCCTGCGCCTCGTAGAGCGCCTGGCCCAGCGCCTGCGACTCGGCGGCCAGCTTCTCCACCGCGGTCTTCACGGCGGCGATATCGGTGCCGGCCAGCGCGGTGTTCGCCTCGGCGATCGCGGCTTCCACCTTGGACTTGGTGTCGGCGGGCACCTTGTCCTCGTTGTCCTTGATGAACTTCTCGGTCTGGTGCACCAGCGACTCGGCCTGGTTGCGGGTCTCGGCCTCCTCGCGGCGGGCCTTGTCCTCGGCGGCGTGCGCCTCGGCGTCCTTGACCATCCGGTCGATCTCTTCCTTGGACAGGCCGGAGCCGTCCTGGATCTTGATCTTGTTCTCCTTGCCGGTGCCCTTGTCCTTCGCGGTGACGTGGACGATGCCGTTGGCGTCGATGTCGAAGGTGACCTCGATCTGCGGCACGCCGCGCGGGGCCGGGGGCAGGCCGGTCAGCTCGAAGGAGCCGAGCAGCTTGTTGTGCGAGGCGATCTCGCGCTCACCCTGGAACACCTGGATCTGCACCGACGGCTGGTTGTCGTCAGCGGTGGTGAACGTCTCCGAACGCTTGGTCGGAATGGTGGTGTTGCGCTCGATGAGCTTGGTCATCACGCCACCCTTGGTCTCGATGCCCAGCGACAGCGGGGTGACATCGAGCAGCAGGACGTCCTTGACCTCGCCCTTGAGCACACCGGCCTGCAGGGCGGCGCCGACGGCGACGACCTCGTCCGGGTTCACGCCCTTGTTCGGCTCACGGCCGCCGGTCAGTTCCTTGACCAGCTCGGAGACGGCGGGCATGCGGGTGGAACCACCGACGAGCACGACGTGATCGATGTCGGCCACGTTGATGCCTGCGTCCTTGATGACGGACTGGAACGGCGCGCGGGTGCGGTCAAGCAGATCGGAGGTGATCTTCTGGAACTCCGAGCGGGTCAGCTGCTCGTCGAGGAACAGCGGGTTCTTGTCCGCGTCGACGGTGATGTAGGGCAGGTTGATCGAGGTGCTCTGGCTGGAGGACAGCTCGATCTTCGCCTTCTCGGCAGCCTCGCGCAGGCGCTGCATGGCCATCTTGTCCTTGGTCAGGTCGATGCCCGAGCTGGCCTTGAACTTGTCGACGAGCCAGGTGACGATGCGCTCGTCCCAGTCGTCGCCACCGAGGTGGTTGTCACCGGAGGTCGCGCGGACCTCGACGACGCCCTCACCGATCTCGAGCAGCGAGACGTCGAAGGTGCCGCCACCGAGGTCGAAGACCAGGATGGTCTGCTCTTTGTCGCCCTTGTCCAGGCCGTACGCCAGCGCGGCCGCGGTGGGCTCGTTGACGATGCGCAGCACGTTCAGACCGGCGATCTGCCCGGCTTCCTTGGTGGCCTGCCGCTGGGCGTCCTCGAAGTAGGCGGGGACGGTGATGACCGCGTCGGTGATCTCCTCGCCCAGGTAGGCCTCGGCGTCGCGCTTCAGCTTCATCAGCGTGCGCGCGGAGATCTCCTGCGAGGTGTACTTCTTGCCGTCGATCTCGGTGCTCCAGTCGGTGCCGATGTGGCGCTTGACCGAGCGGATCGTGCGGTCGACATTGGTGACGGCCTGGTTCTTCGCAGGCTGGCCGACGAGAACCTCGCCGTTCTTCGCGAACGCGACGATCGAGGGGGTGGTGCGCGAGCCTTCCGAGTTCGCGACGACGACCGGCTCGCCGCCTTCGAGAACGCTGACGACCGAGTTCGTGGTCCCGAGGTCGATTCCGACCGCACGAGCCATAGTGATTCCTCCTGTTTGACGTATGTATGTGAGTGCTCTCGAAGCCAGACCCCAGGCACATCACGCGGAGCACAGCCTCAGCAACGCTGAGCGTGGTCAGCTCAATCCTGCCCTCGAGTTCCGTCACGAGTCAACTAGAACTTGAGTCTGCCACGCTCAATGTTGTCGATCTGCACAACCTTCAGCTGCGACGATTCATTCCCGCCGCCCGAAAAAATTTCCCGAACCCTGGGCCATTCTTGCGTCGACCCGGCTCAGCTCGCATCTGCGGCCCGGCGATCGTGACGGCATCGAGACCAGTTGGTCGGTATCGGCCGCCGGAGCACCGTCGCTGCCCGTTCGATGCCCCGGCTCGGCCCGAAACCTATTGCCCTAGTCCGGCGATGATGCCTTCGGCGCTGCGGGCCGCCGCGCGACAGGCGGTAGCGGTGGCCTGGTCGGCCAGCGGGTGGGTGGAGCGGGATCGCCAGGTATGCACGGCCGTGACAGCCGCCGCGCGCACAGCGGCGGGGTCCGCGTCGATCGGGAGACCGAGCCGCACATGCGGCGCCACACCCGCACCACCGAGTACGCGATGCAGGTCGGCGAGCGCAGGGGCCGGCAGCGGCAATTCATCGGTGCGGAGGCGACCAAGCAGCCGGAGTTCGGTGAATCCGTGCACGTCGGCCAGGCGGGCACGGACCCTTGGCAGCAGCAGATCGGCTTCCGTGCCGGGATAGGCGGTGAGGACACGATCGAGTGAACTCAACGCCGAATGTGCCTTCAACTCCTCCGCGCGCTGGCCGAACTGCACCTCCAGCACCGCGCGCAACTCCTCGATTCCGCTGCGCGCCGACAGCTCCGCCGACAGCGACGCGGCATCGCGAGCCCCGAGCCGGACCAGCATGGTGGCCATCCGGATGCCGAACAAACCGAACCGGTCCACCAGCTGCGCGCGCAGTTCCGGGGCGACCGGGAGCGCGATGTCGGCGCGGGCGAAACGGTCGGCCGACAACAGCGCGACGCTCAGGTCCTCGGCCGGCACCGCCGACAACGCTTCGAAGGCGGCGAACTCCGGTTGCCGCAGCGTCGACGCCGCGAAGGCCAACAGCCCTGCGACCGGGATCACCGCCTGACACAAACCAGTTCGCTCCAGCTCCGCGGCGAATCTGGCGGCGATGTCACGCGCCGAGTGCAGCGCGTCGATGCGGCCCGCACCGATTTCGTCGGCCCGCGACACCACCCCGATCACCCCGAGCGGCCCCGCGCCGCCCGCACCGGTGCCGAGCTGTTCGAGAAAGCGGACGTCGGTGGCGTCGAGCCGGCGCAACAGATAGACGACGGCGTCCGCGCCCGGCGCCGCGAACGGTGGCGAACCACCACCGGGATCGGCGGGAGTCAGCAGCCGCGCGGTGCGCTGGGACACCTCACGCGACAGCGACGAGGTACCTGGCGTATCGATGATCGTCGTCTGCGCCAGCGCCGCCGACGGCCAGCCGACGGCCAAGTGATCCACCGGACGCGGCCCCGGCCGATCCCACTGCAGTGCGCTGAGGTCGAAGGTCAGACCATGCGCGCCGCCGCCACGGCGCACGATCACGTTCGCGCTGGCACCGTCGGGCGCGTACGCGGTGACGGTGGGCGTGGCGCTGTCGCGGTACCAGGTGACCACGCGGGTGCACTCGGTCGCGTCGGTGGGCGCCACCGCCTGACCGACCAGCGCGTTGAGCAGCGTCGACTTACCCGCCTTGATCGAACCGGCCAGAGCGACCCGCAACGGCTCGCGCAGCCGGTACGCGCAGTCGGCGAGCAATCTGCGCGGATGGGTGTTCGGGCCGAATGCCCGCGCCGCCGCGTCGACCAGCTCGTGCGCCTCGGCCAGGATCTTCGGTGCGGTCTGGCCCGCGGGCGACGCGGTGTCGAAACGGTTGGTCACCCGGATACCGTACCGTCGGCCCGTCCAGGTTCGGTCAGCATCGAATCCGCGTAGCGACGCAGCTCCGCGACAGCGTGCAACTGACGTTCGAGCACCGAGGTCCGCTCGGCCCGGAGGGTGGCGGCCATCGTCGCGGCCTCCTGCGCGGCGCGTAGCGACGCATCAATCGAGCGCAGACTGCGGTCGGCGACCCCGGCGAAGTGATCGCGCAGGGCACGATGAATGCGGTGCAAGCGGTCTTTGGTGTCCTTGGCCGCCTGGAAAGCGACGTCGTCGAGAAAGCGGCGGACCTCGGCGTTGGCCTCTATCCGGCGGCGGGCCAGCCGGGCGGTCTTGTCGTCGCGGTAGGCCTTGCCGCCGACGATCAGACCGGCGCCGAGAGAAATCGGATTCAGCATCGCGAAACCGGCGAAGGTGGTGGCCAAGCCGATCATCAGGACGCCACCGTAGGAACCACGCATGCCGACCAGCACCTTGCCGGTGAAGCCGAGATCGGGTTCGAGGTCCGCCAGCGAACCCGAGCTGGTGAGCGCGCGTTCGTCGCCGAGCTCGGGGAGATCGACCGCACCGACCTCGGTGAAGTGGTCCGCGATGCGCTGGGCGAGCAGCTCGGTGCGGTGGTGGGTGAGCAGCAGATTCTCACCCAGAGCTGTGTCGATGGCGTCGGTCAGCCATTCGGCGATCGCGTCCCAATGCCTGCCCGGATCGTGTTCGTCGATCCACTCCTGGCCGGTACGGGCTATCCCACGCAAACGTTCGCGCAGGTCGTGGTCGATATCGCCGACGAGGTCGGTGACTCCGTCGGCGAGCGTCTGCTGCCAGCTCGCGGTCCGTCGCTGTAGCGCTTCCGCGGCGGCGCGCGCGGTCTGCAGTTCGGTGACCGCCGCGGAGCCGAGCGCCGGATCACGCAACGCCACCAGCTCGCTGCCCAGCGCCAACGCGAGATGCTCGGCCGCCGAATGCAACTCGCGGGCGACCGCGTGCCGCGTGGCAGCCTGGTCGCTGGCGACGACCCGGTCACGCAGGAAGCCGAACAGCGGGCCGAATCCGGACTCACGACCCAGCTCCGCGTCTTGCAAACGCAAGGCGTGCGCACGCAGTAACGCCGACACGGGGATCAGGGCCACCTCGGCCTCCGCATTCGCGAGGTGGGTGCGATCCGCCTCGAGGACGCGATGCCAATGCGGATACAGGTCGGTCTTGGTGAGCAGGACGGCCACCGTGGGACACAGTTCACGGATCTGACGAACGAAGGTGAGCTCGGGTTCGGTAAGCTCGGTGCCCGCGTCGGACAGCACGAGTACTGCGTCGGCAGCCGCGGCCATGCCCAGAATGGCCGCGGTACTGGTACTTCCGTGACCGCCGACGCCGGGGGTGTCGATGAGGACGACGCCGTCGGCCAGCAGCTGATTCGGCAGCTCGGCCTCGATGCGCGCGATCCGCCTACCCTCCGCCAGCGGGCTGCGCGCGTCGATCTCACCGATCTCGCCGAACGGGATCTGCACCCGTGTCTCCTCGGCGCCGGGGGCTGTGAGCACCAGGTGCGCCCGCTGGACAGCGCCGTAGGACAGGTGCAGCGGAATCACGGTCGTGGTGTCGTCGCCGACCCGACACACATCCAGCCCGAGCAAGGCGTTGACGAACCGGCTCTTGCCCTGCTTCAGGTGGCCGGTCACGACGATGCGATGACGCGGATCACGCACTCGCTCGGCGACCTGTGCCAGCCGCCCGACCAGATCGTCGCGACCGGCCGCACGGGCCGCCGCGACGGTGTCGGACAACACCGTCGTCAGCGGCACCGCGTTCGGTGCGAGAGTCCCCATCGCCGTGCCCGTTTCGCTCAGTGGAACATTCCGTCGGTGTGCGTATCGACTCCGGTGTCGACGACGGTACTCGACTCGCCGAACAGCGACGTCTCGCCGCCGAGAGACGAGCCGTGCAGACCGGACCCGAACGCGCTCGACACGTCGACCGAAGACCAGGTGTCGGCGGCCGTGGTGACCGCGCCCTGGGAAGTCGCACCGAGAACGCCGTCGGTCTGAGTTCCCGCACCGGCATCGACGGCGCCGCCGAGGCCGGTCTGCGCCTCACCCACGACCGAACCACCAAGACCGACACCGGTCTCCAAACCGGATTGCGCGCCACCCGTGACCGAACCCCCGACCTCCGCACCCGCATCCACCACGCCACCGAGCCCGGTCTGCGCCCCACCCACGACCGAACCACCAAGACCGACACCGGTCTCCAAACCGGATTGCGCGCCACCCGTCATCGCGCCGGACAACTCGCCCCCGGCCTCGGCAAGGCCGCCGATGCCCGCCTGTGCGCTGCCTGCCGCCGAGCCGATCAGGCCGGTGCTTGCGTCGATCGCGCCGCCGAGCCCCGACTCGGCACCACCGGCAACCGAACCAGTGAGGCCGACACCCGATTCCAGCGCCGCGCCGAGACCCGCATCGATGTCGGCGGCGGCCGAACCGGCGAGCTCAGCGCCGACGTTCGCGGTGGTGTCAAGGCCGCCTTGCAGACCAGTGGTCAGGCCGATGCCCGCCGCACCGGACAGCGCTGTATCGAGCCCGGTGCCGAATTCCGCGGACCCCTCACCCGTCGACACTGTGTCGAGACCGCCGGTGAGTCCAGCACCCGCCGAAGCCGCAGCACCGAGACCGGTCTCCAGACCGGTGATCGCCGTGGTGGTCGCTGCCGCGCCGACGCTGCCCGCCGCCTGCGCCCCGGCACCCGCCGCCGCGCCGAGCCCGGCCGCCGCCGTGGTTGCCCCACTCATGCCGCCGGCCAGAGCACCTCCGAGTTGGCCTCCCAGCCCGGTTCCGAGATTCGACGTGAGCCCAGTCGTGCCGTCGACCCCGGCAGCGACAGCCCCTTCCAGACCCGCACCGAGATCCGCGGCGCCGCCGATCGCCCCAGCGAGACTCGCCCCGGCGCCGGCCACACCGTCCAAACCTGCCACGAGATCGGTGCCCGCACCCGCTGCGCCCGACAACGCGCCATCGAGCCCAGCGCCTGGACCGACCGCACCATCCAGCGCGCCACCGAGACCCGCGGTCAGATCGGCACCTGCCTCCAGCGCACCGTCCAGGTCGGCGCCGATGTCGAGGCCGCTTCCCAGACCAGCGCCCCCCGCGACAGCACCGGTCAGTGCGCCGTCGAGACCGGCAGCGGCGGCTGCGGCGCCGCCGAGCGCACCTTCGAGACCTGCGGCCACCTCAGCCCCCGCGCCTGCCGCACCTGTCAAAGCGCCATTCAGACCAGCACCGATACCGGCCGCGCCGTCCAGCGCACCACCAAGACCAGCCGCCAGATCAACCCCCGCACCAACCGCACCGTCCAGTGCGGCGCCGAGACCTGCGCCCGCACCGATCGCACCGTTCAGCGCGCCGCCGAGACCTGCGGCCAGATCAACCCCCGCACCGACCACCCCGTCCAGTGCGGCGCCGAGACCTGCGCCCGCACCGATCGCACCGTTCAGCGCGCCGCCGAGACCTGCGGCGATATCGGCACCGACACCGATCGCGCCGTTCAGGCCGGTGGCGAGATCAGCGTTCACGTCGATGTCGGCGCCCGTGACGGCGCTGACGGCAGCGTCGATGCCCGCGCCCACCTGCGCGGCGGCGTCGGCGACAATCGAGCCGCCGAGGTCGATATCGGCACCAGCGGCGGCCGCGGCGGTGACAGCCGCGGCCGTGGTCGCGGTGGCGGCGACCGTAGCGCCGGCGCCAGCGGCCGCGCCTGCCGCGACAATGGATTGCAGCTGGGAGCCGCCGTGGACCAGCGCGGATTCGGCCACCATGGGGGCGACCGCGGAGATGTCCTCGGGCGTCACATCCAAACCTGCGGCGGACAGCGCGGCGCACGGATTGGCGCAGTAGCTCGCAGCCGCCTCCTTGTCGCGCAGCAGGTTGAGGATGAACTCCAGAATCGCGTTGGGTGTCATCGAGATCAGCTCCTCCAGATCATTGGCCTCGGTGGCCGATCCGTTGTCGTCGGAATGTCTTTCACGCTAGGACGGCACCCCGTTACAGGAAACGGGGCAAACCCCTAGTTCGCGCGAGGCACGACCCACTAGGGGGTCCTTGGTGATTAGGGGAAATTCCCCGTACTTGCCCCGGCGCGGGTAACGGCCGCCCCCTGGCAACCGACAGATCGAGTGGGAAGCCGGTCACCACGGCGGTCCCGCTCCACTGTCCATCGGAGTCCTGCGAACGGGGTTGTGCACATGACAGAGCGTCTGGCGCTCGGTATCACAGTCGGGGCGGCGAACTCGATTGCCGTTGCCACCGCGGCCGACGAAGCAGGCTCCACCGTCACCACCCATCGCAGTGCTCTGCTGGTCGGCGCCGACAGCTCGGCCAGGTTCGCCGATGCCGCACGTCACGCCGGCGGAGTCGTGGTCGACGACTATCTGTCCCGGGTCGGCGATCCGGTAGATCTGCTGGCAGCGGACGGTTCGACGCACGACGCAGCCGATCTCGTCGCCGCGGCCACGCGCGCACTGGTCGCCGAGCTCGCCGGTTCGGCCGAGCAGGCGACGATCGTCGCCTGCTGTCCCGCCTGGTGGCCGGAACAGGTCATCGAGACCGCGCGTGCCGCGCTCGGGCGGGCAGGCCTGACCGAGGTGACGCTGGTCCCGGAGCCGTTGGCCGCGCTGCGCCGCTATGAGATGGAGAATGGACTGCTCGACGACGGCGCGGTGCTTGTCTACGACCTCGGCGCGAGCGGCTTGACGGTATCCGCGCTGCGTACTGGCGAAGAGGCCGGGATGCTCGGCACCGCAGTCCACAGCACTGCTGTCGCCGGTACCGAATTCGATCTTCTGACAATGCGCTATGTCCTGGCTAACGCGCTCGGCGAGAATTCCATCGATCCGTTCGATCCTGCCGTCGAGAAAGAACTCTCGGCACTGCGAATCCGTTGCGGGAATGCGAAGGAGGAGCTCTCCAGAACTACCGCGACCGTCGTTCCGGTCGGCATGTTCGACCCCGCGGTTCGTACCGAACAGGTGCGGCTGACTCGCGGCGAACTCGAAGATCTGCTGCGCCCGTCACTGCTCGACTCGATGAATACGATCCGGGACGCGATGCACCGTGCCGGGCTCGGCCCCGGCGATATCAGCCGGGTACTGCTCACCGGCGGCGGTGGCGCGATCCCGCTGGTCGCCGAGCTGATTTCCAGCGAATTCGGGCTGCCAGTCACCGCCTGCGCCGACCCAACGACCTGTTCGGCGCACGGAGCGGCCGAGATCGGACTCGATGTCGCCGCTGTCTCGGTGCCCACCGAAGCCATCCCCACTGTACCGGTGTTGGTGCCTGCACCACAGGCCACGGCGGCCGCGGAACTCCCGCTGCCCGCCGCCGAGCCAGTGCGCACCCGCATGTTCACCGCGAGGCGGGCGGCGATCATCGGCGCAGCGGCTGTGGCCATGGCGGCACTGACCACCGGCACCCTCGCGATCGGGGGCGTGACACCGTCCTCGCCGACCGCACCCGCGACGACAACCAGCGGCGCGCCCATCCCCGGAGTCGGCGCGCCCACAGGCGCCGACGGCACACCAGCGCATTCCACCGATTCGACCGTGGCCGATCCATCGCAGCCGGGAACGCCAGGAGGCGTCGCGCCGTCCGGCGCGGTGCCCGTAGGCACGATCGAGGCGGGAACTCCGGACAGCCCACCCGCTCGAGGCAGCGCCTCGGCACCAGGCACCCAGCGTGAGGCGACCCAAGCCCCAGCGCCGGCGGGCGCCGCTCCGGCCCCAGCCGCTCCGCAGTCCGGTCAGTCACCCGCCCAGCCGGCACCGGCGCCTGCTCCCGCCCCCGCTCCCGCGCCTGCTCCCGCTCCCGCTCCCGCTCCTGCTCCTGCGCCTGCGCCAACCCGCCCCAACCTCCCCCCGGTGCAGGTGAATCCGGGCGGGTTGGTCGAGGATCTCGGTGGCGTGGTCGGCGACACCGTCGAGTCGGGAACGCGGCTGCCAGGACAGGTCCTCGGAGGAAATGGTGGCTGAGATCGCCCTCGACGCGCTCCCGAACGCCCGCACGGTTTTCCGCGAGCTCGACGCCATCGATCACCAGCCCGTCCTGATGCTCATCCGCGGACGCGCAGGAACCGGGAAGTCGGTCCTGCTCGGGGCGGTTCGGAGCGAACTTCGCCGCCGTGGCCACACGGTCGCCGATTCGGCGCACGACGATGCGGCGGTGCTGGTCGCCGACAATATCCACAGTTGCGGCGACGACGAGCTGAGCACGCTCTGCGCCGCCATCGAATCCGGCCGCTCTGTCGTGCTCGCCAGCCAACCGCGACCGCACGACGCCCGGCTGCGCACCCTGACCGACGCGGTGGCGCGTCGTGGCCGCACCGTGGAACTGCGGCCGCTCGGCCGCGCCGATATCGCCGGGTTCGCCAGGGAACTCGGCGTCGCCGTGTCCCAGCCGCTCGCGCTGCGCATCCATCAGCAGACGGCGGGCATCCCCAGCGGCGTGGTCGCCGCGCTGCGGGCGGTGCGCGCGGCCCCGCTGGAGATGAGTGTCAGCGCCGTCGACCACGCCGTCGCCGGGTGGACTCGTACCCTGCTGGACACCGTCGAACCAGATCTGCTCGAGACCCTGGTGATCGCCGCCACCGGAACCGGTTTGGACGCTACCGAACTCACCGAAGTGCTCGATGTCGACGCCGATGCCGCGCACGCCATGATCGACCGGGCCAGGGCTGGGGCGCTCGTCACCGACGCCGATCTGCTCCTCGCCCCCGCGGTCGACCCGCTGCGACGTCTGCTCGGTGAGCGACGCTTTGTTGCGGTGCAGCGCAGATTGCTGGCCACCCGCCTGGACGCCGGGCTCCTGCGGGATCGCACCGCGCTGATCCTCGCCGAGTCCGGAGTCGTCGATACCCGGCTGGCCGAGTTCCTTTGCCACGGCGCCGCGAAGTCGGAAGAACCCGCGCGATACTACGCCGCCGCGGCGGCGGCGGGCGCGCCCGTCGAGCCGATCGCGCTGGGGTGGGCCGAGGCGGCCGCAATCGCCGGTGACGCGCACACCGCGCGGCGGCTGGCCGAACCACTGCTGACCGCACCAACCGTGGACCATTCCGATCTCGTCGCCGCCGTGCGAATCTGCGCGGGCGTGCGGACCCGGCGCGGACTGGTGAGCCGCGCGGCCGGACTGTACAACTGGCTCGGAGCGGATCGGATCGGTGCCGACTGGGCCTGCGCGGCGACAGTGCTCACGCTATCGGGTGACCTGGCGGGCGCGGCCCGCATGTCCGCCATGGCCGAACACTGGCCGCCGACCGAAGCCGACGCGAGTGCGCGGCTGGTCGCCGACGCGCTTGCAGACTCACTCGACCCGCACGGCACAGGCACCGCCGCGGCGATCTCCGCGTTGATCCAGGCGGGCAATTCCGCCGACGGCCGCTACCTGCCCTGCTCCCCGATCTCGGTCGCCACCCTGCTGTGCCTCGGCACCGGTGACCCGCGCCGCGCCGAAGACGCCCTGCGCCGGACCACCGATACGGGCCGCCACCTCCCCGTTCTGCGTGCCTGGACCGCGCTGCTCGGTGGCGACGAACGACAGGCCGCGAGCCTGCTCGCCGATCTCGACATCCCCGCACTCGACGCCAGGGACCAGCTCCTCGCGCACGCTCTCGCCGTCGGTCTCGCCCGTCGTGGTGGCGACCACGCGGCACTTGCCAATGCCTGGCAGGCCGCCTGTCCGCTGTTCGACGAGCTGGAAGCCGACCTGCTGAGCCTGTTGCCGATCGGCGAACTCTGGCTGGCCGGAATCCGGGTCGGCGACGTAAGGCGAGTGACGCCGCTGGTCGACGCGGCGCGCGCGCTGCTGCGCAAGATCGGTCGCGCACCCGCTTGGGCCAACGCCTTCCACTGGTATGGGGTACAGGCCGCGCTGGCCGAGGAATCACCGCGCGAGCTGCTGCCGCACGCTCACGCGCTGAAGACGGCCGCGGAGGCCGGTGACCGCCAGGCCGCCGCGCTGGCCGATGCTGGGCGCACTTGGGTACTCGTCCTGCGCGGACAGGTGGTGGCGGCCGAGGTCCAGCCCGCGGTGTCGGCGCTGGCGGAGCTCGGCCTCACATGGGACGCCGCCCGCCTCGCCAGTGAGGCCGCGCTCGCCGTCGGAGATTCCGCGACCGCGACCCTGTTGCTGAAGCTGGCGCGCTCTGTACGTACCCGAGCACAGCCCGTCGAGCCGCGACCGGCTCAGGCACCGGGCTCGCCCGCGCGGGAGGACCCGGCACCACAAGCCATCGACGCCTCCGCCCTCAGCGAACGCGAACGCGAGGTGGCCGAGCTGGTCCTGCTCGGTCTGACCTACCGGGAGATCGGCGCTCGGCTGTACATTTCGGCGAAGACCGTGGAGCATCACGTCGCGCGGATCCGACGCCGGATAGGCGCGCGCTCCCGATCGGAATTATTGTCAATGCTCCGCGCCATGGGACACGGTTCGCTGCTGGTGTAACTCGGCGCGGAGTGTTGGTCGACGCCGAAGCGAGGTAAACCGGATGGCCACTGGGGTGGGCCTGCGGATGGCCGATGACGAGTGCATCGCCGCCGTGGTCACCGAGGACGGTGCGGTGCGGGTCATCGCGCGGGACACGGTGCTGCACATGTCCGACGACGGTGACGCCGCGCTCGGCGGTCCCGCTCCGGCGGGGCACACGCATTCCATCGCCGGTTTCGTGCGCGCGGTCGGCGACCCGGCCGGTGTCGACGTGGACGGCGGGGAGGCCTACCGCGCCGAGGATCTACTGGCAACGGCCATGTTCTGCCTGATCGATCAGACCACCGAGTATCTCAGCGGACCGGCCGAGTTCTACGCGACATGTCCGGCAGGCTGGTCGCCGGAGATCGTGCGCGGAGTACGCGAGGCGCTCGACTATCTCGGTCTGAAATCGGTGGCGCTGCTCGGTGAGGACGAACTGCCCGCGCCGGCGGACGGTGCGGAGCCGGGTCCGTCCTTCGCGACCGACGCCGCGCGGGCCGCGCTGGTCGCGGTGCTGGCTACCCCGGCCGGCACCACCCCGCCCGATCCGACCGTCACCGAGAACTCCCTGGTCGCGACCGACGTGATTCCCACGCTGGCCAAGCCCGCGGTGACCGCGCAGGCGTATTCGGCGGCGATGCCGGTGGCCGGGCAAGCGACGAAGGCGCTGCCGACCCACACCGCCGCCGCCGCGGCGACACCGCAGCCCGCGCCACCGACGGCGACGCGCAGCCGTACTCCGTTGCTGATCGCCGCCGCGGCGCTGGTCGGGCTGCTGCTCGGTGGTGTCGCGGTGTCGGTGGTGCTGCGCGGCGGCCAGACCCCGACCCCGCCGTCGATCTCGGACGCGCGCCATGACTCGCCGACCGTGTCCCCGACCCCGACGCCGGTCGTGCCACCGCCACCGGTGGTCGAGACGACGACGCCGGAACCGATCGTCACCACCACTCCGGAACCCGAACCGACACCGGAGCCGACGACCAGCACCGAAGCGCCGACGACCACGACGCCGGAGCCGACGACGACCCCACCGTCGACCACGCCGGGCCGTAGCACCACCCGCCCGTTGCTGCCGTTCCAGAACTACCCGCCGGGGACGCTGCCGGAACCGATGCGGATTCCGGGATACAACTGACCAGGTACGGGGTACCGTAACCGCGCCCGCCACCCGCGCGTGCCTTAGAGTGATGCGCTGACCGACATCACCGCCGCGGGCGGTGGTCTCGATCACTCGTGCCGACGAAGGGATTTCATGCGCAAGTTGGTGGCGCGTCGCGCCGCAGTCAAGGCTGCCTCCGCCGGATTCGCCGCGACTGTACTTCTGGCACCCTTACTCGGCTCCGGTCTCGCCACCGCGGAACCCGCTGCGCCCGCACAGCTTCCGACCGACGCACTGCCCGCCGAACTGGTCACCGCTATTTCGCGCGACCTCGGGATGTCGGCCACGGAGTATCTCGACCGCGCCGCGCGCGCCCAGCAGCTGCGCGAATACGCCACCGAGTTCCGCTCGGCCAACCCCGACACCTTCGCGGGCGCGTGGCTGACGCCGGAGGGCAAGGCCGTGGTCGCGGTCACCGACGCCGAGGCGGGCAAGCTCGTCGAATCAGCCGGCTACCAGAGCCATCTCGCGCCGATCTCGGCAGGCGGGCTGGAAGGCGCCCTGGTGCAGCTCAGCCAGTGGATCGCCGCGCTGCCGAGGGAGATCTCCGAGCCGATCAGCTCGGTCGCCATCGACGTGCTCAACAGCCAGCTGGTGCTCAATATCGCCAACTCCGGCACCGGGCACCTGCTGAACCTGCCGACGCTGATCGCCACCATCAAGGTGGTGCTCTCCCCCGGCGGCGGCGGTCCGGTCGAGTACCGGCCGATGGGCGGCGACACCTACATCACCGCCACCAAGAGCCTGCACGACACGAGCCTGCAGGGCGTCGACGTGTGCTCGTTCGGTTTCAGCAGCACCGATGCCGCGGGCAACGCGCTGAACATCTCGGCGGGCCACTGCAATCCGAACGTCGACAACGGCGGCACCGCACCGGTGTATGTGCCGAACGTGCGCGATATCCCGAACAGCCCCGAGGTCGGTTCCTTCGCCAAGTCGGTGCTCGGCGGTCCGGCCTCGCTGGACTACTCGGTGATCCAGCTGAACGAGCGCGCGGTGAACGGGGGCATGGATCTGCCGCGGGTGCGTGGCGCGAACGGCACCTCGCTGGCGATCACCGGTACCGCGGAGCCGGTCACCGGCGCACCGGTCTGCAAGACCGGGCAGTCCTCTGAGTTCACCTGTGGTTTCGTCTCGGCGGAGCGGGTGGAGACCCAGCTGTTCACCGCCGAGGGGGTCAGCAAGACCATCCGCGGGTTCGCCAGCACCGCCTGCACGCTCGGCGGTGACAGCGGCGGCGCGATCGTCACCGGCACGCTGGCCCTCGGCATCACCAGCGGCTCCAACGCGGCCGAGGCGCCCAACTGCACCGAGGCCAACACCCAGCTTGCGCCGTTCGGCGGCACCGCCTCGCTCGGTGTGCCGATCCGGTCGATCCTCGCCGACATCGAGGCGAGCTCGGGCGGTGGGCTCGGCAGCGGGATCTCGGTGCGGACCAAGCCGGTCGCGGGCTGAGTCGTGATCACAACCGGGTGGGGGAAATCTCTTGCCCGGTACGAGTAGGAATAACCCGTTCGAGCCCATATAGTTCGATCATGCTCCTGCCACGTATGGGTCGCACCCCGTCCGCGCGAAGCTCGAGAAGAGCTCGGAAGTCCGTGATCGCCGCATCCGCGGCGATTCTGCTGTTCGGCCCCACGATGGCGGTGGCCGAAGCGCAGCCTGCGCCCGGTGCGGATCTGCCCACCCAGCTGGTCGAGGCGGTCACCCGCGATCTGAAGATCTCGCCGGAGGAGTACCTGCGCCGCGCCGACGTCGCCCAGCAGGTCGCGGCGTTCACCACCACAGCGCAGCGCCAGTTCCCGCAGGTCTTCGCGGGTGCCTGGCTCGACGACGCGGGCAACGCCGTCGTCGCGCTCGCGCAGGGTCCCGGCGCCGACGAGGCGACGACGGCCGCCGAGTCGGCCGGTTTCGCGGTGCGCAATGTCGCCAAGAGCGAGTCGGCGCTGCGCGGCGAGAAGACCGCGTTCGAGAACTGGCTGGCCGCCGCGCCCGCCGAGGTGTCGGCGCTGGTGCGTGGCGTTGTCATCGACCCGGTGAACAACGCGATCGCGGTGCGGGTCGACCAGGCCGGTCTCCCGCTGCCCAGCTTCATCGATCCGTCCCGCGTCGTGGTCACCGCGCCGCCGGTCGCGGGCGAGCAGGTCGAGCTCAGCGCCACCCCGATCGCCGGTGACGGTACCGGCGCGCTTGCGGGCGGCGACGGCTACGCCTCGGTGATGGGCCGCAGCTCGCTGCGCTGCTCGCTCGGCTTCAACGGCACCGACCGCGCTGGCAATGTCATCAACATCTCGGCCGGTCACTGCAACCCGGATCTCGGCACCGCGGGCACCGACGGCGCGGCCGCCATCTACGAGCTCAACGGCGACCGGGCGGGCGCCCAGCTCGGCACCTTCCAGAAGTCGGTGCTCGGCGAGCAGGACTACTCGATCATCCGGGTGAACGACAACGCGCGCGCTCGCTTCGAGAACAACCTGGTCCGGGTGCCAGGCAACCACCCGATCGCGGTCGACGGTGTCGCCGTGCCGGTGGTCGGCGCCCCGGTCTGCAAGTCGGGTTCGCGCACCGGTTTCAGCTGCGGCATCATCAACGGCGTCGACCAGACCGTGCAGGTCGGCGATCGTCAGCTCACCCAGAGCTTCTCCGCCAATATCTGCGCCCTGCCCGGTGATTCGGGTGGCGCGATCGTGTCCGGTCGGCTGGCGCTCGGCATCTCCAGCGCGTCCTCGGTCGCCGACTACCCGATCTGCGAGATCCCGAACATCATCGGCGCCATCACCGGTGACGTGCCGCAGCTGTTCGCGCAGCCGCTGAGCGTGATCCTCTCGGACAACCCGGGACTGGCGGTCCGCACCAACTGAGCGCGGGTTTCCGCGGGCACTGAGCAGCAGGGAAGTCCGGCAGCGTTGCGCTGCCGGACTTTTCTGTGTCTGGGGGCGGGCGCCACGGTGCCGGGTCCGCGCGCGCATGCTGGTGGCATGTGTTTGGTCCTGCTCGCCTGGCGAGCGCATCCGGAGTACCGGCTGATCGTCGCCGCCAACCGGGACGAGTTCTACACCCGCGATACCGAGGCACTGCGGCCGTGGCCGGGGGAGGCGCTGCTGGCCGGGCGTGATCTCGGTGCGTCGGCACCTGGCACCTGGCTCGGTGTGCGCACCGACGACGCCCGGTTCGCGACGGTGACGAATGTGCGCGATCCCAAGGACAACCCGCCGCGTCCGCGCTCGCGAGGGGCGCTGCTGCTCGACTATCTGCGCGGTTCGGCCACCCCGGCGCGATACTTGCGCGAGATGACAGCCGCACCGGACGCCTACGTGGGCTACAACCTGCTGGTCAGTGATCTGCGGACGCTGTGGTGGCAGTCCAACCGCAGCGGCGTCGGCCCGGCCGAGCTGGCGCCGGGGCTGCACGCGCTGTCCAATGCGGCGCATATTCTGTCGGAGCCTGGATCCATCCACAGCCGTCCCCAGGATCCGATGGTGACCGGGGCGGGCGCGCCACCGGTCTGGCCGAAGGTGTCGAGCGGGCTGACCGGTCTGCACGAGATCGTGGCCACCGCACCGGATTCCGTCGACGACTACTTCGCCCTGCTCGCCGACCGCACCGAGGCACCCGACGAGCTACTGCCGCGCACCGGCATCCCGCTCGGCTTCGAGCGGGCCGTATCGGCGCGCTTCGTCGCCCATGAGCTACACGGCACGCGGGCGAGCACGGTGCTGCTGGTTCGCGAGGACGGCACCTTCACCATGGCCGAGCGGACGTTCGGGCGGCACGGGGTGGCCGAGGGGGCGGAATCGGTGTCCGGGGTGCTGGAACTGGGGTGAGAAACGCGAAAAGGCCCCGCTCCTCGGCGGAGCGGGGCCTCAGGCGTTGACTCAGTTCTTCGGCTTCTCGGCCCACACGGTGGTGCCCTCGGGCGCCTGCAGAACGTTCAGGAGTTCGACACCGGCGGCGATCATGGTCGGGCCGCCGATGGCGATCATGCCGAGAATGCCACCGACAGCGGCACCGAGCGGCAGACCGGCCAGGCAGCCGACACCGAACAGCGGCAGGCCGAACACGCAACCCACGACGGCGCCGATGGCGGTGCCGACGAAGGTGCCGATGGCGGTGCCGATGCTGAACTTCGAGGAGAAGTCGTTGATCGCCTTCTGGTTCTCCTGCGCCGAGGCGATCGGGGTGGCCTTCAGCACCGGCTTCACACCGACCGGATCGGCGGTGACGTCGACGCCCTCAGGCTTCTCCGGGGTCAGCGCGAGGATGGTGCTGTCCTTGGTGACCGCGGCCTTGGTCGGGATCTCGGTGCCGTTGATCGTGAAGTCGATCGGCAGCGAGACGACAGTCGCGCCGGTGGTGTCCTTGATCTCGGCGACCTTGGTCTTGGGCGCCTCGGGAGTCTCCCCCGCCTCCTCGACGATCTCGAACGTGCCGTTCTGCAGCGTGGCGATGATCGTCTTGTCGACCAGCTTCACCGAGTACTTGATGTCCTGCGCCGCGGGAACCGGCTCAGCGTGCGCGGTTCCCAGCGACATGGTCATCGCGCCGATAACCAGCGCGGCTGCCGCAGTGGTCCTACGGAAGTTCATTCAGGTTCCAATCCATCAGGTGTGGTACAGCGCCCAAACCCTCGACATGCGAGACCCGTCAAGTAGGAGACCCCTGTGAGGCGTCCCTTACTTCTCCCCGAGCAATGTGAAGGTCGGCACAGCTAGTAGAACAGGTGGAGCCTAATGGACCGAATCCTATGAAGCCACACAGAATCTCGATCAAGTAAGTAAGCCTGACCTTAGCTCCGTCGCAGATCACCGACGGTTTACGGTGTTCACCAGCGGACATGGGCACGCCGAAGGCGATTTTCGTGTGATATTGCTCACAGGCAAAACCCAGGTCAAGCCCTAGTAAACAAGGTCAGAGCACAAATGCCGATCCTACGGTGGACACCGGTAGTTACTGGCCGGTAACTTAGCGCCGGTTACGATACGAGCCAACTGGGTGAGCCCGCTCGCCCATGACCCTCGTGTTGCCTCTAAAGAAAGGTCGCGACATGAATGCCCTGACAATCACGTTGGGCACGATTGGAGCAGTGCTCAGCCTGTTCTGTTGGGCGTCGTTCCTCGGCGGCGCATGGAACATCGGGAAGGCCGTGACGATCGGCCAGTCCGCGCCGGACCGGTGGCGACCGTTCTTCCCGCGGTTCAAGACGATGATGATCGAGTTCATCGCGCATACCAGGATGAACAAGTTCCGCACTGTCGGCTGGGCGCACTGGCTGGTGATGATCGGCTTCCTGGCCGGCGCGCAGTTCTGGTTCATGGCCTACGGGCAGACCTTCGATCCCACCTGGTCGTGGCCGTTCATCGGCGACACCTGGTGGTTCCATCTCGGTGACGAAATCCTCGGCGTCGGCACCGTTGTCGGCATCGCGACGCTGATGATCATCCGCCAGCTGAACCACCCGCGCCTGCCGGCGCGCCTGTCGCGCTTCAGCGGCTCGAAGTTCGGTCCGGCGTACTTCGTCGAGTGGGTCGTGCTCACCGAGGGCATCGGCATGGTGCTGGTGAAGGCGGGCGTGCTGTCGCTCACCGGGCACTCCACCTGGACCGACCCGATCACCGGACAGATCGCCAAGATCATCCCGGCCAACGTCACGCTGATCTCGATCTTCGCGTTCGTCAAGCTGATGTCCGGCATGGTCTGGCTGTTCGTCGTCGGCCGCAACATCACCTGGGGTGTGGCCTGGCACCGCTTCTCTGCCTTCCCGAACATCTACTTCAAGCGTGAAGCCGACGGCGGCGTCGCCCTCGGCGCGGCCAAGCCGATGATCTCCAACGGCAAGGTCCTCGACATGGAGAACGTCGACCCCGATGTCGACAACCTCGGCGCCGGCCGCATGGAGGACTTCTCCTGGAAGGGCTGGCTGGACTTCTCCACCTGCACCGAGTGCGGTCGCTGCCAGTCCCAGTGCCCCGCCTGGAACACCGGCAAGCCGCTCTCGCCCAAGCTGTTGATCATGTCGCTGCGCGACCACGGTTACGCCGTCGCCCCGTACCTGCTGGCGGGTGGCCGCAAGGACCCCGGTGGCGACGAGATCGGCCTTGTCGACGCCGACGGCAAGCCGAACGAGGCGAAGCTGGCCAAGATCTCCGAGGCCGCGCGGGCTGAGGCGGAGCGTCCGCTGGTCGGTGGTGAAGATGTCAACGGTGTGATCGATCCCGAGGTGCTGTGGTCGTGCACGAGTTGTGGTGCGTGTGTGGAGCAGTGCCCGGTCGATATCGAGCATGTGGACCACATCATCGATATGCGCCGCTATCAGGTGTTGATCGAGTCGGAGTTCCCGTCCGAGCTGGCCGGGTTGTTCAAGAACCTGGAGAACAAGGGCAATCCGTGGGGTCAGAACTCCAAGGACCGTTTGAACTGGATCTCCGAGGTCGATTTCGATATCCCGGTGTTCGGTAAGGACGCCGACAGTTTCGACGGCTACGAGTACCTGTTCTGGGTCGGTTGTGCCGGTGCGTATGAGGACCGTGCCAAGAAGACCACCAAGGCTGTGGCCGAGCTGCTGGCTACCGCGGGCACCAAGTTCATGGTGTTGGGTGCGGAGGAGACCTGCACCGGTGACTCGGCGCGGCGTGCGGGTAACGAGTTCTTGTTCCAGCAGCTGGCCATGCAGAACATCGAGGTCATCAACTCGGTGTTCGACGGTGTGGAGCAGTCGCGCAAGAAGATCGTGGTCACGTGTGCGCATTGCTTCAACGCGCTCAACAACGAGTACCCGCAGATCGGTGGCACTTACGAGGTGGTGCACCACACGCAGTTGCTGAACCGTTTGGTGCGGCAGAAGAAGCTGGTGCCGGTGGCGTCGGTGTCGCAGAACATCACCTACCACGATCCGTGCTATCTGGGTCGGCACAACAAGATCTACAACGCGCCGCGTGAGCTGATGGAAGCCTCCGGGTCGACGTTGGTGGAGATGCCGCGCCACGGCGAACGGTCGATGTGCTGTGGTGCCGGTGGCGCCCGGATGTGGATGGAAGAGCAGCTCGGTAAGCGCATCAACGTCGATCGTGTCGACGAGGCGCTCTCGACGAATCCGACCAAGATCGCGACCGGTTGCCCGTTCTGCCGGGTGATGCTCACCGATGGTGTCACCGCCCGTCAGGAGCAGGGTCAGGGCGAGGGTGTCGAGGTCGTCGATGTCGCGCAGTTGATGCTGGACTCGATCTCCCGGGTCGATGCGGCGGAGTTGTCGGCGAATCTGCTGGTGGTGCAGGAACCCAAGGCTGAACCCGCACCCGAACCCGCACCTGAGCCTGAGTCGGCGCCTGTGGCGCAGGCGGCTCCGGCTGCGGCGAAGGCGGCTCCGACCGGTGGCGGTTTGGGGATGAAGGGTGCCGCGAAGGCGCCCGGTGGTGGTCTCGGCATGAAGGGTGCGGCCAAGGCGCCCGGCGGTGGCCTGGGTATGAAGGGTGCGGCGAAGGCTCCGGGTGCGAAGGCTCCTGCGGCCGAAGCAACTTCGACTGATGCTGCCGCGTCGGCGCCTGCCAAGGGTCTCGGCATGAAGGGCGGTGCGAAGGCCCCCGGTGGCGGGCTGGGCATGAAGGGCGGTGCCAAGGCGCCGGGCGCGAAGGCTCCCGCGGCCGCCGCGTCGGCTGAGGCTCCGGCCGCCGATACCGCCGCTCCCCCGGTCAAGGGCTTGGGGATGAAGGGCGGTGCGAAGGCACCCGGTGGCGGTCTCGGCATGAAGGGTGGCGCGAAGGCACCAGGTGCGAAGGCAACCGCTGCCGGCGCCCCGGCCACGGAAGCTGCACCGGCCCAGGCGCCCGCGGCCGAGACTGCGGCCGCGTCGGAGTCCAAGCCGACGGTCGCGGCCAAGGGCCTTGCCATGAAGTCGGGCTTCAAGCGCCCCGGCCCCAAGGCCCCCGGCACCGCGGCTCCGGCAACGGAGGCTCCGGCTGAGGCGGCGACCACCGCATCGGCCCCGGCGACCGAAGCACCGGCCGCGCAAGCTTCCGCAGCCCCGGCTTCGGCCC
Organism: Nocardia rhizosphaerae; assembly: GCF_042650365.1. NCBI lineage: Bacteria > Bacillati > Actinomycetota > Actinomycetes > Mycobacteriales > Nocardiaceae > Nocardia > Nocardia rhizosphaerae. The sequence continues at coordinate 71,634 of NZ_JBHSBA010000003.1, forward strand.
CCACCGAAACCAAGCCGACCGTCGCCGCCAAGGGCCTGGCTATGAAGTCCGGCTTCAAGCGCCCCGGCCCCAAGGCCCCCGGCACCGCCGCCCCGGCAGCGACTCCGGCCCCCGCCGAGCCCGAAGCCACGGCCGAACCGGAGACCCCGGTCGAGGCACCAGCCACGGCGGACCAGGCCGAGCCCACCAACGGCAACGGCACCCCCACGGTCGCCCCGCCGACCGCCAAGCCAGGCGGCCTCGGCTTCAAGTCCGGCGCAAAGGCCCCCGGCCGCAAGAACTGACAACAGAACACCTCGGCCCCGGAACCGTAGGCGGTTTCGGGGCCGAGCTATATCGACCGACACAAGAATTTGATATCCTCTTCTTGGCAGATTTGATATCTGGAGGTAGGACATGTCCCGGACACTGATCGACATCGACGATGACGCCCTGAACCTCGCCGCAGAGGAGCTGGGGACCAAAACCAAAGTGGCGACTGTCAACGCCGCGCTCCGCGAGATCGCGAACCGGCGGGCGGTCGCGAAAATGTTGCAGCAGTTCCGGGATACCGACACCGACCTTTCACCCGAGGGTACGAAGGGGGCCTGGCGCTGAGAACGACGTTCATGCTGGCTGACAAGTCAGCGATCGAGTGGGTGCTGCGCGACAGCAGCGCCGCAGCGGACTTCGCCGAGATCACCAGCGCACCCGGCGCACTGGTCGCGGCGTGCCATCTCACTGCGCTCGAAATCGGCTACTCTGCGCGGTCGCTCGCCGACTATACGGCGAAGATCGGCCATCAGAAGTCGCTGGTGTGGCTACCGGTGACCGAGGAAGCGATGGATCGCGCGCTCACCGTGCAGGAACTCCTCGCCGGCAAAGGCGCACATCGCCTTCCGATCCCGGATCTGATCATTGCCGCGACAGCGGAGATCCACGGTGCAACAGTGCTGCACGTCGACAACGACTACGAGACGATCGCCGAGACCACCGGCCAGCCACACCATCGGCTCGCGACGAGCTGACCACCGGTCAGCAGTCGGCGAACCAAGCCTTCACATACCCCGCGGATTGATAGGCGTAGTCCCAGGCCCAGCGGGCCGGTGACAGGTCGGGTTCGGGATCGACGAACAACAGTTCACCCGGCCAGCATTTTCCGAGGATGTAGCGGGCGCGCGAGATATGCGGTGTGAAGGTGACCACGATGACGCGATCCCAGCCGGCGCCGCGGCGGGCGAGTGCGCGGCCTTCGCCGAGGGTGGTGCGCGGGTCCGGGTCGAAACAGATCACCTCGAAGCGGTAGCCGCCGTGGCAGATGCGGTTGATCATGGGGCTGTATTCATAGGGGTTCGAGATCAGGACGCGGGGCGCGTAGCCCTCGGCGGCCAGGCGCAATCCGAGCTGTTCGCGACCGTCGTGCGCACCACCGAGCACGAGGATCGCGTCGGCGGCCAGCGGCTCGTCGGTTCGCGGACGCACGTACACCGGCCACAGCGCCACCACCGCGACAACGACCACGACCAGCAACCCACCGAGAACGACCAGCACCCGGCGCGCGGCTGTCCCACCGCTCCGCGACTTCTGTCCCGCGGCCTGGTCGTTCTTCGTCAGCGGCCGACGGCCGGGCTGGTCGCCCGTCTCCGGTGAGTTACTCATGTACTCCCCTTTACGCGGCGTCGCCCTGCGCAGAGGCTACCGCGCCGGTGAACATCGACGTCTCTCCCTGTACACCAGATGTTGCGCCCCCACTTGCCTCGCTGACGCGGCGTAGCCACGCGAGCGGCTTACCAACGGAGGTATGCGATGCACAGTCTTCGGAACGGGGTACCTGGGGGCCACGCATGCCGCGTGTATGGCCGAGCTGGGGCACGATGTGGTCGGGGTCGATGTCGATCCCGGCAAGGTGGCCAAACTGGCCGATGGAGTTGTTCCGTTCTACGAACCGGGCCTGGACGAGGTGCTGCAGCGCAACCTCGCGGCGGGCAGGCTGCGGTTCACCACCGACTACGCCGACGCGGCCGACCACGCCGACGTGCACTTCCTCGGGGTCGGCACCCCGCAGAAGAAGGGCGAGTACGGCGCCGATCTGAAATACGTACACGCCGTGGTGGATACGCTCGCCCCGATGCTGGAGCGCCCGGCGATGATCGTCGGCAAGTCCACCGTTCCGGTCGGCACGGCCGCGGCGCTCGGCGAGCGGGCCCGCGCGGCGGCGAAGGTCGACGTGGAGGTGGCCTGGAACCCGGAGTTCCTGCGGGAGGGGTTCGCCGTGCAGGACACTCTGCGCCCGGACCGGCTCGTCCTCGGTATCGACGGTGCCCGCGATCGTGCGGGCTGGGTGGAGCAGCAGATCCGCGAGATCTACGCCGACCTGATCGCCGCCGAGATCCCCTTCCTGCTCACCGATCTGGCCACCGCCGAGCTGGTGAAGGTCTCGGCGAACGCCTTCCTCGCCACGAAGATCTCGTTCATCAACGCGGTCTCGGAGGTCTGCGAGGCCACCGGCGCCGACGTGACCATGCTGGCCGACGCCCTCGGCTACGACGCTCGCATCGGCCGCCGGTTCCTCAACGCCGGTCTCGGTTTCGGCGGCGGCTGCCTGCCCAAGGACATCAGGGCTTTCATGGCCCGCTCCGGCGAGCTCGGCGCCGACCACGCGGTGGCTTTCCTGCGCGAGGTCGACAACATCAATATGCGCCGCCGCACGAAGGTGGTCGACATGGCCGCCCGCGCCTGCGGCGGTTCCCTGCTCGGCGCGAACGTGGCCGTGCTCGGCGCCGCGTTCAAGCCGGAGTCCGACGACGTGCGCGATTCGCCCGCGCTGAATGTGGCGGGCATGATCCAGCTGCACGGCGCGGTCGTCACCGTGTACGACCCGAAGGCCGTGGAGAATTCGCGGCGGGTGTTCCCCACGCTGAACTACGCGACCTCGGTGGCGGAGGCGTGCGATCGGGCCGACGTGGTGCTCGTGCTCACCGAGTGGAACGAGTTCACCGCACTGACGCCTGCCGATCTGGATCCGGTGGTGCGCACCAGGTCGATCATCGACGGTCGCAACTGCCTCGATCGCGCTGCCTGGCGCGACGCCGGGTGGGTGTACGCCGGACTCGGCACCCCGTAGAGTGGCGGTCCAAGCGGGGGCTGCCGGGCGTTGACCCGAGTACGCGGGCTCCGCATGTCGTGCGATGGGAACGAGATGGGTAGCTGATGAGCGCGGTACTTGGAGTATCGGTGGGAGCCGGGACCGTGCGTCTGGCACGTCCGCGCCCCGGCCCCAACGGGTTCACGCCGCCCTATTCGTTCGACGTGCAAACCGTGTCGCTCCCCGAGCAGCAGACCGAGGAGGCCGCGGCCGACACGATCGCTGTAGCGCTGGCCGCCGCGCCGGAGATCGCGGCAACCACGGTCACTTTCCGAAGTGAGCCGCAGGCCAGGGCGATCCGGGCGGCGATGGCCCGCCGCCAGCTCACCAACTATCAGCTCGTCCCCGAAGCCGTCGCGGCCGTGCAGTTCGCGCACGCGACGACCGATCTGCGCGAGGTATCCCATCTCGCCGTGTACGACCTGGGCAGTTCGGGTCTCACGGTGAGCGTGGTCAACGCCAGGACCAGCGATGTGTACCAGTGCGACCGGATCAGCGACATCAGCGGCGACTATCTGGATTCGCTGATCCGGGAGCAGCAGATCGCCTCCGGCCGGATCGCACACCCGTCCGATCCGGTCGGCCTCGCCGAGCTGGACGCGCTGTGCCGGGCCGCGAAGGAGCAGCTGTCGAGCAGCAATGCGGTGGCGCTGCCGAGCGAGCAGGGCTTGGTGCTGCTCACCCAGGAGAATTTCGAAGCGCTGATGATGCTGGCGATCGAGTCGTCGGCGCGGTTGACGCGCGACGTCGTCATTCGCTCGCAGCATCCGGTGCAGGCGGTGTTGATGGTCGGCGGCGGCGCCAGGATTCCACTGATCGCGCGGGTGCTGGAACGCACGATCGGGGTGCCGGTGATCGTGCCCGCCGAACCGGAGACGGCGCTGGCGCGTGGTGCGGCACTGCTGGCCAGGCCAGCGCAGGTCCCGCAGGCGCCGACCGCTTCACCGGCGAGCCTGGATGATGCGGTCGAGGACTCCACGCCGGCCTGGCTGACCGCGCCCGCTCGCCGTCGGCCGCTCGCCGCGCTCACCAGCCGATCCGGGCACAGCAGGCGCGAGCTGAACGGCGCGGTGCTCACGGTGAGCGCGCTCGTGGTGGTTTCCGCGATCGGTCTCGGCCTCGGCTACGGCCCCCAGGTGCTCGAGCGCGGCAACTCCAGTGACGGTTCTCATGCGGTGCCCGCGTCGACCTCACCGCCACCGACGGTCGCCGCGCCGACCTCGGACATGGCACCGGCCACCGACGCCGTCCACGCCACGGTGGCAGCGCCCCCGGTTCCGCAGCAGAGCGCCGAGGAGCCTTCGGAGGCTGCGCCGACGCCGGGCCCCAATACCTTCACCGTGGTGCCCGGTTTGCCGCCGATCGTGGTGCCGACCTTGCCGCCGGTGGTCCTGCCCGGTTTCCCGCCGCCTGGTCAGTAGCTCAGTTCCGCGCGTGCCTGGCGCGACGCGGCGGGGTGGCGGGTTTGCCGCCGAACGGCCGGGCGAGCAGCACCGCGATCCCGGTGGTCAGCGGCACCGACAGGGCCAGCGCGATGCCGCCGACGGCGGAGCGGGCGATCTCGATGGCGACCGCGTCGCCGGTGAGCACGTCGGTGATGGACCGTCCGGCGACGCTGAACAGCAGCAGCAGCGGCAGCGCGCCACCGGCGTAGGCGAGCACCAGGGTGTAGACGGTGCTGGCGATGTGGTCGCGGCCAACGCGCATGGTGGCGGTGAAGACTTCCCGCCGGGACGCGCCCTCGTCGAGCGCGGCGAGTTCGAAGGCGGCCGAGGCCTGGGTGATGGTCACGTCGTTGAGCACACCGAGTGAGCCGATGATGAATCCGGCGAGCAGCAGCCCGGTGATGCTCACGTGCTGAAGATAGGTCGCGACGTTGGTGTTCTGTTCCTCGGACAGGCCGGTCAGGTTGGTGACCTCGAGTGTCAGCCAGGACAGGAAGGCCGCGACGAGCATCGAGGCGAGGGTGCCGAGCAGCGCGGAGCTGGTCCGCAGATTCACCCCGTGCGCGAGATAGAGCACCACGTAGAGGATCAGTGACCCGGCCACCAGGGCGACCGGGATGGCGGGTTTGCCGTCGAGCAGTGCGGGCAGCAGGAACACCACGACCACCAGGAATGCGAACAGCAGCCCGATGAGGGCACGGAAGCCACGCCACCGCGCGACCACGCAGATCACCACCACGAACGCCAGCACGATCAGCAGCAGCGGCAGCCCGCGCGAGTAGTCCTCGAACGCGTAGAGCGTGGTCCCGCTCGGATCGGCGGCCCGCACGATCCTGATCTCGTCACCGGCCCGCAGATCGGGCTGTCCCGGTCCCGGCGCGATCTCGAACAGCGTCTTCGAGCCCTCGTCGGGCCCGGACTCGATCAGGATGATGCTGCGCTGACAGGTGTAGGCGGCCGTGCGCGGCGGAACGGGCTGGTCGGCGAACACCTTGCCCTGCGAGGTACTCCCACAGGGCCCCACATCCTGCAGCACGACCGTCCCCGCCTCGGTCTGCACCGCCTCCCCGGTGGCGGTCTGCATCGGCAAGGGAATCTCGACATGCTGCGCACTCGGCCACAGCAGCACCGTCGCCGCCAGCACCACCGCCCCGATCACCCCGAGCAGCCCGACGACAACCTTCGCCGCCGTAGCCCCGATAGCGATAGGCCCGGAATGATCGTGATGGTGGTGGTGATGATGATCGCTCACGCGCAGATCTTAAAGGACATCGTTTTCAAGAACGACTCGACAGAACCGCTGATCACGCAAGCACACGGGTAACTCACCGGGTACGGGCAAACTGAGCCCACCACAGGAACCCCGGCCGCGTCCCCAACGAACCACGCACCTAGAGCCTGGCCGAAATAAGCGGAGGAGCAAGGTAAGGGCGGCGGAGAGCAGGGGGATGTCTCCGCCGCCCGCAGGTCGGCGCCCAGGGGGGTAGGCGCTCATACCTAGGGCTCTCGGTTGTCCAGGGGGGGGTAGACAACCGGGCCGGGCGCCGTAGCGCCAAGGACTACTGTACACAAAATCCAGACTTTTGCATCAGCGCATCCTCAAAAACTCCAAAATTCCAAACCTGAAGTCTGTTTCAGCTGGTCACTGGCGGTAGCTCGACAGGAAGTTCCCGAACCGCTCGATCGCCACCGCCAGATCGCGCGCCCACGGCAGGGTGACGATCCGCAGATGGTCGGTATCCGGCCAGTTGAACCCGGTGCCCTGCACCATCAGGATCTTCTCCTGCAGCAGCAGGTCGAGCACCAGCTTGGCGTCGTCGTGGATCTCGTGCACGTTCGGGTCGAGACGCGGGAACGCGTACAGCGCGCCGCGCGGCTTCACGCACGAGACGCCGGGGATCATATTGAGCCGCTCCCAGGCCACATCGCGCTGCTCGAGCAGCCGCCCACCGGGCAGGATCAGATCCTCGATGCTCTGATGGCCACCGAGAGCCACCTGGATGGCGTGCTGCGCGGGCACGTTCGGGCACAACCGCGACGAGGCGAGCAGGTCGATGCCCTCGAGGAAGCCCGCCGCATGGTCCTTCGGCCCGGTGATCGCCAGCCAGCCGGCCCGGTAGCCGGCCACCCGATAGGCCTTGGACAGGCCGTTGAAGGTCAGGCACAGCAGATCGGGGGCCAGCGAGGCCAGCGAGATGTGCTTGGCGTCGTCGTAGAGGATCTTGTCGTAGATCTCGTCGGCCAGCAGCAGCAGCCGATGCTTGCGCGCCAGGTCGACGATCTGCTGCAGCACCTCCGCCGAGTACACCGCACCCGTCGGATTGTTCGGGTTGATCACCAGCAGCGCCTTGGTCTTGTCGGTGATCTTCGATTCGATATCGGCGATATCGGGCTGCCAGCCGTTGGCCTCGTCGCACAGGTAGTGCACCGGCGTACCGCCCGCCAGGCTGGTCATGGCCGTCCACAGCGGGTAGTCCGGCGCCGGGATCAGCACTTCGTCACCGTTGTCGAGCAACGCCTGCATGGTGACGGTGATCAGCTCGGAAACACCGTTGCCCAGGTACACGTCGTCCACGTCGAGCTCGGGGAAGCCGGGAACCAGCTCATACCGGGTGACGATCGCGCGCCGCGCCGACAGGATGCCCTTGGACTCGGAGTAGCCCTGCGCGTACGGCAGCGCCGCGATCATGTCACGCATGATCACGTCCGGCGCCTCGAAGCCGAACGGGGCCGGATTGCCGATATTGAGCTTGAGGATGCGGTGCCCCTCGGCCTCGAGCCGCGCCGCGTGCGCGTGTACCGGACCACGGATCTCATAGACCACGTTCTGCAGCTTCTTGGACTGCTCGAGGACGCGCGGCGGCACATGCGGCGATTGAGGACTCACCCAACCCATGGTGCCATCCAGCGCAAACCGATAAGGTCCCGCCCGCCCTCACCTGCCTGGTGGCAGCCCCGCCGCCGCGGTGGCACCGCAGAACTCCTCGATCCGCTCGTCGAGCTGACGCGCTTCGAACGCGTCGCGGTAGGCGGGCGCCGCGATGCGCCTGCGCACCCCGACCAGCCGTTCCCCCAGCTGGGCGATCCGCCGGTCTTCCGGCATGCCGAGAACGGGACGCAGGGCGTCGGCCGCGCCGTCGATGCTGCCGTTGATCAGGTGGGCGGCGGCATTGTCGACCCTGGCCAGCGATTCGGCGCCGTAGGAGCGCTGGCGGGCCGGGCCGCTGCTGTAGAGGGCGATGGCCCGCTCGGTGGCGGCGAGCGCGTGTTCGGCGCGGCCGAGCTGGATGCAGGTGGCGCCCGCGTAATAGGCGGCCTTCGGCTCGGGAAATCCGAACACCCCGCCGATCTCGTCGTGCAGTTCGTCGCGCCGGTCCCCGCCCGCGGTCTCGGCGGCCCGCAGGCAGCGGTCGGTCTCGGTCTCGCTGCCGAGCCGGGCCCACACCCTTGCCTCGATATTGAGCAGCCGTATCCGGCCGATTCCCGGACCGGCGAATTCCTGCCCGCTGCGCGCCAGCTGGATGGCGTTGCGCGGACGATCCGACCAGTTCTCGATGAGCGCGTGCATGCCGCGGGTCCACGCGCGTAAACCGCTGTGCCCGCTCAATTCGGCATAGGCCCACGCGGCCCTGACCTGTTCGCCGGCCGCGTCGAGATATCCGAGATCGGTGCTCGCGTTGGCCATCAGGCCGGACAGGGTGCCCGCGAGCAGATATAGATGACTGGTGTCGCCCGGTTTCTGCTGCCCGTCGAGCAGCCGGTACACCCGCCGCCGCACCCGCAGCATCTCCACCATCATCGGCGCCGGTGCGGCATGCACGTATTCGTTCGCGATCCGCCGGACGTCGGCGTCGAGCTGGGCCAGCGTCGTCGCGCCGACATTCGTGCTCTCCGCGGCGGCCGCGTGCTCGCTCGCCTCGTGCGCAGCCGCCATGATCAACTCCCTCTCCGACATCACCTCTGGCACAGCGCCTTTACCCACGCCGGCGTCGACGAAAGCGAGCAGGTCGACGTCACCTCCCGCGGGCGCGAGCAGCGTCGAGAAACGTGCGCGGACCACCTCGTCGGAACGCGCGAGCGACGTGTCGAGCGCGGCCTGATTCACCGGCCGCGGGCGCACCCGAGCGCCGCCGGCCTCCCATTTCGACACCAGTCGTTCGTGCACGCCGAGATGAGCCGCGAACTCCCGGATGCTCATTCGTTTGGCATCACGAAGCGCCCTGGCTTCTCTTCCCGTCCACTCCCCGACCACAGCGTCACCTCATCCGACGGACAACTGCCTCCAGAGTACGAGTGCCCCAGTGAGACACACCACAATCTTGACCGAATCGGTTGTCTGAGGCAGTGAAAGGGCGGTGCGGGGCAGTGGCCGACGACCTGCGACAAAGCGCATTCTGGAGGCGTGGAAGCCAGGACCGTCGATGACTGGGTGACGTGCTACCAGCGCGAATTCGGGCTACCCGTGCGCGAGCGAGGTGGTTTCGTGATGCTGCCGATCACCGATCGGCTCTGCGTCGTCCACCTGCCGACCACGCGGGCCGAGCTGGTCCTCGCCACGCTGCGCGAACAGCACCGGGAGGGCCCGGTGCTGGCCAGGCAGATCCGCTGGAGCCTGCTCGCCGAACCCGACGCGCGACCACCCGCCGATGTGGTCTCCGACCTGGCCGGGCTCGACATCGATATCCCCGGCGTCGGCAGCGCCGTCATGCTCCCGACGAGTCTCGGCCGCTGGAGCCGCGAAGGCTGCCACTGGGTTCGCCCGCCCGTACCGCGCGATGTGCTGCCCCCGCTGTCGCTGGTGCTGCACCTGGCGCTGTCGGTGACCCGTCAGCGGGTTTCGAGTGCGTCCAGCGAGGCCGATGGCAAGGGAAAGTTGAGGTACGACCGCGACGGCGTCGGCCCGCGCTGCCCCTGATACTTCGACCCCGCCTTGGCGCTGCCGTACGGGTGCTCGGCCGGACTGCTCAGCCGGATCAGGCACAGCTGCCCGATCTTCATGCCCGGCCACAGCGTGATGGGCAGGTTCGCCACATTCGACAGTTCCAGGGTGATGTGGCCGCTGAACCCAGGATCGATGAACCCGGCCGTCGAATGCGTGAGTAGCCCCAGCCTGCCCAGACTCGACTTGCCCTCCAGCCGACCGGCCAGATCGTCGGGCAGCGAACACACCTCCAGCGTCGACCCGAGCACGAATTCCCCGGGGTGCAGCACGAAGGGCTCGCCCGGCTTCGGCTCGACCAGACTGGTCAGATCATCCTGCTGCAGCGCCGGATCGATATGGGTGTACCGGCTGTTGTCGAACACCCGGAACAACCCGTCCAGCCGCACGTCGATACTCGACGGCTGCACCATCGACTCCAGCATCGGTTCGACCCCGAGACGCCCGGCGGCGATCTCGGCTCGGATATCACGATCGGAGAGCAGCACGCGGCCAGTCTAAGCAGCCCGAATCCACCGACCCGACCCGGCCATCGATCAAGAGTTGACCGGCACACGAGCCGGTCTGATAGAGTCGTCAACGCGCTCGAAGAACGCGATGCCGATGTAGTTCAATGGTAGAACTTCTGCTTCCCAAGCAGACAGCGCGGGTTCGATTCCCGTCATCGGCTCCAGCACCGAAGCCCCCAGTCCGCCTGGGGGCTTCGGTCGTTTCGGGTGGCCGCAGGCGATGCAGCATTGCCGCCGATGCGCCGAGCCGGTCGCCCGACGCTACCTCCGGCTAGTCGGCCGTGGTCAGCGTCTTCTCGAAGTTGGCAGCCGGAGACCACACGAAGGTTCGGCCTGCTTTGGAGCGATCCAGCAGCCCCCGACGCTCGAGATCTGTCAGATCGTTCCGCGCCGTCTGGTCAGAGATCTTGTGGCTTTGCATGTGCGACTGGACCGTGTACTCGTTCGACGAGTTCTTGATCGCCGATTCGATCAGGGCGAGCTGCCGGTGATTGAATTGCCCTCGCTTCGAGAGCAACTGCCGCGTCTCCTGCAGTTCAGCGGTCTTCCTTGTCAGATATGTCGCCAGATCGTCCAGCGCGCGTCGCAAGATATTGAGGTGATAGATCAGGAAATAGGTGAGATCACCTTCGTCCTGTTCGGTGAGCACGAACGAACGTACATACTGCGCGGGCGCCTTCTTGAGCAACCGGGAGATCGTCACGTACTCGGTGAGCCAGTAGCCCTGTTTGAGCATGCTCCAGTAGAAAAGGGCACGCGCGGTCCGGCCGTTTCCGTCCTCGAAATAGTGGTCGTACCCGACCATGAAGTGGATCGCCAGCGCTCGGACGACCGGAGGGATGTACTCGCTGCCACCGTTCGCCTCGTTGGCGAACACACAGAGAGTCCGCATCCGGGCAGACAGCTGATCCACGGGCGGAGGAAGGTGCAGTACGTCGTCATCGCGGCCGTAGACCCTGACCCGGTCATCGGGATCAGGATTGCTTTGGATACGGCCAGCCGACTCGGGGTCGTCCAGGGTGCCGTCGGTGACGATCCTGTGCAACTCGCAGATCAGCTCGGGGGTGAAGTCCTCGTCCTTGTGATCGCTGACGAACAACATGGCATTGTAGTTGTTCACGATCATCTTCTCGCTGCGGTTGCGCGGTGCGCGGCCCGATCGAATCATGTCCTTCGCCACTTGCCTGCTCGTCGATGCGCCCTCGAGCTGACTGGACGTAATTGACTCTTCGATCAGCGAACTGATCACATAGCGGTTCTTCGTGGACGAGTTGGTGATCTGTTCGGGTGCTGCGATCTGGCCGCTCGCCCGTTTGGTTATCTCGTCGGAAAGCCGGAGAACTTCGTCCGGGAGCGCGTAGGTGAAATGCTCGTCGCCAATGGTCGTGAACGGCAACGGCCGACGCATCGACCGCCGTGCAAACTTCACACCGAGCCACCACTCCTCGGCCGTGAGGTCTCCCGGAGCCTTCTTGTGGCGCAACTTGTCCCACGGCATGTACGGATCCGATGGTGAGCTGAATTGCGCGACGGAGTCGAGCACGTCGATGACGCGCCTCGTCTCCATCATCTCCATCGTCTGCCGCAGGTCGGGAGGCGGTGCAGGATGCATCAGGTCCCCTCTCGCGCGCATGTCAACCAAATCCTATCAAAATTTGGTTTTGCCATCCGGCGATCGTAAGCATGACCTGCGGCTTCGGCCGACACCACCTCCCGTAGGCCGCCCACAACTCCATCGGCCTGGCGGCATCGATCGCCAAAGTTTGGTTCTATTTGGTCGTCGCTTGACGTTGACTACCGCTCGCCGGTTCGAGCTGCGGCTTTGCCGCGCGTCCACGACGACTCCGCCACCGGGACAACCCGACCACGACCGCCAAAGTTTGGTTCGGTTTGGTTGTCGCTAGGACTCGGCGGGCGCGGCCGGCCAGTCGACCCCGTCACCCACCCAACCGCACACAATCCGCGGCGATCTTGGACTGGGCCGCGCCCACCTTGGCCGCGTCCTCCTCGCCGAGCAGTTCGGCGGGATCGCCGGACTGCGCGTTGGACACCATCACTCGCAGTCCGTCCTGTGACATGCCGGAGTCGAGGAACACCCCGGCCGCGCAGTCGGCCAGTTCGGGGTTGCTCAATCCCTTGTCCTGTAATGATTTCGACAGTTCAGCCTGGGTAACCGCAGGGGGCTCGTCGCTACCGCACGCCGATAGCACCGGCACGGCGAGCAGTGTCGCGGCGAGCAGACAGATCCGCACTTTCCAAAGTCCTCTCGATCGCTGCGGATCGGATGATGCGCAGCCGTGCAGGATCATGCCGCACACCACATCCGCCTGGCCACATCTACGACCACACACAGGCAACTGACTCGCCAGTAAGATATGCCCATGGGAGACCACATCACGCTGCGCTTCGAGAGCGAACGCGCATATGTCGCGCTGAATCGGCCGGGCAAACACAACGGACTGACCCTGGAGATGCTGCGCGATCTCGTCGCGACGGCGAAGGAAATCGCCGCACACGATGGGACGAGAGCCGTCGTCCTCAGCGGCAACGGGCCGAGTTTCAGCAGCGGACTCGATATCGCCGCGGCCGCCCGCGATCCACTGGCTATCGTGCGGGAATTCCTCCCACGACCGTGGCGTGGCACCAATACCTTTCAGGAAGCCTGCTGGGCCTGGCGCCGCCTCGACGTGCCGGTGATCGCCGCGGTGCACGGCCGCTGCTACGGCGGCGGGCTACAACTGGCACTGGCCGCCGACTTCCGCATCGCCGCCCCCACTGCCGAGTTCTCGGTGATGGAGGCAGTCCACGGACTGATCCCGGACATGTCGGGCGTGGCCACCTTGTCCCAGCTCATCGGCATCGACCAGGCCAAGCTGCTGACCATGACCGCCGACCCGGTCGATGCCGCGTATGCCGACCGCATCGGCCTGATCACCGCGATAGATGACGATCCATCGGCCGCGGCGGCAGCGCTGGCCGATCGCGTCGCGACCCGCGATCCCCGCGCGGTCGCCGCCGCCAAGCGACTGTTCGACTCCTCCTGGCACCGGCGCCCTCGCGCGATCCTCGCCGCCGAGCGCGCGGCCCAAATTCCCTTGCTGCTGAGCAAATCACGCAAAGGGGGCGACTGACAAGCAAACGATCCAGGGCTGGTGTCGACTCACAATGCGGGGATAGCACATTCGGCGCCGATAGCCTGTTAGCATCGCTGGGATTCGCACACCAGCTGGAATGTGGTACGCGACACAGGCATCCTGCCGCGCGGCCGATTTCGGCGCGACCCGGAGGCTGTCGACAACCGTGCCAAAGACCGGTTCCATCCTGCTGGCCGCGCTCACCGGCGCCACCGCCCTGTTCGTCGGCGCGGCGACGCCCGCGGTGGCCAACCCGAACGCCATCAACCCGATTCCCGTCCTCAACGGCACCCACGGCCTGCCCGTGCTGCACGGCCGCACGCAGGCGGTCTTCCAGGTCACCGGGATGGCGAGCCCCAACAACACCCAGAACTACAACGTGCTCGGCACCGACCTGGGCATCATGTGGGACAACGGGCGCGGCGAGATGCTCACCGCCTTCGGCGACACCGCGGGCCTCGGCTTCCCGAACCTGCTGGCGGGCAGCACCTGGGCGTGGCGGTCCAACATCCTGGTCCGCAGTCACACCAAGGACCCCTCGCGTGGCATCTTCTTCGACAGCGTGGTGCGCGACATCTTCGGCCAGGCGCGCGATCTCATTCCGAGCCCGAAGATCCCGTTCCTGGAGATCAGCCGCATTCCGACGGCGGGGATCTCCGCCAACGGCGTGCAGTATCTGTCGCTGATGTCGGTGAAGACCTGGGACGCGCCCGGCGCGTGGACCACCAGCTTCTCCGGGCTGGCCGCCTCCGCCGACAACGGCGAGACCTGGGCCGATCTGGGCCACACCCGCCGCCCCGACGAGGGCGGCAACAGCAACTTCCAGATGAACGCCTTCCTGAAGGACGGCGGCTTCGTCTACGAGTACGGCACCAGGTCCGGCCGCAACAACGACGCGTTCGTCGCCAGGGTCCCCGAAGCCGAGATCGAGAACCTGAGCGCCTACGAGTACTGGGACGGCGGTGGCTGGAAACTCGACGATGTGAACGCGGCGGCGCCGATCATGGGTGGCGTCGGCGAGCTGTCGGTGATGTACAACGAGTACCTCGGCCAGTTCATCTCGCTGACCACCGATCCGTTCAACTCGGTCGTGTTGCGCCGCGCGCCCTCCCCGGAGGGCCCGTGGAGCGCGCCCGAGGTGCTGATCGATGCCCGCGATCTGCCGACGGCGTACGCGCCGTCGATCTTCCCGTACCAGACCGGCCGCGATCTGTACTTCATGACCACGATCCACACCCAGTACAACGTCGTCCTGATGCGCACGCGCCTGTAGCACCGCGCCCATAGACTGCCTCCTATGGACGCAGCGGAGTGGGACGCCCGGTACGCACACAGCGAATTGGTGTGGGGCGCACCGCCGAACAGCACGGTCGTGGAGTACGTGTACGGCCTGGACCGCCGGGTCCCGCTGGTCGCCGACGAACCGGGCGGCACCCCGCCCGCGCTACCGCGCGCACTCGATCTGGCCTGCGGCGAGGGCAGGCACGCGCTGTGGCTGGCCACCCACGGCTGGCAGGTCGACGCGGTCGACTTCTCCCAGGTCGGGATCGACAAGGGACGCACGGTCGCGGCCCGGCTGTCGCGTTCGGTCCGTTCCCGCGTCACCTGGCGCTGCGCCGATATCACCGATCTGGACGCGGCGGGCATCACCGGCCGGTACGAGCTGATCCTGGTGGTGTTCGTGCATCTGCCCGCCGCGCAGCGCGCCGACCTGCTGCGCGAGCTGGCCCGCATGGTCTCCCCCGGCGGCATGCTGCTGATCCTCGGTCATGACACCCGCAACATCACCGACGGTTACGGCGGTCCGCAGGATCGGTCGATCCTGTTCACCCCGGAGGACATCCGCGCCGACCTCGGCGCGGCGGGCGAGCACCTCACCATCCGTATCGCCGATGTGGTCCGGCGCCAGACCGAGGGGCCGGACGCGCTCGACGCGCTGGTCGTCGCCGAGCGTCCGGTGCCGGAGTCAGTCGAATCCGACGCGTAGCTGTTCGGCGAAGCCGCGTGCCGAATCCAGATCCGCGGCGCTGGGCCTGCCTTTGTTCAGCCCGCCGATCAGGGCAAGCGGCCCCATCGTGTCGAGCCCGCGGCAAGCGAAACCGCCGACCACCTCGTAGCCGTTGCCGGTGAGCTGGTCGGCGAGATGGCGTAGATAGGGCCGCAAGCCCGGTTCCTTGATGCCGCTGGTGGCGAAGACGAACGCCGCGCGTCCCTGCCCGGCGGGCACCGCGTCGACGAAGGCGCGCAGTCGCTTGTCCATGGCCAGGTAGTAGACGCCGGAACCGAAGCCGACCAGGTCGTATTCGGCGATCTCGACCGGACTGATCTCGCCGGGTTCGACGACCCCCGCGCCGAGCACCGACCCGATGGCGTCGGCGACTTTCCTGGTGTTGCCGTGCGAACTGGACGCGCACACGATGATCGCCTTCACGAGGCCCCCTGCCTGTCTCGGTGTCGGCCGCAGCCTATCGCCAGCGGGTGAACCACGGGGTCACTGTCGCCGCGATCACGTCGAACCCGGCGCGGAAGGAGTGCGCCTGTTTCGGGATCACCCGCACCTCGGCGGCGTCGGCGGCGTCGGGCACGCCGAACGGGTCGCTACCACCGTTGATCACCACGACGTCGATGTCACCGGGCGCGAGCAGCTCGTCGCGCCGGGACTTCTCGGGCTTGCCCGGCGGATGCAGCGGGAACGACAGCGCGATCACCCCGCGCGCGCCCACCGCGACGGCGGTCCGGCAGGCCACCCGCGCCCCGTTGCTGCGGCCACCCTGCACGATCGGCACGTCGCCGAACCGCTCCCGCAGCGCCGCCACGATCTCGAGCCACGCCGCGTCCTGCTTGTCCGCCGAGCCGGGCGCGCGCCGTCCGGCGACCCGGTACGGCTGCATCACCCGCGCCACCGCACCGCCGGATTCGAGCGCCGAATCACGCACCACCAGTATGTCTTTCGCATCGACACCGCCGCCGGCGCCATGGGTGATCACCAGCAGGAAAGCCGGCGATTCGACCTCGTCGAGCTCGATCTGGGCGGGTCCAGCACTCGTCTCGATGCGCATACCTCACGGTAGCTCGCGTGTTTTTCCGGTCACATTGCGGCGGCCCCCTTTGCCGACAGGCTTACCCACCGGTAATATGGACCATAAGTTACCCGCGAGTAGCATGCGGAAAGCTGGCAAGGCTACCCCGGTGGACGACACAGGGCGGGAACGGCAGACAACCGACCGCACCAGACTCAACGGAGAGTGAGTACTCACATGGGCCACTACAAGGCAAACGTTCGCGACCTCGAGTTCAACCTCTTCGAGGTCCTCGGCATCGACAAGCTGCTCGACGCGGGCACCTTCGGCGATCTCGACACCGACACCGTGAAGGAAATGCTCTCCGAGGTCCGCCGCCTGGCCGAGGGCCCGATCGCCGACTCGTTCGCCGACGCGGACCGCAACCCGCCGGTCTTCGACCCCAACACTCACTCCGTGTCCATCCCGGAGTCGTTCAAGAAGTCCTACAAGGCGCTCGAAGAGGGCGAGTGGGCCAAGGTCGGCGTGTGTGAGGACCTGGGCGGCCTGAACGCTCCCTCCGCCATCACCTGGGCCCTGTCGGAGATGGTGCTCGGCGCCAACCCGCCGATCCAGATGTACGCCGCGGGCGCCGGCTTCGCCCAGGTGTTCTACAACAACGGCACCGACGAGCAGAAGGGCTGGGCGGCCAAGATCGCCGAGCGCAACTGGGGTGCCACCATGGTGCTGACCGAGCCCGACGCGGGCTCCGACGTCGGCGCGGGCCGCACCAAGGCCATCAAGCAGGAGGACGGCTCCTGGCACATCGAGGGCGTGAAGCGCTTCATCACCTCGGGTGACTCCGACGACATGTTCGAGAACATCATGCACCTGGTGCTGGCCCGCCCCGAGGGCGCCGGTCCAGGCACCAAGGGCCTGTCGCTGTTCTACGTCCCGAAGGTCCACTTCGACTTCGAGACCGAGACCTACGGCGACCGCAACGGCGTGTTCGTCACCAACGTCGAGCACAAGATGGGCATCAAGGCCTCGGCCACCTGTGAGGTCACCTTCGGCGGCCACGGCGTGCCCGCCAAGGGCTGGCTGGTCGGCGAGGTCCACAACGGCATCGCGCAGATGTTCGACGTCATCGAGAACGCCCGCATGATGGTCGGCACCAAGGCCATCGCGACCCTGTCGACCGGTTACCTGAACGCGCTCGAGTACGCCAAGACCCGCGTCCAGGGTGCCGACCTGACCCAGATGACCGACAAGACCGCGCCGCGCGTCACCATCACCCACCACCCCGACGTGCGCCGCGCGCTGGCCATGCAGAAGGCCTACGCCGAGGGCCTGCGCGCCATCTACCTCTACACCGCCGCCCACCAGACCCCGGAGATCGCCGAGGCCGTCTCGGGTGCGGACAAGGACGTGGCGTTCCGCGTGAACGACCTGCTGCTCCCGATCGTCAAGGGTGTCGGCTCCGAGCGCGCCTACCAGTACCTGACCGATTCGCTGCAGACCTTCGGTGGCTCCGGCTTCCTGCAGGACTACCCGATCGAGCAGTACATCCGCGACGCGAAGATCGACTCGCTGTACGAGGGCACCACCGCCATCCAGGCGCAGGACTTCTTCTTCCGCAAGATCGCCCGCGATCGCGGTGTTGCCCTGGCCCACGTGGCGGGCCAGATCCAGAAGTTCCTGGATGCCGACTCCGCCAACGAGCGCCTCAAGGGTGAGCGCAAGCTGCTCGCCACCGCGCTCGAGGACGTGCAGACCATGGCCGCCACCCTGACCGGCCACCTGATGGGCGCCCAGGAGCAGCCGACCGAGCTGTACAAGGTCGGCCTCGGTTCGGTCCGCTTCCTGATGGCGGTCGGCGACCTGTTCATCGGCTGGCAGCTGCTGCAGCAGGCCGAGATCGCACTCGCGGCCCTCGACAACGGCGCCACCGGGTCCGACGTCGCCTTCTACACCGGCAAGGTCGCCTCGGCCCAGTTCTTCGCCCGCAACGTCCTGCCCGAGCTGACCGCCACCCGCGCGATCCTGGCCAACCTGGACAACGACATCATGGAACTGGACGAAGCCGCTTTCTGAGGTTGATCGCCTGATCCATCCCGAACGGCCCGGAGTCTTTTGACTCCGGGCCGTTCGTCGTGTCAGGTCACAGCTGGAATTGGTCGGCGATCGCCAGAGTAGAAGCCGTGCGATTGCACGAGTAGGAGCCGAGCGATCATCGGGTGACGATTCGATTTCGCCTGCTCAGACAGCTTCTGCATAGTAGCCATCACCCGTAGGGTGATGCAGGGGGAACGGAGTGCGACGACACCGGACGCACGGTACTCATCGTCGAGCTGTGCGACTATCACTGATCCGCTGTGAGGGGAGGCCTGGAACATGAGTGAGATCGCTGGGCTGCCCGCGCAGGCGTTCCCTGCGGGCGAATACCTGCGCGATGAGATCGAGGCGCGTGGCTGGACTGTCACCGAGTTCGCGCAGATTCTCGGGCGACCACAGCAGGCGGTTTCCGAGATCCTCAACGGGCGCAAGGAGATCACGCCCGAGACAGCGATCGAGATCGCTGCCGCTACCGGCACCGAGGCCGCGACCTGGCTTCGCCTGCAGAGTGCCTATCGGCTCTGGAAGCTGGCGCGAACCGATGCCACGGAGCGTGCAACGACGGTCGCGAGACGAGCGAGACTCTCCCAGCTCGTGCCGATGCCCGAGCTGCGCCAGCGCGGCATGATCCCGACCGGCGCCGATCTCGACACCGAGGAATCGGCGGTATGCGACCTGTTGGAGATCTCCAACATCGCCGAGCAGCCAACGCTGCAGTTCGCGGCCCGGCGGTCGGTCGAGAACGCGCCGATCTCGCCCCCACGACTCGCGTGGATCGCGTGCGTTCGCCAAGAGGCGCGGCGCGGGCCAAGCGCGATTCCCGAACTGGGCGATGTGCCGGTGCTCGCGACCGAGACCGTTCGGCGCCTGAGCGACCCCAGTGCACTCGCGACGTTGCCAGGGCTGTTCGCGGACAATGGCATTCGCCTGGTTTACGTGCAGGCGTTCAACTCGGGCAAGATCGACGGCGGAGCCTACATCGACGATTCCGGCGTTCCGGTGATCGGGTTGTCCGGCCGCATCCAACGATTGGACAGCGTCGCGTTCACCCTCCTGCACGAGCTCGCGCATCTTCACCTCGGCCACCTTGACAGCGGCATCACCCTCGACACCGACGTGTGCGCCGCGACCGACAACGAGACTGAGCGGTCGGCGGATCGCCAAGCCGTGCGATGGGCGCTGCCGGAGCCGATCGGGCTCGCTGCCCCGATCTCGAAAAGGGCGGTTGTGGCGCGGGCGAAGGCGATGAACGTCCACCCAGCGCTGATCGTCGGCCGTCTCCAGTATCAGCGAATCCTGCCGTGGACCCACATGCGAGACCTCACCCCTAACGTACGGGGATTGCTCGCAGCCTGGTGATCCATGCCGATCATGACTGCGCCGCCGATGAGGCACGCGTACTCTGGAAACTACCGTCGGTCGGGTGGAGACCTCGGGGGTAGGGATGGGTGAGAGTAGCGCGCTCAGTGTGTATCTGCGGGAGCGGCGGATGGCGGCCGGGCTGGCGCGGTCGGAGCTGGCGGTGAAGGCGCAGATGGCGCCGTTGCTGATCGGGCAGATCGAATCAGGTGCGCTGGTGCCGAATCCACCGATGCTGCAACGACTTTTCGATTGCCTGGATGTGCCGCTCTGGTATCGCAAGCACATCCTGGTGCTCGGCCTCCCCGCCATCGATACCGGCATGTCCTCGGCCACCCCGGCGGCCGACGATCTCACCGACCTGGCCAGCCTCACCCACCCGGCCTGCTTCCAGCGCTTCCCCACCATGGACGTGCTCGCCGCGAACTCCGACTACCAGCGCATGTTCCCCGGGCTCGGCGCGGGCACGAACATGCTCGAATGGATGTTCCTCGACCCGGCGGCCAAGAAGGTCTTCCTCGACTGGACCACCGAGGCCCAGCTGCTCGTCCACGCCTTCCGAATGCTCGCCCCGCTGGCCCCGTCCAAGCGCGTCAGCGAGATCACCGAATCCTGCGGCACGTCACCGGACTGGGATCCGGTGTGGACCAGCGAAGTTCGCTCCCACGACATCTCCCGCCGCCACCTGCGGGTCCGCGAACGCAGCACGGGCATCGAACGCCGCATGCTGCTTCGCGTCTACGACCCAGCCTTCCCCACCCGCCCCTGGTGGCTCTACCGCCTCATCCCCACCCGCTGACCGGCCCGTCAGCCGAAGAACACACCCAACAATCGAATCAACCCCGTCATGGCCGACAGCATCGTGGTCGCCGACCCGGTCGGCCACTGCAACTCATCCAAGCTCATACCCCAAACCCTCTGTCACTCAGTATCAACGCCACCCGTATCCTACTGGACCCAACCGACCCGGAATCGGCTCCGGTACTCGGCATGCACCGGACACGGAACCACAGAATATTCACCCGAGGCTCCACCCTGACCAGTTCGCGACGTAGTCACGAAGACTCACCTCTCCGATACCATCGCCACCGATTTCTTCATAGCCCGCGACTTCATCGTCATATTTCGCATCATAGTCGCTGTATACGCGTACTCCGTGATAGCCATGCTCTGCAAGAAACTTCCAGAGCACAGCAGATATCAGCCCGTTGTCCGGGTTTCTCTTCTTGTCGGAATCGCCGGAATGAAAGTACCGAACTCTCGACAGATCCTTTACAGCCTTGCCCAGATCAATCTGAACACGACACTCGCTGCAAGCAAGGCTCGCACTCTCGGACACAACCCACTCCCCACGGCACCGAAACCTGGTAGTCAAGTATACGATGAATACCCAAACTTTCACACCATCGGATTTTGCCGATGCGCATGAATAGCCGAACGAACGACTTCGCCGGAAGTAGCGAAGAACTCCGTAGCAGACGAATAGCGGCCCACATGGCCACCCTCAGACACTTCCCAGACCTCCGGAGCTGACTACCATGTCATACCCGAAGACACGACAGCATCGAACACCGCGCGAATTTATTAGCGGCGAGCTATACGTCCGATTGCATACGGCCCTCTTCCTGGAACTCTTCTGCATTCTACGGGCCCAGGGCTAGGAGCCGTTTGCCCTTCCGCGCACAATGCAGCGTCCCCAATCTGTTCTAATCGAGAC
The DNA here is from genome assembly GCF_042650365.1 of Nocardia rhizosphaerae. Lineage (NCBI taxonomy): Bacteria > Bacillati > Actinomycetota > Actinomycetes > Mycobacteriales > Nocardiaceae > Nocardia > Nocardia rhizosphaerae. The sequence goes on from NZ_JBHSBA010000003.1 coordinate 92,975, forward strand.
CTACGATTCCACTACCCACGGAAGCCACGAGTCCTTATGTTCAGCAAAGGGCGTGGTACCCTCCGGGAAGCAGTGCACACCCCTGCCTGGCAGGTACGCAGACTTGAGACTCTGCGCATCGTCGGGCGCAAAAGAACTGCTACTTCAGGAAGTCCTACGACCAGCTGATCGAAGATCTCCTCAGCATCTTGCATTTGCACGATCCGATTCGTTGCCGAAATATCGAACATCAGACTGTAGCCGATGTCGTACGCCGCAGCAGCATCCTCGAGCTCTGCACCGGATTCAGCCAATATGTTTCGAATAAGCCGACCACCAACCATGCCCTTCCCCGAGGCAGAGGGACGGGACAGAACGTCTTCCCCGCGATCATTCAGATGCACAGACATACCCAAGGCTGTGGAGATGACATTCGATTTCAGCAGACCGGATCCACCCAAGAACAGTGTTTCAAACCTAGACACTATACGTACCAACATTGCGTGCATCAATGACAATCTCGCCACCACTAGGTAGCTGGCTTCCAGCCTTGTGCATCATCTCTTTCAGCACCCCCGGAGAACTCGACAACGACGCCCGGGTCATCGGGAATCCTTCGAATCATAGCATCAGGAGTTGAATTTCCCGACACCCCGTCGTCGGATAGCCTGACATCAACTCGCCAACCATTTCTCCAGTCGCTCGGCCAGTTCCCGATCACGCGGAAGGAAAGATCCATTCAGGTCGTATGCCCCAGGCAAAGATTCGCGCCCTAGATTTCCATGCCCAATCGAAGGGTCGTTGATCTTTGGAGAATCGAGCTTCTTCTTTCGCCTATTAGAATCTGACCGAACCTGAGCAACAGTTTGCCACCAACTCTTCAGCAAAAGAGATCACTGATGGCCAACCCAGCATTGAGCGGGGTCGACGTGGTGTTCGTCATCTGCACCCAAACTTGGTCTCCACCACTGAGTTCCAGCGCGAGGTCGGGCAAGGAGATTGTGGCTGCGGAGCCGTCGCGACGACCATCAGGGCGGGCAGGTACTGCGGAAGGTCAGCTCGACTGCCGCCATGCGCCGATCGCGTCGGCGAGTCCGTCGGCGAGCAGCGCGTCCAACCGCGAGGGTTCCATGCACATCAGATGACTGATCGGCACCGCGGCGAGACGGTGGGTCAGGCAGTAGACATCCGGGTCGCGGTCGAGCGCGACTCGATGGAGTTCTTCGTCCGCATTCACGTTCGGATCGAGTCCCGCACTGTCGAACGCGCTTTCAACCGTCGCCAAGCCGACACGATGTCGAACCCTGTCGATCAATCGCATGACAATGTACTGGCTCGCATCCACCAACCGTGAGAACTTGGGGCCGGAAACCTCCAGAAACTGTCGATCATTCACCGACACCGACTTGTACAGCTCGTGTTCGTACATCAGACCATCGTTCAACCCCGCCACACCCGACGAATCCGCGCCGATGTCTTCGAGGAACAGGACCCCATCCCGGTTCATACAAGGATGAATTTCACTTTCCCAGCCCATGCCATCCAACATGTTTCGCCAATATTCGAGACGCTCCGCGAGCGGCCGAAAGTCTCGAAATTCATACTTATCGGTCACGAAATCCTACTCCATCCTTGATCCCTAGAGCGAGCAGCCTTTCCATCAAACGTTCGAATGATCGGCAACCTCGACGAATGCCCCGAATCATACTTCGCCTACATCAATCTATCCAAGTCTCGGCAACAATGCCCGGGCCGTCCGCTCCGATCATTGTTGCCGATCGACTGAAATTGTTCTACATCACGCCCAAAGATGGCGGCTTCAGTTCCAAAACAACCACCTCTGGAGCACCATGTTCATTGAACCAATGGCGCAGTACATCCCCATCAATAATATGTGGTTCGGTCAGGCCTACATCGACGGGTCCGTAAACCGACCCGTGCCCGCCCGCGACCTGCGCACCACCTATGCGACTACCATTCAGATTGGTGCGCATATACTCACAATCGGTCAGCCTCGAGTTCCGCAGGTCAGAACCAGAGAAATTGGCACGCCTAAGGTCGGATCCACTAAAATCAGCAGCTCGGAGATCCGCTTCTTCCATGACTGCGCCGCGCGCGTCGACACCTCGGAACGATGCATCAACAGCAGTACACCCCCGTACCTCAGATTTCTGGAGGTCGGCTCCGTCTAGCTTTGCCCTGTCGAGTCGTGCGCTGTTCAACCATGCCCGAAACAAGACGACATCAACGAGACAGGCTTCCGACAAATCGGCTTCAATCAGCATTGCTTCTACCAGAGACAAGCCCGATAGATCCGCTTTCGAGAAATCCAATCCGTATCCGCCAAGCGCATCATCAGCGTCTGCAGACCCAGCCGCGTTTCTCTGCACACACTCACGGTATTCCTCCAGCGCCGCACAAGCAGCCGGAGATTTCGGCCACTTCCTAACAAAGGTCATCGCTCAGCATCCATTTCAACCCACACAACGTGATCGTACCATTCCGGGTGTGCCAATATCAGGTCCTTGATATGAGTCTTGCGTGCATCACTCATTCCGACAGGATCGAGCAAGATCTTCTCACCTGAGGCGATGTCTTCGTTGATCATATCTATAAACTTCTCATCAGATTGAGGATGGGGGATAGGCTTTCCAGGCGCCTTCGTGTAGAACGGGGTAATATCAGGAGAACTCTTGACATCCCAGCGAGTTCCCTCGGCGTCGACAAATTCTCCCATATCCCCTCCATCGGGGCCAAGCTGCGCTCTACTGATCGGACCGGGGACGGACCCTGTACGTTCAGCCTCGAGCCCAACCGCCGCCTCGCGCATCGACGCGCCACTCACTCTGCCCCCTTTCGCGGGATCCATCGCCAATTCTTGCTGGCGCTTCTCGTACTCCGGCGTTCCCGGCGTATTGGACGGATTTGCCGGGCCTTCAATCGAACTCGGAAACGGAAGGTCTGGCGGGTCAGGGTAGTCGCTTGCTGCCGCACTACCAATCTCCCATAGGAACTCGAGCACAACACCCGGACCATTCGCCGGGAGGTCGTCGGGACCGGTTATCAGGTCACCCCAGCGATCCCAGAGTGCTGGCAGTGATTGGCGCACAGTTACGGTTTCACCGTCAGGTGAAACATCGTAGACACCTGCGAGATTCTCCTCGTCCATGAGATGAAAGCGGTAACTTCCGTCTGACATCATCTCGATGTCGGCGATTATACGTTCGCCATCCCGGACCTGAACCAGGTTCACCTTTCCGTCCGGGTCGGCATATATGCGATACCCGGTACCCATAACATCGGCGAATGGCGCATCGATAGTTACTCGAGGGATATGTTCGTCGTCGCCCTCCCAGAACTCTGCAACGTTCTCGCCTGTATCCGAAATATCCCCGGTCGCTGCCTCTTTCGGGGGCGTAGGGGCAATATTTGGTGGTCCAGCCGTAGTCGGCGGTGGCGGTGTGACACCTGGTATCGGCGGCGTGGCGGTCGACGGTCCAGGGTTCCGTCGATCGTCAATCGGCTCAATAGCTGCATTGCCAAGCCAAGCGTCCAAGGCGTCTTGAAGGGCCGCCTCGATTGATTGTCCAACTCTGTGGCTCGACGGAAGTTCGACAGACTGTGATACCGTATCGAGCATCGAACGTGAGGCGTGCAGTCGCTCGATTGTTCTGGCCGACGACGCCGGTGTCATGCCGTGAAAGTTGCGAACCTTCGCACTTCCGTCCCGCCTGCGGCTATTACCACTAGCCACGAGAGTGGCAGGGACAATTCTGCCGAGCCACGATACCCTCCGCAGAACCTCTGACGGACTGGATTCAGAGTTCACCGATATCGCCCACCCCTTGCCGCAGACTCAAGAGCAGATTTATCCATCAAAGGTCCTACCTACTGGGGTGAGTAAGCAATTTAATTGTTGACCAACGGAAATCGACCCGATCGACGGACGATCGGGTCGATTTCTCGCTAGTCGAAAACTCTGCAATTCTGCACGAATATCGAACAGGGAAGCTCAAGTCCAAAAGCATGATCGGGCTCCCCCGTTCGCGCTATTCGGCACGCGCGGCGCGTTCTATGCGCGAGACGATATCCTGTCGCCCGTTCGCGGCTCCGAGAATCACCTCAGGCGGTGTTCGGCGGATAACCGCTACCCTCTCGAAAAAGATCTCGAAAGATCCAGAAGAATTCGGAATCATCGGCGAAGAACGCGGTGGCACCCGAGAGGCCGGATTCACTATCCACATCGTAGGGCGGCTCCTCGGGCCCGGTTGGTGCGGGGTCGGGGAGAACCCCTCGACGGATCAGATAGGTCTCTTCACCGGCAATCGCGTTGCTCGGCACTTCCCAGTAGGTGTTGTAGTAGGCAGTGTTCCCAGGACCTTCTCCACCGACCGACATCCGACGCGCCCGCAGCGGCTTGGCTTGCCTCGGCACCCGAATAGTTGTCCAGTCCGGGTTTGAATTCACCCGGATACGTACCATCTTCGACATTAATCGACCTTCCAAGAAGTAGGTTTTGCTACAGGTCCACGACCGACGCGTGGCAATGCTCAGGCCAGATCGATCGACAAGTACGTCCCCGAACCGGTCTGCAGGGTGGCATCACGGCTGTATGGGGTCGATGTGGTGTTCGTCATCTGCGCCCAAACTCGGTCTCCACCACTGAGTTCCAGCGCGAGGTCGGGCAGGGACAGGGTCGCGGTCCCGGACGTGAAGGACGCGGTTGTCAGCACAGTGGCGTTGCGCATGATGCTCACTTGAAGGCTGCCAGTGAAGGGGCTCCAGGTGGCAGTCAGCGAAATCTGGCACCGAATGATGGCGGATACATCGTCGGTGACCACGAGCTCATTGGAAACGATGCTCGACTCTTCATAGCCGGCCCGCACAGCCCAACCGACGACTTTGACGTCGCTCGTCGTAGCGCTGATCAGCTGAGTGCCGCTCTTGTTCATACCGGCTGGGGAAGCGCCTGCTGATCCGGCGACCATGAGGTGCATCAGGCTGTCACTCCTTGCAAACTCGCCTGCAGCCCACGGCCGGCGGGGCTGTCGACGGTGGTCACATGCACTGTCACCCGATCACCGACGCCGAATGTCCACGGACCACCGGTCGTGACGACCGTATCGGCGTTGTGCGCAGACGCCGGGATCGTCGCACCGGTGCCCGACACGAGCGTGCCGTTCTTTCGCAGTTCCACCACCAGATCGCCGGTACCGGCAGTCTCGCCGCGGTAGGTGATCGACGAGATAGTCAGCGGCCGTTCGATCCGGAGCCCCTCGGGCATCACGTTCCCGGCACCGGCCTTTCGTGTCCCGGTGTGCGACTTGAAGGTGATGTCGTATGCCTGGCCGGCCGCGGTCGGAGTGCGAGCATCCGACAGCCTCGGGTCCGAGGTCGAGACCGCTGAGATGGCGGCGCGAGCCTCGACATCGGTGGTCGAGCTCAGTAGTGCGTCGGCGATCTGGGTGAGGCCGGAGATCTCCCATGCCGGGTGCGTGTGGGCAGTGGGGGTGCGCGCATCGCTCAGGCGAGGATCGTCACCCGCGACGGCCGTAGTGGCAGTCGAACCGATGGTCGGCGCAAAGGTGGCGGGCTTTCCACTGATGCCCGCCCACTGTGTGGTCCCGGCAGGTCCGCGCACGACCACGCCCTGGCCGTCCGGTGTCCACCCGCTGACCTCATCGTAGAGATACAGCAGACCGTCTGCCCTGACGATGTACTGGCTACCGTCGGCCGGACCGGTCGGCAGTTCGGCGTAGGTGGCTGCCTGGCCATCGATCTGGATTCCGGTGCCGCGCTCGCCTCGGACCACCGCATCGCCCGCGCTGGCCCGAACCGGGGAGACCAGCGTGAGATCGACCAGTCCGGTAGAACCGGCGTCCGGGTTCTCGGGGTCGGGACCGGCCTGGTACTCACCGACAGTGAAGCTGAACGGATCGAGCGGGACGGGATCACCGTCGTAGCTGAGTTCGAAGGAGACCTTCCAGGTCCAGTCACTGGGGTTGGTCGCTTCGTCCGGTGCGACCAGCCGGATGCCACGCATCCCACGCCAGGTGAGGTAGCCGAATTCGTCGAGCTGACATTCGTAGTGCTTGGGCAGCTGAATGTATGTCGCCGGTGCGGGTTCACCGCCGGCGACCAGTACCTTCGGCGCGTCCGCGGTAAAGGTGACACGGCCGCTCAGCGGTGGAAACTCGGGCAGGTCTGCGAGATCGGGGCCGTCGGCGACATTCGCAAGGAAGCGCCCGACGACCTTGCCGTATTTGAGGGGAGGGAGGTCGGCCATGTTGTTCTGCCTTTCGGAATGGAGGAGTGTGATCAGACCGGGCGGGCGTAGACGATGATCTGGGCGCCATACGGACTGACGGTGTAGCGGCCAGTGCCGTAGGCGCGCCGAACGATGACGTAGAGCGTCACCGTTCGGTTCGCGGGAACGACGCCGAGCGGCTGGTCGGGGGAAACAGGGTGCTCGAACGCCGGGGTCACCATGGCTGCACCGAAGTTGGTCGCCGGCGAGCCGACGCCGAGCCCGACCAGCTCGCCTTCCTTCGGATCGCCGATCCGCACCTCGATGTGGCAGGCGGTGGACTGATCGGTAGGTTTGCTGACCACGCCGACGATGCCTTCGACCATCGGCTGCCACGCCATCGGCTGGGCCGGGATGGTGATGGCCGCCAGCACTCGATGGTCGTCATCGAGATTGGAACCGCCGTTGAACTGCCCCTGACCGATTGCCCACGGGCCGACAAGCCGGGGGCTGGGAATCGGGGTGAACTTCTGCAGAGCGTCGTCCCACGACAGGACGAAGTTCTGGCCGAGCATCCGATCGGCATCGATCAGGACGTCATCCGCATCCTGGATGCGGCCACTCGCACCCGGATCGCCCGGATCACCGGTTTCCCCACGGGGAAAGGTGATTTCGAGCCGCTGTTCGGGTGCTTCACCGAGAACCTGCGCCGCTGCCGCTGATCCGGTCGGTCCGGCCACACCCACGCCGGTCATCCGGCTCGGCGCGCCGCGCTGCCCACGTTTGCCGAACGCGGTACCGAACGCGATGAACTCCAGGCCGGTCCAGTAGTAGACAGCGTTCTCGGCCACCACTCGCCACGCCTTGCGCGCGTCGGCGGTGGTCAGGTCGAGTGCACGCAACGCGGCTTCGTCGCTGATGTCGCCCTGCCAGTCCCAGGGCTGTGCAGGCTCGCCGTCTGGGCCGATCGGACCCGCGGGCCCCTCGCGCAACTCGATGACCGCTTCGCGATCAACCAGTTCGACCGGGTTCACCGTGTAGGGCAGGCCGACCGAGTCGGCTACGCCACGCATCGTGATCATGATGTCGTCGTCGAACACCGGGGTTTCGGTCATGTCACAACTCCATGGGGGCGAGAGACTGCACTGCTTCGGGCGCCGGGGCGAGCACCGGCTGCGCCCAGCAGAGGAGCTGCGCGCTGCCGCGGGCGTAGTGGTAGTTGGCCGTGCCAAGGTTGCGGCTCAGGACCACGTGTAGCTGCGCCGGCTCGCCCGCGGGCACGACACCGATCGCGCTGTCCGGGGCGACGGTGGTGCCGAAGAAGCTCTGGATCCGGCTGTAGGCACCGGCACCGGCGGTAGCACCCGTACCGAGCCCGACGAGCTGGCCGCTAGCCGAACCGAGCCGAACTTCGGTGTCCACCCGGTGGTCGAACGAGGTGTTCAACGGCCGGGTGAAGACGCCTCCGGTGACCAGCGGACGCCAATCGGTGTCTTGGGCGGGAATGTTCAGCGTTGCCACGGCGTATGTCGCACTCGAGATCGACGACACCGAGCTTGCGAATCCCGCACTCCCATCCCATGATTCGGCTTCGTACACCGACCACGGACCACGTAGGCCCGGATAGGGAGTCGGCACCCACTTCTCGACGACAGCGTCCCAGGTGGGCACCGCACCGTCGACGTGGCTACCGTCGGCGTAGTCCGGCGCGTTCCGCAACGGTCCCGGACCACCGGGCTCGCCAGGCTGCCCTTTGATGCCACGTGGCACCGTGAGGTTCAGCGTGAGATTGGGTGCGGCGCCGCTGACAGTGGCCTGCAAAGGCGTGCCTGGTTCACCGGTTTCGACCACGCCGAGCGTGATGTCGCAGGGATCGCCCATCGGCCCGATCGCACCGAACGCTTCGGCGAAGGAGTCGAATCCCGTGCCATTCCAATACATCAGGGCGTCGTTGGACAGCACCCGCCAGGCCTTGCCTGCCTGTGCCGGACCGAGCCGGGCAGCCAAGCTCGCCAGTGCGGCCGGATCGGCGATATCGCCTTCCCAGCGGAACGGGCGGCACGGATCCCCGGCCGGACCGACCGGGCCCGCGGGACCGGTCATCAGCTCCAATGTCCCGTCGGCCGGCGTAGCGTGCATCGACTGCACGACACCGGGCCTTCCGATCCCTTCGTCGATGCCACGAACCTGGGCCGAATCGAAATATTCGCTGATAGTGGACATGTCACCTCCTTCAGATCGGCCGCGCGTAAACGACCAGGGACGAGCGGCTGTTGTTGAAACTGATGGCGCCGGTGCCGTTCTGGCTGCGCTCGACCGAAACGACCAGGCTGGCTGTTTGGCCGGCCGCGACCGTGGCATAGGTGGAGGTCGGCGACATGTTCCTGGTCGCTTGTTCCTCGCTGTAGGTTCCGATCAGTGGGAGACAGATCGTCCGTGGTCCCGCGACCGGCAGGGTCGTAGCCAGCACCTGTCCCTGGGTGTTGTGCAGGCGAACGGTGCCCTGAGCATGGTTCGAAGCGGTCGCGGCCGCGCCGACATAGAGATGCCCACTGACGAGCGGGCGCCATGCGAACGGCTGTGCGGGCACAGTGAAGGTCGCAACAGTGAGCCTGCTGGCTGTGACCTCCGTGGTCGCGATGAACTCGGACTCGTACCAGCCCCACGGACCGACACCCAGCGGTGCGGGAGCCGGGCCGAACTTGCCCCCCGCGCGGTTGTAGGCGAAGACACCGCCGTGGGACGGACCGGATGTGCTGTCGAAGTCGGGCGCGGTGTTGATCGGGCCGGACTCACCAGCTGGGCCCTTCGGACCGCGCAGACCGGCTGGCGCGGTGGCCGTGATCCGCTGTTGCGCACCGACCGGCTCGATCAGCACTGCGGGCGCGGTCAATTCCGCTTTGTGCCGGGTTTCGGCCGGCACGAACGAAGTGGGTTCGGCTACCGAACCTTTCGGGCCGACCGCGGCCGGAGAGTGCTGCCAGGAGTCACCGGTCCACACATCCATACCGTCGTCGTCGAGCCGGTGCCACCATTGCCCGCGATGCTCGGTACCGAGCCCGCTCGGCCTGCCTGCGATGTCGGGGATCTCCCCCATCTTGCGAAATGTGGTCCCGGGTCGACCCGGCCTGCCCTTCTCTCCGGCCGGGCCGGCGGGCAGTTCGAGTACGGCGACATCGTCGGATACGGTGATCTCGGCATCGAGAATCGGGAGTCCGTCGATATCGGTCTCGTGGGCCACGGTGATATGGGCGGGAAAGCTGATGTCCGCCATGAATTCCTCCGTGTGTCAGATAATGAGCAGGTCGAGATCGGCGCCGACATCGGTCGACAGGTCCTTGATCGCGGACGCCACGCGCCCGAGGCGCTGCCATGCCTTCACGATCGAGTCCTCCTCGTCGGAGCCGTCGCCGACGGTGATCTGCCAGGTCGCCGAGGTTTCCCGGTTGTCGACGAAGGTGATCTCGGTGACGAAGTCGGTGAACACCTGGTCGCCGAGTGCGAAGCCGATCTGGTCGCCGAGGCCGAAGTCGCGGCCGAGCTGGTAGGGCGCGTTGTCTTCCACGGTCACCTTGTGGCTGGTGTAGCCACGGGTGAGGTGCAGGCCCTGGCGTCCCGCGACCAAGCCGTCGAGGGTGAAGGCCTTGTCGCTGCCGGTGATGTAGAGCTCGCGGAACGCGTAGGGCCCGGCGCGTTCAGCGCGGGCCCTGTCCTGGTACACCATCCACGCCAGGAAGATGTCGTCGAGCTGGCCGCGATACAGGAAGTCGAGGCCGATCAGCGACAGTAGTCCCTTGATCGCGTATTCGATGCCTGCGTTCACCCAGCCGGGCGACCGGCCACCGATGATCACATCCGTTGCCGTAGGTTTGTGCAGCGCGACCTCGGACGGCCCGATCCCCGAGTACTCACCCTCGAAATACCAGACCCAGGGGAAGTTGCGGACCGTGCCGAACTTGCCGGGCTGGCCGTAGATCGCCTCGTACTCAGTGGTCGAGTCGAATCGCGGATACCGGACCGGAGTGGTCCCATCGTCGGCGAATTCCTCGATCCACGAGATGATTCCGTCCAACAGGGTGCCGGTCGGACCGGTGACGCCGGACTTGTCCACGGTCTCCAGGACCACGGTCGGCTTGTCCAGGTAGAACCACTCGGGGGCGGGCTGTTCGTCCTCACCGGGCAGGAAGAAGCGCGCGGTGAGCATCACACCCGAATCCTCGAGCATCGGCTGGAACAGCTTGTCCGCCATGTCGAACCGGGCCGACGCCGCGCTCCAGGTACTCGTGTCGGTGAGCGGGTCGACGGGAACCACCGCGATCGGGAAGGTCGCGTCGCCCTGCAGCCGCATCAGGTTCATCGTCAGATAGGCGGTCACCATCGACCGCACCGGCCCGAACATGATGTGGTGCCGTGGGAACTGCGCGAGGATCGGCGCGAACGGTGACGCCCAGCAGCAAATCGTCGACACATGATTCCAGGCGTGGATCGCCTCGATATCGACGGTCTCCACCCCGTGCTCGTCCCGCACGATCGACGCCTTGGTGATGTAGCCGTCCCAGCGGAACCCCTTGGTGTTCACCGTGATCGGGATCGTCGCGTCTTCCAGATCCTCGTTGTTGAACAGGTGGTCGAAGTGCTCCATGTCCCGCGGGCACAGCATCTTCAGCCCGCCGGCGGCATTCCGCGGGTAGGTGAATTCCAGCGAAAGGTAGCTGTGTTCCTCACCTACCTCTTCCATATCCTTGTTCCAGTACCGGACCAGCACCTCTTGGCTGCGCGCCTGTTCCCGCTCGACACGCACGATCTCGTCCATCCGCCGCGACCCAGCGTGCGGATCCCATGCCGCGCTCATCAGAACGGCCTGGACGATCGCGGGCTCGCCGAGGCGACGATGCTCGACTCCGTGGTGCCGCCCTCGACCTGCACCACGACCTCAGCCGTCGACCACTGAGCCACCGAAGCCAGCCACCGCCTGCCCGCCAGCTGGGCCCACACATTGCGCCCGTTAGGAGCGTCATCGGTGTAGAGCCGAGCGGTGCGATGCCGCGGATGCGTATCGATCCGGAGCACCTCGCCTTCGGCCAGCGTCGGGGTCTGCACCAGGCGCAGCTCTTCGCCTTCGACCGGGTCGAGGATCGCCCACCGGCCAGGACCGTTCATCGTGTACCGAGGCCACGCCGGCTGGTCCGCGGCATTCCGCACACGCACAACGCCCTCCCCCGCACCCGAGCTGTTGGTCCACACAGACCGCTCTTCGAAGTGCCCGAACAGCGGATCCATCGCCGCCGCCGACATCTTGTACGCGACCAGCCGATTCCGCGCCGGATCCACATCACCCACGGGCTCGGGCGCGGCATCCAGCTGCACCTTCTGAAACCGCCAGCCCTGATGCCGGGTGAAATACCCGACCGTCGCCGGCTTGTCGGTCGACCAGCCTCGGAACCACGCATCGTGGACCGCGTGGAACTCCCGAACCGAATCGGTCCGTCCCGCACCGCCGGTACCGGCGATCACGACAACGAAGTCCCATTCCTTCTTCGAACGCACCGAACGCATGAACGTCGCGCCATCCTGACGCGCGCCCTCGGAGACCAGTAGTTCCACCGGCGCGAACATGTAGCCTGTTTGCGCCGCCAGCCGCACCCCTTCCCTACCCGCGTTCACACCGGACAGGTGCCACACCCGACCATTCACATCCCACACCACGATCTTGGTGCTCTGATCATTCAAAAGCTGGTGCGTCACCGCCCCATACCTCCTCCACGCTGTTGCGCCAGAACCCGACGCCGGCGAACCCGTTCCACCGCTACCGCAGCGCTCTTCGGGTCCATGCCATTGAAGTTGTAGATATCGCCGCGAGCGGTGTGCCCGCCAACGCCTTCGGCGAGATCGACCAGGCCGAAACCAGTTCCGACGACTTCCTTCGCGGTTTCGGCGGCGTACTCGATCGGTTTCGAAATCACATCTGCAGCGGTACCTGCGACTTCCGAGCCCAAAACCGATCCCAACGCACTTCCAACTGCAGTGCCGACGGGGCCACCGACAGCCGTGCCGATCGCTGCGCCGATACTGGAGCCAACCTGACTTCCGGCCGAACTAGCCGCACCCCTCAAGCTTCCAGTTAGACCACCGACGAGCCCCCCTTGCTGCACGCCAGACATCGCCCCAGAAACTCCACCCGATAGGCCGGCAACTACTCCGTCAAGTAACATCGCCCCCGCATTGAGTTCGATATTCTGCGGGAAATCAGAGTCTTCTACCGGACTACTGGATTCAACACCGAGCGTTCCACTGTTGATCGCCCCGAGAAGGGCCCCATATCGCGATGCAGATTCGGCGTTCACTACATACTCGCCATTAGATACCCAGGCAGGAATCAGGTCATCGGTTGGACCTCCGGGTCCAGATATCAAACCACCTGGCCTAGTAACTAGACCACCATTCGAATATTCTTCGGGAAGAACATAATCCGCCCCCTTTGAGCCAAGATAAGTAGCAACAGCGCTCACGCCGGCACCAATCGCCATCCCAGTGACTGTTCCCACACCAGGAAAAAAGCTCCCCAACACCGCGCCAGTCGCCGCACCAGCCGCCAACCCCGCACCGAAGCCGACGGCTTCTCTGGTCGCCGCCCGCTCGAACGAGTCGCCACCTGCCATATTTGCTTCGATTGACAGCGGAACTGTAAACAACCCAATCAGAGGAGTAACACGACTGATTCCAGTATTGAATCCACCCGGCGTCCAAGTACCGGTTTTCGAGAGGGCAGCTGCCGCCTTCTCGGGAAACAACGAAGCAGCGAGCTCACCGCCCGTACGCAGCGGATATCCAGATGCCTGCGATGCCTGCACACCCGCCAAGCTGGCCAGAAGCGTAGATCGCGCGAGCGCACGTTGGGAGTCAACGCCCAAAGTCACAGCTGCCGAGTACCCCATCAGTCCCATATCGAGAGCGGTAGGCGTAAGCGTAAAATCATCGTCAACGCCGACCGCCTTACCGGAACCCGCTATTGTTCCACGCGGCACTTGCGTAATACCTTCTACGACCGCAGCGCTGCTAGATCCGCTGGCGTCGCCGACAGTTCCGACGGGCACCTGAGTGATTGTCTCAACTACCGCGGCGCTACTACTCGAACTTTGATTCCCTAATCCTGATCCGTCTCCTATGGTCCCAGAAGGAACTTGAGTGATGGCTTCTACGACGGTCGCATCGCTATCGCCATAGCTCGCCGACCCGACTCCGGCGCTACCGACACTCTGCTCGGACACCCCAGTAAGCATCTCTAGAGTAGCCATGCTCGCATCGCTGTCACGTTTCGAAGGTTCCGGTGCCATTGGCATACCTCTTTCTACATCGAATCAAGGCTCAGCACTTTGACCAAGCCTCAACAATTTCCGGTGCCGATATCGCAACCGCATACCCGCCCACACCTCGCCTGGCATCAACGCAGCTACCTGATGCAATCAGCGCGTGCATTGATCTGCGCAAGATCAATACCTCCATCCGACGCCTGCGTCGGATTTGCACTACCAAATTCCCGAGACCAGCTGAGTGGCACGAATCCAGCAAATTGGTATTCTCAAGCAGGAATACAGACGACCATCATCCATGCTCACCATCCAGGGCGGCACTTTCCAAAGCAATTCCACAGGGACGTCCCGACTTCAGACGCAATGAAACCCCGAGTGTCATGCCTTACACGGCCGAAGAGGTAGCAAGCTACTGGCTACTTTTGACAACCACTTGCATCGCATGGGATACGATTGAGTGCGTGTCATCCCACTCTCCTAACACATCACGCCGCGATGCCCTACCAAGGGTTCTACTCGGCATCTTGGTCCTCATCTTCGCAATCGCGCCGGTGCCAGTCGTGGCGGCAGGTGCCGGCGAACTGATCCGCGCATCCGAGATTTCCGGCACTAGCGGGATATTCACGGTTGAAGAGTGTTTTCCGGAGCGAGGCCGGCGGGGTGCCAGATGCACAGGCTCATTCGTCTCCAATGACGGAATTTCACCAGTTATTAGGACGTCGATCCGCGGCGGTCCACATACACAAGGCAGGAAGATTCCCGCGCAGTTTGACGGCACGCTGTCAGCTACCGGACTGGACGCAGCTGCAGCGGGATTCTCGCTCGCAGCAATTGCCCTGTCTGTGATGAATATCATGATACTGGGAGGTATCCTGATGATAACCGGTCAGGGTCCGAGCGTTACGATAGGTCGAGGGCTACTCTTCATTAGCGCTGTCCTATTCTCATCAGGCGTAGTCGCTGCCGCATTAGCACTCGGCCTCCCTTAGCAGAGACAATTGCCGAGTTTCCGGCATGCTCGGCATGAGCCGCCAGCCCATACGTCAACGCGAATCGTGAACGGCAGCCTAGGTTTTCGACACTCCCCATCCGAGCATCTCGTTCACTCCAGAGACAGTCGTCGAATCTCCAATACGTTCGCGCACGTCCTTAACTCCTGGGCGCGGAATCGGCTCTGGCCGATTCCGCCCATGCTGTGCATCTGACGACTTTGCCCACACCAGCCAGCGAAGCGAATCCGCTATATCCGCGAGCAGCATTCGATCTAGGCGCCATTCGTGTTCTCTAGGTTGCCGCGCTCGATACAGCGCAGATGTGTGTGGACTGCAGCTGATAACCGCTTTGAGATCGCCCCAGGAAAGTTCGTCGGTCCCGAGGTTGCGCAGCTTCAAACCCATCGTAATCAGGTCGTATTCGATCGCCTCGGCGTACTCCTCGAGGAGTGCATCGAGGCTTAGGATTCCCCCAGGCTCACCCCCGAGTGCCGCTGCCATGCTGCGATCAGACGGTAGTAGGAGTCGTGGTCCATCTCATCCAGTGCCGCGAGAACCTCACCGGGAACACTAAATTCGATGATGGTGTGCAGCGCGTCGGTGAGGCCGAGGCGCCGGATTCTGCGGATCGTGCCGGGCTTTAGGTAGGTCAGTGATGGAAGCCGAACTTCTACGGCACCGATGCGTTCTACGAAATCCTCCTTTACCTTGTCGGGAGTCGGTGTGACGGGAGCCTGGGGCGAGGACATGCGGTTCTCTCGTTCGTGGTGGTTGGTGCCGTCTTCCGCTGTGGGCCAGCTCGTGTGGAGCCAGCCCACAGCGGATCGTTCGATCAGGCAGTCTTGATGCCGTCGTCGAGGTAGCGGTACGCCTTGATACCGGCGTCGTTCTTGAACGCCTCGACGGTGATGGTGAAGCCAGCCAGCTCCTTGGAGACGAACTTCTTCTCCTTGACCGCCGAGATCTTGGCGTTCGGCAGGACGATGCGCAGCTTCTTGTCCTCGTTGATCATGTCGAAGATCCAGGCACGATGCGGCAGCACGGCGCCGGTCTCGTGGACGTCGATCCGGGTGCCGTTGGTCGCGTCGGCCGCGGTGACGGTCACGTTGTCCGGGCCGAAGACCTCGCTCAGCACATCCTGGTCCCACACGGCGTACAGGGTGAGGCCGAATCGGACCGAGTGCTCGGTCTGGAGCTGGGCGATGATGTCGGCGTTCCAGTCCTTGACGGTCTCGACCTTGCGCTCACCCATCGACTCGATGCCGTCTTCGGAGACGTAGCCGAGCGGGGTGAAGCCGGCGTCGAGCACGCCCGCGGCCGAGGTCGGCAGGGTGGTGGACAGCGGGGCCACCAGGACGCCGCCGGTCACCGCGATGTTCGGAGTGCCGGCGCCGATGTACTTGCTGGAGGGCAGAGCCATGAGAGTTGATTCCCTTCGGATTTCTTGTTGTAGCTGACTCGGTATTCAGTTGTTTCCTCCCGGCTTCGACCACATGCTGTGATTTCGCCGGGAAGTTTCAGGCGAGGACTTTTCCTCGCACGATCAGGTCGAAAATGATCGAGTATCGCGGGGTACCGGTCGCAGGATCGGTATCGTTCTCGCCGCCGGCGTCTTCGACACTGTCGCACCACACTTCACCGATGAATCCGGGCGCAATGGCAGCGACGATTGCTCGAACATTCGAGGCGAGCCCCGCGGCCTGCCCGGCATCATCGATACATTCGATGACGACCCTGGGCCGGTCGAACACGAGGTGGGCACCACGCCGGCCCTCGCGGTCTTCCACATCGAGCCTGGCCTTACGGTCGTTTCTGACCACTCGAACCATTCTCGGCGGGCGTGGGTCCGGAGTCCGTGTAACTACTTCGGCCGTGTCAGCGAGTTCAGACAGTTCGGCGGCGAGGTAGTCCACGAGCTGCTCTTCGATATCCGCGAATACGATTCGCTCGTACATGTGAGTCCTTAGTTCCAGAGAGTTATCCGGTAGAAGAAATTCATGGCCAAACGGCCGTCACGCTTGTGCTGGCTTCGCACGAAGAAGGATGTTGCGCATGCTTGCCGTAGCGCAATTCACCCAAGCCAGGCATGTAGACCAAGAGAGTTCGAAAGGCTGGCCCGATTGGCCAGAAAGAGGGAGTGGCCGAGACCGGCGTAGAGACGGACTACAGCACCTTACAGGTTATAGCACCATATTGATGCCTATGGTCACCCAGAACAAGCGGTGCCGGGTCCGCGATCGAGGAAGTTGCCTAACAGGCAAGTCGCCCACGGGTGACTTCCGGAGAGAATTGGTACCGAAAAGTGGAGCCTCTCCGAAATGAGATATTCAAGGTATAGCGTCGCACATACAGGCAGAAGCCTTCTGCGGGATCTATCCCTGCGCATGAACGCACGCATTCCTGCTCAGAATCGTTATCAACGGAAAAGATGCTTAGGTGAGCACCCAATCTCGCCACACCTCGATATCCTCGTAGTCCGGCGTGGTACCTGCGGGAAAGTGGTGAATACCGCGTCCTGGAAGATAAGACGTTGCGAGTGTCTGCAAGTCGTGCGTAAGCAGAAGAGCGTACGAGGGCACGCACGACGATAGCTCGTTCAACACGTCAAGCGCTTCGGCCTGCTGAATTGACCTGTCGTGCGCCCACATGTCGAACACGATGCGGTATCCATCATAAGCAGCGACCTCCTCGGGACCATCGTCGGAACACGGGAAATCGTTTATATACACCCGCCCGCTGATAAACCCTTTACCGCGACGAGCCGGTCTCGCAAGAAATACTCGATCAGCATCAGTTCGCACAGACATGCCGAGGTGTTTTCCAATTTCAAGGCCCACCTCGAGAGGTGAGCCTTCCGTCCAGATGAAAAGTGGCTCGAAAACGGACACCGCTAACCTTTCGGATAAGCTACGACAGATCCGTCGGACCATGCGCGTATCGGCATAGGTACGCAACTCACAGAGAATTGCACCATCGACGTTCTGATCGAGTTGATGGTGGCCCGGCATATGACGGTGAAGGTACAGCTTCACAGCTAGGCCTAACACATGGTGTCGAATTCCTCGCCAGACTCGAGTGTAACCCTACGACCCCAGCCATTCGGTTGCCAGATCGCAACGAAATTCTCCAGATGTTGAACTTCGCCGACTTCGTCCTCATACCCCGAAACCGGCGGTGTCCATTCGATGTCGATATAACTGTTCAATGGCAGATTCAAGAGCGCCCCACCCGGCTCGAACATCACTGTCAAATCGTTTGACTGAGCACTAATTCTGAACTTCATTTTTCACCTTGGACCTATGCGCATACAGCCAGCCTCTTGAGCACTCTTGGATCTCATGTTACACCACGTCCCAATTCTTGATGAGAAATTGTGCGACCTGCGCCCTCTGCAGAGCACTGGGGTTGTTTCCGTCTCCACCATGCGTGGCAACGGAAACAGCATACGTAGCCGCGTACATATCGCGCACAAGCATCACATCCTCCCGCGTCAGATGTTGCTTTACCTTGCGAACCTGGTCGACCGTCATCAGACGATAGTTCAATTCGGTAATCACATCCTTCTTCTCCTTGTACCTCCGCTCTCCCTCGGGCCTTTCCTGATCGGCCTTCCACTCCGCTTCAATGTCTTTGGGATTCGCCCAGAGAAGCCCCTTCAAACCTTGGACGCCGCCCAGACCGCGCTCCTTGGTCATCTCCGTGACTGCGGACACGTACGGAGCGATCTGTTCGTTAGCACCCCTCGACGGATCCGGCGTGAACCCTGATGGTGGCGCGGGAACATCGCTATACACACCCGGCTCCGGGAGGGCCGGGGGTGGTGCCTCAGGTTTTGCCGCCGCCTCCGACAGTTCTTTCAGGAACTCGGTGACCACTCCAGTGGGCGACGTCGGGACCGAATCTGGTCCCGTGATGAGATCACCCCATTTGTCCCACAAAGCCGGTAGCGACTGTCGAACTGTCACCGTCTTTCCATCGGGAGACACCAAGTACTCTCCCGCGAGGTTCTCCTTGTCGGAGAGAATGTAGAGATACGATCCATCGGATTGAATCTCGATGGTCGCGATTATTCTCCCTTCTTCCACGATCTCGACAACTTTGGGCGCCTTGCTTTCCGTGTCGACATACACCTTGTATTCGGTGCCCATAACACCTGCAAATGGCTCATGGACAACGACAGATCCCTTGAGGGCGTCTGTATCCGGACGATAGCCGTCAGGTGCATCTGCTTGCGGCAACGCCGGCTTCTCGGGTGAGGGCGCAGCGGGTGGTCTGGGTACCGGATTCGGCGGCGCCGCTTCGGTCGGAGCTGGGAGCGTCTCTTTCGCATCTGGAGTCGGTGGCGTAGCAGTGGTTGGCACCTCGGGCCGGTCCTCGCCATCTATATGCTCGACCTCACGAGTACCTCCCAGCAAGTCCGTCAGAACCGCGGTGACCACATCTTCGGTGCCTTCGCCGATGCCGAATCGACTCAGGACATCGTGCTCGCCCGTTGCCGATTCGAGCATCGAACGCACGGCGTCTATGCGCTCGATCTCTTGTGCGGCAGACCTTGGCGTCATGCCGGAGAAGGTCCGCCGTCGTCCGTGTTCACCGGATCGACCTTTCGGCGGAGATCGAGTGACGGCCGGAGTAATCGAATCGAGCCAACTCTGCCGTTCCGACGTCGACGCATTCAGATTTGCGCTCACCGAGTATCAACACCATCTACACTGCGGCCATGCCGCACAGCGTCAATGCGCTCGCGAAGCTGCTCGACGATCCCGGCATACGCGTCGGTCCGCGTCGAACCCTCGCACGCCAGTCCTCGCGGATGTGTGGCACTCCAGCGACCGTCATCGGCCTGGCGCACCTCGATTTCGTCGAGGTTGTAGAACTCTTCCGGATCCGGCGTCGGCCATTCGCCGTACTCGTCGCGGGAGACGTGCTTGCCGGTGTCGAAGGCTCCTGGCGGGCCTGCCGGAGTCGGTACCCAGCGGAGTTCCTCCAGCTCGGGGTTTACCCGTACACCGCGCTTCACGAGGTACTCCGCTACCCGCGTGGCCTGCTTGATCGATGTCACCGTCGGCTCGGCGAGCTTGCGTCCGACGTGGCTACGCCATTCGGGCAGGTGTATCACCGATAGTTCTTCGGCCAATGCTCGGACTTCGGGCGCCAGATCGTCCTCGGCCTCGGACTGAGCGAGCTTGCCCGACAACGTCTGCTGGATCAATGCCAGGAACTCGGGAGTGACCAGCTGTCCGGAATCGGTCTGTACGTATCCCGATGGCTGCGCTTCGCTGGTGCCGAAGTCGACCGAGCCGATGATTTCCTTACCGGACATATTGGTAGAGCCTCCCGAGCTCGAGCATGAGAAGAGCCCAGGCCGGATGGCTGGGCTCTAGCGGTTGCGGTGGTTCAGTTGTGGGTGGTCAGAGGCCGAGCAGCGGCAGGATCACCGGGGCGAGCACGATGGCCAGCTCGAGCATCTCGATCAGGACAGGAAGCACGGAATTCACCTCCCTTCCCAGAGTTCGGACAGTGGGCACCGGGTCAGTTCCGTGGAGTCTCGAGGGCTTTCAGGCGGTCGAGGATGTCGGCGAGGGCGTCGACGACGGTCATGCCGTCGAGCTGTTCCCACCCGGCGAACATCCCCGCGTCACGCTGCCCGCTACCGCACAGCTGTTCCCGGATGTCCTTGACATCGGAGCCGATCGGGCCGCAGAACGTGGTGATGAAATCCTGGATCTGTCGGACTTCCGCTGCGCTCATCGGCGCGTCCTCCCTATCGATGAATGCCTGTACGTCACGGCGGAATTCGTCCATGTCGATACCGGCGGGGTCGATTTTTCCTTCGTGCGAGTACTCGCGGTGGGCCACGCAGTCTTCGGCGTCGCGGCCGATGCGGGCCAGGATGGCGGCGCAGCCGCGCTTGTAGGCATCGAGTTGGGCTGGGGTCCAGTCGGTTCCGTCGCCGCGGGAGACGGCTTCGATGCCGATCACGTGGTAGTTGGCGTTGTTGGTTGGCCAGCCGGGCCAGGAGCCGCGGCCGGCGTGCCAGCAGACGCCCGCGGCGATCACGCGGTAGGTGCCGTCGCGTTCGAGGACGAGCTGGGCCAGGGGGCCTGGCAGGTCGACGCGGCCGTTCTGGACGATGCGCCAGTCGTTGGCGCTGCCGCCCGCGGTGTGGTGGCACAGGACGCCGCGCAGGTCACGGAAGTCGCCGTGGCCGCGGTCGCGCCAGCCTTCGTGTTCGATGACGACCAGTCCGGCGGCGCGCAGCACGTCGGCCAGCCATACCGGGTCTCCGGTCCAGCTCATGGAATTCTCCTCGTTGTCACAGAAGTTCGGTGGTCCCGCCCTCGCGATGAGGGGGAAGGAGCGAGGGCGGGACCTGCGCGCGGCGAGGCGGCGGCGGCGTCTCGACCGCGAACCACCTGCGGGAGACGGGCGCTTCGCCGAGCGCGGGCATGCGGCGGGCTCTTGTCCCGCACCGTGTCGAGTGTTCTCCGGGGGCGGCCGCATGCTGTTCGGGAACGGCACCGGGGCGGGTGCCGTCAGATTTCCTCTTGGAGGGTTGCCGGGATCGTGTATTGCGCCACGGGGGGCTCCTGGCCGGGGACGTGCAGCCGCAGGAAGCCGAGCAGCTCGTCGATGTGCCGTTGCAGTGCGCGGATCAGGCGGATCGCGTCGCGGAAGCGCAGCTTGTCGTCGGCGGCTTGTTCTTCCAGTGCCACCACCCGTTCGCGCAGTTTGGCGACCTCTCTGGCCTGCCAGGCGGTGACCGCGCCGATCACGGTGGCCAGCGCGACACCGGTCGCCTGGACGAACTCAGGACTCAACCACGTCGCCACGTAGCTCACCCGCCGATCCCGTCACCGGGGTGACCGCGGGTCTGATGGCCGCTCCGGCGATCACCGGCGTCGCCAAGCCGTACAGGGTGAGCAGGGTTTCGACCCATGCCTGGTCGACTTCACGGCCGATGACGAACGCCACCACACCGGTCACGGCGACCAACACCGACCTGACCAGTGCCGGCTCCGGCACCTTGCTGATACGCATCGGGATCCTTTCCACAGGTTTCGTCAGATTCGTCCCTCGGCGACATCGCGGTTGAGGGCTTGTGCGAGCGCGCGGGCATGGCCGTTGCGGACGTAGTCGTCGGTGTGTCTGCCGTCGAACAGGTAGCCGCGGGCGTACGCGACGGCACCGGCCCATTCGCGCCAGTTCGCGGGAGACCACCAGCGTTGCAACTGCTTTCGGGTCGCGGTGTCGAGCATGCGCTGCGCCCAGCGGACCGCCGCGCTCGGACTGGCGAAGCTGAAGAACGCACTCAGGTCGGCGATGGTGCGCAAGGGGTTGCCCGCGGGCAGCGCGGTGATGGGGTCGCCCGGCGCGGCGGCCCAATACGCGGGGATGCCATCGATGTGGCGTTCGCCGACGACGCCGAAACCGCCGGGATCGGTGTCACCGAGGTAGCGGCCTGCCGGGCGGCACGGGTCGGCGATCAGGGCGCACGCCAGGACCTCGAGGCCGGGGTGCTCGCCGCGTCCGATCGCCGCGGCCACGTCACCCGCGACGGCAGCTCCCTGCGAATAGCCCGCGAGGACAACGAGATTGGGCGTTCTGTCGATGGCGGCCAGCAGTGCGCGTTTGCCTGCCGCGACGCTCTCGGTGAAGCTCATGGTGGTGCCGTAGTCGGCGGGGTAGGGCACCATGCGCGGCCGGAACATCGACGTGTTCAGTGCGTCGGTGAAAGCCGTGGTGACGCCGTCGCCGCCGGGGTTCCAGGTTCCACCCAGCACCAGCACGTCGATGGTGCGGGCGTCATGGCGTGGGCGGGCCTGGCCTTTGGGAGACCACATGGGAGTACCTCTCTCGGGTGTGACGTGGTGGTCCCGCCCCGGACGTCCGGGTCCGGGGCGGGACCGATTCGCCCCCGCGCGGCGTCGACGTCGTGCACCAGCCGCTGTGGCGGGGAGACGGGCGCGTCAGGGGCGGGCATGCGGCGAGCTCTGAACCCGCGGGTGTTCGTGTGTTCTTCGGGGGCCGACCGCATGTGTTCACAGGCCGGCGCTGGGTGCGCCGACGGAACAGCCCCCGTTTCGCTGCTGCGAAACGGGGGCTGAAAGTATTGCTGACCTGCTATTTACGATGTCTTCCCGGCGCGATCCTGCGGAGGAGTGCGCCCGAACTGGCCGTCGGCCACAGGCAGCGGTAGGGATAGGGGGAGCCCATGCCCGGCGCCCAGCCGAGCCGATCGAGCAGAGCAACCGGAATCGCGTCGAGTTCCGTGTCGGTGAGGTGCTGTAGTCGCCAACCGAGCAGGAACTCGGTCACGCCGAGAGCGGCGGCCACACCGCCGAATTCCTTGGCGAACTCCAGGGCATCACGCAGGTCGCTGAGCTCCACGAGGCGGTGCGCGACCACATCGTGCACCTGCGATTCGATCCTGCCCCGCCATACTTCACCGTCGAGAGCAGCGGCCAGTTCAGGCGAACCGTCCATCTCGATATGGGCGACCGAGTGCATGATCACCTCATTCCTGATGTGCCCCGGCAAGTCCGCTTGGACCAGCATCGCACGATCCGCGACGGACCAGTACGACGTGAAGCTCGCGGTCACCGCGAACTCCACCCGGATACGCCGCTGAAACGCGTACTCCTGAGCGTTGAACCTGCTGCTCTGCAGGGGAATACCGAGCCGTTCCAGCTCTAACGCATCAGGATCGTCATCAACATCCATAGGGGAACACAACTCTCACAACTCGCCACTGATCATGCGCTGTTGCGTCCGCACCCCGACAGTGTTGGACGCAGGTATTCAGGCCACCCGCTAGATGTGTTGCGTCACAGTGACAGATGACCGCAGCGAGTGCCAGCGATCCATCGCGGCCGCTACTACCCGAAGGTCCTCCAAGCAGATATCCGCCATGTCGAGGTGACCGGCATGAAAACGCACCGCCGACGTCGCCACAAGGCCTCGGGTGGATTCGTTCCCGTCGCGGCTCGACTCGTCGGTCGGGTTGCTTGGGTCGTCGGAGTCGTACGATCCGAAATCACCTGACACGAAAACCTCACCCAACAGCAGAAAGCGCGACTCTCGGACGAGAGCGCCCAACCACTCTACCGAGGGCATCTACCCCCGGCTCTACCAGGACCCTCCGGAGCGACGCCTGAGTGGGAAGTCGAAGTCCCGTGTGTGCCACTGATTTTGGGCACAAGAATTCCCGCTGCCACTATCTTGCAACAGCTTTCGCCGCATGTCAACCATTGCGGCGAACTTTCACAAACCCGCAGGTCGAAGCGCTTGGGCGAGGTGCGACTGCAGGGCATAGGGGGCGAAACAAGGCTTGGCGTAAGGGCTTTCGAGTCGGGTTCGGCCGCCGAAACGGCGGTGGGGGCGCCGGCCGCATC
Organism: Nocardia rhizosphaerae; assembly: GCF_042650365.1. Lineage (NCBI taxonomy): Bacteria > Bacillati > Actinomycetota > Actinomycetes > Mycobacteriales > Nocardiaceae > Nocardia > Nocardia rhizosphaerae. The sequence continues at coordinate 116,898 of NZ_JBHSBA010000003.1, forward strand.
GGCCGACGCCCCCACCGGGACCGCGAGAATCTCTAAGCTTCTTTGACGCGCTGGCGCGATGGTAGGGCGCGGTGCGCATCGAGCACCTCGCCGACGACGAACAACTCGGGCCAGTCGGGCGACCACGGGCCTGGCACCGGACGGACCAGGCCGGCCTCACGCAAGGTGCGCAGTCGCCTGGCGTTGAGATTGAGATAGCCCTCCCCCAGCTTCACCGCCAGTTTGGCGATGCCGGACGCGTTGAGCCGGACCGCCCTGGCCCGAACTACCAGATCGGCATCGGCGGCGAACACGTCGACCGGCGGACACACCACCGCGATCGCCGTCTCGATCGCGGCCGCGATGTCGGCGGGCGCCGCATCGACACCCTCGGTCATGGCGAAGGCGACGATATTGCGTTGCAACCATTCGGCCATGCCCGCGATGCTCGCCGCACCGTCATAGGCGTACGCGCGCTGCTCGCAGACCACTCGAACCCACGACACCAGGACAACGCGCAGGTGATCCTCGGCCTGGGCTGCGGCCGTATTGAACGGAAGCCGCCGCTCCCCCGCTCCGTTGCGGGTGCGGTAGTCGACCGCGCCGAACCGGGTCTGCCGTGTTCGAGCGTCTTCCAGGTCTTCGGCGAGGTCGGGGATATCGCCGAGCATTCGCGCCAGCTCCCACGCGGCGTCGCGATCCAGGTACAGGTGGGTGTCATCGGGCCACCTGTCCAACGGGGTGACGCCGCACGAATCCTCCCGCGTGCGGTTCGACGCCGTTGGGGCATCGCTCGTGACCATGTACATGCTCCTTCAGTCGATGGCAGGCCGTTGCCTCATCACGCCCACTCCCAGGGCGCCGGCAGCGTCGACTGGATCCTCTGGCGAGTCCCCCAAATCAACACTGATTGTATGCAACGTTGTTGGAGCGCACATGTCAAGCCGAGGCCGCTCCGGCGGCGTTCCGATTATGTTTCCGCACAGTTTTGGCGCTCCGCCACCGTCAGGACTCACCGCCATGGCCACCCACCCCCAGCTGCGAGTCACCCATTCTGCTACATACACTTAAGGCTTCGGTGCAAACAATCTGCTAGCCTGACTACATGGTGAGACAACGGAGCGCGGTGGTCCCGCCCGAGGTCAGCGCCACCCTGCGGCTTGCTCGCAAGGAGCGCGAGATGTCGATGGACCGTGCCGCCAAAGCAGCACAGATCAGTACCAGCCTGTGGACGCAGGTGGAGAACGGGACTCAGTACAAGCGCGGAGAGAAGGTGCGGGCCAGCACCACGGCGGAAACGCTGCAGGCCATGGCGGCGGCGGTGGGGCTCGATGCCGAGCCGCTGCTGCGGCAGGCCGGGCTGGAGCCGGTGGAAGTGAACCGCGCGGCGACGCAGGCGCAGAGCGGGATCGTCGACCTCTCCGGACTGTCGGAGGGTGATCTGCAGATGGTCGCGGCCTACGTCAACGGGATTCGGGCAGCTCGGCGCGGTTGAGGCCGACCGGAAACGACGAATGCCCTGCCTGGTGGCAGGGCATTCGTCGAGAGAACGGAATTCTCAGCTGGTGGCGTCGGCCGGATCCTCGGCGGCGGCCGAACCGGTGACCAGCGCCTCGAGAGCGGCGGCCAGACCTTCGGCCGAACCGGTGTCAGCACCACCCTCCTCCGGCTCCGGATCCACCTCGGCAACCGTGGTCGCACCGGCATCAGCGTCACCATCACCCGGATCAGCGGCACCAGCCGAACCCGTCACCAGCGCCTCCAGCGCAGCGGCCAGACCCTCGGCCGAACCGGTGTCAGCACCACCCTCCTCCGGCTCCGGATCCATCTCGTTGATGGCGATGGCCGGCGCCGGGACGGGCGCCGCGGTGGCGATGCCCGCGCCGAACATGGCCATTCCGGCCGCGATGACAATACCGAATCCGACGGTCCGGATCTTCTTCATGAAGTAATTCCCCTTGCTGGAAAGCATGATCGCTGACGTATTCGTCGAGCCGCATCCGTTCTAACACGCAGGGCGTTTCCCGCCCTAGCCCGATGTTTTCGGGGCATTCGCGATGCGGTAGCTGTGAAGTTGCCCGACAAATCGGTGTGAACTCCTCGCACCGAGGGTTTCACATCGATTCATCATCGAGCAGCGTGATTCGGCCTCTCCGGCGGGGCTGTCGTCGAGGTATTTTCGCTGGACGAGCGCCCAGCACGGCAAGAACGCCCGTCTCGCCCTCCGTCATGCCATGGACATAGAGCCGCATACTGTCCGTTAACTATGGCGATACTCAGCTAACGCCTGGTTGAAAACATGAGACACATCACTGTAACGCGACAATTCCATCGGACGATTACCTCACATGCATCTGGAACATGTATGACTCAAATTGTTCGATGATGTTGCGGAGCACGGTACTTCATTACGCGGGTAGTGAACTACCCCAGCGTAGCGGGCGCAGTGCGGATCGCATCCGGCTATCGACATCCGCAGATCACGATCGAGCCGCGCCACAATGCGACAGGGCCGCACATCCGGCGGATGTGCGGCCCTGTTCCGAAACGGCTCAGCGCAAGGTGGCGGTGAGGTGGGGGTAGCCCTTCTTGGGGTGCAGCATGGCGAGATCCCAACCGGTGCCCTGGTGGTCGGCATAGATATTGACCGCGGACGGGAGGAAGACCGGCTTGCCGAATTTCACCGTGTAGGTGGTTTTCTCGGGAATGCGGCCCTCGATGGTGGCGAGGATATTGGCCGCCGACCACATGCCGTGGGCGATGGTCTTCGGGAAGCCCATCGCCTTGGCGCCGAGACCGGAGACGTGGATGGGGTTGTGGTCGCCGGAGGCGGCGGCGTAGCGGTTGATCGTCTTCTGATCCACACGCTGCACGCGCAGCGGCGGCGGGGGGACCTCATCCGGCGGGGGTGCCGACTTCGGGCCGCCCGACAGCGAGGTGCGCTGCTGGTGCAGGAAAGTGGTGACCTGACGCCACACCAGTTCCCGACCGACGTGGATCTCCGTGATCGCGTCCACCAGCAGGCCTTTCGGATGCTCGCGGAGATTCTCGATATGCGCGGTGAAATCGAGCGGCTCGGCGACCGAGATTTCCCTGGTGCGTTCGATGATGTTCTCGAAATGCACCGCGCCGACCGCGCTGAACGGGAAGTCCCTGGCCACCACCAGCTGCATCATCAGCGGGAAGCTGAGGATGAACGGGTAGGTGAGCGGCAGGGTGTCGCTGAACCGCAGGCCGGTGGCGTGGCAGTACGCGGCCAGATGATCGGGGTCGACCTGGAATCCGTCCAGGACCACCCGACGGTCGGGCAGGGTGGGCTTGCGGCTCGACAGCGGGCCGGGCAGCGGGATGGCGCCCAGCGCCGCCTTCGCGTACAGGCCGCCGTTCTTGGGAACCTCGGTGAGGGTGATCGTCTGGCTCATCAGGCGCCGATCAGGCTCTGCCCGCAGACGCGAACCACGTTGCCGCTCACTGCGTTCGACGCCGGGCTGGCGAAGTAGGCGATGGCCTCGGCGACGTCGACGGTCTGGCCGCCCTGCAGCAGCGAGCTCATCAGGCGGCCCGCCTCACGGGTGCCCATGGGGATGGCGGCGGTCATCGCGGTCTCGATGAAGCCGGGGGCCACCGCGTTGATGGTGACACCCTTCTCGGCCAGCAGCGGGGCCTCCGCGTCGACCATGCCGATGACGCCGGCCTTGGACGCGCCGTAGTTGGTCTGGCCGCGGTTGCCCGCGATGCCGGCGATGGAGGACACGTCGATCACGCGGCCGCCCTCCTTCAGCACGCCCTTCGCGACCAGAGCCGAGGTGATGCGGTGCGGGGCAGCGAGATTGACGTTGATGACCGAGTTCCAGCGACCCTCGTCCATATTGGCGAGCAGCTTGTCGCGGGTGATGCCTGCGTTGTGCACGACGATGTCGATGCCGCCGAAACGTTCGGTGGCGAACTCGGCGAGGCGCTCGGCGGCGTCGGGGGCGGTGACATCGAGGGCCAGGGCGGTGCCGCCGATCTTGTTCGCGGTCTCGGACAGTGCCTCGCCCGCGGCGGGGATGTCGGCGACGATCACGGTGGCGCCGTCGCGGGCGAAGACCTCGGCGATGGTGGCGCCGATGCCGCGGGCGGCACCGGTGACCACGGCGACCTTGCCGTCCAGCGGCTTGTCCCAGCTGGCCGGGGCGACCGAATCGGCCTTACCGACGCGGATCACCTGACCGTCGACGAACGCCGACTTACCGGAGAGCAGGAAGCGCAGGGTGGACTCCAGGCCGGTCGCCGCGGCGCCCGCCTCGGGGTGCACATAGACGAGCTGGGCGGTCGCGCCGCGCAGCAGCTCCTTGGCGACCGAACGGCTGAAGCCCTCCAACGCGCGCTGGGCGATCTGCTCGTCTACCGAGCCGACCAGCTCGGGGGTGCTGCCGAGCACGACGACACGCCCCGAAGGTGCGAGACTACGCATCGCGGGCTGGAAGAATTCGAACAGCTGGGACAGCTTGTCGATGGAGTCGATGCCGGTGGCGTCGAAGACCAGGGCGCCGTACTTGGTGCCGGAATCGAGCGAGTCCGCGACGGTGTAGTCGGAGAGCAGCGCGCGCACCGGCTCGGCGAGGCGGCCCTTGCCGCCAAGCAGGACCGGGCCGGGCAGGGCGGGCTCGCCCGCCTTGTAGCGGCGCAGCTCCGCCGGCTGGGGCAGGCCCAGCTTGCTCGCGAGGAACGCGCCGGGGGCGGAGTGGATGAAGGATCCGTAGAGGTTGGGTGCACCCTTGCTCTTGGCTGCCACTGTTCCTACCTTCTCTGTTTCGACTGGATGCCGGTGGTCGTCACCCAGTGTTTCGCACGGTCGGCGCGGCGCCCTGCGGGACAGGGCCGCGAGTCCGCGTGAAGCACATTTTGCGGGTACGGTGTCGACAACGAACTTACTCCAGAGTAAGTTTAATGTAAACCGATCCGATATGGCGCCGGTACCGCAGGGGAACCAGAGCACCGGCGCATCCGGAACCGACGAGACCATGGAGACTCGAGTGACAAGCAAAGCCCGTTCGGCGAAGCCGGCTGCCAAGGCCACCCCGACCGGAAAGTCCGCGCGTCCGGTCGCGATCGTGGGCGGAAACCGTATCCCGTTCGCTCGCTCCGACAAGGCCTACGCCAAGGCCTCCAACCAGGATATGTTCACCGCCACGCTGGACGGACTGGTCAGCCGGTTCGGCCTGCAGGGCGAGCGCCTCGGCATGGTCGTCGGCGGCGCGGTGCTCAAGAAGGTCGGCGAGCACAGCCTGATCCGCGAGAGCGTGCTCGGCTCCAAGCTCTCGCCCTACACCCCCGCCCACGACCTGCAGCTCGCCTGCGGCACCGGCCTGCAGTCGGTGGTCACCGTCGGCGACGCGATCGCCATGGGCCGCATCGACTCGGGCATCGGCGGCGGCGCCGACACCACCTCCGACGCGCCGATCGGCGTCAGCGAGGACATGCGGGAGTGGATGCTCACCGCCAACCGCGCCAAGACCAACAAGGACCGGCTCAAGCTGGTCGGCCAGCTGCGGCCCTCGATGCTCGGCATCGAGATCCCGCGCAACGCCGAGCCGCGCACCGGCCTGTCGATGGGTGAGCACGCCGCCATCACCGCCAAGGAGTTCGGCATCGCGCGCGAGGCGCAGGACGAGCTGGCCTACCTCTCGCACAAGAACATGGCCGCCGCCTACGACCGTGGCTTCTTCGACGACCTGATCACCCCGTTCCTCGGCCTGACCCGCGACGACAACCTGCGTCCCGGCTCCACGGTGGAGAAGCTGGCCACGCTGAAGCCGGTGTTCGGCACCAAGCTGGGCGAGGCCACCATGACCGCGGGCAACTCCACCCCGCTCACCGACGGCGCGTCGGCGGTGCTGCTGTCCAGCGACGAGTGGGCCGCGCAGCGCAACCTGCCGGTGCTGGCGCACCTGGTGGACTCCGAGGTCGCCTCGGTCGACTACATCCACGGCCCCGACGGCCTGCTGATGGCGCCCACCTACGCGGTGCCGCGCATGCTGGCCCGCAACGGCCTGACCCTGCAGGACTTCGACTACTACGAGATCCACGAGGCCTTCGCCTCCGTGGTGCTGGCCACCCTGGCCGCGTGGGAGTCCGACGCGTACTGCAAGGAGCGCCTCGGCCTCGACGGCGCGCTCGGCTCGATCGACCGCAGCAAGCTCAACGTCAACGGCTCCTCCCTCGCCGCGGGCCACCCGTTCGCCGCCACCGGCGGCCGCATCGTCGCCTCCACCGCGAAGATGCTGGCGGAGAAGGGTTCCGGGCGTGCGCTGATCTCCATCTGCGCGGCGGGTGGACAGGGCGTGGTCGCCATCATCGAACGGTAGTCGACACCGATCCGTGCCGACGGCGGGTGCTCTGGCGATCGCTGGAGACCACCCGCCGTCATCGTTCTCAGCGGGATTCGAACGACTGTTCCAGTTCAGCGCGACGCAACCGCAATTCGCGCACTGTCCGGTTCTTCGGTGAACCTGTGAATGGAAGATTCTCGAAATCAACTGCGGTAGCAGCACGTAGAGCCAACCGCTGCGCCGAGACTGCGGCTTTGCGGGGCAGTCCGATCTCCCCCGCGAAGTCCAGCCAATGCCTCACCCTCAGGTTCTTCGTTCGCCCTGCGATCGGCAGTGCCATCGATTCGTCGCCATAGATCAGCGTGCAGGGTATGTCGTACATCGGTGCGATCACCCAGCGCCCGGCGCTGTTTCGCAGCACGCCAACGTTCTTTCCGTGTAGATCGCCGTTACCTGTCAGCCAGGCAAAGAGAAACTGCAGGTAGAGGTTTCGGACAGCGACCAGTGGTGCTCCAGCCAGCCCCGACAGGGCTGCAACAGCTTCAACAGCATCAATGTTGTATTTGGCTGACGGCGGCAATCCGAGAACCTGCGTAGCGTCCTCGAATGCTAGTCGCTGCCACACACCATTCTCGTAGGCGCGATCGAATCGGTGGACAAGGAGACCGGGTAGGCCAACCCGGTCATGCACGAGATCCGCCTTCGCGATCGGGAGCTTCATCACCCGCGCGGCAGTCAAATGTGCCGCCTCGTTCTCGATCAGGTAGGGATAGCTCGCCTGCGACAACTTCAGGATGAATCGACCGAATCCAGCTGCAAGTGGCGTGCTGATCATCGAAGCACTCGCCTTGTTCTGCACTCCGGGAATCGCCTGCCGGTCGACATCGTCGACCAGCTGGTTGAAATCCAAGTCCTCGGCCGATGCGCAATTTACCAGCGCGGGAACATCAGCTAGCTCTTCACCTGCCGGAATGACCTGAACATCGCCCGGCACGTCCGATCCGACGGCGAGCAGCAGACTGAGTTCGTCGTCAGCGCTGGTTTTCACCGCCCGGCGCAGAACCGTCAGGCGGTGCCCCTCTGGGAGCAGACCCGCGAAGAATGGCGGTAGCGAGCCCGATCCACTCCTGACCGCCGCCATACCGATCGGGAGAGTGGATGCCACTGGCTCTCCTGCATAACCAGGTCGATACGCGAACTCGGTCCCCCCGGTGCTTGTTCGATTGATCGAGGCCGCGAGGTGGCCCGCCTTGTAGACATCGGCACCACCGACGCGACGCAACGATTCGAGGTCCGTCATCGTGCCACCTGCAGCGTCAGTCCCACCGCACGAGCAACGGCAGCTACCGTCCCGATGCCGGTCGAGCCCGTACCGTGCTCGATGTCGCGTATGGTCCGCGTGGAGGTGTCGGCGATCTCCGCGAGCTGTTCCTGCGTCAGCTCGAGGCTGCGACGCTCAGCACGAATGCGGGCGCCGATTTCGCTCAATACCTCCACCAGACCTCCCATTATCGGCAGAATCCTGCCGAACCATCCCCTAGACCCATGAAGGCTACGTCAGGATCTGCGATTCGGCAATATTCTGCCGATGAATGTCTCCGAAGTTGGAGGAGCAGAAGCCTCAACGCCAGTTCGGCAGAATCCTGCCGAACGCAATGACGGCGGAGTTCTGCTGCAGCCGACACCGAGGCTGGTCGCCATCATCGATGACCCACGCCGAGCTGGGGATGGGCGGCACACAGGGCCAACCGCTGCGCCAGACTGCGGCTTGACGAGGGCGCTCCGATCTATGATTGCGCTGTGGGCCGGGGACAGCGGGGAGTCGGGTGGCTCTATCGGGGTGGGTACGGCGATGTGCTTGCTGGGGCGTCGTTCGTGGCGCTCGGGGTTGGGGTAGTGTTCGTCGTGGTCGGGTTTCTGGTGGGGGATTCGATCTTCGCGCGGGTGAGTTCGTTGCTCATTCCGTGCGGGCTCGTCGGGGTGGCCCACTACTACGCGGACAAGGCTGAAGGCTCGCCGGTGGTGTGGCGGCAGGCCGGGGAACCCGGGACGGTGGTGTTGCGGCATCGGCCGTACCGTGCGCTGCCGATGACGGTCGGGTTGGGGAGCTTCGGTGGGGTTATCACGCTGTTCGGTGCGCAGCAGGGTGCTTGGTATCCGTCTTTCACGGTGCTGTGCTCTGCGCGATCGTGTTGATACTGACCGTGTTGGCGGTCGCGGCACGCCGGTCGGCCTACCTTGTGCTTTCGCCGGCAGCGCTGCGCCAGCGGAACTTCCTGCGCGACCGCGAATTCGACTGGCACATGATCTCGGATATCAGCGCCGCGGAGGAGGATCACGGCGATGTCATCACGATTACCTGCGACCGATCCGGTGTGCGTCAGTACCGCCGGGTCAAGTTCTCCGGGTGGCGGCGCGACACTGGCAGACCCGATGGCACGTTGAAACTTCCGGCCCTCAGCCTGGGGGTGGAATCGGTGGGCCTGTACGAGGCATTGATTTGCCTGCAGCGAGATCCAGCTCTCCGCGAGCGGCTATCGCCCGAACTGATGACCGAATTGTTGATCGACGGATTCGAGTCACCGGTTCTGGTCTCGCGCTCGGACGGCTGAAGGGGTGACTTCGGATCTCGAAGCCACCCCGCTTCGTGATCGTCAGCGGCACATCGGCATCGGGTGTGGCTCCGGGGAGGCCCAAGGGCCGCAGACGATGAGCTTCAGGAAGCCGAGCGGGAGGTCTACAAGGGCGGAACCCGTTCCTGCGGAACCTGTTTCGGCGATGACGTCGGCGGTGTTGGTCGGGGCGGCGACGGCGGGGGATGCGCCTGCGGCCAGGCCGGCGACGGCAGCGGAGGCAATGAGGATTCGGGCGAGACGACGGTGCATGGGGTGCCTTTCGTTAGCACTTTGCGAAGCTAACAATCACATCGGGCGCCTCAGATGTGGTGTTACGACTGTTTCGGATTCGCGGTGCCCCCAATTCCTTTGTCATCCAATCTTTTAGCTCGCGCCTATCGCCTCGGCGAGCAGCGGCCACGACTGGTGGAGATCCTCCTCCCAGTAGTCCCAGGTGTGGGTGCCCGCGGGGCGGAAGACGGTGTGGGCGGGGATGCGCAATTCCTGTAGGCGGGCCGCCAGGCGCTGGGTGCAGATATTGGCGGCGGCTTCGATGACGCCGCCGAGCAGGATCTGGTCGGTCATGCCGATGACCTTGCCGGGGGTCGCGCCGGCCGGAATGGCCTCGGCGGGCCCCGGGAGGCCGGTGGCGCTGGAAAGGTAGATCGCCTTGCCGCGCAGGCGTTCGGCGTTGCGATACGGGTCGTTGAGCCGCCAGGCGGGGGCGCCGGGGTCGCCCCACATATTCACGGGGTCGGCGCCGGCGCGGGCCAGCACCAGTTCGACGGCGGTGCGGCCGAGTGGATCGTCGACCGAGGCGCAGCCGCTGTAGGCGCCGACGGCGCGGTAGCGGTCGGGGGCCGCGATCGCGAGGTTGAGCACGGCAGTGGCCGCCATCGACAGTCCCGCAATGGCGTTGACGCCGGTGGTGTTGAGGGTGTCGTCGATGATCGGGGGCAGCTCCTCGGTGAGGAAGGTCTGCCACTTGTTGCGGCCGAGTTTCGGATCGTCGCGCAGCCAGTCGGTGTAGTACGAGAACTTGCCTGCCGCCGGGGTGATCACGTTGACGTTCTTGTCGGCGAAGAACTGGACGATGTCGGTCTGGTTGTACCAGTTCGCCACGTCCTCGCCACCGCCCGCGCCGTTGAGCAGGTACAGGGTGGGTCGCGGAGCGCTGGTGTCGTGCGGCGTGATCACTTGGAGCGGGATCACCCGGTCCATGGCCGCCGAGTAGACATGCAGTATCTGCTGCCGCTGCCCGGGGCGTTCGATCCGGTCGAGCCGCGAGCCGTCGGCACCCGCCGCGCCGGGCGCGGTCACCGACATGAGCAGGGCCAGCAGGGACGCCGCGACGGCCCGCACAGTGAACATCACGACGTTTCCTTCAGCGAGTCGGCAACCGGAAGCGGCTGCGGAGAAAAGACTTTCGAGAATCCAGACCGCCGGGACGGCAGCGCGAGACCGTCCCGGCGACCAGATGCTGGGCGATCAGCTACCGATCAGATTGCCCAGCACGTCGGTGAGGATGTCGGTGACCGAACCGGTGGAGCTGAGCTGCCCGTCGGAGGAGCCGAGGCCGTTGTCGCCGAGGCTGCCGAGCAGGGACTCACCCGCGTTGGCGCCGCGTGCGGTGAAACAGGCGGTGAGACCGGGCATCTCGTTGCTGACGCCGACCGTGCCGGCGACGCCGACGCCACCGCTGGTGACCTGCTGGCCGACGGAGAGGTTGCTCGGCACCGGGTAGGTGATGGTCAGGGTGACCGGGTTGCCGGAGTTGACGAACCAGCCGGTGCTGGTGACCTTCCAGCCGCCCGCGTTCGGCTCGGGCGTGACCTCTTCGGTGACCTGGCCGCCGACCGCGTGGTATGCGGTGATGGTGGTCTTGGTGGGGGCCCCGAAACCGACGGGCGGGAAGTCGGTGATGGTGTTGACGTACGGGTTGCCGATGCCGGTGGTGCCGACGACGACCTTGTAGGTCACCGAGGTGCCTACGCCGATCTGTTCGGCGCTGGCGGTCTTGTCGTAGACGTGGGTGACACCCCACGTGCTGGCATCCTTCTTCTCGGCGTGACTGCTCACCGCGCAGGTGGGCGCGGCGGTGGCGACGCCGGTGCCGAGCCCGACACCGACTCCGGCGACGACCAGAGCGGTGGTGGCGACGCCTGCGGCGATACGCGAAGTCCGGAACATTTTTCCTCCAATGTCACGGCCGGTCCGGCCGGGACGAGTCCTCATCAAGCGATCTACCCCCTCTGACCTCGAAGGTATCCGGCGGACTGGACAGTTGTCCTGGAAAACAAGAACATGTTCTCATCTATGTGGAACATTCACGTTTTACTCTCCGGCGCGGGTCGTCCGGCGTAAGATCTGAGAGTTTTCGGTGCGGTCCGATCGCCCCGAAAGTCAGCGAATCGGCCTCCCCCTGAACAGCGGAAGGCCGATTCGGTCCGTCAATCCACCTTTACGGCTAGTTCCCCGGCAGCTCGTTGTGCCCGCCGAACGCCTTGCGCATCGCCGAGAGCATCTTGTCGGCATAGAGCGCCTCGCCCCGTGAGGAGAAGCGCTGGAACAACGCCGCCGAGAGCACCGGGACCGGCACCGCGGTATCGATCGCGGCGTCGATGGTCCAGCGACCCTCGCCGGAATCGGAGACCCGGCCGCTGTAACTGTCCAGATTCGGGTCGGCGTAGAGCGCGCCCGCGGTGAGATCGAGCAGCCAGGAGGCCACGACCGAGCCGCGGCGCCACACCTCGGTGATGTCGGGCAGGTTCAGGTCGTACTGGTAGTACTCGGGGTGCTCCAGCGGGGTTTCCTCGGCGGAGTGCTCGCCGCCGTCGTGCCCGGCGCCCATATCGGCGTGCTCGAGGATGTTGAGCCCCTCGGCGTAGGCCGCCATGGCGCCGTACTCGATGCCGTTGTGCACCATCTTCACGAAGTGGCCCGCGCCGGCGGGGCCACAGTGCAGCCAACCCTGCTCGGCTGGGGACGGCTCGCCGGTGCGGCCAGGCGTGCGCGGCGCCGCGTCGACACCCGGCGCGATCGACTTGAACAGCGGTTCGAGGTACTTCACCTGCTCGGCCGCACCGCCGATCATCAGGCAGAAGCCGCGCTCGAGGCCGAACACGCCGCCCGAGGTGCCCACATCCAGGTAGTGGATACCCTTGGGCGCCAATGCCTTCGACCGCTTGATGTCCTCGTGGTAGCGGCTGTTGCCGCCGTCGATGACGATGTCGCCCGGCTCGAGCAGCTCGGCGAGTTCGTCGATGACGGCGCCGGTCGCCCCGGCCGGGATCATCACCCAGACCACGCGGGGCGCGTCGAGCATGCCGAGGAATTCCTTCAGGTCGGTGCTGCCGGTGAAGCTGTCACCGAGCTCGGCCGACAGCTCGTCGATGTGGCCCTGATGGCGTTCGTGACCGACAGCGGTGTTCCCGTCCCGCACGATGCGGCGCACGATATTGGCGCCCATCCGGCCCAGGCCGATCATTCCCAGCTGCATCAGTTCTCCCTCGTTGTCCGGTGCCTGGTGTCGAGTCTCACCTCCGATTGTCCCGGTTGGCTGGACCGGCGCGCTCGGCAGCGTCACCTGGGCGCGGAAAATAATCTGCGGACAGGGTGTAACACCCCGGTAGGAGGGGCGATAAACAGGTTGGCTCCGTGTAGTTGCCAGACCCCCGACCCGGCAACTACGCGGAGCCTTCCTGCTGTCCACCCACTCCTCGCCGGGCTGCCGGGACCGACCGACCCCGCTACCCTTGGCCGGGGGCCCGCGAATATCCGGGGCCAGGCGCACCTGATCCAGGACGACGCCATCACTCACGACGGAAGGACCTCCGTGCCCAGCGAGTCGAACGCCGGACACCCGGCAGGCCGGCAACAGGGCGAGGTCGGACTACGCAAGCTGCTCGAAGCTAACCGCACGTTCGATGCCGACACCACTGTTCTGCCCGTCCAGCCGATCAGCAACCCCTCCGGTGACCGCTGGTCGGCCGCGCGCGCATCGCAGCCGCCGACCGGTTCGGGCAACCAGCAGCTGGCCAAGCGGATCGGCATCGCCGTCGGCGCCGCCTTCGCGGTCGGTACCGCCGCCTACCTGGCCGACCTGGCGCTGACCAGCGGCGAGGTGCCGCGCGGTGTCGTCGTCGCCGGGGTGGAGATCGGCGGCATGGACAAAGCGGGCGCCGACGCCCTGCTGCGCGCCGAACTCGACCCGAAGGCCGCGCAGGTGCTCCCGGTGCACATCGGCGATGTGGCCGACACCATGATCCCCGCCGAAGCCGGACTCCAGGTGGACTACGACGGCACCTGGACCGCGATCGGCGACCAGCCGCTCAACCCGGTACGCCGTCTGATCTCGCTGTTCGGCACCAGGGAGGTGCCGGTGGTGAGCACCGTCGACGCCGCGGCGCTCGACCGGCAGGTGGCCGAGTTCCAGACCCACGACGACCCGACCGTCGAGGGCACCGTGCGGTTCGAGAACGGTACGCCGGTCGCCGTACCGCCGGTGCCGGGCCGGGTGCTCGACACCGCCACCGCGCGCACCGTCATCACCGAGCGCTGGGCCGCGAGCAGCGAGCTGCACCTGCCGGTGGTCGCGGCGCCCGTCGCGGTCCGCACCGAGGCGGTGCAGGCGGCGCTGCGTGATATCGCCGCCCCCGCCGTCGCCGCGCCGGTCACGGTGACCGGGAAGGACGCGGAGGGCAAGGACGTCGCGGGCGTGCTCGCCCCGGAACAGATCGCGACCGTGCTCGGCTTCGTCCCGGACGGGAACGGTGGCCTCGCGCCGCGGATCGACAACGACGCTGCCATCGCCCTGCTCGCCCCGCAGCTGGCCGCCGCGGAGATCGAGCCGAAGGACGCCACCTTCGCCGTCGGCGCGGGCAAGCCGACCGTGGTGCCCGCCGTGGTCGGGAACAAGATCGACTGGCCCAAGACGCTGGAACAACTGCCCGCGCTGCTCACGCAGCAGGGCGACCGGACCGTCGAGGCCGTGTTCACCCGGGTGGAGCCCGAGCTCACCACCGAGGCGGCCGAGGGACTCGGCGTCAACGAGGTGGTCGGCGAGTTCACCACCGGTGGGTTCAGCGGGCCGTCCGGGGTGAACATCCGCACCGTCGCCGCCAAGGTGAACGGCGCGGTGGTGAAGCCGGGAGATACGTTCTCGCTCAACGGCTTCACCGGTCCGCGCACCGCCGCGGAGGGCTACGTCGAATCCGGCATCATCGACAAGGGCAGGCCGAGCACCGCGGTCGGCGGCGGCATCAGCCAGTTCGCCACCACCCTCTACAACGCCGCCTACTTCGCCGGCATGGAGGACGCGGGCCACACCGAGCACAGCTACTACATCTCGCGCTATCCCGCGGCGCGCGAGGCCACCGTGTTCGACGGCGCGATCGACCTGGCGTTCCGCAATACGTCCGCCAGCGGTATCTACATCGAGACCATCACGACCAGTTCGAACATCACGGTGCGGCTGTGGGGCACCAAGACCGTGAACGTGGAGTCGATCACCGGCGAGAAGTCGAAACCGACCGAGCCGGAGGAGATCACGCTGCCCGAGGGCCCCGACTGCATCGCCACCGAGGGCGCACCCGGCTTCACCATCTCCGACACGAGAGTCATCACCGATCTGACCGGCGCGCAGGTGTCGCGCCACACCAGGACCGTCAAGTACGACCCGATCCCGGTGGTGAAGTGCGAGTGAGGATTTCCTAGCAGTCGCAGCCGCAGCAGCCGTCCTCGCCGCAGCAGCTGCAGCAGTCACCGCAACTGCCGCAGTCGCAGCCGCAACGCTGTGCCCAGGACGGCTTGCGCTCGCCGGTGCACGGGTTGGTGTGCTCGGCGCAGCAGGCGACGCCGGTGCAGTAGACGCCGAGCACGAGCCCGCCCGCCTGCAGCGGACCTGGCCTGGTCGGCCGCCGCGACGGACGCGAAGTGCGCTGGGCGACAGGCGAAGTGCGGCATGCGCGCCCGACCGCGAAGCCGAGACCGTGCCCGATGCGGTGCAACAGGGCGGTCAGCGGGTCGAGCAGGGCCCAGCGGACCGCGGGCAGCCGGTCGAGTTCGGCCGCCTTCGCCGCGTACCGGATCTTGGATTCGCTCTCGCGCAACAGGTCGAAGGCGCGCGGCAGCGTGGTCCCGGTGGCGTCGAGCGGATTGAAGCGGCCGCGCTCGCGGTCGCGGTCGAGGTCTTCGACGGCGTCGGCCAGGTGCGCGATCCGGCCGATCTGGCTGCCGATTTCCCGCAGTGCCGCAACGTTTTCCGGGCGACCGGCCAGGACGGCGGTGTGACCGAACAGGGTCGCGGCGCAGAGCTGGCTCGGGGCGGTCAGGTTGTCGAGTGTCACCGAGGTGCGATCCGTGGCTGGAAGCGCCGGGGGCCGAACCACCGAGGACACCGGCCTCGGATGGCCCGCCGGCGCCATCGCCCCCGCGCCGACCGTGTCGGCGGTCGTCCCGGTGGCGGGCATCGGGGCGGATCTTGCACTCGGGCCGAGCGTCCTGGCCTCGATCTCCGCCTGACTCGCGATGGCGGTGCGCAAGGGACCGATGTCGAGTCCGATGCGGTCGGCCTGCGCCTGCGCGGCGGCCGACCAGCGCCCGGCTAGCCCGCGCATCGGCCTGCGCGCGAATCGCCCTGCGTCGCCGTCGTCGACGTGATCGCCGACCGCGGCCGCGCCGAGCAGCAGCGATGCCGTCGCGGCGAGCTGGATGCCCGGAGCGTCCCCCGCGACCACCGTTGCGCGCCGCATGCCGCGCAGTGGGCACGGGCCTGCGGCCGTGCGCGAGCCGGTCGCGCCGGACTGGGCTTCGGTGAGCACGCTGAGAACGATCGCGTCGGTATTTGTCGCCGCGCGGGCCAGCTGACCGTGCCCGTCACGCAGGCCGAGACACAGCCCGCACATGTGCGCCTGCCACTGCCCCGGATCGATGCCGTACTTCGCCGCACCGTGCGCACACGGCCTCAACACACCGAACACTGCCACCCCGTCTGCCGTGCGAGATCCAACGGTGCAGCTTCGCACCTGGGGCAGAGCTCGGCAACAGCTGGCGGGCTACTCGGTCTTCTTGCGACCGGCCAGACCACGCCAGGCCAGGTCGTCGAGCAGATCGACGGCCTCGGCCACCTCGATCCGGCCGCCCGCGACCCGGTCGGCGATCGCCTCGCCTGCCCCGATCACCGCGGCCGCGACCACCTCGAAATTGGTGCCTGGATCGGCGTGCTTGGCGCTGGATTCCAGCAGCTTCGCGGTGAGCTCGATGACCCGCTCGCGCGCGTTGTCGATTTCCGAGGCGAACGCTTGCTGCCCGATTGCCTGCCGGTAGAGCACCTGCCAGGACTGCCGGTTGCGGTCGACGAAATCGAGGAACCCCTCGAGGGCGGTGCGGACCTGCTCGTGCGGGGTGAGCTGTGGATTGCCCGCGGGCGCCACGGCTTCGATGAACCGCAGGCCCTCGCGCTGGATGCACGCGCGGAACAGCTCGTCCTTCGAGCCGTAATACAGGTAGAGCATGGGCTTGGAGATCTTGGCCTCGGCCGCGATGGCGTCCATGGACGTATCGTGGAAGCCCTTGCGTGCGAACACCTCGACCGCGGCATCGAGCATCTGTTGCTCACGAACCGCCCGGGGAAGTCGCTTCGTTCCGCCCGCCATCCACTCTCCTACCGCAGGGTGAAACACCTATCTTACTCCAAGGTAAGTTCACCCGTACCCATTTGCCGCGGAGTCGCCGGACGACCTCAGCAGCCCAGCGGCACGCCCTTGTAGCGCGCCATCCGCAGAACCGAGGCATCGACCCGGTCGGCGGGCAGTTTGCCACCAGCCACCGACTGTTCCAAACGGTCGAGCACCTGCGGCACCGCGTCGGTGCTGATCCACAGGGCATTGTCGGCGCCTGCGACGAGCGCGGCCTCGACCGCCTCGGCGATGGACATCCGGGCCGTGATGGCGGCCATACCACCCAGATCGTCGGTGAAGATCGGACCGTCGAACGGCGGTGCGCCGTAGCCGGTGCCCTCGCGCAGCAACGTCATCGCGGCGGGGCTGATGCTGGCGGGGGTGTCGGGTTCGGTCAGGCCGGGCACGTCGAGGTGACCGACCATCACCGCGGCACCCGAGTTCACCAGGTTGCGGAACGGGACGAGGTCGGAGTCCTGCAGTTCCGACAGCGAGGGCGTGCGGACCGCGCCGGTGTGCGAATCGCCGGAGCCGGAGCCGTGACCGGGGAAATGCTTGATCACCGAGCCGAGCCCGACCTCGTTGGACGCGCGGATGTAGGCGTCGGCGTAGGTGGTGACGACCTGCGGATCGTCGCTGTAGGAGCGGTCGCCGATCACGCTGTTGGCGGGCTGGCTGCTCACATCGGTGTCCGGCGCGAAGTCGACGGTGATGCCGAGGTCCTTCAGCGCCTGCGAGCGAGTGAGCGTGTTCTGGTAGTGCTCCTCCGGCGTCTGGGTCTGGGCGACCACCCGGGCCGACGGCGCGGCGCCGATCAGGTTCTTCGCCCGCGAGACCCGGCCGCCCTCTTCGTCGATGGTGACCATCAACGGCGCCTTGGCCAGCGCCTGCACCCCATCCAGCGCGGCCTTGTTCATCAGGGCCGGATCGGTCCAGCTGCCGATGAAGATGCCACCGACCTGTTCGGTGCTCACCACATTCGACGCGTCCGCCGCGCCGGTGATGCCGACGGTCAGCAGTTGGGCCAGCTTCTCGCGCTGCGTGAATCGCGCGAGATAGTCCGCGCCGCACGGGCTTTGGACCGGCGTGGCGGTGGCGGGCGAACCCGGCTCGCCGGACGCCGACGCGGGCACACCGGTGCCGCTCGCCGCGGGCGTCGGCTCGGTGGACGAGCCACCCGAGCAGGCCGTGGCGACGGCTGCCAGGACTGCGAACACGACCACAGGCGATTTCCGCATGCGCTCCACGGTAGCCCGATCCCGCGGCGAACCGCCGCACGGATACCGATTGGAACCGCTCGCGCGCGGGTAATCTGTGCAGCACAGACGCTGTACCAGCGCAGGAGGTCGTCATGGCTTGCGATCGGATGCTCATCGCCTACGACGGTTCCGAACATGCCAAACGCGCCATCGAGTACGCGGGTCGTTTCCTCACCGCCGAGCGCGCCATCCTGCTCACCGCCTGGGAGCCGATGGTGCGTCAGGCCGCCCGCATCTCCGGGCTGGCCGGGGTGATGCAACCGGAATGGGTGCCCGACGAGGAGATCGAGGACATCGCCTACACCGATGCCCGCCGGATCAACGCCGAGGGCGCGCACCTGGCCCACCTGGCAGGCATCACCACCGAGGCGCGCACCGTCGAGTGCACGACGACGATCTGGAACGCGATCGTCGACACCGCCGACGAGCTCGACGTAGACATCATCGTCGCGGGCACCCGCGGGGCGAGCGGACTGCGCGCGCTGCTGCACAGCAGTGTCGCCGAGGCGGTGCTCAAGCACGGACACCGGCCGGTCTTCCTGGTGCCGCCCGACCACTGAGAGTTCGATCGCTGTCCGGCCGCGCTCGCCCGTCGCGGCGCTATGGTCGAGACATGGAACGGACCGCCCGCTCGACGTCGAGATCGCGCTTCACCAGCGCCGGAGCCGTGTCCGGCGCGACGACCGCGCGCCGGCTGAGACGATCCGGGCCGGAACGCCCCGGCCCCGCGGTGTCCCCCGGTACCGGACGGGCGGTCGTGGCGAGGTGAACCGTTTCCTGCTCGCCCGCCCCGACTCGGTCCTGCGCGCCACCGGTGAACGCACGAGGTTCCCCGACCCGGAGCAGGCGGTCGCCGCGTTGCGCAAACGGCGGTCCGGCGCGGGTGCCGGGCCGCGACTGGTGGTCGGCGCGCTGCCGTTCGACCCGACCGAACCCGCCGCGCTCTGGCAGCCGGAGACCGCGCTGCACACGGCAGGTCCGTGGCGGCCCGCCGCGCTACCCCCGTTACCCGACGTGCGGGTGATCGCGCAGGTGCCGAGCCCGGCGGATCATCTGGCTCGAGTCGAAAAACTGGTGCGCACGCTCGGTGAACCCGGCGCCGACCTGCGCAAGGTGGTCGCGGCGCGGACGATGCTGATCGAGGCCGACGCGGTGCTGGAACCGGAAGTGGTGGCCGGTCAGCTGCTGACCAGGTATCCGGGCGCGAACGTGTACGCGGTCGACCTGACCGCGGCGGGCAGGCCGGGCGAGACGCTGCTCGGCGCGACCCCCGAGGTACTCCTCGCGCGGCACGGCGCCCGCGTGAGCCTGCATCCGCTGGCGGGCACGCTGCCCCGGCTCGCCGATCCGGCCGCCGATGCCGAGCAGGCAAGGCAGCTGCTCGCCAGCGGCAAGAATCACGACGAACACCGCTACGTCGTCGAGTGGATCCGGGAGCGGCTCACCCCGGAGTGCGCCGAACTACACATCCCCGCCGTCCCCGAACTGCTGAGCACCGAGCAGGTCTGGCACCTGGCCACCCCGATCCACGGCGTACTGCGCGACCCGGCGCGCACCGCGCTCGAGCTGGCGCTGCTGCTGCATCCGACGCCCGCCGTGAACGGCACGCCGTTCGCCGCCGCGCTCGCCGCCATCACCGCCGACGAACCGCGCCGCGGCTTCTACGGCGGCGCTGTCGGCTGGTGCGCCGAGGACGGCGACGGCGAATGGGTGGTCGCCATCCGGGGCGCCGAGCTCGCCGCCGACCGGCGCACGCTGCGGGCCAGCGCCGGTGGCGGCCTCGTCGCCGCCTCGGAACCCGAGGCCGAACTGGCCGAGACCACGGCCAAGTTCCGCACCCTGCTCGGCGCGCTGGGATGCCACGTCCCCGAAGACTGACCAACGGGGGCGGACCTGCTAGGTTGACCGGAGTACCACCCGACGTCGAGCGGAATTGGAGTGCGCGATGAAGTTTGCTGTTCCGGCTGTTGCCAGCGCGGTCGGCGGCGCCCTGCTGAGCGCCATCGCCGTCTTCGCGATCACGGCCGCGGTACAGCAGAACACTGCGCCCTCGATCGACCGCAGCGGTGACAAGGATTCCTCGCTGCTCAACGCTCCTGAATACGGCAGCCGCTGAGTCGCGGGGCCGCGCGGCTCCCCTGGGTTGGCGCTGGTTCGTCGGCTCGGTTCTCGCCGCTTTCGTCCTGACCTTCGCGCAGGCCCCCGGCCTGACCGTCGCGGACACCAAGTACGACCTCGCCGAGAATCCGCTCGGCTTTCTCGCGCGCGCCGCACACCTGTGGAGCAGTCAGGCCCCGATGGGCCAGGTGCAGAATCAGGCCTACGGCTACTTCTTCCCGCACGGCGCGTTCTTCTCCGCCGGTGACCTCCTGCACATCCCCGCCTGGGTGACCCAGCGCGTCTGGTGGGCGCTGCTGCTGCTCGCCGGGTTCTGGGGTGTGGTGAAGCTGTGCGAGACGCTGGGGATCGGCGCGCGCGGATCACGGGTGATCGCCGGCATCGCCTTCGCGCTGTCGCCGCGGGTACTCACCACGCTCGGTTCGATCTCCTCGGAGACGCTGCCGATGATGCTGGCGCCGTGGGTACTGCTCGCCCCTGCCGCGCTCGGGATGACGTTGCGGCGCGGTTCGAATGACGTTGCGGCGCAATCGGATACTGTCCGCCGTGGCGGCGCGCGTTCCCCCGCGGGCAGCGCGCTGGCCCTGGCGCTGATGGGGTCGGTGAACGCCGTCGCGACCGTGGCCGCCTTCCTGCCCGCCGCGCTGTGGTGGGCCTCGTACCGGCCCAACCGGCGGTGGTGGCGGTTCACCGCGGCCTGGATTCCGCTGCTGGTACTCGCCACCTTCTGGTGGGTGGTGCCGCTGCTGCTGCTCGGCCGGGTGAGCCCGCCGTTCCTGGACTACATCGAGTCGTCTGGTGTGACCACGCAGTGGGCTTCGCTGGCCGAAGTGCTGCGCGGCACCGACAGCTGGACACCCTTCGTCTCCCCCGAGCGGATCGCGGGCGCGGTGCTGGTGACCCAGCCCGCCGCGGTGCTCGCCACCGGGCTGCTCGCGGCCGCCGGTATGGCCGGGCTGGCGAGATCGTCGATGCCGTACCGCGGGCGGTTCACGCTGATCCTGTGTGTCGGGCTGGCCGGCATCTGCGCCGGGTACGTCGGCACGCTCGGCGGCCCTTTCGCCGACGCGGTGCGGGTGTTCCTGGATTCTGGTGGCGCGCCGCTGCGCAACGTGCACAAGCTCGAGCCGCTGATCCGCCTGCCGCTGGTGGTCGGCCTCGCCCATCTGCTCGGGCGGGTGGCGTTGCCGGCCTCGGTACCGATGCGCCAGTGGCGCGACGCCTTCGCCCATCCCGAACGGGATCGGCTCGTCGCCGTCGCCGCGCTGATCCTGGCCGCGCTCACGCTGGCCACCTCGCTGGCATGGACCGGCAGGCTCGCCCCGCGCGGCGCCTACGACCGGGTGCCCGCGTACTGGACCGATACCGCCGACTGGCTGGCCGACAACGCCGCCGATACCCGCGCGCTCGTGGTGCCCGGCGCCCCGTTCGGCAGCCAGATCTGGGGACTCACCCGCGACGAACCGCTCCAAGCGCTGGCGAGCACGCCGTGGGCGGTGCGCGACGCGGTGCCGCTGAATCCGCCCGGCACCATCCGCGCGATGGATTCGGTGCAGCGGCTGATCGCCGACGGCAGGCCGTCGGCCGGACTCGCCGCGACCCTCGCCGACCAGGGCATCGGGGTGCTGGTCCTGCGCAACGACCTCGACCAGGAGACCTCGAGATCCACCCGGCCGATGCTGGCGCATCGGGCGATCGAGGGTTCGCCGGGACTGACCAAGGTGGCCGAGTTCGGCGCGCTGATCGGACCGAAGGCCGCCGACGCCGGGCTGGTGGTCGACAACGATCTGCAACCGTCGTATCCGGCGATCGAGATCTACCGGGTCGAGGTGCCGCCACCCGGAACACCGGTCGAGGTGCGGTCCGGCACCGGCGCACCCCCGGAATTCCCCGGCGCGTACACGGTTCCGCTCGACGCGGTGCCGGTCGTGCACGGCGGCCCAGAAGTGCTCGAGCGCGTCCGGCGCGGCACCGCGGACCCCGCCGTCCCGATGCTGCTCACCGCCGACGCCGCGCGTGCCGGACTACCGGCGGAGCCGATGCTGGTGACCGACACGCCGATGGACCGGGAAACCGACTTCGGCCGGGTCGACAACCACAATTCGGCGGTGCGCGCCGCCGACGACGCGCGGCGCACCCACAATCTGGTGCCCGACTACCCGGTCGACGGCATTCCGCTGGTGCGCGGGGAATGGTCGGGCGCGAAGGTGACCGCGTCGAGTTCGGCCGCCGACGCCACCCAGATCGGTGGCAGCGCGCCTGGCAGTTCCACCGCCGCCGCTG
Source organism: Nocardia rhizosphaerae (assembly GCF_042650365.1). Classification (NCBI taxonomy): domain Bacteria; kingdom Bacillati; phylum Actinomycetota; class Actinomycetes; order Mycobacteriales; family Nocardiaceae; genus Nocardia; species Nocardia rhizosphaerae. The sequence goes on from NZ_JBHSBA010000003.1 coordinate 139,145, forward strand.
TCGACGGCGATCCGAGCACGGCGTGGATCAGCAACGGTGCCGAATCCGCACTCGGACAGTGGCTCCGGCTCGATCTGGACCAGCCGATCAGCACCGGTTCGCTGCGCTTCACCACCACCGCGGCCGCGCTCGGCGACCCGGTGAAGTGGGTCGAGGTGCGTACCGCGCGCGGCACAGTGTCGGTGCGAATCACCAGACCCGGTGCGCCCGTGAGCGTCCCGCTCCCCGCGGGCAGTACCGACTGGGTGCAGATCACCGCCGCCCGTACCGAAACCGGTACCCGCGGTGGCCAATTCGGGATCAGCGAACTCACCCTCGACGACTACACCGTGCGCGACGCGCCGATCCGGGTCGATATCCGGCATCGCGTGGTGCTGCCCGATCTCCCGGCGGGGACCACAATCACCGGGTGGGACCTCGGCCAGGAATTCCCCGGTCGCAGCGCCTGTTTCGACGGACCGCTCCGGGTGCACTGCAGCAAGGGGCTCGGGCTGCCCGCCGAGGAACCCGGAGTGTTCGGCCGCACGCTCGCGGTGCCGGAACCGCTCACCGTCGCCACCGACCTGACCGTCCGCACCAGACCGGGACCGGCGCTGGAAGCCCTGCTCACCGACCACGCAAGGCCGGTGGCGCGCGGCAACGCCGATGTCGCCGATCTGCGCGGTGCCGCCTTCGCCGCCACCGACGGCGACCCGAGGACGACATGGACCGCGCCGGAATCGACCGTCCGCGAGCTGGCGGGCGCCAAACCGACGCTGGTACTGGAACTTCCGGAACCAGCGGAGGTCAACGGGCTCGACCTCACCACCGCGCTCGGCGGCCTGCCCGCGACCGCTACCTCGGTGGCGGTCGATCTCGGCAACGGACCGCAGGTACGCGAGCTGCCCGAACGCGAGCACGGCGAACCCGCCCGGATCTCCCTGCGCCCCACCGTCACCGACCGCATCGAGCTCAGCATCCTGACCTGGAACGAGGTGCTCGACCGCACCGCGCTCGGCTTCGTGCTCACCCAGCCCGCCGGACTCGCCGAGGTGGAAGTGCTCGGACCGGAGTATCCGGCGCCGGCGCCCGGCGACCGGCTCGTCACCATCGGTTGCGCGGACGGCCCGGTGATCGCCGTCGGTGGGCGCACCGTGCACACCACGGTCACCGCCACGGTCGACGAACTCCGCTCGGGCGCACCGGTTTCCGCGCGGGCCTGCACCGAGGACACGGCCGATGTCGAGCTGCTGCCCGGCCATCCCGACCTCACCGTGGCGCCCACCGAACTGTTCACCGTCGACCGGCTGCGACTCGTCCGCACCGATCCGGTCGCGCCGGCTCCCGCCAGCCCGGATACCGAGCTGCTGGTCCTGCCGCTGAGCACCAATGTCGGCTGGCAGGCGCACACCGGCGACGGGCGGGAATTGACGCCGGTCGTGGTCGGCGGCTGGCAGCAGGGCTGGCTGGTGCCAGCCGGTTCGACCGGGGACATCACCGTGTCGTTCCCCGCCGACCGCTGGTACCGGCTGGCGATCTTCGGCGGTCTGCTGCTGCTGATCCCGCTGGTACTACTGGCGATTCCGCGGCGGGGCCCGATCCGTCAGGTCGGCCCGGCACCTGGGACCTGGGGCGCGCGGTGGACCGGCGCCGTCGGCCTGACCGGGGTGGTCACGGTGGTGGCCGGACCGATCGGAGCGGCGCTCACGCTGATCACGCTGGGGTGCAGCCACTTCCGCTCGGCACTCACGGCGCGGGTGCTGCCGTACGTGGCCGGACTCGGGACCATGCTGTCGGCGGCCGCGCTGTCGACGGGGCCCTGGCGATCCGGGACACCGTATATGGGCGGCTCGATCTGGGCGCAGGCGCCGGCCGTCATCGCGGTCGTCGCCGTCGGCGTCGCGGCCCTGCCGCCCCGTCGGCGCTGACTCGTCGGTGGTCGAGCCGTCGCGACCCCTTCACCGTCCGGCGCCGGTCCCGCGCCGGCCACACACTTTCCGTCGAACTCGCGCGAATCACGACAACAATCGAGATAAGTGGACGCGCAGCGCGGCGCGGATCACCGAGCCGCGCCGACCCCCCGTTCGGCGGCGGCTTTGTCCCACCGCCGGGCCAGCTTGCGAGCTGGTTCCTCGATCAGCGCGAAGCTCGCGGCCGCGAGCGGCATCGTCAGGCCGACGGTCAGTACCAGGACATAGAGGAACCGGCCGCTGAACGGGAGCACGCTGAACACCGGGAAGACCATGGTGAGCACCACCAGATGCCAGAGGAAGATGCCGTAGGACCAGCGGCCGAGCGTGGCGGCGGTCGGCGACTCCAGCCAGCGGTGTGGCGCGGCGTCGGCTGGACGCAGCACCAGCGGGGCGAGCAGGCCGAAGCCCATGATCATGCCGAGCAGCATCTTCATCGCGTACTGCCACGGCTCGGCACGCTCCAGCCCGGCCGGCCCACCGAACTCGGTCGCCGAGACGAGGAAGGCCAGCAGGGCCACCGCCCACATCAGCGGCTGCGAGGAACACAGCCGGACCCACCACATCCCGGCACGGCCCTGATAGATCAGCTCGGCGAGCACCATGCCCGCGGCGAACCACGGCAGATATCCGGGTAGCCAGTTGTCGGAGTGGATCGCGTCCGGGGTCGGCACCGGCCACAGATTCCAGGTCAGGCTGACCACGATCAGCCCGCCGAGCGCGGGTACCCGCCACCGTGCCAGGGGACCGCGCAACCACATCACCGTCACCGCGAGCAGCGGCAACACCAGGTAGAAGGCCATCTCCACCGACAGGCTCCACATCTGGGTGAGCCCCTCGGTGAGTGTCAGCGGCACGAAGACCTGCAACAACAGCAGATTCGACACCCATACCCGCAGGTTCGCGGTCTGCGCCGCGCCGGGCAGCAGCACCAGTACGAACACCACCACCGCCCAGTACGCGGGCATGATCCGCAGCAGCCGGTGCCGCAGGTAGCGCCGGGCCGACGGCGCGGTACCCAGCCCGCGCGCGGCCGCCGCGTGCGGGCGCCACAGCAGGAATCCCGACAGCGCGAAGAACACGGCGACGGCCATATCGAAGCGTTCCAGGATCGGGCCGAGCACCGGAACGTCACCGGTGCCGGTCTGGAACGCGACATGGGTGACCACGACGCCGAGTGCCGCCATCCCGCGCATGCCTTCCAGGGCCGGGATGAAGGCGCGCGGCGGCGAAACGGGGGCGGTCACGGTCGTCATCACGGTCCAGTTTGCCCTGTCGGCGATTTCCGGGGCGCAGCACGGCCCTACGCGCGGTCGGGCTGTTAGTGTCGGGTCTCACGAGGGCCTAGGGTGCAATACCAGACCACCGCAAGGATCCGGGTTCGAACGACGAGGAGAGTTTGCATGGCACTGAGTGCCGGTACCAGAAGGACGGTTGCCTGCGTGCTCGTGGGTCTGGGCGCGGCATTACTCGTCGCCGCGCTGATGATCCCCACCTACACCGTGAGCAAGGTGGCCAAGACTCCGCTCGACCTCGAGATCACCACCATCGCGCAGAATCAGCCGGGCGAGGACAGCCTCGTGCTCGATTCCAAGTCGCTCACCACCGGTGACGGTCCCGCCGTCGTGAACACCGACGTGCCGCTGATCTCGCAGCGCTTCCTCACCGTCGAAGAGCCCTCCGACGCCGACCAGATGACGGTGCAGGCCGGTTCGACCCTGCGCCGCACCGATGTCCAGGGCGACACCGGGCTGCTCACCGCCAATGTCGACCGGGTCACCATCGACCGCGTCGACGGCATGCCGGTGGACACCGAGCCGAACGGGTCGATCGCCGTCACGGTGAACCAGGAGGGCGGCAGCGTGATGGAGCCGGTGCAGCACACCGGCCTCGGCTACCGCTTCCCGATCGGCACCGAGAAGAAGACCTACCCCTACTTCGACATCAATGTGCGCAAGGCGTTCGACGCCAAGTTCATCGAAGAGACCGAGATCAACAGCACCAAGGTCTATCACTTCCAGATGACGGTGCCGGTCACCAGCACCTGGGACGTCGTGCAGTCGCCCACCAACCGGCTCACCCTGCCCGCGGGCAAGTGGGGCGTCACCGACGTGCCCGCCGACGAACCGGTCACCATGACCAGGTACTACACCAATGTGCGTGACCTGTGGATCGAGCCGCAGACGGGCACCGTGGTCAAGGGCGGTGAGTCGATCCACCTGTTCTACGCCCGTGCGGCCGACAAGCCGGAGGTGACCGCGCTCAAGTCGCACATCGTGTTCAACGAGGAGACCGTCGAATCGCAGCTCGCAGTGGCCAAGGAGAACATCGACAAGCTGTCGCTGTTCGGCCGTATCGTGCCGATCGTGCTCGGTGTGCTCGGTGTGCTCGCGCTGATCGCCGGGCTGTTCCTCGGCCTGCGCGGCGGGAGCAGCTCCGCGCATGCGGGCCCGCGCGGCAACCGTCCGACCCCGGCTCCGGCGGCGGCCCCGAACGATGCCGGGTCGAGCTGGGGCGGCGACGACGCGCCGACCACCCAGTTCACCCGCGGTGACTACGACGCTCCGACCGAGCAGATCGACATCGAGAAACGTCCCTGACCGTAGGAGACACCAACGGCCCCGGTCATGCGACCGGGGCCGTTCGATGTTTCAGGCCTGGTAGAGCATCCACGCTCGGCCGATATCGCGGTTGATACTCTCGAGAAGTGCCGCGCACCAAGGAATTCGACCCCGAGGTGGTGCTCGACCGCGCGCTCGACCTGTTCTGGCAGCGCGGGTACGAGTCCACCTCGATCGCCGATCTGATCGAGCATCTCGGCATCGCCAGAGCCTGCATCTACGCGACCTACGGAAACAAGCACGACCTGTTCACGCAGGCGCTGCGACGGCATCTGGAGATTGTCGACGCGCGGATCACCGGGGCACTGTCGCAACCAGGTCCGGCGCTGCCCGCGGTCAAGGCGCTGATCGAGCAGTTCGTCACGGATTCCTGCACCGAGAACCGGTTCCTCGGCTGCCTGGTCACGACGGCCGCGGTCGAGCTGGCCGCCCGCGATGCCGATGTCGCCCGGCTGGTCGAATCCAGCTGGGCCCGTACCGAAACCGCGTTCGCCGCCGCGCTCACCCGCGCCGAGGCGCAGGGCGAGCTCGGGCCTGCGGCCGACCCGTCCGCCATGGCACGGTTCCTGCTGGTGTTCCTGCAAGGGGTCTGGGTACTGGAGCGCGCGCCCGATTCCGCGGCCCGCCTCCGGGACGCGACGCGCGTCGCACTGGCCGCACTGGACTGAGTACTCCGGTATTTACGGGAGCACGGCACTCGGCACCGGGCGGGCGGCGGTCCGCAGCACCACCAGCGCGACGAGCACGGTGGTCACCGCGGCCACCGAGACCGCGGTGGCGATCAGGGTGCCTATCGAATCGGCGAGGGTGAGCATCGAGATCACCTCCACCGCGAGACCGATCCAGGTGACGGCGGCCAGCGCCGTGCGTTCGACGGCGATCGCCGACAGCAGCGCGCCCTGCAGCACCGCGAGGATCGCACCGTGCAGCGCGAACACCCACAGCAGGTTCTGGATCGGCGCGTAATCCTGACCGGCGAACAGCGGCGCGAGCGGGGCGGCGACCGCGGCACCGAGCACCGCGAAGACACCGAGCACCGACAGCACCGCGAGCGCGTCCCTGATCGCCCTGCTCGACTGCGCGACCTGCGCCATCCGCGGATACAGCACGACGCCGACCGCCTGCGGCAGCCAGAACGCGATCTTGGTCGCCACGGTGCCGAGGGAATACTGGCTGGCCGCGGTGTCGTCGAGGACGATCCGGACGACGATCAGATCCGCCGAGGACAGCGCCATGAGCGCCGCTTGGACCTGGACCGCGCGCAGCACCGGAAGGACACCGATCGCGGATCGGCCGGCACGCGCTCGGCCGGCGACCACCGACCGGAACGGCCGCCACCGTGCCCGGCGGTCAGGCACAGCCGCGACGTCGGAGGGCACAGCCGTGACGTCGGAGGGTCCGGCCGTCGACCCCCGCATCGAATCCGCTGTGTGCTCCCCCATCCGCTGGCGCGGGTCCGCTACCGAGCCGGATATCGAAGACGTGTCGCTCCCGGGCACAGTCCCGCCGCCGCTTGCCACGCTACCCAGCGCCGACCTGGCGATCCGGCCCGCGATGATCGCCGCGCAGATGATGCCCGCCGCCGCGGCGAACAGCGCCCCGGTGGCGCCCCCGCCCAGTGCCAGCGCGATCAGCGCGGGCGCGACCCGCGCCGTGCCCGCCAGCCCGAGGACAGCGGCCAGCGCGCGGAAGTGGTTGCTGCCCTGCAGAATTCCCTGCTCACCCGACAGGATCACCAGCGCGGGTGCCGCGCCGAGCGCCGCGGCCGCCGCCCACACACCCACATGCAGCACCGCGGCGACCACCGGCACCAGCACCACGGCGACGGCGGCGACCAGCGCCGCACACCGCCACTGCATGCCGCGGACCGCCCCGATCTCCGCGCCACGCACCACCTCGCGCGCCACCACGTTCTGCATGGCCAGCGCGGGCACGGCGCACAGCAGCTGCACCGCGAGCAGGCTCGCGAACTCGCTGAAACCCGCGACACCGAGCCAGCGACTGGCCAGCAGTTGCAGCAGGTACCCGGCGACGTTGGCGGTCATCGCGCCTGCCGTCACCCAGGTCAGGTCGGCGATGACGGGGGGGCGACGGACCGAGGACACGCCTCATCGTCGCACCTCGCCACCGCGGGCTTCAGCACAACCCCGAAAATGTGAGTCCGAGCGGACTCACCTTGCCGCACGCGGGACCACGGACCCGGCACGTAAGGTGCAGTGGCGTGATGGGAATCGGGCGGGCGCGAGCCTGGGTGGCGGGATACTGCGCGGTACTCGCGCTGATCATCGTCGGCCCCCTGGCCGGGTCCGGCTACCTGCTGCTCCGCGATGCCGTCAGCACGCCACGGTCCTATCTCACCGATTCCGCCCTCGGCCTCGGCGCCGCCGCACCGCGCGCTGTGCCCCAGGACGCGATGCTGGCCGTGCTCTCCCCCTTCGTCGACGGCGGCCTGCTGGTGAAGACGATCCTGCTAGTCGCGCTGTGGGCGGCGGGCTACGGCGCCGCTGTCCTCGTCCGGGATGTCCTCCACGCGCCGGCCGCCGCCCAACTCGTCGCCGCGACCATCGCGCTGTGGAATCCCTTCGTCGCCGAACGACTGCTGCAGGGGCACTGGAGTCTGCTCGCCGGGTATGCCGCGCTGCCGTGGACGGCGGTGGCAGCGGCACGCCTGCGGCGGCGGCCACCGGCATTCCGGCACCGCGAACCCACCACTCGAGTCGATTCCGCGCACGCCACCGTGGCGGACGACGACATCCGCGACTCGGCATCGGCCGCAACCGATCCGACCGTCCCTGCGATCCCCCCGACGAGGCCGTCCCAGTCGAAGGAGACCGGTCAGCGCGCAGCGTCACGTGGCGCGGCGAGCGCGCGCCCACTCGCAGACTCGGCGCCACCGAGACACGGCACCGGCGCATCCGCACCAGCGACGACCACGGTGCCACCACAGGACGGCACATCGACGCGCATCGATGGGCCGTCGCGCCGTGGCACGGTCGGCGCATGGGCGGCGCTTGTCGCGAGCTTCGCCGCTGCCGGACTCACACCGACCGGATCGCTACTGGCCGCCGTCATCGGGCTCGCGCTGGTCGGATGGCGCAGGTTCCCGGCCGCGCTGCTGCTGTGGTTCGCCACCTGCGCGCCCTGGTTGACCGCGACGGCGCTCGGCTCCGGCGCCGAACCGTCGGACCCGGCCGGGGTCACCGCGTTCGCGGCGCGTGCCGAACCGTGGCTCGGCACGCTGGGCAGCCTGGCCGGACTAGGCGGGATCTGGAACAGCGAGGCCGTTCCCGCAAGCCGGACCACGCCCCTCGCCTTCCTCGGCACCCTGCTGCTGCTCGTGATCGTGGCGCTCGGGGCGCGGACGGTGTGGGCGAGCGGGCGCGACGGGCGGACGCTGCTGGTGATCGCCTGCGTTGCCGTCGTGCTGCCCGCGCTCGGCGCGACCGGCGCCGGGATCGCGGTCGGCGAATGGCTGGTGGTGCACGTTCCCGGAGCCGGACTGCTCCGCGACACCCAGAAGTACGTGGCCCTCGCCTTGCCCGCCTACGCGCTGTGCGCCGGTGCCGCCTGCCTCGCCGTGACCGGACGGCTTCGCCGCGAACGTACCGGTTCCGGCGGCCGCGTCGCGGGTGACGACCGCGCCTGGTCGCCACCCGCGACTTCGTCCCCGACCGACGACCACGGCCCCGACTCGCGCGCCCGGCATGCTGCGACGGCAGACCCGTTCGTCCCCGCATCGGATCGCGAGGTCGAAGCCGGTCAGCCGATGGACATGACCAGCGACGCCGACCGCCGCGCGACCGGAGTTTCGGTAGCGGCAGCACTTCTCATCGCACTACTGGTACTTCCGCTGGCCGATCTGGCCTGGGGTGTCGGCGGGCAGATGCGGGCGGTGCATTACCCGGCCGGGTGGGGGCAGGTGGCCGCGCGAATCGACGGACCTGGCGATGTCGCCGTGCTCCCCACCGGCATGTTCCGCGTATTCCCCTACAGCGGAACAGCTCCCGTTCTCGATCCGGCCCCACGCATCCTCCCCAACGACGTCCTGCAGACCGGCGAACTCCTCGTACGCGGCCACGCCGTCACCGGCGAGGGCAACCGCGCCCGCACCATCGAGGAAGCCCTGCTCCGCGGGGCCGACCCCACGGCCATCGCAGACCTCGGCGTCGGCTGGATCCTCCTCGAACGCACCACCCCCGGCCCTCACGGCGACTCCGAGAGAACACTCGCCGCAACCGAACTGGTCTACGAAGACCAACACCTCGCCCTCTACCGGATAGCGTCTCCGACTAGCACGGACACCGCCACACCCACCCAACGCCGTCTCTCCACCGCCGCCCACACCCTCTGGGCCGCCCTACTCCTCGGCAGCCTCATCGCCGCCACCCTCCTGAGCCCCTACTCCAGGCGCGTCTCCCGGTGTGTCATCGGCGAGTTACAAGACACACCGAGCAAATGAAACAGAATAGCCATTAGCAACCATACTCGTTCGCTATGGTCAGCTCAGAGCACGAGGCGATGCACCGGATCTTCCGGCACAACCCAGCCACCTTCGCCCGCATCTTCCATGCACTCGGACTACCATTCGCCGACCCACAGGAAGTGGAACACCTCTCGGTCGACCTGACCGAGATAGAACCGATCGAGCGCCGCGCCGACACGGTCTTGCGGATCACCACGGCCGAATCCCAGTTTCTGCTGATCGTCGAGTCACAGCGCAAGAAGGAACCGACGCGCCCCGCAGCATGGGCGTATTACCTGGCATTCCTGCAGGCCAAGTACGGCATTCCGGTGGTGCTCGTTGTCGTGTGCCGTAACTGGGCAACTGCCCGATGGGCACAGGGTCCGTTCGCACTCGGCCACGAAGCATGGCCGTGCACTGTGCTGTATCCGCTGGTACTCGGACCACATAACGTCCCCGCTGTGACCGATCCGGCGAAAGCGCTCGCCGACCTCCCACTGGCCGCCCTGTCTGCGATTACACATGCCAACCAGCCCCGAATCGGTGCCATACTGAAGGCGCTGTCCACCGCATTGCACGTCGCGGGCGACCGGGATGAGGCACAGATCTATACCGAACTCGTCGAGCTCGGCCTCGGACGCACCCGAGGCGCCAGGATTTGGAGGAATCTCATGTCGATCGATCTGTCGTTCTTCCGTTCGGAGACATCTCAGCGTCTCCGCGAGGAAGGGCGCGAAGAAGGCCGTGAGCAAGGTGTGGCCGATAGCATTCTGCGTATCCTCCGGCGGCGCGGCGTGACGGTCACCGCGGCGGCGGAAGCCAAGATCGGCTCATGCCATGATCAGGCGCAGCTGGTCGATTGGCTGGACCGGTCGATCACGGTGCGCACTATCGACGAGATGTTCAGCGATTGAGCCTGCTGCCCGGCATCGGCGCGACGAGCCCGGCGACGAATCGCCGGTGAGCAGCGGCGGCGAGCACTTCATAGACACCGGATCCGGTTTGTTCCCAGGAGAATTCGTGCGCTCGCGCGCGGGCCTTCTCGCCCATGACCAGGCGGGTGTCAGGGTCGGCGAGTAGTTCGGCGGCGGCGTCGGCGAGAGCGGTTGCGTCATCGACGAGCAGGCCGGTGACACCGTCGACGATGGAGTCGGTGAGGCCGCGGGAACTGCGGTAGCCGATGGTCGGGACGCCGTGCTGGGCGGCCTCGATGACGGCCAGACCCCACCCTTCCTTCCGCGACGGCATCACATGCACCCAGGCGGCGGACAGGATCTCGTGCTTGCGGCGTTCCTCGACATGGCCGTGGAAGGTGACCGCGTCGGTGATGCCGAGGTCGTCGGCGTGCGCGCGCAGGTTGGGCGCCCACCAGCCGTCGCCGATCACGTCGAGATGGATATCGGGAAAGCGGGTGCGCAGCGCGGCGACCGCGGCAAGCGCGTCCTCGATCTGCTTGTGCGGGACAAGCCGGGACAGCACGGCGAGTCGGGGATGGGTGGCGCGGGTGCCCTCGGCACCGGGCACGACACCGGCCGGGACGGGTTCGGCGCCATTGCGGACCACCGCGATGCGCTCCCGATCGACCCCGAGCAGGGCCAGTTCCTCGGCCGACGGCAGCGACACCGTGAGGTACTGATTGTCGCGATGGACCCGCGGCGACAGCCTGGATTCGATCCACCAGCCGATCCGCCCGACCAGCTTGCCCGCGACCGGCCACTGCTCCCGGTGCCCGTGGTGCACCAGCACCACCGACGGCACTCCGGTCGCCGCGGCGAAGAAGGGGATGCCGTTCTGGGTGTCGATGACTACGTCGGGTCGCAGCCCGCGCAGCGGACCGAAACCCATCCTGCCCGCGACGATGGCGGCCAGTGCCCGGGGATACACCGTGAAGCGGCCGCCCGCCCTGCTGATATCGATCCCGTCGATCCGCTCCCGGCGCGGCGCGCCGGGATAGCCCGCCGTCCGCAGCGTGACCTTGATGCCACGCGCGGCCAACTGGGCCCCGACCTGCTCGAGATAGCGCTCGCTGCCGCCGCCCTGCGGGTGCCCCGTGTCACGCCAGCACAACAGGAGGACTTCACGCACGGTCTGGGCTCGCAATCGCATCGGTCGAGGACAAAGGTCGCCACCACACTAGCGGGTGTGGTCTGCGCTACACAGCGCACTGCCCATAAACTCCTCGCCGTGCCGACCGCATCCCCGCCGACCATCGAGCGGCCCGTCCTGCGTCGCGACCGCAGCAGGTTCGCGCGCCGCGCCACGCTGCGCCGCTCATTGCGCCTGCTCACCAGCTTCCGGTTCGAGCAGTCCGATCCGGCCAGGTTCTACGGCGGCATCGCCACCGACAGCGCCGATCTGATCGGCGACTTCTACGCCGACATCGCCGGCACCGACCTCACCGGCACGTTCGTACTCGACGTCGGTGGCGGGCCGGGGTACTTCGCCGACGAGTTCGCCGAAGCAGGAGCGCGCTACGTCTCGGTGGAACCCGACCCGTCGGAGATGCATGCCGCGGGGCTGCGGGTGTCGGGCTCGGTCCGCGGCTCCGGGATGGCACTACCGTTCCGCGACAACGCCTTCGACGTCTGCTTCTCCTCCAATGTGGCCGAGCACGTACCGCACCCTTGGGTGATGGCCGAGGAGATGGTGCGGGTGACCAAACCCGGCGGCCTCATCGTGTACTCCTACACCGTGTGGCACGGCCCCTTCGGCGGACACGAGACCGGCCTGTGGCACTACCTCGGCGGCGAGTACGCCGCCAGGCGGTACTTCCGCAAGCACGGACGTGAACCGAAGAACCGGTTCGGCAGATCACTGTTCGCCGTCACCGCTGCCGACGGACTGCGCTGGGCAGCGACGACCTCCGCGGACGTACGGACGATCTTTCCCCGCTACCACCCGCGCTGGGCGTGGTGGCTGGTCAGGATTCCGGTGGTACGCGAGCTACTGGTCAGCAATCTGGTTGTCGTCGCGACCAAGCGCTGACTCAGGCCATCCAGCTCAGTCGGCGCGACCGGCGAACCGGCTCGGCGAGCGCGCTCGCCCACGGCGATTCCTGGATCGCGAGGCCCACGGTCTCCAGCGTTGTCAACCCGACCTGATCGGCTAACGCTCCGACCATCGCGACCGCCTCAGCGGCCTGGATGGCGGCAGTTGCCTGCTCGATCGTCAGCGTGCGCCCCGGCAGGAATGACACAACCCATCCCCCACTGCCCACACTCTTCGCTTGATGGTCGGTCTGGTCGCTGGTCATCAACGATCGGCCGATCACTTGCACAGCCATGAGTCGGTCTCCCCAATTCCCTTACGAAGGTCGGATGAATCGAGCGAGCTGATCAGTAGCTAAAGCATCCTCTTTCAATCAAAAGAACGCAATAGTGCGTTTACCCGTAAAGCGAACCGACGGGTTGGAATTCGACCTGTTCACAGTGTCCACGAGCAGGGAAAGTAGAACATGTTGCAGACAATCGGGCCGCAAAACTGTAACGTGTTCTCATGCACTACGACAGTCTGTTCATCGGCGGGAAGTGGACCACCCCTGCCGGTAGTGACCGCATCTCCGTGGTCTCGCCCGCGACCGAGGAGACCGTCGGCAGCGTGCCAGCGGTAACCAAGGCCGATGTCGACGCCGCGGTCGCCGCCGCCCGCACCGCGTTCGACAGCGGGCCGTGGCCATCGACGAGCCCACTGGAACGAGCCGAGGTGCTCAGCAAGGCCGCCCGGCTCATCGAACAGCGCTCACCCGAGTTGCTCGCCGCGCTCACCGCGGAGATGGGCGCACCTTCGTTAGCCGCCTTGACACTCAACCAGATTCCGGCCGTCGCCGCGCTCGATGCATGGGCAGCCTTGGCTGAGACGTTCCAGTGGAACGATACTCGCGTCGGTCAGTTCGGAACCACCCGTGTGTCACGGGAACCGCGCGGCGTCGTCGCCGCGATCACCGCGTGGAACGTACCGATGTTCCTGGCCGCCAACAAGCTCGGACCCGCGCTGCTCGCCGGCTGCACCGTCGTGCTCAAGCCGTCGCCCTTGACGCCTCTCACCGCCAACCTGCTCGCCGACATCTTCACCGAGGCCGGCCTGCCCGACGGCGTGCTGTCCGTGCTGCCCGCCGACGCGGCGGAGAGCGAGTACCTCGCCGGTCACCCCGGCGTCGACAAGGTGACCTTCACCGGAAGCACCGCCGTCGGCCGCAAGCTGGCCGCGATCGCGGGCGAGCAGCTCAAGACGGTCTCGCTGGAGCTCGGCGGCAAGTCGGCCGCCATCGTGCTGCCCGATGTCGACCTCGCCGCCTGCATCCCCGTCCTCGCGTTCTCCGGCCTGATGAACAGCGGACAGGGCTGTGTCGCGCAGACCCGCATCCTCGCGCCGCGCAGCCGCTACGACGAGATCGTCGACGCGCTGGTCGCGCACGTGCGGACCATGCAGACCGGCGACCCGACCGATCCGGCCACCCAGCTCGGCCCGCTGATCAGTGCGAAGCAGCGCGACCGGGTGGAGAGCTACATCGCCAAGGGCAAACAGGATGGCGCGCGGCTCGTGCTCGGCGGCGGCAGGCCCGCGGGCGTGGAGCGCGGCTGGTTCGTGGAGCCGACGATCTTCGCCGATGTGGACAACTCGAGCACCATCGCGCAGGAAGAGATCTTCGGCCCCGTGCTCTCGGTGATCCCCTACGACACCGAGGACGAGGCCATCGCCATCGCCAACGATTCCGACTACGGCCTCGCCGGTTCGGTGTGGACCACCGATATCGAGCACGGTGTCGAGGTGGCGGCGAAGGTGCGCACCGGCACCTACGCGATCAACTGGTACGCCTTCGACCCCACCGCGCCGTTCGGCGGGTACAAGAACTCGGGCATCGGCCGCGAGAACGGCCCGGAGGGGCTCGACGCGTTCTGCGAGCAGAAATCCGTGCTGATGCCGATGGGCTGGACGCCCGCGTGATCGGTCAGCGCCAGGAGGCGGCAGCCTTCGTAACCACGTAGGGCGCCCGAGCACGCGGATCGGGCACTGCTCAGTTCTCCGGCATCTGCACCCGCAGCACCGGCTGCCCTGACACCTGGCCCCGGGGTGGCAGGTCGACCACGTCGACTCGCCATCCCGGCGGCAGTGCGCGTTGCAGGCGGCCTGCCACCCGCTGCAGGGGCGTGCTCGAGTGGATGTCGGCTTCGTATCCGGTCACCAGATCGGTCATGCGTCAACCACCTCTCAGCGTCGATCTCATCGCCGACCGCGGCTGCGGCTGGAGTCTCGAAGGGGGAGTTAGCTCGGATGGTGCGACGTGCGGCGGAGCCCGATCAGAAATATAGGTGACGACCCGCCCTCCCGGCCAGCGACTCTCTGACATCGAGAAATGTACCCAGAATCAAGCCGGGGAAATCATCCGCGATGCAGCTCACGAGGAAACCTGGAGTTCGCTTGGTGCGCCTCACAGCATCGGACGCCCCGGAAATACGCTGTAGCGCAGGCTCACTGCAGGATGAGCACGATTCGCCGACAACGCCGCGGTACCCGCGCGGAGCCGGTCCACGGCGACCACCCGTCAGCCGATGTCCGAGGCTAGACTGACAGCGACGCTGACCACTCGATCCGCCGAGGATCGCAGCGCGCGAAGGACCTCGACGATGCCAACTCTCGACTGGGAATGGGCCACCCGCTCCGGCGGCAACCTGACCGCCGCCCAGCGCCGTGCTCTCACCGTCGGCCTGTTACGCACCGTCCCCCGCATGGTGCCCGGCCGGATCCGGCTGGCGATGGGCCGCCGCGGATCGGGGCGACTCGATCTCGACGGCATCCGCCTGCCCGACACCGCACTCGCCAGAGCCGCGGAAATCGAAGCGCGCGAATCCCTTTCGGATGCGATGCTCGCGCATTCCTATCGCACCTATTTTTTCGCCCGCACACTGACCGAACTCGACGGCGTCGACTACGACGACGAAATCGCTTACGTCGCAAGCTTGTTGCACGACCTGGAACTCGAAACACCGACACCGGGCCGCTGTTTCGCGGTGGTCAGTGGCGAAACAGCGCGGGAATTCGCCGTGCGCCACGGCGCGCAAGCCGGTCGCGCGGAAGCGATCGGGGCGGCGATCGCGACACACCTCAACCCCGACGCGGCGGAAAACCTTGGTGACCCAGGCGGTTTCGTCTCCGCGGGCGCCTCGGTGGATGTGCTCGGCCGCCGCCTCGACGAACTGGCCACGGACTGGGTCGACGACCTGATCACCCGGTACCCACGGCACGATTTCAAGCGCCACCTCGTCGCCTGCTTCACCGGCGAGGCCGCCGCGGTCCCGCACGGCCGTATCCACTGGCTCAACGGCACCGGCTTCCTGCAGCTGATCAAGCTCGCGCCGTTCGCCGAATAGACGAAAACCGCCCGTACCGGATCGATCCGGTACGGGCGGTTCACCAACGAATCAGCCCAGGCGCTCCTTGAGCGCCTCGAACTCGTCGCGCACGCCGGAGGGCAGCTTGTCGCCGACGAACTCGAACCACTCCTCGATCGAGGGGATCTCGTTGCGCCATTCATCGACGTTCACCGCGAGCGCCTCGTCGACATCGGCCACGACCACGTCGAGGCCTTCCAGGTCGAGGTCGGCGGCCGAGGGGACATTGCCGACCGCGGTGGCGGCGGCACCGGAACGACCCTCGATGCGGCCGACGATCCACTCGAGCACGCGGGAGTTCTCGCCGAAGCCGGGCCACAGGAAGCGACCGTCCTCGCCGCGACGGAACCAGTTGACGTAGAAGATCTTCGGCAGCTTGTTCGCGTCGGCGTTCTTGCCGAGGTTGATCCAGTGGTCGAGGTAGTCGCCCACGTGGTAGCCGAGGAACGGCAGCATGGCCATCGGGTCGCGGCGGACGGTGCCGACCTTGCCCTCGGCGGCGGCGGTCTGCTCCGAGCCCATGGTGGCACCCATGAACACGCCGTGCTCCCAGCCGAAGGACTCGGTGACCAGCGGCACGGTGGTCTTGCGGCGGCCGCCGAACAGGATCGCCGAGATCGGCACACCCTGCGGGTCGTCCCACTCGGGGGCCAGGATCGGGCACTGCGACATCGGGGTGCAGTAGCGCGAGTTCGGGTGCGCGGCCAGGGTCTCGGTCTCGCGCTCGAACCAGTCGTTGCCCTTCCAGTCGATCAGATGCTCGTGCGAGCCTTCCAGGCCCTCCCACCACACATCGTTGTCGTCGGTCTGGGCGACGTTGGTGTAGACGGTGTTGCCCGCCTCGATGGTGGCCATCGCGTTGGGGTTGGAGCTGCGGTTGGTGCCCGGCGCGACGCCGAAGAAGCCGAACTCCGGGTTCACCGCGTACAGTCGGCCGTCCTTGCCGAATCGCATCCAGGCGATGTCGTCACCGAGGGTCTCGGCCCGCCAGCCGGGAATCGTCGGCTGGATCATCGCGAGGTTGGTCTTACCGCAGGCGCTCGGGAACGCGGCGGCGACGTAGTAGTTCTTGTTCTCCGGCGAGATCAGCTTGAGGATCAGCATGTGCTCGGCCAGCCAGCCCTCGTCGTGTGCCATCGCCGAGGCGATCCGCAGCGAGTAGCACTTCTTGCCGAGCAGCGCGTTGCCGCCGTAGCCCGAGCCGTAGGACCAGATCTCGCGGTCCTCCGGGAAGTGGGTGATGTACTTGGTGTCGTTGCACGGCCACGGCACATCGGCCTCGCCATCGGCCAGCGGGGCGCCGACCGAGTGCAGCGCCTTCACGAACGGCTTGTCGGTGCCCAGCTTGTCCAGGGCGGCCTGGCCCATGCGGGTCATCACGCGCATCGAGACCACCACGTACTCGGAATCGGTGATCTCCACGCCCAGCTTCGGGTCGTCGGCACCGAGCGGGCCCATGCAGAACGGCACCACGTACATGGTGCGGCCCTTCATCGAGCCGCGGTACAGCTCGGTCATGGTGGCGCGCATCTCGGTGGGGTCGACCCAGTTGTTGGTCGGACCGGCCTCGGCCGCGGTCTTGGAGCAGATGTAGGTGCGCGACTCGACGCGGGCGACATCGGAGGGGTCCGACAGCGCCAGGAACGAGTTCGGCTTCTTCTTCTCGTCGAGCTTCTTGAAGGTGCCCGCCTCGACCAGCTGGGTGGTCAGGCGATCCCATTCCGCATCGGAGCCGTCGGCCCACACGACGCGGTCCGGCTGGGTGAGCTCTGCGACTTCCTGTACCCAGGCGAGCAGTTCACTGTGCTCGGTCGGCGCGGTGCCGTCGGATCCACGAAGACCAGGAATGGTCGCTGAGGTCATGAAAACTCTCCTGAGATGGGCGGTTCTTCGATGCGAGTCCATCGATCGCCACCGGGCGGGAAGGCGTCCGCAGCGAACCAACCACCGCACAACCCCAAATGGACGACGTACGTGGCCGTCCATGGACGGAGGCCGCGCGTTCGACTGGCACGGAGCGGACGCCCAGGTTCCTGGTTAAAGGTTAACGCGATATGACGATCGATACGGAATCGGGTTCCCTCATAATTACCCACCGGTGGGTCGAACAATCGTGCTCGGGTGACGCGCGAGCACCGCGAGGTCTTTTTCGCACGCCGTCAGCTGTGCCGGACGTTCGGCGGCCAGCCGCCGCGCCCGCGCGTCCAGCTCGGCGACGCGCCGGTCCACCTCGACCGCCCGCGCCGTCGATTCGCGGACCACGTGCTCGGCCAATTCTGCCTCGACATCCACCAGAACCGCCGCGACACGCTGCTCCAGCAGGGCCTTCAGATTCACCAGCGCCTCGGCGACCCACTGCGCGAGGTGGTTGCGCTCGGCCAGCTGGGCCCGTGCCCGCACGACCCAGTAGGCCACGCCTGCGCCGAGCAGCAGCGTCACCGGGACGGTCGCGGCATCGAGCGCGGGCACCAGCGACAGCGGCGCGACGACCAATCGGCCGAGGCCGACCCCAGCCGACGCGCCGAGCGCGATCATGAGGTGATCTTCGACACCCCGGTGCCGCGGATCCGGGTCGGGGCCGAGGTTCGGCGCCGGATCGTGCCTGCGCGCGGCGGGCTCCGCGGTGCCGACACGGCGGGCCGTCTCGATCACGCGGTCGTCGATGGCGACGTCGACGGCGGTCGAGAGCTGGGCCGCGGCGTGGTGCAGCCTGCGCGGGTAGGCGCGCAGCTCGGCGCGGTCGCAGCGGTCCAGTTCGGTGCGCGAACGCGTGTGCAGCGCGCGGATCGACGCGCCGACCTCGGTGGTCAGGTCGACGCGCGCCAGCTGGACCTGACTGCGTACCGCGGCGAGGCCGGTCTGCCGGCCGCCGTCACGCTCGGCGAGCAGCGCGACCCGTTCCGCTCTGATCCCACTCGACTCGGTGCCCGCTCGCAGGGCGCCCAGCTGTTCGGTGATCCTGGCCTCGGTCTCGGCGAGCACCCTGGCCAGCACCGCGTCGCCGCGGTCGACCCGCACCGCGGGCGCACGCGCGGTCGCGGCGGCCAGCGCGGCGTGCAGGCCCGCCAGCCCGGAACGGTCGAGCAGGGCGGAGTCGTCGGCCGCGCGGGCAGCGGCGGCGAGGCGGGCCGAGACCGGGATGATGTCGAGGTCGGCGCAGCCGCGAGCGGCGAGCAGGGCCAGACTGCGCTCCCTGATCCGCTGCCAGTCGGCATAGGCGTGGAAGCCGTTCATGGCGAGCACGATCCGCCGGTCGGCGGCGCGTAGGCGATCGATCAGCGTGAGCAGGTCGGCGCCGAGCACGCTGCCCGCGTCGAAAAGGACGAGCGCGCAGGCAGGGGCGGCCGTGGCGGGGTCGAGCAGGTCGATCCGCGGTTCGAAGCGGGCCAGTTCGGTGCGCAGCAGGGTGGTGTTGGCGTCGTCGACGGCATAGAGCACGACCCCCGATCCGGTCCCCGGTGCCGGCTCGGGCTGAGCTACCGCGCGCAACAGTGCCGCACCCTGCGGATTCCAGCGGCCGATCACGGCAGTCAGCTCCGCGGGCAGCGTGTCGACCCGGTCCGGCACAGCCGGTGTCGCCACGGCGCCCGCCTGCTCGGACCGCATCCCGGAGTCGGCGCGACCGCTGGCCGCGGGCGCATAGCCGGAATCTGCCTCGCCGGTCGGGCCACCGTCGCGGGGCACGTCCGACGCACCCGCACCCCCGGAATCCGGCCCGACCGGCGGCCCGGCGCCCCGGCCGGGGACCGCGGTGGGCCGACCTACCGGGCCTGGCACCGCCCGGCGGAGTCCGGGCACGGTGGTGACGTCGGGTTCGCCCGTATCCGCCGGGGTGTCGGTGTCGGTCGCCGGGCCGTCCGGTGCGGTCGGGGGCGCCGGTCTGTCAGAGTCCGGCACTGCTCATCCGTTCCCAGGCGCGGATGTATCCGTTGTGGACGCGCAGGGCCGCGCGGCGTGCGGTCGGCGGCATGTCGCTGGAGACGACGGCGCGCCAGCGGGTGGCGCGGGCCAGCGCCTCGTCGGCGTCGGCGGGCGCGGGCGAGCGGTAACCCGCGGCGAGGTGGGCGACCTGCGGGCAGGCGAGGCCCGCGCACAGACCCATCCACAGCGCGTCGTCCCCGTCGAGGTAGTGCTCGATGAGTTCGCGGGCGCGGCCACCGTCTGCCTGCATGGCGCCGGCCGCCAGCCGGATCAGCTCGTCGAGCAGTTCACCGCCACGGACCGCCTCCACCTGTTCGTAGCGGCGGTGCACCAGCCGGTGCAGCGGATCGACACCGCTGGCCGCGTGCAGGAGCTGGATCAGCGCGGTCGAGCTCAGCTCGGGATCGGCGCGCAGCGCGGTGAGCGCGCAATCGACGCCGTAGAGATCCCAGTTGTCCAGCAGCCGCCTGCGGGCGTCCTGGTCGGAGCCGCTGCCGACGAACAGTTCGGCGGCCAGCACCGACGGCACATCCGGCCCGACGGCCAGCCTGCGCAGGTCGGTGCGATCAGCGGCGTCCACCGTGCCTGCCCTGGTCCGCGCCGCCAGCGAGGCGACCACCGGCACGATGGGCAGGCCGA
Source organism: Nocardia rhizosphaerae (assembly GCF_042650365.1). Lineage (NCBI taxonomy): Bacteria > Bacillati > Actinomycetota > Actinomycetes > Mycobacteriales > Nocardiaceae > Nocardia > Nocardia rhizosphaerae. The sequence goes on from NZ_JBHSBA010000003.1 coordinate 159,126, forward strand.
GTTCGCGCCCGTATCGTTCGGCCGCGGCGACGGCCTCGCCCCAGCGCGACCCCACCGCGTCGGCCTTGTTGAGGACCACGACCCCACGCCCAGGCGGCAAGGTGGCGAGCAATCGCTGGTCGGCGGCCTGCGGCGCACCGGCGAGAACGTAGATCACGAGATCACCGTCGAGCACCGGATCCGGCTCGCCCGGCTGGTCCACCGGTGCCGTCTCCTGCGCGGACAGCAACGCCAGCGCGCGCAGGACCGTGCTGCGCCCGCTCGACGCCCGCCCGGCGACCTGGATCCGCAGCGGTCGCCGTCGGCGCGCGACCGCGGCGTCGAGCCGGTCGGCGATCGCCGGATCCGCGCCCCGGCCCGCGCGAAGCGTCGTGATCAGCTGATCGAGCTGGTCGGCCCGACCGATCTCGGTGGCTGTCGTCATGCCGCACACCCCCTTTTCGGAGGGCATTCTGTCAGATCGATGACGCGGCGGTCCGCGCGAACCGTCAGCCGACCTGGGGCAACACCGCCGCAACACGGACGCGCGCAGGCGCGCGCGACCCGCACGTGCGCACGCGCCTGCGACGTAGCTCGGCGCATGCTGGACAATGGGCGATGTGAACGACGCCGCCAACCACCAAGCCGAGTCGGTGCCGGGGCAGCCGTCCACCGCTGTCGCCCGCCCCGGCCTGTCCGAGCTCCCCTACGAGGCAGGTCGCCGCTCGACCACCGGGTCGCGCCTGTACCCGCGGGTCACCAGCTTCCGCTCGCGGCGCGGCGCGCTGACACCGAACCAGCAGGTCTCCTGGGCGCGGACCTGGCCGGTGATCGGCCGCGAGGTCGCCAACGAGCCGCTCGACGCCGATGCCTGGTTCGGGCGCAGCGCACCGCTGGTCATCGAGATCGGCTGTGGCACCGGTACCGCGACGGCGGCCATGGCCAAGGCCGAACCGCACCTGAATCTGGTCGGCATCGAGGTCTACCAGCCCGGCCTCGCCCAGCTGGTCCAGCAGATCGAGCGCGAGGAGATCGGTAATATCCGGTTGCTGCGCGGCGACGCCGTCGATGTGCTCGAGAACATGGTTGCCCCGGAGTCGCTGACCGGCGTCCGGGTGTTCTTCCCCGACCCGTGGCCCAAGGCGCGCCACCACAAGCGCAGACTGTTGCAGGCGCCGACCTTCGCGCTGATCGCCAGCAGGCTGCGGCCGGGCGGCGTATTGCACGTCGCGACCGACCATGCCGATTACGCCGAGCACATTCTCGAAGTAGGCTCGGCGGAACCGCTGCTCACCGGATTGAACGACACCACGGGCGGCGACAGCGAGGCAGCCCGCGTCACCGCGCCGATCGGTTTCGAACGGCCCGTCACCAAGTTCGAGGGCAAAGGTCTGCGCGCCGGTAGCGTCATCAACGAGTTCATATGGGGGAAGATCGACAGATGAGCGTGAGTGAGATCGCCACCGAGATGCCGGAAATCCCCCACGGAGCAGCCGGCGGCGAGGCGCTGGGCAGCTCCGGCTCCGATGTGCGGCGTGTCCTGCTCGTCTGGGACGCGCCGAACCTCGACATGGGCCTCGGCGCCATCCTCGGTGGCCGTCCCACCGCCGCCTACCGGCCCCGTTTCGACGCGCTCGGCCGCTGGTTGCTCGCCCGTACCGCCGAACTGTCGGTCGGTGCGAAGGGCCGGGTCGCGCCGGAGGCCACGGTCTTCACCAATATCGCCCCCGGTACCGCCGATGTGGTGCGGCCGTGGGTCGAGGCGCTACGGAACGTGGGTTTCGCGGTCTTCGCCAAACCGAAGATCGACGAGGACTCCGATGTCGACGCCGATATGCTCGCCCACATCGCGCTCCGCGAACAGTCCGGCGGATTGGCCGGGATCATGGTCGCCTCGGCCGACGGCCAAGCCTTCCGGGAACCGCTCGAGGCGATCGCGGCAAAGGGAATCCCAGCTCAGGTTCTCGGTTTCCGTGAGCACGCTAGTTGGGCTGTCGCTTCCGATACTCTCGAGTTCGTCGATCTCGAGGACATCCCCGGTGTATTCCGGGAACCGCTGCCGCGGGTGAGCCTCGATTCGCTGCCCGACGAGGGTGCCTGGCTGCAGCCGTTCCGGCCGCTGTCGGCACTGCTCACGTCTCGCCCTGGTCAAGGAGTCGCTTAAGTGTTCACCCGCTGGGGCGATCTGGTCTATCGGTTCCGCTTCGCCGTCATCGTCGTGGTCGGTGGCGCGCTGCTGGCGCTGGGCGCCTACGGCACCGGCCTCAACGAGCGTTTGACGCAGAGCGGCTGGTTCGATCCAGGCTCGGAGTCGGTGCAGGGCGCCGAGATCGCCGACGCCGCGTTCGGGCGCGACCACAACGCCGACGTCATCGTCGTGTACAACGCGCCCGAGGGCAAAACGATCGATGACCCGGAGTTCCAGCAGAAGATCGTCGACAATCTGAACTCGGTCGTCGCCGAGTACCCGGACCAGGTCGACAAGATCAACGGCACCTATTGGCGGGTGGGCGACGCACCCGCGGTGCCGTCGGCGTTCGGGTCCAAGGACAAGAAGCACGCCTTCGCCTCTATCGCCATCGTCGGTGACGACGACACCACCGTCATGGCCAACTACCGGGTGGTCGCCGACGCGTTCTACATTCCCGGCGTCGATGTGGAGGTCTCGGGCCTGCAGCCGCTCGGGGTCACGCTCAACGACACCATCGCGCACGACACCAAGCGCATGGAAGTCCTGGCACTGCCCGCCGTGGCGGTGCTGCTGTTCTTCATCTTCGGTGGCATCGTCGCGGCCGGCCTGCCGCTGATCATCGGCGGTCTGACGATCGTCGGTGCCACCGGCATCGTGATGACACTGACCAACTTCACCGAGGTCAACTCGTTCGTGACCGGTGTCGTCTCGATGATCGGTCTGGGTCTCGCGATCGACTACGGCCTGTTCATCGTCAGTCGGTTCCGCGAGGAGATGGCCGAAGGCTACGACACTCCGGCCGCCATCCGGCGAACGGTGGTGACGTCGGGTCGGACGGTGGTCTTCTCGGCGACCATGATTATCGCCAGCCTCGGCGGCGTCCTGCTGTTCCCGCAGGGCTTCCTGCGGTCGGTGGCCTACGGCACCATCGCGACCGTCTCGCTCGCCGCGCTGACCGCGGTGACGATTCTGCCCGCCATGCTCGGCGTCCTCGGCCCGCGCGTCGACATGCTCGGCCTCAAGCGGTTCCGCAAGGACAAGACCGCCGAGCAGATCGAGAACGGCTTCTGGGGCAAGCTCACCCGCTGGGTGATGCGGCATCCGCTCAAGGTCGCGATCCCGGTCACGGTCGGCCTGCTGCTGCTGATCATCCCGGTCAAGAACCTGGCCTTCGGCGGTATCAACGAGAAGTACCTGCCGCCCGACAACCCCACCCGAGTCGCGCTCGAGCACTTCTACGAGATCTTCCCGCAGAAGAAGACCGATCCGATCCAGCTGGTCTTCGTCGTCGAGAACGGCGACAAGGCCGACACCGACGCCATCGGTCTGGTGTGGAAGCAGGCCAACCAGGCCCCCGGGCTGGTCGAGCCGTTCGCGGTGCCGTCGAACCCGCCGGACGATCGCACCGTCTACCGTACCTCGGCGACCCTGATCGATCCGACAGGTGACGCCGAACCGACCATCGACTATCTACGGGCCATCGACGTGCCCGACAGCGTCACGATGTATGTCACCGGTCAGCCCGTCTTGATGGCCGACAGTATCGACACGCTGCTCGAACTGATGCCATGGATGATCCTGATCGTCCTGTTCTCCACCTTCGTGCTGATGTTCCTGACCTTCGGCTCGCTGGTGCTGCCGATCAAGGCGGCGTTGATGAGCGCGCTCGGGCTCGGCTCCACGCTTGGCATCCTGACCTGGATCTTCATCGACGGCAACGGTGCCGAGCTGCTCAACTTCACCCCGCAGCCGATCAGCGCGCCGGTGCTGATGCTGATCATCGCGATCATCTACGGCTTGTCGACCGACTACGAGGTCTTCCTGGTCTCACGCATGGTCGAGGCGCGAGCCCAGGGCGCCTCGACCACCGAGGCGGTGCGGATCGGCACCGCCCAGACCGGCCGCATCATCACCGCGGCCGCACTGATCCTGCTGGTGGTGACCGGCGCGTTCGCGTTCTCCGACATGGTGATGATGCAATACATCGCCTACGGCATGATCGCGGCGCTGTTCATCGACGCCACCGTGCTGCGCATGCTGCTCGTGCCCGCGATCATGAAGCTGCTCGGCGACGACTGCTGGTGGGCGCCCAAGTGGATGAAGCGGATTCAGGAGAAGATCGGGCTCGGCGAGCCGATCCTCGACGACGAGCGACCGCAGAAGGGCGCCGTTGTCGACCTGGTGAAGACCACCCCGATCACCGACCCGCCGACCATGCAGCTGGCCTCGGTCCCCGACAGCAAGCTGGCCAAGACGCCACGCAGGCCGCGCACCGTCGCCGAGATCGAGGCCGAGGCCCCGACCCAGCGCATGGACAAGATCGTGGAGGCCGCCGAGCCCGCGCGCCCGCGCGCGCAGATGTCGCCGGATCCGACGCGTCCACGCGCGCCGATGCTCTCCGGCGAGCTGCCGCGCAGGTCCGGTGGTGACACCACGGCAGGCCCGGTGGAAGCCGCGCAGCCCGGCGGCGAGCCGACCCAGGTGCTGCCGATCGTGAAACCCGATACACAGCTGCCCGATTCTGTTCCAGGACAGACGGATTCGGCGTCCGCCTCCGGCGGATCGGCGCACCGCGATAGTCCGATCCCGGAGCCGGGCAGGACGGCCGATGCGCCAGGTACGCCGGAAAGTCAGGCCGGTTCAAGGGATTCCGGCGTGGCTGGCGGTGCCGACTCCACAGCGACCGACACTCCCGGTGGACTCGGTGGCGGATTCGATGCCGCGCCGCCGCGTGGAGCCGCGCGGGTGCAGCCGCCTGCCGGATACACCCCACCCGCCGTCGACCTTCCGGTGACGCCGCGGGTGTCCACACCCGAAGACGCGCCCGGAACTCCCCCGGTGGATTCCGCGCGGCCGAGCATCGTCAACCCGACGCGACCGAATGTGCAGACTCCGCCGTCCGGCATCGTCCCCCCGCCCGCGCCGAGCATTGTCACGCCGCCGCCCGGCCTGGTTCCGCCGGTGCCGCGCAACCCCGCGCCGCGGCCACCGAGCATTGTCACGCCGATCCCACGATCGGTGGAACCGCCTGCGGGTGGCACCTTCAGCGGGTTCACCCCGGTCACCGACTCCGGACATGAGACCACGGAAGGGTCTGCGCCCGAATCGGATTCGCGGGGAATCGTGCCGCAGGCCGCCGATCCCGCGCCGCGGCCGACCGCCCACGGAGACCAGAACCATCCGGCGGCTGAGGAGCCAGCAGGCCGTCCAGCGCGGGATGCGGCAGCCGAGGAATCCTCGGCCCGAAGCGTATTCGGCACTCCGGTGCCGGTGGAGCCGCTTCCATCGACACCTCCCTGGCCCGCGCCCACCGCGCCGAACGGGTTCCGTGCGCCGGATTCCGATTCGGCACAGGTCGGCTCGCCCACCGGATTCGTCGGCGACGCGTCCACCGACGGCACAGCGAGCGGGTTCGACGGCCCCGCCACCGCGCACACGTTCGGAACCATCACGCCCACCACGGCCGATGAACTCGGCACCGGCGATGACGCCGCCGCTCACGGCAACGACAGTGCCGCCGTGGACCGATTCACCGCTGCCGCAGCCGGACACGGCGACCACAGCTCGGCCCACCGGCTCGATGACGCCGCCGTACCGGGCGCTGACGAAAACGACGGGGCCGCGCGCAACGGCGTCCACACTCCCGGACTCCGTCATGCCGAGCCGTCCGCGCCGGTGGACGGCCTCATCGCGCCAGGTGCGATCGGCGAGGGAACCGCTCCGGAGCCATCGCGCGGATTCCGTACACCGGAGGCCGAGGGGCATGACCGGTTCTCGGCCGGTGATCAGGGCGTGGTGCGGCCGCAGGTCGCCCCGCCGGGCTTCACCGCGGTGCCGACCGGCCCGTCCGAAGCCGAGACCGCCGAGATGCCTCGTGAGCCGCGAGCTCAGCAGGGCGATGGAACACCGGATGGCGCGGCCGGTCAGTGGCAGGCTCCGGCAGGGTTCACCGCCGTGCCCGCGCCGAGTGCGCAGCCGCCGGCTGCGCGCGACGACAGTGCCGCCGCCACACCGGAATCCGAAGACTCGAACGACAGCAGGAACGAGATCGAGAACTGGATGGCGCAGTTGCGGTCTTCGCGGCGCGGCACCACCGCCGCCGACGAGGGGCGGCATCACGGTGGCGACGGGCGCACGGTCAGCGTCAACGAGCTGCTGCGCCGCCGCGAGGACGACGCCGAATAGCAAAGTGGCTCGGTGCGTGGCCGGACTGCAGCACTGCCGGACGCACACTCGGCCGATACCGAGCGACGCGGTCGGTGCACGGCTCGCGCGCTCGCAAGCACGCAGCGATAAGGACAGAGGCGCGCACTCGCGAACCTAGGTGAGCGAGGTATCGCCGAGTGATTCGGCAAGCGCGCGAAGCAGATTCGCCAGCGCGGCGGAGTCACCCGCGGACAGCTCGCCGAGCAGCCGCCGCTCATTGGCCATGTGCAGGGGCAGCACCTCGTCCACCAGGGCGCGGCCCTTGTCGGTGAGCTGCACGCGGACCGAGCGACGGTCCACGGCGTCAGGCACCCGCACCACCAGGTCCTTGGCGGCCAGTCGGTCGATGCGGTTGGTGATGGCGCCCGAGGTGACCATGGCCGCTCGGTTGAGCGCTCCGGCGGTGAGTCCCTCCGGGCCGCCGGAACGGCGCAGGGTGGCGAGCACGTCGAACTCCCAGAACTCCATGCCGTGACCCTTGAAGAACTCGGTGAGGTCGCGTTCGAGCACCCGTGACAGGCGGGTGATCCGCCCGACCACCGCCATCGGGGCAACATCCACGTCGGGTCGCACCTCGCCCCACGCCGCAATGATCTGGTCGACCGCGTCACCCATCGTCACTCCTCCCGGAAATAATCTCAACATCAAGATACTTGACGTTGAAGTACTTGCCTGCTTTTATTTCAACATTGAGATTATCAATGAGGAGCGAAGCTATGACCACCGCGCGAGCCGGAGCGGCTACCTACCCCGGCACCCTCGCCCTGACCGCACTCGCCCCGCTGGTATGGGGCTCCACCTACGCCGTCACCACCGAGTTCCTGCCGCCCGACCGCCCGCTGTTCACCGCGCTCATGCGCGCGCTGCCCGCCGGACTGCTCCTGCTCGCCGCCACCAGGGTGCTGCCGCGCGGCACCTGGCTGTGGCGGGCGGGCGTGCTCGGCCTCCTCAATATCGGCGCGTTCTTCCCACTGATGTTCCTGGCCGCCTACCGGCTGCCCGGCGGTGTCGCCGCGGTGCTCGGCGCGGCCCAACCACTGTTCGCGCTCGGACTCGCCGCACTGCTCCTCGGCGAAAAGCCCACGGCCCACAAGGTTTCCGCCGGCGTGATCGGACTGTTCGGCGTGGCGCTGGTGGTATTGAAGGCCACCGCGGCCCTCGACACCGCCGGGGTACTCGCCGGTCTGGCCGGTGCGGTGTCCATGGGCGCCGGCACCGTGCTCACCAAACGCTGGGGCCGCCCGGAAGGTGTCGGGCCACTCACCATGGCGGGCTGGCAACTGGCGGCGGGCGGACTGTTGCTGCTGCCCGTCGCCCTCCTGCTCGAGGGTGCGCCGCCGGCACTGGACGGTCGCGCCATCGGCGGCTATCTCTACCTCGGCATCCTCGGCACGATCGCCGCATACGCCCTCTGGTTCCGCGGCCTCACCCGGATGCAGGCCGGTTCGGCGGCGCTGCTCGGCCTGCTGAGCCCTATCTCAGCCGCCGTCATCGGCTGGCTGGCCCTCGGTCAATCTCTCACTCCGATCCAGGTTCTCGGCATCTTCATCGCGCTCGGCGGCACGGTGCTCGGTCAACTCGGCGCCACCGAACAGTCGCGCAGGGCCGAACCCGTCGCAACGACGAAGCCGGTCCCGAGCCAGGTCGCGCGGCCGCGGTCGCCGAGCGACGAACCTTCGCCTGCCCGCTGACCACCGATCTCGCCGCTCCCGATGGAGCCCACATCTACTCATGAGAGGAAATCCCCATGCTCATCACGGTTTTCGGAGCAGCTGGCGATGTCGGCAGTCGCGTCGTCGCGGAGGCGCTGGCGCGCGGACACCGGGTGCGCGCCATATCCCGCGATCCCGAACGGCTACGTGGACTGCCGGACCGGGTCGAGCCGCGGGCCGGAGACGCGTCCAGCCCCGACCAGGTCATCGCGGCCGCCGCCGGGACCGACCTGGTGATCGGCGCGACGCGCCCGGTCCCCGGTCACGAGCACGAGCATGCCGAGGTCGCGGCCGCTCTGTTGGAAGGATTGTCCGGCAGTGGAATTCGGCTGCTCGTCGTCGGCGGTGCCGGCAGCCTCCGCGTCGCAGGGACCGGGAAGACGCTGCGCGAGCAGCCGGACTTTCCCGATCACCTCCAGCCGATCGCCACCGCCTGCGACCAGCAGCTCGCGGTGTTCCGTGCGGCACAGGATGTTTCGGTGGACTGGGCCTACCTCAGCCCGCCTGCCCTCCTCGAACCCGGCGAGCGGACTGGACGCTACCGCCTCGGCACCGACGAGCTCCTCGTCGACGCGGAAGGGAACTCCAGCATCTCGATAGCGGATCTCGCCGTCGTCCTGCTCGACGAAGCCGAACGCCCCGAACACCACCGCACCCGGTTCACCGCCGGATACTGACCGAACCATCGCGATCGGGCGCTCCGCACCGCCCACCGCCATCGGCCGAGCCCGAGTACAGCAACACCGCGTGGGCGCACGGTCTCTGCCGATTTCCGGAGGCGCCGTGATTCACTCACCGGCGGCCTCGCTCGATCGCGTGCCAGGGGCTGAATCGGCGAACGCACGGGCATACCGGGTTCCGGTGAGCAGCAGCAGGATTCCGACCACCAGGAAGGCCGCGACACGGACCAGGCCGGAGAGGGTGGCCAGGTCGAACAGGAACAGTTTGGCCAGTGCGGCGGCCGCCACCAGCAGTCCCGCGACCAGACACACCTTCGCCACCGCGGGCGCGTCACCGATCCGGCGCAGACCGTAGAACAGCGAAACGGTCGCCGCCGCCATCCAGACGATGGTCGCGATGCTGTGGCCGAGTACGAAACCGTCTGCCGCGCCGAGGGTCACTCCCAGCGATACCGCGGCGACGAGCACGGAGTACAGGCCGCCGACGCTCACCGCGATCCACACCACGGTGACCAGCGTCCGGTCCCGCCAGCCGGGAATGCGCGGCACGGTCCAGGCCACCATCGCCGCGACGCCGAGGCCGAGCACCGCGGCGACCGCCGTCGCCAGATCGAGTCGCTGATCGGCGAGGCGCTGCTGTGCCAGCGTTTCCGGGTCCGCCATGGCCATGAGCACACAGCCGCCGAGTGCCGCGAACGCGAGGCCGAGCCAGGCACCGACCTTGGTACCGGTTGTGGCGGCGACGGCGAGGAAGGCGAGGGCGACCGCGCCGAGCACCGTCGGCAGCAGACGCGGGGCGGCGCCGGTGCCGCTGACACAGGTCAGCAGCAGGGCGACCGCACCGGTGAGCGCCGCGACCAGCGTCGTATGCCCTGGCAGGCGGTACGCGAAGGCGGGGACGAGCGCGGTCGCGGCGATGCCGAGCAAGACAGCCGCAGGCACGCCGGTGATCGACGCGGCCGCCACTCGATCGAACAGAACCGCGACAGCGAGCACCGGCAGCGCGGTGAGCGCGATGGTGACGCTCGCGGTGATGTCGCCCGTGGTGCGCCGGACCGCGAGGACGGCACCCACCAGCCCGACCACCGCGCTCACGACCACCGCGGCGAGCAATCCGCCGCGCCCGACCACCTCGTCACCCGAGAGCGCGGCGGCGAGACCGTTCAGCGCGATCATGGCCAGCGCCGCCAGCACCACGGGCAGGGTGCGCGCCACATGCAGGACCGGCCAGTCCCGTCGTAGCTGCACGGGCACGCCCGCCGCCTGCAAGACCACCAGGAAGCCGAGCAGCAGGAGCTCGATCGTCAGCACCGGCGACAACACCGCGGCACCGAGCACCACCCCTACCGCCAGCGGCTGCGACTGCCACCGCATCGCCAGCCCGACCCCGCCGAGCGCTACCGCGAGGGCCGCGGCCAACCCGATCCCCGCGGGCACCCAGTGGTAGTACGCGGTCACCGCGACGACGTTCAGATAGCCACCCGCGATCCCGGTCGCCACCAGCGCGATACCACCGACCCGGCCACCCGGCCTGCCGAACACCCGCCACCCGGCCCCCACCAGAACCGCCGAGAAAACTCCCCCCGCAACCACTCTGGCCACCGGCCCGAAGAACCCGGCCTGCGCGGCGAGCACCAGCAACATCAGCACACCGATGAGCGTCACCCCGACCCCGGCCACCGCGAGCGCCCGCGAGATCACTCCTTCCCGCTGCCACCACGGAGTCCGCGGCGCACGAGTGGCCCGCGGGCCGGGACCCCCGCCCCAGGCCATCGGCTGCCCCGCGTAGCCGGGTCGATACGAACCGCCTTGCGGCACGGGACCCATCGGCTGCCGACCGTGCGCCGGCACGCCCGGTGCGATCGCGCCACCCCATCCGCCAGGAGCTATCGGCGCGCCACCAGACCAGGGCCCCTGCGGGGTCAGCCCAGCTGCCCCACCGGGCCCGAACGGCGCGCCTGCGGGCATCCCACTCGATGACCCGGCTCCACCAAGCCCCCCTACCGGCGGGCCCGTCACTACCGGACGCCCCGCACCCCCTTCCGGCACAACCTCATTCGGCAGCTGCCGCGCCTGACCGCTCGACATGTCCCGAGCACCGCTCTGGCCGCCGGTCACCAGCTGGGTCCCACCGGACGGAGGCTCCGGCGTCCCGCCTTGGGCGACCGTTCGGTCGCCGAGGCCGCTCGGAACGGCGGAATCGGTACGCTCCGGTTTCGTACGCGGGCCGGCCATCGCTCCCGAGGTGTCCACAGACCGTCGCGACGCGGGGTCGGCGGGTGCCGTCACATCGCCGAGACCGCCGTTGACCTGCGCTGTTTCCCCCTGAAGCTGGGCGCGCAGCAGATCCAGGTCGGCTCCGAGGCGGCCCATGCCTGCGCCGAGGGTGGTGAATTCACCCGAGAGGCGGGCGACGAGGTCGGGATCGATCGACGTACTCATGCCCCTATGGTCGGCGAGCGCGGGCGCCGTGACATGAGTAGAAACACCCGGTGGGGTGTGGGACTCCTACGCGAGAACTCCTCAGCCGCCCAGCAGCCGACGCCACTGCACCATCAGCGGATACTTCGCGGTGATCGAGCCGAAGCGGACACGGCCGTGCACGACCAGGTGCAGCGGGCCGATCGGCGGGCCGGTGCGGACCTTGTTGCTGATGCTGGAGCCGATGAGGTCGACACCGTTGAGATCGACGGTCGCGGCGGCGGGCACCACCAGGGTGATGCTGGTGCAGTAGTCGTCGACCTTGATCTCGACGACCTGGGTCTGCATGACCGCCTCGGTGAAGTCGAGGGTGACCCCGGACATGAGGTTGTTCAGGTGCAGCACCGGCGGTACCTGCCACGGACCGCGCCGGTGCACGCCGGACAGGCGGCTGCGGATCAGGCCAGGCACCGAACCGCCGGGCGGGACCGGGCGCGGACGTGGCATCGCGGCGGGCTGGGGCGCGCCCGCCACCCGCATACCTGGCAGGTCGACGAGCACGGCGTTGAGTTCACCGCGGGTCTTCGCGGCGAGCGCGGTGTCCATCCGTTCGGTGAACTCGCCGAGCGAGAGCATGCCGAGCCCGACGGCACGTTGCAGCAACTGGCCGACGTGCTCGCGCTCGGCGTCGGAGACGCGCAGGTCGCGGTCGCCGACGGGGCCGAAGGCCGTGGCGCCGGGTGGGGAGAGGGATTCGGGACCGCCCATGTCATCGAGGGTAGCGACGGGAGCGCGGGCGGCGCATCAGGGCAATCCCCTAATTCCCGCAGCCAACGCCCGCTATTCGAGCCCCTGTTCGATGGCGTATCTGGTGAGTTCGACCCGGTTGGCCAGCTGCAATTTGCGCAGCGTCGCCTGCACATGGTTCTCCACGGTGCGATGCGACAGGCTCAGCCGCGCGGCGATCTGCTTTGCCGACAGGCCCTTGGCGACCATTCGCAGCACCTCCGTCTCCCGCTCGGTCAGCGAAGGACGGTGTGGTTCGTCGGTGGCGGGCGCGGTCGCCATCCGCCGGTATTCGCCGAGCACGAGCCCGGCCAGGCCCGGCGTGAACACCGGCTGGCCTGCGGCGGTGGCCCGCACCGCGTCGACGAGCTCGGCGGCCGAGGCGCTCTTGACCAGATACCCGCTGGCCCCGGCCTTGATGGCGTCGAGCACGTCGTCGCGTTCGGCCGACGCCGACAGCACGAGCACCCGGCTGTTCGGCGACACCCGCAGCACCTCGGCGGTGGCGGTGGCCCCGTTGCCGTCGGTGAGCTGCATATCCATCAGCACCACATCGGGCCGCACGGCGGCGGCACGGCGGGTGGCGGTACCGACACCGTCCGCGGTGGCGGCCACGGCGAAGCCCGCCTCGGCGAGGTCACGGGAGACACCCTCGCGCCACATCGGGTGGTCGTCGACCACCATCACCGAGATCTCCTGGTCGGCCATGCCGCTCCTTCGCTCAGCGCGCCGGTTGGCGCGGAATGCGGAACTCCCATTCGGTGCCGAGGTCGTCGCCGGTCAGCAGGTCGGCGGTGCCGCCGAGTTCGCGGATCCGGCCGACGATCGACCGGGAAACCCCCATCCTGCCCTCGGCCTCCGCCGCGGCCAGCCTGCCCGCCGGGATCCCGGTGCCGTCGTCGCGCACGCTCACCACCAGCATGTCACCGGTGTCCTCCAGCAGCACATACGCTTTCGCGTCCGGTCCGGCGTGCAGCCCGACATTCGACAGCGCGGTGGCGACGGCCGCGGCGATCTCGTGCGCGACCACCCTGCCGACCGGTACCGGATCGCCCGGCGTCGCTACCGTCACCCGTGGCCTGGCTTGCGCGGTCAGCAGCGCACGCAGATCCACTTCGGCCGCACCGGAATCGGACCGCTGTCCCTGCTCGGAGAGCAATACCCGAAGAGCCACCTCCTGCTCCCCGGCCCGCTGCGCGAGTTCGGTTGCCGCGCCGCCGATCTCGGATCCGCGCCGTTTGATGAAGGCCAGCACCTGCAGTACCCCGTCGTGTACTTCGCGTGCGAGCCGTTCCCGTTCCTGCGCGGCGGCGGTGATCCGCAGCGCGCGTTCCAGCTGGCCCTGGGCCCGGCGGGCGGTATCGGCGGCGAGGCCGAGCGCGAGCCCGACCGACACCAGCACGGGCGCGGTCGCGTCGCCCCACACATCCTGTCCCCACTGGTCGCGCACCGTCACCACCACCGCCGACATGCCGAGCCCGGCGAATACCCCGGCCACCGGCCCGCGCAGAATCGCCATGGAGATCACCGCGTTCGCGATCCACAGGGTGGTCGGCAGGGTCTGGTGTCCGTGGTACCAGTCGTAGTCGGCGACCAGCCGGGTAGACGCGATCAGCAGCACGGTCACGATCTGGTCGCCGAGCACCACCCAGCCGCGGATCCGGCCGGTCGCGGCAGGGAAGTACCACTGCGACAGCAGCAACGCCGAGGTGCCCGACCAGATGGCCATCACCGCGATCAGGACCCAGCTCAGCCGGGGATGCTGGTAGTACGGCACCGAGGCGATCTGCTGGCCGATCGCGTACAGCAGGGTGACCAGCCGGAAGGCCTGGGCGGCCCGCCACAGGGGCGCGGTCGCCGCGTCGGCCGAACTCAGCTCAGCTGTGTGCGTCCGCATCGCCGGACTCCACCTTGCGTTCCTCCTTGCGCAGGGCACGGGTGAGATCGAAGCGCCCCGGCTCCGGCTGGTCGGGTTCGGCGGAGAAGAGTCTGCGGTCCTCGCCGCCGACCAGTTCCCCGTAGACCTCCTCCGGGCTGTCCGCGAGCAGATAGCGGATGGCGGTATTGCCCACCGCGATCAGCGGCACCGCGAGCAGCGCGCCCGCGATCCCGCCGACGACGAGACCCGCGGCGATCGCGAGCACCACGGCGAGTGGATGGATACTCACCGCGCGCCCGAGCAGCAGCGGCTGCAGCACATGCCCCTCCAGCTGCATCACCGCGATGATGATGCCGAGCACGATCAGCGCCGTCACGAAACCCTTGGTGACCAGCGCGATGAACACCGCGACGAACCCGGCGAAGAACGCGCCGATGATCGGGATGAACGCACTGATGAACACCAGTGAGGCCAGCGGAAGCGCCAGCGGCACGTGCAGGATCGCCAGGCCTGCCCCGATGCCGATCGCGTCGACGGCGGCCACGACGACGGTGGCGCGCACGAACCCGACCAGCGTGCCGAAGCCGAGTTCACCGGCGGTGCGGACCTTCTCCCGATGCGCGCTGGGGATGATCCTGGTGACGAAGTTCCAGATCTGGTCGCCGCCGTAGAGGAAGAAGATCAGGATGAACAGCACCAGGAAGGTGCCGGTGAGGATGTGCCCGATCGCGGTGGCGGTGGTGAGGGCACCGCTGGTCAGGCTCTCGCGGTTGTCCTGGATGGTGCGCACGATGGTGTCGCCCGCGTTTCGGATCTGCTGATCGCTCAGGTGAGCGGGCCCGTTGATCAGCCAGTCCTGCACCTTGTGCACGCTGTTGGTGACCTCGTTGGACAGACCGGGCACACCGTCGACGAACTGCTCGATAACGAAGGTCATGATCCCGGCGAGCAGCCCGATCGAGCCGATCAGGGCAACGAACACCCCGAGCGAACGCGGAATCCCCACCCGCTGCATCCAGTCGACCAGCGGTGCGAGCAGGGCGGCCGCGAGCAGTGCGATCGCCAGCGGGATCACCACGGTGGCGAACTTCTGCACCAGCATCCCCACCGCGAGCAGCGCGGCGAAGATGATGAGCAGCCGCCAGGACCACGCGGCTGCCTTGCGGACCAGCGGGTGCACCGCTTCCGCGTCCGAACGCCACGGCGCGGACGTCGGCGCGGCATCTACCTTCTGGTCGGTCACCCGAGAAAGCCTAACCGGCCGGATGCCGGGTAGAGCAGGGTCAGCCGGCCGACTCGCGTTCGCACCGGCGCGCCCCGGTCCGACTGGCGATGTCGTGACCCCACGCGGGGAAGCTAGATTGGTGGTCGTGTCGGCGCCCATGGAAGCGGTCAAACAGACCATGCGAACGCGCTGGCCGCTGTATCTGACGTCGATGCTGCTGGCCAACGCCTTCGGCGCGGTCCTCGTGTGGGCGTTCATCCAGTACGGGCTGCCGGTGCCGGAAGGCGAGGGCGGCGCCAGGCAGACCGGACTGCTCGCGCCCGCGGTGGTCTTCGGGTGCGCCGGGGTGCTCAGCATCGTCGCCTCAGCACTGATGTTGCGGCCGGTGATGCGCTGGCAGATGCGCGGTGGGCCGCCGAGCAGGCGTGAGCAGATGGCCGCGCTGCACGTGCCGCTGCGGCAGTCGATCGTGCACCTGGTGCTGTGGATCGTCGGCGGCGGGATCCTGGCAGCGCTGATCATCGTGGACTCGCCCGAGCTGGCGGGCGCGGTGATCGTCACCGAGTGCATGGCCGCCACTATCGTGTTCGGCTTCACCTACATGCTCGGCGAACGCATTCTGCGCCCGGTCGCCGCCGAAGCGCTGACCGAGGGCACCTTCGACCACACCCTTACCCCCGGCGTCGGCACCAGAATGGCCATGACGTGGGGCATGGGCACCTTCGCGCCGACCATTGCGATCGTGCTGCTGTGCGTCACCCAGATCTCCGCCGAGGTGAAGTTCTCGGCGCAGTCGCTCGCGGTCTCGATCCTGCTGCTGTGCGGCGTGGTGATCATGCAGGCGCTGGCGCTGTCGATGCTGACCGGCTCCTCCATCTCCGACCCGGTGCGCCAGCTGTCCCAGGCCATCGACCGGGTGCAGGCAGGCGCGCGCGATGTGCAGGTCGAGGTCTACGACGGCAGCGAGATCGGGCTGCTGCAGGTGGGCTTCAACCGGATGATGGAGGAGGCCGCCAAGCGGCGCAAGCTGCAGGAACTGTTCGGCCAGCACGTCGGCGAGGACGTGGCCCAGCGCGCACTCGACTACGGCACCGAGCTCGGCGGCGAGACCAGGTTCGTCGCGGTGCTGTTCGTCGACATGGTCGGTTCCACCGCCGCCGCGGCCGAACGCCCACCCACCGAGGTGGTGAGCCTGCTCAACGAGTTCTTCCGGGTGGTGGTCGACGTGATCGATCGGCACAACGGCTTCGTCAACAAATTCGTCGGTGACGCCGCCCTCGCCATCTTCGGCGCACCACTGGACCGCCCCGACGCGCCGAGTGCCGCGCTGGCCGCCGCCCGCGACCTGCGCGAGGCACTGCGCGAGGTGAGCAGCCTCGACGTCGGCATCGGCGTGTCGGCGGGCCTCGCGGTCGCCGGAAACATCGGCGCCGCAAATCGTTTCGAATACACGGTGATCGGTGACCCGGTGAACGAGGCGTCGCGACTCACCGAACTGGCCAAAGATCAACCCGGCCGCGTTCTCGCTTCGGGCAGCGCGCTGTACTTCGCCGACGAAAGCGAGCAAGACCATTGGGAGACCGGCGACGAGGTACAGCTGCGTGGCAGACGCAGGAAGACCCGACTGGCCTGGCCCAAGTCCGCGACCGCCGAAACCGGCGACGAGCAGTGGAAAGAGCTTCGTTCGTTAGGCTGAGACCGTGACGGCCGACGGCGACCTAGCAGGCGATCCCACTTCGCCCCCGGCCGGGCGCCGCCGCCGGTTCCGGTGGGTGAAATGGGTGCTCGGTGTGCTGCTGCTCGCCCTGCTCATCGGGGAGGGCGTCTATCTGTGGCCGCGGCTGCACGAGTCGTGGCGCACTCTCACCGAGATCCACTGGGGCTGGCTGGTGCTGTGCATCGTGCTGCAGGCGATGTCGATGAGCGGGTTCGGGCGGGTGCAGAAGCAGCTGCTGCACGCGGGCGGGGTGGACGTCAGCCAGCGCAAGTCGGTGTCGGTGGTGTACGGCGCGACCGCCATGTCGGTGACCCTGCCCGCCGGTCAGGTGTTCTCCACCGCCTTCACCTACCGGCAGACCCGGCGCTGGGGCGCGAGCCCGATCGTGGCGTCGTGGCAGCTGGTGTTCTCCGGCGTCGTCGCCGCGGCCGGGCTGGCCCTGCTCGGCATCGCGGGGGCGCTGCTTGTCGGCAATCAGATCGGCGGCAAGCTCATCGCGTCGCTGGTGGTGCTCGCGGTCGTGCTGTTCGCAGGCAACTATCTGGCTCGCCATCCCGGCACGCTGGAGGCGATCCTGCGCAAGGTGCTCGCGCTGGTGAACCGGATCCGGCGCAAGCCCGCCGATACCGGCATCGGCAAGCTCGCCGAGATCAGGAATCAGCTCGAGTCGGTCGACCTCGGCAAGAAGGACGGGGCACTGGTCGGCGTGTGGGCGCTGGTGCACCGGTTCGCCGACGTGGCGTGTCTCGGCGCGGCCTGCTACGCGATCGGTGCCGATCCGAAGCTGTCGGGGCTGCTCATCGCGTTCACCGCGGGCAAGGCCGTCGGTTCCATCCCGTTCGCGCCCGGCGGCATCGTCTACGTCGACGCGACCCTGATCTACGGTCTGACCGTCGGCGCGGGCCTGCCCGCGGCGCAGGCGGTGGCCGCGGCGTTCGTGTACCGGCTGGTGAGTTTCATCCTGGTCGCGATCGTCGGCTGGATCGTCTTCGCGTTCCTGTACCGCACCCCGCAGGCCGACGAAGCGGCCTACGAACAGGAGTACTTCTCCGCCTCGCCGCTGCAGGCCAGAATGCGGCGCGGCGAGACCGAAGCACCAGCAGGCGGATCGGCGGAACCGGACTGGCCCGATGTCACCGCAACGCGCGGATCGCGCCACGCCAGCCGAGCAGGAACAGCGCGAGCACGGTGGCGGCGACGATGACGAAGCTCACCGCCACGCCCTGATCGCTGACGGCCCGCAGCGTCATCCCGCCGACCAGCGTGCCAGCCCAGATGACGACTCCTGTCGGCCACAATGCGGTCGCGTCGAACCTCGTGCCGCGGGCGAGCACGGCCGCGATCGCCCAGCCGACGAGCAAGCCGATGCCGAAGGGCCACACGGTCTTCAGCAGACCGGCGAGCACGGCCTCGTCGTGACTGCGCCTGCCGATCGCACAGAAGATGATCACCAAGACGACATCGACGAACAGCGGCGCGAATCTCCTCACGTGAGCAGCCTAACGGCCGGCATCTGGCACCGAGAGCGGCGCCACCGCCCCTGCGCAGTGCCCGCTCTCCTACGAACACCCGCACTTACGGCTCGGGCGTCGCCAGCGACTTCAGCAGGACCGCGGCCAGCCGGGAGGTGGCGTTGCCCGCATCGATATCGGTGATGTGCACCGCGAAGACCAGGTCGCCCATGGCGGCCAGCAGCCAGCCGTCGGCGCCGCTGTCCGCGGTGAAGGCGGTGACATCGCGGAAGCCACGCAGCGCCGCGGTTTCCGGCTTGCCGATGCCCTCGTGCATCATGGCGCGCAACCGGTCGACCGCGGGCTGGGGCAGTGCCGGAATCGGGGTCTCGGTGGTGCTCGGGGTGCCGTTCTCGATCATCGGCGGGACCACCGAACCGCGGACGATGGCGGCCGCGGCGATCGCCATCCCGAACGGGCTGGCCAGCACCGCGTCGGCGCCGGGGCCCTGGCGCACCTGCTCGGTGCTGCGGCCAGGGGTGCTGATCCGGCCGGTCACCTCGTCGAGACCCGGCACCTTGAAGTCGACGCCGACGCCGAGCGCGGTGGCCGCCTCGGCGGCCTCCTGGTCCGAAACATCCTGCGGCGCCTTGTTCTTGGCGGCGGCGGCCACCGTGCGGAACAGCTCCATCGCGCCACCGGCCGGGTACAGCCCGGTGAAGGCGATCGGCCCCTTCTCCGAGGCGTAGCTGTTCTGCGCGACGGCGACGACCGCGCCGGTCGACGGCTGGATGGCCACCACCGAGGCCGGCGTACCCACGCTGACGACCGCGTCCTCGGCCGCGCGCTGGAGTCGCTGGTCCATCGTCGCGGAGATATCGGGCCCGGCCGGACCCTGATACCCGGCGACCTGGTCGACGAACCGGCCGTCGGGCTCGAAGATCTGCACGCCCCACCCCGAGGTTTCCTCCTGGCTGTCCACCCACACCTCGCGCAGCGCGTCGAGCATGGGCGACCAGGTGCGCCGGTCGGCCGAGATCAGCTTGGGCTGCTTCTCCATCACCACGCCGGGCACGGCCGCCATCCGCGGCTCCAGGATGGCGAAGTCGCCCTCGCGCAGGTTCACCGCCACGATCGGCTGTCCCTGCGATGCGGCGATTTCCTGCATCAGTGACGGCCCGGTGATCAGCGGCGCGACCGGCTCGATGGCAGCGGCCAGCGCGTTGGTGGTCCCGACGAGGTCGCCGGTGCGGCTCGGATCGATCTTGATGACATTGATGATCTGCTCGATCATCAGCGGATCACCGGCCAGATCGATCACCCGCGGCGGCGGTTTCGCGGTGGTGCGCACCAGTTTCACGGTGCGGTTGTTCGTCAGATGCGGCATGACCACCGAGGAGTCCCAGGTGATCCGCCAGCCGATGGCGAGCTTACGGACGGTGCCCTGCAGGGTGTAGGTCCAGTCCTTGCGCTCCCCGAAATTCCAGGCGACGTCCATGCTGAAGATCGCCGACTGCGCGTCGAGGTCGATGACCTGGGTCTTCTCGTAGTCGACCGTTCCAGTCGCCAGGCCCTCGAACATTTGCTTCAGGGTTGCCGAGGCGGCAGCGGGATAGGAGGTCAGCTCGGCGGCTTCGGCGTAGTCCTGTTCGTCGAGCAGGTCGGTGAACCGCTGGACAACTGTTTCGGACTCACTCGGTGTTTCCCCCACCCCACACGAGCACAGCGCCATGGCGAGGGTCGCAACCCCCGCGATCGCCACTGCGCCCCGGACGCGAAAGCGGCGGGATCCCCACACATCCATATCGCCCACTCTTCACTCTTGCCACTCCAGTAACAAATCCACCGTACCGGAAGTTGACCCGTCTCCGATGCCACGGCAACACGGGTAGCTACCCCGACCTCAGCACCTCGATTGTGCCCGATATCTCCCCCCGCTGAGGGGCCGATTCCGAACCTCGCCCAGCCAGTGGCAACAACTGGCGCGCCAACCGTACCGGCAGACCCGCCCGCTGGTGCGGATCTCGCATTGTCCGGCGATTCAACGCGAGGATACCCAGACCCGCCGACGCTCAACCCAGTGCGGACGAGGGGGCCGAACCGGAAAGAACGGCGTTCACGCAGAGCATAAACAGCAATACCAATAAGGGCGTAATCTTGTAATCATCGCAACGGAGACAACACGGACAGCAGGTGATTTCCATGCGGAACGCCCATCGCGAACGCGGATTCGGCCGCCCCGGCGGCTGGCAGCAAGCCGACCTCCCCGATCCCGCCGACGCCCCCGACTGGTTCGCCGGCCGATTGCCCGCCGACTGGTTCACCGGCCCGCCCCAGATCGAGATCGACCGCGACGAGATCGTGGTCGTCGGTGAGCTACCGACACCCGAATCCACCGACGACGCACCGGTTTCGTCAGCGACGAAAGAAGGCGCGCTCGCCCGCTTCCGCGAGTCCACCCGGCCCGCCAGGATGCAGATCGCCGACGAGGCACAGCGACGTTATCGCCGCAGCGTGGCCTGGGGCGTCGAGGTCGACGGTGAGCGAATCCTGTTCACCCACCTGGCCGTTCCGGTGATGACCCGGCTGCGCCAGCCCGAACGCCAGGTGCTCGACACCCTGATCGACGCGGGCGTGGCCCGGTCCCGCGCCGACGCACTGGCCTGGACCGTGAAGCTGGCGGGCAAGCACGCCGAGAGCTGGCTGGCCGAACTCCGCGAGGCCATGCGCAAGGTCGACGACCTGCGGTCGGAAGGGCCACAGGGGTTGTGAATTAAGGTGGCCTGCATGGAGAACGTGCAGGCCACCGGTCCGATTCTGGTACTCAACGGGCCGAACCTGAACATGCTCGGCACGCGGCAGCCGGAGATCTACGGTGCCGACACCCTCGACGACGTGGTAGCGCTGTGCGAACGCACCGCCGCCCGATTCGGCCGCGAGGTGGTGGCATTCCAGTCGAATCACGAGGGCGCCCTGATCGATCGGATCCAGCAGGCGCGCGGCGAGGTGTCGGCCATCGTGATCAATCCGGGCGGGCTCACCCACACCTCGGTGGCGCTACGCGATGCGCTGGTGATCCCCGAGGTGCCGATCGTCGAGGTGCACATCAGCAATGTGCACGCCCGCGAGGAGTTCCGCCATCACTCCTACGTCTCTCCGATCGCGACCGCGGTGATCGCGGGCCTGGGGATCCAGGGGTACGCGGCGGCCATCGAGTTTCTCGGCGCACGATAGGGCAACGACAGCGCTGGGCGCACACTCATCGCTGCACAGGTCCCGTGCGCGACGGATCGGCGGGAAAGTGGACGCTGAGCCCGGTCCCAACCAACCAATAGAACTCCCTAAGCGACATATACCCCAAGCAACCCCCTAAACCAGCCGAAACACCGGAAACCCAGACGCAATAGCCACGAGCTCGTCATCGGTAGCGTTCTTGTCGAGGCCTTCGAAGAACTTGCCGACCTCCCACCCCCACTTCTCCAGATACCGGCGCAGCACCGGGATCTTCGCATGGTCGGGAACCTCGGTGGCGGTGAAGGATTCGACCTTGCGCCCGAGGCGCAGTTCGCCACTGCCCGCGACACGCAGGTTACGAACCCACTGGGTGTGCCCGCGCGGAGCGACCAGGTAGCGGACACCGTCGTCGCCGGTGAGCACGTTGACCATGGCGGTGCGCCATTCGCCGCTCTTGCGGCCGCGCACCGCCAGCTGCCGCGACCCCATGATGCTGATCCCCAGCCTCGGCAGCAGGTTCGCGATCTTGTTGACGATCGGGTCGATGCCGGTGGGTCCGATGTAGCGGGCGGTGTCGCTCATTGCCTTACCTCCGAAACGTGAGCACTGCTCTCTGTTGATGAGGCAAGTGTGCGGCCCCGCATGTCGCATTGTCAAGAGCAGTGCTCTCTATTTGCTCGAACTCGCGCTCCGCCGAAGCATTGACGCGATGATATGTAGTACTTATGCTACATATCATCGAAGGTCGATGACTGGGAGGACTCATGACTTCGAGTAACGGCGTCGTTCTCGACGTCCAGCGATTGCGGATGCGGTACGACGAGTCGGACGTACTGCACGACGTGACGTTTCAAGCGAAGCGCGGGGAGGTGCTCGTCATGCTCGGGCCCAACGGCACGGGCAAAACCACCACGATCGAGATCCTCGAGGGGTTTCGCAGGAGGTCGGCCGGGCAGGTCGGCGTGCTGGGTACCGATCCCGAACACGGTGATGAACAGTGGCGCGCGCGGATCGGCGTCGTCTTGCAATCCTGGCGCGACCACGCGAAATGGCGGGTGCGCGAACTGCTCGCCCACCTCGGCGGATACTACCGGCCCTATGCCACCGCCGGTGTCCAACGGCCTTGGGACACCGATCAACTCATCGAGCTGGTCGGTCTCACCGACCACGCCGACGCAAAGATCGCCACGCTGTCCGGCGGGCAGCGACGCAGGCTCGATGTGGCCATCGGCGTCGTCGGCCGACCGGAACTGCTGTTCATGGACGAGCCGACCGCGGGCTTCGACCCGGCCGCCCGGCGCGATTTCCACGACCTCGTGCACCGGCTCGCCGATCTCGAGGACACCACGGTCCTGCTCACCACGCACGATCTGGACGAGGCCGAGAAGCTGGCCGACCGCATCCTGATCCTGGCGGGTGGCCGCGTGATCGCCGACGGCTCGCCCGACGAACTGGCCCGCTCGGTCGCAGGCGAATCACAGGTGAGCTGGACCGTCGACGGGCAGCGCTTCGTCCACACCACCACCGAGGCGACCAAATATGTACACGAGCTGTTCAAACAGCACGGCGAGGGCATCGGCGATCTGGACGTGCGCCGCGCCTCGCTGGAGGACACCTACATGACCCTGGTCCGGCGGGCCGACGCAGGCGAAGCCGTCCACACGCTCGCGGAGGTCACCCGATGAACACCTCGGCCATTCGCGCCGGTCTCGCCCGCGGCGGCATCGAGCTGCGCCAGCTCTACACCAACGCGCCGGATCTGATCGGCCAGTTCCTCACCCCCGCCATCACGCTCGGCGTGCTGTTCCTGCTGCGCGGCAAGATGTACGGCGAGAGCGGACTGTCGGTCGCCGAACTCGCCGTGCCAGGGCTGCTCGGCGGGATCATCGCGTTCAACGGCATGTACGCCCTGCTCAATGTGCTGGTCCTCGACCGGGAGGACGGCACCCTGCTGCGCGCGAAGGCGGTGCCGCGCGGCATGACCGGCTACTTCACCGGCAAGATCGTGGCCACCGCGAGTTCGGCGATCGGGCAGGTCGTTATCGTGCTCGGGGTGGGCATGGTGATCATCGGTGGATCCTCGCTGACCAGCGTCGGCGCGATCACGACCTTCGCGTGGGTCGTGGTCATCGGCCTGCTCGCGGTGCTGCCATGGGGCGCGATCCTCGGCAGCGTCCTCGACACCAGAACGGCCTTCCTGCTCACCATGCCGCTGATGGGTCTCATGGCCATTTCCGGCATCTTCTATCCGATCACCGCGCTGCCCGGCTGGCTGCAGGCGGTCGGCCAGGTGTTCCCGATGTACTGGCTCGGCCTAGGGATGCGCTCGGCGCTGCTGCCCGCCGATGCGGTCGCGATCGAACTCGGCCAGTCCTGGCGGCACCTGGAAACCGTTGCGGTACTCGGTGTCTGGGCGGTGATCGGACTGCTGATCGCACCGGTGGTGCTGCGGCGGATGGCCGGGCGCGAGTCCGGCGCGACCATGGCGACACGAAGGGAAAAGGCGATGCAGCGTGCCTTCTGAGGTCATCTACAACCGCATCGCGATGCTGCGGGCCGAACGCGGCATCTCCCGGCGGGACCTGGCCGAGGCGCTGGGCGTGCATTACCAGACCGTCGGCTACCTCGAACGCGGCGAGTACAGCCCCAGCCTGCACCTCGCGCTGCGCATCGCCGCCTACTTCGAGGTGGCGGTGGAGGTGGTGTTCTCGACCGAGCCGTTCCCACGCCTCGGCACCGAGACCGCATGAAACGAACCGCCCGGCTTCGAATGCCGGGCGGTTCGTCGGTGGTTCAGGCCGTGCCGATCAGAGGTCGAGCTCGCTGATCAGCTCGAAGGTGGAGACCGGCTTGCCCGCGGCCTCGCTGGCGGCGACGGCCTTGCGCCAGTAGGACTGAGCCAGGTGCGAGATCTTCGCGTCGACGCCCACCTCCTCGCTGGCGTCGATGATGTGCTGCGCACCGGCGTCCATCATCTTCAGGCTCGCCAGGTCGGCCCAGCCACCGGCCGCGTTGGCCTGCGAGAACTCCGTCATGAAGTAGGGGAAGGCCTCGCTGGAACGGATCGCGAACGGGAGGAAGGCGGCGATGTCGTGACCGGACTTCGCGATCATCGCGGTGGCCTGGTCGAAGGCGAGCAGCCAGGGGTGGAAGATGGTCAGCAAGGCCTGGTAGTAGATCTGTGCCAGACCGTCGTCCTCGCCGAGGTACTCCTGTGGGCTGAGCGGGCGCAGCAGCTCGGCGTGCGCGTCGAACACCGCCTTCGGGCCGCTGTAGAAGATGTAGGACGCGGGGTGGGAGATATTGTCGCCCGCCGACATCACGCCACCGGAGACGAACTCCGCACCGCGTTCACGGACCCAGGCCGCACCGGCCCGTGCCTTCTCCGGCGAGTCCGACGACAGGTTGGCGATCACCTTGCCCGCCAGCGCTTCCGGCGCCTGGCCGAGCACGTCGTACATGGCGGCGTAGTGGGTCAGGCTCAACACCGCCACCTCGTTCGCGGCGAGCGCCTCGGCCACCGATTCGGCCCGCTTGGCACCCAGCTCCACCATGGCGTCCACCTTGGCCGTACTGCGGTTCCACACGGTGACCTCGACGCCTGCCGCCAGGAAGGCCCGCACCATCGACTGCCCCATCGGGCCGAGGCCGAGCACGGAGACGGAGCGGTTGTTCTGCTCGGACATGTGTTCTCCTTCGATTCTCGTTGCTTGCTGGTTCGGCGCCGAGATCCATGGTGGCCGGGTCGGTATCGTCGGGGAAGACCGAACGTCGACGTGCGGTTGCTTACCCAGAGGTTCGAATTACGGTCAGAGAGGCAACCCGGAGATGAACAGTGACGCAGATCACGATGTGTGCGGCATGAGCCTGGCCATCGACGTCGTCGGCGGTAAGTGGCGCCTGCACCTGATGTGGGTGCTCGGCGAAGGGCCGCAGCGGTTCGGGCACATCCGGCGGCTGCTCGACGGGGTGAGCGAGAAGGTGCTCGCCGAGAACTTGCGTCACCTCGAGCAGTCCGGGGTGGTGCATCGGGAGGTCTATCCCGAGATTCCGCCGCGCGTCGAGTACTCGCTCACCCCGCTCGGTGAGACCCTGCGGCAGGCGCTGGAACCACTCGAACACTGGGGCAACGATCATCGCGCCGTCCTGTCACCCCCGGCGGGTGCCCGGCCGCTCGACCCGGCGCCGGCGACCGTCGCCGCCAGCTGACCGGTTTCACCAGCGCCGCGCCGCGATCCGCTCTCCGACCTGTTCGAGCAGTTCGGCCGCGTGCGCGATCGACAATGCCGGATCGGGTTCCAGGTCGCTGAGCGCGTAGCACCCGACGAATCCCGCGGCGCGAATCTCCCCCGGCGACAACAGGGTCCGCCCGACCGCGGCGACCACCGGCACCCCGGCGGCCTTGGCAACCGCCGCCACCCCGACCGGCGCCTTGCCGCGCATGCTCTGGTGATCCAGCGAGCCCTCCCCGGTCACCACCAGCGTGGCATCGGCCACCAGGCTGGGGAATTCCAGCAGCTCCATCAGCACCTCGATACCGCTGCGGACCTGCGCTCCGAGCACGGCGAGCACGCCGAAACCGGTGCCGCCCGCCGCACCGGCACCGCCGATCTCGGCATACCCGGTGCCGAGCACCGCGGCCCAGTTGGTGAGCGCGGCCTCCAGCTCGGTCATCTGGTCCGGGTCGGCGCCCTTCTGCGGTGCGAAGACAGCGACCGCGCCCGCCGGCCCGAGCAGCGGATTGTCCACATCGCAGGCCAGGGTGAAGCCGGTGCGCGCGATCGCCGGGTGCAGCCCGGCCCGGTCGACCGAGGACACCCGGCCGAGCAGGGTGGCGACATCGCTGTCGGCGCCGTCGAGCTCGCGATCGTCGGCGTCGAGCAGGCGCAGGCCGAGCGCGCGCAGCAGCCCCGACCCGCCGTCGGTCGACGCGCTGCCGCCGAGCCCGAGCACGATCTCCTCGGCGCCGTTGTCGAGCGCGTGCGCGACGACGACCCCGAGACCGTAGGTGTTGGACCCGAGCGGATCGAGTCTGCCGCCCGGCAGTTTGGCCACGCCGACGGCGGCGGCGAGCTCGACCACCGCGGTCGCGCCGTGCACCGCGTACACCGCGGTCGACGGCTCGCCGGTGGGTCCTGGCGCGGCCACCTCGACCCGTTTCCACCCCGCCGCGACGAAGGCGTCGACCATCCCGTCACCGCCGTCGGCCACCGGCACACAGCGCACGTCGGCGGTCGGGTCGGCCCGCCGGATCCCGGCCGCCAGCGCCGCGGCCACCTCGGGCGCGCTGAGCGAGCCCTTGAACTTGTCGGGGGCGAGCACCACACGGGGTCCGTTGGTCATCTCGACATTGTCCCCTTCCAGTAGTTTCGACGCATGGCGACCGAGGTCCGCAAAAACAGCGCGCTCGAGCGGTTCGAGCTGACGGCCGACGGGGTTCCCGCAGGCTATATCGAGTATCAGGACACCGGGGCCGAACGCGCCCTCGTGCACACCGAGGTCTTCCCAGGGTTCGAGGGCCGCGGACTGGCGAACGTGCTGGTCGCGGCGGCACTGGACGACAGCAGGGCCGAGGGATTCGAGGTGCTGCCGCTGTGCCCGGTGGTGCTGCACTTCGTCACGACCCACCCCGGCTACATCGCGCTGGTGCCGCAGCGCTCACGCGCGCTGTTCGGGCTGCCTCAGTAGTTCGCGACGGCACCGTCGACCGCGTGCTGCAGTTCGTCCTTGACGAAACGAGCGATATCGGCGGGCCGCTGCGGCAACTCGAGCACAGGTGCGCGGAAATAGAAGCTCGCCGAACGCACCTGCTCGACGGTCGGTTCCACCGCCGGATCGGGTTGCGGACCGTAGCTCATCGCGATCGCGACCAGGGCGGGTGGCGCGTCGAGTTTGGCGGCGCGGAACGCGATGTGCCCGATCCCGCTGCCGACCGCCTGCACCTGAGCCGGGTCGACGTCGTTGCAGGTGCCCTCGGGGAAGATCGCCAGGTGATCGCCTGCGGCCAGCCGCTGCGCGCACACGTCCATCATGCGCTGACCAGCCGCGTTGACAGCCCTGATGCCGTGGTCCTTGCCGCGGAAGACCGGAATCCCACCCATCATGTCGACCTTGCGCCGCTGCTCGGGTTCGAGGAACAGCTCGTCCTTGGCCAGCACTCTGACCCGGCCGATCTTGGACCGCAACGGAGACCGCCACGCCGTCGCCGCCACCGTGTACGGATCGCTGGTGGAGAGGTGGTTGATGGCGTAGATCACCGGCCGCCCACTCCGCACGAGGGCCCGCACCCGCGCCTTCGCGCCGGCGGCGAAGACGACGCGTGGCCGGAACCGGCGGGCGAGCACGGCATAGGAGGCCAGCGCTTTCCAGCGGTTCTGCTGATGCCGCAGGTAGTAGTCGTACACGGCGTCGCTGTCTTCGAGAAGGACCTCGGGCGAGTGCATGCCGCGACCCTACCGGTCGCGTCGGCGGCCCGACGGACGAGAAAATTTCCGGTGCGGATCGTCGCCGGGGAGCGCGCGACGCCGTACCAGTGCGATGATGGCCGGGTGGCACGCGGAGACGACCCGGACGAGCGCCGGACTCGCGACGAGCACGGTGATGACCGGCGGCGCGGGCATCCTCTCGCGGGCGTGCGCGCGGGCAACCTGCTGGTGTCGGCGATCGACCTGGTCGAGCCGACATTCCGGCGGACAGTGGTGTACGTCATCGAGCACAACGACGCGGGCAGTCTCGGTGTGGTGCTGAACCGGCCGAGCGAGACGCCGGTGGGTGAGGTGCTCCCCGCGTGGAGCGCGCTGGCCGCCGCGCCGGGCGATCTGTACATCGGTGGCCCGGTCAAACGCGACGCGGCGCTGTGTCTCGGCATGCTGCGGGCCGGCGCGGATATCACCGGGGTGCGTGGGTTGCGCCGGGTGGACGGCCGGGTGGTGCTGGTCGACCTGGACGCCGATCCGGCCGAGATCGGCCCGCTCATCGAGGGCATCCGGGTCTTCGCGGGCTACGCGGGCTGGTCGATGGGACAGCTCGACGGTGAGCTCGACAACGACGACTGGATCGTGGTCTCGGCGCTGCCGTCGGACCCACTCGCCACCGATCAGCACGACCTGTGGGCGGCCGTGCTGCGCCGCCAGCCGCTGCCACTCGCCCTGCTCGCCACCCATCCGATTGAACTCGAACGCAACTGACCCCGTTACTCCTTCGACGAGGGAGTAACTCATGCAATCCGACGAACAGTGATCAGGGCCGCCGATGGACGGAAGTCGCGACGAACTGATGCGCGCGCTGTACGCCGAGCACGCACCAGCGCTCTGGCGTTACACCCTCGGCTTGGTCCGCGACGCGGGCCGGGCCGAGGACATCGTGCAGGAAACGCTGCTGCGCGCCTGGCAGCGCCCCGCGGTGCTGGAACAGACCGACACCTCACCGCGCGCGTGGTTGTTCACCGTGGCTCGTAACCTCGCCGTCGACGAACACCGCAGCGCGCGCAGCCGCCGCGAATTCGGCACCGACGTGCCGCCGGAACAGGTGAGCCCCGACCAGTCCGACCGCGCTCTCGACGGCTGGCTGGTCGCCGACGCGCTCAGCAAACTGAGCCCGGATCACCGCGAGGTGATCGTGCGGGCCTACTATCGCGGACTCGGGATGCAGCAGATCGCCGACGAGCTCGGTATCCCGCCCGGCACCGTGAAGTCGCGCCTGCATTATGGAATGCGCGCGATGCGCCTGGCCTTACAGGAGATGGGGGTGACCAACAGATGACCGATCTCGCCGACGAGTACAGCACCTGGGACGCCGCCTACGTCCTCGGCTCGCTCGGTGCCGCCGAGCGTCGCGAATACGAAGCGCATCTGCGCGACTGCCCGCACTGTCAGGAGGCGATCGCCGAGTTGGCAGGCATGCCGGGCATGCTCGGGCTCGTCGATCGGGACACCGCGCTGTCGATGGTGGCCTCGCCGGAGCCGGAACCACCGCGGGTCCCCGATCTCCTGCCGAGCCTGGCCGCGGCGGCGCAGCGACGCCGCACCCGCAGGCGCATGTTCGGTATCGGTGGTGCCGTCTCGGCGGCCGCCGCCGCGGTGGTGATCGCCGTTCCGGTGGCGGTGAGCGTCGCCGGGTCGGGCACGCCGACCGAGCAGATCGTCGCGCAGCAGCAGATGCAGGCACTGGAGCAGACGCCGATCTCGGCCCAGGTGAAGCTGGTCCGCGACGGCGAACGCACCCGCCTGGTGATGACGTGCAGTTACGGCGGCACGAGCAACGGTTACGGCCCGAGCTGGAACTACAGGTTGGTGGTGACCATGGGTGACCAGCGGATTCCGCTCGACCAGTGGCCTGCCGGGCCTGGCACCGAACTGACGGTGGACCGCACGATCGATGCCCCACCCGAGGCCATCGATGCCGTCGAGATCACCTCGATGGAATCCGGCCGGACAGTTCTGGTCGCCGAGGTCTGACGCCGAACGGCCCCGGAGGGGATCCGGGGCTGTTCGCTGGACCCGATGTTCAGTTGGTCTGCTTGCGGAAGATCGACCGCGACCACAAGTACCCGCCACCGGCGATCACCGCGCACCAGGCCAGCGAGACCCAGCCGTTGGCGCCGATCTCGGTGCCCATCAGCAGCCCGCGCAGCGTCTCGGTGATCGGGGTGAAGGGCTGGTACTCGGCGAACTGGCGCAGGCCGACCGGCATGGTGTCGGTGGCGACCAGACCGCTGCCGAGGAACGGCAGCATCACGATCGGAAACGGTGCGTTGCTCGCGCTTTCCGGATTGGGCGAGAGCAGGCCGAGCGCGATGGCAAGCCAGGAGAAGGCGAAGGTCACCAGGACCAGCAGCCCGAAGGCGGCCAGCCATTCGGCGACGTTCGCGTTCGGCCGGAAGCCGATCAACAGGGCGACACCTGCCATCAGGGTCATCCCACCGATCGCCTGGATCAGGGTGCCCAGCACATGCCCGGTGAGCATCGACGACTGCGAGATCGCCATCACCCGGAAGCGATTCACGATGCCCTTGCTCTTGTCGGTGGCGATCGAGACGGCCACCGAAACGGTCAGGTACGCGGGGAGCAACAGCAGCATGCCCGGTGCGAGATAGTCGATGTACTCGCCGCCGGAGGACTTCTCCAGCGCGCCACCGAAGACGAAGTTGAACACGAGCAGCAGCACGGTCGGCATGATCAGGATGCCGAAGACCATGCTCGGATAGCGCTTGGCGTGGGTGATGTTGCGCCGCAGCATGGTCATGGTGTCGGCGAACGCGTGGCTCTTGGTGGCGGTCATGGTGGTCATACCAGTTGCTCCTGCTGCTCGGTGGTGGCCCGGCCGGTAAGGGTGAGGAAGACGTCGTCGAGGTTCGGGGTGTGCACGGAGATGCCGCCCGCTTCGACGTTCTCGGCGTCGAGGAGGTCGAGCACGGCGCGTACCGAACGCACGCCGCCGTCGCTCGGCACGGCGAGGGTGAGCCCATCGCCGCCGTCGAGCACCTTGGCGGCCGGTCCGAGCGCGTACTGCGCCGCCGAAAGTGCCTGCTGGTCGGCGAAATCGACGCGGATGTAGCCGCCGGGGACCAGCCGCTTCAGTTCCGCCGCCGTGCCCTCGGCGACGATGCGGCCGTGGTCGAGGACGGCGATCCGGTCGGCCAGCTGATCGGCTTCCTCGAGGTATTGGGTGGTGAGGAAGACGGTGACACCGCGATCGTCGACCAGACCGCGGATGATGTCCCAGATGGCGCGACGGCTGCGCGGGTCGAGCCCGGTGGTCGGCTCGTCGAGGAAGATCACCCGCGGGTCGCCGACCAGCGTCATCGCCAGGTCGAGCCTGCGGGTCATGCCGCCGGAGTAGGTGCTCGCCGGCTTGTCGGCGGCCTCGATCAGGTCGAAGCGATCCAGCAGTTCGGCGGCCAGCCCGCTGGTCTCGCGCCGGGAGAGGTGGTTCAGATCGCCCATCATGTGCAGGTTCTCGCGGCCGGTGAGAAGTTCGTCGACGGCGGCGAACTGCCCGGTGACGCCGATCAGTTCGCGCACGGCGTCCCGATCGGCGAGCACGTCGTTGCCGCCGACGGTGATCTCGCCGCCGTCGGCGCCGATCAGGGTGGTGAGGATCTGCACGGTGGTGGTCTTGCCCGCGCCGTTCGGCCCGAGCAGGGAGAAGATCGTGCCCGCCGCGACGGTGAGGTCGATGCCGTCGAGCACCGTGTGTTCGCCGTAGACCTTGCGCAGGCCGCGCGCGGTGATGGCCGAGTTGACCATGGTCGTCCCTTTCCAGTGGATTACATTCATTGCTGCGAATAAGCGCATGAGTGATCGACACGGCCCCCAGGGGCCGCGGTTGTCGGTGTGGGTATGTGGTTGTGGTGTGCGTGGAGCTAGATGTCGAGCTCCTCGATTCGCGGATGCGAGTAGACGTCGGAGACCTTGCGGTAGAGCTTGTCCGGGATCCGGCCCTTCAGCGCGGCGACGTCGTCGAAGATCTCGTATTCGTAGTCGCCCCAATCCCAGGGCCGGTCACCGATGCCGAACATCCGGCGCCAGTACTTCCAGTCCTTCATATCGCCTGCGGCGTCGCCGGTCGGGTAGTCCTGCCACAGCGCCGTGTGCGTGTGCAGCACGAGCTTGC
Organism: Nocardia rhizosphaerae; assembly: GCF_042650365.1. Lineage (NCBI taxonomy): Bacteria > Bacillati > Actinomycetota > Actinomycetes > Mycobacteriales > Nocardiaceae > Nocardia > Nocardia rhizosphaerae. The sequence goes on from NZ_JBHSBA010000003.1 coordinate 191,221, forward strand.
CCTTGCGACTGCGGTACACCTGCTGATGCAAGACCCGATCGTCGCCGATGTCGCGCCAGTCGCCGAGTAGCGATCCCTGGAAGCGCACCTGCCGCACGCCGTCGCGACCGACCTGCAGGACGATCTCGTCGAACCCGGCCTGGCGCCCTTCCTCCAGGTCGATGAAGCGGCGCAACGCGGCGACGACCGCGCCGGACAGATTGCCGCCGACGATCTCCTGCGCCCGCTGGAACAGGGGCAGATCGTCATCGGCAACGTAGATCGTCTTGTTGGGCATGAACCAACTATATGTAGAAGTATACGTACACACAAGAGGGAATCCGCTCACTCGGTGAACCGGCCGGGCCGCGCCGCCGTATCACTCATGTACGCGACGATCCGTCCGTCGATGCCCGCTGGTCAACGCGGGTGCGCAAGAGGAGGGCCGATGCCGGGCCGAGTGGTCGACTATCTACTGAACGAGATCTCCGCACTGGGGGTCACTCATCTATTCGGCGTCGACGGCGCCAATATCGAGGACGTCTACGACGCGATCTTCGAGGCGGACGGGCACCCGGTCGGCGTGATCGCCAAGCACGAGTTCTCCGCGGCCACCATGGCCGACGGGTACGCGCGCAGCACCGGCGGGCTCGGCGTCGTCGCCGCCACCTCCGGCGGCGGCGCGATGAACCTCGTGGCCGGGCTCGCCGAGTCCTACGCCTCACGGGTGCCGGTGCTCGCGCTGATCGGCCAGCCCCCGACGGCACTGGAAGGCCATGGGGCATTTCAGGATTCGAGCGGGCGGGCCGAGTCGATCGACGCGGTGGCGTTGTTCACGACCATCAGCCGGTATTGCGCGCGGGTCGAGGATCCGGCGGAGTTGCCAGGGCAGTTCGCGGCAGCGGTCGCGGCGGCGCGGGCGGGTGGCCCCGCGGTACTACTGTTGCCCAAAGACGTTCAGCAGCAGGTGATGCCGGTCGAGGACTTGTCCCCCGCCGATGCCATCGCGCCGCCCGGTCTGGGCGACAGGATCTCCGGCAGCCCGCCGCGCCGAGATATCGCACCGTTCGCCGTCGAACCGACGGCTACCTACGGTGACGGCAGCATCGTCGACGCGCAGGCATACGCCGAACTCGCCGACACGCTGACGACCGCCCGCGGCACCGGCAAGGTCGTGATCATCGCCGGTGATCAGGTCGCCAGGAACGATGCCCGTACCGAACTCGCCGACCTGGTCGACGCGCTCGATGCCGCCATCGGCCTCGCCCCCGACGCCAAGGACGTCTACCGTAATTCCGGCCCCGGCTACTGCGGAGTGGCGGGCAGCATGGGCCATCCCGAACTGGCCGAGGCGCTCACCGCGGCGAGCGCCTGCCTGCTGGTCGGCACCAGGATGCCGGTGACCGCACTGGCAGGCCTCGACACCGCGCTCGCCGCCGTCCCGGTGCTCAGTATCGGTGCGCTGCCGCCCTTTCCAGCCGCGCGCCACGTCACCGCGACCGATCTGGCCGCGGCCATCGCCGAGCTGCTGTCCCGGATCGGCACCGCCCCGAGCCGGCCCGCGCAGGAACAGACCCACCTCACCCCGATGACGGTGCCCGCGGCCGACGGGCCGGGCCTGCGCTACCGCACCATCGTCGAATCGATCGAACGCCGGCTCCCCGCCGGTGCGGACATTTTCGCCGATGCCGGTAACACCGGCGCCTCCGTGGTGCATTACCTACGGGTGCCCGCGGGCGGACGTTTCGTGGTCGCCCTCGGGATGGGTGGCATGGGCTATGCCTTCGGGGCCGGCATCGGCTCCGCCTTCGCCCGGCACGACGCCGCCGACGGTCCGCATCGCACGATCGTGATCGCCGGCGACGGTTCGTTCTTCATGCACGGCATGGAGTTGCACACAGCCGTCGAATACCACCTGCCGATGACCTTCATCGTCCTGAACAACAACGCACACGCCATGTGCGTCACCCGAGAACAGCTCTACTACCGAGACCGCTACAGCTTCAACCGTTTCCGACCCACCGAACTCGGCGCGGGCGTCGCGGCCATGTTCCCCGGTCTGCCGGTGCGCACCGTCACCGAGCCCGGCGAACTGACCGGCGCTCTGGATGCCGCCTTCGCGGCCACCGGACCCGCACTGGTCGAAATCCTCTGCGACCCCGACGAAATACCGCCCTTCCAGCCCTTCCTGTCGACCATCGACGCTTCGAGGAGTACTCCGTGACCACCAGCCTCCCCGCACTCAGCGACATTCCCGACGAGGTGATCCCCGGCGTCCTGCGGATCGAGAACTCCGACAAGGAGGCCACCACACCGATCATCATGGACATGCTGCGTTCGGTGTATCCGCACGACCAGATCTACGGCGAATACTGCCCCGTGCAAACCTATATCGCGGCCCCACCGCGCGAGGTCTTCGAGTATCTGGCCGACACCCGTTCGCTGGAGGAGTGGACCTACAGCCTGCGCGGCTTCACCGAGACCGACGAACCGGGACTGTGGCTGTCGTACGACCGCCTCGGCGACACCACCAAATGTTTTACCAGGACCATCGCCCATCCCGACGCGATGACGGTGGACTATCACTGCGCCTGGGACCAATCCGCCCACCTGTGGATGATCTATCTGATGCGGGTGGTGGACGCGCAGGTGGTGTTCGACAAGCCGGGATCGGTGGTGCTGTGGGTCAACTGCAAGCACCCGTTCTACGACGAGAACGGCTACCCCGAGACCGCGCCGCCCAAGCGCCCGGTGTGGGTCGGTGATTTCTGGGAGATGTTCTCCGCCGGACACCAGCTCGAGCTGGACAACCTCAAAGCCATTTGTGAGTACCGTGCCGCCAACGGGCTGCCGATCAAGCCGGAGTGGATGCAGTGAACATGCCGACAGTGAGTCTGATCGACGTCGCGAGCTACCTGCCCGGCGACCCGGTCCCGACCGAATACTTCACCCAGTTCTCCCGGTCCGACCGGATGGCGAAGAACGTGATGTTCCGTTCGCCTTCGGGGCGGCATCACATCGACCGCGACGAGACGGCCGTCGACATGGCCGAACGTGCCTTCGCGCCGCTGCGGGAACGCCACGGCGAGAATCTCGCGGCGGAAATCGACATCATCATCACCCACACCCAGCTACCCGACAATCCGGTCATGGGCGCCGGCCCGGAACTGGCGCGGCGGCTCGGGGCGAAACCGGCGCATGTGCTCGACGTGCACAACGGCGGCTGCGCGGCCTTCGTGCACATGATGTCGCTGGCCCGGATGCTGATGGCAACCAGCGACGCGCGCACCGCCCTGATCGTGGCCACCCAGAATTGCGCGGGCCCGGTGTTCACCCAGCCCGATATCCGCAAACTGGCCCAGGCGCCGGTCCCTGGCGACGGCTGCGGTGTCGGTCTGTTGCGCAAGGACGATTCGGCCCCGATCCTCGACATCGTATGCCGCACGTACCCCGAATTCGCCGGTGATATGGAGTTCTCCACCAACGGCCAGCGCAAGTACTGGGAACCCGGCGAGGGACAGGGGTGTGTGAGTTTCACCGAATCGAAGATCACCAAGGTGTTCGCGCGCGGTAATCGGCTCGTGCCCGAGGTGGCGCTGACGGTGTGCGATCACATCGGGGTGAAGGGCCGCGATATCGACACCTTCGTCACCAATCAGCCGAATCGGCTTTTCCTGCGCAACTGGCACGACGCGCTGGAACTGCCCGCCGAACGTCATCCCGATACTTTCGATCGGTGCGGCAACCTGTTCGCGGCGGGCATTCCGGTGACCCTGGATGCGGAGAACCGGGCCGGACGGTTGCGCAACGGGTCGGTGGTGCTCATGTCGGCCTTCGCGCACGCGGGTGATTTCGCCGGCGCGGCGGCGGTGCGCTGGGGCGCGGCGCGATGAGCGTGGGGCTGGCCGAACCGTCGCTGCCCGCGCGGCTGGTGCGGGCACGAGATTCGCGGTTCGATTTGTCGCTCAGCGAGAATCCGTTCCCGCCACTGCCCTCGGTACTGGCGGCCGTGTCCGACACGCTCGCGTCGGCACACCGCTATCCAGAGTTCGTGCCGGAACTGCTGCCCCGCATCATCGGCACGCACTGCGGCGTTCCGGCCGAGAACGTGGTGGCCGGAGCCGGCGCCACCGGTGTCGCCATGCAGATCCTCCGCGCCCTCGGCTCCGGTGAAATCGTCAGCGCGACACCTACTTTCGATGGGTATCCGATCCTGGCGGAGATGGTGGGAATGCCGCTGGTTCCGGTCCCGCTCGATAGCGAAGGCCACCAGGACCTCACCGCCCTCCGGCGCGCGATGACCCGGCGCACCGCGCTGGTCGTGCTGTGCAGACCGCACAATCCGACCGGCACCGCCGTCGACGGCGCGGCCGTGCGCTCGTTCCTCACCGCGATCCCGCGCCGGGTCGTGGTCCTGCTCGACGAGGCATACGCCGAATTCCTCGACCCCATCGACCGCCTCGACCCCTGCGCGCTGCTGCACCGGCATCCGAATCTGCTGATCCTGCGGACGTTCTCGAAGGCGTACGGGCTGGCCGGGCTACGGATCGGCTACTGCATCGGCCGGGGCGAGCTGATCGCGCGCGTCCGCGCTCAGCAGGTGCCGTTCGCGGTTCCGGCCGCCGCGGTCGCCGCCGTCCGGGCCAGCTACGCCGCGCGCGCCGAACTCGACGCGCGCGTCGCAGGCATCGGCCGCGAACGGGAGGAACTGCGACTGTCGTTGCGCGCCATGGGAATCAACGCGCCACGAAGCCGTGCCAACTTCCTCTACCTACCCGGCCCCGGGGTGGCGACCGCCCTGCGCCGGGCCGGCATCAAGGCGAAGCCCTACCCCGACGGCAGCGCCCGCATCACCGTCGGCGACCCCGCCGCAGGCCACGCCGTCCGCACCGCCCTCGCAGGCCTGCGCCGCGATATCCGGCCGGTGCGGCGCCGCTGATCATCGCGCCGGCCGGGGCGCAGACGTGGGAAGTTCAGCAGCTGCTGCCGCCGCCACCGCAGCTGCTGGAACTTCCCCCACCGCAGCTGCTCGTCCAACCGGTGTCACAGCTGGTCGAACCGCCGCCGTCGCCCCCGCTGGACCAGCTACCCGATCCCGCACTCCAGCCGTTGTCGCCGGACGTCGACCAGCCCGAGCCGGATCCGCCGGGCGGGCGCCGACGCGCGGCCGGTCGTGGCCGCACCGGGGCGGGTGATGAGTCGATGGCCTTGGCGATCGCGGCGATGATCACGGTCGGCACCGCCACCAGCAGCACCACCCCGACGATCGTGACGACAACGGCAAGGACGAGGCCGACGAATTCGGTGAACGCCATGGATCCTCCTCGGCTGAACCGGCTTTCGTCGGTGACGGTAGAAGCCGCCGCTTACGAACCGCTTGTCACCCGCCGGGAGCGGTCGGTCACCGCCAGGGCAGCCGGTTTTCGCGGGCGAGGTCCCGGAAGGCGTCAGCGGTGACCAGGGCGGCGATGGTCAGCAAGGGTGCTGCCGCCATGACCGATCTATTGATGACGCTCGCGCCGATCACGGCGAGGAGTACGGCCGCGGCGAACGCCATGACCAGGTCTCCAGATCTCATGAACCAATTCATGTCGACCCCTGTCCGGGTGCTACCTCATGCCTGTCAGCTTCCCCCACCGCAGCCACCGCCACCGCCACCGCAGCCACTGCCGCCGCCGTCACTGTGCGAGTGCCCACCGCCGCCACCGTTGTCGAAATAGGTGTACCCGCCCGCGGCCGCACCACCGGAGGCCCACTTCCCGCGCCCGAGCTTGCGGGGGTCGCTCTCGGACCTGAGCCGGACGATCCCGGCCACTACCAGCACGAGCGCGACAACGATCAACACCAGCCCGGGAATCAGCCAGAAATCGGCAGCCACGATTCCCGCGAGCGCGACCAGAGCCGCCGAACCGAAATACCCCACGAAGCTCCCCCAATCAGGTTCTGCTTCCGTTGTACCCGCTCAGCGCGTGGTCATGCCACCAACACGAGATGACCGTTCGGTATCGGTGTGCGCTGTCGCGTCAGTTGGCCGGAGCGCAGGTGTCGCGCAGCGAGCAGCCGCCGCAGGAGGAACCGCAGCCACCGACCGGGGCGGGCGGCAGCAGCGGCTCGACGGCACGCGCCGCGGCATTCGCACCGGCACCGAGGGTGAAGATCGCGATCACCGCGGCGACGAGGGCGACACCGAAGCCCGCGAGACCACCGGCCATCAAGCCGACCAGACCACCGGCGAACAGCAGCGCGCCGGCGCCGACCGAGGTGGGCGCGGCGATGCGGTTGGCGATACGGAAGTTGTCGTCGCTGTGCATGGCGGCCTCGGTGGTGACACCGAGGAAGCGATTGCGGGGCAGTTTGCCGAGCAAGCCGAGCACGCCGGTCACGATGGCGACCGCGGCCAGCGCGAACAGCAGAGGAGCGACGACGACCATTCCTGCAGGCTAGCGCACCGGGGCGGTGGCCCAACCGCGCGCTCCCCGCGAAGGTGACCGCTCGCACAACGGCGGCATCGCAGGGCACGGCCCGTCAGAAATCGGCTGGCACCGACGTTCTACCCTGTTAGACGATGTTTACCGGGGATCGGCGACAAGAAGGCAGGACCGTGCAGGACACTCGTACCACCGAGAGTGACGTACCTCAGCACCGGTACAACGCCGAGCTGGCTGGGCGGATCGAGCGACGCTGGCAGCAGAACTGGCGCGCGCGCGGCACCTTCAACGCGCCCAACCCGGTCGGCCCGCTCGCCGGGGACACCCCCGCCGACAAGCTGTTCATCCAGGACATGTTCCCGTTCCCCTCCGGCGCGGGTCTGCACGTCGGCCATCCGCTCGGCTACATCGCCACCGACGTCTTCGGCCGCTACCACCGCATGCGCGGACGCAACGTGCTGCACGCGCTCGGCTACGACGCCTTCGGCCTGCCCGCCGAGCAGTACGCGGTGCAGACCGGCGCGCACCCGCGGGTGACCACCGAATCCAATATCGCCACCATGCAGCGGCAGCTGGACCGGCTCGGCCTCGGCCACGACCCGCGGCGGTCGTTCGCCACCACCGACCCCGAGTACTACCGCTGGACCCAGTGGATCTTCCTGCGCATCTACAACGCCTGGTACGACCAGGAGGCCGGGAAGGCCCGCCCGATCGCTGAGCTGGCGGAGCAGTTCGCCACCGGTGCGCGCCCGGTGCCCGACGGCGACTGGAACAGCATGAGCGCGGCCGAGCGCGGCGCGCTGATCGACTCGTATCGCCTGGTGTACCAGTCGGATTCGATCGTGAACTGGTGCCCCGGACTCGGCACGGTGCTGTCCAACGAAGAGGTGACCGCCGACGGGCGCAGCGAGCGCGGGAACTTCCCGGTGTTCCGTAAGCGCATGTGGCAGTGGATGATGCGGATCACCGCCTACGCCGACCGGTTGGTCGACGACCTGGACGAGCTGGACTGGCCGGACAATGTGAAGTCCATGCAGCGCAACTGGATCGGCCGCTCGCGCGGGGCGCAAGTCCGGTTCGCCGCCGATGGCGAGATGCTCGAGGTGTTCACCACCCGGCCCGACACGCTGTTCGGCGCCACCTATGTGGTGCTGGCCCCCGAGCACGAGCTGGTCGACAAGCTGACCGCGTCCGCCTGGCCCGACGGCACCGACCAGGGCTGGACCAACGGCGGCGCCGCGACTCCGGCTGAAGCCGTCGCGGCCTACCGCAAGTCGATCGCGGCCAAGTCGGATCTGGAGCGGCAGGAGAACAAGGAGAAGACCGGCGTCTTCCTCGGCTCCTACGCCACCAACCCGGCCAACGGCAAGCAGGTGCCGATCTTCATCGCCGACTACGTGCTCAGCGGTTATGGCACCGGCGCGATCATGGCGGTGCCCGGCCACGACGGCCGCGACTGGGACTTCGCCACCGCACTGAACCTGCCGATCGTCGAGGTGATCTCCGGCGGCGACGTCACCACCGGCGCCCATACCGGCGACGGCGAACTGGTGAACTCCGACTACCTGAACGGCCTGCCCGTCGACGAGGCCAAGGCCGTGATGATCGGCAGGCTGGAGGCCGACGGCCACGGCACCGGCAAGGTCCAGTACAAGCTGCGCGACTGGCTGTTCGCGCGCCAGCGCTACTGGGGCGAGCCGTTCCCGATCGTCTACGACGAGCAGGGTGTGGCGCACGCGCTGCCGGAATCCATGCTGCCGGTGGAACTTCCGGAGATGGAAGACTTCGCGCCGGTCACCTTCGATCCCGACGACGCGAACTCCGAGCCGTCCCCGCCGCTGGCCAAGGCCACCGACTGGGTGCACGTGGAACTCGACCTGGGCGACGGGCCGAAGAAGTACCGCCGCGACACCAATGTCATGCCCAACTGGGCAGGCAGCTCCTGGTATCAGCTGCGCTACGCCGACCCGACCAACACCGAGACGTTCTGCGCCGCCGAGAACGAGAAGTACTGGCTGGGCCCGCGCACGGCCGAGCACGGCGCGAACGATCCCGGCGGTGTCGACCTGTACGTCGGCGGTGTCGAGCACGCGGTGCTGCACCTGCTGTACGCGCGGTTCTGGCAGAAGGTCCTGTTCGACCTGGGTGACGTGTCCGGCAGCGAGCCCTACCGGCGGCTGTTCAACCAGGGCTACGTGCAGGGCTACGCCTACACCGACGCCCGTGGCACGTATGTGCCCGCCGCCGAGGTGGTCGAGCGCGACGCGAAGTTCTTCTGGACCGGGCCCGACGGCGTGGAGATCGAGGTCGCCCAGGAGTACGGCAAGATCGGCAAGTCGCTGAAGAACGCCATCTCACCCGACGAGATCTGCGATCTGTACGGCGCCGACACCTTCCGCTTCTACGAGATGTCGATGGGTCCGCTCGATACCTCGCGCCCGTGGGCGACCAAGGACGTCGTCGGCGCGCACCGCTTCCTGCAGCGGGTGTGGCGCCTGGCGATCGACGAGGAGACCGGTGCGGTGAAGGCCACCGACGCGGCACCGTCGGACGAGACGCTGCGCCTGGTGCATCGCACCATCGCAGGCGTCGACGAGGATCTGGCCGCGCTGCGCGACAACACCGCGGGCGCCAAGCTGATCGAGCTGACCAACCACCTCACCAAGAACTACCCCGACGGCGCGCCCCGCGCCGCCGTGGAACCGCTGGTACTCATGCTGGCGCCGCTGGCCCCACATATCGCCGAGGAACTGTGGGAGCGGCTCGGCCACACCACGGCGCTGGCGCACGGCCCCTTCCCGATCGCCGACCCGGCCCTGCTCGTCGCGGATTCGGTGGAGTACCCGATCCAGGTGAAAGGCAAGGTCCGCAGCCGCATCCAGGTGCCCGCCGACGCCGACCCGGCCGCGATCGAGGCCGCCGCGCTGGCCGACGAGAAGGTGCTCGCCCTGCTCGACGGCGCGGCTCCGCGCAAGGTGATCGTCGTTCCGGGCAAGATGGTGAATATCGTCCCCTGAGCGCAGGCCACCCGTTCGCCGAAGGAGAAGCAGCGATGACCGACACCGACGACGAACGGGTTCCCGCCCCCCAGGGCACCTTCGCGGGCATGCCCTACGACTGGCGCCGACCGACAGTCGCCAGGCTGAAGGCCCGCTACTGGAACCCCGACGATCCGCGCGTCTTCACCCCGAAGGCCTTCGGCTGGGGCTACGACCTGAACGTCTACCGCCTGCTCCACTGGCGAGAGTGATCAGGCGCGCAAGGCCGCCCGCCGCCTTATCAACCGACCCGCACCACGTCGTTCAAGGTGACCAGGGCCAAATTGCGTTCCCGGATGATGTCGACGAGCTGTCCGTAGCAGTGGGTGACCGGCGGGAAGTTGGCGTGGCCGATGATGATCTTCTGGGCGGCGAAATACCTTCGCGCGCACTCGATCAGGTATTCCTCGGTGATCAGGCCGGAGTCCGAGAGCGAGCCGTCCCACATCGTAGGGACGGTGTAGCCGAGGTCGGCGGCGACGCGATCGACGGCGGCATTGTGGTAGCCGAAGGGTGGGCGGTAGAAGGGGGTGCCGTCGACGCCGAATGTGTTGCGCAGGAAGGCTTTCGTGCGGCCGAGCTGGTCGGCGATGCCACTCGCGGCTAGCCCGGTGAGCGCCGGGTGATCCCAGGTGTGGTTGCCCAGCTGGATCTGGCCCGCGTCGACCAGTGGGCGCAGCGCGTCGCGATGGATCGTCCACGACTCGTAGTACCCGGTGACGAAGAAGGTGAAGCGGGCGCCGGTGTCCTTCGCCCACCGCACGTAGGCGCCGACAACCTCGGGGCTGGCGCCGTCGTCGACGGTCAGGGCCATGCTCGTTCCGGGGCCGGGGAGCTCGGTGATGGTCGCGGCCGGGATGGTCGACTTCGGCCCGCCCGGTGGTGGCGGGAGCAGCGGACGGGGCGGAGCCGGAGGCTGCGGTGGCGCGGGCAGCTCGCCGCCCGAGCCCGCCTCGACGGTCTCTCCGCCCGCGGTCGCGCAGCCGGTCAGCGCGACCGCGGCACCCGCGGTCAGCAGCGCGAGCATGCGACGTCGATCCACCGGCGTACCCTCCTCGAACACTCGCCCGGCCTAGCGACCGGAGCGCGGATCAGAACAGCGGGACCACACCCACCACCCGCGGGGGCAGCCGCATCGGCGGGCAGCGGGCGAACCTCACGGCGCGCCCGCCCGGAAAGCGAGGCTACCGAACCCGCCACGACGCCGGCGGACGCCATGCGGTGGCGTCCGGAGCCGGTTCAAGCGCCTCACCGCCCGGTTCACCAGCGTTCGCGACCGGCGCACGCATCCACCAGCGACGGCGTTCTCAGCGCGGGCGCAGGATGATCTCGGTCGGATGGCCGTCTCGCGGCGTGTCGACGGCGGCGCGCACGGCCCCGGCCACGGTTTCCGCGGTGAGGAACTCCTCGGGCCGGTATTCGCGCCCCTCCCCCGCGACGATCTCGCGCTGCATGTCGGTGTCGATGCGGCCGGGGAAGATCGAGGTGACCCGCAGGGTCGGTTCTTCGAGGCGCAGCGCGTCGGCGAGGGCGCGCAAGCCGAACTTGCTCGCCGCGTACGAGCTCCAGCCCGCGTTGGCGCGCAGCCCGGCACCCGAATTGATCAGCACCACATGGCCGTTCGCGGCACGCAAGGCTGGCAGCAGGATTCTGGTCAGCTCGGCAACGGCGATCAGGTTGACCTCGATGGTGGTTCGCCACTGGTCCACCGAGGACCCGGCGACCGTGCCGAGATCGGCCACCCCGGCGTTGTGGACCAGGACATCGAGCCGCTCGATCGACTGCGCCGCGGCGGCGACGGCCGGGTAGTCGGTGAGCGCGACGGGCCACCCGGTCGCGGCGGGCAGTTCGGCCAGGATCGGAGCGAGCGCGTCGGCGGAGCGCGCGCCGAGCAGCAGGTGGTGGGTCGGCGCGAGCTCGCGGGCGATCGCCGCGCCGAGTCCGCGGCTGGCACCGGTGATCAAGGCGGTCGGGTTGGGAGGACTGGTCACCGTCATGCGCCCACGCTAACGGCAGACACTGGTCGACCTGCACGCGTGGCCGCAGTGGGCTGCCGAAGCGACGAGGCGCGCCCCCGCCCCGCGACAAACCCGCCCCTAATTCCGGCAAATCCGGCGCATGGCCGGACCGGTTCCGACACCGCGCCCATTTCCACGCAGATCAGCGGCCCTCGCTTGTACCGTCGAGGAATGACCGATCCCCGGTACAACTACGATCCAGCGAACCCGCAGTATCCACCGAACCAGGGACAGCCACCGCAGCCCAAGATCAATGTGGGCAAGTTGTGGGCGGGCGGTGTCGGCACCGCGGTCGTCGCGGCCCTGCTCGTGGTGGTGGCGATCATGCTGATCCGCGGCGTACTCGGCATCGCGATCCTGGCCCCGGAAGGTGCGGGCGCCTACGGCTCGGTGTCGACAACGTCCTACGCGGTGGCCGCCGCAGGCGCCGCCCTGCTGGCGACGGCGCTGCTGATGGTGCTGCTGCTTGCCATGCCGAGCCCGATGACCTTCTTCACCTGGATCTGCCTGCTGTGCACTGCCGTCGCGGTGATCCTGCCGTTCACACTCATCGCCGACCTCGACGCCAAGATCGCCACCGCATCGCTCAACCTGGTGGTCGGCCTTGCCATCACCACCATGTTGAACTCGGTCGGTAGCGCCGCGCAGAACGACGTGCGTCAAGGCGGGTACTGATAGTCGTAGCCGTGCCGAGATGCCGTCGGGCCGGGGCAGCCGCAGAATAGACAGATGACCGACCCCGGGTTCACCCCAACGCAGCTCGCGGCCCGCGCCGCCTACCTGCTGCGCGGCAACGACCTGGGCACGATGACCAGCGCCGCGCCCCGCCTCTACCCCCACATGTGGAGCTGGGACGCGGCGTTCGTCGCGGTCGGGCTCGCCCCGTTGAGCGTGGAGCGCGCGGTAGTCGAACTCGACACGCTGCTGTCGGCGCAGTGGAAGAACGGGATGATCCCGCACATCGTGTTCGCCAACGGCGTCGACGGATACTTCCCGGGACCGGCCCGCTGGGAGTGCCGCAGGCTGGCGGCCAACGCCCCCGACGGGCCCGACACCTCCGGCATCACCCAGCCGCCGGTGCACGCCATCGCCGTGCAGCGCATCCTCGACCACTCCCGCAGGCACGGCCGCTCGACCAGGGCCGTCGCCGAGGAGTTCCTGAATCGCCGCTGGCCCGACCTGGTGCGCTGGCACCGCTGGCTCGCGCACGCCCGCGACCCCAAGGAGGCCGGGCGGGTCACGCTCTATCACGGCTGGGAATCCGGCATGGACAACTCGCCGCGCTGGGATCGCGCCTACGCCAATGTGGTGCCGGGCGCCGACCTGCCGCCCTACCGGCGCGCCGACACCGCGGTCATCTCCGACCCCACCCAGCGGCCGAGTGATCGCGAGTACGACCGCTACCTGTGGCTGGTCGAGCAGATGCGACGCGCGTCCTATGACGACTTCCAGCTCACCTCGGTGATGAGCTTCGCGGTGGAGGACGTGTTCGTCTCGGCGATCTTCGCGCTCGCCTGCGAGGTCCTCGCCGATATCGGCGAGGAGTACAAGCAGCCGCACGCTGATGTGCGCGAACTGCTCGGCTGGGCCGACCGCTTCCGCGCCGGGGTTGTCGCCACCACCGACGAACGCACCGGTGCCGCCCGAGATTTCGACGTGCGGCTGCAACGCTGGATCAGCACCGAGACACTGGCCATGTTCGCGCCGCTGCTGTCCGGCGGCCTGTCGCGCCAGGCCGAACGCGCCCTGCTCAACACCTTCGAAGGCCCGCGCTTCTGCGGCCACCCGGACCTGCGCTACGCCCTGCCGCCGTCGACCTCACCGGTGGCCAAGGATTTCCGCCCCCGCGAGTACTGGCGCGGCCCGGTCTGGCCGGTGATGAGCTGGCTGTTCTCCTGGGCCTTCGCCCGCCGCGGCTGGGCCGAACGCGCCAACATGCTGCGCACCGAGGGCCTCCGCCAGGCCGCCGACGGCAGCTTCGCCGAATACTACGAACCGTTCACCGGCGCGCCGTTGGGCAGCATGCAGCAGTCCTGGACCGCCGCCTCGGTCCTCGACTGGCTCGGCTGAGCCGACACCGCCTCAGTCGTACGCGGCACATCTTGCGCCGCGCCAATTTGGTCATACTTATGACTATGAAATCGGCGGAAGTGAAGGCGACCCACTCCGAGCTGGTCACCCGCGTGCGAAGCACGCATGAGCGAGTAACGATCACCGTGCACGGCGAGCCCGCAGCCGTGCTGGTGGCGGTCGACGATCTCGAATCCATGGAGGAGACGATCGCGATCCTGTCGGATCCGGAGACAGTCGGCCGTTTGATCGCCTCCGACGCCGAACTCGCCAGAGGAGAAGCCTTCACCACAGACGAGCTCGCGCAGGCGGTTCTCCGCACGTCGCGGCACCTACCGGGTGATCTACCGAATCGATGACAAACGCATGGTCGTCACCGTGGTCGATGTCAACCATCGCCGGGACGTCCACCGGACCTGCCCCGACACGACGGAACCGGTACTCGCCAAGTCGAGCACCGGTTCCGTCAGCGGGGATCACATGCCGATGCGGCCGCTTTCCTTCTTCCACACGACCGCCACCGAGGGACGCGGCTGGGCCGTGCCGCCGTCGGGCCAGTGCGAGCTCGCGTTCTCGGGCGTGGCGTCGTCGGCCTCGCCCGGGTGCTGCACGCAGACGAGCACGCGCTGCTCGGTGATGATCGGGCCGCAGGTCTCCCCGCCCTTGGGGACAGTGAGGAACTGCTTGGTCTCACCGCGGTTGTCGCCGTCGAGCACCACCGAGAACAGGCCGTCGTTGGACTTCAGCGCATTGCCGTCGGTGGAGATCCACAGGTTGCCGTACGGGTCGAAGGCCAGGTTGTCCGGGCAGGAGATCGGGCTGACCTTCGACTTGTCGAAACCGCTGAAGTAGGTGTCGGCGGCGGCCGGGTCACCACACACCAGCAGCAGCGACCACGTGAACTCGGTGCCGGTGTGGTCGTCGTCGATCTCGAGGACCTGGCCGTTCTTGTTCAGCTTGCGCGGGTTGGCCTCGTCGACGCCAGGGTTGTCGTCCTTGGCGCGGTTGGAGTTGTTGGTGAGCGCCACGTAGACCTTGCCCGACTTCGGGTTGGCCTCGAAGTCCTCGGGGCGGTCCATCTTGGTGGCGCCGACCTTGTCGCCCGCGAGACGGGTGAAGACCGCGACGTCCTCGGCCGACATACCGTCGACCAGCGACTTACCCTTGCCGTCGGCACCGGTCTCCAGCAGCGGAATCCACTGGCCCTTACCGGTGAAACCGCCTGCGGGGACCTTGCCTGACCCGTCGATCTCGTCGGCGTGGTCACCGGTGAGCTTGGCGACGTAGAGGGTGCCCTCGTCGAGAATGGTCATGTTGTGGCGCATGGCGGACGCGCCGGTGCCCGACTGCACCTTCTTGGCGGAGACGAACTTGTACATGTAGTCGAAGCGCTCGTCGTCACCGGAGTAGGCGATCACGCTCCCGTCACCGGCCACGTGGATGGTCGCGGCCTCGTGCTTGAAGCGGCCGAGCGCGGTGTGCTTGACCGGCGCCGACGACGCGTCCCACGGGTTGACCTCGACCACGTAGCCGAAGCGGTTGACCTCGTTGGGTTCCTGCGCGAGGTCGAAGCGCGGGTCGAAGGTCTCCCACTTGCGGTCGGACGCCGCGCCCTTGATGCCGTAGCGCTTCAGTTTCTTCGCGGCATCGGCGTCGGTGACGGTTTCGGCGTTGCCGAAGTACTGGTTGAAGTTCTCCTCGCCGGAGAGCACGGTGCCCCACGGCGTCACGCCGCCGGAACAGTTGTTCAGCGTGCCGAGGACCTTGGTGCCGGTGGGGTCGGCCTTGGTCTTGAGCAGGTCGCTGCCCGCGGCCGGACCGCGCACCTCGAACTCGGTGGTGGCGGTGATGCGGCGGTTGTACTTGCCGAAGGCCGGGGTGAGCTTGCCGGTGCCGGACTCGCCGTGCACCTCGACCACGCTGAGGCCGTGCGAGGCCAGGGCGATGTCGAACTGCTCACGGGTCGGCGCGTCGGCGTTGTAGCCACGGAACATCATCGGCTCGGTGCTGTACTCGTGGCTCACGACGAGCAGGAATTTGTCGGGCGAGCCCTCGATCGGCAGCAGGCCGGCGAAGTCGCAGTTGTATCCGAACTGCTGGGCCGCGGCGGCCGCGGTCTGGGCCTCGAAGTCGAACTGCGGCGCGCCCTCGATGACCGGGTCACCCCAGCGGATGATCACGCCCTGCTCGTAGCCCTCCGGCACGACAACGGCGTCCTCGGTGTTCGGCGCGACCGGGGTGAACCCGGTGCCGGTGCCGGGCGAACCGGACGGCGACGCGTCGGTGCCATCGGTGGTGTCGTCGCCGCAGGCTGCCAGCGCGCTCGCCGCGCCGACCGCGAGGACCGCCGCCGCACCGCCCTTGAGCAGGCCGCGCCGGTTGAGCCGGGCGACGATGTCACCGAAGTACTCGCCCGCCGAGGCGTTGGGAACCTCGTGGAAGCAGGCGTTACCGCACTTGTAGGTGCAGGTGGTGGCGGATCGGGACGATTGGCCGTCGTGGTTGACGAACAGGGCGAGCGGTTTGAGACTCACGATTGGCTCCCGGGTAGGTCGGATTCGCAGAACCGTAGGCAGCACAGACGAGCCGTCGGGAACGGGTAGGTGAACACACGACCAAAACTCGGCGAGTGGTGTACTCGCCGAGTACTCCGGCGAGAGCGAGAACGCCGAACTGGTCATCCCCCACCCGGTGGCCGCTCCCCACCGACCACGCCCCCACCCACTCACCCCGTCCACCGCGCATCCGCTCCGGGAAGCGATCTGCGCGGTGGACGCGGCGCACGAATCCCCCGATCCGATCCCCCGTGCTCCTCGACTGGCAGCGCGCCCGGCGCGCCGACCCGACCCCCGCGAACTCCCCGCAGCTCGGGCGGCGTTCGCCACTGTCTTCGGCTGACGACGCTCCCCAGGGATCAGTCAGCCGACCATGACAGTGCCGCCGCCGACGTCGGTCCGAGACGGCCGCCGCGGCTCAGTGTTCGTCGTAATGCCCGTCGTGGGCGGCGTGCCGGTGACCGTCGTGGATGTAGTCGACGTGGTCGCCGTGCGGCACCGCGACATGCCCACAGCCGGGGCCGTGCGCGTGCTCGTGGGTGGTGTGCTCGACGTGTGCCGCGGGCTCGCACTCGTCGAAATGGCCTTCGTGTTCGCGGTGCAGGTGGCCGTCGTGCACGTAGTCGACGTGGTCGCCGTGCGGCACCGCGACATGCCCGCAGGTGGGGCCGTGCACGTGGGTGTGTCCCTGATGCTCTACATGTGCTGTCGTCATGCCTATCTCCCTGTATCAGTACCGGTCGATTGCAGGTGGAACGCCCTCACATTAACAGTTGCGCATGCGTTGCTGAAACCCGTGGTCGCCGGAAAGTACCTGGTCAGAGGACCTGATCGAGGAACCGCCGGAGACGCGGGGTCTTCGCGTCGTCGAACACCGCATCGGGAGTGCCGGTCTCGACCACCACGCCCTGATCCATGAACACCACGCTGTCGGACACACTGCGCGCGAAGCTCATCTCGTGGGTCACCACGACCATCGACATGCCGCCCGCGGCGAGGTCGGCCATCAGCGCGAGCACCCCCTTGACCAGCTCCGGGTCCAGCGCCGATGTCGCCTCGTCGAAGAACATCAGCTCCGGTTTCATGGCCAGCGCGCGGGCGATGGCGACCCGCTGCTGCTGCCCACCCGACAGCGACGCCGGCCTGGCATCGGCCTTGTCCGCGAGGCCGACGATCTCGAGCTGTTCCAGCGCCAGCGTCCGCGCCCGCTCGGCCGAGAGCCCGCGTAGCTTGCGCGGGCCGAGCGCGATATTGTCCGCGACGCTCTTGTGCGGGAACAGGTTGAAGTGCTGGAACACCATGCCGATGCGCTGGCGCAGCTCGTCCGGGTCGTCGCGCAGCACCGACTTGCCGTCGAGCAGCACATCACCGGCATCGGGCTCGTGCAAGCGGTTGAGTACCCGAAGCAGGGTCGACTTGCCAGAGCCCGACGGGCCGATCACGGTGGTCGCGTGCCCGGCCTCGACGTGGATGTCGACTCCGCGCAGGATGTGATTGTTGCCCAGCGTGAGATGAAGACCGGTACCGGTGAGTGAAGCACTCATACCCCACGCCCTTCCGTGATCACAGCCTGCTCGATCGGGTCGGCGGGCGTCGGTTTGCCGGTGCGCATCCGGCCGTCGATGTAGTTCACCAGGTGGGTGAGCGGGATGGTCAGCACCAGATACATCAGGCCCGCCGCCACCAGCGGCGACAGGTTCCCGGTCTGGGCGTTGAGGTCGCGGCCGACCGCGAACAATTCACGCTGGGAGGCGAGCAGACCGAGGAAGTAGATCAGCGAGGAATCCTTGATCAGCGCGATGAACTGGTTCATCAGCGCGGGCAGCACCCGCCGCACACCCTGCGGGATCACTACCAGCGTCATCGCCTGGCGGTAGCCGAAACCGATGGCGCGCGCGGCCTCGAGCTGACCCGGTTCCACCGACTGGATCCCGGAACGGAAGATCTCGCCGATATAGGCGGCCGCGAGCAGCGCCAGCGCCACCGCGCCGAGCCAGTACGGATTACCGCCGGTGATGCCCCTGGTCACCGGGCCGATGCCGAGGCCGATCAGCAAAATGATCACCACCGCGGGCAGGCCGCGGAAGATGTCGGTGTACACCCGGGCGGGCCAGCGCAGCCAGCGCGTGCGGGAGATACCCATGACCGCGAGGAGCATGCCGAGCACGGTGCCGAGCACACCGGAGACCACGGCCAGGATCAGCGTATTCGGCAGACCGGTCGTGAGCAGGTCAGGAAAGGCTTGGCGGTACAGCGACCAGTCGAAGAAGGTGGCGCTGAGCTGTTCCAGCGTCGGCTTCTGCGCGACCTGCTCGGTCTCGCCGGGTGCCCGTTCGGCGGCGATCGCCGCGAAGTCCGGAAGTTGCGGTGCCGGTGCGGCTTTGGAGCCGGGCTTCCAGCCGGGCGGCAGTTCGCGCGGCACCCAGTCGGCGTACAGCCGGGCATAGGTACCGTCGGCGATCACCGCGTCGAGCCCGGCGTTGAGCGCGTCGACGAGCGGCTGATTGTCCTTGGCCACGGCGTAGCCGATGAAGTTGTCGAGACTGAAGGTGTTCTCCGACACCATGATTCCGTCACCCGGCGAGATCGCGCCCTCGGCCTGCGCCGACGGCGCCACCCAGGCGTCGACCTGGCCGGACTTCAGGTTCGCGTAGGCGGTGTTGTAGTCGGGGAACTTCACCGGGTCCAGCTTCAGCTGGTTCACCACGAATTCGTCCTGCACCGTGCCCTGCACGACCGCGATGCGCGTCCCGGAGTTCAGGTCGGCGAAGGTATCGATGCCGCTGCCCTGCGGCACGACCAGCGAGAAGTAGCCGAAGTCGTAGCCGTTGGTGAAGCCGACTAGTTCGCGCCGCGCGTCGGTGGTGGTGATGTTGGACGAGCCGACATCGAACCGCCGACCCGAGACCTGGGCCAGCAGCCCGGCGAACTCGGTGCCGGAGAACTCGACCCGCAGGCCGAGTTTCGCGCCGATCGCGCGCAGTAGCTCGTTGTCGAAGCCGGTGAACGAGCCCTGCCCGTTCACACAGATGCTCGGTGGGGCGTCCGACAGGGTGCCGACACTGAGCGTGCCCGGATCGAGCAGGCCGAGCCTGCTGGTGTCGATGGATTCCACCGGCACGGTGGACGCGGTGGTGTAGCGGTCGACCCCCGCGGTCTCGGCGGCGGCGAGATTCGACGGTGCCGCCGCGGCCGCGCCTTGCCCCGGCGGCGAACACAAATCACGCGCCTGCTCACCCTCGGACCCGCCGCACCCCGTCGCGGCGACACCGACGAGCAACAGCAGCGCGGCGATCCACGCGCGGGTTCGCACAGCACGCACTCCAGCCATGGCGATAGACCCTAGCCGCAACCTTGCACAGCGAGGGCTACGCGCGGCCAGCGCACACCGGGCTCACCCGCTCAGGCGAGACCCTCCAGCAGCTCCGGGTTCACCTCGTCACGCCAGTCGATCGCCTGTTTCAGGGTGGACAGGTCGTATTCGGGACCGGAGACGCCCACCGTGAACAGACTCACGCCCGCCGCGCGCAGCGCGTCGGCC
Organism: Nocardia rhizosphaerae; assembly: GCF_042650365.1. NCBI lineage: Bacteria > Bacillati > Actinomycetota > Actinomycetes > Mycobacteriales > Nocardiaceae > Nocardia > Nocardia rhizosphaerae. The sequence continues at coordinate 210,850 of NZ_JBHSBA010000003.1, forward strand.
CGCGCCAGCCCCTGCCACTGCACCGAGCGCTCGATCCGGCCCGCGTCGGTACCGACGGCCGCCGCGTGCTCGGCGAGGATCTCGTTCTTGCGGGCCAGGGTGTCCAGGTCGGCGAAGGAATGCCAGATGTCGGCGTATTCGGCGACCAACCGCAACGTCTTGCGCTCGCCGCCGCCACCGATCAGGATCGGGATCTGCCTGGTCGGCTGCGGATTCAGCCGCGCCAGCCTGGCTTTGATCCTGGCCATATTGTCTTTGAGCAGGTTCAGCCTGGTGCCCGGCGTGCCGAATTCGTAGCCGTACTCGTCGTAGTCGCGCTGGAACCAACCGCCGCCGATGCCGAGGATCAACCTGCCGCCGCTGATCTGGTCGACCGTACGGGCCATATCGGCGAGCAGGTCGGGATTACGGTAGCCGCCGCCGGTGACCAGGGCACCGATCTCGACCCGCTCGGTCTGCTCGGCCCACGCGCCGAGCATGGTCCAGCATTCGAAATGCGCGCCGGCCGGGTCACCGGTGAGCGGATAGAAGTGATCCCAGTTGAAGACGATGTCGACACCCGCCTCCTCGGCGCGTAGCACCGCATCACGGATGAGCGTGTACTCGGGCGCGTGCTGTGGCTGAAGCTGGACTCCGATACGAACTGGACGACTCACACCGTGCTCCTCTGCGCTCACCGGGCTCCGCCAGCGAGGCTACCCGGAATCCGGCGGCCCTTCCCCGCGGCCGCTACGATCTGGCCCGACCCTGTTCTCGGATCGTCCGGCACGTTCCTGCCGGGATGGGAAGAATGAGCTACGCATGGCTACCGTGACCTTCGATCGCGCCACCCGCCTGTACCCCGGTGCGACCAAACCCGCCGTCGACGCCCTCGACCTCGACATCGCCGACGGCGAATTCCTGGTCCTGGTCGGCCCGTCGGGCTGTGGCAAATCCACCTCGCTGCGGATGCTGGCGGGCCTGGAGGAGGTCGACGGTGGGCGCATCCTGATCGGCGCCGACGACATCACTCACGCCGAACCCAAGGATCGCGATATCGCGATGGTGTTCCAGAACTACGCGCTGTACCCGCACATGTCGGTGGCCGAGAACATGGGCTTCGCGCTGAAGCTGGCCAAGGTGTCCAAGGCCGAGCGCGACCAGCGGGTGCGCGAGGCGGCCAAGCTGCTCGATCTGGAGCAGTACCTCGACCGCAAGCCCAAGGCGCTTTCCGGCGGCCAGCGCCAGCGCGTGGCGATGGGCCGCGCGATCGTGCGGCAGCCGCAGGTGTTCCTGATGGACGAGCCGCTGTCGAACCTCGACGCCAAGCTGCGTGTGCAGACCCGCACCCAGATCGCCCAGCTGCAGCGCAGGCTCGGTACCACCACCGTCTACGTCACCCACGACCAGGTCGAGGCGATGACGATGGGCGACCGGGTGGCCGTGCTCAAGGACGGGCTGCTGCAGCAGTGCGCCTCCCCGCGCGACCTCTACCGCGATCCGGCCAACATGTTCGTCGCCGGGTTCATGGGTTCGCCTGCGATGAACCTGTTCACGCTGCCGGTCCTCGACGGTGCCGTCACCATCGGTGGCCACCCGATCCGGGTGCCGCGCTCGGTGGTCGAGGCAGGTGCGGGCTCGGTGGTCCTCGGCATCCGCCCCGAACATCTCGAGGTGGGCAACGGCGGCGTCAGGATGGAGGTCGATGTGGTCGAGGAGCTCGGCTCCGACGCCTATGTCTACGGTCGCGCGCTCTCCGACGGCGCCGGCGGACAGGCCGGGGAAAGCATGGTGGCGCGAGTGGATTGGCGCAGGCCGCCGGCCAAGGGCGAACGCCTCGAGCTCACCGCCGACCCCGAGCACGTCTACTTCTTCAGCGCGCAGGACGGAAGCCGCCTACGCTGAGTCGGGATCCGGCGGACAACTCGGCTACGGGGGTAATGACGTGCGTATCGCGGTACTCGGCACCGGACAGGTCGGCAGGCGGCTCGCCACGAAACTGGTCGAGCTCGGACATGCGGTGACCATGGGGTCACGTACCGCCGACAATGCCGATGCCACCGCGTGGGCCGCCGAAACCGGCGGCACGCACGGCACTTTCGCCGATGCGGCGGCCGGGGCCGAGCTGGTCGTCAACGCGACTTCGGGCACGGTCTCGCTGGCGGCGCTCACCGCGGCAGGCGCGGACAATCTGCGCGGCAAGGTGATCGTCGACGTGTCGAATCCGCTCGACTTCTCCCAGGGTTTTCCGCCGAAACTGGTTGTGCCCGAAGAGGGGAGCGTCGCGGAGTCGCTGCAGGCCGCGTTCCCCGACGCCAGGGTGGTGAAGACGCTCAACACCACGAACAATCAGGTGATGGTCGACCCTGGTCGCATCCCGGGTAAGCACAACATCTTCCTCAGCGGCGACGACGCCGACGCGAAGAAGCAGGTGACCGAACTGCTGACCGGCTTCGGCTGGGCCCAGGATCAGCTCATCGACCTCGGACCGCTGCACACCGCCCGCAGCACCGAGCCGGTGGTACTGCTCTGGGTGAGCCTGTTCCAGGCGCTGGGCACCGAGGATGTGAACATCGGCGTATTCACGCCGTGAGCGCTCAGTCGTGCTTCGCGCGCTCGGCGTCGCGATAGCGCACGTAGTCCTGATTCACCCGGACGGCGAGCTGCTCCAGCGGCACCTCGGCGCCGTCGGCGCTGCGTAGTTCGACGCGCACCGGTGCGCCGGTCTCGGCGTCGACGCGCAGCAGCGGCGGCGGGCCGGGCTGCAGGTAGGTGTCGCCCCACTGCCACAGGGCGACGACCGCGGGGAGCAGGTCGCTGCCCATCCGGGTGAGCACGTACTCGTGCCGGGTCCGCTTGCCTTCCTCCTGGTATGGGCGCTTTTCGAGCAGACCCGCCGCGGTCAGTTTGCGAAGCTGGCCCGCCACGGCCGCGTCGGTGATGCCGACGCGGCGGGCGAAGCCGTCGAACCTGGTGGTGCCGTAGTAGGCCTCGCGCAGGATGAGGATCGCCGAGCGGGTGCCGACCAGATCCATCGCCCTGGCGATCGAACACCCCGCGGTATCCCATTTGCTCAGATCGGCCAGGGTTCCTTCCATCACGGCTGCCATGACCGACATCATACCCATAGCTGACTTGAGTCAGTAATAGTTAGCACCTAGTCTGGCTATTGCCAAGTGTAGTCAGAGAGCAGAAGAGGACTCCCATGCGAGACGCGGTCATCGTCGAAGCGGTACGCACCCCCATCGGCAGGGGCAAGCCCAACGGCGCACTTCACGACGTCCATCCGGTCGATCTGCTCGCGCACAGCCTGCGCGCGGTGATCGAGCGCAGCGGCATCGATCCGGCCCTGGTCGACGATGTGATCGGCGGCATCGTCACCCAGGTCGGCGAGCAGGGCTCGAATATGACGCGACGGGCCGCGCTCGCGGCCGGATATCCCGAGTCGGTGCCCGCGACCACGGTCGACCGGCAGTGCGGCAGCAGCCAGCAGGCCATCCACTTCGCCGCGCAGGGCGTGATCGCGGGCGCCTACGACATCGTCGTCGCGGCAGGCGTGGAGTCCATGGGGCGAGTTCGGATGGGCGCCAACCTGATCGGTGCCACCGACCTGTCCGGTGCCGCCTTCGCCGAGCGCTACCCGGACGAACTCGTCCCCCAGGGCATCAGCGCCGAACTCATCGCCGCCAAGTGGGGACTCGGCCGCACCCAGCTCGACGAGTTCGCGCTCGCCAGCCACGAGAAGGCGGCCCGCGCGACCAAGGACGGCCTGTTCGCCGCCGAACTCGCGCCGCTGCACGGATTGGGCACCGACGAGGGCATCCGGGTCGGCTCCACCTTGGAAACCCTCGCCGCGCTGCGGCCCGCCTACTATGACCCGGCCATGGCCGCGCGGTTCCCGCAGATCGGCTGGGAGATCACCGCCGCCTCGGCCAGCCAGGTCAGCGACGGCAGCGCGGCCGTGCTGATCATGTCCGGCGAACGAGCCGCCGAGCTCGGCCTGCGCCCACTGGCCCGGCTGCACAGCTTCGCCGTGGCCGGGGACGACCCGCTGCTCATGCTCACCGCCGTGATCCCGGCGACCGAGAAGGTGCTGCAGCGAGCCGGTCTCGAACTGTCCGATATCGATCTGATCGAGATCAACGAGGCCTTCTCCCCCGTGGTCCTGGCCTGGGCGCAGGAGACCGGCGCGGACCTGAGCAAGGTGAACGTCAACGGCGGCGCCATCGCCCTCGGACACCCGCTCGGCGCCTCCGGCGCCCGCCTCACCACCACCCTCGTCCACGCCATGCGGCAGCGCGGCGCCCGCTACGGGCTGCAGACGATGTGCGAGGCGGGTGGGCTGGCCAACGCCACCATCATCGAACGACTGTGAGCCTGCCGGTGGCGTCCGCACCGGACGCCACCGCGGGCAGGTTGCGGCAGATCCGGGAACGATGGTCGAGGCGGGAACGGTCCGGGCCGAGCCGCCTACGATCGTGGCGTGGACTTCGACACCTTCGTCTATGCGATTCCGCTGCGTACGCGGTTCCGGGGGATCACCGTGCGCGAGGGGATGCTGATCCGGGGAGCGGTGGGGTGGGGAGAGTTCTGCCCGTTTCCCGAGTACGACGATCGGGAGGCGGCGGGGTGGCTTGCCACGGCGGTGGAGCAAGCCGAGGTGGGGTGGCCCGCCCCGGTGCGTGATCGAGTTCCGGTGAATTGCACGGTGCCCGCGGTGGATGCCTGGCGCGCGGAGCAGATCGTTCGTGAATCCGGTTGCGCTACGGCGAAAGTGAAGGTCGCCGATCATCCAGGGTCGCTGGCCGATGATCTGGCGCGGGTGGCCGCGGTGCGCGCGGCCATCGGAGACGGCGCCATTCGGGTGGATGCCAATGCGGTGTGGGATGTCGAGACCGCGGTGCGGCATATCGGTGAGATCGACCGGGCCGCAGGGGGATTGCAGTACGTGGAGCAGCCGTGCCGGACGGTCGAGGAGCTGGCGGAAGTGCGGCGGAGGGTCGGCGTCCCGATCGCGGCCGACGAGTCGATTCGGCGGGCGGAGGACCCCCTGCGGGTCGCGGTATCCGGGGCGGCGGACGTGGCGGTGCTCAAGTGCACACCCCTGGGTGGGGTACGCCGGGCTTTGTCGGTGGCCGCGGCGGCCGGGCTGCCGACGGTGGTGTCGTCCGCCCTGGAGACCAGCATCGGACTTGCGGCGCAGATCAGATTGGCGGCCACCCTGCCGGACCTCGAATTCGCCTGCGGACTCGGGACTCTCGCACTGTTCGAGGGCGACCTCGTCACCGATTCGCTGCTGCCTGTCGGTGGGTATCTTCCGGTCCCAACAGCACCGCCCGAACCGGATCCCGCGCGGCTCGCCGAATTCCGCCACCCCGATCCGGAACGGACGAAGTGGTGGTTGCGGCGGTACGAGCGGGTCAGCGCATTGCTCCCGTCCGGCTGACCGATCGGTCCGGGATCGACACCTCCGACCCACAATTAAGTTGTGTACAACTTAATTGTGGGCTACGGTTTAGTTATGACCGACGGGCTCACCCTCGACGAGCAGCTGTGTTTCCCGCTCTACGCGGCTTCGCGGGCGATGACGGCGGTCTATCGCCCGAAGCTGGAGCGGCTCGGGCTCACCTATCCGCAGTACCTGGTGATGCTGGCACTGTGGGAACACGACGAACGCACCGTCGGCGAACTCGGCAAGGCGCTCGAGCTGGATTCCGGCACGCTGTCACCGCTGCTCAAGCGACTGGAAGCGACCGGATATCTCGAGCGCCGACGGGCCGCCGACGACGAGCGCCGGGTCCACATCGCGCTCACCGAACGCGGCAGGGCGGTGCGGGCGCAAGCCTGCTCGATTCCGGCCGAAATGGCCGAGATCGCCGGACTGTCCGCCGAGGAAGTCACCGCGCTGCGCGCACTGCTACGCAAGCTCACCACCACCCTCGCAGAGAAATGAGAGCTCACATGCAGGTCCTCTACACCGCCGAAGCCCTGGCCAGCGGCGAAGGTCGCACCGGCACCGCCCGCACCACCGACGGCAAGCTCGACGTGGTGCTCGCGCCGCCGAAGGAGATGGGCGGCGACGGCGCAGGCACCAACCCCGAGCAGCTGTTCGCGGCCGGATACGCCGCGTGCTTCCACTCCGCGCTGCGGCTGGTCGGCAAGAAGGCGGGCGCCGACATCGCGGATTCGGCGGTGGGCGCTCAGGTCTCGATCGGACCGAATGACAACGGCGGGTTCGAACTGGCCGTCACCCTCGAGGTGACCCTGCCGCACCTGTCTCGCGAGGACGCGCAGGCACTGGCCGAGCAGGCGCATCAGGTGTGCCCGTACTCCAACGCCACGCGCGGCAATATCGCCGTCGACGTGCAGGTCGCCGAGGACTGATCGCCCGCGCTGAACGTGCACTCTTTCGCCCTACGGTCGAAAAGCCGACGCTTGGGCGCTTTTGTGCACGTTCAGCCCGGTTCAGCCATGGGATCCCGCCCGAAGCGGACACCACATCCGGCGAAGGTGGCCCGGATCAGCAGGGCGGCCTCCGGGCCGATCACACCGTCCACCAGTTCGGTATAGCGCGTGCAGAACTGGGGCCCGTGTGCCGCTTCGTCTGCCGCACCGAGGTGATGGGCGAGTTCGTGCAGGATCACCAGTTCGCGCAAGGCCCATGCGGTCGACCCGGTATGCAGGGGAACCGCGAGAACCGCGTCGACGGGTTCGTAGTGCGCTGCCGACGCACCCGCACGCGCCCGGACCCGAACCGGTACCGCGGCCCGCTCCCACTGCGCGCGAACCCAATTCAGTGCGAGCACTCTGTCCACATAGGACTGCACCGACTCGACCGCCGCGAACCGCCGCTCCACCGGCAAGGTCAGGTGCGATCCGTACACCTCGACCGTGCGATGCCCGAACTCTTCGGCCCGATCGAACGCCCCACGCACGAGTTGCTCGGCGTCGTACACCTTGGCCCGCTGCGCGTCCCGATCACGTGGCGCCATGACATCCGCCCACCTCATCCGGCCTGCCGAGGTCGCGGAAGTCCGTCTCGCACTCGCCACTCGGCCAGGCGGCACATCCGCCACCAGCCCACCCGGCACGTCCGCCACCGAGCCGACCAGCACGTCCACCATCCGCCCACGCGGCACAGTCGCCACCGGCTCGCTCCGGGCGCACGCCGACCAGTCCTACCTGCGCTACCGACCGCGGACGGAACCTCCGCTCAGTTGACGACCGCGCCTCGTCTTCGGCGGCGAGCAGCGGGCTCATCGACCGGTGAGTCTTCCTCGCGCTGCCGGTAATTCGGGCGACGTACCGAGGCGGGCCGAGCGGCCCGCGCGATCGCCTGCCCGCCGAGCCGCAGCGGAATGGCCGGTGGAGGTCTGCGGTCCGCGCCAGGTGCCGCGGGCTTGCGAGGTGGAAGTGTAGAAATCGGTGAGGGCTACCTCCTTGTCGCGCAGGGCCAGCGCGGCGCCGGTGGACTCGGCGGGGGTCTGTTCCGCGACGACTTCGGCCTTCACCTCGGCCAGGCGGGCACCAACTCGGGCGGCGAAGGCCATCTGGAAGTTCAGCCGGGCGGTGACCCCGGCGACCGGGACATCGACCCGGCGGCGCACGGTGCGCCCGAAACGCTTCTCGGTGACGATCTTGACCACGGTGGCACCCCGATAGGCACCGGATTTGATGTAGTGATCCGACGCGCGCACCATCTGGACGAGCAGGCTCGCGTACAGCGCCTCGCAGGTATCGATATCGGCGGCGAAACCGTAGGCGTACACCTGCGCGGAACTGCGAGCGACATCGCAGCGCACATCGTTGGCCGAGGCGATCGCGACGAACAGCTGGACATAGGTGCGCAGACCCTTGCGACCTGGCTCACCGATCGGGATGATCCGCTGCACCGGCGCCGACCTGCGCTCCCGGTCGGCTACATGCGAGCGCGCAACGGCGAGGTCGATCGAGGATTTGGTGGCCAGACGTTGCGCCGCGGCCAGGAAGGCCTCGGCCTCGTGCTCGTTGTCGGTGGCCTCGGCCTTGCGCAGCAAACCACCGATGCGGGTGAGCATCCGGTCGGGCGCGCGCGGCGGTGGGCTGGTCACCCGTCGAGGGTAGGACACGGCGCCGACACCGCGCGCAGGCGAACTGACCGCGAAGTAGCGGAAGTGACACCGGCAATCGGACGCGGCGAGCCCCCACCATGTATGTTGCCTGTTGCACCGCACGGTGTGCTGCTGCTCACTGTCTCGACCCTGGAGTGTCTGCGATGGCCTTGAAGTTTGTCCCGAGAGCGACGATGGCTGCTGCCACGATTGCGTTGCTCACCGCATCGTTCGCCAGCGCCTGCTCGAGCGACAACGGCGGCAACCCCCTCGACGAGAACCTCTCGGGCCGCGGCCCGATCACCTATGTGGAAGGCAAGGACGTCACCGAGACCGGTGTCGTCCGGCAGCTCATCGACCGCTGGAACGCCGCGCACCCGAACGAGCAGGTGACGTTCAAGGAGCAGTCGGCCGACGCCACCCAGCAGCACGACGACCTGGCCGAGCATTTCCGCGCCAAGCAGGACGGCTACGACGTGGTCGCCCTCGACGTGACCAACACCGCGGAGTTCGCTGCCAAGGGCTGGCTGCAGCCGCTGGAGGGCAACTTCTCGATCGACACCGCGTCGCTGCTCGCCCCGACCGTCGCCAGCGCCACCTACAACGGCACGCTCTACGCGGCACCCAAGAACACCAACGGCGGCCTGCTGTACTACCGCAAGGATCTGGTGCCCGAGCCGCCGCGCACCTGGACCGAGATGCTCGGCCAGTGCCAGGTCGCCCGCGACAACAACATCGGCTGCTACGCCGGTCAGCTCGCGCCCTACGAGGGCCTGACCGTGAACACCGCAGAGGTGATCAACGCCTTCGGCGGCAGCTTCGTCGGCGCCGACGGCAAGACCCCCACCGTGAACAGCCCCGAGTCGAAGGCAGGCCTGAAGGTCCTGGTCGACGCCTACCAGAACGGTGACATCCCCAAGGAAGCCATCACCTTCAAGGAGGGCGAGAGCGCCAACGCGTTCGAGTCGGGCAACCTGCTGTTCCTGCGCAACTGGCCGTACCTGTACGGCCAGGCCAACGCCGATTCCTCCGCCGTGAAGGACCGGTTCGGGGTGGCCCCGCTGCCGGGCAACACCGGTGTCGGCGCGTCGACCCTCGGCGGCTACAACACCGCGATCAGCGCCTTCTCCAAGAACAAGGCCACCGCTGCCGACTTCGTGCGTTTCCTGATCAGCGAAGAGGCCCAGCAGATCATCGCCGCGGGCGCCCTGCCGCCGGTGCGCGCCTCGCTCTACGACGACCCGGCGCTGATCGCGCAGATGCCGTACCTGCCCGCGCTGAAGGAATCCATCGCCAGCGCGGTGCCGCGTCCGGTCACCCCGTTCTATCCCGCGGTGTCGAAAGCCATCCAGGACAACGCATATGCTGCCCTGAACGGTACGAAGTCCGTCGACGACGCTGTCGCCGGCATGCAGAAGGGCATCGAGACCGCCGGTTCGTAGCGGAGCGCGCAGCGGACCCGACCAGACCGTAGGAGAGAAGAAACGGTGTCGGATCCTTCGGGAGCCAAGCAGCGCGGGCTAGCGCTGGAACTGCGACGATCCGGCAAGGCGTGGCTGTTCGTCACGCCCGTGCTCGTCGCGCTGGCCGTGGTCATCGGCTACCCGGTGGTCGAGGCGATCATCATGTCCTTCCAGAAGGACTCCGGGATCGACCCGGCCACCGGCATGTTCGTCGAGGGTGGCGGCGCGGGGCTGAGCAACTACACGCACTGGCTGCTCCAGCAGTGCAACTCGCTCGGCGGGACCATCTCGTGCCCCACCGGCACTCTCGGCTCCCAGTTCTGGTCGGCGGTCGGGATCACGCTGTTCTTCACCGTCGTCACCGTGTCGCTGGAGGCCGTGCTCGGCCTCGGCATGGCCATCGTGATGGGCAAGACCTTCCGTGGCCGGGCCCTGCTGCGCGCCGCCGTGCTGATCCCCTGGGCCATCCCGACCGCCGTCACCGCGCGGCTGTGGGAGTTCATGTTCCAGTACGACGGCGTGGTGAACCGGGTGCTCGGCACCCACATCCTGTGGACCTCCGACATCTGGGCGTCACGCTTCGCGGTGATCGCGGCCGATGTCTGGAAGACCACACCGTTCATGGCGCTGCTGATCCTGGCGGGCCTGCAGGTGATCCCGGCCGACGTGTACGAGGCCGCCAAGGTCGACGGCGCTTCGGCCTGGCAGCGGTTCGTGCACATCACGCTGCCGCTGCTCAAGCCCGCGCTGCTGGTCGCGGTGCTGTTCCGCACCATGGACGCGCTGCGCATGTACGACCTGCCCGCGATCATGACGCTGGGCAACCCGTCGACCACCACCATGTCGATCCTGGTGGTCGAACAGGTGCGTCAGGGCCCCAACAGCGCCGCCGCGCTCTCGACGATCACCTTCCTGCTCGTCTTCGCGATCGCGTTCGTGCTGGTGAAGGTGCTCGGCGCCAACGCCGTTCGCACGCAGGAAGAACAGCGGAAGGCGAACTGATGAGCATGTCGATGACCAAGGAGGCGCCCGTCGCCCGCGACGAGGCACCCATGCAGCCGATCTCCTGGCGCAAGCGGCTCGGCACGGTCCGGATGTATCTCGGCGTGCTGATCGTGCTGGTGTGGGGGCTCGGGCCGTTCTACTGGATGACGGTGGTCGCGTTCCGCGATCAGGCCTACACCTTCGACAGCACCCCGTGGCCGACCCACGTGACGCTGGACAACTTCCGCAACGCCTTCGACACCAGCCGTGGCAACAACTTCGGCCAAGCGCTGCTCAACAGTGTGATCATCGGCTCGGCGACCACGGCGATCGCACTGGTGCTCGGCGTGCTCGCCGCCTACGCGCTGGCGCGGATGACCTTCGCGGGCAAGTACCTGATCTCCGGGCTGATCCTGTCGGCCTCGATGTTCCCCGCGGTCGTGCTGGTGACCCCGCTGTTCCAGCTGTTCACCGACCTCGGCTGGATCGGCGAGTACCAGGCGATGATCATCCCCAACATCTCCTTCGTGCTGCCGATGACGGTGTACATCCTGGCGTCGTTCTTCGCCGAGCTGCCGTGGGAGCTCGAGGAGGCGGCCCGGATCGACGGCGCGACCAAGGCGCAGGCGTTCCGGCTGATCATGCTGCCGCTGGCCGCGCCCGCGGTGTTCACCACCGCGATCCTGGCGTTCATCGCCTCGATCAACGAGTACCTGCTCGCCCGGCTGCTCTCGGGCGAGGACACCAGGCCGGTCACGGTCGCCATCGCGCAGTTCTCCGGCAACGATCCGCTCGTCCAGCCGTACGCGGCGATCATGGCGGCCGGTGTGATCGTCACGGTGCCGCTGGTGATCATGGTGCTGATCTTCCAGCGCCGGATCATCTCCGGTCTGACCGCCGGTGGTGTGAAGAGCTGACGCGCCTGCGCGGTTCTGCCGCCCACTGCGGGTAGAGTCACCTGCATCGTTGTGCGTCGATGCAGGTGAGCTCTCCGGAAGGGGATGGTCGTGGCCGCCGAGGGTGGGCGCCGGCGTTCGGAGGCGGATGCCCCGTACACCTCGATCGCCGGATTCAAGGACCCGCTCGGCCGGGATCGGCCCGGCAAGGGCGCGGCCCGGCGAGCGCAGGCCGCCAAGCTGGGCACCGACGGCGAGGAACCGCGGCCGCCGCGGACGAGGGCGCAGAAGATCCGGCGGCTGCTGCTCGCCCTGTTCGTGATCTTCGTGTGTGTGCCCGCGCTGCTGTTCGTGGCGATCTATTGGAGCTCGGAGATCCCCGAGCCCGCCGAGGTGGCGGTCGAGCAGCCTGCCACCGTGCTGGCCGCCGACGGCACCACGGTGCTCACGAAGATCATTCCGCCGCAGGGCAATCGGATTCCCATTCCGCTGTCGGACGTGCCGATCCCGGTGCGCGAGGCGGTGCTGGCCGCCGAGGACCGCGACTTCTACACCAATCCGGGCTATTCGACGAGCGGGTTCCTGCGCGCCGCCCGCGACAATCTGTTCGGCAACGAGAACGCCGGTGGCGGTTCGACGATCACCCAGCAGTACGTGAAGAACGCCTTCCTCAGTTCCGAACGCACCGTCACCCGCAAGATGCGGGAACTGATCATCGCGGCGAAGATGGCGCGGCAGTGGAGCAAGGACGAGATCCTGGCCGCCTACCTCAACACGATCTACTACGGGCGCGGCGCCTACGGCATCGCCGCCGCGGCCAAGGCCTACTTCGACAAACCGGTGCCGGAGCTGACCCTCGCCGAGGGCGCGGTGCTCGCCGCGGTGATCCGCTCGCCCTCGGTACTCACTCCCGAAGAACACCTGGACCAGCTCCAGGCGCGCTGGCGGTATGTGCTCGACGGGATGATCGAGATGAACGTGCTCGCGCCAGGCGACCGGGACGCGACGGTGTTCCCACCGATCATCCCGCTGCCCGAGATCCCCGCCGAACCGGTCGCGCTCGGGCCGGAGGGACACATCCGCACCCAGGTGCTGCGGGAGCTGCGGGCCGCCGGACTCACCGACGCCGATATCGACACCGGTGCCTTGCAGATCACCACCACCATCGATCCGGTCGCGCAAGCCGGGGCCGTCGACACCGTGCGCGCGCGGCTCGAATGGCAGCCCGCGGAACTGCGCGCGGCGGTGGTGTCGATCGATCCGCGCAGCGGCGCGGTGCGCGCCTATTACGGCGGCGAGGACGGCACCGGTTTCGATTTCGCGCAGGCGCCGCTGCAGACGGGGTCGGCGTTCAAGGTGTTCGGGCTCGTCGCGGCGCAGCGCCAGGGCATTCCGCCGACCAGGTCGATCGACAGCTCCCCGGTGGTCGACCGCGGCACCACCATCACCAACGCCGACGGTGATTCCTGCGGGCGCTGCCCGCTCACCGAAGCGCTGAAGCGCTCGCTGAACACCAGCTTCTACCGGCTCACCATGACCATGGCCGACGGCCCGCGCTCGATCGCCGAAGCCGCGCACCTGGCAGGCATCCCCGAGCGCATTCCCGGTCTCGACGTCGAAACCCTCACCGAGGCAGGCGGTCCGCCGCTCAACGGGATCGTGCTCGGCCAGTATCTGGTGCGCCCGCTCGACATGGCCTCGGCCTACGCGACGCTGGCCGCGTCGGGGGTGTACCACCAGCCGTACTTCGTGCAGCGGGTCACCACCGGCGCCGGGCAGGTGCTGCTCGACCGCGGCGCTCCGGAGCACCGGGTCGGCCGCCAGCCGCCAGAGCCGGAGCAGCGGATCACCGCGTCGATCGCCGACGCGACCACCCAGGCGATGACGCCGATCGCCAACTACTCCAACGGGCACGGTCTCGCGGGGGGCAGGCCGTCGGCCGCCAAGACCGGAACCACCCAGCTCGGCGAGACCACGGAGAACAAGGACGCCTGGATGGTCGGCTACACGCCGTCGCTGTCGACGGCGGTGTGGGTGGGCACCGCGCAGCCGCAGCCGTTGCGAGGTGGCCGTGGTGGCGCGATCTGGGGCTCCGGCTTGCCCTCCGACATCTGGAAGCAGGTGATGGACACCGCGCTGGCCGGAACCCCGGTCGAGCAGTTCCCCACGCCCGCGACATCCGGCGGCGGCTTCATCGCGCCCGGTCCGGCCGCTCCCAGCGCACCGGGCAACAACCCCTACGACATCCTCAATCCGCCGGCGAACCCGCCGCGCAACCCGGTCCCCGATCTCATCGACCCACCGACCACCGCGCCGCGCGAATCGGCGCCGCCGTTGATCGTGATCCCGCCGCCCGCGCCGCGTCCGTCCACGTCACCGGTCGAATTGTTCCCTGGACTCGGCGGTCGATAGATCACGGATTGGCCACCGGGACCACTCGCCCCGGCCGACATGGCAACATCGTTGGCCAGAGCGCGAACCGGCCCGACCAGTCGGCACCGCCGGTTTGCCGCGACGCGACGGCGCGTCGAACGATCCCGGCGCGAAACCTGTCATATCGATGCGGGAAGATATGCGCTCGAGCGACGACGAGACTAGACATAGGGGCTACGCAGGTGGAATTCGATGTCGTTGACCGTCCCGAGACGCTGATCGCGGGCACTGTGCTCCGCAGTCCGGCGCTCGCCGTGGAGGGGCCACGCCGTGCCAAGGTGGTGGAGGCTTGGCAGCACCTGCTGGCGAGACCGTCGTTACCCGGACCGGTCGCGACGGGGTACGTCGATTTCGCGACGGAGATCAACTCCTACCTCACCCACATCGTCGGCTACGAATGCAAGACCATCGCCGATCTGCAGGTCGGGGATGTGCTCGCCCGAATCCCCGCCGGCCGCTACGCCCGGTTCACCGCCACCGGCGACAACCGTGGCGACACCATCGTCGGGCTGTGGCGCCAGATCTGGGACGCCGAGGCCGCCGGTGAATTCGATCGCGCCTACGCCGGTGATTACGAGCAGTACCCCGACGAACGCACCGTCGAGATCTTCGTCTCGCTGACCGGTGAGAAGGGCGGCGAATAGCCATGGCTGTCGACTTCGAGATCGTCACTCTCGACGACGGACTGATCGCGGGCCTCACCGTGCCGCTGGCTGGCCGCGAGGTGACCGCCCGCGATCTCGACCTGGTGAACTTCACCTGGGACCGGTACCTGTCCAGGGAGAAGGCCGTCCCAAGGGCCGCGGCCTACATCGGCCAGAACGACCACGCTGTCGCCGTGCTCGGCTACGAGGTGAGCGCGCTGGACGATGTCGACGACGGCGATGTGCTCACCCGCGTCCCCGCAGGCCGCTACGCCAAGTTCGTCGTCACCGACAAGCCGTACGACCTGCTGCGCACCGCCTGGGCCGAGGTGATCAAGGCCGAGAACGCGGGTACCATCACCCGCTCGCACACCGCCGAACTCGAGCGCTACACCGGACCGACGAGTGTCGAGGTGTACGTCTCGCTGGATTGATACGCGAAGAGCCGGTGGCCACGAGAATTCGTGTCCACCGGCCCTTTTCGTACGGAGACTACTCCGCGCCGATGATGAAGGCCTCGAGCTGGGTGCGCGCGACGTCGTCGGCGATCTGCTCCGGCGGGGACTTCATCAGGTAGGCCGAGGCCGGGATGACCGGGCCGCCGATGCCGCGGTCCTTGGCGATCTTGGCGGCGCGCACGGCGTCGATGATGATGCCCGCCGAGTTCGGCGAGTCCCACACCTCGAGCTTGTACTCCAGGTTCAGCGGGGCGTCACCGAAGGCGCGGCCCTCGAGCCGGACGTAGGCCCACTTGCGGTCGTCGAGCCACTCCACGTAGTCCGAGGGACCGATGTGGACGTTGCGGTCGTGCACCTTGCCCGCCAGCGAACCGGTCAGGTTCGAGGTGACGGCCTGGGTCTTGGAGACCTTCTTCGACTCCAGCCGCTCGCGCTCGAGCATGTTCTTGAAGTCCATGTTGCCGCCGACATTGAGCTGGTACGTGCGGTCGAGCACCACGCCGCGGTCCTCGAACAGCTTGGCCATCACGCGGTGGGTGATGGTCGCGCCGACCTGGGACTTGATGTCGTCACCGACGATCGGGACGCCCGCTTCGACGAACTTCTGCGCCCACTCCGGATCGGATGCGATGAACACCGGCAGTGCGTTGACGAAGGCGACGTTCGCGTCGATGGCGCACTGGGCGTAGAACTTGTCGGCCTCTTCGGAACCGACGGGCAGGTAGGAGA
Organism: Nocardia rhizosphaerae; assembly: GCF_042650365.1. NCBI lineage: Bacteria > Bacillati > Actinomycetota > Actinomycetes > Mycobacteriales > Nocardiaceae > Nocardia > Nocardia rhizosphaerae. Next base: position 226,526 of record NZ_JBHSBA010000003.1, read on the forward strand.
CCAGGACGTCGACCTGCGCGTCCTTCAGCGCCTTGACCACGTCGACCGCGGGAGCCTCGGACTCCTCGATGGTCTGGGCGTAGTACTTGCCGATGCCGTCGAGAGTCGGGCCGCGCAGGACCGTCACGTCGCTGGGCGGCACGTCCGAGATCTTGATGGTGTTGTTCTCGCTGGCGAAGATCGCCTCGGCCAGGTCGAAGCCGACCTTCTTGGCGTCGACGTCGAACGCGGCTACGAACTTCACGTCCTTGACGTGGTAGGGACCGAACTTGACGTGCATGAGGCCGGGAACCGAGGAGTTCTCGTCGGCGTCCTTGTAGTACTGCACGCCCTGCACCAGCGACGATGCGCAGTTGCCGACACCGACGATCGCGACGCGAACCTCGCCCGACCCAACCTTGTTGACATCACTCATGGCCGCTCTTTCCCTCTTTCTGTGGTGCCGCCTTCGTCGATTGCTCCGCCGCAATCAACTCGTTGAGCCAGCGCACTTCGCGCTCGCTTGATTCCAATCCGAGCTGGTGGAGCTGGCGGGTGTAGCGATCCAGCGAGCCGCTGGCCTTCTTGATCGCTTCCCGCAGTCCCTCTCGGCGCTCCTCGACCTGACGCCGCCTGCCCTCCAGGATTCGCATCCTCGCCTCGGCGGGGGTGCGGCTGAAGAAGGCCAGGTGAACGCCGAAGCCGTCATCGGTGTAGTTCTGCGGACCGGTGTCGGCGAGGAGTTCGTTGAACCGTTCCCGCCCGACCGGCGTGAGCCGGTACACGCGGCGCGCTCGGCGCGCGGTCGCGCCCTCGGGGATCTCCTCGGCGATCAACCCGTCGGTCTGCATGCGACGCAGCGTCGGGTAGAGCGAACCGTAGGAGAAGGCCCGGAACGCGCCGAGCAGGCCCGTCAGCCGCTTGCGCAGCTCGTAACCGTGCATGGGCGCGTCAAGGAGCAGGCCGAGAATCGCCAACTCGAGCACGGCCGACCTCACTCCCTGTGACTATGTCGGCCCGACAGGCCGAACGGACCTAACCGATGAATGCGACTTCCAACTATATCGGAGCGATATAACAAGGCATAGTCGTATGCCACAAATCACGACGTCTCAGCTGGTCGGCAGGCGTGGACGCGGGACACCGCGACCGCGCTCCCGCCGCGCCCGGCCGCTTTCGGCCCGCTGCTCCGACGGCGTCAAGCACTGTCGACATCGGGGCGCGATCGAGATCACGCGCGCTCGTCACACCAACCGCCGCAACACGCACGTGACCGCGACCTCGGTCCGCGGTGGCCTCACCCACCTGCGCAAACCTCCGAGAAGCCGGTGATATCGGGCGGGTGGGACAAGAACAGCGAAGATGCCGTGCCACCGACGGCCGGTTTCGATCCCCGCTACTCTGGTGATCGTGCGAATTCAGCGGCAGGTGGTCGACTATGCGCTCCGGCGCAGGTCGTTGCTCGCCGACGTCTACGCGGGCCGGGTCGGGGTCGCCGAGGTGTGCGATGCGAATCCGTACCTGCTTCGGGCCGCCAAGTTCCACGGCAGGGGCAGCGAGGTAACCTGCCCGATCTGCCGGAAAGAGCAGCTGACGCTGGTCTCGTGGGTGTACGGCGACGGGCTCGGCCAGGCGGCCGGGTCGGCGCGCGCACCGGAGGAACTGGTCAGGATGGCGGAGTCGCACGAGGAGTTCTCGGTGCATGTGGTGGAGGTATGCCGCTCGTGCAGCTGGAACCACCTGGTGCAGTCGTATGTGCTCGGTTCGGCACCCGCACCGGCCCGCCGCCGGACGAACTCGCGCGCGGGGCGGCGCACCGCCGCCGAATGATGAGGCCGCCGAGTGACAGCCCGCCGCGAGCGGGTGGCGGCCACCTGATGCGCCGCTGTTCGAGAGCCAAGGGATCCGCGCCGGTCGTCCGGCGCGGATGTCGTGTGCCGAGTGAACCTTACGAGTTATGGAGATCTGGTCAGTGAGTTCGCCCTACGAGCCCTCCCCCTACGGTGACGATCCGCAAGGTCGTCCGGCCAGGGGCGCACAGCCAGGTCCGCCGCCCCGCTCCGGCGGCCAGCCGCCGCGCAGGCCGGGACCGCAGGACGGGCAACGGCAGCCCGGCGGTCAGCCGCCGCGTCCGCAGGGCGGCCCGCAGGGTCGCGGCCCGGTACCGAGCGGCCGTGGCCCGCAGGGCGGACCGCCACCGAATCGTCAGCAGGGTCCGCCGCCGGGTGGCATGCCACCGCGTCGGCCCGGCCCGCCGCCGCAGCGTCCGGGTGGACCGCAGGGCGGACCGGGTCATGGCAGGCCGCAGAGCGGGCCGATGCGGGCCGTGCCCGCCGCGGGCGCCACGCAGAAACTGCCGCGCCCCGGAGTCCCCGACGAACCGACGGTGCGCGCCGGACAGCCCGACTCCGGCCGGGCCGTGCGTGACGGGGCCAGGGCCGCCGCACCGGCGCGTCCCGGCGCACCCCGGCGTCCCGGTGGCCCTACCACAGGTGAGCGCCGCGCCACCGGAGCGGGCGGCACACCGCCGCCGACCGGACCGCGCAACCGCCGCGATGGTGGCGGCGGCGACGACGGCTCGGGTAAGGGTGGTTCGGTGCGGAAGATGCCGTGGCGAGCGATTCGCCGAACCATGTACGTGTTGATGGCGCTGGCCATCGTCGTGCCGAGCGCGGTATTCCTTGTCGCCTATTCGGCGGTCTCGGTGCCGAGGCCGGGCGACCTGGAGACCAATCAGGTCGCGACGATCTTCGCCATGGACGGCACCACCGAGATCAGCAGGGTGGTCCCGCCGCAGGGCAACCGCACCGAGGTTTCGATCGACCAGATCCCGCCGCATGTGCGCAATGCCGTGACCGCCGCCGAGGACCGGGACTTCTACACCAACCCCGGCTTCTCGGTCTCCGGCTTCGCCCGCGCGGCCCGCGACAACATCCTCGGCAAGGAAAGCGCCGGTGGTGGTTCCACGATCACCCAGCAGTATGTGAAGAATGCTCTGGTCGGTGACGAGCGCTCGCTGACCCGCAAGATGCACGAGCTGGTGATCTCGGCCAAGATGGCCCGCCAGTGGAGCAAGGAAGACATCCTCGCCGCCTACCTGAACACGATCTACTTCGGTCGCGGCGCGTACGGCATCGACGCCGCGGCCAAGGCCTACTTCGGCAAGCCGGTGCAGGAGCTGACCGTGGCCGAGGGCGCTGTCCTCGCCGCCACCATCCAGCTGCCCTCGCTGCTCGACCCGGAGAAGAACCCCGAGGGCGCCACGGCGCGCTGGAACTACGTGCTCGACGGCATGGTCAGCGCCAAAACCCTGCCCGCGGCCGAGCGCGCGTCGATGCAGTACCCGCAGGTGGTGCCGCTGGCCTCGCTCAACGAGAACAACCAGGACGAGGGACCGGGCGGCCTGGTGAAGACGCAGGTGCTCGAGGAACTGTCCGAGGCGGGCATCAGCGAGCAGCAGCTCAACACCGAGGGGCTGCAGATCACCACCACCATCGACCCGAAGGCGCAGGAGGCCGCGGTCAGCGCCGCGCAGTCCAACCTGGAGGGCGAGCCGGACAACCTGCGGACCGCGGTGGTCTCGATCGACCCGCGCTCCGGTGCCGTGCGCGCCTACTACGGCGGCGCCGACGGTCAGGGCTTCGACTTCGCCAACGCCGGCCTGCCGACGGGCTCGTCGTTCAAGGTGATCGGCCTCGCGGCCAACCTCGAACTCGGTATTCCGCTCTCGCAGCTGTACGACAGCTCGCCGATCACCGTGAACGGCATCGAGATCGGCAACGTCGAGGGTGAGTCCTGCGGCATGTGCACCATCGCCGAGGCGCTCAAGCGCTCGCTGAACACCAGCTTCTACCGGATGCAGCTGGACATGCAGAACGGCCCGCAGAAGATCAGGGAGATGGCCTACAAGCTCGGCATCCCCGAAGAGCTGCCCGGTATCGGCGAGACGCTGACCGAGCCGAACAGCGCGGGCCCGAACAACGGCATCGTGCTCGGCCAGTACCAGACCAGGCCGATCGATATGGCCTCGGCCTACGCCACCCTCGCGGCCTCGGGCACCTACTACAAGCCCCACTTCGTGCAGCGAGTCGTGACCGCCGACGGTCAGGTGCTGCTCGATCGCGGCGAGGTCGCGGGCGAGAAGCGGATCAGCGAGGCGGTGGCCGACAACGTCACCGACGCGATGAAGCCGATCGCCGCGTACTCGCGTGGCCACAACCTGGCCGGTGGCAGGCAGTCGGCGTCCAAGACCGGCACCCATCAGCTCGGCGACACCGGCAGCAACCGGGACGCCTGGATGGTCGGCTACACCCCGTCGCTGTCGACCGCGGTGTGGGTCGGTACCGAGCAAGGTGATCCGCTGCGCAACTACGGCGGCGCCAGCATCTACGGCTCCGGCCTGCCTTCCGACATCTGGAAGGACACCATGGACGGCGCGCTGTCGGGCACACCGAACGAGTCGTTCCCCAAGCCCGCCCCGATCAAGGGCCAGGCAGGCGTGCCGGAGTGGTCTGCGCCCTACACCCCGCCGTCCACCACGGCGCCGACGATCGCACCGCCGGTGATCGTGCCGTCGCAGGTGGAGATCCTGCCCGGAATCCGCATCCCGGTGCCCGGTGTGCAGCAGCCCGCGGGACAGCCGCAACAGCAACGCCAGACGCCGGAGCCGACCACCGGCCCGCTGCCGGGCCAGCCGACGGCGAACCCGGACGATTCGACGCCGTCCGGCGGTGGCAACAGCGAGAACTCGGGCGGGAACAACCGGCCGGGTGGCCGGCCAGGCAATACCGGCGGTGACGACGGCGACGACGGCACCGCGGCGACCGAACCCCGGTAGCCACCGGTAGCCTCGGATGTCGTGACCGACCAGCATCTCGCGGACTCGCCTGCGTCCAGTGCTACCGGACGGGGCCGCGCGGTGCAGTACGTCGCACCGGCCCAACCCGCGCCCGACCTGCGTTCGGTGGACGCGCGCGACCGGCCGAGCCGCAACGATTCGCTCACCGCGCAGCTGTCGACGGTGATCGGCGGCCCGGTCGGCGAGCACGCCCTGATCGGGCGGGTGCGGTTCTGGACGCCGCTGCGGGTGCTGTTCGCGTTCACCGTGGTGTTCCTCGCGCTCGGCTGGTTCGCCAAGGCGCCCTGCATCCAGCAGACCGGCGACGGCGCGGGCGGGTTGATGCTCGACTGGAGCGACGGCCGCCAGTACGTCGCCATGTGCTACTCGGACACCGTCCCGCTCTATGGTGCGGAACGGCTCAACGAGGGCGCGTTCCCGTACAAGAAGTCGTGGATCGAAGAGACACCCGACGGCGGGACCGAGACCAGATACATGGAGTATCCGGTGCTTTCGGGCCTGTACCAGTACGCGGCGATGCTGATCGGCAACGCCTACGACAACCTGCCGCTGCCCGGCGCGTTGTCGGTGGTGGTCTACTTCAATGTGGTCGCGCTCGGGCTCGCGGTTGGCTGGCTGATCACCGTGTGGGCCTCGTCGCTGCTGGCCGGGCGGCGAGTGTGGGACACGGCGCTGATCGCGATCTCACCACTGGTGATCGTGCACGCCTTCACCAATTTCGACGCGCTGGCAACGGCTTTCGCGGCCACCGGGCTGCTGGCCTGGGCACGGCGTAAGCCGGTACTCGCCGGTGTGCTGCTCGGGCTCGGCGGCGCGGCGAAACTGTATCCCCTACTGCTGCTCGGCCCGATCCTGGTGCTGTGCCTGCGGGCCGATCCGATGCAGCGACTACCCGCCGCCCGTGCGGGCCTGCGGCTTCGCGATGTCGACAGCATCGCCTCCGCGCGCACCTGGCTGCGTGAAACCCCCGCCAGGACACAGTTCTTCGCGCTACGTCCGCTCGGCGCCGCGACGCTGGCCATCCTCGCCGCCGCAGGCACCTGGATCGTGGTGAACCTGCCGATCGCCGTGCTGTACCCCGATGGCTGGCGGGAGTTCTTCCGGCTCAACACCACCCGGCACGCCGACCCGGATTCGATCTACAACGTGATCACCTCGTTCACCGGCTGGGGCGGTTTCGACGGACCACTCGCCCACGGCGAACCGCCGACCGTGCTCAACACCGTGTCGCTGCTGCTGTTCCTGCTCGCCTGTGCCGGGATCGCCTACCTGGCGCTCACCGCGCCATGTCGGCCCCGGTTGGCCCAGCTGTGCTTCCTCGTCGTCGCCGCCTTCCTGCTGACGAACAAGGTGTGGAGCCCGCAGTACTCGCTATGGCTGGTCCCGCTGGCCGTGCTCGCGCTGCCGCATCGGCGAATCCTGCTGGCCTGGATGACGATCGACGCGCTGGTATGGGTGCCGCGGATGTTCTACTACCTCGGCGAAGACGCCAAGGGCCTGCCCGAGCAGTGGTTCACCGGCACCGTGATCCTGCGCGACCTCGCCGTCATCGGATTGTGCGCGCTGATCGTGTACCAGATCCTGCGTCCGCAGGCCGACCTGGTGCGCCGCGACTACGTCGACGACCCGGCGGGTGGCATTCTCGACCGCGCGCCCGACCCGCTGCTGCCATGGCTGCCGCAGTTCCTGCGGCCGCGGCAAGCCCGGTCCGGCGCGTGTCCCACCGTGCCGGTTGGCTGATCACAGGCGCAGATAGCGGGCCTGGAGTTCGGGTTCGGCCGGGAGCATGTCGAGATCGAGTTCCCAGGCGTTGCCCGTCCACGGGTCGTAGAGCGGGGTACCCGGAATGGTGGGCAGGTGCCTGCACGACTGGGCGAGCAGCGACAGCGGGCCGTCCCCGAATTCGGCGGCACCGCTGCCGACGATCACCAGCGACAGACCGATGAGGTCGCCGCGCACCATCAGCTGACCGAGGCGCACCACATCGGCGGGCTGATATCCGTGCGGGAAGTCGGCGGCCACCAGGATCCGGTGTTCCGACGGCGGCACGGCCTGCCCACTGTGATAGGCGATTTCGGCGAGTTCGGCGGCATGCGCCAGTTCGCCGAGCCGGGCCGGGATCCCGGCGTGATCGGTGATGACCGGTCCGGCGAGCAGCGGTGTCAGGGGTGCGGCGAGTCCACGTAGCCCGCCGGTGAGGTCGATGAGGTCGACCCTGGTCTGTTTGTCCGGCATGGCCGCGACCAGCCGGGCCACCAGCGCGCCGACCACCAGCGAAGCCGCGGCACTCGATTCGGTGTCGACCCACAGCGGCCGGTTCAGCGGCACCGGAACGCAATACGGCACCCGCAGCGTGCCCCGGTCCAGCGAATACAGTTCGCCGAGCCGGATGCCGTCGCTTGGCACGGCTTCGGTGGTCCACGCGGGCGCGAGCCAGGAGGCGAGCGCTGCGGGCATCACCGCGTCGGCCTCGGCGATCTCGCGGCTGAGCTGGTCGCTGTCGCGCCGGTGGTCGGCGTCGGCGACCCCGACCAGCTCGTCGTGGCGGCGTTGCGCGGCGGCACGGGCGGCACCGGCGGCCGGGGTGTTGCGGGTGGCCGGGTCGGACACCGCCTCCGACATCTCCTGGTCGAGACGCTTGTCCGCGTACTCACGGGCCGAGATCATCGCCGCCGCCGAGCGGGCAGCGTCCTCGAAGATCATCCACATCCGCTGCAGGCCGTGGTCGACCTCGAGCGGGACTCCAGGGGCGCCCATCTGCTGCGACGGGCTCGACTGCGCCGCTGACGCGGTGCCCTGCCACGAGGTGCCGGTCTCGGTCGCGGCGGTCTGTCGAGGCAGGCCCGCCTCGGTCGGCGCTTCCGGCACGGCGGCGGGCACGTCTGGCCCTGCAGTGGGGATGCCGTGCGCGGTCGGCGCGTCCGCCCATGCCGCTGGAGCGGGCACGCCGTGCGCCGTGAGCAGCTGCGCCGCGCCGCCGTCATACCCCTGGCCGAGCGCGCGCAGCTTCCATCCGCCGCCGCGGCGATACACCTCGAAACAGATCAGCGCGCTCTCCCCCGCGGTGGGAGTGATCGCGAATTCGGCTGACGGCGTGCCGTTCTCGGCCACCGTCGCGGTGACTCCGCCGAGCACATGCCCCGCGGCGACGAACAGCAACACGGCCTGCGCGTCGGCCCTGACCCGCGACAGCGACAGTTCCACCGCACCGCCGACGACCTGGATGCCGGGGACGGCTGGCCGCGACGCGCACACGTGATCGTGCGCGTCGCGGACCCGCAGATCCTCGCCGACCACCAGCGCACCGAGGTCGGCGGTGCCGGTGGTGTGCGCGGCGAATCGCACGGTGTCGGCGGTCAGCGCGGTGTTCTGGCCCGCCTTCAGGTGAATCACGTCGTTTGCCTGCTCTGCTGGTGCTGTCTAACCCTGACCGAGGAAGCGGCCGAGCTGCGGCACAGCCTCACCGGGATGCTTGGCCTGGAAGCCCTCACCGAGCGCCTGCATCTTCCAATCACCACCGGCCCGGTACACCTTGGCCATCGCCATCGCGGTGAACGGCATGCCACCGGCCAGGGTGTAGCGGGCGAGCTCACCGTTGTTGCTGCCATCGATCAGGCGGCAGAACGCGTTCTGCACCTGTTCGAAGGTGTGCCCCTTGTAGGAGGTGACGATGAACAGCAGGGTGTTGATGTGCGCGGGGATCCGGGTCAGGTCGACCAGGATCATCTCGTCGTCGCCCTCACCCTCACCGGTGAGGTTGTCGCCCTGGTGCCGCACCGAGCCGTCCTTGGACGACAGCTGTCCGTAGTAAGCCACGTCGACCAGGTTGTGGTCGGCGAACAGGCAGACCGACGCGTCGAGGTCGATGTCGACGGTGCGGTTGCCGAACATGCCGCGCGTACGGACCGGATCCCAGCCGAGGCCCATCTTCACGAAGGTGAGCGCGGTGCCGCCCTCCTTGCGGAGCGTGACGCGCTGCCCCTTCTGCAGGCTGACCGGGCGATCCTTGCTCAGGCTGATCTCGCCGGTCGGCTGCTGCGGCGGCTGCTGAGTGGGCGGCGGGTAGCCGGGTCCCGGCGGCGGCGGATATCCGGCGGCGGGCGGCTGCTGCGGCGCACCACCGGGGGGCGGATACCCGGCCGCGGGCGGCTGCTGCGGCGCACCACCGGGCGGCGGATACCCGGCGCCAGGCGGCTGCTGCGGCGCACCGGGCGGCGGGTAGCCACCGCCGGGCGGTGCGTAGGCGGGCGCGGGCTGGGACGGGTAGCTCGGCGCCGACTGCGGCGGGGGCTGCGGCGCGTGCTGCGGCGCGGCCGCGGGCGCGGGCGAATCGTCCACCTGCACACCGTGATCGGTAACCAGCGCGGCGAAACCACCGGCGTACCCCTGGCCGACGGCCCGCACCTTCCAGGCGCCCTGGCGGCGGTACAGCTCGAGTGCGATCACGATCGACTCGGCGTCGAGTCCGTCGATCCGGTACTCGAACAGCTGATTTCCCGCGCCGTCGGAGACGATCGCGGTGGGCGGGGCGAAGCGGCCGAAATTGCTCGTCGCGTCGTCGAGGGTGATCACCGCGCGGATCTGGTCGATGTCGGCGGGCACCGCGGGCAGCGAAACCGCAAGGGAGGCCGCCTGACCCGCCGGTCCTGGACGCAGGTCGACCCCTGGTCCGCTCGGCTGGTTGTAGAAGACGAAGTCGGCATCCGTGCGGACCTTGCCCTGCTCGGTCACCAGTAGCGCGGACAGATCGGCCGGGGCGGTGAGCTGGAGTGAGATCACCACGTCACTGACGGTCAGCGGACCGTTCTGGCCCTTGGCGAGTGTTGCAGACAAGTTCGACCCTTCGCTTGTCGGTGCGGTCGCCTGCCACTCTACGAGAAAGCACCGACTCCCGTCCGCGCTCATGGCCACGGCGCGCGCCCGATCGATCCGCTAGGGTGACGCGCGGAAGGAAGGTGGGCATTTCGCCCGCCTGCGCAGAGGGGACACCAGGGCCGATCATGGCACAGCTGTTCGAACAGTCGAAGAAGGTGATCGCGGCTCACCTCGCGGGGACGAGCATCCGCGCGATCGCGGGCTCGATGGTCGCCTACGAAGGCAATGTGCAGTTCAAGTCCGCCGGTTTCGGCGGCGGCGAGGGCGTGCTCGCCGGACTCAAGCGCCGCGCCACCGGCGAGAAGCTCTCACTGATGGAGTGCACCGGCAACGGCAGGGTGTTCTTCGCGGTGAACGGCCAGAACGTCACGGTGGTGGATCTGAACAACGAGACCCTGCAGGTCGAGTCGCAGCAGCTACTCGCGTTCGCCGGTAATCTGCGCACCGACGTGCGCTTCGCCGGAGTCGGCGGCATGTCGTCGGGCAGCGGCCTTTTCACCACCACGGTCTCCGGCCAGGGGCAGGTGGCGTTGCTGTCGGCCGGTGGTCCGCTCATCCATCTCGAGGTCTCGCCGCAGTTCCCGCTGATCGTCGACCCGGACGCGTTCGTCGCGGCCCGCGGCAACCTCAATCAGTCCTTCGTCACCGATGTCTCCTGGCGGACCGTGGTCGGCCAGGACGCGGGCGAGGCGTTCTCACTGCGGTGGGACGGCCAGGGTGTCGTGCTGATCCAGCCGGCGGAACGGTAGGGGACGGCGATGTTCGAGAAGGTCAACAGCAAGGTCGTCAAGGTCGATGTCGGGCAGGCGGGTGGCGTGGTCGCCCGGACCGGCGCGATGCTGTTCTACAGCGGGCACGTCACGTTCGCGCCGCACCAGATCCCCGGTGCCGGGCCCGGCATGGGCGGCGGGCTGATGCGGATGGCCGGCGCGATGATGGCGGGCGAGCACGAGCGCACCATGCTTGCGCGCGGAAACGGTGTCGTCCATTACGGTTTCGCCGGGCTGGAGGTGCAGGTGGTGCAGATGCAGCCCGGCGCCGTACTGCGGGTTGAGGCCTCGCGGCTACTGGCCAACTCGGCGAGCCTGCAGGCCTCGGTCGTCTCGGTCGCCAGTTCCGGCGGCGGTGGTGGCGGCGGCCTGATGGGCGCGCTGCGCGGTGCGGCCGCCGGTGTCGCCACCGGACAGGGCATGTTCACCACGCAGCTCAGTGGGCAGGGCGCCGCGGCGCTGCTCGCCCACGGTGGCTTCCTGGAACTCCAGGTGGGCGGACCGAATCCGGTGGTCGTCGACCCGCAGGCGTTCGTCGCGGCCTACGGCAACGTGCAGACCGAACTCAAGTCGGCGATGGGCTGGCGCGACGCGGTCGGCCGCGGCGCGGGCGAGGCGATGCAATTGCATTGCCACGGGCAGGGTGTCGTGTACGTGCAGGCCTCAGAAGAGAAGTTGTGAACCGATGAGTCAGATCCTCTCGCCGATGAATCTCGGTGCCAGCGACAACATTCCTGGCAACAGCTACGCCTACTGCATCGACCTGACCGGGCCGTGGTTCATGCGCAAGGGCGCGATGATCGCCTACTACGGCCAGATCGAATTCCAGCTGCTCACCCACGGCCTGCAGGGCAATCTCATGCACATGGTGAGCAGCCAGTTCTCGGCGCCGCTGTTCGCGGGCGAGTACGTGGTGGCGCAGGGCCACGGCAAGCTGATCATCGGCGACCGCGGCTACGACATCAACTCCTACGACCTCGAAGACGGCAACCTCACCATCCGCGGTGCCAATCTGCTCGCCTTCGAGCCGGGCCTGGCGCTCAAGCAGTCGATCGTGCCCGGCTTCCTCACCCTCATCGGCACCGGGAAGTTCCTTGCCTCGTCCAACGGGCCGGTCATGTTCGCCGAACCGCCGCTGCGGGTCGATCCGGAGGCGCTGGTCGGCTGGGCCGACTGCCCCTCCCCCAGCCACCACTACGACGAAGGCTGGATCAGCGGTTTCCTCGCAGCCGGCGCGGCGCGGATGGGTGCCAACTCCGGTGAGGAACGCCAGTTCGACTTCACCGGCGCGGGCACGGTGCTCATCCAATCCTCGGAGAAGGTGATGAGCGACCACGCGCTGGTACGCACGATCGAGGGGCAGCTGCAGAGCGGCATCACCGTCGGCGGGTTGCAGCGTATCCACGGCGTGGTGACCCAGCAGCTGGCGGGACAGCAACAGCACTACTGATCCGCCGCACCTTTCGACTCTGAAACAAGAACGCGCCAAAGCTTCCCTGCGCCGGAGCGACGCCCGCTACCGTTGGCACCGCCGAGTGGAGTTCGTCGGCACGAGGTCGATCAGAGGAGTTGGCGCAGTGCAGCGTCGCAGTTTCCGGTGGATCGCGGCGGCATTCGGCGCCGTGGCCGCGACGATCATCACCGCCGCCCCCGCGTCGACGGCGCCGGAGACCGCACCCGGCGTAACGATCGACGAGGTCACCGCGCCGAACGGGTCCTTCATCGAGAAGATGGTGGTCACCGACGCCCGGCACCTGCGGCTGTATGTGCACTCGGCCGCCATGAACCAGACCTTCCCGGTCGATATCCAGCGTCCCGCCGACACCTCGACACCCAAACCCGCGCTGTACCTGCTCAACGGCGCAGGCGGCGGTATGGATCGGGCGTCGTGGCAGTTGCGCACCGACGCCCTGAGCTTCCTGTCCGACAAGGACATCAACGTCGTGCAGATCATCGGCGGCGCATGGACGTTCTACACCGACTGGGTGCACCCCGACCCGGTGCTCGGGGTGAACAAGTGGCAGACCTACATCGCCGAGGAACTACCGCCACTCATCGATGCCGCCCTCGGCACCAATGGTGTCAATGCCATTGCCGGACTGTCGATGTCGGGTATTCCGGTGCTCAATCTCGCCATCGCCAACCCCGGCCTGTTCCGCAGTGCGGCGGTGTACAGCGGACTGACCCAGGTGAGCGATCCGGCGGGACAGCAGGCGGTGAAGCTGACCGTAGAGCTGTACGGCGGTGGCGACGTGGAGAACATGTGGGGGCCGGTGGGTGGCCCGCAGTGGGTGGCCAACGATCCGCTGGTGAACGCCGAGAAACTGCGTGGCACTCATCTTTTCGTCTCCACCGGCACGGGCATCCCCGGCATCCACGATGAGCCGGGCGGCCCGTTCCGGATGGAGAAGCCCGCCGATACCCCGAAGACGGTGGCGCTCGGCGCACTGATCGAAGGCGCGATCTTCGTGTCCTCGCGAAATCTGCAATCTCGGCTCGACCAGCTCGGCATCCCGGCGACCTTCGTCTACCGTGACACCGGAACGCATTCGTGGGGCTACTGGCAGGACGATCTGAAGACGTCGTGGCCGGTGCTGGCGGAGGGGCTTTTCTCCCAGGCTTAGCCGAGAACTGAACCGCGCTGATCGATCACAAACGCGGCAATCGGTCCCGATGGCGACCACGCGAGCGATTTATGCATGCGCAACGCGGTTCGCCATACCACCCGCCCCGGCGCGATCAGGACATCGCGGCACCGACGGGCGATACGGGCCGGATCGCCGCCGCGTGGAACCAGTCGAGGATCTCCTCGCCCGCCAGGATTCCGGTCGCCGCGGTGACGGTGAGGTTGGGCGCGGTGAAACCCAGTTCATCCAGCTCACCGTGCCGTGGCCGAATGGCGGTGTCCGCGGCGCGCAGCATCTCCGCGTCGAGCGCACCGTCGCCCGCCGCGAAGGTACTGGCGCCCGTCGCCAATTCTCCCGTGTCGAGCAGGCGCCGCCGTACCTCGGCGACCGCGCGGCTCTTGCACACCGCGTCCGGCATCGCGTAGATCTTGCGGCCCTGCTGCGAGGCCGACCAGCCGTTGGCCCGGCACCAGGTGTCCCACTCGGCGAGGAAACCGGCGGGCATCGCCTCCGGGCGAACCACCAGGTAGCAGAACAGTTCGTCGGCCTCGCGGTACTTGAGCACCCAGGAATCGTCGACACGTGCGCGCAATTCGGCACCGACCTCGGCGAGGCCCGCCCCGCCCGCGCTGATCCCGGCATCGATGGCCGCGCGCCACCGCGAGTCGGCAACACCGTCGACCAAGATATTGCCGCCATTGCTGGTGATGGCGAAACGCCACGGCGCGCCGGGAAGGGCGATCCGCTGGAACTGCTCGATCGTGCGGGTGGTCGTCGGCACCACCGCCGCGACCCCGGTGAGCGCGCGCATCCGCTCGACCGCGGTGACGGTCATGTACGACAGCGGCTCGCCCTCGTAGTGCTCGACGCAGGTCTTCGGCACCGACTCCGCATCGCCGAACGCGTTGCGGGAGTAGATCATCGTGCGGTCGAGATCGGTCGCGATCAGCGCCGTCGGGGTCACTGGTCCAGCTCCTTGATCAGGCCCATGCAGGAGTACGCGAGATCGGGTACCACCTCCACCGGCACATTCCTGGCCGCGGCGAGCAGCCTGATGTGGGCGTGTTCGGGGGCATCTGCTTCACGCACCAGCACCCGCCACGGCACCCGGCGCAACAACACGCGGGTAGTCTCGCCGACCCCTGGCTTCACGAAATTGACTGTGGCGATGCCATATTCGGCACACACCCGCTCCACGGACGCCCAACCGGACCAGTTCGGGGTGCGGTCGGAAGCCTGGATGGCGGCGACCGCGGCCTGCACCTGATCCCGGATCGCACCGAACGCGTCGCTCACCGCGTCGAGCAGCCGATTGGAGACATCGTCGGCGGCGAGTTCGCGATAGAACTTCGCACCGTGGAAGTCGCCTGGTCCGATCAGGGTGTCGTTCAGCACCGTGCGCGAGACCAGGCCGGAAACTGTGGAATTCAGGCAGGCGGAGGCGATCAGGAAGTCGTCGCGGGTGCCGTAGGTACGCACGCAGTTGGCCGGGTCGGCGAGCACGACCAGCTCGTCGTCGAACCGCGCGCCGCCCGCCGCGTGATAAGCGTCGAGCGCCGCGGTGAGCTCATGGGTGATCGCGCCCTTGCCGGTCCAGCCGTCGACGAACACGATCGAGGCCGGATCATGGTGGTGGGCGAGGTAGTCCAGTGCCACCGCATCGATGCCGCGATCGCGCACGATCGACACCGCGTAGTGCGGGACCGTCAACCGCGGCCTGCCGACCCCGCTGTCCAGCCAGCGCCGCATCAGCACACCCACCGGCGTGCCCGCCCTGGCCAGCGACACCAGCACCACATCCTCGCCGCGCTCGGCGACCACCAGCTCCGCGACCGTCGCGACGGCAAGCGCCAATCGCTCCGCGCTCTCGGCGAGCACACGGTCGAACAACTCCCGATAGGCGGCGTCGGGCTGGTACTCCACCGGCAGCGATTCCGCGTAGTGCGCCACGCCCGCCTGAATCCGCCGCTCCCGCTCGGCGACATCGGCTTCCAGATCGACCTCGGAAAGATCCTTGAGCAGCCAGCAGACCTCGTCGGCGGCATAGGAGCCGAACTCGGGGCCGCGCAGCACCGGGGGAAACACCGGTCCAGCCCCGTCGGCCACCACCGGGTCGACGAGGGCGGCTACACCGGTACCGACGCCCTGCGTCGCCTGGCGATCGGCACCGACTGCCATGGCCCTTGCGGCCGCCGACTCGCTCCAGGGAGCTGCGGTGGCCGTGCCGATCTCGGCAGCGCCCCGGTCGGCGGCTTCGACGCCGTCCAGGTGATCGGCATCGGTCCGCACTCGCTCGATCGTTCCGGCACCGTTCGGGTGGCCGTCAGCAGCCGACACGGAGTCGACTACCGGTCCCGTGCCCACCACGGGTTCGGACCCGGCGGCCGGTTCCGGGGCAGCGACCGGATCGGGACCGGCGACCGATGCCGGAGGCGGCTCAACGGCGCTCGATTTCACCGCGCTGGAGCGGTTCTCGTGCAAGGCCCGTGGGTCGGCGCCGGGGACGACGGCGAGTACGACGTCGGCGCCGGACGCGGTGAGTACGTCGAGCAGGCCGCCCGGTGCGGCGAGTTCCGGGGTGTCGGCGGGTGGATCGATGACCACCAGCAGGACCGGGTCGGCACCGGGCCACTGCGCGTTGTACAGGTAGCGCGCGGCGGTCGGGTCCGGTTCGGGGGCGGTGAAGCGGAAGCCGCGGCGCAGCGGATAGCCGGGCTCGTCCAGCACGTAGGCCGGTGAGCGCGTTGTGGTCTGGAAACGGGTTGGGGTTCCGGCGGCGGCCAGCTCGGCGGCGAGGCGCAGCGGGAGATACATGAGTTCTTCGTGACCGAGCACGATGGCAGGGCGGTCGGCGAACTCGGCGTCCAGAACCGACTGCAATTCGCCTGCCGCCGTTTTCAGCGCGATATCGAACGCGGCGACATCGGCGTCGAGCATCCCGTGCCTGCCGCCCTCCGGGACCTCGGCGGGCCAGCTCAGCGTGATCCGGGTGACCGAACCACGCTCGGCCGCCACCGGATTGAGCGCAGCCTCGGGTAGCGCGGTGACAGTGTCGACCAGTCCGTGCGGCAGGTCGACCCGCCCGGAGGCCAGGCATACGGTGTCGATGCGCGCGCCGAGTTCGGCCGCGACAGCCTCGAACTTGGCGCGGTCGGCGACGGTGCGCAAGTCGACCAGCGAAGCCAGCACGTAGTGGGCACGCGGTGCGAAGGCGTGCAGCGCGCGGACCGCGTCGATCGCCGTATCGCCGGTGGAGATCTCGTCGTCGACGAGCACCAGCGGCAGGTCAGCGGCGAAGATCCCGGCGGGCATCGGCTGCAACAGGTGGGAGGTGGCGTGCGAATGCCCCTCCTCGAAACCGGTGAGTGTGGTGGCGCGCGGCTCGTCTCTGCGGGTGGAGTGCAGGTAGCAGGCGGCTTCGAGCCGCGCGGCCACACAGTGGCCCAGACCCGTTGCGGTCTCGGCGAATCCGAGTACCACTGCCTCGCGCTCGCCCAGCTTCGCCCGGACGAGGTCGCCGAGCCGGTCACCGGCGCCGATCACCACGCGCGGATCGGTGGGCAGGTGTTTGCCGAGCACGGTCGACACCAGCAGATGCGCGCGTCGCGGATTCCGGCGCAGACCCGGCTGCACCAGCTCGCCGATCGTGAATCCGCCGACCGCGGCGCCCTCGGTCACGGCCTCGATACGGCTCACACCCGCTGGGTCCACCGTGGCCCCGCCACCAGCCCGGTCCACCGCAGGCCCGACGCCAGCGCGGTCCGGCGCGGGTCCGGCACCACGTAGGCCGCCGGTCATCGCATCGGCCCGCGCAGCGGCCGCGAAGGACTCACCGTGGTGCAGCTCGATACCCAGATTGATGGTGGCCCATGGCTTTTCCACCGCCGTCATTCGGCGACCATCGCTGTCAGCAGATCCACGAAGGACACTCCCTTGTTCGCCACCCCGAACGCACGAGCCCGGACCAGCGTCTGCCTGGCCCAGCTGCGGTGCGGGCGCATCTCGTTCATCTTGTTGCGGTATTCCGAAGCCGCGACCCCGCCGACGTCGGCCTCCATGATGTGCAGCGCGTCCGCGTACTCCTCGTGCGTCACCACCGACAGCGCGTGCACCGCGGCGACGTGCGAGGGGTGGATCACCGTCTTGCCCTGGATGCCGTTGGCCCGGTCCAGGGTGATCTCGCGCAGCAGGCCGTCGAGATCGCGGCTCACCAGGTACTGCCGGAACGGCACCGCGTCGGATTCCTCGAACGGCGCGGTGCGCAACAGCGGCCGGAACATCCGCTCGTGGTCGGCGAAGTACTCCCAGACCGGCCCGGTGATGATGAAGCCGGTGCCGTCGGCGCGGCCGAGATAGTTGACGATGTCGGCGATCACGTCGGCGATCACCCGCACGTCGTAGATGGTGAGATCGCGGTCGCGGCGGATGCCGAAGGTGGCGCACATGTCGGTGGCGCCGATCCGCACCGCGAGCAACTGCTCGCGGTGTTCGCCGAGCAGCTCGGCGATGCGCGAGAGCTGTTCGTCGCGGGTCTGGCGATGCACCAGATTCGCCGACTCCAGCACCGGCATCCCGTAGATCGGGCGTTCCAGCCGCTGCCTCACCTCGGCGAGCGCGTCCAGGTACGCGGGCCCGCTGACGGCATCGAACTTGGGGAAGACGAAGCCGGTGAGCACCTCGGCGCCACGGCCGAGCCGCTCGACGACCTCGGTGACCGTCTGCGGATCACGCACCCGGACGAACAGCATCGGGTTCGGATCCTCGCTGTGCGCAAGCAGATCCAGGGTGTCGATCGCGTGCTGTTTGGCGGCCTCCACCTGATGATCGGCGACGGCGTCCTCGAGGTCGATGACCATCGAACACACCCCGCGTGCCGCGCGCCTGCGAATGGTCGCCGCCAGGTCGGGACGGGTCGCGGGCACATACAGGGTGGCACCGAGCGCGGTGGCCAGGAGCTCCCGATCGTCGACGATCGGCTCCGGCTCGACGAGGAACAGCTCACGCGCGCGCGGCCCGTGTAACTGCCGGAAGTGGCGCAGCGGGACCTGTTTGCGCAAGCAGATCTCCGTGGCAACGGCGTATCCCGCAGTCATTCCCCCCACCTCATCTGTCGGGCCATCTCACTTCTTCTCGTGCTTTCTCATGCGATCAACCACGCCGGCGATGAACGCCGCGACGGTATCCAGTTCGGAAACGTATGCCCAATAGTCTGGATGACGACCCGTCAGTCCAGATGATATGCGATCAAGGCGCTCGGCCTGCGCGTCGAGCACCGAGCCCCACTCGGCGACCAGGCCTCGGTCGACCGCGAGCATCTGCGCGTCGCGCAGCCGGAATCGTACGGTGCGCGCCTGCGCTTCGGGGTCGGTCCGCACCGCGCGCAACAGTTCGAGGCGCCGGGTGACGGCGTCGACCAACTGCTCGGCCTCGGCGAGGTGCTGGCGCGCGGTTGCGGTCAAGTCAAGTGCGGTCTCCGGGTCCTGCTCTGCGGCCGCGACACGCGCGCGGACCAGCGCGGCGTCGGCGGCGTCGATGTCGCGTCGGCTTTCTCGCTCATTGTTGGTCAAGTCCGCCGAACTCGCAGCGTTGAACTCACGCAGCAGCGCCGAGTATGCGGGACCGAGCGCCGCGGCGCGGTTGCGCACCGCGGCCAGCCTCGTGGTCACCGAGGAGATCGCGTTGCCCGCGGCCTGCGCGCGAGAAGGGGCCTGCGCCAACGCATCCGACAGTTCCGCGGTAGCGTGCTGCACCGCCGAGGCCGCGGTGCGCGCGGCAGCGACCGAGGTCGCCGGATCCACCGCCGAGGCTGTGATCAGATCGTCATTCAGCCGCCTTACACCCGCCGCCACCGAGGGGTACGACGCGTACCCGGACGACTCGGCCGCGGCCAGCATCCGCTCGGCATCGGTGCGCACCTGCGCCAGCAGCTGCGGCACCGCCGAGCGCACCCGCGCCGCCTCGGCCAGCGCCGCGCTGCGGGCGTGATAGAACTCGTCGACCCCGCGGGCCGCGTCGGCGAGCTGACGCACCAGCGCGTCCGCGCGCGCCGGACCGTTCGCTATCGGCGTACCGGCGGCCTCGGCGGCGTCGAGCTCGTCGGTGAAGCTCAGATACGCACCGGCCGCGGCGTAGCACCGCGCCCGCACCGGCTCCCAGATCGCGCCGATCCGGCGGTCGGGAAAGACCTGTTCGCTGGCGAGCACACCCGCCTCCGCCGCCGTCTGCCGCTGATCCATATCGAGGAAAGCGGCCGATGTCGCGGCCCGAGCCCCGTTGATCCAGTCATGATCCGCCCCCGACCTGAACCATCCGCGTCTGCGAGGTGTCACCGTCACGTCCCCTTTCCGAACCGCGCGGCGACCCCGACCACGCTCCGTCCCGATGGTAGGAGATTCACAGCCTTCACCAGGGTCGCAGCTCGTTCCTACGCAAGTTCCGCGAAACCTATTACTGTCGTAGCCGTACCCGGCGATTCGGACATGGCTGGGAAACGAACACAACGGACTAACCGAAGGGATTCCCGCATGGGTGTCAGTCTGTCCAAGGGCGGCAACGTTTCGCTGACCAAAGAGGCCCCGAACCTGACCGCGGTCGCGGTCGGCCTCGGCTGGGACGTGCGCACCACCACCGGTACCGACTTCGACCTCGACGCCAGCGCGATCGCGACCGGCGCCGACAAGAAGGTCGTTTCGGACAAGCACTTCGTGTTCTTCAACAACCTGAAGTCCCCCGAGGGTGCGATCGAGCACGCAGGCGACAACACCACCGGTGAGGGCGAGGGCGACGACGAGGTCATCAACGTCGACCTGGCCAATACCCCGCCCACCATCGAGAGCATCTTCTTCCCCGTCTCGATCTACGACGCGGAGACCCGCGCACAGTCGTTCGGCCAGGTGCGCAACGCCTACATCCGCGTCGTCGACCGGGCCAACGGTACCGAGCTCGCCCGCTACGACCTGTCCGAGGACGCCTCGACCGAGACCGCTATGGTCTTCGGCGAGCTGTACCGCAACGGTGCCGAATGGAAGTTCCGCGCCATCGGTCAGGGTTACGCCTCCGGTCTGGCCGGCATCGCCCGCGACTACGGCGTCAACGTCTAGTCACCCGCAGCGCGGGGAGTTCGCCGGTTCGGACTCCCCGCCTCGGTAACACAGAAAGGTCCCGCTGCGTGGTTACGCGCATTTTCGGCCTGTCCATCGTGGTCACCGTGATCTCGCTGGTCGTGGCCTACCTCTACGGCGGTGCCACCGCGCTCGTGCTGTGCGCGATCCTCGGCATCCTCGAGGTCTCCCTGTCGTTCGACAACGCCGTCATCAACGCCACCGTCCTGGAGCGGATGAGTGAGTTCTGGCAGCGGATCTTCCTGACCGTCGGCATCCTCATCGCCGTGTTCGGTATGCGGCTGGTATTCCCGCTCGCCATCGTCTGGATCACCGCGGGGCTCAACCCGGTTCAGGCCTTCGATCTGGCACTGAACCCGCCGGCGAACGATGCCGCGTTCTTCCCCGACGGCAGCCCGAGCTACGAAACGCTGCTCACCGACGCCCATCCGCAGATCGCGGCGTTCGGCGGCATGTTCCTGGCCCTGCTGTTCCTGAACTTCATCTTCGAAGAGCGCGAGATCACCTGGCTGAGCTGGCTGGAACGGCCGCTGGCCAGGGCGGGCAAGCTCGACATGCTCTCCGTGGTCGTCGCGGGCACCGGCCTGATCCTGGTGGCCGAGTTCCTCGCCGCCGATGACAAGCGCTCGACGGTGCTGGTCGCAGGCCTGCTCGGCATGATCGTCTACATCGCGGTCGACGGCCTCGGCTCGATGTTCCACACCGAGGAGCTGGAGGAGGGCCAGCACGGCCCGTCCGGGCTGGTGAAGGCGACCGGTAAGGCCGCGTTCTTCCTGTTCCTCTACCTCGAGGTGCTCGACGCGTCGTTCTCCTTCGACGGTGTCATCGGCGCGTTCGCGATCACCTCGGACCCGATCATCATCGCGCTCGGCCTCGGCCTGATCGGTGCGATGTTCGTCCGCTCGATCACGGTGTACCTGGTTCGCCAGGGCACGCTCTCGGAGTACGTGTACCTCGAGCACGGCGCGCACTGGGCGATCGGCGCGCTGGCCGCGATCCTGCTGGTCTCGATCGGTGTGCACGTCAACGAAGTCATCACCGGTCTGGTCGGTGTGGCGTTCATCGGTGCCGCGTTCCTCTCGTCGATCCTGCGCAACCGCAAGAACGAGCCGGACGAGATCGGCGAGTCCAAGGAAACCGCACCGGTCGGCTGATCGGCAGCAGTCGCCGCGGCGGCGAATCCCACAGCGGGATTCGCCGCCGCCGTCGTTTCTAGGCCACCGGCTGCAATTGCCTGCTCGGCGCCGCGGCAGCCGCCGATGTGCAGGCGCCGCGCCATCCGGCCCTGACGAACAGGAAGAACAACGCGACCAGCAGGGCGGTACGGGTCCACACGCCGAACTGGACGATCCCCGCCATCAGCTCGTAGCCCTCGCCCTGCCCCAGCGCGTAGAAATACCGGAACACCCCGACACCCACCGCGGCATCGGCCACCAGATAGGCCGCCACCAGCGACCACGGCACCTCGAGCAGCACGAGGAACGGAATTATCCACAGGGTGTACTGGGGTGAGTGGACCTTGTGGAAAAGCATGAACCCGCACAACATCGCCCCGCTCACCCCCACCCAGGGGAAGGCCGACGTCGGCGTCCAATGGCGCAGGCCCAGCCACATCGCCAGCCCGAACGAGGCCAGAATCAGGGTGGGCGAGGCGACGCCGACCATCTCCTGCCATGCGGTCGAGTCCGTCGCGGCGCTGCCGAACAGTGCCTGACGACCCCAGTACCAGATCGAGTTGGTGGTGATGTCGGCCTGCCGCAGCTGCTGGAAGACGATCGATGCCCGCCAGCCCTCCAGCCCCGCCACCACGAACGGCAGGTTCACCGCCACCACCGTGCCCATCGCGGCCAGCAGCGCCTGCGACGCGCCTGCCACGTCGAGATCGCGGATCCGGCGCGCGCCACGCGGTGCGCCCTCGGTGAGCACGAAGACCGCCAGCGGCAGCAGGAAGATCCCCGGATAGAGCTTGAGGCAGAAACCGATCGCGAGCAGGACGGCGGCGATGATCCCGCGGGTGCGCACGGTCAGGCCGGTGAGCATCGTCAGCACGTAGATCGCCGCCACCGCGGTGCACACCACCGGCAGTTCCCAGTTGTGGAACGCGTAGAGCACCAGCGGCGGTCCGGCCGCCCACAGCAGCGCGGCCTGACCCGCCATCCTGGCCAGCATCCAGGCCGTGAGCAGTGCGAACGGGGTGAGCAGCAGCGCCGAACGCCAGAGGAAATCGGCGTCGTTGTCGACGCCGATCGCGCCCGCCCACATCAGCAGGCCGCTGAGCACCGGGTACTCCACCGCGCCGCCGGTGAGCGCGCCGTCGTCGGTGATGGCACCGTCGACGTACGGGAACACGTGGTTGTCGATGTCCCGGCCGATCCACAGGAACTGGATGTCGGAGTAGCAGACGTCCCGGTCCTTGCGGATGTCGAAGACCTGGCTGCGGCCGTTCTCATCGATCGCGCCACCAGCGCATCTGGCCTTGTTGGCGTAGGCGAACGCGAGGGTGAGGCCGCACAGGAGCACGATGAGAAACGTCAGCGCCGAGGCCCGCGCCGCACCGTGGAGCACGCGCCGCGATGGACCTGCCGAGATCATGGCGACCACAGTAGGCGATCGATTTCGCCGGTCACGACCCGCTCATGTAGCCTTGTCGGGTTGCTGACGCAACGAACCCTCCTGCCACGGAAAGTCCGTGGCCGTTTCCTAGTCCACAGGAGGTGATTGGTCCGTGCGTCAATATGAAGTGATGGTCATCCTCGACCCCAGCCTGGACGAGCGCATCGTCGGGCAGTCCCTGGATAACCTGCTCAACGTCGTCAAGACCGAGGGCGGCAAGGTCGACAAGGTCGACATCTGGGGCCGTCGCCGGCTCGCCTACGAGATCAGCAAGCAGGCCGAAGGCATCTACGCGGTCGTCGAACTGACCGCGACCCCGGCCACCGTGAGCGAGCTCGACCGCCAGCTGGGCCTGAACGAGACGGTGCTGCGCACCAAGGTTCTGCGCAACGACAAGTAGTCCGCACCCTTCTCGGATTTCGTGTCAGAGCCTAGCTTTAGGCTCGAGCGCAAATCCGAAAGAAGCGGACTGCACCCCCGAGCAGGAGGAACCCCATGGCAGGCGACACGGTCATCACCGTCATCGGAAACTTGACGGCAGACCCGGAGCTTCGTTTCACGCCCGCGGGCGCAGCGGTGGCGAATTTCACCGTCGCTTCGACTCCCCGCATATTCGATCGCAACACGAACGAATGGAAAGACGGCGAGGCCCTGTTCCTGCGCTGCAACATCTGGCGTGAAGCAGCGGAGAACGTCGCCGAGAGCCTGACCCGAGGCGCTCGCGTCATCGTGAGCGGACGGCTCAAGCAGCGCTCCTACGAAACCCGCGAGGGTGAGAAGCGCACGGTCGTCGAACTCGAGGTCGACGAGGTCGGCCCCTCGCTGCGCTATGCGACGGCGAAGGTCTCCAAGGCCGGTCGCGGCGGCGGAGGCGGCGGCTTCGGTGGTGGTTCCGGCAACGCCGGTGGGGGTAGCGCAGGCGGCTACAACGCCAACAGTGGCGGCCCGGCGTCGAGCGGCGGCAACGCAGGCAACGACGATCCGTGGGGTAGCGCGCCCGCGGCCGGCTCCTTCGGGGGCGGCGGCCGCATGGATGACGAACCGCCGTTCTGACCGAACGGCACTCATAGTACGGAGAGAACACCATGCCTAAAGCGCCCGCGCGCGAAAAGGTGCTGAAGAAGAAGGCTTGCACTTTCTGCAAGGAGAGCAAGTCCGGCATCGTCAATATCGATTACAAGGACACCACGCTCCTGCGTAAGTACGTCAGCGATCGCGGCAAGATCCGCGCCCGCCGCGTCACCGGCAACTGCGTGCAGCACCAGCGCGATATCGCTGTGGCTGTCAAGAACTCGCGTGAGGTGGCGCTGCTGCCTTACGTGTCGACCGCTCGCTGAGAAGGGGAGTCAGACAGATGAAGCTCATCCTCACCGCTGATGTCGACAACCTCGGCGCGCCGGGCGACCTGGTCGAGGTCAAGGACGGCTACGGCCGCAACTTCCTGCTGCCCCGCGGCCTTGCCATCGTGGCCACCCGTGGCGCACAGAAGCAGGTCGATGGCATCCGCCGGGCGCAGGACGCCCGCAAGGTGCGCGACCTCGATCACGCCAACGAGCTGAAGCAGGCCATCGAGGGCCTGGCCTCGGTCTCGCTGGCCGTGAAGACCGCCGATAGCGGCAAGCTGTTCGGTTCGGTCACCACCGCCGATGTCGCCGCCGCCATCAAGGCCGCCGGTGGCCCCGTGGTGGACAAGCGCAGCATCGAGCTGCCGAAGGCGCACATCAAGGCGACCGGCAAGCACGGCATCGTGGTGCACCTGCACCCCGACGTGGCTGCCAAGTTCAACCTCGAGGTTGCCGCGAACTGAGTTCTCGGCCGTGGCGGGCCGAGAACTTCGGCGCCAGCCGCGATCGCCCCAGTTCGACGAAGACCACCCCCGTGTTCCGCACGGGGGTGGTTTCTCGTTGCCTTTTTCGTGTGGATACACAGGGTTGCTGCGCGGTAACCAAACCTCAGCCCCCTGCAGGTCGCGTTTGGCGGCCGACGGTCGGCAACTCACTGACCTCCCGTTATTCAGCCTGTGGATGGTTGCCGAAACCAACCGGCAGATTTGTGACTCCGGTCATAGCGTGCTCTATTGCCGTTTACCCAACACGCCCGACTGTTCACCATGACCGACACGCCGGAACTTCTTTCATCCACAGGTCGAAAGTCGGATAAAACAGGCCCTAGCAGGGCGTTCCACCGCACTGACCTGGGTTTTCCCCACGTTTTCCACAGGAGCTGCACAACAGCAGGTGAACTACCCCCAAGTTATCCCCAGTTGTGTGCACATATCGGGTTGGCGCCGCCCGAAAACGTCGCCTAGGTTCGTCGCATTGCCCTGCGCGCGACCCCGGGAAGCACGCAGGCAACCGATAGCTGACATCCGTGTCGGTGCCCGGGAGTACAACGAGTTCATCGATGTGAAACCCCGGTTCGGCGGGCGAGAGAGGACGGGCGATTCTGGTGACTACCACCGGTGACCGCGCGCAGACGGACTTCCCGCCGGAACCTCCAGGCGAGGACTTCGGCCGCCAGCCCCCGCACGATATGGCGGCCGAGCAGTCGGTCCTCGGTGGCATGCTGCTGAGCAAGGACGCCATCGCCGACGTGGTCGAGGTACTGCGCCCCGGCGACTTCTACCGCCCCGCCCACCAGGCCGTCTACGACACCATCCTCGACCTGTACGGCCGCGGCGAGCCCGCCGACCCCGTCACCGTCGCCGCCGGTCTCGACCGCCGCGGCGAACTCAAGCGCATCGGCGGCGCCCCCTATCTGGTGACCCTCACCCAGACCGTCCCCACCGCCGCCAACGCCGGCTACTACGCCGAGATCGTGGCCGAGAAGGCCATCCTGCGCCGCCTCGTCGAGGCGGGCACCCGCATCGTCCAGTTCGGCTACGCGGGCGCCGACGGCCAAGACATCGCCGAGGTCGTCGACCGCGCCCAGGCCGAGGTCTACGAGGTCACCGAACGCCGCACCACCGAAGACTTCATGCCGCTGGAAGAACTCCTCCAGCCGACCATGGACGAGATCGACTCCATCGCCTCCCGCGGCGGCATCTCCCTCGGCGTCCCCACCGGTTTCACCGAACTCGACGAACTCACCAACGGGTTGCACCCGGGCCAGATGATCATCGTCGCGGCCCGTCCGGGTGTGGGTAAATCGACCCTTGGTATGGATTTCATGCGCAGTTGCTCGATCAAGCACGGTTTGGCGAGCGTTATTTTCTCGCTCGAGATGAGCCGCACCGAAATCGTCATGCGTCTGCTCTCCGCCGAGGCCAAGATCAAGCTCGGTGACATGCGGTCAGGGCGGATGAGTGATGACGACTGGACCAAGCTGGCGCGCCGGATGAGCGAGATCAGTGAAGCGCCGCTGTTCGTCGACGATTCACCGAACCTCACCATGATGGAGATCAGGGCGAAGGCGCGGCGGCTCAAGCAGCGCCACGACCTGAAACTCGTTGTGGTGGACTACCTCCAGCTGATGACCTCCGGCAAGAAGGTCGAGTCGCGCCAGCAGGAAGTCTCGGACTTCTCCCGAAACCTGAAGCTGCTCGCCAAGGAACTCGAAGTCCCGGTAATCGCGATCTCGCAGCTGAACCGTGGTCCCGAACAGCGAACGGACAAGCGTCCGATGGTGTCGGATCTTCGCGAATCGGGCAGCCTGGAGCAGGATGCGGATATGGTCATCCTGCTGCATCGCCCAGATGCCTTCGAGCGCGATGATCCCCGTGGTGGCGAGGCCGACCTCATCGTCGGTAAGCACCGTAACGGTCCGACCGCCACCATCACCGTCGCCCACCAGCTGCATTTGAGCCGGTTCGTGGACATGGCCAGGGGCTGACACCAACCTGCCACGCGGCGCACAATCGGCCCTTCGGGCCTATTGTGCGCACGGTGGGCGGGGAGGACAGTGGGTATGTCCGGTGGTGTCCACCGGGGGCACCGCCCTTCGGAGAAGGAGGTGTTTTGTGTACGCACGTTCGAGCACGATCATGGCCGAGCCGTCGTCGATCGACAGCGGGATCGCGTACCTCCGCGACGAGGTGATGCCGCAGCTGTCCGAGTTCGACGGGTGGGTCGGTCTGTCGATGATGATGAACCGGGCGACGGGGCGCTGCATCGCCACGACCGCGTGGGACTCCGAGGACGCGTTGCGGGCGAGCAGACTGCGCGTCCACCCGCTGCGCGACGGTTTGTCCCTGACCTTGGGCGGGCAGGTCGAACAGATCGACGAGTGGGACGTCGCGGTCATGCACCGCGACCATCTGGCCGGTCCACGCGCCTGCACCCGCTGCACCTGGATACAGGTCGATCCGGGCGGGGTCGACAACGCGATCGAGACCTTCAAGACCACCCTGCTGCCGAGGTTCGAGGGCATGGACGGCTTCCGCAGTGCCAGCCTGTTCGTCGACCGATCGACCGGCCGGGCGGTGGGTTCGACGGTCTGGTCCAGTATCGAGGAATTGGAGGCCAGCCGCGAAGAGGCCGACCGCATGCGGATGGCGGCGGCTGAGAATCTGGGCGCCGAGATCCAGGATGTCGCCGAATTCAGGCTCGGCTTCGCCCACCTGCGGGTCCCTGAATTGGTGTGACATCGACGAGCCCAGCCAGGCCCTCGCTCACTCGGATCGGATGTCGTCGGCCCGACGGCAGCGCCGCTACCGATCGGGATAGCGATTGTCAGTGAGCGCATCAGGTCGGTGTCAGGGTGGTGTCAGGTCGGCTCGCGACAGTAGTCGCAACAACGAGCCGAAAGGGGTGGTCCGAATGACCGCGCAGCACACCGACAACACCGGATGGACCGGAATGGTCGCCGTCGACGACACCGAGCTGGCTGTCACCGACACCGGTGGCACCGGGATTCCGGTGATCTACCTGAACGGGCAGTTCGCGACACAGGGGTATTGGCGCAAGACGATCGCCGAACTCGGGCCCGGGTTCCGGCACATCACGTTCGACGAGCGGGCGCGTGGCAGGAAGTCGAAGGAGTCGGCGGACTACTCGTTCGAAGCCGCGGTTCGTGACGTGGACGCGGTGCTCGCGGCCAGGGGCGTGGAGCTGGCGGTGCTGGTCGGCTGGTCGTACGGGGCCGTGGTCGGGGCGCACTGGGCCGAACGGAATCCGGAGCGCGCCATCGGCGCTGTCCTCGTGGACGGCGCCTTCCCGTACGACTGGCTCGACGACGCGATGGAGCAGCGAATCCGCACCCTGTTCAAGCGGCTGAGCTGGATCATGCCGCTGGTCCGCCCAACCGGACTCGCCCCACGGATGACGGCGGCGCAGCAGGCCGAGAGCAATATCGAACTCGGCAAGCTGTCGCGGGAGCGAGAGCTGGGACCGGTGCTTGACGCGATCACCGTCCCGGTGCGCTACGTGGTGGCCTCGGGCACATCGTTCGGCAGCAAGGGCGATGAGCAGGAGAAGATCCGCGCTGGGCTCGACTCGGCGACCACCCGTAACCCGAACATCCGCATCGGCGCGAAGGTGGCGAGCAACCACGGCGCCATCCTGCGCAAGGATTTCCGCGCCATCGCCGATTCGGTGCGGGAGGTGGCCGGAATGCCTCCGGCAGCTAGGCGTTGACGGACGGCAGGCCCGCGGCAGGAGCCCGTGTACACCGCCAAGGCCATGGCCGCCGTCCGCGCGCTCGACCTCGGCGCCGCACCGTGACGGCATGACCAGGGGTTCCTGTTCGCGGCAGTAACGATCTCGTGGGGTGGCGCGACAAAGGTCGTGACAATGCGGCCCGTCGGGGGGCCTGCCCACCTGTGGTTTTGCGAACGGGATCAGGATATGAATCTGCGCGAGTTCCTTGCGAAACATCGCATCGCTTCGGCGGTCGCCGCGCCGGCGGCGCTTGGTGTCGCCGCGATCGTCGCCGCGTCGTTCGCGGTCACATCGCAGCCAGAATCGCCCACCTACCAGCTCACCACCTCGGTGACCGAGTGCCGCGAGATGGTGACCATCTCGGTGGCGGGCCGCAACGACACCCCGGTCGAGGGGACGACGGCGATGCTGCTGGACGCGAACGGCAATCCGCTGCCCGCCGCGCTGTCGGGTGACCACTCCAGTGTGTGGGTGGATCCGGTGGTGAACGCGCCGCGCGACGACCTCGCCGAGGGCGAGTACGCGGCGGTCTATATCGCCTATCCGGCGAACATGTCCTCCTACGAGGACGCGGTGAACGCCGGTGTCGCCAACACCCAGCAGGTGATGCGGGAGATCTCGGCGGCCTGCCCGGACACCAAGTTCTCCATCGTCGGCTACAGCGAGGGCGCCGACGTGGTGCGCCGCGTCGCGGAGGGCATCGGCAACGACGACCCGGCCGACGGCTACTCGACGGTGAATCCCGATGACGTGCTCGGCGTCGTGATGTTCGCCGATCCTGGCCGCGATGCCGGTGACGGTCCGTTCATCGGCGCCGATGACCCGTTCGCCAATCCGGACGGCTTCGACCAGAAATACCAGGACGGGACGACGCCGATCTCGGGCCGTGGCGCCACCACCGGCGGTGACTTCGGCGCGCTCAACGGCAAGATCGCCTCGTTCTGCTCCGAGGGCGACCTCACCTGCGCCGCCCCGGAGAACATCTCGCTGCTGCAGCTGGCCGCGAACGTGGGCAGGCAGATCAACGTCGACGATCTCGAGCGCGACGGTCTTACCCCGGCCACCGGTCAGGACATGGCCTTCACGCTCGGCCGGATCGCGATGGCGGCCTTCGCCGATATCGGCGCCAACCCGAACTGGATGGCCAGCGACGAGACGTTCCTGGACGTGCTGCTCAAGGTCTCCGACCCGGACTACACGCCGGGTGAGACCACCGCGCCCGCCGCGGCCGACACCATCGCCGCCGAGCAGATTTCGCCGCTGGCGTATCTGCCGCAGAAGGTGTTCAACGAGATCGTCGGGCTGATCGTGACCAACCAGAACACCATTCCGGTGGCGCTGAGCGATCCATATCAGCTCACTCTCGGCCCGAACGGCACCGGCCACCATTTCGACTACTGGCGTGATTCCGACGCCGCCAACGGCAAGCCGCTGACCTCGGCCGAGTACGCGGCGGCGTGGCTGACCCACCTGGCCAAGCAGGCGCAGGCGGGCGAGGAGGTGGACACCAAGTCCGCGCCGGAGGATGCCGATGTGGCCGCCGCGCTCGCCGCGCCGACCAAGCCGGCGACGACCACCACGTCGAAGGCGCCGAGCACCACGTCGAAGGCGTCGAAGCCCACGTCGACCACGGCGAAGACGAGCACCTCCACCACGACGACCGGAACGAGCACCACCACACCGCCCTCGTCGTCGACCACCACCTCGTCGACGCCGACCACAACGGTCGCCCCGTCGACCACCACGCCGTCGTCGACCACGCAGGAACCCGCGACCACAGAACCGACAACCACGGAACCGCCGACCAACCAGGCCGCCGCGCCTGCCGAGCCGACGACAACCGCCCCTGACCCCACCATCGTCGAGGTGACACCGACCACCACCGTCGCGCCGACGACGACCACGCCGGCACCGGCGAACTAGGCACCGGAAACACCACCCCGGTGGGCGACGTAACCCGTTGCCCACCGGGGTTTTCGGTGCTAAGCCTGGACCGGATCCGGTTCGGCGTCGTGTACCGGGGCGATGGCACGGCGGGTTCCGATGATCGAACCGATGATCACCAGCGGGAATCCGATCGCCATCCCGATCGTCAGCGGTTCGCCGAGGACGGCGACACCGAGGACGATCGCCATGCGCGGACATCCGCCGCCGACGGCGCCACACCGACGACACTCCGGGCGACATCTGGATGCAACGCGCCGATCATGGTGACTGTGCGCAGCCTCGATGCAATGATCGGCGGGTGACTCAGTGGCTCCCCCTCCTCGGCTCGCTCCCCGTCGCCGCCGCAGTTCTGGTCGGCGTCATCGCCAACAATCGCACCCACCGCGACGGCATCGCGGCCGCCGACGAGCGCGGCAGGCAGGCGCTCGACGCGGCGCAACGCCATGTCGAACTGTCGAACATGGTGGGTGACCAGCGCGATCACGAAGCGTGGCGGCGGGAGGCGGTACTGTCCGCGGTCGCCTCGATTCTGGAGACCTCGGCCTCGGTGCGCGCCGATCTGGCCAACTGCGGCGACTGGGATCTGGTCACCACCGAGGAGATCGACGGGGTGAGCGCGCAGATCCACAAGGTCATCTGGGATCGTCCGACGAGCATGCTCACCCGCCTGCGGGTGGTGGCGCACCGTCGGATCCCGAACAAGTGCGAAGACCTGCTGCGCACCCTGACCGCCGCCCAGCACATCACCATGCAGCGGCTGAAGCTGCACATCGATGTGGAAGCCACCGTCGAGGAGCTCGAGGAGATGGCGTCACTGTGGCAGAAGGCGATGCGCCACGCCGCCGAGCAGGAGCGCGCGCTGGTGGAGACGACAAGGGCCGAGCTCGGTGTCGAGATCCCGTCGAAAGGGACTGTGGTCCAGCCGGTTCCGGCCGTGCGCGAACCGGTCGGCGAACCCACGGCGGAGCCGGTCACCGAGCCGACCGCCGAGACCGGCACCGAACCCGCCACCGAGGCGGACATGCCGGAGCAGCCTGCCGCCGAGCAGACCGCACAATTGCGCCTCGCCGATATGGCGCCCGACGAAATAGCGCCGGACACCGACGCCAGGCAGGCCGAACCGGCCAAGGTCTGATGCCGGTTCACCTGACGAGACACCGATCGGGCAGGTAACTTGGAATCCGGCATGTGATGGGTCACTATGCCGGTCCCGACAGCGTGGTCGATCGCACGAATCCGCTCCGAACCACCTCGTCAGGGGGCGATCTGCCATGGAGTTCATCGCACCGTTGGATGCACTGTTCCTGCTGTTGGAATCCCGGGAACATCCGATGCATGTCGGGTCGCTGCAGCTGTTCGAACCGCCGGAGGACGCGGGTCAGGAGTACCTGCGCGAGTTCCGCGACACGCTGCTCGCCGACCGCACCTGCAGGCCGACCTTCCGCAAGCGTCCTGCCACCTGGCTGGGCGCGCCCCAGCTGGCCTGGACCCAGGACACCGAGGTCGACCTGGACTACCACGTGAAACGTAGCGCGCTACCGGCGCCGGGCCGGATCGGCCAGCTGCTCGATCACGCCTCCACCCTGCACAGCGCCCTGCTCGACCGGCACCGCCCGATGTGGGAGATGCATTTCGTCGAGGGCCTGGCCGACGGCCGGTTCGCGCTCTACTCGAAGATGCATCACTCGCTGATCGACGGGGTCTCCGCGCAACGGCTGCTGCGCCGCACGCTCACCACCGACCCGTTCGCGACCGAACCGAAGACGCCGTGGAATCTGCCGCGCAAGCCGCGACAGGAGACTCAGCACAAGGGCCGTTCCGGGTTGCTCGGCGGTCTCGCCGCGGCCGGGGAGTCCACGGCGGCGCTGATGAAGGCGACCCGCACCGGACTGCTGCAGCAGCAGTTGACGCTGCCGTTCGAGGCGCCGCGCACCATGCTGAACGTGCCGATCGGCGGCGCGCGCACCTGCGCGGTGCGCACCTGGTCGATGGACCGGATCAAGCAGGTGAAAAAGGCCACCGGGACCACCGTCAACGATGTGGTGCTGGCGATGTCGGCGGGCGCGCTGCGCGCCTACCTGCTCGAACGCGATGCGCTGCCGGACAAGCCGCTGATCGCGATGGTGCCGATGTCGCTGCGCGATGCCGACGACACCGACAGCCAGGGCGTGAAGATCGCCGCGCTGCTGTGCAATCTCGGGACCGATGTCGCCGACCCGATGCAGCGGCTACGGACGGTGAGCGAGTCGACGCGGCGCAACAAGGAGGTCTACCGCTCGCTGAACTCCACGCAGACCCTGGCGGTGGCCGCGTTGATGCTGAGCCCGATGGCGGCGATTCTGCTGCCCGGATTCGCCGCGATGGGGACGCCGCCGTTCAATATCGTCATCTCGAATGTGCCGGGCGCGCGGGAGCCGCTGTATTGGAACGGCTCGCGGCTCGACGCCAGCTATCCGTTGTCGATCCCCCTGGACGGTCAGGCCGTGAACATCACCCTCACCTCCAATGGCGACAACCTCGATTTCGGACTGGTCGGCTGCCGCCGCACGCTGCCGGACCTGCACCGACTCCTCGATCACCTGGAGGATTCGCTGACCGCGCTGGAGGACGCCTCGGCCTGAGAATTGCCCCTTTCGGGTAAAATAGAACGTGTTACAGTTCGGTATGCGTACCGAATTCTGCGAACAGCTCGGCATCGAGTTCCCCATCTTCGCCTTCACCCACTGCCGCGATGTGGTCGCAGCGGTGAGCAACGCGGGCGGACTCGGCGTACTCGGCGCCGTCGGCTTCACCGCCGAGCAGCTCGAGGTGGAGCTGGCCTGGCTCGATGAACACGTCAACGGCATCTACGGTGTGGATCTGGTGATCCCGTCGAAATACGAGGGCAAGGGTGTCGAGGGCCTGACTCCCGAACAGCTGGAAAAGCAGCTGGCGCAAATGGTTCCGCAGGGCCATCGCGACTTCGCCCAGCAGATCCTCACCGACCACAACGTGCCCGCGCTGCCCGACGGCGAGCACCACAACGAGCTGCTCGGCTGGACCGCGACCACCGCGGGCCCGCAGGTCGAGGTGATCCTGAACCACCCCAAGGCGAAGCTGGTCGCCAACGCGCTCGGCACCCCGCCCGAGGACGTGGTCAAGCGGATCCAGGATTCGGGCCGGGTGATCGGCGCGCTCTGTGGTTCGGTCAAGCACGCGATGAACCACAAGGCGGCCGGACTCGACTTCGTGGTCTGCCAGGGCACGGAGGGCGGCGGGCACTGTGGCGAGGTGTCCTCGCTGGTGCTGTGGCCGCAGGTGATCGAGGCGATCGGCGATACCCCGGTGCTCGCGGCGGGCGGCATCGGCAACGGCGCGCAGGTCGCCTCCGCGCTGGCGATGGGCGCGCAGGGCGCGTGGACCGGCTCGCTGTGGCTCACCGTCGAGGAGGCCAATGTCCCACCGGCGCAGATGGACACCTACCTCGACGCCACCAGTCACGACACCGTGCGCTCGCGCTCCTGGACCGGCAAGCCGTGCCGAATGCTGCGCAATGACTGGACCGATGCCTGGGAGTCGACCGACACCCCCGACCCGCTGCCGATGCCGCTACAGATGATGGTCGCCCTCGACGGCGTCAAGCGCGGCCACCGCTACCCAGAGGCCGCCAAGGACGTGAACTTCAATCCGGTCGGTCAGGTGGTCGGCATGATGAACAAGATCGAGCGCAGCGCCGAGGTGGTGAACCGGCTGGTCGAGGAGTACGTCACCGCCTGCGACCGGCTGAACAAGCTCAACAGCTGAGCCGGGTGCCCCGGCCCGCTCGTCCTGCCGGGCGGGCCGACACCCCAGGCCACGACCGGCGAGTTCGCCGACGGCGCAGGAGGAACGCACCGCGTTCTGGATGCTGGTGCCCGGTGGTAGCAGCCGCACGGACCGTGGCGGCACGGGCCGGACAGCGCGCGAAAGCCCGACCCAGACAGCTGAGACCGCGCTCAGGCGGTGGCGGCGGCGGGTCCGGTGGTGGTCGCGCCGACGAGTTCGTCGAAGCGGGCGATCACCTTCTCGTGATAGAGCGTGAACAGGTCCTCGAACAGGGCGAGCTGGGCTTCGGTCGGGCCCGACCCGGTATCCCACACCGCGAGCAGCGCGCGCCAGACCAGCACATGCAGATCGGCGGCGACGGCGAAATAGGCGGTGACCGCCTCCGGTACCTCGACGACCATATCCGCGACCGAGTTCAGCACGGCGCGTTGCATACTCATCCCGAGCACCCCGAGCAGTTTGCGCACGAGGGCGATCTCGGAGGTGATGATCCGTACCTGGTCGGGGACGCTCTGGCGGGCGAGGGTCTCCAGCTCGTCGACGGCGGCGGTGAGCTCGGCCGGATCGAGGACCTTGGCGGCGGCGGTGTAGCCGAGCAGCGCGTCGAGCACGATACCGCGTTCCACCTCGACGATGTCGGTGAACATCTCGGCGGCGAGGGTGGGCACGGTGATCGAGAACCGGAACAGGTGCCGGTAGACCTCCATGCCACCGTCCTCGCGGACATCGCGGATGGTGAATCCTTTGCCGCGGCGCGCCTCGACGAAGCCGTAGGACTCGAGCCTGCCGAGGGTGAGTTGCGCGGTGGCGCGGTTCATCCCGAACTCGTCGGCGACCTGGCGGACCGAGGGCATCAGCTCGCCGGGCCGGTACTCGCCGGTGGCGACCCGGCGCGCCAGTTCATCGGCGACGTCGGCGACCACCGTCCGGGATCCCATCGAAAAACACCTCTCGGTCATCATCCAGTCACGTCCCAGACAGTTTAGGCGCTGCAACGACGGGTCGCACGCGCCTGCGGGCGCTGTGGGACGGTTCACGCCGGACGGCCGCCGGGCGCACGGAACCGACCGTCCGGCCCATTCGGCAAGTGGGCAGCAATTCCGACCACTGCCACCGCAGCCCCCGGAATTACCCGGCCCGACGGGCCGCGTGGATCAGACAGCCTTGCGTGCCACCGTGTTTCAATACGCGGGCAACTGGACGGTTACTCGACTCTGGAGGATCGACGTGCAGACCATTCGGCTCGCGGCCGGTACCGCCGCGGCACTCGCCCTGCTCACCGGTGTGGCCGGGTGCGGCAACGACGACGAGGAAGACCACTCCGCGCACGCGACCAGCACCACGAAGGCGGCGACGACCGCGCCGACGACAACCAGGGCGAACCTCACCGGCACCACCACCCCCCTGCCGTCGCCGAGCCCGACCCACCCACCTGCCCCCGTACCGCCGCCGCTCGCGGATGTGAACTGCGGTCCGGTCACCGGCGCCAACGGTGCCACCGCCGATGTCATCGTGTTCGCCTCGGCGGCGGGCAGGCCGGGCTGCACCGAGGCGTTCAACGTGGTCGCCGACTACCTCGGGGTGCCGTCCGGCGGCGAGGCGGTGGAGGTCGACAGCTGGACCTGCGAGGCACAACCCGACACCACCGTCGGGCACATCTGCTTCAAGGACGGCCTGACCATCGGCCTGCGCGGTGACGCCGCACCGGAGACCCCACGGCCGCCGGTGACCTCGCCGACGCGCACCGTGGATCCGACCAAGCCGCCGGTCACCACCACCAGCGATGTGCCGCCCGCGCCGTCGCCGTACCCGGACGACGTCAACTGCGGGCCGGTGACCGACGCGGGCGGCGGTTCGCGCACGGTCATCGCGGTGGGCAATGCCGCGGGTCGGCCCGGCTGCACGGAGGCGATCGACGTGGCGACCACCTACGTCACCACCGTCAGCCCGTCGGCCGCGGTGGAGGTGGACGGCTGGCAATGCCATGCGCAGCAGTCGGCCGAGACGCCGTCGGTGTGCGAGAAGGACGGGCTGGTCATCGCCCTGCGCGAGGGCTGATCCGCCCGCTCAGATCATGTTCTTCTCGCCCATCCAGCGCATGACCGGCCAGCCGAGCAGCACCGGAATCCAGCAGGTGAGCACCCGGTAGAGCAGCACGGCCGGCACCGCGATCTCGGCGGGAACGCCGAAGGCGGCCAGACCACCGATCAGCGCGGCCTCGACCGCGCCGACGCCACCCGGTGTCGGCGCGGCCGAGGCCAGCGAACCGCCGATCATGGTGACGATCGTGACGGCGACGAAATCCGTTCCGCCGCCGAAGGCTTCGACACTCACCCACAGCGTCAGCGCCTGACCGAGCGTGATCGCTGCGCAACCGCCGACGATCATCGAGAAGCGGACCGGATCGCGGGCCAGGTCGGCCAGCTCCGACAGCACCTCGCGCAGCTGCGGTCGCACCGAGTACTGCACCCAGCTGCGCAGTTTCGGCACGAACATGAACGCGCCGATCAGCCCGACACCGACCCCGGCCACCAGATACAGCACGGTGGGGTCGGGCACGATGTGCGCGAGGTTCGCCGACGTTCCCGCCACCACGCTGAACACGACGAGCAGAGTCAGGTGGGTGATCACCTGAACCGACTGCTGCAGTGCCACCGCCGCGGTCGCCCGCATCGCCGTCATCCCCGCTTGGGTCAGGAACCGCACGCTCAGCGCGAGTCCGCCGACGCCTGCCGGGGTGGTGGTGGCGACGAAGGTATTGGCCAGTTGTTCCAGGAACAGGTCACGGAACCGCACCACCCAATCCGCGCAGGCACCGAGCGCGGCGGCCGCGCCCACATAGGTGATCGCCGAGATCACCAGGCCGAGCAGCGCCCACCACCAGTTCAGCGTGCGCAGCTGGCTGAAGAAGGTCGGGACCTGGCTGATGAACGGATAGGCCACGTACACCAGCGCGAACAGCAGGACCAGCTGGATGATCTGGTTGCGAGTGAAGCGGGTGAGCTGGGCGACCTGGATGCGGTCGTGCCCGGTCTGCTCGCGGACCTCGTCGCGCGCGGTGGCCAGCACCTTGGTCCACTGCGGCACCGCCTTGCGGATGCCGTTGGTCATCGCCGATTTCGTGAGCCGCCGCGCCGCCGTGACCACCGTGCTCTCGCCGAGCACCCCGATCGCGGCCGAGACGGCCTCGTGCTTGCCGAACACGGAGGTGGTCGTCACCAGCAGCTGGGCGATATCGGTCTGCTGCTGGGCGTCGGTGGCGCCGAACTCGGCGGCGGCGAAACCGCCGAAGAGGGTGTCGCCCCGACACACTCGCAGATAGCCGGGTTGCAGGTCACCGAGGCTGATCTGGTTCTCGTGCAACCGCAGCAGCGACCGCCACACGCCGGGAAGTACCTGCGCCGAGAGGGTTTCCAGCAGCGCGCCGCGCGGGACGGTGTGCGCGTACAGGGTCCAGCCGCGGTCCAGGCTGGCCACCGCGACCTGATGCGAATCGGCCATGCCGAGGTCGCCGATCGCGATGCCGAGCAACGCCCGGTGTTCCACAGCCCGGTGCATCGATCCGTGCAGTGGCGCGGTTTCGCTGGATCGGAAGGTGATCCAGCGCCAGAGCTGCCGGATCGCGCCGAAGCTGCGCTGATTCTTGCCGTACATCTCGACGATGATCTCGGTCTCCGGTCCGACGACCTCGGTGCGCAGCACCAGCGGTCCGCGGCCGGCGGGCCGGTCGACCTGGAAGGCCAGCACGGTATAGCCACGCCGGGCCAACACCCGGACCGCCGCCTCCAGCGGCACCTCCAGCGCCGGCGTGCCGACCAGCCAGACGATCACCGCGCCGACCAGCCAGCCGACCACCAGCCCGAGCATCGCCCGCGCCGGCACCACCGAGCTGACCACCAGGTGGATCGGCGCGAACATCAACAGCAGGAACCACATCCAGCGCCGTGGCCGCACCGGCAGCCACGGGCTGGAGACGGTGAGCATGGCCGCGAGCATGGCGATCCAGCGTGGATCGTCGAGGAATTGTGACAGGAAGGTGTCGAACCGGTCCGGCACCGGCAGATGCCATTTCGGGGTGGAGATGCCCGAACCGGTGATCGACAAAGCCAGTACGGCGAGCAGGCCCGCGGCCGCGTAGCCCGCCAGCAGCTTCCACTGTCTGCGCAGCACCAGCTCGATGAAGATGGCGAACGGCAGGGCCAGGATCAGCATGCCGTAGACCAGGTACACCAGGGTGGACTGCTCCGGGCTGAGGATGCCGACGATCCTGGACACCGAGTCTTCCAGCGCCAGCCATTCCGGCCTGGTGACGAACGAGCCCGCGATCACCACGCCGACACCGAGCGCCGCCAGCACAACCCGGACGATGTCGCTGGTCCGCCGGATCAGCGGCTGCAGCAGACTTCCCGTGACCGGAATGTCCCGCCCGTCGACTCGCATGAGCCGCACGATACACACCGACACGCCGTCGACCCGCCGTGACATCGGACAATATCGCGGTCGGTTTCGTGCTGGTGAAGCGGGTCACAAGCCGTCACATCGGCACGGCACGACTCGTCGAGGAGGTTGACCGACACCTTCGGCGAAAGGGCTTCCCAGGCCGGTTCTGCTCGCAGGCGCTACCGGTGCGATCGGCCGCGACGGGCTGCTGCGCACGCTGGCGGGCGCGTCGGCCGATGCCGTGATCCATGCGGCGACCACGCTGCGGCGGTCAGCGCGGTGCGCGGGCGGTGACGGCGGCGCGGTCGTGGCCGGGGATCAGTTCGATACCGGCGGGGAGGGCGTGCAGGCGGTGCACGGTCTCGAAGGCGGTGTCGCGGTCGGTGTCGACGAGCCGGCCCGGCAGCGGCGCCTTCTCGCGCAGCAGTTCCACCTGGAGCCCGCTCCATACCGCGTCGCCCGCCAGCAGCACGCGCGAACCGTCGTCGACGGCCAACAGCACCCCGACGCTGCCGGGCGTGTGCCCGGCCAGATCCACCAGCACGACCGAACCGTCACCGAAGAGGTCGTGGCTGCGGGTGAAGGTGAGCACCGGTGGCCCGTCGAGCTCGTAGAGGTCGAAGATCCGGCCGCGCAGCGGGCTGCGGGCGACACCGAGCGGCGGGTTCGGACCGCCCATCGCCCAGCGGTATTCGATACCGGGCACCCGGATCGGCACCCAGCCCGGCAGTTCGTACAGGCCGGAGACGTGGTCCCAGTGCAGGTGGGTGGGCAGCACGAAGTCGATATCGGCGCCGGAGAGCTCGTGCTCGGCGAGCACCTCGCTCAGCCCGTGCACTGGGTCGGCCGGTGCCACCAGTGCCGAGATGGGGAACGGCAGTTCTGGCAGCACCCGGTCGTTGACGCCGGTGCAGACAGCCGGATCGACAAGGAAAGTGGCGCTGGGATGGCGGACCAGGAACGCCGACATGGTCATCGGCGTCGAACCGAGGGTGCGCGCGCCTTCGACGACGATCGCGGTCGGCGCGGACAGGTCGGCCTGCATCAGCGCGGTGAGCCCGACCGTGGTGCCCGCCGGTGGCAGCGGCGCCGGTGTCAGACCGGCGAGGAATTCGCGGTCGGCCTGGCGCGGCCGGATGAGCCGCGGGACGGTAGCCGCCGCGGCGACACAGCAGGTGAGAAGCGTTGATAACTTCGTCGTGCACTCACCCATAGCATTCACCGTAGGCGATCGCCCACACCCCGACTACCTGGATCGGCGCCGCGAATACCGATCGGATAAACAACCGGCGACATCCAGCGACTGTCCGGCTAACGCCCATGGCGAAGCGGATGATGAGCCGATGGCAGACCAGATCATTCAGGTGCGGTGGAAGGACACCCCGGAGGAGCACGACTATCCGGCCGCCGCCGACTATTTGGACCTCCTCGCCGACGCCACCGTGGTCGAGTCGATCGTCGCCGACCTCCGCGGCGCACCGGTGGTCGTGAAGAAGGCGAAAGACATTCTGCGCGCCTCGCAGCTCACGGCACTCACGCCGGACAACCCGCATGTGCGCAAGGACCTGCTGAAGATCAACGAGGGCAAGGCGCTCTCGCCGATCCTGCTGGTACGCGGCGATTGCCGCCGCAATGTGCCGATGCTGATCGCCGACGGCTACCACCGGGTGTGCGCGCTGTACTTCGCCGACGAGAACGTGGAGATCCCCGCCAAGATCGCCGCCATGCCATGACCTTCACGACCCTGGCGCTTGTCGTCGCGCTCGGGGTCGCCGGGCCGTTGCTGGCACTGCCGAAACGTCTGCACCTGCCGGTGATTCTCGGCGAGCTGATCGCCGGGATCATCTTCGGCACCACCGGTTTGCGGATCCTCGACGCCGAGGACCCGATCTTCGTCTTCCTCGCCGATATGGGTTTCGCGCTGGTGATGTTCGCGGCGGGCACCCACGTACCGGTCCGCGATCCGGCGGTGCGCGGCGCGCTCGGCACCGGCGCGGTGCGGGCGGCGCTGGTCGGCGTGATCGCCGCCGTCGCGGGCTGGGCGGTGGCGCAAGCCTTCGATATCGGCGGGCACGCCGCGATCTACGCGGTGCTGATGGCGTCGTCCTCGGCGGCGATGGCGCTGCCGATCATCGACTCGATGCGGTTGG
The DNA here is from genome assembly GCF_042650365.1 of Nocardia rhizosphaerae. Lineage (NCBI taxonomy): Bacteria > Bacillati > Actinomycetota > Actinomycetes > Mycobacteriales > Nocardiaceae > Nocardia > Nocardia rhizosphaerae. The sequence goes on from NZ_JBHSBA010000003.1 coordinate 267,307, forward strand.
CCGGGCCGCCGGTCCTCGCGCTCACCGCGCAGGTCGCGATCGCCGATACCGCGTGCATCGTGGCCTTGCCGCTGGTGATCGATCCTGGGAACGCCGTGCGGGCCGCGATCGGCGCGGTGGTCGTCGCCGTCTGCGCCGGGGTGATGTTCCTGGTGCTGCGGTACCTGCAGAAGACCGGCGCCCAGCGGCAGGTGCACGAGCTGTCCGAGGAGCGGCAGTTCACTCTCGAGCTCCGGGTGAGCCTGATCCTGGTGTTCGCGCTGTGCGGGGTGGCGAGCGCGATGCATGTGTCGATCATGCTCGGCGGCTTCGCGGCCGGGCTGGCGGTGGCCGGGGTCGGCGAACCGCGGCGGGTGGCCAAGCAGGTGTTCGCCATCAGTGAGGGCCTGCTGGCACCGCTGTTCTTCGTCTGGCTCGGGGCCCGGCTCGATCTGCGGGAGCTGGGCGAGCATCCGCAGTTCATCCTGCTCGGGCTCACCCTCGGGCTCGGCGCGGTGGCGGTGCACTGGTCGGCGCGGCTGTTCGGTCAGCCGCTGACCTACGGCACGCTGGCCGCCGCCCAGATTGGAGTGCCAGTGGCGGCGGTGACGGTGGGAAGTCAGCTTGGGGTGCTCGTACCCGGCGAAGGCTCGGCGATCATGCTGGCGACGCTGTGCACCATCACGGCCGCGACCTTCGCGGCGAGCAGACTCGCGGCGAAGGCGAGCGCACCGGCCTAGTCACTACGGCCCATCAGCCGATCGGTCTCGCGGCGTTCGCGTTTCGTCGGTCTGCCCGCACCGCGATCGCGCCGCGGGATCGACGCGAGCACTTCCTTCGGCGGGGGTGGCGGGCTGCGATCGATCATGCACTGCGCGGCGATCGGCGGTCCGACGCGTTTGTGGATGATCCGCTCGACGACGACGATGCGTTCGAGCCCGGCATGCCGGACCCTGACCTCGTCACCGGGTTTCACCTGATGCGCGGGCTTGACTGTCACGCCGTTGACTCGCACGTGCCCACCTCGGCAGGCTTCCGCCGCGGCCGAGCGGGTTTTGAACAAGCGCACCGCCCAGATCCACGAATCGACACGGGCCTGGGTGGAGGAGCGTTGTTCGGCGGGGCTCACCCCTTAGACGATACGGCGAGCCGTGACCACGTCGTCGGCGCTGAGCTGAGTGTAGGACACCGGGGTGCCCGACTGCACAGCGTTGAGGAGCTGACCGTTGCCCGCGTAGATGCCGACGTGGCCGCCGCCGTTGGTGATGACGATGTCACCGGCCTGCAGGTTGTCGAACGACACCGGCGCGCCGACGTGGGACTGCTCGAAGCTGGTGCGCGGCAGCTCGATACCGGCCTGGCGGTATGCCCACTGCACGAGACCGGAGCAGTCGAAGCTCGACGGACCCGCGGCGCCCCAGCTGTAGACCGCGCCGAGCTTGGTCCGCGCCGCGTCGAGCGCGATATCGCCCGCGGACTGCTGCTCCTGGAAGGGGTTCTCGAATTCGACGCTCGGCAGCTGCGGCGCGGCCTGGCCCTGCGGGGCCACCATCGCTTGGAGCTGCTTCTCCATCTCCAGCGCCGGCTGCTCGAGCTCGGGCGGGACGTCGAAGGAACCGAGGCCGGGAATGTTGATCGTGGCAGCCTGCGAAATCGCGGGCATCGCACCGGTCGTGGCGGCCACCGCACCCATAACGAGTGCACCCTTGACGGAATTCGGCAGTCGAGAATCCCGCTGCAAGCTGTGTTTACCCACCGAGACGAGTCTCCGATCTTGCTGCTCCACCGCCGTGCGCGGAATCGCTTGGCGATCACGCTCGTTCGGCGGTAACTCACTGGCGCCGCTTCTCTGACGAAGCGACAGACTCCACTAAGTCACGAGAAGATTACGGCCTGTGATCCACGGTGTCCAGCCGCACACGCAAGTTCTTTGCGCACACCGGAGAAAGTCCTGAACACGAGGCTCCGGACCGGCGTGTCGCCGCGTATAACGGACATATATCCCGAAGCACCCGTGGCGTTATCAACCGTGACCGTCGCGGCGGCCGATGGCCCGCTCCAGCTCGGCGATCCGCGCGCGCGCGTCGGCGAGGTCCACCTCGAGCCTGCCGAGGGCGATGAGCATCGGCGCGAGCGCGTAGGCGGGCACGGCGCCGGGATCGTCGCCGCCGAACTCGGCGACGGTGGCGCGCAGGAAGACCAGGATCGACTCGGTCAGGTGTGCCTCGACCGGTATCGGTACCTCGTCGAGGAACGCCGCCGTCGATGTCACCATCGGTTCATCACGCTGGGGTTCCTCGGCCATGCCACTCCGTTCGCTCGGCGCGTTGTCTCGGGTTCGCTAGCAGTATCTAGGACACAGCCCAGAGTTACCGAGATTCCCCTGTCGATCCGCGCTACGGTTGTCCGGCATGGACCCCGTGCGCAATCCGTATGCACCCGGCGCCGGTCAGCGTCCGCCCGAATTGGCCGGGCGCGACAAGCAACTCGCCGCCTTCGACATCGTGCTCGAACGGATCGCGCGCGGCAGGCCGGAACGCAGTGTGATGCTCACGGGCCTGCGCGGGGTCGGCAAGACCGTCCTGCTCAACCAGCTGCGCTCGGCGGCCGTCACCCGTGGCTGGGGTACCGGCAAGATCGAGGCGCGGCCCGATCAGGATCTGCGCAGGCCGCTCTCCTCGGCGCTGCACATGGCGGTGCGCACGATCGCGATGGCGCACCGCAATCCCGAACGCGTCGACGACTTCCTCGGCATCCTCAAGGCCTTCGCGCTGCGCGCCACCGCTGACAAGGGCATGCGCGAACGCTGGCAGCCCGGCATCGACGTGCCCGCGGTGACCGGCCGCGCGGATTCCGGCGATATCGAGATCGACCTGATCGAGCTGCTCTCCGAGGCCGCGGCGCTCGCCGCCGACATCGGCGTCGGGATCGGCATCTTCATCGACGAGATGCAGGATCTGGGCCCGGCCGATGTGTCCGCGATCTGCGGCGCCTGCCACGAGCTGAGCCAGGACGGCGCCCCGCTGATCGTGGTCGGGGCGGGCCTGCCGCATCTGCCCGCCGTGCTCTCGGCCTCGAAGAGCTACTCGGAGCGGCTGTTCAGCTATCACCGCATCGATCGGCTGGACCGGGAGTCGGCCGACCTGGCGCTGATCGTGCCCGCGGAGCGCGAGGAGGTGAAGTTCACCTCCGACGCCCTCGATTCGCTCTATCTCAAGGCGGACGGCTACCCGTATTTCGTGCAGGCCTACGGCAAGGCGGCCTGGGACCAGGCGCCCGAAAGCCCGATCACCGCCGAGGACGTCGAGGTGGCCGCACCCGCCGCCGAGGAGGAATTGGCGGTCGGGTTCTTCGGCTCCCGGTACGAGCGCGCGACCCCGGCCGAGCGTGAGTACATGCGCGCCATGGCGGATCTGGCAGGCGACGACGGCCCGGTCGCCACCGCGGCGGTGGCCGCCGAACTCGGCCGCAAGCCCGCGTCGGTGTCCCCGGCCAGGGACGGACTGATCAAGAAGGGCCTCATCTACTCGGCCGAACGCGGCACGATCGGATTCACGGTCCCGCACTTCGGCCGCTATCTGCGCAGCGTATAGCTTTCTGCACCTCTCTACGCATCGATCTAGAAATCTGTAGAAACACTCGCGAGCACGTCTCGACATTGATCTACAACTTTCTAGCAAAGCAACTAGATAGTTGAATATCTTTCTCGGTAACGGCTGGACAGCGCCCGGATTCGGTTGCGCATCAGCTGGATAACGCCAGGATTGGCGGGCTAACGCCCCGGAAACCTGTCTCGACACACGGGTACACCAGCTGACCTCGGGAGGCGGGATGTCGAACACCGAAGGGCGCCGCGCCACCGTCACCGCCGATGACGGCACCCCCATCGCCGTCCGCGTATTCGGCGCCGACACCGCCGCACTGACCGTCGTCTTCGCACACGGCCACTGCCTGCACACCGAATCCTGGTCCTTCCTGCGCGAGCATCTGCTGCGGCAGTGGGAGACCGAGGTCAGGATGGTCTTCTACGATCACCGAGGCCACGGCGAATCCGGCCACGCGGACCCCGCCACTTACACCATCGACCAACTCGCCACCGATCTCGACGCGGTCCTGCGCGCGGTCGCGCCGACCGGGCCGGTGGTGCTGATCGGCCACTCGATGGGGGCGATGGCGCTGCTCGCCTACGCGCGACTGTTCCCCGCCGCTATCGGCGAGCGCATCGCGGGCATCGGGCTGATCGCGGGCGCAGCGGGCGGCCTCACCGAGGTGGGCCTCGGCAGGCTGCTCAATCGGCACGCGGTCGCCTCGCTGCAGCGAGCCGTCGTCCGGGCGCCGCGGATGATGCACGCGTCCAAGCGCCTCTCGCGCTGGGTCTTCGGGCCGCTGATCCGCGAGGCGAGCACCGGGACCCGGCGGGTGGACCCACGGGTCGCCGCCATCGCGATGGCGGTACTCGGCGAGACATCGTTGCTGACCATGGCCGGCTTCCTGAGCTCACTACTGACTTTCGACGAGGCAAGGACGCTGCCACGGCTGAGCACCCTGCCGACCCTGGTGCTGGCAGGCACAGCCGATCTGATGGTGCCGTTCACCCACTCGGTGGTGCTGGCCTCGCAGCTGCGCGCGGCCGAATTGGTGCGCATCGAGGGGGCCGGACACAGCGTGATCCTCGAGTCCGCGGAGGAGGTCGCCGCCTCGATCGCCGGCTTGGTCGAGCGGGCGACGGCCGGGCTGCGCGCGCACTACGCGGTAGCGGGTTGAGCCCGACGGTTACCGGATGGCAATCGTGGAATCCGAGCCAACTTCGGCACAAACCGAAAAGCTCGGTTATTGTGGTGGAGATCACGTTGTGTGGTGAGTCACACGACTCGGTGCAGTGCGGCCCGGGGTTTCACGGGCGTGCCAGGTGATCCGACGAGTCGGTCCGCCCGCCATAGACATCAGGAGGTAACGATGACACGCAGCGACATCGCGGAACTGCGCTACGCGGTCGGTCAACTCCGGCAATCGATCGGCGCGCTGCGCACCAACTACGGCGACGCGGCCACCGTGCGCAGGTTGGAGAACGACCTGGAGCGGCTCGTCATCGACGCCGAGGAGTTCGAGCAGGCGCCACCGCCGGAGCTCGCCACCCCACGGCGCGCCGAACCGATCTACGTCCCGGACAGCAAGTCCGACGAGGCGGCCTGGATGGGCGCACAGGACGAGGGCCTCGGCTTCCACTCGCGGCCGCGGACCAAGTAGTACCTGTTCACCGGCGCGACGGTCCTGCTCGCCAGGGCCGTCGCGCCGACCTTCGTCAGGCCCGGTGCCTGCCGAACCGCTTGTTCGGACGCACGCCGTGGAACCTGGCGCCGCGCGGGGCCTCGGTCGGCTCCGCGGACTCGGCGGACTCGAACAGCGCGGCGATGCCGTGATCGTGGCCGAGCGCGATGGCCTCGAGCCCGTAGCGTCCACCGGTCCGGTTCAGTTCGTGCAGCATCGTCGTCATGATCCGCAGGCCGGTGGCACCGACCGGATGTCCGAGGGCGATATCGGAGCCGTTCACATTGAGCCGCTCGTGCGGGTCCAGCTCCCACGCATGCGCCAGCGCGAGCACTTCGACGGCATAGCCCTCGTTGACCTCGAGCAGATCGATCTCGTCGAGCGTGCAGCCGGTGCGCCCGAGCAGTTTCGCCACCGCGGGCGCGGCGCCGAGCGCGGGTCCGTCCCCGTCGCAGCCCGCGGCGGCCCACCCGGTCAGGAACGCCATCGGGATCAGCCCGAGTTCGGTGAGCCGGTCCTCGGCGACGACCAGACAGGCCGACGCGCCGAGCCGATGCGAGCTCATATTGCCCACCGTGACGACACCGTTCTCGAGCAGTGGGCGCAATCCGCCGAGGGTGTGCGTCGACATGTCGTCACGCACGCCCTCGTCCCTGCGGATCTGATGTTCGACCACCCCGGCCGCGACCCCAACCGGAACCACCTCGGCGCCGAAGGTGCCCTGCCGCCAGGCGCGCGCCGCCTTGCGATGGCTGGCCACGGCGAATTCGTCGGCGGCGGTGCGGTCGATCCCGTAGTACTGCGCGAGCCATTCGGCATTGCGCAGGCCTTCGGTGCCGCCAGGCAGGCGCGTCGGGGTGGTGACGCATTCCACCCCGCCGGCGACCACCACGTCGGCGGCACCCGTCTGCACCATCATCGCGGCGGTGATCACGGCCTGCAGCCCGCTGCCGCCGTGCCGGTCGGTCAGGAATCCGGGGACCGCGAACGGGAGACCCGCACCCCGTGCCGCGAGCGCGCCGATCGCGGGGACCCCGGCGAGCCCACCGTCGACACACGCCATCGCGACGTCCTCGATGTGGAGCGGATCGATACCCGCGCGATCGATGACGGCCGATAGGACGGTGGTCGCCAGCCATTCGGCGGGCATCCCCGACAGCGCACCGCCCTCCACGCCGCTGGGCGTGCGGACGGGGGCCACGATGGCGGCTCTTCTCATTGCTCGTCACGCTCCTTTCCCCGTTGCGGGGAACTACGGACAAAGCGCACCACAGGTTTGTTGCACCCGCGTGACCAGTCGTCACGCCCGCCAAACCTGTGATAGAGATCACCGACAGCCGCAGCGGCCCGTTCCATGAGACCGGCCACGAGCGGCGATAACACAGGCGTATGGTGCTCCACATCACAGTCCAGCGCGGTGGAGAATGATCACCGCCGCCACCCGACGATCAGCGAGGCATCCGAAGTGAGTGCCGCACCCACCGCCACCCCGTCGTCCGGGACAGGCGTCTTCAGCAAGACGCGGGCCCGCATCACCACACGCACCCTGCGCACCGACCGGTGGTGGCTACCGCCACTGCTCACCGCGCTCGGTCTCGGCGCGTTCGTCGTGTACGCGACGATCAGATCGTTTGTGCGCACAGCCTATTGGGTGCCGCAGTACCACTATCTGACGCCGTTCTACTCGCCGTGCCTGAGCGATTCGTGCGTGCCTGGCTCGAGTCACTTCGGCACGCCGTTCCCCGAGCTGCCGATGTGGATCCCGCTCGGCTTCGTGGTGCTGCCGTTCCTGCTCGGCTTCCGGCTCACCTGCTACTACTACCGCAAGGCCTACTACCGGTCGGTGTGGTTCTCCCCGCCAGCCTGCGCGGTCGCCGAACCGCACGCGCGCTACACCGGGGAGTCCCGACTGCCGCTGATCATCCAGAACGCGCACCGCTACTTCTTCTATGTCGCGCTGGTCGTCACGCTGATCAACAGCTACGACGCGATCACCGCCTTCCACGGCGAGACCGGCGGTTTCGGGTTCGGCCTCGGCAACATCGTGCTGCTGGTGAATGTCATCCTGCTGTGGGGGTACACGCTGTCGTGTCATTCGTGCCGCCACATCGCGGGCGGCAGGCTCAAGCACTTCTCCGCGCATCCGGTGCGGTACTGGTTCTGGACCCAGGTGTCCAAGCTGAACACCCGGCACATGGCGCTGGCCTGGACCACCCTCGGCACCCTGGTGCTCACCGACTTCTACGTGATGCTCGTCGCCAGCCAGACCATTTCGGACCTGCGGTTCGTCAACTGAATCGCGTCGACTCGAGGAGCTTGTTTTCCCATGCCAGAAGTGGAACGGCACGACTACGACGTCGTGGTGATCGGTGCGGGCGGCGCCGGCCTGCGCGCGGTGATCGAGGCGCGTGAGCAGGGGCTTTCGGTCGCGGTGGTGTGTAAGTCCTTGTTCGGCAAGGCGCACACCGTGATGGCCGAGGGCGGCTGCGCGGCCTCGATGGGCAATGCCAACGAGAAAGACACCTGGCAAACCCATTTCAAGGACACCATGCGCGGCGGCAAGTTCCTCAACAACTGGCGGATGGCCGAACTGCACGCGCGGGAGGCCCCCGACCGGGTATGGGAGCTGGAAACCTATGGCGCGCTGTTCGATCGCACCCCGGACGGCCGGATCAGCCAGCGCAACTTCGGCGGGCACACCTACCCCCGCCTCGCCCACGTCGGCGACCGCACCGGGCTCGAACTCATCCGCACCATGCAGCAGAAGATCGTCTCGCTGCAGCAGGAGGACTACGCGGCCACCGGCGACTACGAGGCCAGGATCAAGGTCTTCGCCGAGTGCACCATCACCGAGCTGATCACCGAGAACGGCCGGATCGCGGGTGCTTTCGGGTACTGGCGGGAATCGGGCGAGCTGGTGCTGTTCACCGCACCGGCGATCGTGCTCGCCACCGGCGGCATCGGCAAGTCCTACAAGGTGACCTCCAACTCCTGGGAGTACACCGGCGACGGCCACGCGCTCGCCCTGCGCGCGGGCGCCACGCTGATCAACATGGAGTTCCTGCAGTTTCATCCGACCGGCATGGTCTGGCCGCCGAGCGTGAAGGGCATCCTCGTCACCGAGGGTGTGCGCGGTGACGGCGGCGTGCTGAAGAATTCCGACGGCAAGCGGTTCATGTTCGACTACATCCCGCCGGTGTTCAAAGGCCAGTACGCCGAAACCGAGGCCGAGGCCGATCAGTGGTTGCGCGACAACGATTCCGCGCGCCGCACGCCGGACCTGCTCCCCCGCGACGAGGTCGCACGCGCGATCAACGAGGAGGTGAAGGCGGGGCGCGGCACCGAACACGGCGGTGTGTATCTGGATATCGCGTCCAGGATGCCCGCCGAGGAGATCGTGCGCAGGCTGCCGTCGATGCACCACCAGTTCAAGGAACTGGCCGATGTCGACATCACCACCGAGCCGATGGAGGTCGGCCCGACCTGCCATTACGTCATGGGCGGTATCGAGGTCGATCCGGATACCGGCGCGGCCGTCGTGCCCGGATTGTTCGCCGCCGGTGAGTGTTCCGGCGGCATGCACGGCTCGAACCGGCTCGGCGGCAACTCGCTGTCGGACCTGCTGGTGTTCGGCAGGCGAGCCGGCCTCGGCGCGTCGGCCTACGTAGCGCAGCTCACCGGGCGACCGGTGCCGGCCGAGGCCGATGTCGAGGCAGCGGCGAAAACGGCTCTCGCGCCGTTCGATCCGCCCACGTCGGGTACCGGCGAGAACCCCTACACCCTGCACAGCGAGTTGCAGCAGACGATGAACGACCTGGTCGGCATCATCCGCAAGGAACACGAGGTACGCGAGGCGATCGAGAAGCTGGCGCAGCTGCGCGCCAGATACGCCGACGTCACCGTGGACGGAGCGCGGCAGTTCAATCCCGGCTGGCACCTGGCGCTCGACCTGGCCAACATGCTGCTTGTGAGCGAATGTGTCGCCGAGGCGGCGCTGCTACGCACCGAGAGCAGGGGCGGACACACTCGCGACGACCATCCCGGCATGGACCCGGACTGGCGCAACAAGCTGCTGGTCTGCGCCATCGACCCGGCCACGGCCAACCGGCCGATCCCGGCCGTCACCGTCACCCCGGCCGATCAGACGCCGATGCGGACCGACCTGCTCGCCCTGTTCGAACTCGGCGAACTCGAGAAGTACTACACCGAACAAGAATTGGCCGAGCATCCCGCGGCGGGCTCGACCGAGGGAAAGGCGTAGCGATGGGATACGACGCCCGGTTCCGGGTCTGGCGCGGCGACATCGACGGCGGTGGACTCGAGGACTTCACGGTGCTGGTGAACGAGGGCGAGGTGGTCCTCGACATCATCCACCGGCTCCAGGCCACCCAGGCGCCCGATCTCGCGGTGCGCTGGAATTGCAAGGCGGGCAAGTGCGGTTCGTGCTCGGCGGAGGTGAACGGCAGGCCGCGTTTGCTGTGCATGACGCGGATGTCGACCTTCACCCCCGACGAGGTGATCACGGTGACGCCGATGCGCACCTTCCCGATCATCAAGGACCTGGTCACCGACGTCTCGTTCAACTACGAAAAGGCCAGGGAGATACCCTCGTTCACGCCGCCTGCCGGTCTCGCTCCCGGCGAGTACCGGATGAAGCAGGTGGATGTGGAGCGCTCGCAGGAGTTTCGCAAGTGCATCGAGTGTTTCCTGTGCCAGAACACCTGTCACGTTGTCCGTGACCACGAGGACAACAAGGAGGCGTTCGCAGGCCCGCGCTACCTGATGCGGATCGCCGAACTCGAGATGCATCCGCTCGACACCGCCGACCGCCGTGAAATGGCTCAGGAAGACGCCGGACTCAGCTACTGCAACATCACCAAATGCTGCACGGAGGTGTGCCCGGAGCACATCAAGATCACCGACAACGCGCTCATTCCGCTGAAGGAACGGGTGGTCGATCGCAAATACGATCCGATTGTCTGGCTGGGAAACAAACTTTTCCGGCGGTAGGCGACGACGCTGCGGGGCCTCGCTAGGCGAAACCCCGCAGCGCACGCCGTCTACAGCACGGCTACCGTCCCCACCGCGACTAATCCGACCAGTAATCCGATGAACAGCGCCGCGAGAAACGAGCCGGTGAGCACGTAGATACCGACCGCCGACACCGCGAAAAGCAGTATCACGATCAGGCGTTCCACCGCGTCCTCAGGCGCCAGCCTCCGGTACCGGGGTGGCATCTTCTTCAACCCTCGGTCCATGTACCGGGGATACCCGACGCCATCTTGATCCAAACGTGATCAAGGGCGATCGAACTCGCCGTCGTGCACGCCCGCGGTGAACGCCGACCATTCGCTCGGGGTGAATATCAGCACCGGGCCGCCGGGGTTCTTGCCGTCGCGCAGGGCCACATATCCGTCTGCCAGCATGGCCACCTCGACGCTGCTGCCCTCCCCCGCGGTGCCTGCCCGCAGCCAGGTGGCGCCGGAGGTGTCGATCGCCCGCTTGCTGTTCATCGGGCGCCGAGCGCGCAGGCGAACGCGCCGCTGTCGATGCCTGCGGTGAAGGCATCCCAGCTCGGGCCGTCGAAGACCAGCGCCGGACCGGCCGGGTTCTTGCTGTCGCGTACTCCCACTCGTCCGCCGTAGAGGAACGCGACTTCGACGCAGTCCTTGCCCGCACCGCTGCGGGTGCTCTTGAACCAGTGTGCGTCGACGAGATCGAAACTCATGCCACATACTCCTTCGCGACCTGCCGCAGCAGGTTCCTACTCGGTTGAATATCCAGCGCATGACGCTGGAGGCACTCATGAGCCCGGTCGTACCTTCTGACATCCGCGCGTCGTTCCAGGTAGAGATCGCCGGTGAAGCCTTCGGCGTACACCACCGGTGGTTCGACCGGTTGCCCCTTGCTGTCGGTGCCGAACTCGAGAACCGTGAAAGGTCCGGTGGAGACTCCGAGTGGAACACCGGCGGCAAACGGCAGGATACGCAGTGTCACATTGCTTCGGGTACTCGTGTCGGCAAGGTGTCGCAACTGCGCAGCCATCACCTTCGCATTACCGACGAGCCGATGCAATACCGATTCGTGCAGAACCACATCGATCTCGGCCGGGAATTGCTTGCGGGTGATCAGCGCCTGCCGTTGCAGCCGTAGCGCCACCCGCCGGTCGATCTCGTCTGCCGAATCCTGTGGATAGCCCAGCTGATTGAGCGCGCGGGCGTATTCGGCGGTCTGCAACAGGCCGAGGACCAATTCGGACTGATAGGCCCGCAGATGCTGGGCCGAAGCCTCCAAACCCACATAGACATCGAAGTTTTCGGGAATCAGGTCGCCGTAGGCGTGCCACCAGCTCTTCACCGCCGCCTGCTGGGCGAGCCCGGTGAGCGCACCGGCGAGCTCGTCGGGAATGCCGTAGATCCGGCACAGTTCGTGAATATCGATGGTGCGGATCCGGTCGGCCTGGCCCTTCTCCAGCCGCTGCAGGGTACTGGCGCCCCACTCCATCAACTTGGCCGCCTCGGCGATGGTCAGGCCCGCTTGGGTCCGCCAATCGCGCAGATACCGACCCAATTGCCGCCGCGGCAGGGTCGAGGAGCCCCCCGTCTGCCCGCCGGTTCCGATCGATGCGTTCGCCGCCACAGCCCCACTCCTCCTGTGCTCACGACCGCCTGACCCCGTTGCTGCCCCGGTCCGGCCGCCGATTTCGTCCACTATGGGGAATCCTGCACCCCCCAGCGGATCCCGTGCTGGGAATTCACGGCTAAACCTCGGCGATCGGCGCGTACTCGCTGTTAGCCGGGCAGTTGCGTGCTGTCCTTGAACCATGCAATTGAGCGATGTGAACATGCATATTGCCGCTGCACTACTGGGTTGCGGCACCGACCCCGGCCCGATGGACGCCGAACAAGCCCACGCCGCAATGCAATTGCACCTCGACTGCACGGTCGACGAGTGCCGGGTGCGCAGACGGGCGCGCAACACCCTCGTCGATGCCGGGCACTGTGTGCTCGAGCAGCGGGCGATCCGGTAGTACTCAGTGATGGCGGTGGTCGGTGATCGGGGTACGCGGGCCGAACTTCGGTTTGTGCGCCTGGCCGCTGAGCGCGAGCAGCCGCACGGCCCGGTAGCGGTGCGGGCGTAGCGGTTCCAGGTAGTCGACCATCGCGTCGTCGTCGATCGGATGGCCGAGCAGGCTCCAGCCGACGGTCGCGGCCAGGTGGTAGTCGCCGACCGAGAGCGCGTCCGCGTCGCCGAATGCCCGCTGGGCGGTCTCGGCAACCGTCCAGACACCGATGCCGGGCAGGCTGCGCAACCGGCGCGCCGCCTCCTCCGGCGTGGCGCTCGCGGTGCGCTCGATGGCGTCGGCCACCTTAGCGGCGCGCACGATCGTCTGCGCGCGTTGCGGTCCGACATTGGCCCGGTGGAACTTCCAGGACGGGACGCGCCGCCAGGTCTCGGCGTCCGGGGCCACCATCAGGCCGACGGGTGCCGGGCCGGGCGCCTTGGTCCCGAATTCGCGGACCAGCGTCCGGTAGGCCGCGAAGGACGACTTCGTGTGCACCTTCTGCTCGAGGATGGCGGGCACAAGCGACTCGAAGACCAGTCCGGTGCGCAGCATCCGCAGGCCGGGCACCATACGATGGGCTTCGACCAGCTTCGGATGCTCGGGGACGAAGTCGCCGAGGTCTTCCTCCAGACAGAGCATCCGGTCGAGCCCGTCGAGGAATTCCGCGGCGCCCGGCCCCCACGCGGTGGCGCGTGCCCCGTCCCGGCCATCCTGCACCAACCGATAGGTGACCACGCCGCTCGGCATCCTGGAGCCGTGCCAGTGCGCACCGTCGCGATCGATGTGGTGGCACGGATCGCCGCCACCGCGCCGCAACGGGATGATGGTCAGCGCGACATCGAACGGCCGGCTCGACCGGACGGTCCTGGACAGCCCGGCTGAGGCCAGGACGGGAGCCGGGGTCGGTGCGCGCACCCGCCCATTGTGCGCCACCACCGCCACCTCGATGCCGATTCGTAATATTCGCCACCTCCGCGGCGATATCGCGGATGTCGGCAAACCGCCGGCATCCGGCTCGACGCAGGAGGTAACCGATGATCACCGACGCGCTCAACTGGCTGCTGGCGGCGTGGGGCAGTGGATCCGCGGGCAGCTCCGGCTACCAGATCGCGCCTGGCACGCTCCCGCACGGGAGCTGACCGGCCCGCCCGCGCCGGGACTCTGCCTTGGGATGGGTGCTCGGTCAGCGCACAGCTCTGCGGCACCGGCATCCGATGGAGCTGGGCAAGCCGGGATTCACCGGGCAGACCCGTGGCGTGAAGTCGCCGAGGGAGACGCTCGCGGAGCGATGCGCGGGCGCGGGTGTCGGCGCACGACGCGGTGACGTCGGCATCCGATAGAGCTCGGCAAGCCAGGGTTGACCGGGCAGGCACGTGGCGGGAAGTCGCCGGGGCGCGGCTCGCCGGGGCGGCACTGCGGAATGAGGGGCAGTGCCGGCCCTGGCTTGGCCGCGCGGAGTGGCGTCTTGCCGATTCGGGTGCGTGGCTGGGGTCAGCCGCCGAGGAGATAGGTGGCCAGCGGAATGCCATCGACGGCGGCCAACTGGTTGGCCTGTGTGCGGCAGGAGAAGCCGTCGGCGAGGAAGGTGGTGCCTTCCGATGCCGTGCGCAGGGCGGGGAGCAGAGCGTTCTCGGCGACCGCGACCGAGACTTCGTAGTGGCCGCGCTGCATGCCCCAGTTCCCGGCGAGCCCGCAGCACCCGGCCAACTCCTGGACGGTGACGCCCATCTCCGCCAGCAGCGCACGCTCCGCCGCGAAGCCGCCGACGGCGTGCTGATGACAGTGCGGCTGCACCACCACGGACGCACCGTCGCGGCGCGGCGGTCGCCATCGCTGGTCGACCAGGAACTCGGCGAGCGTACGCACCGCACCGGCGACCTCGGCGGCGCGCGGGTCGTCGGGCAGCAGCTCGGGCAGGTCGGCCCGCAGCGCCGCCGTGCACGACGGTTCGAGACCGATGATCGCTGCGCCCGCCGCCGCATGCTCGGCCACCGCGTCGAGCGTGGCACGCAGCCGCTTGCGCGCACCATCGAGCTGACCGGTGGTGATCCAGGTCAACCCGCAGCACACCCGCCGCTGCGGAATCCGCACGCGATATCCGAGCTGTTCGATCAGCAGCACCGCCGCGAGCGCGTTCGCCGGGTCGAAGGTGTCGGTGAAGGAGTCGACCCACAGCAGCACCTCGCGGGATCGCGCATCCGCCGGTGGTCCCCCACGAGAGCGACGCGCGTCAACCGGCGACCCCGAAATCGCCGACGGCGAATCGGTAGCCGGCGCCGGAGCGGGGGAGGGCGTTGCGGTGGGCCATCCCGCCGACGTGTCCGTAGGTGGGGCGGGTGGGCCGGATGTCGCGTTGGCGGCTTGTTCCGGTGGTGGCCAGAGCTTCGGTAGCAGGTGGCGGTGCGGGGAGGTGCGCAGGGCGGTCGCGGCGGGGACCGTGCGGTCGTTGCCGCCGAGGTCGGCCCAGACGCGGCCGAACGGGGTCGGCGCCAACCGCGGTGCTTCGCGGCCTGGGTCGATGCCGACGGCGCGCATGGCGGGGCGCCGGAGCGACGGCCGTGCGGCGAGAGCGTTGGCCAGGCGCGGAAACCGTTGGGCCACAGCCAGCCAACTCGGGAGCCTGCCGAGGACGTAGTGGTCGAGTGGGCGTGGTCGACCCTGGTAGCGGCGGTGCAGCGCCTCGGACTTGTAGGTCGCCATGTCGACGCCGGCCGGGCAGTCGGAGGCACAGGCCTTGCAGGACAGGCACAGATCGAGAGAGTCCTCGACAGCCGGTGCGCGCCAATCCAGTTCGCCGCGCACGACTTCCTGCAGGACGCGAGCGCGACCTCGGGTGGTGTCCTTCTCATCGGCGGTCGCCAGGTACGACGGACACATGAAGCCGCCGGAGCCGCGAGTATCGGCGCGGCACTTGCCGATTCCCACACATCTGTGCACAGCTGTGGACAGATCGCCCGCATCCTCGGCCAGCGCGAAACCACCCACCGTCGGCATACGCGGCAACCCGGCCACCCGCAGGTCGGCGTCGACCGGACTCGGCGCGACCAGGACTCCGGGGTTGAGGAGGTGATCGGGATCGAAAAGGGCCTTGAACCCGGCGAAGGCGGCGCGGGCGGCGGGGGAGTACATCACCTCGAGCAGTTCGGACCTGGCCCGCCCGTCGCCGTGTTCGCCCGACAGCGAGCCACCATGGCGCACAACGAGTTCGGCGGCATCGAAGAGGAACGAGCGAAACCGCTGTGGCGCGTCGATGATCGGCAGGTCGAGGCGGACGTGAATACAACCGTCGCCGATATGGCCGTAGA
Source organism: Nocardia rhizosphaerae (assembly GCF_042650365.1). NCBI lineage: Bacteria > Bacillati > Actinomycetota > Actinomycetes > Mycobacteriales > Nocardiaceae > Nocardia > Nocardia rhizosphaerae. The sequence goes on from NZ_JBHSBA010000003.1 coordinate 282,925, forward strand.
GCAACCCGCTGACTCCGTATTCGCCGGTGAGCGTGGCGAATTCACGCAGGTACGCGCCGAGTCGCGCGGGTGGAACGGCGGCGTCCTCCCAGCCGGGCCAGGCCGGTTCGCCCGACGGCGTCCGCCCGGCCAGCCCGGCGCCGTCGGCACGGATGCGCCAAAGTGCCGAGGTGGCACCGGGATCGGTGACGATCCGATGATCGACCGCGCCGGCCTCCCGGCACAGGCGCTCGGCGCGAGCCAGCGCCTCCGCGGCGGTGTCACCCGCCGTTTCGACGAACAGCCAGCCGCGACCGCGCGGCAGTTCCGGCACCGTGCCGCGGTGCGCGCGAACCCGGTCGACCAGTCCGGCATCTATACCCTCGACGGCGATCGGCGCGCAACGAATGACGGCGGCGATGTCGTCTGCCGCGGTGGCGATATCGGGGTATCCGAGCACGGTGAGCACGGTCGCGCCGGGCAGCGGGGTGAGCGCTACCTCGGCCTCCAGCAGCAGCCCGCAGGTACCCTCCGAGCCGACGAAGGCCTTCGCGAGCGCCGAACCCCGTTCCGGCAGGAGATGTTCCAGCCCGTAGCCGGACGCCTGCCGATCGAATCTGCCCAGTTCGGTGCGCATGACGGCGAGCTGGGCGGTGGTGAACTCGGCCAGTCCGGGCACAGCGGTGAGGTCGGTGGCGAGCACCCGTTCCACACCGGTCCCGTCGACGACGCGCAGTTTGCGCACCGTGTCGGAGGTGCGTCCCCAGGCCAGCGCGTGCGGTCCGCAGGCGTTGTTGCCGATCATCCCGCCCAGCGTGCACCGATCCTGGGTGGAAGGGTCGGGCCCGAATCGCAGGCCCGATGCCCGCAGCTGTCGTTGCAGGTCGGCGAGCACCACACCGGGCTGTACCACCGCGGTGCGGGCCTCGGGATCGACCGCGCGCACCACCCGCATATGCCTGCTGAAATCGAGCACGATGCCGGAGCCGACCGCATTGCCCGCCACGGAGGTGCCGCCGCCGCGCGCGGTCACCGGCAGGCCGCGTTCGCGGGCGAAGCTCACCGTCGCGGCGACGTCGGCGTCGTCGCGCGGGAAGACCACCACGGTGGGGCGAACCCGGTAGTTGGAGGCGTCGGCGGAGTACTCGGCGCGCCGCCGGACCGAGGCGTCGACGGTGCAGGCGACCCGGCCACGCAGGGCGGTGGCCAGCAGTTCTGCACTCCGGTTGTCGTCCACCTGTCCAGCGTAGGCACCGTTCGCCCGTCGCACCGGAAAGGATTTGCTCTCAACCTTTGTTGAGGTTCTAGTGTCGGTGGCCAGGAGTTCGATGGGCGGGGAGCGAAGAGGAGTCAGCCAGTGAGTATCGAATCGGTGGCCTACAGCCAGATGTACCGGCGGATGACCGCGCCGGAGGAGCAGCGGCCGTTCAGCGCGGCCACGGCGCGACGGATCCTGCGTTTCGCCGCGCCGCATCGGCGCCGGATCGCGGGGTTCCTGCTGCTCAGTGTGGTGGCCGCGGTCCTCGGCGTGGCGACACCGGTGCTCGCGGGCCGGGTCGTCAACGACATCGTCGGCGGCTCGGCGCCGCGCGTCGTCGTGCTGCTCGCGCTGGCCATCGCCGGGCTCGCGGTGCTCGACGCGGCGCTCGGCCTGGTGATCCGCTGGCTGTCGGCCAGGATCGGTGAGGGCCTGATCCTCGATCTGCGCACCGCCGTGTTCGATCACGTGCAGAAGATGCCGGTCGCCTTCTTCACCCGCACCAGAACCGGCGCCCTGGTGAGCAGGCTCAACAGCGATGTCATCGGCGCGCAGCGCGCGTTCAGCGACACCCTCTCCGGTGTGGTCACCAATCTGGTCACCCTCGTGCTCACCCTGGTCGTGATGCTCAGCATCTCCTGGCAGATCACCCTGCTCGCGCTGGTGCTGCTGCCGGTTTTCGTGATCCCGGCCCGGCGCGCGGGCAACCGGCTGGCCGCCATGCAGCGCGAGGCCGCCCAGCTCAACGCCGATATGAGCACCCAGATGACCGAGCGCTTCTCCGCGCCGGGCGCCACCCTGGTGAAGCTGTTCGGCAGGCCGCGCCAGGAATCGGCCGAGTTCGCGGTGCGGGCCACCCGGGTGCGCGATATCGGCGTACGCACCGCCATGCTGCAGACCACGTTCGTCACCTCGCTCACCCTGGTCTCGGCGCTGGCGCTGGCGCTGGTGTACGGCCTCGGCGGCTGGTACGCGCTGCGCGGCAGCCTCGACGCAGGCTCGGTGGTCGCCCTTTCGCTGCTGCTGACCAGGCTGTACACCCCGCTCACCGCGCTGGCCAGCGCGCGGCTGGAGATCATGGCCGCGCTGGTGAGCTTCGAGCGGGTGTTCGAGGTGCTCGACCTGAAGCCGCTGATCGAAGACGCGCCCGGTGCGGTGCACGTGCCCGACGGCCCGGTGGCGGTGGAGCTCGACGCGGTGAACTTCGGCTACCCGTCGGCCGACAAGGTGTCGCTGGCCTCGCTGGAAGATGTCGCCACCCTGGACACCCGCGGCGGCGTCGAGGTGCTGCACGAGGTTTCGCTGCGCGCCGAGCCGGGGCAGCTGGTGGCGCTGGTCGGCTCGTCCGGTGCGGGCAAATCGACCATCGCCCAGCTGGTTTCCCGGCTGTACGACGTGGACTCGGGCGCGATCCGGCTCAACGGCGCCGACGTGCGCGAGCTGACCACCGAGTCGATCCAGCGCACCGTCGGCCTCGTCACCCAGGACGGGCACCTGTTCCACGACACGATCCGGGCGAACCTGCTGCTCGCCCGCCCCGAGGCGACCGAGGACGAGCTCTGGGACGCGCTGCAACGCGCCCGCCTCGGCGAGCTGGTGTCCTCGCTCGCCGACGGCCTCGACACCGTGGTCGGCGAACGCGGCTACCGGCTTTCGGGCGGGGAACGCCAGCGTCTGACCATCGCCAGATTGCTGCTCAAGCAGCCGCGCGTGGTGATCCTCGACGAGGCCACCGCCTCGCTGGATTCCACGTCGGAGGCCGCCGTCCAGGAGGCACTCACCGAGGCGCTGCACGGCCGCACCGCCCTGGTGATCGCCCACCGCCTGTCCACGATTCGCGCCGCCGATCAGATCGTGGTGCTCGAGCAGGGCCGGATCGTGGAACGCGGTACCCACGCCGACCTGCTCGGCGCGGACGGACGCTACGCCGAGCTGTACCGCACCCAGTTCGCCGACGAACCGGTGCCGAGCGCGGCCTAGCGGCGGCTCAGAACTCGCCTGCGACGCTGATGACGGTGCGGCCGGAGTGGGTGCCGTTCTTGATCGACTGGAGGACGGCGTTCACCTCGGTGATGGGGGTGAGGGATTCGATGGTCGAGAGGTGTTGGGGGCGTAGGTCTTTGCCGAGGGCGGTCCAGAGTGCGCGGCGCTCGGCGATCGGGAGGAAGACCGAGTCGATGCCGAGCAGGCGGACGCCGCGCAGGATGAAGGGGAGCACGGTGGTCGGCAGGTCGGCGCCGCCGGTGAGGCCGCTCGCGGCGACCGCGCCGCCGTAGCCGATGCGGCTGAGGACGTGGGCGAGGGAGGCGCCGCCTACGCTGTCGACGGCCGATGCCCAGGTGGCTTTGTCGAGCGGGCGCGGTTTGGCGTCGGGGTCGAGTGGGAGGCGTCCGATGACCTCGTTGGCGCCGATCTCGGCGAGCAGGTCGCCCGCGTCGGTCTTGCCGGTGGAGGCGATCACCTCGAAGCCCAGGCCGGAGAGGATGTCGACGGCGACGGTGCCGACGCCGCCGGTGGCGCCGGTGACGAGGACGGCGCCGTCGTCGGGGGTGAGCCCGTTGTCGAGCAGCGCCTGCACGCTCATCGCGGCGGTGAAGCCCGCCGTGCCGATGGCGGCGGCGTCGCGGGTGCTCAGACCGTCGAGGCGGACCACCCATTCCGCGGGGACCCTGGCGTATTCGGCGAAGCCGCCGTTGCGGGAGACACCGAGTTCGTAGCCGTGCGCCACCACCTGGTCGCCCGTGGCGAAATCGTCGGATTCCGAGGCGATCACCTCGCCGGTCAGGTCGATGCCGGGCACGATCGGATAGTTGCGCACCACGCCGCCACGCGGCGTGATCGCGAGCAGATCCTTGTAGTTCGCGCTCGAATAGTGAACCTTGATCGTCACCTCACCCGTGCCGAGGAATTCCTCCCCGACCTGCTCGCGGGCGAGCGTGATCCCGCCGTCGGATTCCCGGGCCACCATCGCGAAGTAATCCATGGGTGCGAGCATACGAGCCGGATGGCCCGGAACCGAGCACTGGACATGTGATCACCAGGCTTTGGGGCAGTTGGCCTCTCGCGAAACGTTTGCGCCATGGCCTGGTGATCAGGCGTCCAGGTCGGGCGGGGGGAGCAGGTCGAGGCGGACGCCGAGGAGACGGACGGGGCGATCCAGGTCGAAGCGGTCGATGATGGTCATGGCGGTGTCGACGATGGTGGCGATGTCGTCGGTGGGGGTGGGGAGTTTGCGCTGTTTGCTGCGCGTGTAGAAGGTTTTGGTGCGGACGGTGACCGAGACCCTGGTGCTGATCCGCTGGTGCTCGCGCATCTCTTCGGCGACCTCGGTCGCTAGCCTGGCGACCTCACGGCGGATCTCGCCGGGGTCGGTCAGATCGTGCGGGAAGGTCTCGGACTTGCTGCGTCCCACCGGGATGCGCGGGGTGGTCGTCAGCTCGGTATCGCCCTTGCCGTGCCCGAGGACCCGCAGGTACGGGCCGGTGTTCGGACCGAACTCGGCCGCGAGACGCTGCCGATCGGCGGCCATCAGATCCGCGACGGTCACGATATCGAGTTCAGCGAGGCGCTTGGCGATCCGCGCGCCGACACCCCACAGCGCGTCGGTGGGCCGGTGGCCCATGAGCTCGGTCCAGTTGGCGGCGGTCAGCTCGAAGATCCCGGCCGCCGCGCCGGGGTCGTGCTCGGGTTCGGCGGAGGTCTTGCCCGTCGACTTGGCGAACCCGGTGGCCAGTTTCGCGGTGAGCTTGTTGTCTCCGATGCCCACCGAGCAGGTCAGCCCGAGCTCGGTGATCGCCTGCCGGATCGTGGTGGCCAGCGACCACGGGTCGGCGTCGGTGGCGACGAATGCCTCGTCCATGCCCCACACCTCGACGCCGCCGGCCACTCGGCCCAGCGTCGCCATGATCTCGTCGGAGGCCGTCTCGTATGCGGTCATGTCCACCGGCAGGAAGACCCCATCCGGGCATTTGCGCAGCGCGGACCGCAACGGCATACCTGCCCGCACCCCGAACGCCCTTGCCGGATAGGACGCGCAGGTAACGACCTTGCGCGGCTGCGCGGGGTCACCATCGCCCCCGACGATGACCGGCTGTCCACGCAGTTCAGGGCGGCGCCGGAATTCCACCGCCGCCTGGAACTGGTCGAGATCGACATGCAGCAGCCACTGGGGCATGTGTGCAGTATGACCCCATCGGCGGCGGCGATCAGCAGGCGCCGCGCCGGTGAGGGTGCGGCACTGGGGTATTGGCCGCAACCGGCGGATGGCAATATCCCTAGCGCGCCAACCGATGTCACTGCAGAGCTCGAAGAACGGATACGCCCGATGCCGACCGAAGCCACCACCCTGGACCTCGACCTGGCCCGCCAGGTGCTAGCCGCCCAGCCGTTCGCGCGCCTCGTCGGCACCGAACTCACCGAGTTCGGCGAGGGCGGGGCGACGCTGGTGATCGAGATCCAGCCCGAACACGGCCAGCAGTTCGGCTTCGTGCACGGTGGCGTGCTGGCCTACGCGGCCGACAACGCGCTCACCTTCGCCGCGGGCACCGTCCTCGGACCGAACGTCCTGACCGGCGGCTTCACCATCACCTACCTGCGCCCAGCCCAGGGCGAACGGCTGCGGATCCACGCCACCGTGCTCGGCGCCACCCGCCGCCAGGCGGTCACCCACTGCGACGTCTACGCCGAGATCGAGGGCGAGGAGCCGGTCCTGTGCGCGGTCGCCCAGGGCACGACCCGGCGAGTGGAGAAGGACCTCGAGAAGGCAGCCGACGACACCGATGCCGAATTCGACGACGAGGCCGACACCGACGAGACCGATACCGACGAGCTCACCGACGAGACCGCGCCGGACCCGATCGCCGACGACCCGGATACCACCGAACTGCCGGTCGCGACCGGACCACGCAACGGTTGAACGCACGGGCGGCGGGCCGGCGCCGTTGCGACGGCCACGGCGCCGTTGAGCGGCCCGAGCCAGGCACCGAGAGCTCACCGGCGACCGGACACGCGAACGGCCCACGCCGGTGGGCGCGGGCCGCTCGGATCGCTCGCCTCAGGCGCTGACGGCGAAGTCGTCCGCGGCTGGTTCGGCGACCGGCTCGATGGCGTAGGCCAGGATGTCGGCCACATCCGCGACCGGCCGCACGTCCAGGGCGGCCAGCACCTCGCCTGGGACCTCGTCGAGGTCCGGTTCGTTGCGGGCCGGGATGAACACGGTCTTCAATCCGGCACGCTGGGCTGCGAGTAGCTTCTGTTTCACACCGCCGATCGGCAGCACCCGGCCGTTGAGCGTGACCTCACCGGTCATTCCGACATCACCGCGCACCTGGCGGCCAAGGGCCAGTGACACCAGCGCGGTCACCATCGTGACACCCGCCGACGGGCCGTCCTTCGGCACCGCGCCCGCCGGGAAGTGGATGTGGATGTTGCGGTCGAGGACGCTCGGCTCGATGCCGATCTCCGCGAGGTGCGAACGCACGTAGGTGAGTGCGATCTGTGCGGACTCCTTCATCACATCGCCCAGCTGGCCGGTGAGCGTAAGCGAACGCTCACCCTCGGCCGCATTGGCCTCGATGTAGAGCACATCGCCGCCCGCGCCGGTCACCGCGAGGCCGGTGGCGACACCGGGAACGGCGGTGCGTTCCACCGAGTCCGGGGTGAAGCGGGGACGGCCGAGGTAGTCGGTGAGGTTGTCGACGTCGACGACGAGGCTCGTCACCCGGTCGGCAGGCTGTGGGCCGGACTCGATGTCGATGACATTGTCGTAGCCGAGTGCCGGGTCGTACCCGAGCCCCGAGCGCGCACTGCCCGAGTCCGGCACCGCGCCCGCACTATCGGTGTCGGCCGTGGTCGATTTCGCCGCCGCAGAAGCGGCCGAGTTCGGCGATGCCGCTGTGGCCCGCCTGTCGTCCCCGGTGACGAACCGGGTCGCTGCCTTGCGCATGGCCTTCGCCACCAGGCGCTCCATCTGGCGAACGCCCGCCTCACGGGTGTAGTTCGCCGCGACCTCGCGCAGTGCGGCGTCGGTGATCGTCACCTCCTCGTCGGTCAGCGCGTTGCGTTCCAGCTGCCGTGGCACCAGGAAGTCGCGCGCGATGGCGACCTTGTCGGCCTCGGTGTAGCCGTCGACGGTGATGAGTTCCATCCGGTCCAGCAGCGGGCCGGGAATGGTGTCCATGACGTTGGCGGTCGCGATGAACAGGACATTCGACAGGTCGAGGTCAAGATCCAGGTAGTGATCGCGGAAGGTGTGGTTCTGCGCGGGATCGAGCACTTCGAGCAGGGCCGCCGCTGGATCACCGCGGAAGTCGGAGCCGACCTTGTCGATCTCGTCGAGCAGGACGACGGGATTCATCGAGCCCGCCTCCTTCACCGCGCGCACGATCCGGCCCGGCAGCGCGCCGACGTAGGTGCGCCGGTGGCCACGGATCTCGGCCTCGTCGCGTACGCCGCCGAGCGCGACGCGAACGAACTTGCGGCCGAGTGCCTTCGCGACCGACTCGCCGAGCGAGGTCTTGCCGACACCGGGCGGGCCGACCAGCACGAGCACCGCGCCGGAGCCACGTCCGCCGACCACCTCGAGCCCTCGTTCGGCCCTGCGCGCCCGCACCGCCAGGTACTCGACCATGCGGTCCTTCACCTCGTCGAGGCCGTGGTGGTCGGCGTCGAGCACGGCACGCGCGGCCGATACGTCGGTGCTGTCCTCGGTTTTCACCGTCCACGGCAGGTCGAGCACGGTGTCGAGCCAGGTGCGGATCCAGCCCGACTCGGGGCTCTGATCGCTGGCGCGTTCCAGCCTGCCGACCTCGCGCAGCGCCTCGGCGCGCACGTGCTCGGGCAGGTCGGCGTTCTCGACACGGGTGCGGTAGTCGTCGGCACCGTCGGGTTCGTCCTCGCCGAGTTCCTTGCGAATCGCGTTGAGCTGCTGGCGCAGCAGGAATTCGCGCTGGCTCTTCTCCATGCCCTCGCGGACGTCCTCGGAGATCTTCTCGGTGACCTCGACCTCGGCGATATGGTCGGTGATCCACTCGATCTGCTTGGTCAGCCGCGCGGCGACATCGGGAGTCTCGAGCAGTTCGCGCTTCTGGTCGTTGGACAGGTACGGCGCGTACCCGGCCGTGTCGGCGATCGCCTCCGGCTTGTCGAGCTGGTTGACGATGTCGATGATCTGCCAGGCCTCGCGCCGCTGCAGCACCGCGACGACCAGCTTCTTGTACTCGGCGGCGAGTTCGGTGGTGCGCGCGTCGGGCGGCACGTCCTCGACCGGCTCCGCCTCCACCCACAGGGCGGCGCCCGGCCCGGTCACGCCGTGCCCGATCCGCGCCCTGCGCTCGGCCTTGAGCACCGCGGCGGGCGCACCACCGCGCATCCGCCCGACCTGCTCGATCGTGGCGACGACACCGTAGGAGGCGTACCCCTCGTCGAGTCGCGGCGCGACCAGCACCGAGCCGGTCTTACCCGCCTGCGCGGCGTCGATCGCGGCCTGCGCGGACTCGTCCAATTCGATGGGCACGACCATGCCCGGCAGCACGATCGGATCGGTGAGGAACAGCACCGGCAGGTTCTGAGCTGTAGTCATATCGACCCTTCCAAAGTTGAGCTTTGCTGACTCAACCCACCGGGGTGGTCGTTTGTTCCGGCCCCGCCGACCGTTCACTGACGGCGAACGTGACATCGCCGGGAAACGCGCTCGGCCTCCCCTGACGGATCAGGGGAGGCCGAGGTGGCTGGGGACTAGCTCTTGCGGAGGCGTTCGGTCGGCGGGTCGAAGGTGCGGCGGGCGGACGAACCGCCGCTGCTCATGACACCGAGGACGGCGCCGCCGATCAGCAGGACGGCGGCGAGAATGCCCAGGATGATCGGGACGGTCTTGCCGAAGAGATCGAGCTTGTCGAGGCTCTCCTGGGTGACCTCCATCTGCGCGGCGATGGTCTCCTCGTCGAACACCAGGTGCGACTTGAGCGCGGTGACGTCGACCTGCTCGGCGCTGCGGCCGTAGAACAGGTGGATCTGCTCGCCGCCCTTGAGGACAGCGCCGGTCCTCGGCTCCACCCACAGGTCGCGGGTGTTGGTGTAGAAGCGGGTCATGGTGACCGGCTCCTCACCCTCGAGGCCCCACTTGGCGGCCGGGAGGGTGAGCTTGTTGGTGGCGGCGGGGACGACGTCGTTCATGTTCGTCACCGGGATGGTCTGCCGGAAGTGGTACACCGGCACACCATTGATCTCGGTCTCCTCGACGAAATCGATGGGCCGGGTGGCGCGGGCGTTGCTGTCGAAGTACGGGTACGACTTCTTCTCGGTCCCGATCGGGAAGCGGTACTGCAGACCCTGACGCTGGAAGGCGTCGGCCACCGAGTCGCCCGAGGAGTCGACGGTGACCGCGAGCGAACCGTTGGGCGAGGCGTCGACCGGCTCGCCGGTGACGCGATCGATGGTCACCCGGTCGATCGAGGCGGTGAGGATGCCGGTGTCGCCGTCGCGGTCGTCGCGGCGCAGCGTCTGGCCGGCCTGGACGGTCATCTCGTCGGCGTCGGAAGGCTCCTCGACGGTGAGGAAGCGCTGCGAGACGACCGGCACGTTCGTGTCGACCTTGGCCGAACCCTCCGGCGAGACCAGCGACCTCGAGTCCAGCACCATGCTGTCCTCGCCTGGCACGTTCTTGGCGACGGTGGTGATCCGCAGGTCGAGCGGGGTCTTGGCGACCTTGCCGACGGTGTAGGTGGGAATCATGACAGTGGCGGCGAGCAGCAGCGCGCCGAGGCCGACGAGGATGCAGGCGATGGTCCTGCGCACGTTGCTCATCGGCTGCCGTAGGTGACGTTGCCCAGCACCGACGAACCGGGATCAGCCGGGGTCTCGGGTTCGGGGATCGAATTCTGTTGCGCGCCCGCGGTGATGCCGAGAACGGCAATCACCCCGATGATCGCGCCGGCCAGCCCGCTGATCAGGCCGGGTACGGCAAACTTCATAGCTCGAAACTCCAATACGTGGCGTCGGATCAACCGACGGTGAAGAACCCGATGGTCGGGGCGAAGGTGCAGGTGCGGACGTCACCGTCGGCGGTCTCGGTGGTGAGACCACCGGTGATCACCGCGGCGACGCGGCCGGTGCCGGTGTCGGCGATCGCGGACAGGGTGGCCGGGCCGTCGGGGTTGATCGCGGCCTCGGTGGTGAGCGGCTGGTTGCCGGAGCGCCGGTTGTCGAGGTTGACCCACTGCACGGTCATCGGCGGATTCTGCTCCGCGGTCGGCGTTTTGGTGCCGAGCGCGGTGAAGACGAAACCGGTCTGACCCGCGGCGGGACCCGGCGGCGGCAGCTCGGCGGGGCCGGGTACGGCCAGCGCGGTGCCGACGGAATCGGAGGTCGGGCCGATGCAGCCCTTGCCGATGGTCGGGTAGAGGAACTGCGCGATGCGCGGCCCGTCCGACGGCGGCAGTTCGGGGCCACCGCCGCCGCTGCCGTCGAGGAAGGTGATGACCCGCTCCAGCGTCGACTTGACCTGCGCCGGAATGCCTGGAGTCGCGAGCAGCACGCGCGCCTGGGCCAGGATCGCGGCCTGGGCGCTGTCGGCGATGGGGGCGGGCGCGGCGATGGCGCCTACGATCGACGGAGCCAGTGCGGCCAGGGTCTCGGAGGGCACGTCCTCCGCGATCGCCGGGACGTTCGGTGCGGTCGCGGTCTGCGGTGCAGCCATGGTCGTTGCGGGCGCGGCGAAACTCACCGCTATAACGAGAGCGGACAATGCGGTCCGCGAGCCTCGGGTGCGCAGCACTGGTCAGCCGTCCTTCTTTGTGGGGATGGGGTGGAGCAGCCCGGAACGGTTAGTGTGATCCGGGGTTTCAGATACATTGGAGAGGTGACTACAGCGGACAGGCGGTATGGGGGTCGTACAGTCGTCGCGCGTAAAGCCGAACGGCGCCAGCGGTTCCTGGAAGCAGCGACGCGAATCTTCGCCGAACGCGGGTACGCCACGTGCTCGCTCGCCGAAGTGTGCGCGGCGGCGGGGCTGTCCAAACGGCAGTTCTACGAGGAGTTCGAGACCCGCGAGGACGTGCTCATCGCGGCCTACGACCGCATTCAGGACGACGCCGCGATGGCGGTGGCGGCGGCGGTCGTCGACTACACCGACCCGGAGTCCGCGCTGAGGGCAGGCCTGGGCGCGTACCTGGAGTCGCTCGGCTCCGACCCGTATCGCGCGCAGGTGGCGCTGATCGAGGTGGTCGGGGTGAGCGACCGGATGGAGGACCATCGACGCGCGCGCAGGCACGCCTGGTCGGCACTGATCGAGGCCGCGCTGGCCGCCAAGGGCGTGCGGCTGCGCGGGGACGCCGAACTCACCACCGGGCTGATCACCGGCGCGGTCAACGGCGTCGCGCACGAATGGCTGCTGCGAGATTCGCGGCCGCCGGTCGGCGAACTCGTCGATCTGCTGACCGCCGCGGCGCTCGCGCTGGTCGATCGGGGCTGAATCGTGGTCGCCCGAAGGGAGGGTGGCAACTTCCCGCACTTGCCGCTTGCTCAACCCACTCCCTTTCCGGACATTGTGAGACCGGACGGCTTCACAGTGGGGAGGAGTCTGGCATAGCAGTGACCCAGATCGCAACGGCAGAACCGATGCGGTCGCCGTCACCTGGGGTGATGGGCTGGTCAGGAGTCCAGACGCCTCGTCGTCGTAGTGAACCACCAACCGGCCGGGCGGGTGGGCAGATCGCCGTTTCGGACAGCGACCACCAGTGTGGTTACCGGTCGGTTACCCCCGTTCAGGACAGGTGCAGCACACCGGCGATGCTGCCGCCGAGCACGCCGGGCGTGCTGTAGTCGAGCCCGCCGTCGGGCCGGAGGACCACCGTCGACGTCGCGCCCTCGTCCAGGCACAGCCCCGTGCCCGTGCCGGTGAGCCTGGCGCGGAAGACCAGACGATCGGCACCGACCTCGGTCAACGTCTCCGCCCGTGTGCAGCGCTCCCCGGACACCACCCCGATATTCGCCGAGGCAGCCACCTCCTGCCCGGCCTCGCCCGCGCCGATCGTCAGCTCGACGTCGAAGCTCGCCAGCCCGTCCCTGGCCCGACCGGTCCAGGTGCCGAGGAAGGCCGCCGGGACCGCGCCCGATGCGGTGTCGGCACGCGGAGTGGAAGCGGTCGCGCCCACCCCGGCGGTAGTCGTGGTCCTTGCGGCCATGGGGTTGTCCTTGTCGTCGCTACCCAGCCGCGTGCCGATCAGATAGGCACCGACCGCCACCGCGACCGCCGTGACCACCACCCCGGCGGTCAGGAGCAAGCGGGTGTGCCGGGCACTGCCGCGCGGCGACGAGGGCGCGACACCCACAGCCGGGGTGATTGCCGGTGCTGTCGAGTCGATGCGGTGCGCGGGCAGCCGGTCGGCGTGGTCGCTGATCGGCATCGACGGCGCCTCGGTATCGGTTGCGCGGGGCGACATGGGGTCGCGGTCGGTGCGGTACGGACCGGCGTAGTTCCGCGGATGCGTGTCGTTCGCAGTACGCGGCTGCGGTATGACGGGATGTTCGTCGGGGCCGGTGTCGAGGTCGAGCAGGCGCACCGCGCGGGTGCCGATCTCGGCGATGAGGGCGGGCGGCAACCATTCAGTGTGCGCGGGATCGGCGAGCCGTTCGAACTCGACGAGCAGCTCCAGCGGCGCGGGCCGGGCGTCAGGGTCCTTGACGAGACAGGAAGCGACGAGCGGGCGGATTCGCGCGGGCAGCGCGTCGAGGCGCGGCTGCTCGTAGATGATCCGCCACAACAGCTGCGCGAGCTCCGCGGCGCCGAACGGGCCGTGCCCAGTGGCCGCGAAGGTGAGGACGCCGCCGATGGCGAACACATCGCAAGCCGCCCCGAGCGGCGTACCCCGCACCTGCTCCGGACACATGAAACCCGGTGAGCCGATGACCTTTCCGGTGGTGGTGAGCGCGGTGTCCCCGACCGCCCTCGCGATCCCGAAATCGATCACCTTCGGTCCGTCGACCGCGAGCAACACATTCGACGGCTTGAGGTCACGGTGCACCACCCCGGCACCGTGGATCGCGGCGAGCGCGGCCGCCAGCCCGCGGCCCAACGCGAGCAGCGCCCGTTCATCGAGCGGCCCGAACCGGGCGACCGCGTCCGAGAGCGGGAGTCCGGCGACGAAACCGGTAGCCAGCCATGGTGGTACCGCGTCGACATCGGCGTCGAGTACCGGTGCGGTGAACGCGCCGTCGACCCGGCGCGCGGCGGCGACCTCACGCCGGAACCTGGCGCGGAACTCGGCATCGCCGTGTAGATCCGGCCGAATCACCTTCACCGCGACAGTGCGACCACCCGCGGTGCGGCCCAGATACACCTTGCCCATGCCGCCTGAGCCGAGCACTCCGAGTAACCGGTAGCTTCCGATGCGCCGCGGGTCGTCGGTGCCGAGCGGGTGCATGACCTGTCAATCCTTCACAACGACCGGGCCGGGCCGCCCGGTTCTGCCCACCGGTCGGAGGGCACCACCTGTCCGCGTCACTGTAGCCCCGATCGACGGTCGGGCACCGGCTCGCGTTCAGCTCGCGGCTGATCTCGGCGCGGGTAGTACGGCCGAGTTCGGCGAGGATATGGCGGCCGTATCACCGGACTCCCTCGCGGGCGGGCACAATATGGTTGCCTTATCCTCAGGTTCTTCTCGATCTCGCGCGTCAGCACTAGGGGGCTCCTCCATGACCACACTGGCCTCCGGACTCTTCATCGATTGGGAGGAGCTCACGGGTCAGTCGAAGTTCGTGGTGGAGTTGATCTCCTTTCCGATCTTCGCCGCGGTGGCGGGGTGGCTCACCAACTGGACCGGCGTGCTGATGCTGTTCTGGCCGGTGCAGTTCAAGGGCTTCCGGGTGCCGATGCTGCATGTGCTGTACCCATACCTGCCACGCCGCGTGCAGGTGCTGCCCACCTTCTCCGGTGACGGGCGCAGGCTCGGCTTCCAGGGCTTCATTCCCGCACGTTCGGAGAAGATGGCCAGCATCTGCGTGGACAAGGCGCTGCTGCGGATCGGCAGCCCGAAGGACTTCATCCACGAACTCGATCTCGACGGGATCGGCGACTACCTGGCCGAACGGGCCCGCGATCAGGTACGGCCCATCGTCGACGAGATCATGTACCGGGAGAATCCCGACCTGTGGCGCTCGCTGCCACGACCGGTGAAACAGGCCGTCTACCAGCGCGTCGACCGGCAGCTGCCCGCGCTCGGCAGGCGCGCGTTCGCCAGCCTCGGCGACAACATCGACCAGCTGCTCGACGTGAAGAGCTTCGTGATCCGGTATCTGGAGAAGAACCCGGAGATCCTCAAGGACCTGACCACCACCATCGCGGCACCGGAACTGAAGTTCATGGTGCGGATCGGGCTGCTCGGCGCGCCGTTCGGCCTGGCGCTCGCGCTGTATCTGCACGTGCACGCGCAGATCCCGTACTGGGGGCTGGTGCCCGCGTGGGCGATCGTGCTGCTGGCCTCGGCGGCCATCGGCGTGATCGTGAACTACATCGCGATCAAGATGGTGTTCGAGCCGGGCGATCCGCAGCCGCGCTACAAGTACCCGTGGCGCCAGGCGCTGCTGGCCAAGCGCCAGCCGCAGGCGGCCACCGATCTGGCCCACATCCTGGCCTATCAGGTGCTGACGGTGGAGAACCTGTCGACCGAGCTGCTCGAGGGGCCGAACGGGGACAAGACCAGACAGCTGATCGAGCGGGTCGTCGCCGAGGAGATCCGCGAACAGCTCGGCCCGACCGCGTTCATGGTGCGCGCGGCCATCGGCCGCAAGGGCTACGAGAACCTCGCGACGGCCGGTGCGGGCGCGGGCCTGAGTCTGGCGCCCGAGATGGTCGACGACGAGAAGTTCGTGCTGGAGCAGGCGAAGAAGATCGATGACTTCGCCGACCGCAAGCTGCAGAAACTGACCCCCGGCGAGTTCATGGAGATGTTCTACGCGGCGGTCGAACAGGATGCCTGGCTGCTGTATGTGCACGGGGGTGCGCTCGGATTCGTCGTCGGCGCGGTCCACCTGATCACGTTCGGCTGGTGATCGCCCGCGAATAACAAGCACGCATGCTTGCATTTTTCCCGGCCCGCTGCGAACCTGGGTGACGAGGCGCGCTGGACCCGGCCGCGCCATGATCGGCAAGGGAACAGATGGCTGACCTCGCACCGCTGCTGGACGATTTCGCCGCCGAATGCGCGGACCTGGAGAACATCGTCGCACCGCTGACACCCGCGCAATGGCAGACCGCAACCCCGGCGCCCGGCTGGGACATCGCCACCCAGATCGCCCACCTGGCCTGGACCGACGAGGTGTCGATCATCGCCGCCACCGACGGCGAGACCTTCGCGAAGCTACTGGCCGAGGCCGCGCCCAAAATGTTCACCTTCGTCGACGAGGCCGCCGATGAACTCGCGAAGACCCCGCCCGCCGAGCTGCTCGACCGCTGGCGGGCCGGGCGCGACGCGCTGATCGCCGCGCTGGCCGCCGTTCCCGCGGGCACCAAGCTGCCGTGGTTCGGGCCGCCGATGAGCCCCGCGTCGATGATCTCGGCGCGGATCATGGAGACCTGGGCGCACGGTCAGGATGTCGCCGACGCACTCGGTGTGACCAGAACCCCGACCGCCCGGCTGCGCACCGTCGCGCACATCAGCGTCCGCACCAGGAATTTCGCGTACACCGTGCACGGGGAGTCCGGCCCCGCCGAGGAGTTCCGGGTCGAGCTGACCGCCCCCGACGGCACCCTGTGGACCTGGGGACCGGAAACGGCGAACCAGCGCGTCACCGGCCCAGCCATCGATTTCTGCCTGGTCGCCACCCAGCGCCGCCACCGCGACGACACCGCCCTTGTCACCGAGGGCCCCGACGCCGAACACTGGCTCACCATCGCCCAGGCCTTCGCAGGCCCACCCGGCCCAGGCCGGGAAGCGGGCCAGTTCGCCTGAGCCCAGGCACCCCGAAGCACAACCGCTCGCCCCGCGCTCCAACACATCACGCAGCGCACCACCCAATCCAGCCCCACACGGCCCGACCGCGAAGAGCCCGCAGCAACGGTCGCGACCCGTCGGAGTCGATCAGGGTCGATCAGGCGCCGTTTCGCAAGCGACGAAGGGGCAAGAAACGGCGCCTGATCGACGGGGACCAAGGGGCCGCGACCCGAGCGCGCCAGCGCTCCAACCAACACAGGCGAGCGTCGGTCTTTGAGCGCCGTTCGTTGGTGACTGCCCCGGACTTCGTTGGCCGGGGGCGACCTCCGGGCAGTCGCGAACGACGCTCGCCTGCATTCCCGGGTTACCCGATGATGCGGTGTGAGAAACACCCGCGAGTGCCTGGCACCACACTGACCTGGCGGTATAGGTCGAGTGACCAGATGTGATCCTGCTCTCACCAACGAGGGGTGCTAACTCCAGCTAGCACCCCGTACCGTGGAAGTCAGCGCGTGGCTTTCAACGATGCGGGCCCCGGCTCCCGGGTAGACCCACAGGTACAGGAAGGACGCATCGTGACCGCACATAGACCTGCGCAGATCGCGCGCCTGTCCGCGACCGTCGTCGCCGGTGCCGCGAGCCTCAGCCTGACCGTCGCGGCCGGCGCATACATCGTCAACAACATGCCCGAGATCGCCCTGCCACCCACCGGCGGCTACGCGGCACCGGCCGTGCCGCCGGAACCGGGCGAGCACCGGCCCGCACTCGGCGACGGCCCGACCCCACGGTTCACCAGCGAGATCGTGCCGCTGGCCATGTCCACCGAGCAGATTCCAGCGCAGGAATCGGTGGCCACGTATCGGTCCACCGCCGCGGCGAGGGCCGACGACTCGACGCTCACCGGGCAGCTGCGCATCGGCACCACCTATGTCGGCGCGCAGGTCGCGCCGGCACAGACCGATACCGTCGCCTTCACCGTCGACACCAACCTGGTGACGATCGCGTCGAAGTACCTCGGTGGCGCCGCGGATCCCTCCGCCGTCACCGCCCTGCGCACCGAATTCGACACCCGCCGCGGCGAGTTGGTGTTCGTGCTCACCGACCCCGCCCTCGGCAGCCACACCTTGCGGATCGAGCGGGTGCAGAAGCCGGGCCAGGTGCCCGGCGAGCCCGCCACCGGTGAACCGGCCGGTGACGTCAAGCAGGTGCCGACTACCGTCGACGTGTGAGTTCTGGCGGCACCGCGGGCGGTGCGTACGACTTCTGCGTGCTCGGCGGCGGCATCGTCGGCGTGGCGACGGCCCACCGGCTGCTGACCAGATTCCCCGGCGCGACCCTGGTACTCGTCGAGAAGGAACCGGCCCTCGGCGCGCACCAGACCGGTCACAACAGCGGCGTCATCCACTCCGGGATCTACTATCCGCCGGACAGCCTGAAGGCGCGGCTGTGCCGGGCGGGCGCGAGCTGGACCAAGGAGTTCGCCGCCGCCAACGACATCCCGTTCCGGGAATGCGGAAAACTGCTGGTGGCCACCGATTCCGGCGAGCTGGAGCGAATGCGCGCGCTCTATGACCGATCCGTCACCAACGGGGTGGACGTCGAGGCGATCGATGCCGCCGAACTGCGCAGGCGGGAGCCGCGGATCGCCGGGGCGGGCGCGCTGTTCGTGCCCGCGACCGGCATCATCGACTACGCGCGGGTCGCGGCGGTGCTGGCCGATCAGGTCGTCGCCATGGGTGGCGAGGTCCGCCTCGCCACCCCGATCGAGGCGATCAGTGAAAGCGACACGGCCGTCACGATTTCCGGCCCGACGGGTACCATCGCCGCGCGCACGCTCGTGGTCTGCGCCGGTCTGCAAGCCGACCGGATGGCGCGAAAGGCCGGTATCCGCACCGATTTCCGGATCGTCCCGTTCCGCGGCGAGTACTACCGTTTGCCCGCCGAACGGGCCGATCTGGTTCGCACGCTGATCTATCCGGTGCCGGACCCGGCGCTGCCGTTTCTCGGCGTGCACCTGAGCCCGACCATCGACGGCGACCTCACCGTCGGCCCGAACGCGGTGCTCGGGCTGGCCAGGGAGGGCTATCCCAAGGGCAGTGTGAACGCACGTGACGCTGCCGATGTGCTGCGGTTCCGCGGTTTCCACCGACTCGCTCGCGCGCACGTGCGGACCGGGGCGAGGGAACTGCGCAACTCCCTGTTCAAGCGCGGCTACCTCGCCGAATGCCGCAGGTACTGCCCGGAGCTCACCGCCACCGACCTGCTGCCGCATCGCGCCGGTATCCGCGCGCAGGCGGTACTCGGGGACGGCAGCCTGGTGCACGACTTCCTGATCGAGCGCACCCCGCGGTCGATCCATGTGCTCAACGCGCCGTCACCGGCGGCGACCTCGGCGATGCCGATCGCGGAATACCTCGTCGACCAGCTCTGACCGGGAAACCGACAAATAAAGAGGAAATCTGTAGTACTTTTGGCCCATCCGTGATCAGGGAGGGCCGATGGGCCACATCAGGTACGCGTGTGACGTCGGCGCCCCCGTCGACGCCGCCTTCGCCTACGCCGAGAACTTCCGCTTCATTCCGGACTGGATGTCCGGCGTCACCGAGGCCAAACCGGTCGGCGAGCCGACGAGTGGCCTCGGTGCCGCCTACGCGCTGCGTGTCCGGCTGTTCGGGGTGATCCCGCTGCGGTCCACCTGCGAGATCACCGAGTACCGGCGCAACGCGGTGCTCGGGTATACCCTGCGTGGGCGGCTATCCGGCACCGTGACGCTGCGGTTCGACCCCCTCGGCTACGAACGGTCGGTGCTGACCTCCGAAGCCGACTATCCACCACCCCGCGGAGTGTTCGGCCGCCTGTGCCACGGCCTCGTCGACGCGGCCGCGAGGACGGCACTGCGCCGGACCGAATCGCGGTTGCGAAGGGAGATCGAGGCATTTCACGGTACCGATCTTGTCGGCCGCATCGCCTAGGGTGGCGGTCATGATCATCGTGAGCACCGACGGGTCCTGCCTGCGTAACCCGGGCGGTGCCATCGGCTGGGCATGGGTGAACCATCACGGCCCCGCCGACAGCGGGGGAGCCGCCACCGGAACGAACCAGATCGCCGAGCTACGCGCGGTGCTGGAAGCCATCCGCGCCCACCCCGGCGACGAGCCGATGCTCATCGAGAGCGATTCCCTCTACGCGATCAAGTGCGCGTCGGAATGGATCACCGGCTGGCGGCGCAACGGCTGGCGCACCTCCACCGGCGGCGCGGTGAAGAACGTCGAGATCATCAAGCAGATCGATAGAGCCATCGCCACCCGCGAAGGTCCGGTGCGGTTCCGCTGGGTACGCGGACACGTGGGCAACTACTTCAACGAAAAGGCCGACACTCTGGCGGGCGCCGCCGCCCGCGAAGCCGCGGCCCGGCCCGTCCCGGCACCGGAGACCACCAGACCGCGGACCACTGGGAAGCCGGTCGAGCCCGCAGCGCCGTCGGGGTCACTCACCCTGTTCTGACGCACGGCACGACCGGAGAGTCCGCACGAGAACGCCTCCGGCGGTAGCGCGCTGCTGCCGCCGGAGGCGTTCGCCGATCGATCAGTTGCCCGGCGTCGGCGCCGGTGCCTCCGGGTTCTCCGGTGCCGGTGCCTCCTGGGTGGGCACCTGGCCGGGCGCCGCCCCACCCGGCACCTGGCCGCCGCCCTTGAGCAGCGGCGAGTCCAGCTTGCTCACCAGCCACTTGTCGCCGGACTTCTCGAGCGTCATCTCGATGGCGAACATCATCCGGTCCGGTTCGGTCTGGGTGAAGTTGGTCCGGTACTGGGTCATGGTGACCATGGCCTTGACGTCCTCGGTGCTGCCCGAGATGTAGGCGCACTGCACGTCCTCACCACGCGACTTCACCTGCGCCTGCACCATCGCGCCCTTGAGCGCTTCGGCGGCGTCGGAGAACTCCTTCAGGTAGTCGCCCGTGGCGCCCGCCTTCATCGACTCGATGTAGCCGTCGAGGTCCTGCGAGTAGTCGTAGTTGGCGAGGATGCCGCCGTACTCGCAGGCCGCCTCGGTCGATTCGGCGATGGCGTCGAGCTTGTCGCCGCGGTCACTGCTCTGCAGGAAGAACACCACCGCGGCGGTGGCGGCGCCGAGCGCGACCACACCGGCGACACCAGCCGCGAGCCAGCCCGTCGAACCCGACTTCCCGGCCGGAGCCGGAGCAGGCGCGGGGGACACGGTCGCCGCCTTGACGGTCGCGGCGTCGTCCTCCGGCGTGGCCGCCGCACCCTTCACGGTCGGGGCCGACTTGGCCAGGTCGGGCTTGTCCGCCGCGGCGTCGTCCTTCTTGCTCTCGGCGTCGTCGCTGGTCATCGAATCAATCCTGCTCTTTCCCGGCACATGGCACCGATATGCTCCGTGAGCCCGTGATCCGGGCCACACGCTCTCCACAAGCGAGTATGCCTTCCGCCGGCGCCGGTGTGGCCGGGCGGGCAGCTACTCCACTCACTTCACCGGGATCGGGGTCCTCTCGTTGGGATCGACACCCGGCGGCATCTGCGCGCCGTTGTTGGGCACGTTCGGACGCGGCGCGTTCGCCGAGCCACGGATCTGCTGATCCGCGGGCGGGTTGACGCAGTAGTTCCACTTCGGGATGGACCCGTCCTGGACTTCCTCGTTACGACGGTACTCCGTCGCGTAGTAGCAGGTCGGACGCGGCCAGATATCGATGATGGTGTGGAACTCGCCGTCATGGGCCGGGATGGCGATCGACTCCAAGCCCATCGCCAGCGACGGGAACAGCAGCCGCAGCGCGGGCGTGCGCAGCTGCGCCGCCCTGGTGATGGCGACGAAGTTGGACGCGAGGGCGCTGATCGGATCGGCCGTCTTGTCCAGCACCGCACCGAGCGCCTCGAACTGGCCCGGCGCGTTGTCGAGCACACCCTGCAACTCGGCGTTGGCGTTGTTGAACTGAGTGAGCAGCGCGCCCGAATTGCTGGTCAGGGTCTGCAGATCCGGCTGCGCCTGCGAGGTGGTGTTGGCGATGACCCGCAGGTTGGCGATGAGATTCACCGTCTGCGGAAGCAGATTCTCCAGGCCTGCCACCACCAGGCTCACACCGTTGACCAGGCCACGCAGCTGATCGGGACCGCCACCGAGCGCGATGTCGAGCTCGGAAAGGATGGTCTTGAACTGCTGCGGATCCACCTGCGCGATCAGCGCGCTCGTATCGTCGAGCACCGCCCACACCGGCACCGGGGTCTGGATCTGCTCCGGGTCGAACTCGATCACCGCGCCGTCACCGAGGAACGGGCCGACATCGGTGTTCGGGCGGAAGTCGATGTACTGCTCACCGGCCGCCGACAACGCCGCGACCTGGATCTCGGTGTCCACCGGGATCTTGTAGCTCTTGTCGATCGCCGCCTTCGCCGCGATGGCCTGGCCCTCGTCGATCAGCTCGATCGAGGTGACCTTGCCGATCCGGTGCCCGCGCAGGGTCACGTCGTTGCCCGGCTGCAGACCACCGGAGCGGTCCAGGTTGACGGTCACGTCGTACTCGGCCCGCAGCGGGTTCACCCGCATCACGTTCACCAGCAGGTAGGTGGCACCGACGATCAGCACGAGCACCAGCGTGGCGTTGGCCAGCAGGATCTTGCTGCTGAAGAACTTCTTCACCTTGTTCATCGGTGGCCTCCCACCCGGCCCTGAACGATCTGCAGCACCTGGATGAAGCTGCCGACGAAATCATTCACATCTTTGAGGTCCGGGAACTTGCTGGCGTCCGGACTCGTCAGCAGCCCGATGTCGAGGTTGGTCAGCGTCGCGTACGGCGCGAGCGACTTGCCCTTGAAGGTCTGGTTCGCGCCGGGACGGATCGCGTGCAGCTGGTCGAGCACGTACCCGAAGTTGTCGCCGGTCGCGGCGAGCGCGTTCATCAGATTGTCGAGATTGGTGAGCAGTTCGGAGAGCTGGTCACCGGTGGTGTTGGAGTAGTCGCCGAGTGCGGCGCTCGCGATGGAGAGCTTGGTGAGCAGATCGCCGATGGCCTGGTTGTTCTCGGCGATCGCGCCGATGGCCTGGGGCAGCGTGTCGGCGACCTGACCGAGCTGAGCCTTGTTGTTCTCGATGGTGTTGGCCAGGGTGTTGAACTCGGTGAGCACCGTGTCGATCCGGGCGCTGTTGTTGTTCAATTCCCCGATTACACCGGTCATCTCGAAGATCAGGTGCCCCAGATTGCCGCCCTGGCCGTTGAGAATCGCGCCGAGTTCGGTGCCGAGCCTGCTCAGGCTCGCCACGCCACCACCGTTGAACAGCATCGACACCGAGATCAGCAGCTCCTCCACCGTGGCACCCGCCGAGGTGAATTCGCGGGTGAGGGTGTCGCCGTCTTCCAGGGTGGCGCCGCTCGTCTCGGTGGTCGGCCTGCTCAGTGCGATGAAGACGTCACCGAGCGGGGTGGCCTGGCGCAGCTCTGCCCTTGTGCCCTCGGGCAGCTCGATATCGGTGCTGATCTCCATATCGATCGTGGCCTGGAAGTTCTTGGTCGAGATGTCCGAGACCACCCCGACGTCGGAACCACCGATCTTCACCTTCGCCTGATCCGGCAGGTTCAGCGCATTGTCGAAGATCGCGTGCAGGGTGTAGGTCTCGCCCTCGGCACCCGGTTTCGGCAGGGGCAGATCCTCGACGGTGAATCCACAGCCGGAGGTGATCGTCACGGTGGCCACCGCTGCCGCGGCAACGAGCGCGCGGCGGGCTCTCTTCGTCATACGTCGCGTCATTTCGTGAGTCCAAGCAGTGCGGCGGTGAGACCGTAGTCGGGGCCGAAGTCTTGCATGTTCCCGGATCGGCAGCCGTCGGAACGCATCTGGATGCGTTCACAGAACACGCTGACGATCTCGCCGGACAGCGCGGTACCGATCAGGCCGTGCAGCCGGACGAACCGGCGTTCCTTGTCCATCGCGCCGTCGATGTTCTGCATCAGCAGCGGAACGATGTCGACGATCTCGACCATCGCGCCCGAATTGGCGCGCAGCTGGTTGGTGACATTGGTCAGGCCGGTCAGCGATTCCGACAGTTCGTCGGCATGCACACCGAAGGTGGTCGAAGTGTTGGCCAGGAACTGGTTGAGCTGGTCCAGGGTGGCCTGCAGGCCGGGCGCCTGCTCGGCGAGCAGACCCGACATGGCGGTCACCCGGTTGCTGAAATCGCGCACCGACTGGTCGTTCTCGGCCAGCATCGTCGTCAGCTCGTTGAGCTTGATGATGATGTTGGAGATCGCGTCCTTGTTGTCGACACCGACCTTCAACGCGCTCGACAGCGCGTCGAGGGTCTCGCGGATCTTCTGGCCGTTGCCGTTGAGCACCGGGTAGAGCACCCGGCCGGAGAGCGGGCCGAGTCCCTCCTGGCCCTCCTCGGGTTTGAGCGAGGCGGAGAACTGGTCGATGGTCTTGATCATCGTGTCCAACTCGACCGGGGTCCTGGTGCTGGCCTTGGTCAGGTGCTGGCCGGACTCCATCGCCTCACCGCCGGTGTAGGGCGGGGTGATCTCGATGTGCCGGTCGGTGACGATCGAGGGCGAGACGATCGCCGCGATGGCCTCTTTCGGGATCTTCACCCCGGGCTCGATGGTCATGTGGACCTCGACGAAGGTGCCCTTGGGCACGATCTTGTCGACCGTGCCCACCGCGAGGCCGAGGACCATCACCTCGTTGCCCTCGTACATGCCCGCGATGTTCTCGAAGTCCGCGGTGATCTTGGTCGTGCGGCCGAGCGCGTCGTTCACCGAGCCGGGCAGCAGCGAGCAGCTGCCGAGCGCCAGCGCGGTGGCGCCGATCATCAGGTATCGGCCCAGCGCCTTGCCGCTGCGGAATGTCGATGTCAATTTCATCCTTCGCACCCCTGGATCACCTGCACGAAGCACAGCCAGTTGTCGGGGAACAACCACGGCAGCGAGACGTCGCCGTAGTTGCCGTTGCCGAGCGCGTTGTTGAAGTAGCGCGCCGTCGGCTGACCGATCTGCAGCAGCTTGTCGAGGTTGTCCTTGTTCTTCTGCAGACCCTGCGCCATCGTGTTGAGCTGGCCGATGGTGCCGGCGAACTGGTCACCGTTCTGGGCACCGATCTCCTCCAGCTGACGGGTCAGCGTGGCGATGTTGTCGAGCAGCTGCCGCAGCAGGTTCTGCCGCTCCATCACCCGGTTGGCGATGGCCTCGCCCTGGGTGATCACCAGCAGGATGCTGTTGCGGTTGTCGGCGAGCAGCTGGGTGACCCGGTTGAGGTCCTTGAGCAGGCTGTCGACCTCGCCCTTGCGCCGATCGACCACCTTGGCCAGTGCGCCGACGCTGTCGAGCGCCTGCGCCACCAGTTCGGGGGAGTCGCCGAGCTCGGAGTCGATGGTGTTGAGCGAGGCGGCCAGCTTCTTGGTGTCGAGTTCCTCGAACTTCGGCGTGCCGATCTGCACGACATCGGCGATGTCGTAGGGCACGTCGGTGTTGGTGCGCGGAATCGTGTCGTCGGGCAGGCCCGATCCGTCGCCGGGATTCAGGTCCACGTAGCGAGCACCGAGCAGCGTGGCCATCTTGATCGCGGCGTGCGCGTCGGGGCCGAGCTTCAGCGAGCTGTCCACATCCAGGGTGACCACCACGTGGTCGCCCTCGATCCTGGCGCCGGTGACGGTGCCGACCTGCACACCCGAGACCGCCACCTTGTCGCCGGTCTTGATCCCGGCGGCCTGCACGAACTCGGCCTCGATCGACTGCCTGCCGAGCCCGATGAACTGGTAGATCGACGAACCGATCAGCAGCAGCACGATCACCAGCGAGCCGATGACACCGAGCCAGAAATTGCGGTTCCCGAGGAAGGAACTCTTCAGCTTGCTCATCGGCACACCGCCGAGTGCCCGGTGCCACCGATCTGGCTGAACAGACCGCGGGGGAACAGCACGCCGTAGAGCGAGACGTCGAGGCCGCACAGGTAGGCGTTGGCGTGGGTGCCCTCGGAGGTCATCCGGCCGAGGTCGGCCAGCATCGACGGCATGTCGATCGCGACCTGGTCGAGCTTGGCGCCGTTGGCAAGCAGCAGGTTCAGTGCCGCCGTCGTCGAGTTCTGGGTGGCGGCCAGCTGGGGCTGGATCTTGCTCATCATGCCGACCAGCGAGGTGGTGGCGTCGGCGAGCACGACGGTCGAGTTCTGCAGGGACTGTCCCTGTTCGTAGAGCCCGCCG
Organism: Nocardia rhizosphaerae; assembly: GCF_042650365.1. Taxonomy (NCBI): domain Bacteria; kingdom Bacillati; phylum Actinomycetota; class Actinomycetes; order Mycobacteriales; family Nocardiaceae; genus Nocardia; species Nocardia rhizosphaerae. The sequence goes on from NZ_JBHSBA010000003.1 coordinate 308,293, forward strand.
ATCAGGGCGCGGGTCTGGGTCACCAGGGTCTCCAATTCATCGCCTCGCTTGGCCAACCCGGCCATCACGCCGGACAGGTTGGTGATCACGTCGGACAGGATCGCGTCCCGGCGCTGGAAGTCGGTGGCCAGCTGCGCGGCCTGGATGATGAACGACGACAGCGAGACACCGTCGCCCTGCAGCGCCAGGATCAGCGTCTCCGACATGGCGTTGACCTCGGCGGGCTCGAGCGCCTGGAACAGCGGCTGGAAACCGTTGAGCAGCGCCGAGATGTCGAACGACGGTTCGGTGCGTTCGAGCGGGATCACCGAGCCGCTGTCGAGCGCCTGCGGATTCGCCGAGGCGCCCGGCGCCAGCGCCACGTACCGCTGGCCGATCAGGTTCTGGTACCTGACCAGCGCCTTGGTGTCGTCGAAGACGGTCTGGTCGCTCTGCACGATGAACGAGACCTTGGCGTCGTTCTTGCCGTCGAGCTCGATCTTCTCGACCTTGCCGACGCGCACGCCCGCCATGCGGACATCGTCGCCGGGCCGCAGGCCGAGGACATCGGTGAAGATCGCGGTGTACTTGCGGGTGTCACCGTCGACCGAGCGGGCGAGGGTATTCCACACGACCACGATGACCAGCATCGAGACGAGTGCGAAGATACTGAACCCGATCAGCGGTTTGCGGATGCTCATGCGCCACCCCCGTTTTCGGACACTTGCAGGGTTCCGCCCTTCAAAATCGGACCGAGCAGCAGGAATTCGGAGGCCGTCGGCTGACGACCGAGCAGCTGGGTCATCGCGTCCGTGCCCTGGTAGTAGGAGATCGGCGTGCCGGACGGCGCGGGCTCGGGCTCGGCGGGCGCCTCGGCCGGGGCCGCCGCCGGTGCGGGCTGGCCGCCGAGAATGCCGGGCAGGCCCGGAATCTGGATCGACGGGACCAGGCCCTCCAGCGGGGTGCCGGCGAACGGCTTGATCTCGGTGCCCTCCGCGGTCTGCATCGGCGCGATGCCCGGCGTGGTGAGGCCGGGGATCGCGGGCATGCCGGGGATGGCGACCAGCGGCGGCAGGCCCGCCGCCGAGTCGAGCGCGCGCGGACGCACACTCTCCGGCATCGGCGGCAGACTCACCTCGGCGGGCGCGGTGAAGCAGCTCGGGCCGAGCAGGTCACCGTAGCGCGGGCACTCGGCGACGGTGTTCGGTCGCCACGGGGTGAACGTCAGGCCCGCGTTCCACACCATCTGCTTGCCGCTCGGTCCGCCGTGGAAGGTGCTGTTGAGGGCGGCCAGCGAGGGGCCGAACACCTCGAACAGCCTGGTGATCGACGCCGGATCGGCGGCGAGCGCGCCGAGGGTGGCGTTCATGCCGGTGGTGACTTCCTTGCCGACATCGGGGTTGGCCGCGAACAGGTCGTTGACCCGGTCGGTGGTGGCACTGGCACCGGCGAGCAGCGCGATCAGCTGGTCGCGCTTGGAGGCGATGGTGTTCGCGGTCTGCACCGAGCTGCCGAGTACGTCGAGCAGTTCCGGCGCCGACTGGTTCAGCGCGCGCGCCGAGGCCGAGAAGTCGTCGAGCATGCCGCCGAGGTTGGGCCCGGCATCGGCCACGGTGGTGAGCCAGTGATCGAGGCGCTCGATGGTGGAGCCGGGAACCCGGCCGCTCGGGTCGAGCGCCTGGGTGAGGGTGCCGAGCACCCGGCCCAACTGCACCGGGTCGACCTCGTCGAGGATGTCGCGCACCGTGGTGAGGGTGTCCTGCAGGGCGATGGTGCCCTTGCTGCGGTCCTCCGGGATCTGCGAACCCTCGTGCAGGTATTCGCTGGACGGCCCGTTGAAGACCAGCTCCACCGAGGTGACGGCGAACAGGTTGCTCGGCACGACGCGGGCGGTGACATTGGCCGGGATGTCGCCTGCGAACTCCGGTTTGAGCTCGATGTTCACCTGCTGCATCGCGCCCTCGTCGACGATGTCGACGTCCTTGACGGAGCCGACGAGCACGCCGCGGAACTTCACGTCCGCGTCCGAGGGCAGGCCGTCACCGGTGGTCGACAGATTCGCCGCGACATTCACCTTGGGCACGAAGTAGCCCTGGTACCTCGCCATGAGGAAACCGAGGATCACCGCGAACACCACGAGTCCGCAGGCACCCGCGATGTACAGCTGTTTCATGGTGGGCCCGCGCCCACTGGGATCGATGATCATCCGCGCCTACCCCGAGATCCGGATTCCGGGGTCGACGCCCCAGATCGCCAAAGTCATGAACAGGTCGGCGAACACGACCAGGATGATGCACATCTTGATCGCGCGGCCGGCCGCGACACCGACGCCTTCGGGACCACCCGAGGCGAAGAAGCCGTAGTAGCACTGGATGAACGTCGTGATCATGACGAACACGATGGCCTTGAGCAGTGAGTACAGCACGTCGGTCGGTACCAGGAATTGGTAGAAGTAGTGCGAGTAGGTACCCGACGCGGTACCGCCGATCAGCTGCACCGTGACCGCGCAGGACACGTAGGCCATCACCAGGCCGATGCAGTACAGCGGAACGATCGCCATGACCGCGGCCATCATCCTGGTGCTCACCAGGTAGGGCAGCGGGCGGATCGCGATGGAATCGAGCGCGTCGATTTCCTCCGAGATGCGCATCGCGCCGAGCTGCGCGGTGAATCGACAGCCCGCCTGGGCCGCGAAGGCGAGCGCGGCCAGCAGTGGCCCGAGCTCACGAGTGGTGGCGAAGGCCGAGATGGCGCCCGTGATCGGGCTCAAGCCGAGCAGGTTCAGCGAGGTGTGACCCTGGATGGCCACCGTCATGCCGCCGAAGGCGCTGATGATCAGGATGACGCCGATCGTGCCGCCGCCGACGACGATATTGCCGTTGCCCCACGTGACGTCGGAGAGCAGGCGCCAGATCTCCTTCGGATACTGCTTGAACGCCAGTGGGATCGAGCCGACCGAGCGCAGGAAGAAGAAGACCTGATGCCCGAGTCGGGCAAGCATGTCGATCGGCGCCTTGCCGACGGCTTGGAGTTGCCGCAGCGGGCGCAGCAGGGGAGGTACGTATGTTGCTGACATGGCTCAGACCACCTGTGGGGGGAAGACGGCGGCGTAGATCTGGGTGATCGCCACGTTGACACCGAGCAGCATCACCATGGAGCTGACCACCGCCGAGTTCACCGCGTTGGCGACACCACCGGGGCCACCGCGCGCGTTCAGGCCGGAGTCGCAGGCGATGATGCCCGCGATGATCCCGAAGATCACCGACTTGAGCAGCGCCACCGCGAGATCGCGGGTGACGGCGAAGGACGCGAACGTGCTCATGTACGAGCCTGGGGTACCCGCCTGGGCGAAGATGTTGAACATGTAGCCGGTGATGAAGCCGACGAAGACGACGAACCCGCAGAGCAGGAAGCTGACGATCATCGCGGCGCCGAGCCGGGGGGCGACCAGCCTGCGCAACGGGTCGACGCCCATCACCTTCATCGCGTCGATCTCCTCGCGGATGGTGCGCGAGCCGAGATCGGCACAGACCGCCGAGCCGACCGCGCCCGCGATCATGATCGAGGTGACCAGTGGCGCGCCCTGCTGGATGATGCCGAGGCCGTTGGCCGCGCCGATGAACGAGGTGGCGCCGACCTGCCCGGCGACCGCGCCGACCTGGATCGACACGATCACCGCGATCGGGATCGCCACGAGCAGGGTCGGCGCCGCGGCCACGTTGGCCATGAAGGCGCATTGACGCACGAACTCGTCGAAGGGGAAGCGGCGGCGGAAGATCGCGACGATCAGCTCCGTGATCGCCTCGAAGCCCATCGTGATCTGTCGGCCGAAGGTCTCGAGCGACTTCTTCGGATGGTCTTCCCAAAGGCCCTTGGTCCAGTCCACCGCGTCGTCGACGCGGGATCGGGCGGGCGGACTCTTGGTCGACTGCACTGCTTGTACCCCTCTCGACGCCAGGTCATCAATACCCCGACGACTTGTTTGCTTGACGCACCTTACTACGGAGTAGCGCAGAACACACCACCGACATGTGAGCGCTGTCATAGATAGAGGTCACTGTCGCGAAACAGCAATGAGTCCCGCCAGGTCGGACCATACAGCCCGCAATTGTCCATGTATGCCGGATACGCGAGATGTCGTTTCAGGTACCGAATCCCGACGTCGTCGGTGGTGCCAAATTAATTTCGCGGAAAACTGTCATCCATAACGAAAGGCTCCGATCGAAAGCCCGGACGAATCACAGCCGGGCATAAAACTGGACAAACGATCACAAACGGTAATAGCTATTAGCTATCGTTTTGCGAGGCGGGGTGGCGGGGCGCGCCCGGGACGGAATACAGGCACGATAGGCAGACCGAATTGATATCGTGCGGGCTTCCGACGTCTGGAGGGACATGTTCACCACACTCGCCAAGGTGGCAGGCGCCGCCTTCGCCGTCGCCCTCGGTGCCGCGCTCCTCGGCACCGGCGCGGGCACTTCGCAGGCACAGCCAGGCCCCCCGGTGATCGGCGGCGGCTCCGGAATCGTCATCGACGACATGTTCGAATGCACCGTCACCACCGTCGGGCACGACGGTGCGGGCCGACTGGTCGGTCTCACCGCCGGGCACTGTGGCGACGCGGGCTCCACCGTCACCGCCGAGATCGACCGCGGATTCGGCCAGATCGGCCGGTTCGCCTACAGCAACTACGAACTCGACTACGCGGTCATCGAGTTCACCCCCGGCCGGATCATCCCGGTGAACCGGATCGGCAATGTCAGCATCACCGGGCTCGGCGGGCCTGCCCAGTTCCCGACAATCGTCTGCAAGGAAGGCCGCACCACCGGCAACACCTGCGGCATCACCTGGGGTGATGTCTTCCAGACCAATACCGAGACCTGGTCGCAGATGTGCGTGGTCGAAGGCGATTCCGGGGCACCGGTGGTGGTCGGCTCGACGCTGGTCGGCATGGTGAACGCCTACCTCGCGGTGGCCTGCCTCGGACCCGAGGTCGGAACGAACATGAACTCGATCATGGCCGATATCAACGCGCGCGGTGGTGTCGGCGCGGGCTACCACCCGATCTGATCCCGCCCGTCGCACCGAGGGCCGCGTGGACGTCGTCCACGCGGCCCGCTGTCATTTCGGGGTGCCCGGTGCCAGCGCCGGTCCGTCGGCGCCTGCGCAGTGCGGCAGGCAGTCGACCCGCTCCGGATCCGGCGCCCGGCGCGGCACCCGCAGCAACGCCCCGGCCAGCACCGCACCGATCAGCAACAGCACCGCGCACCAGCGCATGGCCGTGTCGAACCCGGCGCCGAAGGCGACCGGATCGCCGAACGCACCGGACAGACCAGCGATGCCGGGTAGCGCGGCGACCGCGAGCAGCTGCGCGGTCCTGGCGACGGCGTTGTTGACCCCGGAGGCGATACCGGCGTCGGCGGAGGGCACCGCGGCAAGCACCGCGCCGGTCAGCGGCGCCACCATGATCGCGAGGCCGAGACCGAAGACGACGACGCCGGGCAGTACATCGGTCAGGTAGTTCGCCTCGGCCCCGACCCGCTGCAACGCGAACACGCCCACCGCGGCGAGCAGCGGACCGACGGTCATCGGAAGCCGCGGACCGTGCCGCTGCGCCCAGCGCCCCGCAGGTGCCGAGAGCACCAGCATCAGCAGCGTCACCGGCAGACTCGCCGCGCCCGACGCCATCGGCGAGTACCCGGCGACCAGCTGCAATTGCAGCACCAGCAGGAAGAACACACCGCCGAGCGCGGCATAGACGAACAGCGTCACCAGATTCGCCACCGTGAACACCCGCGAGGCGAACAGCGACGGCGGGACAAGCGGATTCGGGCTGCGCAGCTCGACGAGCACGAAACAGGCCAGCCCGGCGACACCGACCCCGATCAGCGTCGGCCGTGTCTCGATCAGACCGAGCGTGAGCGCACCGAGCGCGACGGCGACGATCACCGCGCCCGGCACATCGATCCGTGTCGGCGCGGCGGGATCGCGACTCTCCGGCACCGAGCGGATCGCGACAACCGCGACGACCAACGCCAACGGCACGTTCAACAGGAAGATCGCACGCCAACCGACCAGGTCGATCAACCCGCCGCCGAGCAGCGGCCCCAACGCACCGGCCACCCCGCCGAGACCGGACCACAGTCCGATCGCGCTGCCCTGATCACGTTCGTCGATCGACGCCGAGATCAGGGCGAGGCTGCCGGGAGTGAGCAGCGCCCCCGCGACCCCCTGCAGCAACCTGGCAAGCACGAGCATCTCGATATTCACCGCGACCGCGCACAGCAGCGAGGTGAGCGCGAATCCGACGATCCCCCAGACGAACACGCGCCGCCGACCCAGCCGGTCGCCGAGCGAGCCGCCGAGCAGGATGAACGACGCGAGGGTGAGGGTGTAGCCGTTGACGGTCCACTGCAGGCCCGCCACGTCGGTGTGCAGCGATTCGCCGATGCGCGGCAGCGCGACCGAGACCACGGTGGCGTCGAGCGACGCCATCGAGGACCCGAGAATGGTGGCGAGCAGGATCCACCGTCCCGTGGCCGATTTCAGCCGAACCGTCGTGGTCGGGGGCACCCGACCACGGTAGCCGCTCGCGGCGCTACAGGCTCTGCACGCAGACGACGACCCGGCGTTCGGCGTACTTGAACCCGGAATCGGCGGCGTCGGGGCAGTTGTCCACGCTGTCGGAATCGGTGTCGATCGTGATGACCTTGACCGGCTCGGTCGCCGCCTCGCCACACTCGATGCGCGTCGGCTCGTCGCCGCCGACATCCATGCAGCCGCCGACCACCCAGTCGATGTCGAGACACAGCGCGCCGGTCTCGATGCCGTTGAGGGTCTCGGCGTAGAAGTTGTCGCGGTCGCTCACGCAGCCGCTGCTGGTCGGGGCCTTGCCGATGACCTTGTAGTTCGAGGCGCGGCTCCCGCAGGACGCCTTCTCGATCGTCGCGTCGTCGACGGTGCCGCCGAGCGCGACGCAATCGCCGATGCTCGCCTCGAAGTCGGTGGTGCCGCCCCTGCTTGTCGTGGTCGGCGCCGGCCTGGTGGTCGTCGGCTTGGTGGTGGTGGCGTCGCTGGTCGCCGGGACCACGTCGATCGCGGGTTGCGCGTGGCCGTCGATGGTGCCACCGCAGCCGGAGGCGAAGAACGCGGTCACCGCGAAGGCAGCGGCACCGGCGATCCGGCCGATGGGCAGGTCTGCAAACACCTTCTGTGAATACACCACCGGAGCCACCTGCGTCGACTCCATCAGCCGAACCCGGTTGCCGGGTTACCCTGGCCTTCCGGCCTCCCCGGCCGAACCCACATCAGGAGGTGAACCCGATGGTGGCAGCAACGGCGGGAGATTTCGGGCCGAAGACCCAGCGCGGCGGGGTGCCGCCGGCCGCGCCGCGGGAGATGCTGATCGATCCGCGGTTCATCCGGCTGGCCGACCACTTCTTCGGGCTGTTCCCGCAACCGAGCCGGGGTGGCGGCGCCTTGGCGATCTATCTGGACGGCAGGCCGGTCGTCGATGTCTGGGCGGGGTGGGCGGCCAAGGACCAGCGTTGGAACGGCGAGCACGTGGCGCTGGCGTTCTCCACCGGCAAGGGCGTCGCGGCGACGGTCGTGCACCGGCTGGCCGAGCGCGGTCTCATCGACTACGAAGCGCCGGTCGCCACGTACTGGCCGGAGTTCGCCGCGCACGGCAAGCACGACATCACCGTGCGCGATGTGCTCTCGCACCGTGCCGGGCTGCACCGGGTGCGCGGACTCGTGCCAGGCCGCGAGGGCATCCTCGACTACGCGGCGGTGGTCTCCGCGCTGGCCGAGAGCCCGGCCGATCCGCGCCGGATCCGCGCGTCGGGTTATCACGCGATCACCTTCGGCTGGCTGGTCGCCGAGATCGTGCAGCGGGTCACCGGTGAGCCGTTCACCGCGGTGCTGCGGCGAGAAGTGGCGCAGCCCTTGGCGGCCGAGGAGTTCTGGTTCCAGGTGCCGCCGGGCCAGCGGCACCGGATCGCCAAGATCTTCCCGCACCTCGCCCCGCCGGGAATCCGCTGGAACACCGCGTCGTCGGTGCTGTCGTGGGTCAGGCCCGCGCGTGGCCTCGCCGAGGCGGGGATGCCGGAGAGTTTCGACGAGCTGGTGCGCGATCCGCGCGTGCACGACGCGGTGATGCCCGGCTGGAACGGTGTGTTCTCGGCCCGCGCGCTCGCCAGGATGTACGGCGCGCTCGCCAATGACGGCGTCGTGTACATCGACGACACGGCGGTGCGATTCCTGCGGCCGGAGACCATCGAGACGGTCAACCGGACCCAGCAGACCGACAGCCGCGACTACGTGCTCGGGCTGCCGTTGCGGTTCACCCTCGGCTATCACCGCCCGGTGCTGATGACCAAACAGCAGCCACGACACGCGTTCGGGCACTACGGCATCGGCGGGTCGGGCGCCTATGCCGACCCGGATCTGCGGATGTCGATCGCGTTCGTCACCAACCGGCTCGGCAATGCCGTCACCGCGCTCGGTGACGCGCGGTTGGCGAAACTGTCGGCGATCGCGCAGGGCACGGTGCGCAAGGTCAGGGCCGCCGAAGCGTAGGTCGAACCGTTCGGGCCCGCGGATCGTAGTGATGGACATGACCGTGCCACGTCCACCGCGCTGGTCGCTGCCGCATGGGCTGGCGGCGGCGGTGGACTTCGACGGCTATCTGCGGCGCCGTGCCCGCCACGGTGATCCGTTCGCGGTGGGTTTCCCCGGCTTTCCGCCGGTGTTGTTCACCGGCACCGCCGACGGCGCGCGCGAGCTGTTCCGGCTCCCGGTCGAGCTGGTTCGCCCGCCCGCCCCGAATCCGATCGAGCCGATGGTCGGCGCTGCCTCGTTGATCCTCAGTTCCGGGTCGCGGCATCGCGCCGACCGCGCGCTGCTCGCGCCATCGATGCACGGACCACGGGTGCGGGCACTGGCGGGAGTGATTCGCGATGCCGCGCTCGGCGAGCTCGAATCCGGTTCCGGTCCAACGGGTCCATGGCGGCCGGGTACCCGGATCGACGCGCTCACCGTGGCGCGTTCGATCACCCTGCGTGTCATTCTGGCCGCGGTATTCGGAAGTGACACCGGCTCAGCGGAATACGTGCCGTCGGAACCAGGTGCAACGGGGCGCCGAATCGACGCATACTCCCGTGCGGTCGGCGATTTCCTCTCGGCGTTCACCACACCGCTGCTCGCGGCCCCGATCCTGCGGCGCGGGCCGACGGGTTTCGGTCCATGGGGTCGATTCGTCGCCGCCCGGCAGCGGGTGGACCGGCTGATCCTGGCCGATATCGACCGTCGCCGCCGCGACGGCCCCGGCGACGGCGACCTGCTCGATCTGCTGCTGGCCGCCCGCTACGACGACGGCGGCACCCTGATCGATTCCGAACTCTGCGAACAGCTGCGCACCCTGCTCGTCGCCGGGCACGAGACGACCGCGACCACACTGGCCTGGGCGCTGTACCACGTGCATCGCGAGCCAGGACTGCTCGCCCGGCTCACCGACGAACTGGCGGCGACCGCCGAGCCCACCGAGCAGGCGACACTACCGCTGCTCGGTGCGGTGTGCCAGGAGACGTTGCGCCTGCACCCACCGGTGCCCATGGTGCTGCGCACGCTCACCGCGCCCGCGCGGTGGTGTGGACTCGAGCTGCCGGCCGGGCAGACGATCGGCCTCGCGGTCGGGGTACTGCACAGCCGACCGTCGAGCTGGCCCGCGCCCCGCCTGTTCCACCCCGAGCGCTTTCTCGACCGCAAGGTCGGCCCGTTCGAGTACGCCCCGTTCGGCGGTGGTCATCGCCGCTGCATCGGCGCCACCCTGGCCGAGTTCGAGTTGCGGGTGGTGCTGGCCACGGTACTCACCGAAGTTCGGCTGCGACTCGACCCCGCGCTGGCGGCCGATCGGCCGCGCGCGGTACCGCGCAATCTCGCGACCGCGCCCGACCGGCCGATCCGGTTCACCCTGCTCGCGCGGTGATCCACGGCACAGGCCGTCACAGCTGCCCGGCTGCGGGCATGCCGTGCACGAGGACTGCGCCGACCGCGCGATACCCGCGCTCGGCGAGTTCCTGCGATGGCCGCTGTCTCGTATCAAAATCAAATCACGGCCGGATTAGTTTTTGAGACAGCGATAGATCGTCGCCCTGGACACCCCGAACCTGGCGGCGATCTCCGCCGCGGCGACCCCGTCGGCGTGCAACCGGACGACCTGCTCGACCAGATCGGCACCGAGCTTGGCCGGACGACCGCCCGCCCGGCCACGGGCTGGTCCGCGCGGCCTGGCCGCGACCGGTTCGCCGAGCAGGGCGCGAGCACCGTCGAGGATCAGCGCGCGCAGTTCGTCGGCAGGCTCGGCCCGGAACAGCACCACCGGATCGGCCAGCCCCGCCACCACCTGCGCGGCCCGTACCCGCTGCGCCAGATCAGCCGACGGGCCTGCGACCAGCTCGTTGGCCAGCGCGATCGCGGTGCGGAACCGGTCGGCGATCGGGGCCTGGACCAGCAGTGTCATGTCCTTCACCAGCATGGTCAGGGTGTGCCGGTGCCGCAGGTGCACGTCGACGTAGCCCTCGATCGCCCGCCACCGCACCCGCTCGGCCTCGCCTGCCTCCTCGGCCGCGCCTAGGACCGCCTCCAATTCGTCGAGCAGCGGCACGGTGAGCCGCTGCAGGATCGCCTCCTTGGAATCGAAGTGGTAGTAGAGGGCGGCCTTGGTGATGCCGACCTCGTCGGCGATGGCCTGCATGGACGCGGCGCGGTACCCGCGCCGGGAGAACAGCTCGCCTGCCGCGGCGAGAATCCGCTCGGATGTTGTCACGATGTCGACTTACCTATGGTCAGTAGATGGGGTAGATTGCCAACCAAGGGTCAGTCTATCGCCGCAGGGTGGTCACCATGAGAACCGAAGTGTCGTTCGATGTCGCCGGTACCCGCTGCGCGGGCCACCTCTGGCTACCCCATGGCCAGGACCCCGTCCCCTGCGTGGTGCTCTGCCACGGCTTCAGCGGGACCATGGACCGGCTGTTCGACTACGCCGAGCACTTCGCGGATGCCGGGTTCGCGGCGCTGGTGTTCGACTACCGGAGTTTCGGCGCCAGCGAGGGCGAACCACGTCAGGTCGCCACGATCGCGGGCCAGCTCGACGACCTGCGCGCCGCCGTCGCCTTCGCCCGCGGACATGCCGATATCGACCCGGAACGCATTGCCCTATGGGGCAATTCGCTCGGCGGCGCGCACGCGGTGACCATCGGTGCCGACGATCCGCGGATCGCGGCCGTGGTGGCACAGATCCCGTTCAACGGCTTCCCGAAGAAGGTGGAAGGCCGATCGACCACCGAGACCCTGCGGCTGCTCGGCGCGATCGGGTACGACGCGCTGCGCGGCGCACTGCGGCTGCGGCCGTTCTACATCCCCATGGTCGGTGCGCCCGGGACGCTCGCCGTCACCACCACAGACGAGGCCGAAGCGCACATCCACACGCTCACCGGTGGCGGAGAAACGCTGTGGCGCAACACCATCGCACCGCGCGCCCTGCTCACCATGATGACGCGCTACCACCCCGCCGACGCCGCGACCCGCCTGTCCTGCCCACTCTTGGTCTGCGCGGCCGCCGACGACCGGGAGACACCCGTGGAAACCAGCCGCGAACTGGCCGAGCGGGCACCCCGCGGCGAATTGCGCGTGTACCCCGGCACCCACTTCAGCTTCTACACCGACCCGGCGTTGCGCGCCCGGGTCGGCACCGAACAGATCGACTTCCTCCGTACCGCAACAGATCAACTCAGGGAGAAACTATGAGCAGCCCCCAGGCGGATGTGCTGATCGTCGGCGCCGGGCCGGTCGGCCTCACCGCCGCCGTCGTGCTCGAACAGCTCGGCCACGACGTCGTGGTCGTCGACAAACAGGCGGAGGGCGCGAACACCTCACGCGCCGCGGTCCTGCATCCACACACCCTCGAGATCCTCGAACCCTACGGTGTGACAGCCGAACTCGTCGCTCGCGGCGTGCACACCCCGACCTTCGCGATCCGGGACCGCGATCGACTGCTGATGGCCGTGCCGTTCACCGGGCTACCCACCCGCTACCCGTACACGCTGATGATCTCCCAGGCCGACACCGAGCGGTTCCTGCTCGAGCGGCTCACCCGACTCGGCGGAAAGGTCGACAGGCCGGTCACCGTCACCGCGATCAGCCAGGACGCCGACGGGGTGCGCGCCGAACTGGCCGAGGGCGAACCGATCCGCGCGCGCTATCTACTCGGCGCCGACGGGATGCACAGCATCGTCCGCGAGCAGGCCGGCATCGGCTTCACCGGCGGCAGCTATGCCGAATCGTTCGTGCTCGCCGATGTCCGGCTCTCCGGCGGGGTGCCGCGCGAGGAGGTGATCCTCTACTTCTCGCCCGCCGGTCTCGCGGTGGTCGCGCCGCTGCCCGACGACCGGTTCCGCATCGTCGCCACGGTCGATCAGGCGCCCGCCGAGCCCGACGCCGCGTTCGTGCAGGCCCTGCTCGACGAGCGCGGCCCCCTGGCCCGCCCGGCCAGGGTCGAGGAAGTGGTGTGGGGTTCGCGCTTCCGCGTGCACCACCGGATCGCCGACACCTTCCGGCGGGGTCGGGTCCTGCTGACAGGCGACGCCGCCCACGTCCACTCGCCCGCGGGTGGCCAGGGCATGAACCTGGGCATCGAGGACGCGATCACCGCCGCCAGCACACTCTCGCGGGTGCTCGGCGGCGCCGACGACGGCCTGCTCGACGAGCACGCCGCGCGGCGGCGCGAGACCGCGCAGGGCGTCGTCGCGATGGCGAGCAGGCTCACCGACCTCGCGACCGCTCCCGCGTGGGCCAGACCGGTGCGCAATACCGTCCTCGGTCTGGCCGGGCGCACCTCCCCGGCCAGGAACCGGCTCGCGCTTCGCCTGTCCGGGCTGGACCGCCGCTGAATCCGGGCGGTCCGGGCCACCCCGCCCGGACCGCCGTACCGGCAGCGAGCCAGTTCACATCGGCGTAGTGATTTCGGTCACTTGACGTTTGAAGCTCACACTCGTGTGTTTTCGGCTCGGCCTCGTTCACCGTCGCCGACTCGCCGCCGTGAGCGTGGCGTTTGCCGAAAGACGGTGCATCACAGCGTGTTATGTGATCCAGCGCACAGAGTTGCCGGACCGTTATCGGCAGGCGCCGGCACTGGCACGGTGTCACCGGTGCCGGGTAGGAATGGACGGTCAGGGCGGGGGAGTAGCAACGCGTCAATCACGAAGATCCCGCGCCGCCCAGCGGCACGGGAGATGGAATGGACGAGAAACCTATGCACCACGAGGCAAATATGCGGCAATCGCGTCGGCTTCGCCGTGGCCTGCTGCTGTCGGCGGCCGTCGCGACGACCGGCGCCCTGCTGGCCGCACCCGCGCAGGCCGAGCCGATCCTCCCCGGCTCCGGTTCCAGCCAGCCCGCGGTGAACGCGCCCGCTGCCGAAGCGCCGTTCGCGCCGCCGAACATCAACATCGCCGACGGTGAGACCGTCGGTGTCGCCCAGCCGATCATCATCACCTTCAAGGAACCGGTCGCCGACCGCGCGGCAGCGGAGAAGTTCATCGAGGTCACCTCGAGCAACCCCGCGCCCGGTCACTTCTATTGGACCAGCGACAAGCAGGTCCGCTGGAAGCCGAACGAGTTCTGGCCGGCGAACACCGACGTCGAGGTCGTCGCGGGCGGCACCACCAGCGCATTCCACATCGGCGACGCCGTCGTGTCCTACGTCGACGACAACACCAAGATGATCACGGTCACCGTCAACGGCGAGACCGTCAAGGAGATGCCGACCTCGCTGGGCAAGCCCGGCTACGAGACCCCCAACGGCACCTACATCGTCGGCGAGCGGCTCGAGAAGATGACCATGGACTCCTCCACCTACGGTGTGCCGGTCACCGACCCCGAGGGTTACAAGCTCGACGTCGAGTACGCCACCCGGCTGTCCAACAGCGGCATCTTCGTGCACGCCGCACCGTGGTCGGTCGGCCAGCAGGGCTACTCCAACGCCAGCCACGGCTGCCTGAACGTGAGCACCGAGAACGCCAAGTGGTTCCTGGAGAACAGCAAGCGCGGCGATGCCGTGATCGTCAGCAACACCCAGGGACCGACCCTGAGTGCCGGTGACGGACTCGGCGACTGGAACTGATCCACTGAACAAAAGCCGAACAATACGATCTTTCGCGGTCGTGTTGTTCGGCTTCTTGCTGTACTCGCACCTGTGCGCCCGATGTTCAGAAATTCGGCGGGCAGGGTTAACTAACAGTTCGCCGTGCGCCGTAAAACTGCCGCGGTGCGAAGCAGTCCGGAACGGGTACTCCCCACCCAACGTGGCCGAGGGCTGAAAAGCCGCCCGTGGCAGGACTACGCGCTGTTCCTGGTCCTGGTGCTGCCGAACCTCGCGCTGCTGACGCTGTTCGTTTACCGGCCGCTGGCCGACAACATCCGGCTGTCGTTCACCGACTGGAACATCGCCGAACCTGTCGCCACACCAATCGGTTTCGCCAACTACGTGGAGTGGTGGCAGCGCGCCGACTCGTGGAAGGTCGTCACCAACACGGTGATCTTCACCGTCTCCGCCGTCGTGGCGAGCATGGCGCTGGGCCTGGCGCTGGCACTGCTGCTCGATCGGAAATTGTTCGGACGCAATGTGGTTCGCTCCGCGATCTTCGCGCCGTTCGTGATCTCCGGTGCCGCGATCGGGGTGGCGTTCCAGTTCGTCTTCGATCCCAGTTTCGGTCTGGTACAGGACATCCTGCGCAAGCTCGGGGTGACCGCGATACCGGACTTCTACCAGGACCCGCGGTGGGCCCTTTTCATGGTGACGATCACTTACATCTGGAAGAATCTCGGCTACACCTTCGTCATCTATCTGGCCGCGCTGCAGGGCGTGCGCGCCGAGTTGATGGAAGCCGCCGAAATGGACGGCGCGAGCCGCTGGACGACTTTCACGAAAGTCCTTCTGCCGCAACTACGTCCGACCACGTACTTCCTGTCGATCACGGTGCTGCTCAACTCGCTGCAGGTCTTCGACATCATCAATGTGATGACGCGCGGCGGGCCACTCGGCAACGGCACGATGACGATGGTGTTCCAGGTGTACGAGGAATCGTTCCGCAACTTCCGGGCCGGCTACGGCGCCACCGTGGCCACGATCATGTTCCTGGTGCTGCTGGTGGTCACCCTGATCCAGGTGCGCGTGATGGATCGGGGCGAACGATGAAACACATCGGTCCGCGGACACCGGCCTACCGCCGCAGGGAACGCGCGGTCACCGTGCTCGGCTACGCAGATACTATGTTCAACTCCTACCAGTTGACCCTCTTCGTGAAAGAGTTGGCGGAGACTGCAGCACGAAATGAGCGCGAAGAAGAGGTTGTGACGGTGCTGCGTGAGGCTGCGCAAGACGCGATCAACCGCCACGGGTACCTGTGGTTCAGTGGCGATTGATTTCGGCTGTATCAGCGACGGGCCGGCGCGGATCGATTCGCGCGGATGTCCGCCGATCCGGCGTCGATGCCGGTGAGCGCCGAATCAGGGTTCGGCACTCGAGGCGTTACGCCGTGTGGGAGTCGAATGGCGGTTTCGCGCAGTCGGTGCAGGATAGCCTCGATCTCGTCTGAGTCGTCATTCCAGAGTGCCATACAGCTGGGCGAGGTCGATGAGTAGCACGTCCGACGTCTTCGCGGCGCGCTCGCGAAGTGCGTCACTGAATCCAGCACCGCTGAAGCACGCGAGACGACAGTTCGAGGTATCGAGGCTGTTGGTGGCCAGAACCTCGCGGGCACGAGCAAGCCGATCCAGATGGTTCAGTCCCATCGTTACTCCCCATTTCGCTTCGCCGAGCAGCGACACCGCGCCCCGGTTCCCACCATTGCCCGGCTGGGTGACCGCGACGTCGATCTGAATTTGCTTGCGTACTACCGAATCGGTGACGACTCCGCAGCCCACATCGCCGAAAGCGGCATCCGGGCCGAGCATCTCGATGCCGTCGCCCAGCATGAACTCCCGGCAAACCGCCTCGAAGTGCGGCCCGGCGACCTGTGCCGCGAATCTCTCCTTCGAACGGACCCACACCTGTTGTGCCTGGCCGCTTTCCAATCGCGCCCAGGACGGGCGCATGACGGCTTCGTAGAAGTTGATCAGTGGTTCGGCTATGCGGTACAGGGACTTTCCAGCTCGGAACACGTCTTGCTCACGGACCAGCAGCTGGCAGTCCTCGAGCACGGCGAGCGGGTGCGAGATGTCAACCGCTTTGCGGCCGATATAGCCGGCGATCCCGCCGCGGGTGTTGTTGCCGTTGGCGACCGCCGCCAACACCGAATGATAGAGACCGGTGTCACGGATCTCGGCCTCCTCGGCCAGCAGGTAGCGCGCCTCCCGGAACAGCGGACTCAGCGGTGACAGCACCGATCGCGCCAGCCACGAGTCGAAGTCGTCGAGGGACGCGGGGACGTCGTCGGCGAGGAATTGCCTTCGATAGGCGGGTGTTCCGCCGAGTACCGCGTGCAGGCGGGCGGCTAGCGCGGGATCGGTCGCCACTCCCCAGAATGCCGCCGCGTCACGGTATCCGAACGGGCGGACAACCACCTCCAGCTGTGCACGCCCTCGCAGTGGCGCGTTGGCGGCGAGCAGCCCGCCCATCACGGACATCGCCGAGCCGCACAGCAGCAGCCGAGTGCCACTCGGCTCGATCTGATATCGGTCGGTCTCCCGCTGTATCAACGACGGCAGTTCGGGCACCGCCTTCACCAGGTACGAGAACTCATCGATCACGATCAGCAGTGGCTTTGCAGCATGTCCGCGTGCGGCCAGTCCGAACAGGTAGGTGACCGCATGGTCCCAGTTGTCGAACGAGATCGGTACTTCCGCTCCGGTGAATTCGGCCAACGCGGCCCCGAACTGTCGCAGCGACTCGCCTGCGGTCGCCGTCGTCGCCACGAAGTAGAAACCTCCGACCTGGTCGACCAGCGCCCGTAGCAGGTAGGTCTTTCCCATTCGACGCCGGCCGCTGACAATGCCGAGCTGGGCCGTCGTCGCCTGCCGCGACGCGAACGTCATCAGGGCTTCCCACTCCGCGGCCCGGTTGAACAAGTGTTCCGGCTTCGTCATCAGACCCAGGCTCCTCAAGTATTAGGAGTACATCCCTTAGAAGGGTACTCCTAATGGATGACATGGGGCGCCACACCGCGGGGCGCTATGCGGTCCTGGCGTCGTTGGGGATGGCTGTGTCCTACGAAAGACCGGCTCACCACCTATATCGGCGGCCAACGGGTCGGATGGTTCACCCAGGTCAACGGTCCTGACATCGCCTTCGTTTTCGATGACGAGTGGCGGACGAACGCGGGCCGCGTGGAACTGTCACTGTCGATGCCGAAGTCACGCCGTGCGCATCGAGGACCGGCACCGGCGAACCGGGCCACACATCCGGATACTTCTCACTGGCGGGTGCACAATCTAAGTTCACGCTGGCCGGAAGTGACGCAAGATGGGCCGTTCCGGTCGGGCGCGCCGCGTCCACTCACGGCGACCGCCCCACTCCGGCGCGCACCAGGGATCAAGATCGGGGCAGCAGGGTGGCCGGAGAGATGGTGACCGGGAACGGGGTTCGGAGGTCGGCGGTGTCGTCGGCGGCCACCCGGTGGGTTTGTTCGTAACCGCCGTCGGGGCCGAGCCGGTACACGAACAGAACCGGCAACGTTTCCCCGGGAAACTGACCTGCGAACGGGTTGATCTCGAATCGCCAGTAGGAGGCGATACCGGCGCTGCTGTACATGATCGGCTTGACGACACGGTCGGTCATCGTCGTGGACCTGGAAACGACCTCCACTACCAAGTCGACCTGGTCGACCGGAACACCTCGGGCATCAAGGTCGACTGCGCCGGTGGCGAACATGGCGTCGGGGATCGGCTCGTCGTCCCCGATCACGACACCGACCCCGTCGAGCACGAGAGAGTCCGCGGGCGCCGCGTCCACCAGGACGCGAACCAGCCGCTGGATCAGCAGCTGGTGGCGCGGCTTCGGGGCGGCATTCACAACGAGCTGGCCATTCAGCACCTCGTATCGCAGACCGTCCTCGGGCATATCGTCAAGGTCCGCGGCGGTCCAGTAGTCGTTGTGCGGTACGGGCATCGCCATATGGGCCACCTCCTCCGCCGGTTCCGGACCCGAGCGATTGGAGTCAATACTAGCGGGGCAGTGTCACCGCCACTCAGCCGTACAGAGAATCCAGCCCGACGAGCGAGACATCACCCGACGCGGGCGGCCGATTCCGCATCAGGGCCGTTGGTACTGGGCGTTCGTCCTGGCTTGGGCTACGGCAGTGGCGACGCCATTGCGCCAGACGGGGCCATGGCCGGGGAGTAGGAGGTCGGCCGGGAGGGGCTCCAGGGTGGTGTAGCCGGCGATGGTTGCTGGGGTGTCGTGATTGAAGAAGTTCGGGAGGGGTTGGGGGCCTTGGATTTTCGAGGTGGGGTGGGCGGTGACCATGGCATCGCCGGTGGCGAGGGCGCCCACCTCGGGGAGATGGAAGGCTGAGTGGCCGGAGGTGTGGCCGGGGCAGGGGATCGGGACCGGGTGGCCGGGGAGGTCGAGGGGGCCTTCGGTGGGGAACGGCTGGATGTGGGGGACGGTGTTGTTGCGCAGGCCGCCCGCGGCGGTGATGCGGGCGGCCCAGGCGATGGTGCTTCGGTCGGTGAGGCGCTTGATCACGTCTAGTGGGGTGGCGGATTCGTGGTATTCGCCGCGGGCGTGGGCCACCTCGATCGCACTGGTGTAGGCCGGGGTGCCGTAGCGGCGGTGCAGGTGGTTCAGCGCGCCGACATGGTCGAGATGGGCGTGGGTCAGCAGGATCGCGGCGATGTCTTCGGGGCGGTGACCGATGTCGCGGACCGCCCGCTCGATCGTCGCCGCGTCGCCGTACCAACCGGCGTCGATGAGCGTGAGATCGCGGCCGTCCCGCAACAGATACAGGTTGACGTGGGTGCCGTGAATGACGAAGACGTCGTCGGCGACTTGTTCCCAGGACATCCTCAACCCCTCACGGTCCGGCTGTACCGGCAACCCTACCGATCAGGCCGTGCGAGCGCCGGTCAGCGCGTCCAGGTCGATGGTCAACGCGAAGGGCGCCGACAGCGTCACCGAACCCGTCGCCCGTGGTGAGATGCGGTATTCACCCTGGTCGAGAGTGTAGACGGTGAGACCCACCGAAGTCGGTTCGAGGACATCGATGACCCAGTAGTGGGCGATCGAATTCGGCGCGTACTCCCCAGCTTTGACCGCGTAGTCCCGCACCGCGGATTCGCCGGAGGTGGCGATCTCGACAGCGACTTCGATCTGGTCGGCGCGGACCCGCTGTTGCTCGCCCACCGCGCTGTCGGCGACCACGATGTCCGGTACTCGGCGAGGTGAGCGGCCCACAAGCTCCGCTTCCAGCTCGGCGAAGGCCTCGTAGCCGACCGGAAGCTGACTGTCCAGCTGGATGAGCAGGCGCTTGATCGCCCGGCTGTGCGGTGCCGCAGGTCGCGCGTCTACCAGCAGGAACCCATCCTCGATCTCGTATCGATGGGACGTGTCGATCGGCAAGGCGTCGAACTGTTCGCTGTGATCGAACGCCGACGCGATGCCGCTGCAACCATCCCTACCGCCTCTGTTCGCGTCGCCGGATGGCGGCCGTACCGGTTACCAGATCGTCACGCGCTCCTCGGGCGCCAGGTACAGCTTGTCCTCGGCGGACACCTCGAACGCCTCGTAGAAGCTGGCGATATTGCGGACGACGGCGTTGCACCGGAACTCCGGCGGGGAGTGCGGGTCGATGGCGAGGCGGCGGATCGCCTCCTCGGGGCGGGCCTTGGTGCGCCAGACCTGGGCCCAGCCGTAGAAGACGCGCTGCAGGCCGGTGAGTCCGTCGATGACCGGCGGTTCCGCGCCGTCGAGGGAGATCTTGTAAGCGGCCAGCGCGATCGACAAACCGCCGAGGTCGCCGATGTTCTCGCCGATGGTGAACTCGCCGTTGACCGTGTGCTCGTCGGCCAGGTCGGCGGGGGAGAGCACGTTGTACTGGTCGATCAGCGCCTTGGTGCGCTTGCCGAACTCGGCGCGGTCCTCGTCGGTCCACCAGTCCTTCATATTGCCGTCGCCGTCGTATTTGGCGCCCTGGTCGTCGAAGCCGTGGCCGATCTCGTGGCCGATCACCGCGCCGATCCCGCCGTAGTTGGCGGCGTCGTCGGCGTTCATGTCGAAGAACGGGGGCTGCAGGATGGCGGCGGGAAAGACGATCTCGTTCATGCCGGGGTTGTAGTAGGCGTTCACCGTCTGCGGGGTCATGAACCACTCGCCACGATCCACCTCGCCACCCAGTTTGCCCAGGTCGCGGTCGTGGTCGGCGGCGTAGCCGCGCCGATAGTTGCCGACCAGGTCGGCCCGGTCGATCTCGACGGCCGAGTAGTCGCGCCAGGTGTCGGGGTAGCCGATCTTGGGCGTGAACTTGGCCAGCTTGGTCAGCGCGGCCGCGCGGGTGTCGGGGCCCATCCACTCCAGCTCGGAGATGTTGCGGCGGTAGGCCTCCTGCAGATTGGCCACCAGCTCCACCATCCGCGCCTTGGCCTGCGGCGGGAAGTGTTCGGCCACATACAGTTTGCCGACGGCCTCGCCGAGCAGCTCCTGCACCAGCGACACGCCACGCTTCCAGCGCTCACGATTCTCCTGCGCGCCAGTGAGAGTGCGGCCGTAGAAGTCGAAATTCTCCTCGACGATCTCGTCGGTGAGGAACGCCGCCCTGGCGTGCAGCACCTGCCACAGTGCCCACAGCTGCCAATCCGCCTGCGGCACCGCGGCCCACGCCTGCGCGAACGCGCGCACATAGTCGGGCTGGCGCACCACCAGCTCGGCGAACAGGTCGGCACCGGCCCGGTCCAGGCCGGTGGCGATGCCGTCGACCCATGCGGTCCAGTCGAATTCGGGGTTCTCGGCGGCGAGGGCGGCGAAAGTGGTGAGGTTGTAACTCTTCTCCGCATCGCGGCGGCGCACCACATCCCAGTGCCCGGCGGCGAGCGTGCGCTCCAGCTCGACGATGCGGCTCGCGGCATCGGCCGGATCGGCGGGCAGCAGACCGGCAAGGGCCGGATCGGCGGCGGCGATGGTGAACATCTTCGCGATATGGGCCTGGTACTTCGCCCGGATCTCGGCGAACTCGTCGGACCGGTAGTACGACTCGTCCGGCAGCCCGATGCCCGACTGGGTGGCGTGCGCCAGATAGCGGGTGGAGTCCTTGTCGTCGGTGTCGACGTAGTAGCCGAGCGCGCCCTTCACACCGGTGCGCTGCAATCGCCCGAGCAGTGCGGCGAACGCGCTCGGATCGGCTACCTCGGTGATCTCGCGAAGTTCCGCGGCGATCGGCGCGAACCCGGCCGCGGCCACCGCGTCGGTGTCCATGAAGCTCGAGTACAGGTCGCCGATCTTGCGGGCATCCGCATCGTCGGATCCACCGTCGGCACTGGCGGTGATGATCGCCTGCACGTCGATCTCGGCCTGGTCGTACAGGGTGCGGAAGGCTCCGTCGACGGCGCGGTCGGCCGGGATCTCATACTCGGCCAGCCACTGCCCGTTGACGTGGGCGAACAGATCGTCCTGCACCCGCACATCCTGATCACGGAAGGACAGGTCGATACCGGAGGGAGCGCTCAGATCGGAAGTCACGCGCTCCAGTATGCCGACAACCGCCGACATGTGTGCTGACCACGTGCGATCAGGCGATACCGAGATCGTCGAGAGTTTTCGCCGAGAGCAGACGACCGGTCCACACGCTGAGCTGATCCTGGTTCGCCCCGCGCATCGCATCCACGACACGGGCGGGAAGCGGCCCGAACTTCTCGGCCATCAACTGCATGAGGACCTCGACCTGACCCTCAGCGCGGCCTTCTGTGCGGAGTCGATTTGCGGTGGTCATGAGGGCCTCCTTCGCCTCGAATCACGTCACTTTCATTGTGCGCCAGGTGTTTCGACACGAACGTAACCGTGCCGGTCGCCAAATGTCGATGTCCGGACCGCGGCATTCGATCGCGCGGTGGTACCGGGGGGTGCTGGGGACGCACGCGTCCTGTGCCGACGGTGGGGGATCTCGAAGTCGCGACCGGCCACGTCTATGGCCGAAATTCTCCAGATGTGGCCCCGAC
This sequence comes from Nocardia rhizosphaerae, assembly GCF_042650365.1. Taxonomy (NCBI): domain Bacteria; kingdom Bacillati; phylum Actinomycetota; class Actinomycetes; order Mycobacteriales; family Nocardiaceae; genus Nocardia; species Nocardia rhizosphaerae. The sequence goes on from NZ_JBHSBA010000003.1 coordinate 330,478, forward strand.
TTTCGAGACCTTACAGCTCGGCGGTCGAGATCAGGCGCAGACGAATTCGTCGTCGCGGACGCCGGCGACGAAGGCGTCCCATTCGGGGGCGGTGAAGCGGAGGAGGGTGTCGTCGTGGCGGAGGGTGGCCGAGCCGTCGGCGGCGATGTGGGCGACGAGGTCGGGGTGGCGGCGGGTGGAGAGCAGGCAGTGCAGGAATGCGGACCACAGCTCGGCGTCGACGGTGATGATCGGCTCCTCCGAGCCGATGTTCATCGGGTTACGACGGAATTTGCTGTCACGTATCTGAACGATGTCTCCGTCGAAACGGACCTCGACACATTGGTTGCCGTTGTTCGAACGCGACGAGGTGAACCAGCCGTGATCGGCCGGGCGGCGACGAGCGGTGGTGGACATACCCTGAATCCTACACTCCCGCATACTCCCTGATCAGAGCCAGCGATTCGGGACGGGAAAGCGCTCGTTCGCGGGCGCGAACATAGGCGAAGCCGAGATCGCGCACCATCTCGGCATCGTCGACCGGGCCACCGAACACCGCACTCTCGGCCCAGGCAAAGGTCGGTAGCTGATCGCTTGCGAAGTCGAGCAGATGGAAGCTCGAGCCGCCGAGAACCGCCCCCTCCGGGGCACTGAACGGAATCACCCTGACATCGACGGTGTCGAGATCGCGCATCAGTTCTACCAGGTGCCGCAGCTGCCGACGCAGGACTTCGGCGCCGCCGGTCTGCTGCCGCAGGGTCGCCTCGCCGAGCACGGCCGTCAGTTCGAGCGGATCGGCGTCGCGCAGGCGCTGCTGGCGGCGCAGCCTGATCGCCACCAGCTGATCGACCTGAACCGGCCGGATCATCACATCGGCGCTGATCAGAGCCCTCGCGTAGGCCTCGGTCTGGAGCAGGCCGGGAACGATGAGGCTGTCGTAGCTGCGGATGCTCGCCGCACCGGCCTCCATCCCGTAGAGCCGCTGCAACTCAGGCCCGATCAGCGCCGAGGCGGTCGACCACCAGCCGCGCTGCTTGCTCGATTCCAGCAGGGCGAGCAGTTCGGCGCGCTCCTCGGCGTTCACATCGAGCACGTCGAGGACCGGCTCGATCGTGGTACGGGTGAGCACCCGGCGGCCCTTCTCCACATGGGACCAGTTGGCCGGGGTGAATCCGACCTGGCGGGCGAAACCGGCCGAGTCGAACCCGCGCTGCTCACGCAGTTCACGCAGGCGCAGCACGAGTTCCCAGCGCGCCACGGTCGGCGATACGGGGGCCATGGGCGAACATCGTACGCCGATCGACACACCAGCTATTGACTATTGTCAGCGCGGTTGTGCGGCACTACGCTGTTGAGAACGGCAAATTTCCCACGCGGTCCGTCGTTATGAAAAAGTTTCCCGCGTCACCCGGTTCGTGATCCACCATCTCTCCCCGATCGAGCGAATTCACAGCTACATCGAGTCAGCGTCGACAGAGACGAGGTCGTGATGAGCACGTCGCGCACTGAAGACAAGGGCGGGTATACTGCGGCCGAGGAATACTCGGCCACCCAGGATGCGCTGTCGCGCTGCCGTCACTACCGCAAGCACAACGGGCTCTACGGTGTCGTCGATGCCGCGATGGGACGGATCATGCTCGAGATCGGCGCGGTCGGCGCGGTGGTGATGCCGTCGACGCTGGGCGAGCGGGTCCGTGGCCTGCTCATCGGGCGTGGGCTGCGCTGCGGGCCGATCATCGCCCACCCCCGCTCCGGCCGCTGGACCTTCCTCACCGGTCCCACCGACAACTCCTACCTCGACACCGTGCTGTTCGCCGACCTGTTCCGGGTGTGCGCCTCGGTGGCCTTACCCGGCAGCGAGATCGTGCTCCCCTCGCCCGCCGACGAACGCAGCGGTTACCGCACCTGGATGCAGGAACCCGACGGTGACTACCGCCCGGACTTCGCCCAGATCATCGCCGCCACCAGGACCAACGCGCGAACGCTGCTGCTGCAGCACGAACCGGGCTCGGCCTGACCGCACCGGGGCGGGCCTACGCACCGCCGAGGCGGGCGTGCATCTCCCACACCAGTACCTCCGCGCCACCGCCGCTCGGGCGAAGCACCTGACCGCCAGAGCGAGTCAGCCGCACGGCGTCGCCCTGGGACAGGGTGCCGACCCCCTCCATGTCGACCTCGCCACGGGCCACGAAGACATGCAGGTAGGGCGCGTCGGGCAGGGTGACGCCGGGACTGTCGGCGGGCATCCGCGCCACGTGCATGGCGGCGTGCGAGGAATTGATCGCGATGGCGGTGCGGTCGCGGTAGCGGGGTAGGCCGGAGGCCACCGTCACCAGGTCGCCACCGGCCAGTTCGGCATCGATCTCGAGCTGCTGATAGCCGGGGTCGACGCCGGGCTCGTCGGGCACCACCCACATCTGGACGAAATGCACCGGCTCCTCGTGCTCCGGCAGCGCGCCGTCGAGGCGCCAGGAATCGTTCTTCTCCGAATGCAGGATGCCGGTGCCCGCGCTCATACGCTGCGCCAGACCGGGATAGATGACGCCGCTGTGCCCGAGCGAATCCTGGTGCACCAGACTGCCGCCGAGCACCCAGGTGACGATCTCCATGTCCCGGTGCGGATGGGTGTCGAATCCCTCGCCCGGCAGCACCACATCCTCGTTGTTCACCAGCAGCAGACCGTGATGGGTGTTGTCGGGGTCGTAGTGCTCCCCGAACGAGAACGAATGCTTGGAATCGAGCCAGGAGACCCTGGTCTTCATCCGGTCACCGCCGCGATGGAGTTCGATGGACATGAGGTTCCTCCTGTTCGCACCCGTACCGCCGCCCCAATTCTGGCACCACTATTCTCACGAGGTGTCGACTCATCCCCATGACGGGGGCAATCCGGGTGATGAGTCGCCGGTCTCGATGCGGCATCTGCTGCGCGAGAGCCGAGGGGTGATCCGCCGGAATCCGCAGATGCCGCGCCTGGCGCTGCTGCGGCTGGCGGCCCAGTTCGGGGACGGGATGTTCCAGGCCGCGCTGTCGGGCGCGATTCTGTTCAACCCGGAACGCGAGACCGATCCGCTGGCCATCGCCGCCGGGTTCGCGGTCCTGCTGCTGCCCTATTCGGTGCTCGGGCCTTACGCGGGCGCGCTGCTCGATCGCTGGGACCGGCGCACCGTGCTGCTCACGGCGAGTCTGGCGCGCGCCGTGCTGATCGGCCTCGCCGCGACCGGCCTGTTCTCCGGTATCGGCGAGACGCCGCTGCTGCTGCTGGCGCTGGCGACGGTCGGGATCAGCCGGTTCGTGCTGGCCGGAGTGTCGGCGGCACTGCCGCGGGTGCTCGAACAGCGGTGGCTGGTGCCGATGAACTCGGTGCTGGCCACGGTGGCCTCGGTGTGTGCCGGGGTCGGTGCCGCGGCGGCGGTCACGGTGATCGCGCTGCTCGGCGCCGGTGACACGGCCGCCGCGGTGGCGGTGGCGCTCAGCGGCATCGGGTCGGTGGTCGGGGCGGTGCTCGCCGCGGGTTTCCGGCCGAGGGTGCTCGGACCGGAGAGCGGTTCGGCGGGTTCGGAGAGCACGGTGCACGCCATCGCGACCGGGCTACGCACCGGCGCGGGCGCGGTGTGGCGGGCGGTGCGGGTGACGACGGCGATGATCGGGATCGGCGCGCATCGGGTGGTCTTCGGGATGAACACGCTGATCATGGTGCTGGTGCTGCGGCAGCCGAGTACCGACACCAGCGGCGGACTCGTCGGTTTCGGGGTGGCGATCGGCTTCGCGGCGGCGGGCATGCTGCTCGCGGCGATCCTCACGCCGGTGCTGATCCCGCGCCTCGGCAGGCCGCGCACGGTCCTGGTCGGGCTGGTCACCGCGGTGCTCGTGCAGCTCACTCTGGTGACCCCGATCGCGCTGGCCACCGGTGACTACGTCGACGAAGCCCACCGTCTGCTGCTCGCAGGCGCGTTCGGGCTGGGCCTCGCGGGGCAGACCATCAAACTCACCGGCGACGCGAGCATGCAGATCGATATCGCCGACGACGAACGCGGCCAGGTCTTCGCGCTGCAGGACACCGTCTTCAACATCACCTTCGTGCTGGCGATCGCGGTCACCGCGCTGGTGATCCCCGCCGACGGGCGCTCGATCGGCGTTGTGCTGGCCGGCGCGGGTGTGTATCTGCTCGGTATTCTCGCCGTCGCTCTCAATTCCCGTCGCGCACGCGGCGTTTGACCGGTCGAATGCACAGCGGCGGCGCTCGGTTCCGGTATGTTCTCACAGCATGCGCAGGCCGGTTCCGCACGCGACCGCACTCGGTGCCGTCTTCGTGGTGCTGCTGACCGTCCCAGCACAGGCGGCGCCGTTCCCGTGGGCACCGCCGCCGGTGAACATGTGCGGCGAAACCGGATTCGACCCGCTGTACCGGGAGCCCGATCCAGCGGCCCCGCCGGCACCGGTTGCCGCGCCGACCATCGACATCCCGATCCCGGTGCCACAGCTGATCCCGGTGCCGATGCCCGACCCGCCACCGGACAACACGCGGGTCGCGCAGGCCCCGCTGCCGTCGGACCCGTGTCGCAACCCGTGCCCGGACGTCAGGGACTCGCCGGGGCCCGCCGCGGAGACCGTCGCGTCGGCGCAGGGCTCGACCGGTTCGGCGAGCGCCGTGCCGCGTATCCAGATCCGGCCGGAGTACGAGCCGATGCCGTTCCCGGTGCCGGGCGGGGAGGGCGAGCCGCCGCAGGCGGCACCGGTGCCTGTGAAGCCACCTGTCGATCCAGGTCCGCTAGGGGCCGCGGTCGCGCCACCGGGGCTCGAGTCGGTGCGGCTGGTCGAGCAGGTCACCGGGCACGGGTCGCGTAACCGGACCGACATGCGCTGGCAGGTGGACGGCACCGATCTCGGCCTGTTCTGGGAGACCGAACCGGGCCGAGTGGCCATGGTCTTCGGCGATACCTTCGGCGCGGGCTGGGTGTACGGCGGCGCGGGCGCCGACACCGCCGACTGGCGCTCCAACACACTCGCCTACAGCACCGACCGCGTCCTCGACGACGGCATCGACATCGAGGCGATGGTCCAGGACAGTCCCTGCCACGCCGCCGAACTGCTCGGCAGCCGCAAGATCAAGAACTGGGAGACAACCACGATCCCCACCTCGGGATTCGCGCTCGGCGACCGGCAGTTCCTGAGCTATATGTCGGTCAACCACTGGTCGAAGGTGCCGGGCATGTGGCTGACGAATTACGGCGGCCTCGCCTACTCCGACGACGGCGGGCAGACCTGGACCAAGGATCAGCACGCGCGCTGGGAGAACCTGTTCGGCGTCGGGCGGTTCCAGGTGGCGGCGATGGTGCCGCACGGCGAGTACGTGTACATGTTCGGCACGCCCAACGGCCGGATCGGGGTGATCGGCCTGGCCAGGGTGCGCGCCGACGACGTGCTGAACAAGACCGCCTACCAGTACTGGGTGGACGGCAACTGGGTACCCGCCGCCGAGTATTCGGCGACACCGCTGGTGCACGGGATTGCCAGCGAGCTGTCGGTGCGCTTCGACGCCGAGAGCGGTCGCTGGCAGATGGTCTATCTGGACCCGGCCGTCGGGCAGATCGTGTTGCGCACCGCGGCCGAACCGCAGGGCCGGTGGACCGAGACCGTCCCGCTGGTCTCCACGCAGGACTATCCGCGCGCCTACGGCGGATTCATCCACCCCTGGTCCACCGCGCGGGACCTGTACTTCACCGTGTCGGCGTGGGACAGCTACAACGTGTATCTCATGCACGCGCGGCTGGATCCGCGCTGATCAACGCGCCGCGACGAAACGAATCCGCTCGCCTGGCCTGGCCTGGGCCACCTGGTCGACATCGGCGTCGACGACAACGGCGATCACCGGGTACCCGCCGGTGATCGGATGGTCGGCGAGGAACACGACCGGCTGGCCGCTCGGCGGCACCTGCACCGAACCGAGCGCGACACCCTCGGCGGGCAGCTCGCGGGTGATCGACCGGACAAGCGGCGCGCCCTCGGCCCGGTCGAGGCGCGCGCCGATGCGGTCGGTATCGGGCGAGACCGCCCAGGAACCGCGGAACAGCTCGTCGGGATCGGTGAACCACTCGGCCCGTGGACCCGGCACCGCGCGGACCGTCAGCACCTCCGGCTGGACCGGGACCGGGGCGAACTCGACGGTCGGCAGGCTGCGCGGCGGCGCCCCGACGGGGAGGGTGGTCCCGGCGCGGAGCGGTTCCGGCCCGATGCCCGACATGGTGTCGTGGCTACGCGAACCGAGAACCTTCGGCACGTCGATGCCGCCGCGCACGGCCACATAGCTGCGCAATCCCGACGTCGCGAGACCGAGCCGCAGCACCTGGCCCTCCGCGAGTTCGAGGACGCTGGCGTGCCCGACTGGGGTGCCGTCGACAGTGGCCGGGGCGAGGGCACCGGTGACCGCGACGGTGAGATGACCGTCGGCACGCAGCGCCAGCCCACCGAGCAGCGCCTCGATGGCCGCGAACTCTTCCGGGTTGCCGACCAGACGATTCGCCAGCCGCAGCGAGGCCCGGTCGGCCGCCCCCGCCTGGCCGACGCCCGAGTCGAACCACCCCGGCCGCCCCAGGTCCTGGACCGTCGCGAGCGGCCCCACCCGCTCGATGAAGATCAGCATGCACTTCCCTCCCCGATTCGCTGTCGAGGCGGCGCATCGTTGAGCAGCCCTGATGTTATTCCGCTGTCGCCGTGTCGACGAACCGTACCGCCGTTCCGGCCCGGATCAGCGCGGGCGGATCGCGATCGACCGCCCACATCCGCAGATCCGTACTACCGATCAGCTGCCAGCCACCCGGCGTGCCACGCGGATACACCGCCGAGTAGCCGCCCGCGATGGCGACCGCGCCAGGCGGGATGGCGGTGCGGGCCCTGGCCCGGCGTGGGACGGTGAGTCTGCCGTCGGGCGAGGTCAGATAGCCGAAGCCGGGCGCGAAGCCGACGAACGCGCACCGCCAGTCGACGGCGGTGTGCTGCGCGATCACCTCGGGGACAGACAGGTCGAGCAGGCGAGCGACCTCGGGCAGATCGGCGCCGTCGTAGCGGACCGGTATCCGCACCACCTCATCGGGAATCACGCTGTCCGGCACTGTTCCACGGGAAACATCCGGCGAATCCGCCTGCGACTGTTCCTGATCCAGCCGGTCGAGCAGGGCGACGAGTTCGCGGCGAACCTGTACGCCGTAGCTCACCGAATGCATGGTCACCAGCACGGTTTCCGCGGCGGGCAGCACGTCCTGGACACCAGCGATGGCGTGCACGCGCAGTGCGGAGGCGAGCCGCTGCACCGGGTGCGGGTCGTCGAGGGTGATGAGCACGGCGCGGTCACCCGCAGGACGGATCCGCGTGTTCCAGTCGGTCATCTGGCCTCCCACCCTCAGCCGAACGGCTCCACCGGTACGCCGGCCTCGTCGAGCGCCTGCCGGATCCGGCGGGCCATCTCCACGGCGGCGGGGGAGTCGCCGTGGACGCACACGCTGGCCACGGACACGGCGACCGCACCGGGACCGTCTACGGTACGCGCGGACCCCGACACCGCAAGAGCGACCGCCTGGGCCACGGCGTCGTCCGGGGCGAGCACCGCACCGGCGATACCGCGCGGGGCGAGGGTTCCCGCCGCGGTGTAGGCACGATCGGCGAAACCCTCACCGACGAACGGCACCCCGACCCGGTTCGCCGCTCGCTCCAATTCGGTGCAGGCCGGGCCGAGCAGGGCGAGGCCGGGATCGGTCTCGGCCACCGCGGCGAGCACGGCGTCGGCGAGCAGCCGGTCACGGGCGGCCGCGTGGTAGAGCGCGCCATGGGGCTTGACGTAGCGCACCCGGTCGCCCGCGGTGCGCGCGAACGCCGCGAGCGCACCGATCTGGTACAGCACCTCGTCGCGCAGGTCGGCCGGGGCGATGGCGATATCGCGACGGCCGAAGCCGACCAGGTCGCGGTAGCCGACATGGGCGCCGATCCGCACGCCCTTGGCGACGGCGAGTTCGCAGGTCCGGCGCATGATCGACGGGTCACCGGCGTGGAAACCGCAGGCGATGTTGGCGCTGGTGACGATGTCGAGCATGGCGGCGTCATCGCCCATCCGCCACGGGCCGAAGCCCTCGCCCAGATCGCTGTTCAGATCCAGCGGCATCGCTATGCCCTCCGGTGTGTCGCGCCACGGGTGGATACCCCGGTGATTCGAGCATGAACGACTCCGTTCACGGCGTCAGCACCGGGGCGTTGTTTCAGCAGGCGTATACCCGAATCTCCGTCGCTTTGACCACGAAGTCCACCCGCGCGCCGAGGACGAGACCGAGCTGGGCGACGGCGGCGGGCGTGAGGTCGGCGGCGAGCCCGCCCATCGCCGATTCGCCGCGCACCCGGACCACCCCGCCATGATCTGCGATATCGGCGACCTCGACCGGGAACACATTGCGCGGACTGCCCGCGGGCGCTGTTGTGAACACCGCCACCGCCGCGGGGGAGAACACCGCCGCCGCGCTCGCACCGGGGACGAAATCGCCTACGACGCGGCCGTCTACGCGCTGCCGGCCGACCTGGATCGCGCCGAGAGCCGGGTCGTGGCCGGCCTTGTCGGCGAACTCTGGGCCGATGGGCGACACCTCATCGCGGTGGACCGGCTCGCCGAGCTCGGTACCGGCACCCGACGGGCGGCCGCTCATCGCCGACGCCGACTCGGTATTCGCGGAGCGCTCGCCGGTGATCGGCTCGGTAGGGCCGCGCTGTTGGGGCCGCGCAGGTGGGATGGCGGTGCCATGGACCAGGTTCAGGCCCGCGATACGGGCGGCGAACGGGCTGCGCGGACGCGACATGACATCGGTGACCGTGCCCGCTTCGACGATCCGGCCCCCCTCGACGACGACGATCCGGTCGGCGAGGGTGATGGCGTCGATGATGTCGTGGGTGACCAGGACGGCACAGCGCGGGTTGGCGCGGCCTGGCTCGTCACGCAGGACGCGGCGCAGCAGCGTGCGCATGGCGGGGGCGACGTCGACGTCGAGGGCCGACATGGGCTCGTCGAGCAGGAGCAGATCGGGGTCGACGGCGAGGGCGCGAGCCAACGCGACGCGCTGGGCCTGGCCACCGGACAGCGCGGCGGGGGCGCGGGCGGCCAGTTCGGTGGCGTCGACGGCCGCCAGCCAGTCGTCCGCGATCGCCTTGGCGGCACGGTGTCTCGCGCCCCGGCTGCGCGGACCGAAGGCCACATTCGCGTGGACGCTGAGGTGCGGGAACAGCAGCGGGTCCTGGGCGAGCAGGGCGACACCGCGCCGGTGCGGCGGCAGGGCGATGCCGCGCGCGGTGTCGGTGAGCGTGCGGCCACCGAGACGCACTCGTCCGTGGTCGGGTACCACGAGTCCGGCGATCACCTCCAGCAGACTCGACTTGCCGGCGCCATTGGGTCCGAGCACCGCGAGCACCTCGCCGGGGGCGACGTCGACTCGCAGGTCGAGATCGCGGCCTTCGATTCGGGCAACCACCGACAGCCCGTCACCCTCGACCATCACCGCACCCCCTCGCCGCCATCGGTGTCGACATCCGCACCGGTCGGCGGGCTCGAACGGCTCGTCGCCGCACGCGAACGACCGCTTTCCACGACCTCGCCGGACGGCTTCTTGCTCGCCGCACCGGGGCGAAGTCCGGCGGCAACCGCCGCCCGACCGGCCGCATCGGACCGACCGCCGCTGCGGAGCTGCGTGCCAGGGATCGGACTGGTGCGGCGGTAGGCGAGCAGCACGATCAGGACGGCGACAATGATCAGGACCACCGAGAGGGCAACGGCCGCATCGGGATCGGCCTCGCGCTGGAGGTAGATCTCCAGCGGCAGGGTGCGGGTGCGGCCCTGCAGGCTGCCCGCGAAGGTGAGGGTGGCGCCGAATTCACCGAGCGCACGGGCGAAGGCGAGGACGGCACCGGAGATCAGGGCGGGGCGCAGCAGGGGCAGGGTGATCCGCCACCAGACGGTGCTCGGATTCGCGCCCAAAGTGGCGGCGATCTGCTCGTACCGGTTGCCCGCCGTACGCAGCGCGCCTTCGAGCGTGAGCACCAGGAACGGCAGTGCCACAAAGGTTTGCGCGAGGACGACGGCGGTCGTGCTGAACGCGATCCGGATGCCGACCGCCTCGAGCTGCGCGCCGAGCAGTCCGTGCCTGCCGAAGGTGTAGAGCAGCGCGATACCGCCGACCACCGGCGGTAGCACCAGCGGCAGCAGGACGAGCGCGCGCAGCACGGGCAGCCAACGCCACCGCGCCCGTGCCAGCACCGCGGCCATCGGCACACCGAACACCAGGCACAGCGCGGTGCTCGCCGCGGCGGTCCGCAGGCTCAACCACAGTGCGTCCCTTGACTCCTCGGTGCTGATCAGCTCGACGAACCGCCCCCATTCCACCCCGGCGGCCAGTGCCGCGAGCGGCAGTACCACGAGCGCGAACCCCACCGCGGCCGGAGCCAGCACCCATCGGGGGACACCCGTACTCATCGAGTCTCCGCTCCGTGTGACCGAGCGCCTCGCGTGGTGGCCGAGAGCGACGGTGTCTCGAACCGTGCCCCGCTTCGGCCGGTCGGCGTCCGGCTGATCAGCGCTGGGCCAACACAATTCGATCCTTTTGCGCTGATTCCGCCCGAAACGCGCGATTGTGGACGCGCAGCGCGGCCCGTTCGCTGCCCGCGCGCCACCCCGCGGAGGTGAGGCGGTTCGCTCTCGTGGACGTCGGGGCGCAGACCCGCGGGATTCATGGGGTGCCGAAACCGGCGGCGGCGAGCGCGGCACGGCCCGCGGGTCCGGTGACGAACTCGGTGAACCTGCGCGCGGCCTCGGCCTGTCCCGAATCATCGACCACCGCGATCGGATACGTGTTCACAGCGGCCGAGGCCTGGGGGATCGGGACGGACTCGACCTTGTCGCCTGCTCCCGCCGCGTCGGTGACGTAGACGATCCCGGCGTCGGCCTGGCCGGAGGTCACCTTGGTGAGCACGTCGGTGACCGAGGACTCCTCGCTCACCGGAGCCAGGGTGACTCCGGCGGCAGCGGCTACCTTCCCGGTCGCCCTTCCACACGGCACCTGCGGGGCGCAGACCACCACCGCGGCGTCGGCGAGGTCATCGATTCCGTTGATGCCCTTGGGATTTCCAGGCGCGGTGACGAGCGTGAGGACATTGGTGGCGAAGGTCAGCGGCGCGGCGGTGATCCGGCCACTCGCCACCACCTTGTCCATGGTGGGCTGGTCGGCGGCGGCGAACACGTCGGCGGGCGCGCCCGCGATCAGCTGGGCCGCCAGATCCGACGAGCCCGCGAACGAGAACCGCACGTCGACACCGGGATCGGCGGCCTCGAACTCGCGCTCGAGCCCGGTGAAGACGTGCTTGAGCGACGCGGCGGCGAATACCGTGAGGCTCGGCCCGGACTCGCCGCTCCCGCAACCGGTGGCCGTGAGCAGGACCAGCGCCACACCGAGCGCGACCCGGCGCGTCACCGCGCCGGCCGCTCGACGACGACCGTGGTGGCCTTGACGCTGGCCAGCGCCACACTGCCCGGTTCGAGCCCGAGCTCGCGCACCGATTCGCTGCTCATCAGGGAGACCACCGTGAAGGGACCGCATTGCATCTCCACCTGCGCCATCACCGTGTCGGTCACCACCCTGGTGACCAGGCCGGGGAACCGATTGCGCGCCGAACTGGCGCTGCCGACCGAGGTGTGCGGCGGACGGGCCTGGTCAACGGCCAGCGCCGCGAGATCACGCCCCTCGATCACCAGCCGCCCGGCCGAATCCTTGTCCGCCGCCAGGGCGCCCGCGTCGATCCACCGGCGCACGGTGTCGTCGCTGACGCCGAGCAGGTCGGCCGCCTCCTTGATACGCAGTCTCGCCACCGACTCAGCGTAGTTCCGCAGATGCGGAGGAAACAAGCGAACTCCTCCGCACATACGGAACTCTCCGGCGGTGATGCGCGGGCAACACGCCGCAGCGCGTGGCCGCCCCACTCGCGGCCAAGTACGCTCGGACCATCATGGCCACGTATTTCGATCCGAAGTCCTGGTCACTGTCGGGCGCTGTCGACCTGGGCAGACGCCTGCTCGACCCGTCATGGATCGACCAGTGGCTCGGCTTCACCACCGCCTGGGCCGACCCCGTCGCCGACCTCGGCTCCGGCACCGTCACCGCGCTCATGCCCGATGTGCTGATGACCGTGCTCAGCGAGGGCATCCTCAGCCGATTCGGCGGCCAGGAGGTGAGCGCCACCCTGCTCGGCCACGACCTCACCGCCACCCTCGACGTGTTCAAGGTGCGCAGGCGCGGCGCCCACTTCCAGAGCAAGACCGTGCTCTCGGACCTGGTCTGGGACTCGCACCCGTTCGACGACGTCACCGTGATCGCGCACGGCGTCCGGCTCATCCCCGGCGTGCCGACCAAGATCCGGGTGCAGCAGCTCGACATCGAGGGCGTCATCGGGATCGGCGCCCTGATCGAATGGGTGGACGCGCAGAACCTGGACTGGCGGGTGGCCCTCGACGAACGCGGCCGCATCATCGCCTCGCACCGCACCCGCAAGATGCGCGCCGTCGTCGACGCGCAGGTCTACGACAATCTGCTCACCATCGATATCCGCAAGGCCAGCTGGCACGGCATCCGCCTGCCGCGCCGAGCGGTGCAGGCACCGGCGCTGCTGCTCGACGACCTACCGAACCGGGCGAGCATCACCTACGCGCACCGGCGCGGCGACAAGGTGCGCTTCCGCATCGAACTGCCGGAGACGACCGGCTCGTTCGACCTGGCCCAGATCCGCTCGGCGATCGTCGCCGGAACCACGTTGATCGTGTTCTAGGACTGCTCCGACCACCACGCGAGCAGGGCGGCCTCGGCTTCCTCGCGCGTCATCGGGCCGCGGTCGAGCCGCAGGTCCTTCAGGTACTTCCAGGCCTTACCCACCTGCGGGCCCGGCGGCAGGCCGAGCAGTTCCATGATCGCGTTGCCGTCCAGATCGGGACGGACCCGCGCCAGGTCCTCCTGCGCGCGCAGCGTGGCGATGCGCTCTTCCAGCTCGTCGTAGGTGGCGCGCAGGGCGGCGGCGCGGCGCTTGTTGCGGGTGGTGCAGTCGGCGCGGACCAGCTTGTGCAGGCGCTCCAGCAGGTCGTCGGCGTCGGTGACATAGCGGCGCACCGCCGAATCGGTCCACTGCCCCTTGCCGTAGCCGTGGAAGCGCAGGTGCAGGAACACCAGGCGCGCGACGTCCTCGGTGAAGGCCTTCGGGTACTTCAGCGCGCGCATGCGCTTGCGCACCATCTTGGCGCCGACCACCTCGTGGTGGTGGAAGCTCACCCCGCCGCCCGGTTCGTTGCGCTTGGTGTCGGGCTTGCCGATGTCGTGCAGCAGGGCCGCCCAGCGCAGTACCAGGTCGGGGTCGCCCTCCTCCTGGTCGATCGCCTGCGAGAGCACGGTCAGCGAATGCTGGTAGACGTCCTTGTGCTGGTGGTGTTCGTCGATCTCGAGCTTCATGGCAGGCACCTCGGGCAGCACCCGCTGCGCGAGACCGGTGTCGCACATGAGGTTGATGCCGTCGATCGGGTGCTCGGCGCCGATGAGTTTGTCGAGTTCGGTGCGTACCCGTTCGGCGGTGATCCGATCGATCTGCGCGGCCATCTCCACGATCGCGGCCCGCACCCGCGGCGCCACCTCGAAGCCGAGCTGAGCGACGAAGCGGGCGGCGCGCAGCATGCGCAGCGGATCATCGTCGAACGAATCCTGCGGTGCGGCAGGGGTATCGAGCACGCCGGCGAGCAGCGCGTCGAGACCGTTCAGCGGGTCGACGAACTCGAGTGAGCCGTCGGCGGCGATCCGCACCGCCATCGCGTTCACCGTGAAGTCACGCCGGACCAGGTCGCCCTCAAGCGAGTCGCCGAAGGTGACCTCGGGATTGCGGGAGACCCGGTCGTAGCTGTCGGCCCGGAAGGTGGTGAGCTCGAGCTGCTGGTCGCCCTTGGCCGCGCTGACGGTGCCGAAGGCCAGCCCGCCGGTGTCCCACAGGTGGTCGGCCCACCCGCGCATCAGCTCCTGCACCACCTCGGGCCTGGCGTCGGTGGTGAAGTCGAGATCGTTGCCGAGCCGCCCGAGCACCGCGTCGCGCACGCTGCCGCCGACCAGGTACAGCGCATGCCCGCGCTCGGCGAACATCTCGCCGAGTGGGGTCAGCACATCCGACAACTGCCCCAGCGTCACCGCCGCGCCTGCGAGCAGCCGCGCGCGCCGATCAGCCACAGCATCAGGGACAACGTTGGGGGATACCACGAAAAGCCAGCTTACTGTCCGCGTCCGCGAGCCCGGCCGTCGGCGGGTGCTCCCGTCGGAACAACACCTATAAGCTTGCTGGGTGTCTCCTCCCGCCGATCGCGCCAACAGCCGACGCCGCCAGCCGCGGCGCCGCGGCTCGGCGGGCAACGCAGGCAAGCCGCGGATGCGGACGGTGCGCGAGACCTCGGCGGGCGGCCTGGTGGTCGACGGTTTGGACGGGCCACGCGAGCAGCGCGCGGCAGCCCTGATCGGGCGTACCGACCGGCGGGGCAGGCTGCTGTGGTCGCTGCCGAAGGGGCATATCGAGGACGGGGAGACCTCCGAACAGACCGCGATCCGTGAGGTCGCCGAGGAGACGGGCATCAACGGCGAGGTGGTCGCCGAACTGGGCAGTATCGATTACTGGTTCGTCACCGAGGGCAGGCGGGTACACAAGACGGTGCACCATTTCCTGCTGCGCTCGCTCGGCGGCGAACTGTCCGACGCCGATGTGGAAGTCACCCAGGTTGCGTGGGTTCCGTTGAGCGAGTTGGATTCCCGGTTGGCCTACGCCGACGAGCGGCGGCTGGCCGAGGTGGCGAATCGGATGATCGACCGGATGGAGACCGGCAAGCGATGACGCGTGGACTGTTCCGGCTGATCACGGCGGTCCTGACCATCTTGGTTTCGGTGACGCTGCATCCGGCCTCCGGGCATGCGCAACCGAGCGGGTCGGGCCTGTCGACGCCACAGTTCCTCAAACTCACGCTCGACGCGGTGGCACCGGGCACGGTCACCACCAGCAGCGACCCGATACTCACGGTCACCGGCACCGTCACCAATATCGGCGACCGGGTCGTCGACGACGTGAGCGTGCGGATCCAGCGTGCTGCCCCGGTGTTCTCGCCGAGCGGACTGCGCAGCTCGCTGCGGCTCGACCAGGTGAACTACGAGCTCGCCGGGCCGTTCCAGGATGTCGCCGAACGGTTGAGTCCCGGTCAGCGCAAACAGTTCTCCGTGCGGATCGCGCTGCGAGCAGGCGGTGACGGCCCCTCGCTCGAACTCACCGACCCCGGGGTGTATCCGCTGCTGCTCAATGTGAACGGTGAACCCGCCTACGGCAGCCAGGCCCGGCTCGACGACGCCAGATTCCTGCTGCCGGTGCTCGGCCTGCCACCCGCGCCCGGCGATCCGGCGAGCGAATCGGTGCCATCGCCGGCGGCGACTCCGGTGGCGACCACCATGATCTGGCCGCTGGCCGACCGGCCGCGGATGGTCGCGGGCAGGCCGGGCGCGGCGGGTGGCCAGGTCGAGCTGCTCGACGACGAACTCGCCGTCTCGGTCGGCAAGGGCGGACGGCTCGAACAGCTGGTCGCCGCATTGGAGACGATCGCGCCCGCGCCGGGCCGGGACCGCGCACTCGCCGATTCGGTGTGCATCGCGATCGATCCCGACCTGGTGTCGACCGTGCAGTCGATGACCTTCGGCTATCGGGTGCTTGCCAGTCCGTCGGATCCCGACGGCGCGACCAGGGAGGGCACCGGCGCGGTGAGCGCGCGCGAATGGCTCGACCGGCTGCGCGCGCTGGCGAGCACCATGTGCACGGTGGCGTTGCCGTTCGCCCAGGTGGATCTGTCGGCGCTGGCCGCGGTGCACGATCCGGGGCTCTCGGCCAGAGCGTTGCTCGCGCCCGCCGACGTGGTCGACACCATCCTCGGCATCCGCACGCTGCGCGGGGTGAGCCTGCCCGATTCCGGCTCCATCGACGATCCCGCCGGTCAGCTGCTGCGCGCGCACGGCTATGGGACGGCGGTACTGGCGAGCACGGCGGTGACCGCCGACGGTGCGCTCAGCGACGCCGACAACGCGCTCAACTCGGCACCGACCACCCTGGAACCCGGCGTGGTGGTCGGCGGCGAGACGGCGGCGCCCGACGTCGTCCGGGTGCCGACGGTGAGCGTCGAACCGCCGCCGAACGCACAGCCGCCGGTCGATCCCGCGCTGCGGGTGGCGACCTACGACATCTGGCCGGCCACCGCACTGGCTGCGGTCGGCTCGAATCCGCCGACGCCGTCGTTCACGCCGTCGAAGGTGCGGTTCGACGTGTCCAAGGATTCGCGGGCGGCCCGGCTGCAGGACGCGCTCGGCGCCATCACCTGGACGGCGCTGAACCCGTCACCGGAACGGCCGCGCTCCCAGCTGCTCATGCCGCCGCAACAGTGGGGCGCCAACCGTGAGGAGGGCATCGCCCTCCTGAAACAGCTCGAGCTGTTGACCCGCAACAATCTGGCCGCACCGCGCAGCTTCGCCGAGCTCGTCGCCCAGGAGCCGGATCCGCTCCCGTTCGCCCTGGAGTACCTGCCGCGCGCGGCGCAGGACGCGACGCCGGAACGCTTCGTGCCGCCGATCCAGGCGCAGAGCGCCAGGATCACCGAGCTGATGCGCGCGATGGTCGAGGTGCCGGAGGCCGAGCTCACCCCGCACGCCTATATGACCCCGGTCCGGGAGGATCTGCTGCGGGCGCTGAGCCTGTCCGACCGTCGCGACGACGACCACACCAGGGCCGATCTGCACGCGCAACGCCGCATCGACCAGGCCACCGAGGAACTGGACACGATGTTCGGTTCGGTGTCGGTGCTCCCGCCGGGCGGGGTGTACACGCTGGCCTCGGAGCAGAGCCCGTTGCTGCTGGTGGCGCGCAACAATCTGCCGGTCGCCATCCGGGTGCAGTTCAAGATCGAGGCGCCCGCCGAGACGAACATCACCGATATCGGCGAACAGCTGCTTCCACCATCGGGCACCAGGTCGTTCCAGATTCCGACCGAGGTGAGCGACAGCCGTAAGCTGGTGATTCCGATCTCTCTTACCACGCCGGACGGTGTAGCGCTAGGGGAGGCGACATCGGTTTCGGTACGGTCGAACGCCTACGGACAGGCCTTGGCCATAATTACCGGATGTGCCGCGATACTGCTGTTGCTGTTGGCCGGGCGTCGGCTGCTGCGCCGGTTCCGCGGTCAGCCCGACCCCGCCGACGAGGGGTACGAACGGCAGTGAACGCCAACGCCTGACACGCGGGCGGGGGACGATGGCAGCGAAGGACGAGAGTGGCACGGGTGAGCGAAACGCTCACCGGACCGGCGGGCATCGCGGGTTACGCCGGGTACAGGAGGCATGATGGGCGACGATGATTCCGCTCATCGGCACGACCACGAAGATCGCGAGGGACCGGCACAGCGCCACACGCCCATCGCGCCGTGGGAACGTGGGATGACCGGCGGCGAGCACGGCTCCGCCGGTCAGCGGCCGCCACGTCAGGCGATGGATCCGGGGCCACGTGATCCCGGTGCCGAGCCGCCCGGCCGGTTCCGTCCCGGACAACCCGATGATCGTCGCGCGTCGGGCGTCGGACCCGGCGAGCTGCCGAGCGACCGTCCGCCTGCTCCCGGACGATCGGGCGAAATGCCACGCGTCCAGCTGCCAGGCCGGCAAGGGGAGTTTCCGCAGCGGTATCCGGCGCCCGGTCCCGCTGGTCAGCCACCACGGCCGCCTGCCGGGCTGCCCCACCGGCCCGCCGGCGCGTCCGGAGAGTTCCCGGCGCAGCGCCCGGTACCCGACGAGCGCCGCGAGCTGCCACCTCGATCCACGGGCTACGACGAGCAGTACCCCGGCCAGGATCAGCGCCGCCTGCCGCCGATGCCAAGTCCCGACGGTCATCCGCGCCCCGATCAGCCGACGCGGCGCGCCCCCGGCACGGCCGGCATGTCCGGCGAGTTCCCCGCGCAGCGCGCGGACCCAGGAGCGCCAGGTCGTCCTGGTGCGCCGCGACCGGACATGGCACCCCATGAGACACCAGGCGGCGCTCCGCGTCCGGCCCGTCCCGCCGCGGACTTTCGTCCCGACGAACTCCCGTATCCCGACCGGAGTCGATCACCCCACCCCGGCGAAATCCCCCAGCAGGCACGCCCCACGGCACCGCGCGGCCCGCTGGATGCGAGCGGTCGGCCCACCGAATTCCCGGATCAAGCGCCCGGACTCCCGCAGGCACCGGCACGACCGGGCCGAGCCCCGCGTCCCACCGGTCCCGACCACCGCTCCGGCGAATTCCCGCAGCAGCCACGCCCCGACGTAGCGCCACCCGCTCCGGCGAGCGCTGGGGATCGACGAGCCGGCGTCACCGAGCACACACCCGGCCCCCGACCCGGCGAGAACCCACAGATCCGGCCGAACCAGCCGCCACGGCCCACCGGCCCAGGCGACCGCTCCGGCGAATTCCCTCAGCAGGCACGCCCCGTGGCACCACGCGGTCCACTGGACGGCGATCGACCGACCGAGTTCCCGGATCAGGCATCCGGGTTCCCGCAGGCACCGGCGCGACCGGGCCGGGTGCCGCGTCCCGCTGGGCCAGGCGACCACTCCGGTGAGTTCCCCCAACCGGGGCAGCCCGGTGCGGCCGCGCGCGGCCCGGCGAGCCACGGGGATCATGCTTCGTTCGCCGATCCAGCGCCCGGCGAGCGCCAAGCGCCGCGGCCGAGCCGGGCACCACGACCCGCCGGGCCAGGCGACGGGTCCGGTGAGTTCCGGCAGCCCGGTGTCGTATCGCCGGGCCCGGCCGGCCACGGGGATCGTGGCCGGTTCGCTGAGCGTCCACCCGGCGAGCACCAGGCGGCCCGGTCCGGCCGAGCACCGCAGCCTGGCCGAGCACCACGGTCCGCTGGACCGGACGACGGGTCCGGCGAGTTCCGGCAACCCGGTGTCGCGCCTGGCCCGGCCGGCCATGGAGTTCGTGCCGAGTTCCCGGCTTCGGCGCCCGGCGAGCGCGCGCCTGCGCGACCCGGCCTGCCACCGCTGCCCGGCGACCGCTCCGGTGAGCTTCCGTCGCAGGCGCCACGTGGCGTACCACCGCACGGCCAAGCGGGTGCCGGGGATCGGGCAGCGTGGCCCGGTGATCACGTGGCAGGTCGACGTGAGCAGTTTCTTCCTGACCGGTCGGCACCGGATGCGGAATTCCAGCGACCGGCGCGTCCGCCGCACGCTGTGCCTGGTGCCGGAGCGTCCGGGGAGATCCCGCGACAGGCTCGTGGCGATGTCGCCGATGCGCAGCCGGGTGACCGGCAGCGTCCGGTGCTCGATCGTCCCCAAGGCGACCCCGCCCGGCGTGGTGGACCGGCCCGCGGTTCGTATCCGGGGATGCCCGGCACCCCGGCAGGCGACCCGGCCCGGCGCGCTGCCGTCGCCGAGGCGGGCCGCCGCGACCCGCAGGCAGACGAGCTGTCCATGGCGAAGACGCAGCGGATCGCCAGGCCACAGCGCGTGGAGACCGGGAAACCCGCGACACCGCAGAGCGCCAACGCGAAACTGCTGAAGGATTCCGGCTCGATCGCGTTCGCGACGCTGATCAGCCGCATCACCGGCTTCGCCAAACAGCTGCTGCTGCTGACCGTGCTCGGCCCCGCCATCGCCAGCGCGTTCATCTCGGCCAACCTGATCCCGAACATGATCGCCGAGCTCGTGCTCGGTGCCGTGCTGACGGCGATCGTCGTGCCGACCCTGGTTCGCGCCGAACAGGAGGACACCGACAACGGCGCCGCCTTCGTCCGGCGATTGGTGACGGCCGCGTTCACGGTGCTGTTCGCCGCGACGGTGCTCACCTTGGCGGCGACGCCGGTGCTCGCGGGGCACATCCTGGTCGACTCCGGCGGCAAGGTCGACACCAACCTGACGATCGCGCTGACCTATCTCCTCGCGCCCGCGATCCTGTTCTACGGCATGTCGGCGCTGTTCACCGCCATCCTCAACACCAGACAGGCGTTCCGGCCCGGCGCCTGGGCACCGGTGCTGAACAACCTGGTGGCGCTGACGGTGCTGGCCGCGTACGCGCTGACACCCGGCGAGATCACCCTCGATCCCGTGCGGATGAGCGATCCGAAACTGCTGGTCCTCGGCCTCGGGATCACCGCGGGTGTGGCCACCCAGGCGCTGAGCCTGCTGCCGGCGATCCGTCGCCACGGCATCGATCTGCGGCCGCTGTGGGGTGTCGACGCGCGCCTCAAGCAGTTCGGCAGGATGGGCGCCGCGATCATCCTGTACGTGCTGATCAGCCAGATCGGCCTGGTCGTCGCGAACAACATCGCCTCCTCCGCCGACGAGGCGGGCCCGGCGATCTTCGCCAACGCGTGGGCGCTGCTGCAGCTGCCGTACGGCGTGCTCGGCGTGACCCTGCTGACCGCGATCATGCCGAGGCTGAGCCGCAACGCCGCGGCCGACGACACGCCTGCGGTGGTCGACGACCTTTCCGTCGCCACCCGCCTCACGATGATCGCGCTGATTCCGGTCGTCACGTTCATGACGCTCGCCGGCCCCGAGATCGGCCAGGCGCTCTACGGTTACGCCCGGTTCTCCGGTGACGCCGAACGCCTCGGCAACGCGGTGAGCTGGTCGGCGTTCTCGCTCATCCCGTACTCGCTGGTGCTGATCCACCTGCGGGTGTTCTACGCCCGCGAACAGGCATGGACTCCCACCTGGATCATCCTCGGCATCACCACCATCAAGATCCTGTTCTCCGCGCTGGCACCGGTGCTCGCCCGCGACAGCGACGACGTGGTGATCATCCTCGGTGTCGCCACCGGGCTCGGTTTCACCGCGGGCGCGGTGATCGGCGGCGTCCTGCTGCACCGCAGCCTCGGCGATCTCCGGATGGCCAATGTGGGGCGCACGGTCACCAGGGTGCTGCTCGCGTCCGTGGCCGGTGGCGCGGTGATGCTCATCGTCGACACCGTCACCAGGATGGATCAGCTCTCCGGTGGACTCGCCTCACTCCTGCGTGTCGCCGTCGGCGCGATCGTGATGTTCTCGGTGGCGTTCGGCCTGATGCGGCTGGCCGGGATTCCCGAGGTCGTGGCGATCACGGTCGCGCTGTCGCGCAAGCTGGGCAGAACTCCGCCCGCACCGGACCTCGGCCTCGACGACACACCGGAAGACGACATCTACGCGACCACCGTGCTGCGTCGCCCCGATACCTTCGCCTTCCCCACGTACGGGCCGTCGATGGATACCCAGACCATGGTGCTCCCCGTGATCCGGCCCGGCGCTGTTGACATCACCGGTCAGGCGCAGTTCCCGTACGCTGTTCGGCAGGCCGATACGGTCGGCGAATTCGCCGGCACCAGGAAAGATCAGGTCGAAGGAGGACCGAGGGTGAGCGATGACGCGGTGGGCGGAGTCCCGGCCGCCGATTCTGCGGCGCGCGCAGCAGGAGGCATGTCCACCGACGTCCAGCCGACTGCGGCGGACAAGGCAGGATCCGCGCCGGACGACGTGCCCGAGGACTTCGACGATCAGCAGACCGACGGACCAGCGGAAGACAAAGCGGACGCGGTGCCGCCGCACGACCCGACGCACGACACCGGCATGTTGCCGATCCCGCCCCGGGTACCGGCTGCCGCGGCCCGGACCCCACGCGGCCCGAAGCTGATGCCTGGCGCGTCCGTCGCCGGTGGCCGCTACCGGCTGCTGGCGGGCCACGGCGGCGCCCGCGGACTGAAGTTCTGGCAGGCACTCGACATCAAGCTCGACCGCGAGGTGGCGCTGACCTTCGTCGACGCCGACCAGAAGTCGGGCGAGAACTCCGGGCACGACGGTCCACAGGCCATCCTGTCGCGCACCCTGCGACTCGGCCGGATCAACTCGCCCGGTCTGGCAAGGGTCCTGGACGTGGTGCGTGGCAGCTCCGGCGGCATCGTCGTCGCCGAGTGGACGCCGGGTCGTTCGCTGCGCGAGATGGCCGAGACCGTGCCGTCACCGATCGGCGCGGCGCGGGCGATCAGGGCGCTGGCCTCGGCGGCCGAGCTGGCCCACCGTGGCGGCGGCTCGCTCTCGATCGACCATCCGGACCGGATCAGGATCAGCGCCTCCGGTGACGCCGTGCTCGCCTTCCCCGGCACCCTCGGCGACGCCGACGCCCAGTCCGACGTGCGTGGTCTCGGCGCGATGCTCTACGCCCTGATCACCGCGCGCTGGCCGATCCGGGTCGGCGGTGTCACCGGCACCGCGGCCACCATCGGCGGCCTGCGCCTCGCCGATTTCGGGCCGGACGGCACGCCGGTGGAACCGAGGCAGATCCGGCCGGAGGTGCCGTTCGAGATCTCGGCCGTCGCGGTGCGCTCGCTCGAGTCGAACAAGGGTGTCCGCACGGCGGCGACCGTGCAGCATGTGCTGGAGCAGGCCTCGGTCGTCGACCAGAAGACCGATTTCATCCCGGTACTGCGTCTCGGCCAGCGCGCCGTCGCGGGCGGACCGGATTCGCTGGCCGATCCGGAACTGCTCGCCGCCGAGCGGGAACGCTCCCAACGGATGATGTGGATCATGGTCGGCCTCGGCGTGCTCGCCGCGCTTGTCGTCGGCATCCTGATCTGGTGGATGGTGAGCATCTTCGCGCCCGGCGCCTCGAACAAGCCGCTGGACGAGCAGATAAACATCGGGCTCACGTCGAGCGTCGCACCGCCGCCCGCGGCCTCGGCGCCCGCCGCGGGCGAGACCTCCCTCGCCCCGCCGACCAGCGTCCCGGTGCCCGTCACCGGGGCGGCGGTGTTCTCGCCGGAGGGCACCCCGGACGGTGCGGCGACGGCGGGGGCCGTGCTGGATCAGGACCCGGCCACCGTGTGGCGCACCGACCAGTACTTCCAGCAGTTCCCCGCGCTGAAGAAGGGGGTCGGCCTGCTGGCCACGCTGCCGACCCCGGCCAGGTTGACCAATGTGTCGATCACCTCGCCAAGCGATGGCAGCATGGTCGAGATCCGCACGTCACCCACCGAGGCGCCGACGCTCGACCAGACCCAGCTGATCGGTTCGGCCCGGCTCGGTGACGGGGTCACCGACATCGCCGTACAGACCGATCAGGCCGCGCGATTCGTGCTCGTGTGGATCACCGAGCTGGCGAATTCCGGCGGCCAGTTCCAAACCGCGATCGCCGACGTCCGCTTCGACGCCGCGCCGTAGCACCCATCTCCCACCGCTATCACCGCAGGTGGACGCGAAATTCCGCCCCCGGAGGCCGACCGTCATCGAACTGCGGTCCGGTTGGTGCGCAATTGTTATCGACGATATGATCAACCAGCGCTCTCGGTAGGGAGCTACCCAGGATCTGTCGTCGTCGGTCCTGGACGTCGCGTTGTAGTCAGGTGATGGATCGGCCTCGTTCGCCGACATGAAGTCGCCGCAATGAGCGCTGTCCAAGGGGTCTGGTTTTGCCGGAAGTCAACGAGCACGTCCGCGGGGGGAGAACGCGGCAGGTCGCCGCATACCGCGACCGCTCGTTCGTCTCGGCCGACGGCAGTGACGCCGAGTTGCTTGCGGCGCACGTGCGCGGTGCGCCGCACGCGTTCGGCGAACTGTTCCGCAGGCACAAGGACCACCTGTGGCAGACGGCGCTGCGCACGTCCTACAGTCGTGAGGACGCCGCTGATTCGTTGCAGGACGCCCTGCTGTCGGCGCATCGCACCGCCGGTTCGTTCCGGGCCGAGGCCGAGGTCCGCAGCTGGCTGCACGCCATCGTCGTCAACGCCTGCCTGGACCGGATCCGGCGGAACAAGACCCGTCGCGCGATCTCGATCACGCCGGACACCATGCCGGAGGCGGTGGAGCCGCGCGATGTCTTCGCCGAGTACGAGTTGAGCACTGTGGTCACCGAGGCCCTGTTCACGCTGCCGGAGGAGCAGCGGCTCGCCTTGGTGATGGTGGAGATGGAGGGCAGGAGTGTGGCCGAGACCGCGGTCGCGCTCGGCGTGGCGGAGGGCACGATCAAGAGCCGATGCGCCCGAGCGAGAGTACGTTTGCAAGAACGTTTGGAATTTTTCCGGGATCCAGGGAACCGGATCTAGCCGGGATGCGTCAATAACAGTGACGAACAAGTCAGCGATGTAAATCCTGCGATCCGATATCGACAGAACAGGGGAGGTGCGAGGGTGTCTCGATCCGTGCCGCAGCCTCCGTTCCCGTCGGAACTGCTGGCCGATCTCCATGGCGACAACCTCGCGCCCGAACTGCGCGAGCAACTCCTGCCCCAGGTCAGCACCGACCCAGACGCGCTGCACTACCTGAATCAGCTCGACGAGGTGAACGCCCACCTCCGCACGCTAGGCGCCGACGAACACGTCGTGCACCGCATGCCCGACGATGTGGCCGACCGTATGTTCCGCTTCATCGCCGAACTCGACGCGGGCGACGGTCCCACCGACCGCGTCACCCCACTCGCGGTGGCACCGCCTGTCCAGGAGCCCTCGGCCCCCATACCGCAAGTCCCCGAAGCACCGGTCTCGTTGGCGCGGTACCGCTCTCGCCGGGGGCTCGGCCTGCTGGCCGCCGCTGCCGCCGCCGTGGCGGTCATCGCGGGCGCAGGCGCGGTGGTGAGCACGTTCGGAACCACCGACGGCACTCCGAGCGCGGCGCCGAGCACCGCACCGGCCGCCGGGGGCGATGAGCTCACCGTCACCGCCGCGCTCAGCGCGCTCGGCAAACGTGATGTGCGCGGCCCGCTGGCCGATGAGGCAGCGCTGGAGCGGTGTGTACAGGCCAACGATGTCGACCGCGCCGTACTCGGTGCGTCGAGCATCACCTTCCGCGGTGCCGACGCCGTGCTCGTGCTCGTCGCGGGGCCACAACCCCCGACCATCACCGCACTGGTCGTCGGCCCTGGGTGCGCCACCGGCTCGCCCGAGCAGTTGGCACTGCGCGATATCGGCTGACCGTCCCGCTTCCCGGCAGACCCGCAACCCCGGGAACAACACCGTTTACGCTGTTGTTGACCGACACGTCCCCAGCTTGTCTTTCGGAAGGGCCCCATGAGCACGCCAGTTCACGACCTGATCATCGTCGGCTCAGGACCCGCCGGGTATACGGCAGCCGTCTACGCGGCCCGCGCCGAGCTGCAGCCGCTCGTCTTCGAGGGCACCCAGTTCGGCGGCGCCCTGATGACCACCACCGAGGTGGAGAACTTCCCCGGCTTCCGCGAGGGCATCATGGGCCCCGACCTGATGGAGCAGATGCGCGAGCAGGCCAAGCGTTTCGGCGCCGACCTGCGCACCGAGGACGTCGACGCGATCGACCTGTCCGGCCCGATCAAGAAGGTGACCGTCGGCGACGAGACCTTCGAGGCCTACGCCATCGTCCTGGCCATGGGCTCGGCTGCCCGCTACCTGAACGTGCCGGGGGAGCAGGAGCTGCTCGGGCGCGGCGTCAGCGCCTGCGCCACCTGCGACGGCTTCTTCTTCAAGGGCCAGGACATCGTGGTGGTCGGCGGCGGCGACTCGGCCATGGAGGAAGCGACCTTCCTCACCAAATTCGCGGCCAGCGTCACCATCGTGCACCGGCGCGAGGAGTTCCGTGCCTCACGGATCATGCTCGAGCGGGCCAAGGCGAACGAGAAGATCAAGTTCCGGCTCAACGCCGAAGTGGTGAAGGTCAACGGCGAGACGAGCGTCACCAGCCTCACCCTGCGCGACACCCGTACCGGCGAGGAATCCGAGCTCGCCGCCACCGGCCTGTTCGTCGCCATCGGCCACGACCCGCGCAGCGAACTGGTCAAGGGCCAGGTCGCGCTCGACGGGGAAGGCTATGTGCAGGTGAGCGAACCGGGCACCGCCACCGACGTGCCCGGCGTGTTCGCCGCGGGCGACCTGGTCGACCACACCTACCGGCAGGCGATCACCGCCGCGGGCACCGGCTGCCGCGCCGCGATCGATGCCGAGCGCTGGCTCGCCGAGCAGGGCGACATCACCGCCAACACCCTCGCCAACGCCGACGGCCCCGCCGCGGTGTCCACCAACTGATTTCGCGTATTCCCGGTTCCTCTAGGAGACACCAATGGCTGACAGCGCCAACACCATCACCGTGACCGACCAGTCCTTCGCCGACGACGTGCTGCTCAGCGAGAAGCCGGTGCTCGTCGACTTCTGGGCCGACTGGTGCGGCCCGTGCAAGATGGTCGCTCCCGTGCTGGAGGAGATCGCGGGCACCCACGCCGACAAGCTGACGATCGCCAAGCTCGACACCGAAGCCAATCCCGGCACCGCCCGCGACTACCAGATCCTGTCGTTGCCGACGATGATCCTGTTCCAAGGCGGCAAGCCGGTGAAGCAGATCGTCGGTGCCAAGGGCAAGGCCGCGTTGCTGCGCGAACTCGACGGGCTGATCTGACGACGATCCGATCCGGCAAACACCCCTCTTACCGGCCGACGCGCCGTAGGATGCCTGGACCCGGGATTCCCGCAATAGCGGCCGGGTCTGCGACAATCTAGGCGACGCTCCGGCCGAAGGAAAGGGCTATCACGCATGCACCGACTTCGTCACGGCGATTCAGGACCAGCCGTCGCAGAGGTTCGGAGCACCCTCGCAAGCCTCGGCTTCCTGCATCCGCCGCACGGTGACTACTGGAAGGACACCGACGCCGAGTTCGACCGTTCGCTGGATTCCGCCGTGCGCGCGTTCCAGCAGCAGCGCGGTCTGCTCGTCGACGGTGTCGTCGGTCCGGCGACCTACCGCGCGCTGAAGGAAGCCTCCTACCGCCTGGGTGCTCGCACGCTGATCTATCAACTGTCCGCACCGCTCTACGGTGACGACGTGGCAACCCTGCAACGCAAGCTGCAGGACCTCGGCTTCTACGTGCACCGCGTGGACGGCTATTTCGGACCGCACACCCACGACGCGCTCAGCGCGTTCCAGCGCGAGATCGGCTTGTCCGCCGACGGCATCTGCGGGCCCGACACGCTGCGCTCGCTCGATCTGCTCGGCGCCCGCGTGACCGGTGGCAACCCGCACCGGATCGCGGAGGAAGAAGTGGTGCACCGGGCGGGCCCGCAGCTCACCGGCAAGCGGATCGTCATCGACCCCGGATTCGGTGGCCCGGACAAGGGTTTCGTCGTACCGACCGAGTTCGGTGACGTCTACGAGTCGGAGATCCTGTGGGATCTGGCCTCCCGGCTGGAAGGCCGGATGGCGGCCACCGGCATGGAGACGTTCCTGTCCCGGCCGTGGGGTGCCAACCCCACGGATGTCGAGCGCGCCGAGACCTCCAACGCGTTCGACGCCGATCTGATGATCTCGCTGCGCTGCGCCACCAGTGACAACCCATCGGCCAATGGTGTCGCCGGGTTCTACTGGGGCAACTCGCACGGATCGGTGTCGATGATCGGCCAGGTGCTGGCCGGGTTCATCCAGCGCGAGGTGGTCGCGAGGGCGTCGGTCCAGGACTGCCGGACCCATCAGCGCACCTGGGATCTGCTGCGGCTGACCAAGATGCCGACCGTGCAGGTCGATCTCGGCTACCTCACCAACGAGTACGACGCCTCGATCCTCACCAACCCGCGCATGCGTGATGTCATCGCCGAGGCAATCCTGATCTCGGTGAAGCGGCTGTACCTGCTCGGCCAGGACGATCAGCCGACCGGCACCTACACCTTCGCCGAACTGCTGGCCGAGGAATTGGCCGCCGCCGACGCGGGCAACGCACCGGCACCACGCCTCTGAACTATCCGTCCCTAACCAGTACAGCGGTCCCCTGTGGAATCTTGGGACCGCTGTACTGGTTTCGCTAGTACATGGGCAACTCGTCGGGCACGGGCTGACGGAAGTACCGCCCGACCGCAGCCGCGTCGGGTCTCACCCCGCGCCTAGGTCTGGCCAGAAGTCGCGGGGAGGCGGACCAGCGCGGCGGCCAGCAACTGGTCCAGCGCGCGCTCCACGTCTTCCTTCCAGCCGTGGTCGGAATCCAGCTCCAGCCGCAGGCGGGGGAAACGGTGATGCGGGGCGATCACTTCGAAGCCGACGTCAGTGAGGAAGTCGGCGTCGATCATGCAGGTTTCCGGGGTGCAGTGGGTAGCCGCGGCCCGATCCCGCAGCGGGGCCGCGATCCGCTCCATCAACCGCATCGAGGAGCCGAGCCCCCGATCGGCGAGCGAGCTGGTCGCCGGACCGTTCCTGATGCCGAATGCCTCGATCGCGCGCACACCGCGACGCACCAGATCGGCCACCACGCCCTGGATCAGGCGGTCGGCTACGTCGGCCTCCTCGTAGGGGAATTCGGTCTGCAGCGTGGTCAGCAGGACCGCGTCCGGGCTCACCGGGGAGGTGGGGAACAGGCTCGAGCGTGGCACGGCGCTCGGCGGCGAGTACAGCGCGCAGCCGGCGATGTTGTTGTCCACATGGGCCAGCTGCCCGCACGATCCCCACTCGAGCATCACGGTCGAGAGCCAGGCTTCCTTCTCGAAGACCGGATCGCTGAAGGCGTGGGAGTCGGCAGCCACCGCCGGATCGAGCTCCCAGAACACACACCGCCTGGTGTGTGCCGGTAGCTGATCGAGCCGGTCGAGGGTCAAGGCTGTGACGCTGGTCGACACCGCTCTGCTCAGCCTCCAGCTGTCCGATTCATCCACGCTCACGACTCCACCTCGCCGGCGCTCGGTTCCGTCGTGCGCGACGGCGCGCTGTGCCTATGGTTCGCTCGCTGACGCTCACTCACGCCACATCACTATCCACAGTAATGCCGCCTCTTTCAATTGTGTAGAAGGGCTGGAATAGCCCTGTCACAGTGACGTTTCAGGGCCGGATTGCTCCATCAGCGCCACAATGCGCTCGAGATCTTCGACGGAACCGAATTCGACAACGATCTTGCCCTTACGCTTACCGAGACTGACCGTGACCCGGGTGTCGTAGGAACCCGACAGCCGCTCGGCCACTTCCTGCAGACCCGGCATGTGGATCGGCTTACGCTTCGGCGTCGGGGGAGCCACCTCCGACGGATTGCGGTTGGCCAGCGTCACCGCTTCCTCGGTAGCCCGGACCGACAATCCCTCGGCGACGATCCGCGCCGCCAACACTTCCTGTGCGTCGGCACCCGCATCCAGACCGAGCAGCGCCCTGGCATGTCCGGCCGAGAGCACCCCGGCCGCCACCCGACGCTGCACGGGAATCGGCAGCTTCAGCAGTCGGATCATATTCGTCACCACGGGGCGGGAGCGGCCGATTCGCGTGGCCAGTTCCTCGTGGGTGACATCGAATTCCTCGAGCAGCTGCTGATAGGCGGCCGCCTCTTCGAGCGGGTTCAGCTGCACGCGGTGGATGTTCTCCAGCAGCGCGTCGCGCAGCATCGAACCGTCGGCGGTGTCGCGGATGATCGCGGGGATCGTCGCCAGGCCGGCTTCCTGGCACGCGCGCCAGCGCCGTTCGCCCATAACCAACTGGAACTTGTCGACCCCCGGCTGCATCCGCCGCACCACGATCGGCTGCATGAGCCCGAACTCGCGGATGGAGTGCACCAGCTCCGCCAGCGCCTCCTCCTCGAAGACCTGCCGTGGCTGCTTGGGGTTCGGTTCGATCTGATCGGCCGGAACCTCGCGGTAGACCGCGTCGCCGGGGGAGACCAGTTCGTTGTCCGGCCGCGGCTCCGCCTCCGGCTCGGCGTCGGGGACGCGGTGCAGGAAGGCCTCGGCGGGCTGCGGACCGATCGGTGTGATCCCGATGACGCTCGCCGCGGCGCTACTCAAACCCGGCGCCGTCGCCGCCGGACCCGTCGGGATCAGTGCGGCCAACCCGCGCCCGAGACCGCCCTTTTTCGCCTGACTCATCGGCTACCGATCCCTTCCTCGTTCCAACACACCACTACGACGCGTCCTGCCGAACCTGGGCACGCGCGGCGAGCTCGCGCCCGGCGTCCAGGTAGCTCATCGCGCCGCGGGAGCCTGGATCATAATCGAGCACGGTCATCCCGTAGCCCGGCGCCTCCGAGACCTTCACACTGCGCGGGATCATCGACTTGAGCACGACGTCGCCGAAGTGGTTGCGCACTTCTTCGGCGACCTGATCGGCAAGCTTGGTGCGGCCGTCGTACATCGTCAGCAGGACGGTCGAGACATGGAGAGCGGGGTTCAGATGCGCCTGCACCAACCCGATATTGCGGAGCAACTGACCGACACCCTCCAGTGCGTAGTACTCGCACTGAATCGGGATCAGCACCTCCTTGGCCGCCACAAGCGCGTTGACCGTGAGCAGCCCGAGCGAGGGTGGGCAGTCGATGAGGACGTAGTCGATGTCGTAGCCGGCGAGGGCGGCCTCGTGGATGGCGGTCTTCAACCTGCCCTCGCGGGCAACCATCGAGACGAGTTCGATCTCGGCGCCGGCGAGGTCGATCGTCGCCGGAATGCACAGGAGTCGTTCGCCGTGCGGGCTCTGCTGGATCGCGTCTTTGACCGACACCTCACCGATCAGTAGTTCATAGCTCGACGGCACACCGGAGTGGTGCTCGACGCCGAGCGCCGTACTCGCATTGCCCTGTGGATCGAGGTCGACCACGAGGACCGTCATTCCCTGATGCGCTAGGGCAGCAGCGAGGTTGACCGTCGTCGTCGTCTTACCGACGCCGCCCTTCTGGTTGGCGATGGTGATGATCCGCTGCTCGCGAGGTTTCGGCACATTGACCTTTCCTGGATGGAGAATCTGGCTGGCGCGTTGCGCTTCCGCCGCGATCGGGGTCTCGACCGGGGAGATGCTCCCGAAAGGAGTGTTCCCGAACGTCTCCGCGTCGAAGTTGCTGGAGTCCAGCATCCCCGGAACCCGTGACCCTGTTTCCCGTGAAACATTCGCCGGACCGCTCGACATAGACAGCTCCTAACCGAGAAACTTCAGATCACGTTCTCCCGACCGAGCGTCGGCGCCGTGTCATCACAAACAAATGCGGCGGCGGCCGGCCACTATTCGATGGCTACTCGGCGCGCACGCCCGACCCTGAATAGCTTGCCAGCACTACGACGGATAGGAAAGCTGAATCGCGGCACGCCGAGGAGGACACACCCAAGTTCGCTCAAATCGGTTCGCGGATCAATGTTTCACGGGAAACAACTCGGGTCGCGAAGGTTCCCGCTGGACGCGACGACGGGCTCCTCGACAAGGAGTCGAGCGCGTCAGCGACTCCGGCGTTCCACGTGAAACAGTTCGGAGAGCCGGGTTGCGACACCCCATCACAACCAAAGAAATTCGGCCCAACCGGCATGCAAGCATTCCCCCGCGGAGCCTTTTGTCACGTTACGAAAAGTGACAAAACTCAGCGCTTGCGCGCCTTCTTGTCGATGGTCGACTTCCGCCCCCCGCGCCGTGCCGGACGCTCCGCACGGGGGAGGAGTTCCGCGCTGATGACGAGAGTCGGAACCTCGACCATTCCGGCGCCACAACCGACGACTCGAAGATCGGTGGCCCCGTCCCGGATCAGCTCTTCGCCGTCGCGCTCGAGTTCTTCGGCCGCGCTGGTTCCCTTGAGCGCGAGCATCCGCCCGCCATCACGGAGCAGGGGGAGCGACCAGTGCGCCAGCTTGGCGAGCGGTGCGACCGCACGCGAGGTGACCACGTCCGCTCCGCCGGCTTCCTTGATGACCCCCGATTGCTCGGCCCGGCCGCGCACGACCGTGACATTCTTCAACCCGGCATCGTCGATGAACTCACCGAGGAAGACAGTCCGCCGCAGCAGCGGTTCGACCAGGGTGATGCGGAGGTCGGGCCGCGCGATGGCCAGGGGGATACCGGGAAGACCCGCGCCGCTGCCGATGTCGACAACCGACGCGCCCTCCTCGATCAGCTCACCGACCACCGCGCAGTTGAGAATGTGGCGCTCCCACAAGCGCGGAACTTCACGTGGGCCGATCAGGCCGCGCTCGACCCCGGCGTGCGCCAGCGCCGCGCAGTAGCGGCGGGCGAGGTCCAGGCGGTCGCCGAACACCCGTGCTGCGGCGGCCGGCGGCTCCAGCTCGGCAGAGAGCGCACCCAGTTCTCGTTCCACGTGAAACATCCTCCGGTGGTGATCGGTCGCAGGTTGGGCATGAATAAGGCCCCCGGTCCGGGACCGGAGGCCTATTCGTGGTCGCGGCGGATTCAGCCTACTCGGGCACTACCACCACATGGCGATTCGGCTCGACACCTTCGCTCTCACTCACCACACCATCGATCTCGGCAACGGCGTCGTGCACGATCTTGCGCTCGAACGGCGTCATGGCCGACAGCGCTTCCGGCTTGCCGGACTCGAGTACTCGTTTGGCGGCCGCGGCGCCGAGCTCGCTCAGGTCGGTGCGCCGCTGCGCGCGCCAGCCGGCCACATCGAGCATCAGCCTGCTGCGGACGCCGGTCGCCTGCTGCACAGCCAGCCGGGTCAGCTCCTGCAGCGCGTCGAGGACTTCGCCATTGCGGCCGACGAGCTTGGTCAGATCCCGGCCGCCATCGATGCTCACGACGGCGCGGTCACCCTCGACATCGAGGTCGATATCGCCGTCGAAGTCGAGCACGTCCAGCAGCTGCTCGAGGTAGTCGCCCGCGATCTCGCCCTCTTCGATCAACGCCTCTTCGGCATCGTTCGCGACGTCAACAGTCGTCGACACGGTGGCGTCCCCTTCGTCGGTCTCGGTCTCAACAGTCATTGGATTCCTCTATCTGCTCGCCACTCAGCGCTTGCGCTTCTGGTTCGCCCTGCCACGGCTACCCGGCCGCTTCTGGCCACCCGGCCGCCGCTGACCGCCACCCTGCTTGGTGGTCTGCTTGGCCGTGCCGGTGCTCGCGGTGGTGCCGTTGGTCGACGACTTGTCTTCGGTCGACGCGTCCTGCGGCCGCTTGCGCACGTCGATCGGTTTGGCGCCTGGCTTCGGCGCGTTCTGCGCACGCTGCTCCAGCTTCTTCGCCTTCTTCTCGGCCTCTTCCTTCTCCATCCGGCCGAACACCAGGTGCTGCTGCCCGTAGGTCCAGATGTTGTTGGCCACCCAGTAGATCAAGATGCCGATCGCCAGGAACGGGCCACCGACCATCACGCCGAGCGGGAAGACCCACAGCGACAGCTTGTTCATGATCGCGGCCTGCGGGTTGGCGGCCGCCTCCGGCGTCTGCCGGGCCACCGACGCGCGGGCGTTGAAGTGGGTCGCCACGCCAGCGATGATCATCAGCGGGATGGCGACGGCGGCGATGGCCACTCGGGACGGAGCGCCACCGAAGTCCGCGAAGGCCTGGAGTTCATTGGTCGGCGCGGTGATGAAGGCGGCGATCGGCGCACCGAAGATACGGGCGCTCAGGAACGACTGGACGTCGGCCACCGAGAAGATGTAGTTGCCGATATTGGCGTTCTCCTCCGGCGACAGGCCGAGCTGGCCGAAGCCGTGGCCGGTGCGGTTGAACGAGCGAAGCACGTGGAACAGACCGAGGAACACCGGCACCTGCACCAGCACCGGGAGGCAACCCATCAGCGGGTTGAAGCCGTGTTCCTTCTGCAGCTTCTGCATCTCCCGCGCCATGGTCTCGCGGTCGTTCTTGTACTTCTTCTGCAGCTCCTTGATCTGGGGCTGCAGTTCCTGCATCTGCTTGGTGGTGCGCACCTGCTTCACGAACGGCTTGTACAGCACGAGCCGCAGAGTGAAGACCAGGAACACGATGGCGAGGCTCCAGGCGAGCCCGCTGTCGGCGCCGAACACAAAGCCGAAGGCCTTGTGCCAGAACCACAAAATCGCGGATACCGGCCAATAGATGATGTCGAGCACGGCTCTAGGTACTCCCGTCGTTCGTATCGCCGATCTGCGCGGGCGATGACTTTATGAAGGCATTCGACCCGCGCTCAGGCACGGGATCCCACCCTCCAGGGTGCCAGGGCGCGCATTTGGCGAGCCGCACCACCGTCAGTGCCGATCCGACGATCAGGCCGCGGGTGCGCAGGGCGGTCACCGCGTATTCACTGCAGGTGGGGGTGAACCGGCAGATCGGCATGCGGGTGGGGGAGACATAGGTCCGGTACAGCTCGATCAGGAAGATGAGCGTGTTCGCGGGTAACCGGGCGATGGACCTCATCGCCGTGCACCGGCCGGGGTGCGTCCGAGCGCGGGCTCCGGGGCATTCCGCAAGCCGAGCTTGCGAAGTCCGGTGCGCAGCTGGCGCAGCAACTCGGTGGAGTCGGCGGTCGCCGAGCCGGGCAGCGCCCGGATCACGACATCGGTCTCGGCGGGCAGTTCATCGACGAGCTGGGCGCACATATGACGCAGGCGGCGGGCCACCCGGTGGCGAACCACCGCGTTTCCCACCGCCTTGCTCACAATCAACCCGAACCGCGGCCCACCGGCCCGGGTCAGTGAATCGACATCAGCGACATCGTCGTACGTATGCGCGAGCGCATGCACGACGAGATCTCGCCTCCCGATTCGCTGACCGCGGCGCACCGTGCGGGAGAATTCGGCACGGTGGTGCAACCGATACGGCTCAGGCAACACCCGAGCGTCCGACGCGACGCGATCAGGCAGTCAGTTCGGCACGGCCCTTGCGGCGACGCGCCGAAACGATGGCGCGACCCGCACGGGTACGCATCCGGAGGCGGAAGCCGTGCACGCGCGCCCGACGACGGTTGTTCGGCTGGAACGTCCGCTTGCCCTTGGCCACGGTCAACACTCCTCGAGTTGGTGGGCACCGTTCGGTACCCGAAGTCTGTTCAATGATTCGGTGTCTGCGCAGCGACCGCGGTCTACACGCAGAAGCCTTGGCGATCGGTGTGCAGCACACAGCCGCCACCGCGCCAAGGGGTGACTGTACGAGGGTACTGATACCGCTACGCAGGGTCAAACTCGCCCCAAGGCAGGTGCGCCAGGCACGCGTTCAGGCTACCGGACCTCCATCGGAGGGCCGATGTCGGCCCGACCTGCGGCGACACGCCCGGGTTGCACTCACGCAGTGGGGAAGTTTTCGTGAGTTGCTCCACAGCTCTGGCCTTCTGCGGCATGGGCGGCTAGCCTCTGTAGCCGGGGGATTGCTGAAGAACCGCAGGTCCAGCCCCATTAGCTGCCACACGTTGGCAGATCGCCTCTATCCCCAGGTTTGTCCACATCTGTGGATAATTATGTGGAAAGACGGCCGGAGTGGCATATTCGTAGGGCCGACGGTGCCCGCGCCGCAGTCCGCGTTCTGGGACCGCACGGCGTTCGAACCGGCTTCGGTTGTGCGCAGGATCACTGGATACCACCTGGTCACAGGTGGTTCCCTGCGTGCACCCGGCCGTGGGCCCCAACTACCGGCTCCGGGGAGGACGCTGCATGGACGACGAGCAGAATGTGCTGGCCACTGTATGGCCAGAGGTGGTCGCCGAGCTCACCACAGGCTCGGCGGACGGCGCCATCCCGGCAGTGAGCCGCGCTCAGCAGGCCTGGCTGAAGCTGGTGAAGCCGCTCACCGTCGCCCAGGGATTCGCGTTGCTGTCGGTGCCGTCCTCGCTCGCGCAAGAGGCCATCGAGCGTGATCTGCGTGAGCCGATCCTGCGTTCGCTCGGCCGCAGGCTGGGTCCGCAGGTGGAGGGTCTCGGGGTGCGCATCGCCGCGCCGAGCCCGGCCGCGGGGGAGCGGACCGGCAGTTCGCCCCGGCACGCCAGGATGACGAGCCGTCCGGAGCGCCCGCGCGAACCGGTACGCCCGCCGAGTGGCTTCCCCGGTCCCGATTTCGGCGCCCCCGACTACGCCGCGCGCGGTGAGTACGGCCGCCCGCGCTACAACACGGGCGAGTATCAGGGCGGCGGTAGCGATTACCGCGACGACTACTCGGCCAACCCGGACTATCCGGCCTCCGGGGACTACAGCTTCGGCGGCCGCGAATACCCCGCACCGGCCGGTGAGTACGGCGAGCGACCCGATTTTCCAGGACACCGGGAGTACCAGTCCGAATCGGAGTACCGACCCGAACCCGAGTACCGGCCGGAGTCGGAGTACCGCCCCGATTCCGAGTACCGGCCGTCGGAAGGCGAGTACGCCCAGCAATCGGAGTACCCGGCTGCTTCCGACTACGCACAGGCACCTGACTACGCCAAGGCGCCGGAATACCAGCCCGACCGTGGCGAGTTCCCCGGCACCGACTTCGAGCCGACCGCCGTGTACCCGGTTCCCGATTTCAGCGGCGGCGAGTTCGGTGGTCGCGGGGAATTCCGTGGCGCTCGTCCGGAGCAGCGCCAGGCCGAGGCGGCACCGCCGCGCCGCGAGCAGCAGCCAACCAGGCGTGAGCACACTCCACCAGGGCAGGAATCGCTGTTCACCCCGGAGCCGTCGCGCCCGCCGAGCCGGGGCCGGGGTCCGCAGCAGGACGAGCAGATCGCAGCGCGCGCCGAGGATCCGGCCACCGACACCGCACCGGAACCGTTGCGGCCCGGCACGCCCGGCGCCGATTCCGTCGACGACGAGCCGGTGGTCGACGCCCGCAACAACTGGCCGACCTATTTCAACAAGTCGCCGGAGGCGCCACCGCAGGCCTCGTCCTCGGCGAGCCTGAACGCCAAGTACACCTTCGAGACGTTCGTGATCGGCGCGTCGAACCGGTTCGCGCACGCGGCGGCCGTTGCCATCGCGGAGGCGCCGGCCCGGGCCTACAACCCATTGTTCGTATGGGGCGCTTCCGGATTGGGCAAAACCCATCTGCTGCACGCTGCGGGGCACTATGCGCAGCGGCTGTTCCCCGGCATGCGGGTGAAGTACGTGTCCACCGAGGAGTTCACCAACGACTTCATCAACAGCCTGCGTGACGATCGCAAGGTCGCGTTCAAGCGGCGCTACCGCGAGACCGACATCCTGCTGGTCGACGACATCCAGTTCATCGAGGGCAAGGAAGGCATCCAGGAGGAGTTCTTCCACACCTTCAACACCCTGCACAACGCCAACAAGCAGATCGTGGTGTCCTCGGATCGGCCGCCCAAGCAGCTGGCCACCCTGGAGGAGCGGCTGCGGACGCGGTTCGAGTGGGGCCTGATCACCGATGTGCAGCCGCCCGAGCTGGAGACCCGCATCGCGATCCTGCGCAAGAAGGCCCGGATGGATCGGCTCGATGTGCCACACGACGTGCTCGAGCTGATCGCGAGCCGGGTGGAGCGCAATATCCGTGAGCTGGAGGGCGCGCTGATCCGGGTGACGGCCTTCGCCTCGCTCAACGGTCAGCCACTGGATCTGTCCCTGGCCGAGGTGGTGCTGCGCGATCTCATGCCCGACACCGCCGCACTCGAGATCAACGCGGCGACGATCATGGCCGTCACCGCTGAGTACTTCAACACCACGCTCGAGGAGCTCACCGGTCCCGGCAAGGCGCGCCCGCTCGCGCAGGCCCGCCAGATCGCCATGTATCTGTGCCGGGAGCTCACCGATCTGTCGCTGCCCAAGATCGGCCAGGCCTTCGGTCGTGACCACACGACGGTGATGTATGCGGAGAAGAAGGTCCGCAAGGAGATGACCGAGCGGCGTCGCGTCTACGACCAGGTCCAAGAACTCACAGCCCGAATCAAACAGCGCTCCCGCTGAATTCATCCCCAACCCGAGAACACCGCCCTGACCTGGGGCGGTGTTCTTTTTCGCCCTGTGGATTCCTCGAGGAGTCCCTGTGGAGTCCTCGAGGAATCCACTGGTTGTGCACCGGTTGACGCACAGGGGTTGGGGACCGAGCTGGGAGTGTTCGTACACAGGGAGTTGTCCACATCGTCCACAGGCCGATCCACTCACAGCTGTGCACTCGTCCCGACCTGCGGCGTCGCCGGATCACGCCTGTGGATTCCTCGAGGAATCCGTGTGGAGTCCTCGAGGAATCCACCTGGTTGCCACCACCCTGCCCCCGCGTGTGAACAACAGGGTGAATCCGGTGGAACAACTCGAGGACTACTCGAGGATGGAATCGGGACAACTTCGCGCGTCCACAGACGACTCCGGTTCATCCTCGAGACACCCCACGGCCATCCACATGCCGCCGTGCGCGCTGACCTGCGGATTCGGTCGAAGTCCACAGATTCCACAGTGCCTACTACTACTTCAGTTCTCTTTCTTGAAGAGATCTCTTCAAAACAGGGTGTGTGGAAAGTCGGGTCGGACAGGCTCGGCTCGGTCGGTGCTCCACTCACAAGAAGCAAGGAGGAGAAGGGACGGGCCGCGCACCCGATCGACAGGGGAGGGTCGTTGCGGACTCGGCGGGGTTACACGGGTACCGTTTGGTTGTCGGCTGGTTGTGCGAGACTCAGTGCACGGTCGGCACACACCTCAACTAACTCGGAGAGGACACATCGGGCGATGGAGCTTGCGAGCATGAAGTTTCGGGTCGCCCGAGAGGATTTCGCCGAGTCGGTGGCCTGGGTGGCCCGTAGCCTGCCGTCACGCCCGCCCGTGCCGGTGCTCGGTGGCGTCCTGCTCGTCGCCGACGAGAACGGTCTGACGGTCTCCGGCTTCGACTACGAGGTCTCCGCGCAGATGCGGGTGGCCGCCGAGGTCGCCGGGCCAGGGCAGGTGCTGGTCTCGGGCAGGCTGCTCGCCGATATCACCAAGGCGCTGTCGAACAAGCCGGTCGATGTCTCCGTCGACGGCACTCGCGTGCTCATCGCGTGCGGTAGCGCCAAGTTCTCGCTCCCCACCATGCCGGTCGAGGACTATCCCCAGCTGCCCGAGGTACCGCAGCAGACCGGTGAGCTCGGTGTCGATGTGTTCGCCGAGGCGGTCGGCCAGGTCGCCGTCGCCGCAGGCCGTGACGACACGCTCCCCATGCTCACCGGTATCAGGGTGGAGATCGAGGGCAACGACGTGGTGCTCGCCGCCACCGACCGGTTCCGCCTCGCCGTGCGGCACCTGCAGTGGCAGCCGACGCGGCCCGATATCGAGACCGCGGTGCTCATTCCGGCCCGCACGTTGTCCGAGGCCGCCAAGACGCTCGGCGCCACCGACGCGCCGGTACAGCTCTCGCTCGGCACCGGCGGCGGGGCCGACGGTCTGCTCGGCATCGTCAACGCGGGCCGGCGAACCACCACCCGCCTGCTCGACGCGGAATTCCCCAAGTTCCGTCAGCTGCTCCCCAAGGAACACACCTCCATCGCCACGCTGCCGGTCTCGGCGCTGTCCGAGGCGATCAAGCGTGTGGCCCTGGTAGCCGAGCGCGGTGCCCAGGTACGGCTCGAGTTCTCCACCGACGGCGTGCTGCTGTCCGCGGGTGGGGACGACGCTGGCCGCGCCGAGGAATGGCTGGAGGCCGACTTCCGCGGCGAGCCGCTGACCATCGCGTTCAACCCCGGCTACCTCACCGAGGGGCTTTCCGCGCTGCACGCTGATCGGGTTACCTTCGGCTTCACCACGCCGAGCCGTCCCGCCGTGCTGCTGCCCGCCTCCGACGAGGAGCCCAAGGTGCTGGAGTCCGGTGCGTTCGCCGCGCTGGAGAGCCAGTACATCTACCTGCTGATGCCGGTCCGGCTGCCCGGCTGAGCCGGCCCGGCGCAACCCGGCATGTTCATTCGTGCGCTGTCGGTCCGTGATTTCCGGTCGTGGGAGCACGCCGAGCTCGAATTGTCCCCAGGCCGCACGGTGCTGTTGGGAGCGAACGGCAACGGCAAGACCAACCTGATCGAGGCGGTCGGCTATCTGGCGACGCTCGGTTCGCACCGGGTCGCGGCCGACGCGCCGTTGATCCGGCTCGGCACCACGCAGGCCAGGATCGGCGCGACCGTGGTCAATCAGGGCCGGGAGCTGCGCGTCGATGTCGAGCTCAAACAGGGCAGCGCCAATCGGGCGCAGATCAACCGGTCGCCGGTGCGGCGCTCACGCGAAATCCTCGGCATTCTGCAGACCGTGCTGTTCGCGCCGGAGGATCTGGCGCTGGTGCGTGGTGATCCGGGGGAGCGCAGACGGTTCCTCGACGAGTTGTGCACAGCCCGGCTCCCCAGGTTGGCCGGGGTGCGCGCCGACTACGACAAGGTACTGCGGCAGCGGTCGGCCCTGTTGAAAACCGCGGGGCGCCAGGTGCGTTCGCGCACCGATCTGAGCACCCTCGACGTGTGGGACGGGCACCTCGCCGAGCACGCGTCGGTCCTGCTGGCGCAACGATTACGCCTGGTCAACGACCTGTATCCGTACTTGGCACAGGCCTATCAGTCGATCGCGCCCGAGTCACGTCCCGCGGCAATCGGTTACCGGTCCGGGTATCTGCCGCCCGAACTGCTCGACCCGGCGAGGGAACCCGCGGCCGACGATGTGGAGTACCTGCGCGAGATCATGTTGCGTGAGTTGTCCACAGCGCGGACGAGGGAGTTGGACCGCGGTGTGTGCCTGGTCGGCCCACACCGTGACGACCTCGAACTGCTGCTCGGCAGTGCCCCGGCCAAGGGTTTCGCCAGTCACGGCGAATCCTGGTCGTTCGCCCTCGCGCTGCGGCTGGCCTCGTTCGAGCTGCTGCGCAGCGGTGGGACCGAGCCGGTGCTGTTGCTCGACGATGTGTTCGCCGAGCTCGACCGGCGCAGGCGGACCGCGCTGGCCGAGGTGGCGGCGGGTGCGGAGCAGGTGTTGATCACCGCGGCGGTGCCCGAGGACGTACCTGCCGCACTGGCCGCAGAGCCACTGCGGGTGCAGACCACCGGGGAAGCCGACCAGCGGACTTCACACATTGGCGCCGATCCCGTCCCGCAGCCCGAAGATATGCACAGCTGACGACAGTTATCCACAGTCGTTGTGGATAACTGTCGGCATGCTGGAGATATGCCGGTCGACGGGCACGGGGGTGGTCGGTATCCCGGCGTAGACTCGGTCCGCACTCGGCCAGCATCGACACCGGAAGGGCGGTAAGCGTGACCGACGAGCCGGAACCGGAACTGCGCGGCATCGATCTGGCCCGTCGCGCGCTGGAGGAAGCGCGCGCCGCGGCCAAGGCCAGCGGGAAGTCGGTCGGCCAGGGCAGGGCGTCCCCGGTGCGCAAGCTGCGGGCGGGCGGGCGCAGGCGCAGCGGCTGGTCCGGCGCCGGTCCCGATGCCCGCGATCCGCAGCTGCTCTCGGCGCTGGCGGGCTCGATCGCGAAGAGTCGTGGCTGGTCGGGCAAGGTGGCCGAGGGCACGGTGTTCGGTCGCTGGGCCAGTGTGGTCGGCGAGGACATCGCCGCGCACGCCACCCCGGTAACGCTGGAGAACGGCGTACTCAAGATCGCCGCCGAGTCCACCGCCTGGGCGACGCAGTTGCGCATGCTGCAGGGCCAGCTGCTGGCCAAGATCAATGCCGCCGTGGGTCAGGGCGTGGTCACCCAGCTGCGGATCACCGGGCCCGCCGCGCCGAGTTGGCGCAAGGGCGAGCGCCACATCAAGGGCAGAGGCCCGCGCGATACCTACGGATAGCCGGGCGGTGACCAGCGTGAGTTGTGTTGCGAGGGCGCCGGTCTCACCACCCATGATTGTGGACATGTGGACAGAGCCTGTGGATAACTCGGCGCCGACCCCACCTCGCATCGGCGCCGTTTCACGTGGAACCTTCGAACGCGAGCCTCACGCGAGTTCTGCCGGGCGGAAATCGCCGCGAGGCCGACGCTTATCGCCATAGTTCGATTTCTCGCATTCACGGCGGCGTCAGGGGTGTCGTAGGTGCACTGTAAGTTGGGCTTACCAGTAGGATGGTGACGTAACCAGCGGCGAACCCTCGACGCGTGCTGTGCAGTCCGCGTGCTGCCCGACCGTTGTGCCAGGGATCAGCAAGTAAGGAGAGCTACCGAGAAGTGGCTGCCAACGACTCCAACGCATCGGGCAATGGCTACGGTGCCTCCTCCATCACGGTCCTCGAAGGCCTCGAAGCGGTGCGCAAGCGCCCCGGCATGTACATCGGTTCCACCGGTGAACGCGGTCTGCACCACCTCATCTGGGAGGTTGTGGACAACTCGGTCGACGAGGCGATGGCAGGCTACGCCACCCGAGTCGACGTGACGCTGCTCGCGGACGGTGGTGTGGAGGTCGTCGACGACGGCCGCGGTATCCCCACCGGTATGCACGCGCAGGGGATCCCCACCGTCGAGGTCGTCATGACGCAGCTGCACGCGGGTGGCAAGTTCGACTCGGACTCCTACGCGGTCTCCGGCGGTCTGCACGGTGTCGGTATCTCAGTGGTGAACGCGCTGTCGAGCAAGCTGGAAGCCGAGATCGACAACGACGGCTACCACTGGACGCAGATCTACAAAGACGCCAAGCCGGGCAAGCTGATCCAGGGCGAGCCCACCAAGCGCACCGGTACCACCATCCGGTTCTGGGCCGATCCCGAGATCTTCGAGACCACCACCTACAACTTCGAGACGGTCTCGCGCCGCCTGCAGGAGATGGCGTTCCTGAACAAGGGCCTAACCATCACCCTGACCGACGAGCGGGTCTCCGAGAACGACGTCATCGACGAGGTGGTGAGCGAGACCGCGGAGGCCCCCAAGCACGTCGAGGAAGGTGTCGCGGCGCCGGTCGAGCCCAAGGTCAAGACCCGCACCTACCACTACCCGGGCGGCCTGGTCGACTTCGTCCGCCACATCAACCGCACCAAGCAGGCCATCCACAACTCGGTGGTCGGCTTCACCGGCAAGGGCACCGGCCACGAGCTCGAGGTCGCGATGCAGTGGAACTCCGGCTACTCCGAGTCGGTCCACACCTTCGCCAACACCATCAACACCCATGAGGGCGGCACGCACGAAGAGGGCTTCCGCGCGGCGCTGACCACGGTGGTAAACAAGTACGCCAAGGAGAAGAAGCTCCTCAAGGAGAAGGACGGCAACCTCACCGGTGACGACATCCGCGAGGGCCTGGCCGCCATCGTGAGCGTCAAGGTCGGCGAGCCGCAGTTCGAGGGCCAGACCAAGACCAAGCTGGGCAATACCGAGGTCAAGTCGTTCGTGCAGCGTGCCTGCAACGAGCACCTGACGCACTGGTTCGAGGCCAACCCGGCCGACGCGAAGACCATCGTGCAGAAGGCGGTGTCCTCGGCGCAGGCCCGTGTGGCCGCCCGCAAGGCGCGTGAGCTGGTGCGCCGCAAGTCGGCCACCGACCTGGGTGGACTGCCGGGCAAGCTGGCCGACTGCCGGTCCAAGGATCCGGGCAAGTGCGAGATCTACATCGTCGAGGGCGACTCCGCAGGCGGCTCGGCCAAGTCCGGCCGCGACTCGATGTACCAGGCGATCCTGCCGCTGCGCGGCAAGATCATCAATGTCGAGAAGGCCCGCATCGACCGCGTCCTCAAGAACAACGAGGTCCAGTCGATCATCACCGCGTTCGGCACCGGCATCCACGACGAGTTCGATATCGCGAAGCTGCGCTACCACAAGATCATCCTGATGGCCGACGCCGACGTCGACGGTCAGCACATCGCGACGTTGCTGCTCACCCTGCTGTTCCGGTTCATGCGCCCGCTGGTCGAGCACGGTCACGTGTTCCTCGCCCAGCCGCCGCTGTACAAGCTCAAGTGGATGCGGGCCGATCCGGAGTTCGCCTACTCCGACCGTGAGCGCGACGCCCTGCTCGAGGCCGGTCTCGCCGCCGGCAAGAAGATCAACAAGGACGACGGCGTCCAGCGCTACAAGGGCCTCGGCGAAATGAACGCCAAGGAGCTGTGGGAGACCACGATGGATCCCGCGGTCCGGGTGCTTCGTCAGGTGACACTCGACGACGCCGCCGCGGCCGACGAGCTGTTCTCCGTGCTCATGGGCGAGGACGTGGAGGCACGTCGCAGCTTCATCACCCGCAATGCCAAGGACGTTCGCTTCCTCGACGTGTAACCGGCGCTGCGCTGTGCGAGCGCGCCCGAGAACGCATGTCACGCCCTCGAAGGAGATTTGATGACCGAGACCACGCTGCCGCCGTCGGGCGGTGCGGGCGACCGGATCGAACCGGTCGACATCCAGAACGAGATGCAGAGCAGCTACATCGATTACGCGATGAGCGTGATCGTGGGTCGCGCGCTGCCCGATGTACGCGACGGGCTCAAGCCG
This sequence comes from Nocardia rhizosphaerae, assembly GCF_042650365.1. Lineage (NCBI taxonomy): Bacteria > Bacillati > Actinomycetota > Actinomycetes > Mycobacteriales > Nocardiaceae > Nocardia > Nocardia rhizosphaerae. The sequence continues at coordinate 374,496 of NZ_JBHSBA010000003.1, forward strand.
GTGCATCGGCGCGTGCTCTACGCGATGTACGACAACGGCTACCGTCCCGACCGCGGTTACGTGAAGTCGGCCCGTCCGGTCGCCGAGACCATGGGTAACTACCACCCGCACGGCGACTCCTCGATCTACGACACCCTCGTGCGTATGGCGCAGCCGTGGTCGCTGCGCTATCCGCTGGTCGACGGCCAGGGCAACTTCGGTTCGCGCGGCAACGACGGCGCGGCCGCCATGCGATACACCGAGTGCCGCCTCACGCCGCTGGCGATGGAGATGCTGCGCGATATCGACAGCGAGACCGTCGATTTCGTGCCCAACTACGACGGTCGCTCGCAGGAGCCGACCGTGCTGCCCGCGCGCGTGCCCGCCCTGCTGATGAACGGCAGCAACGGCATCGCCGTCGGCATGGCCACCAACATCCCGCCGCACAACTTGGGCGAGCTGGCCGAGGCCATCTACTGGGCGCTGGACAACTACGACGCCGACGAGGAAGCCACCCTCGCCGCGTGCATGGAGCGGGTGAAGGGGCCCGACTTCCCGACCTCCGGCCTGATCGTCGGCAGTCAGGGCATCCACGACGCCTACACCACCGGTCGCGGCTCGATCCGCATGCGTGGTGTGGTGGAGATCGAAGAGGGCAGCCGCGGGCAGACCCAGATCGTCATCACCGAGCTGCCGTACCAGGTCAATACCGACAACTTCATCAACTCGATCGCCGAGCAGGTCAAGGACGGCAAGATCGCGGGTATCTCCGATATCCACGACGAGTCCTCCGACCGGGTCGGCATGCGCATCGTGGTGACGGTCAAGCGCGACGCGGTCGCCAAGGTCGTGCTGAACAACCTGTACAAGCACACCCAGCTGCAGACCAGCTTCGGCGCCAACATGCTCTCGATCGTCGACGGTGTGCCGCGCACGCTGCGCCTGGATCAGATGATCCGGCTCTACGTCGACCATCAGTTGGAAGTCATCGTCCGGCGCACCCGCTACCTGCTGCGCAAGGCCGAGGAGCGGGCCCATATCCTGCGCGGCCTGGTCAAGGCACTGGACATGCTCGACGAGGTCATCGCGCTGATCCGCCGCTCGGCCAACACCGACACCGCGCGCACCGGCCTGATGCAGCTGCTCGACATCGACGAGATCCAGTCGACCGCGATCCTGGACATGCAGCTGCGCCGCCTCTCGGCCCTGGAGCGGCAGAAGATCGTCGACGATCTGGCCAAGATCGAGCTCGAGATCGCCGACTACAAGGACATCCTGGCCAAGCCGGAGCGTCAGCGCGCCATCGTGCGCGACGAGCTGGCCGAGATCGTCGAGAAGTACGGCGACGACCGCAGGACCAGGATCGTCGCCAACGACGGTGATGTGGCCGACGAGGATCTGATCGCCCGCGAGGACGTGGTGGTCACGATCACCGAGACCGGCTACGCCAAGCGCACCAAGACCGATCTCTACCGTTCGCAGAAGCGCGGCGGCAAGGGCGTGCAGGGCGCGGGCCTCAAGCAGGACGACATCGTCAAGCACTTCTTCGTCTCGTCCACCCACGACTGGCTGCTCTTCTTCACCAACAAGGGCCGGGTGTACCGGGCCAAGGCCTACGAGCTGCCCGAGGCCAACCGAACCGCGCGCGGTCAGCACGTGGCCAACCTGCTCGCGTTCCAGCCGGACGAGAAGATCGCCCAGATCATCCAGCTCAAGACCTACGAGGACGCGCCGTACCTGGTGCTGGCCACCCGCGCGGGCCTGGTGAAGAAGTCCAAGCTCACCGATTTCGACTCCAACCGGTCGGGCGGCATCGTCGCGGTGAACCTGCGTGACGACGACGAATTGGTCGGCGCCGTCCTGTGTTCCTCCGACGACGATCTGCTGCTGGTGTCGGCGCACGGCCAGTCGATCCGGTTCTCCGCGACCGACGAGGCGCTGCGGCCGATGGGCCGGGCGACCTCCGGTGTGCAGGGCATGCGGTTCAACACCGACGACGAGCTGCTCTCGCTCAATGTGGTCAGATCGGACACCTACCTTTTGGTTGCCACCTCGGGTGGGTATGCCAAGCGCACGGCGATCGAGGAGTACACCGCACAGGGCCGTGGCGGAAAAGGCGTATTGACAATTCAGTACGACCCGAAGCGTGGCAGCCTGGTCGGTGCGCTCATCGTCGACGACGAGGACGAGTTGTATGCGATCACTTCCAGTGGTGGTGTCATCCGCACCGCGGCCAAACAAGTCCGAAAAGCTGGACGGCAGACCAAGGGTGTGCGATTGATGAACCTCGCGGATGGCGATACCTTGCTAGCGATCGCGCGCAACGCCGACGAGCCCGATCCCGATCAGCTCACCGGCGACGCGGCTTCGGAGCAGTAACCCAACCAGCGGCGGCAACGAACGGATCTGAGGATTCCATTGACCACACCGAATCAGTCGAACGACGATCGGAACCAGACCAACGGCGTCACCGAGCGGATTGCCTCGTCTCCGATCCAGCCGCGCCCGATCCAGCGCGAGGGCGCGGCCGAGGGCGCCGCCGCGCCGGAATCCGGCACAGGCGGGGGTGAATCGTTCGACCAGTCGACCGTGCGGATGGGAACCGAACCCGCGCCGGCCGCCCCCCAGCAGGCCGGTGGCCCACCGGCGGGCAACGGCAAGGGCAAGTCGCCTTACCAGGACGGGTGGGCGCAGCTGCCGCAGCGTGAACCGCAGTCGAACCTGTACCGGCCCGGTGAGGCGCCTAGTCAGGGGCGTCCCGCGGCCGCGTCGGCGGGTGGCGGGCTGAAGGGCAGTGGCGCCTCCAATGCCCGCACCACCGCCGATCTGGCGGCCAAGGCGGCCCGCAAGGAAGCGGCGATGGTGAAGTCCGTCGGTATCGACGGCCCGACCAGGAGCATCGCCAGGCCCGAGCTGGTCAAGGACATGCCGGACCTGTCCGAGGTGCGTCATCCCACGCCGGACGCGCCGCCGGCGCCACCCGGTCTGCCGATGGCCCAGATTCCGCCGCAGCCCGGCCCGAGCGCAAGGGCCGCGGCCGCGGGCTCGGTCTCGCCCGCCGCGCCGGTGGCCATCGCGGCCGCCGCCTCGGGGGAACCGCTACGCGCGACGGTGCAGATCCGCCGGATCGATCCGTGGTCGACGCTGAAGATCACCCTGGTGATCAGTGTCGCGCTGTTCTTCGTGTGGATGGTGGCGGTCGGCCTGCTCTACATCGTGCTGGCCGGCATGGGCGTGTGGGACAACCTGGACAACTCGCTCGGCGAGATGCTGAACCAGGACGGCAGCTCGTCGAGCCTGATCGACGCGGGCACGGTGTTCGGCTACGCGGGCGTCATCGGGCTGATCAACGTGGTGCTGTTCACCGCGCTGGCGACGGTGGGTGTGTTCATCTACAACCAGTGCTGCGATCTGGTCGGCGGCATCCAGGTGACCCTGGCCGACCCCGACTAGAAACCGGGTCTCTCCCTGCGGCCGGTCAGACCATGAAAATGGCTCTGACCGGCCGTTTTGGTTATCTGCGATGAGGTAGGGTAACCTCGTTCCTCGTTGCGGTTCACTGCTCCGGCAGGGCCGAAACGAGTACGGGCCTATAGCTCAGGCGGTTAGAGCGCTTCGCTGATAACGAAGAGGTCGGAGGTTCAAGTCCTCCTAGGCCCACTCCCGAACATCACAGTAGGGTGGGAATCATGAAGATTGTCCTCACGGTCGGCATTGTGATCGCGGTTCTCATCGGTATCACCAAATTCCGCAAGCGCGACGATGCTGACCTCTGGCACGAGGTCACCACCCGCTGATTCGGGTCTTGCCAACTGGTTCACCACCGGTAAGGGGCCTTAGCTCAATTGGCAGAGCACTGCCTTTGCAAGGCAGGGGTTAGGGGTTCGATTCCCCTAGGCTCCACACTTCATCCGTGAATGACCGCGCCCCCGCCGGTTCCTGACATCAGGAACCGGCGGGGGCGCGGTCGTTTCCGCGGGTTAGAACACCGCGGCGGTGCAGTTGACGACGGCGTACTTGCCGGTCGCGGTCTGCTCGTCTTCGACCTTGCCGTCCACGGTGATCCGGCAGGTCACCGACGTTCCGTTGGTCTGGGCGCCGAGCCCGATCATCGCGATGGTCGAGGTGTTGGTGACCGACTTCGTCCACGGAGCGGTGGCGCCGGCCTCCTGCTGCAGTTCGGAGTTCCCGTCGAAGTAGGTCACCGAGGACAGCTCGGTGTCGTCGGAGATGATCTCGTAGACGATGTTCTTGCCCTCGCCGGTGGAGGTGCCAGGGGTCAGCGGCGGGACCTGCGCGCCGGGTGACTCCGGTGCGGCGGGCGCGGTCGGCGCGGCCGAGTTGATCGAGCTGGCGGCGGCGTCGATGGACTTGCTCACCTCCTCACCCGCTTTGCCCAGAATGGCGACGCAGCCGCCGATGCCGCACAGGAAGACCAGGCCGAGCACACCGAGCACGATCCAGATGGTGTTCGACTTCTTCTTGGGCGGCTGCGGCGGGTATCCGGGCTGCTGGCCGTAGGGCTGTTGCGGGTACTGCGGTGTGGTCAAAGTGATTCCCCCTCAGGTGAAGTCGAAGACATGTCCAGGTGTGATCGCCGTCGCGGCCGCCGCCGTTATCAGCGCGCGACAATCGGGCGGGCCGGATTCCCTTAGGCTGCACTGCTGTGAGTGCTTTCGACTTCCTTCTCACCGCGACTCCCGCCGAGTACGGGTCGCTCGACCTCGCCACCATGGCGGCCAGGCAGCGCGCCCGTGCGGCCTGCTTCGCGAATTCGGTGGATCGGGCCGCGGTCGCCGGATTCGACAGCGGCACAACGGGGACGGCGTTCCTCGGTGGCTATCAGGAGGCGCTGCACGCGCTGGTCCCCGCGCTGGCCGAGGACGACCTGACCTCCATGTGCGCCACCGAGGCGGGCGGAGCCAAGCCCGCCCAGCTCACCACCACCGTGACCGAGGACGGCGTGGTCACCGGGACGAAGTCGTTCGCGACACTCGGGGAACTCGCCACCCGGTTTCTGGTGATCGCCAGGGCGGGGACCTGGCCCGACGGGCGGGCGCGACTACGGGCCGTACTGGTTCCCGCGGGCGCGGGCACCGTCGTCACGCCGTTGCCGGAGCTGCCGTTCGCTCCCGAGATCCCGCACGCCACCGTCACTTTCGAGGGCGTGCGGGGCGAGTTGCTGCCCGGCGACGGCTACGCCGACTACCTGAAACCGTTCCGCACGGTGGAAGACGTGCACGTGGTGGCCGCTGTGCTCGGTTATCTGGTGCGGGTGGCCAGGCAGTCGCAATGGCCCGCCGGGGCCGTAGCACAGCTGCTCGGCCTGTTCGCGGCGGTGCGTGGGGTGGGTACCGAGGACCCCGGCGCGGCGGGCACCCACATCGCGCTCGGTGCGGTGTTCGACCGGCTGACCGCCCTGCGCGCCGAACTCGCGCCGCTGTGGGACCGCGCCGACCCCGCGGTCGCGCGGCGCTGGGCCAGGGACGAGCCGCTGCTCGAGGTGGCGGGCAAGGTCAGAGCGCTGCGGCTGGCGACCGCGTGGCGCACGGTCAACGGGTGAAGGTGCCAAGGCCGTTCTCATCGAAGTAGTCGAGCACCAGCCCGTCGTCGGTGAAGCGGGCCGAGGAGACGCTGCCCGGTGGGGCGTTCTCGCCGCTCGGTTCGAAGGCGAAGGTGTCGCCGTCCCAGTGCCGCAGCGGGTAGCGCTGTTGCGCGGGGCCGATGGTGAGGACCAGCTCGCCGCCGTCCTCGCTGATCACCGCCGGACCCCAGTACTCGTTGGCGTAGCTGCCCGGATAGGTCGACAGTGGCTGGGCCGGGGCGGGATTCGTCGGTGCGGGTTTGCCTGCCAGGTCGCCGACCGGATCGTTGAGGGGGGCGATCACCTGCTCGTAGAGCGCGCGCCAGTCCTCGCGGATCTCGCCGAACTGCACCAGGTCGGCGAACTCGGCAGTGAGTGTCTCCGGTATGCCGATCGGGGCCGCGTTGGTGAGCGCGACGATCGCCACGTCGGCCGATGGAATCACCACGAAGTTCGTCGCGGCGCCGAGTGCGAACGCGCCGGAGTGGCTGTAGTCGGTCCGGCCCGCCGGTGTGGTGGAGGCGTTGAAGCCGAAGCCGTAGTAGCCCGCCCGTGCCTGCGGTGCCCTGGCCGGGGCGGAGATCACCTGCGGGGTGATCGCGGGCAGCAGGGCCTGTGCGGGCGCGATGGTGGTGCCGTCGGCGGTGCCCGTACCGAGCAGCGCGGCCAGCCAGCGAGCCATGTCGTTGACCGAGGAGCTGGCGCCGCCCGCCGGTGATTGGGCGTCGGGATCGCGGACCGCCTCGGCCACCCAGGCACCGTCCACCCGCATGTGGCCGACGGCCCGGTTCGGGCGGGCCTGGAAGTCGTCGAAGCGGGAACTGGTCGACGACATGTCGAGCGGGCCGTAGAGGACATCGTCGCTGAGCTGCTCCCACGACGTACCTGCCGCGGTGGCGACCGCCTCCGCGGCCGCGGTGAGGCCGAAGTTGGTGTAGTGGTAGCTGATCCGGAACGGATCCAGCGGTTCCAGGCGGAGCTTGTCGAGGATCGCCGCGCGATCGAAGCCGATGTCCTCGAGCCGGTCGCCCGCGTGGTCGGGCAGGCCGCTGCGGTGCGCGAACAGATCGCCGACGGTGAGTTCGGCGGTGGTGGCCGGATCGGCGAGCGCGAACGAGGGCAGCAGCGAGACCATCGGCGTCGTCCACTCGATCGCGCCGGTGCCGACCTGGTGGGCGACCACTGTCGCGGCGAGTGATTTGGACACCGAGGCCAGCTGGAAGACGGTGTCGGCGTCGACCGCCTCCTGCGTGCCCGCCGCGCGCACGCCGAAGCCCTTGGCGTACACGGTTTCACCGCCGTGCACGACCGCGACGGCCATCCCGGGGATCCGGCTGCTTTCCATCAGGGCGGCGGCCAGCTCGTCCAGCTTCGCCACGGCCCGGTCGACCGCGTCGTCGGGCAGCGGGACGCCGGCGACCTGGTTCGGTGGGAGCTGGACGGTGGTCGGCGCCGGCGTGGGCGTGGGCGCGTCGTCGGCGGAACCACAACCGACCACGACAGCCATCGACACGACCAGCGCCGTGATCATGACCCTGCCGGGCACCATGGGCCGACGATAGTCCTGGTTGCCGGGCGATCGCGGGAACGTGGCTGGACTGTGATGCGCGATCGACCCGGCCCGGAAAATGGGGAGCGGGCCTCGGCGAAGGGGGGGAGTTAGCCGAGGCCCGCGTAGGGTCGGCCCGGGGGGGAGGGGCCGACGTGAACGATCCTACGCGATGTCAGCGGAATTCGTGTAAGCGCACAGCGAGAGTTTCCAAGATTTTTCGGCCGGGACGGCTGGGAACGGGGTCGTCGGCCGCCGTCGCGACGGTCCGGGTTCTCGGCGCGGTACCTGACGATCTGCTGACGCAATTCGAAAGGCGCTGGTACACAAGCTTTTACCCGGAAGTAACAATGAACGTGTGCTGGCATCGCGCTCGGCAGGCGTGCCCCGGAGATCAGGGGCTTGCGTCACGGGGGTGCCAAAAAATCGGTCCGATTCGTCGCGTGTCGCTGGATCTCGGCATGTCGAACAAATCCGTACATAGGGTTTTGGATGCCCAGCAAATGGGATGCGACTTGTCGGTGGGTGGGGCAATACTGGGGCAGCAGCGTTGACCAACGACATCAGGAGAATCATGCCCGACGCAATCGTCGCCGAGGGACTGGTCAAACGGTATGGGCAGCTCACCGCCCTCGACGGGCTCGATCTGAGTGTGCCCGAAGGTACTGTTACCGCACTTCTCGGCCCCAATGGCGCGGGAAAGACCACGACCGTTCGCGTACTCACCACCCTGCTCGTTCCTGACTCCGGCCGTGCCACGGTCGCCGGAATCGACGTACTGAACAACCCGCAGGCCCTGCGCTCCCACATCGGCGCGTCCGGGCAGTACTCCGCCGTCGACGAGTACCTCACCGGCTTCGAGAACCTGGAAATGGTCGGCAGGCTCTATCACCTCGGCGTGCAGCGCAGCAAGGAACGCGCGCGCGAACTGCTCGACCGCTTCCGGCTCACCGACGCGGCCGACCGGCCCGTGCGCGGATACTCCGGCGGCATGCGCAGGCGCCTCGACCTCGCCGGCGCGCTGGTCGCCAACCCGCCGGTGCTGTTCCTCGACGAGCCGACCACCGGTCTCGACCCGCGCGCCCGCCTCGACCTGTGGGACGTCATCGAAGAACTTGTCGCCGGCGGCACCACCCTGCTGCTCACCACCCAGTACATGGACGAGGCCGACCGGCTCGCCGACGCCATCGCGGTGATCGACCACGGCAAAGTCATCGCGCGCGGCACCGCCGACGAGCTCAAGGCCCTCGTCGGCGGCGACCGCATCGAGCTCACCGTCGCCAGCCCCGACCAGCTCGCCCCGGCGCAGCAGGTGCTCAGCCCGCTCGCCGACGGCGAGATCCATATCGAACCCGGTCTGCGCCGGATCGTGGTCCCGGTCGCCGACGGCTCCCAGGATCTGGTCGCCGCGATCGGCAGACTCACCGAGCACAAGGTCCAGATCAACGACGTCGGCCTGCGCAGACCCTCGCTCGACGACGTATTCCTCACCCTCACCGGGCACGAGGCAGAGGAACTCGTCAACGGTGACGGCGAGAAGGTCGGCGCGGAAGGACAGAACCGATGAGCCTCACCCTCGACAAGGCGGATACGCAGGTTCCCGGCCTCGGCGAACGGCTGTCGATGGTCCTCAGCGACAGCGTGACCATCGCCAAGCGCAATGTCATCAAGATCAAGCGCGTGCCCGACGTCCTGATCTTCACCACGATGTCACCGATCATGTTCGTGCTGCTGTTCGCCTACGTGTTCGGCTCGGCGATCAAGGTGCCCGGGATGGAAGGCGGCTACCGGGAGTTCCTGATCGCGGGCATCTTCGTGCAGACCGTGGTGTTCGGTGCCACCTTCACCGGCGCGGGCATGGCCGAGGACATGCAGAAGGGCATCATCGACCGCTTCCGATCACTGCCGATGGCGCCGTCGGCAGTGCTGGTCGGCCGCACGATCAGCGACGTGGTGATCAATATCGTCAGCCTGGTCGTCATGTCGCTGACCGGTCTCGTGGTCGGCTGGCGCATTCGGGGCTCGTTCCTCGACGCGGTACTCGCCTACATTCTGATGCTGCTGTTCGCCTACGCGCTGTCGTGGATGATGGCCGTTGTGGGCCTGCTGGTCCGGGCGCCGGAGGTGTTCAACAACGCCAGCTTCATGGTGATCTTCCCGCTGACGTTCCTGTCGAACGCGTTCGTCCCGATCGAGGATCTGCCGACACCGTTGCGGATCTTCGCCGAGTGGAATCCGATGTCGGCGCTCACCCAGGCGGTCCGGGAGCTCTTCGGCAATACCAGCGAGCTGGCGCCTACCTCGCAGGCGTGGCCGATGCAGCACCCGGTCCTCACCTCACTGCTGTGGATCGTGGTGATCCTGGTGGTGTTCGTGCCGCTGGCTCAGGCGCAGTACAAGAAGTCGGTGAGCCGCTGACGGCGGTTTCATGGCGCGCCGGTCTCCGTTCCGGGGGCCGGCGCGGCACCGTTGCGGGAGTAGCCGAGGCGGGGCGGTTCGGGGGCGGGCTCGGGGAGTTGTGGACGCTTGCTGCGGGCGAGCCAGGCCAGGGCACCTGCCCCGACCACGGCGGCGGACGCGATGAGCGGGTTACGAAGCTTCATGCGACCACTGTGGCATAACTATCTGCGTGACCTCACCCCACCAGACCGCCGTGGCCACTCTGCACACCAACCACGGTGACATCAAGATCGCGCTCTTCGGCAACCATGCCCCGAAGACTGTCCGCAACTTCGTCGGGCTCGCCGACGGCAGCGCGGCCTACACCACCACCAACGCCGGTGGTTCCGAGTCAGGGCCGTTCTACGACGGCGCCGTCTTCCACCGGGTGATGGCGGGGTTCATGATCCAGGGCGGCGATCCGACCGGCACCGGTCGCGGCGGTCCCGGCTTCGAATTCGGCGACGAGTTCCATCCCGAATTGCGCTTCGACCGCGGCTATCTGCTGGCAATGGCCAATGGGGGGCCTGCCACGAATGGTTCGCAGTTCTTCATCACCGTCTCCGCGCAGCCCCATCTGAATCGCAAGCACACGATCTTCGGCGAGGTGGTCGATCCGGATTCGCGCAAGGTCGTCGACGCCATCGCCGCGGTGCCGACCGACCGCAACGACCGGCCGACCGAGCCGGTGGTGATCTCCTCGATCACCCTCGACCGATAACAACACGCACAGCAGAACTCCCCGCCGCGTTCGCGCGACGGGGAGTTCATTGCTTCACGTGAAACGTTGCCGATCAGTCGGCCACCGAGGCGAAGCCGTTGACGACGAGCGCGTCGTACACATCGTGGGGATTGGTGCCGAGGTCCCAGCGGCCGAAGATCAGCAGCCGTTCCGAGTCCTCATGGCGGACGTCGATCTCGAGCATGGACGACTTCCGGCCGATGCGGCGGTAGGAGACCATCCGGATCCGGTCGATCCGGTCGAGCGGATACTCCTTCGGCCCGGTGAGCGTGCCGACGATCAGCCGCGGCGCGGCGCCGCCGATCATGGTGAGCCGGGGCCGCTGCCGGAACGCGAGCACCGCCATCGCCAGCACGGCGACCGCGGCGAGCCCGACCAGCAGCCGACTGGGGCCGTCGTTGGCCAGGATCGCCGCGACGACCAGGATCAACCCGCCGCCGGACACGGCGATCAACCCGGCTGTCGGCGTTGTCCACGAGGTGCCGCCGGGGGAGTCCACAGCATTCACGCGGCTCGATCCCCCGTTTCTCCTCGAGTTGTCCACAGATTCATCCACAGGTGTGCATGAATAACACCGGTGTAATCCGGTGCGACGCGGCCGGTCAGCGCCATCGCATGGTCATGATCAGGCCGATGACCATCAGGCCGAACCCGATCAGGAAGTTCCAGGCGTTGAGATCGTTCATCCAGCTGATCTGCTCGGCAGCCAGGTAGTACACCAGCAGCCACAGGAGGCCTGCCAGCATGAAGCCAAGCATGATCGCGACGTACCAGACCGGCGACGGGCCCGCCTTCACCTTCACCGGAGTGCGGCTGGCTGGGCTCGGGGTGTAGTCGGCCTTCTTACGGACCTTGGACTTGGGCATGACGTCCTCGAATTCGGAAATACAGGTAACTCCTAGGCTATCCCACCAGGTAATGGATGCGACGACCTACACGGTCGCCACGTACTCTCGACGCATGCGTGTATTGGTCGTCGACAACTACGACAGCTTCGTGTTCAACCTGGTGCAATACCTCGGCCAGCTCGGGACCGAGGCCGTGGTCTGGCGCAACGACGACCCGCGCCTCGACGACCTGGACACCCTGCTCACCCGCGGCGACGAGGGCGGCAGCTTCGACGGCGTGCTGGTGAGCCCCGGCCCCGGCAGCCCCGACCGGGCCGGCGCGAGTATCCCGCTGGTGTACGCGGCCGCGAAGTACCGCATGCCACTGCTCGGAGTATGTCTGGGACACCAGGCCATCGGTGAGGCGTTCGGGGGCACGGTGGACCGCGCCCCCGAGCTGCTGCACGGCAAGACCAGCCAGGTCTACCACCTGGGCTCAGGCGTCCTGGCCGGCCTGCCCGACCCCTTCACCGCCACCCGCTACCACTCGCTGACCGTGCTGCCGGAGACCATGCCCGAGGACCTGGAGGTGGTCGGCCACACCGAGAGCGGCATCGTGATGGCCATGCGGCATCGCAGCCTGCCGATCCACGGCGTGCAGTTCCACCCGGAGTCGGTGCGCACCCAGGGCGGGCACCGGATGCTGGCCAACTGGCTCGAGGTCTGCGGCGAGCGGCCCGCCGAGGCGCTGGTGTCGGCGCTGGAAGCCGAAGTCGCGGCACTGGCCATCTCGTAGCCGTCCGATATCCGGACGCGGAGTGAAGGAGCGAACCACGCAACGGCGCAGCGAGGGACCTCGGTCCGACGCCAAGGCCCGGCCGTACGTCTTGCTCTCGGTCGCGGCGAGCCTGGACGGCTATATCGATGACACCTCCGAGCGGCGGCTACTGCTGTCCAACAGCGCCGATTTCGATCGGGTCGACCGCGTACGGGCCGACTCCGACGCGATCCTCGTCGGTGCCAGCACCCTGCGCACCGACAATCCCCGGCTGTTGGTGAACAGCGCCGAGCGCAGGGCGACGCGGGTGGCGTCGGGCAGGCCGGAGTATCCGGTCAAGGTGACCGTCACCGCCTCGGGCGAGCTCGATCCCGGCCTGCGGTTCTGGCATACGGGTGGGGACAAACTCGTCTACACCACCGACGCGGGCGCGGCCCGGCTCGGCGAGCGGCTCGCCGACACGGCCGAGGTGATCGCCCTCGGAGCGCGGGTGGCGTTCCCGGCGCTGCTCGACGACCTCGGTACCCGCGGTGTCCACCGGCTGATGGTGGAGGGCGGAACCGGGATGCACACCGGATTCCTCGCCGCCGACCTGGTCGACGAGATCCACCTCGCGATCGCGCCGATCCTGGTCGGCGACCCCGCGGCGCCCAGGTTCGTCGGTCCCGCGCTGTTCCCTGGCGGTACACAGCGGCGGCTGCAGTTGGCGGGTGTGGAACAACTTGGGGATGTCGCTGTGCTGAAGTACCTGGTCGGACCGGTGGACAAGTCCGGGTACTAACCGGACCTGTGGCTGAAATCATCGAGCCGACCTGGGGAAATATCGCTCTCCACAGTTTGTCGAAGACATTTCTGCACACCTGAACATGATCGAATCCACATCATGCGATCGTTGTGGATAACTCCCGACCCGCAGGGGAATCCGATGAGCGTGGACAACGCCGAAAGCACCGACCACCTATTCATGCACAGGGCGATCGAACTCGCCAGGAACTCTCCGCCCAGCCCGACGGCCTACTCGGTGGGCGCGGTGATCGTCGCCGACGGCGTGGAGATCGCCACCGGCTGGTCGCGCGAGACCGACGAGAAGGTACACGCCGAGGAATCGGCGCTGAACAAGCTCGACCCCGACGATCCGCGCCTGACCAGGGCGACGATCTACAGCACGCTCGAACCGTGCTCGACCCGCGCCACGGCGAACCGGCCGCCGTGTGCCGACCGCATCCTGGCGGCCGGCATCCCGACCGTCGTGATCGCCTGGCGCGAGCCGAGCCTGTTCGTCGCCGCGTGCGAGGGTGTGGACAAACTGCGCCGCCACGGCGTGCGCGTCGTCGAACTGACCGACCTGGCCGAGGCGGCCATGTCGATGAACACCCATCTGGATCTGAGCTGAGGTTCAGGGCCGCCCGTAGATGGCGGTCACGAACTCGCCGAGCTGATTGTCGTCGAGATGCCTGGCCAGATCGGCTTCGCTGATCATGCCGACCAGCCGCTTGTTCTCGATCACCGGCATCCGCTTGACCCGATGACCTTCCATCTGGTCGAGCACGTCCTCCACATCGGCGTCGGCGTCGACCCAGCGCGGGGTCGACTCACACAGTTCGGCGGCCGTCGTTGTCTCCGGGGAGAGGCCGAGCGCGACGCACTTCACCACGATGTCGCGATCGGTGATGATGCCGCACATGCGCTCGTTGTCGTCGGCGACGACGAGCGAGCCCACGCCGAGATCGGCCATCGCGGTGGCCGCGGTCGCCACGCTGTCACCGCGGCTGATCCACTGCGCGCCCGGCTTCATGATGTCCCTGGCCGTTGTCATAGCTCCGACACCTCGTCTGCGCACTGAAAGGCCTTCGTCACTGGGCGGTGGCTCACTGGACTACCTCCTCGTTCAGCTATTGCTGGTTGGGATGAAGCAGCCTCATTCTGCGCGCACGCGAAGGCAACGGGTGAGTTCTCCACGCAATCGAGACCTCAGGCGCGGTCTCAACGCGGAATCGGCGAGGCACCGACCTGTAGCACGACATTGCTCGTGATCGTGACCGATGAACCGGGCGCCGGGCTCTGGCCGACGATCTTGCCGGCGACGGCGCCGTCCAGTGTGATCACCGTGGTCTGGCTGAGCTGACCGGTCCAGCCGAGCTCACGCAGCTGCTCCTGCGCCTGGGTCGGCGTCAGGCCGGTCAGCGTCGGCATCTGGATCCGGTCACCGGCGGAGACCTGCACGACGATCGTCGAACCCTTCTCGGCGTCGGTGCCACCGGCCGGGCTGGTCGACAGGACCTGCCCACGCGGCGCTGTCGACTTGATCTCCTGGATCTCCACCTGGAAACCGGCGCTGTCCACCAGGTTCGGCTGGGCGATGGCGATGTCCTGGCCGACCACGGTCGGCACCCGCACCTGTTCCGGCCCGGATCCGATGGTGATGGTGACGGCCTGGTCGATGTCGACGCGCGCGCCCGCGCTCGGCTCCTGGCCGGTCACCTTGTCGATCTCGGCGGTGCTCGACGCCTTGCGCTCCACATTCGGGTCGAGTTGCAGCCCGATCGAATTCAGTTTCTGCTCCGCCTCGGCCCTTGTGAGCCCGGACAGTCGCGGCACCTGCACCTGCGACGGGCCGGATGACACCTGCAGCGTGACGGTGCTGCCCTCGTCGATCCGTGACCCGCCGAGCGGCTGGGTGGCGACGACATTGCCCTGCGCCACCTTGCCGTCCGGCTTCTGCTGCACGACCACATAGAACCCGGCCGCCTGCAGCGCCGACTGGGCCTGCTGCGCCGACTGCCCCGACACGTCCGGCACGGCCACCTGGTCGGGCTTGCTGCCCGGCCCGATCAACACCCAGAACAACCCGAACGCCACCGCGAGCGCCGCGGCGACGCCGAGCGCGATCAGGCCGGTCCGGTTGCGGTCCTCGGCAGGCGGCGCGATCGCGTCCTGTTCGGAGGTGTCGTCGCCGCGCTCGTGGAACATCCGGGGCGCGGGGTCGTCGTAGTCCATGATGGTGGTGCGGTCTTCGTCGCTCATCACCATCGGCGCGCTCGGCTTCTGCCCGCCGAGCACCCGGATCAGATCGGCGCGCATCTCCGCGGCCGTCTGGTAGCGGTTGGCCGGGTTCTTGGCCATCGCCTTGAGGATCACCGAATCCAGCTCGCGCGGGACGCCGGGATTGATCGACGACGGCAGCGGCGGATCCTCTTTGACGTGCTGGTACGCGACCGCGACCGGCGAGTCGCCGGTGAACGGCGGCTGGCCGGTGAGGATCTCGAACAGCACACAGCCCACCGAGTACACGTCCGAGCGCGCGTCGACGGTCTCGCCGCGGGCCTGTTCGGGGGACAGGTACTGGGCGGTGCCGATGACCGCGGCGGTCTGGGTCATCGGGTTGGAGCTGTCGGCGATCGCGCGGGCGATGCCGAAGTCCATCACCTTCACCGCGCCTGCCCGGTTGATCATGATGTTGGCCGGCTTCATATCGCGGTGCACGATCCCGGCCTTATGGCTGAAATCGAGCGCGGCGCACACGTCGGCCACGACCTCCATCGCCTTGCGCGGCGCGAGCGGACCCTTGCCGCGCACGATGTCGCGCAGGGTGTCGCCGTCGACGTACTCCATCACGATGTAGGGCAGTGGGCCGCCGTCGACGGTGGCCTCCCCGGTGTCGTACACCGCGACGATGGCGGGGTGGTTCAGCGCGGCCGCGTTCTGCGCCTCGCGCTTGAAGCGCAGGTAGAACGTGGGGTCGCGAGCCAGGTCGGCGCGCAGCACCTTGATCGCGACATCACGCGAGAGGCGCACGTCGCGCGCCCGGTGCACCTCCGACATGCCACCGAAACCGATGATCTCGCCCAGCTCGTACCGCGAGGAGAGATTCTTCGGGGTCGTCATGGCTGTCCTTGTGACGGAGTGGTGTCGACGGTGCGGTCGGGGCGGGTGTCCGGGAACGGCAGGTCGAGCGTCGGCAGCCGGGGGCGACCGTTGACCGTCGTCGTGCCCTCCACCGGTTTGTCGGTGGTCGTTGTGGTCTTGGTCGTGGTCGTCGGCTTGGTCGTCGTGGTGGTGGTCGGCGGCGGGGTGGTCGTCGTCGGTTCCACGGTCGTCGTTGTCGGCGGCGGGGTGGTCGTCGTCGGCTGCGGCGGCTGGGTCGTCGGCTCCTCGGTCGGGACGACCGGGGGTGGAACGACGACGGTGGTTGTCGTCGTGGGCTGTGGCGGCGGGGTGGTGGTCTGGATCGTGGTCGTCACCGGTCCGGTGCTGCGGTTGGGTTCACCGCCGAACAGGAGCCAGAGCACGCCACCGCCGAGCAGCAGCGCGCCGATGCCGAGCGCGATCAGCCACTTCTGGTTGTTGTTGCCCGACTCGTTCGGGATCGACGCGGGCGCGGCGGCCTGGGTCGCCGGACCGGAGTAGCCGCCACCCGGCGTGACCGGCGGGGGTGTCTGGTTGCCGAAGCGCATGGTCGCGCCGTCGTAGTCGCCCGCGGCCGGGATCACCATGGTCGGACCTGGCGGGAGCACCCTGGTGGCGCCGGTCATCGGCGGTGCGGCACCGGCGGGCGGCGGCGGCATGTGCCCGGCGCGTACCGCGGCGACGGCGTCGGCGAACTCGCCACCGCTGCGGTAGCGCTGGCCCGGATCCTTCGCCATGGTGATGGCGATGAGTTCGTGCACGTTCGGCGGCAGGTCGGCGGGCATCGGCGGCGGGGTGTCGCGCACGTGCTTCATGGCGACGGTGATGGCGCCGTCACCGGTGAACGGGCGCGCGCCCGCCAGCGCTTCGTAACCGACCACACCGAGCGAGTACACGTCGCTGGCCGCGGTGGCGTCCTCGCCGACGGCTTGTTCCGGCGCGATGTACTGGGCGGTGCCCATCACCATGCCGGTCTTGGTCACCGGTGAGGCGTCGACCGCCTTGGCGATGCCGAAGTCGGTGATCTTCACCTGGCCGGTCGGGGTCACCAGGATGTTTCCGGGCTTCACGTCGCGGTGCACCACACCCGCGGCGTGCGCGACCTCGAGTGCCCGGCCGGTCTGCTCGAGCATGTCGAGGCCCTGGAGCACCGAGAGCCTGCCCATCCGGTTCAGCACCGCGTTCAGCGGCTCACCCTGAACGAGCTCCATCACCAGGTACGCGGTCTCCCCGCCCTGCGGGTCGGTGGTCTCGCCGTAGTCGTAGATACCGGCGATCCCTGGATGGTTGAGCTGCGCGGTGGTGCGCGCCTCGGTCCGGAATCGCTGCCGGAACGTCGGGTCGGCGGAGAACTCGGTCTTGAGGACCTTGACCGCCACCCGCCGGTCGAGCCGGGTGTCCATCGCTTCCCACACCTGACCCATACCGCCGGTGGCGATGAGCCGTTGCAGGCGATAGCGGTCGGCGATCATGGCGCCGTTGTTCAGCATCGGGGCCCCCGTGTTGTCACTCGCACACTCATTTCGTTCAGCCCCCTGCCAGGCCCGCGTCCAGCACCGACCTGGCGATCGGTGCCGCCACCGAGCCGCCGGTGGCGGACAGACTCCGGTCGCCGCCGTTCTCGACGATCACCGCGATGGCGATCTTCGGGTTCTGCGCGGGCGCGAAGGCCATATACCAGGCGTGCGGCGGGGTGTTACGGGGATTGCTGCCGTGTTCGGCCGTTCCGGTCTTCGACGCGATCTGGTACGGCGACCGGCCACCGCCCGCGGTATTGGCCTCCGAGGCGACCATCAGATTCGTCAGCGTCGACGCTACCTGGGGGCTGACCGCTTGTCCGACCGAGACCGCTGTGGTCTTGCTCAGCTCGGACAGATCCGGCGCCTGGGTCTGGTCGACCAGGTACGGCTGCATCCTGGTACCGCCGTTGGCGATGGTCGCCGCGACGACGGCGATGTCGAGCGGGGTCACCGCGACATCGCGCTGCCCGATGCTGGACTGCCCGAGCGCCGCCGCGTCAGGGATCGGGCCGACGGTCGACTCGGCCACCGGGATCGGGACGCCGGTATGCGGGCCGATGCCGAAGGCCGCCGCCTCGTCCTTGAGCGCGCTCGCGCCGACCTTCACCCCGAGCTCGACGAACGCGGTGTTGCACGAGCGCCGGAACGCGTCGTACAGGCTCGCGGTCGGTCCGTCACCGCAGGTGCTGCCGCCGTAGTTCTCCAGCGTGGTGCTGGTACCGGGCAGGGTGATGTTGGGCGCCGCGGTGAACTGGTCGTCGGGACCTGCCACCCCGTTCGACAGCGCGGCTGCGGTGACGATGGTCTTGAACGTGGACCCGGGCGGGTAAGTCTGGGAGACGGCGCGATTGAGCATCGGCTGGGTCTGGTCGGTGCTCAGCCGCTCCCACGCGGCCCGGCCCGCGGCGCCGTCGTGGCCGGACAGCTCGTTGGGGTCGTAGCTCGGCGTCGACACCATCGTCAGGATCTTGCCGGTGCTCGGCTCGATCGCGACCACCGCGCCGGTGTAGCCCTTCGAGGTCATCTGGTCGTAGGCGACCTGCTGCATGATCGGGTTGAGCGTGGTGATCACATTGCCGCCGCGCGGGTCACGCCCGGAGAACATGTCGATGAGGCGGGTACCGAACAGGCTCGAGTCGTTGCCCGAAAGCACCGGGTCCTCGGCAAGCTCCAGACCGGTCTTGCCGTACTGCATCGAGTAGAACCCGGTGACCGGGGCGTAGGCGGGCGGGGTGCTCGGGTACTGACGCAGGTACTTGTACCGGTCGTCGGTCGCGATCGAATTGGCCAGCACGGTGCCGCCGGCGGAGATCTGGCCGCGCTGGCGAGAGTACTCGTCGAGCAGCACGCGCGAGTTGCGCGGATCGCTGCGCAGATCGTCGGCCTTGACCACCTGCAGGTAGGTCGCGTTCACCAGGAGCGCGACCACCATCACCATCACGGCGACGGCGACGCGACGTAGCGGAGTGTTCATTCGCTCGCCCTGCCTTCCGACCTGCGGAACATCTCGGTCGGCGCCTCGGCGATCGGCGCCGGGCCGCGCTTGCGCGCCGGTGCGGGCGCGCGGGCGGCGTCGGAGATCTTGATCAACAGCCCGAGCAGGGCATAGTTCGCGAGCAGCGAGGAACCACCGTAGGAGATGAAGGGCGTGGTCAGGCCGGTCAGCGGGATCAGCTTGGTGACACCGCCGACGACGACGAAGATCTGGATCGCGATCGTGAACGACAGGCCGGCCGCGAGCAGCTTGCCGAAGCTGTCGCGCACGGCGAGCGCGGTCCGCAGCCCGCGCACGATGAAGATCAGGAACAGCATCAGCACCGCGGTGAACCCGATCAGGCCGAGTTCCTCACCGATCGTGGTGACGATGAAGTCGGTCTTGGCGAAGGGCACCTGGTTGGGCCGCCCACTGCCGAGGCCGGTGCCTGCCAGCCCACCGGTCGCGAAACCGAACAGCGACTGCGAGATCTGATACCCGGTGTTGTGGTAGTCGTCGAACGGGTGCAGCCAGGTGTCGACCCGCACCCGCACATGCCCGAACAGCTGGTAGGCGAAGACGAACCCGAGCAACAGCAGCCCGCTGCCGATGATCAGCCAGCCCACCCGTTCGGTGGCGATGTAGATCATCACCAGCACCGTGCCGAAGATGAGCAGTGAGGTGCCGAGGTCCTTCTCCAGGACGAGCACCCCGATGCAGACAACCCACACGATCAGCACCGGGCCCATATCGCGTGGGCGCGGGAACTCCATGCCGAGGAAGTGCTTGCCCGCCGCGGTGAACAGGTCGCGCTTGGCCACGAGCACACCCGCGAAGAACACGATCAGCAGGATCTTGGCGAACTCGCCGGGCTGCACACTGAAGCCGGGCAGCCTGATCCAGATCTTGGCACCGTTGACCTCGGAGAACCGGCTCGGCAACAGTGCCGGAATCGCCAGCGCGACCAGGCCGACCAGCCCTAGGGTGTAGGTGTAGCGCGCGAGCGTGCGGTAGTCCCGCAAGACGATGAGCAGGGTGATGAACACCACGATGCCGAGGCCGGTCCACATGATCTGCTGGTTGGCGTCGGGGGAGGGGATCGGGCTCGCCTCGTACGCGGCCTGTTGCGCGTCGGCGAGATCGAGCCGGTGGATCAGGACCAGGCCGAGGCCGTTGAGCAGCGCCACGATCGGCAGCAGCAGCGGGTCGGCGAACGGCGCGAACCGCCGCACCGCCAGGTGCGCGATGCCGAACAGCGCGAGGAACGCCAGCCCGTACTTGGCGATGTCCCAGGTGATGGACTGTTCCTGGCTCGCCTCCACGATGAACAGCGACACCGTCGTGATCCCCGCCGCCCCCGCCAGCAGCAGCAACTCCTGGTTGCGTCGCGTCGACGGGGGTGGTGCCGGCGCGAATCCGCCAGGGGGACTGGGGAATGCCCCAGCCGACGGCGGTGGCGGTGCGGACATCAGTCCGTCACCCGGCAGTTCTCCCCTGAGATCTGCGGAGTTGTCGTCGGGACGGGCGTGGTGGTCGGTGCGGCCGGGGTGGTGGTCGGTGCGGCGGGCTGGTCGGGTCCTGGCGTCGGCGCGCCATCCGGGGTGGCCTGGGGCTGCTCGGTGGGCAGCACGCCGGGCTGCGGCACGGATTCCTTCTTGGCGCAGGGCTCGAGCACCGAAGAACGCAGCCGGAGCATGGCGTCGCGCGCTTGCTCCAGCGAACCAGGGGGGAAGGTGCTCTCCACCGAATCCCGGCCGGATTGCTGCAGATCGTCGACCATCAGCGTTTTGCAGCCGCTCGGCGCGGTTGCGTCTGCCGCGAGGAGGGTGAGCTCGTTCTTGTTGTCGACGCAGGCGGTGAGCTCGACGTCATGGATCGAGTAACCGAGGATCGAGCCGGGCAGCCCGCGCATCACGACCACCCGGTCGTTGTCGGCGCCGACGTAGTAATTGCTGCGGATCATCTGGTAGCCGACTACGAGGCCGACGGCCACCGCGGCGATCAGGGCCACCGAAAGCAGCAGCCAGCGCAGCTTGTGCGACTTCGGTTCCGGCGGCGGTGGCGCGGCGGCGGCCCGGCGGGGCTGGGCCCTGGGTGGGCGCATCGCGGCGGCCCGGCCCGCGGCGGTGTTGGGCGGCGGGCTGTCTTCCTCCTCCTCGGTGGAGGCGGCGCCGGCGACGATCGGATGGCTCTGGCCGTAGTCGAGGTCGATCACGTCGGCGACCACGACGGTGACGTTGTCGGGCCCACCGCTGCGCAGCGCCAGCTCGATCAGCCGGTCGGCGCAGTCGTCGGTATTGCCCTCGCGCATGGTGTTGCCGATGGTCTCGTCGCTCACCACGTCGGAGAGGCCGTCGGAGCAGAGCAGATACCGGTCACCGGCGCGGGCTTCGCGCATGATCAGCGTCGGCTCGATCTCGTTGCCGGTGAGGGCACGCATGATCAGCGACCGCTGCGGATGGGTGTGCGCCTGCTCCGGGGTGATCCGGCCCTCGTCGACCAGCGACTGCACGAAGGTGTCGTCGCGGGTGATCTGGGCGAGCTCACCGTCGCGCAGCAGATAGGCGCGCGAGTCGCCGATGTGCACCATGCCGAGCTTGCGGCCCGCGAACAGGATGGCGGTGAGCGTGGTGCCCATGCCGTCGAGTTCGGGCTCGGCCTCGACATGGTCGGCGATGGCGGCATTGCCTGCGCGGGTGGCGCGGTCGAGCTTGGTGAGGATGTCCTCGCCCGGCTCGTCGTCGTCGAGATGCGCCAGGGCGGCGATCATCAGTTGGGAGGCCACTTCGCCGGCGGCATGGCCACCCATCCCGTCGGCGAGGGCAAGCAGGCGAGCGCCCGCGTAGACCGAATCCTCGTTGTTGCCTCGGACGAGGCCCCGGTCGCTTCGCGCGGTGTAGCGCAGAACAAGTGTCACGATCGCAGCTCGATCACAGTTTTGCCGACTCGGACCGGAGTGCCGAGCGGAACACGGACAGCGGTGGTGACTTTCGCGCGGTCGAGATAAGTGCCATTGGTGGAACCGAGGTCTTCCACGTACCAGTCGTCACCACGCTGAGACAGTCGCGCGTGCCTGGTCGAGGCGTAGTCGTCGGTGAGTACCAGCGTGGAATCGTCGGCGCGGCCGATGAGGACCGGTTGGGTGCCGAGGGTGATTCGCGTGCCGGCGAGTGAACCATGAGTCACCACTAGATACTTGGCGCCCTTCTGGCCTCGGCGCAGGGATGGCAGCCCCAAGGATCCGCGTGCACCGCGCGCGGCCCTCGGCTGTATCCGGATGCCGGATGCCGCGTAGATATCGCTGCGCAGGGTGCGCAGGACGGCCCAGACGAACAACCAGAGCAGCAGCAGGAACCCCGCGCGGGTCAATTGCAGGATCAATCCCTGCACGGCGTTCCACCTCCTGTTCGCCCGGGTACGTCGGTACGGCGGGTGCGGGACGGACCACCCCCACCAGCACGCTGGTTCGCCGGCCCCGAGGTCGGGGCCGTGCGTGTGATGGCAGCATCATAGAGCCGACAGCGTCGACTCGTGATGTGCACCGCGCAGCTTACGGGATCAGACGATCCGGATCAGGATCTCGGAATGTCCGGCCCGGATGACGTCGCCGTCGGCGAGCTGCCAGTCCTGCACCGGCGAGCCGTTGACCAGGGTGCCGTTGGTGGAACCGAGGTCGGAGAGCATTGCGGTCTGGCCGTCCCAGCGCACCTCGATATGGCGCCGCGACACACCCGTGTCCGGCAGCCGGAAGTGCGCGTCCTGGCCGCGGCCGATGATGTTGCTGCCCTCACGGAGCTGGTAGGTGCGGCCGCTGCCGTCGTCGAGCTGCAGGGTGGCCGAGTAGCTCGACTGCGCGGGCGCCGCGTAGCCACCACCCTGCTGGCCGTAACCCTGCTGGGCGCCGTAGCCGGCCTGCTGGCCGTAGGCCTGGTCGTCCTGGCCGTAGCCCTGCTGCGGTTCGGCGTAGCCCTGCTGGCCGTAGCCAACCTGCTGGCCGTAACCCTGCTGGGGATCGGCGTAGCCGTTCTGGCCGTAGCCCTGCTGGTCGTAGCCGGGTTCGGCGTAGCCCTGCTGGGCGCCGTAGCCGGCCTGCTGGCCGTAGGCCTGCTGGTCGTAGCCGCCCTGGCCGTAGCCGCCCTGCTGGTCGTAGCCGGGTTCGGCGTAGCCCTGCTGGGCGCCGTAGCCGGCCTGCTGGCTGTAGGCCTGCTGCCCGTAGCCGCCCTGCTGGTCGTACCCACCTTGCTGGTCGTAGCCGGGCTGCTGCCCGTAGGCCTGCTGCCCGTACCCGCCCTGCTGGTCGTACCCGTTCTGGTACCCGCCCTGCTGGTCGTAGCCACCCTGCTGGTCGTAGCCGGGCTGGGCGTACCCGCCCTGGCCGTACTCGTCGGGGTAGGCCCCGCCCGGAGCGGCGCCGCGCGCGGGCGGCGGAGCGTACCCGCGGTTGCGTGGATCGGACTCCGCGGGCTCTCGGCTTGGCTCGTAGCCTGAGTTGTGCGTCATGGGGCCAGCTCCTGGTTGCGGGTGTGCGGGTCGTTGTGGCGGTTCGGGGCGAGGTGGGGCGGTCCCGCGACCGGCGTCGGGGTCGACGCGGCCGCTCGCTCTGAACATTCCGGTGTGCAGCGTAGGTGATGCCTCGAACGCCACGTGCACTTCGCCGTAGGTCTGCCAGCCCTGCTCGCGGATGTAATCCTGCAGGTGTTTGGCGAACGCCTTGGTCGTGAGGTCGTGATCGGCGTCGAGCTTGCCGTGATCGGATGCGTTGATGGTGATCACGTAACTGTTCGGCGCGAGCTTGTGCCCGCTGCCCAGATCCTGCACCTGATCAGCGGCTTCGCGCTGAAGTGCGGCCTCGACCTCCTGGGGGACGACGCTGCCGCCGAACACCCTCGCGAACACGTCACCGACGGCGCCCTGCAGACGACGTTCGAATCTCGACACGATGCCCATCACAGCCCTCCCTTCGGTGCGCGTGCCCAGCCGGTGGACACGCTGGTTACGGCGTGTCCGGACCCGACCACGTTCCTTGCATGATATCCACGATCCTCCAACCCTGTAACTCCCGGCGGAGCGCCCCGGTTCCCGCGCCGAATCCGCGCGCATCACCGCAGGTCAGCGACGCGATTTTATTTTCGGCAGCGGAGCATGTTAGATTTTTCCAGTCGCTCGGGCGAGTGGCGGAATGGCAGACGCGCTGGCTTCAGGTGCCAGTGTCCGTAAGGACGTGGGGGTTCAAGTCCCCCTTCGCCCACTTACGACAAGAGGCTCGATCCCATCGGATCGGGCCTCTTGTCGTTTCCCGGTCGTCGCGCGGGTTTGTGGGTTCTCACCGAGTTTCCGGTCCGTCCTCCTTGCGGCGCGCCAAGCGGAGCAGGGCGGTGCGCAGGTCGGCGCGCGGAGCCGCGGCGTCCAGTTCGAGCAGGGCGGTCTCGGCGATCGCGGCGACCAGCAGCACCGCGACCGGTTCCGGGTCGGACCAGCCCATCGCCCGCAGATCCGCGACGAGCAGGGCGGCGGCCGCGGCATTGCGGGTCGCGACCTGTGGGCCAAGGCCCGCGTCGGTGCGGGCCTGGACGAGCAGTCCCTTGGTCGCCGGGTCGGCGAGGCAGCCGTCCAGGTAGGCCGCGATTCCGGCGGCGAGCCGCTCCGGCCCCGGTGCCAGGTCCGCGATCGCGGCGGCGACCTGGCTGTCGAGATCGTCGTGGAAGGCGCGGTGCAGGGCGACGAAGTAGGCCTCCCGGCTCGGCCAGTGCTGATAGAAACTGCCCTTCGCCATCTTCGCCTGCGCGGCGATGGCGTTGACCGACAGTTTGGTCAGGTCCTCGGTGGACAACAGCGTGCGGCCCGCCGCCAGCAGCGCGCGCCGTCCTGGTTCGGCGGATCTCATGGACGCATTCCAGCACAGGCGCCGAGGAATTCCCGCACGCTGTCGAGGAACAGCCCTGGTGCCTCGGCGAACGGTTCGTGCCGGGTCGGCAGCACGGTCACCGTGGCCTGCGGCAGTGCGCGGGCCACGGCCGCGCGGTTGGCGAACCACGGATTGGTCGGATCGTTGCGTCCCCACACCACCTGGACCGGGAGCCCCGGAACCAGCTGCCCGTCCGCGGTGAGATCGAAACGGGGACTGTCGAAGCTGCGCCACAGGCTCCGGTAGACGGCCAGGCGCACCGGATCACCCGGTACCGCGCCTGTCCTTTCGAAGATGGCCCGCAGCTCGCCGCGATCGAGCGGACCGAGATACATCCGAGCGTTCGGCACCACATACCGCCGCGCGACGAGGGCACTCGCGACGAATCGAAAGTAGGCCCTGGTAGCCAGGTTTCGCGGCGCGAAGCCGGCCGACTGCACCAGCACCAAGCCGTGGACCAGGTCCGGCTCCGCCTGGGCCAACCGCACCGCGGCATAGCCACCCGCACTGTTGCCGAGCACGGTCAGCGCGCCGAAGCCGTTGCGGGCCAACGCCTTGGCCACCCGCACCGCCACCTCGGCCAGCGCGTCGACGGTGATCAGCTCGGGATCGCTGACGGTCGATGCCCCGTATCCGGGCCAGTCGGCGGCGGCGATGGCCCAGTCGGCCGCGAGCGCGGGCACGATCGCGTCGTAATCGCGGTGGTCGCCCGGATTGGCGTGCAGCAGGAGCAATCCCGGTGCCTCCCGTGGCGCGCGGCCGCTGAGATGAACGGCGATCTCGCCGTAGCCGGTGGGAACGAGAAGGGGCGTCATGAATCGACGATAGTTATGACCGACTGGTCGGTCAAGGGTGGTGTCGGGTCGCGATCAGGGCATACGGGCGATCAGCAGATGAAACGGAACAGGTGGATTCGGTAGCGTCCGCTGCTCGACGGTCAGCCCGGCGGCCGTCAGCGCCGCGACCACGTCGGCGACCGGACGCAAGGTGAATCCATAAGGAGTGAAGGGCATCTTGGCCATCGCGTCCGGGTCGCCGATACCGACCACTGCGGTTCCGGCAGGCCGCAGCACACGGGTGAGCTCGGCACAGGCGGCGGGCAGATCGTCGAGGAAGTAGATGGTGTTGACCGTGATGACCGCGTCCAGGCTCGCGGCCTCGGCAGGCAGCGCGGTCAGTGACCCCTCGGCCAGGACGAGCCGTTCCGCCGCGACCTCACCGGAAAACGCAGAGCGCGCCCGCGCCAGCATGTCCGGCGACGGTTCGATGCCGTGCACGACACCGCCGGGCCCGACCCGGTCGAGCAGCAGTCGCAGTCCGACGCCGCCGCCGAACCCGATATCGGCGACCGCCGCGCCGGTCGACGCGCCGGTCGCGTCGACCGCGGCGGCGATGGCCCGCCGATTTCCCCGGTTGAGTACGAAGGCCACGCCCTTGCCGAGCGTGCCGTGCGGATTGCCGAGCTGAGCGGCGATGGTGGTGAGCAGGCGATCCTTGACCCCGGGCATGGTCGTCATCGTAGGGGTGTGGGATGACACCGGAATGAAATCCGCGGTTCGTAATCCGGGATCGTCGGGGCGGCCTGCGCGAATTCGCGCCATGCCCTCTGCGGCGCAAGACCGGCTGATCGGCGCTGGTGAGGCGAAGATCACACCCCTGCCTGATGGCTGGAATCGGACGCGTTTGCGTGCCGGTTTCGTCCCGTTCGGCGCCCGTCAAGCAACAGGTCGCTTGACCAATTAACGGTATCGAAACAGGTGATCTGGCCTGATAGCTAGGTGTCTATCTTGTTTGCAGCCCTGTAAACATACTTGAGGTCTTTTTTAGCTCCGCTCGGGTCCGGCAAACCTAAATCCCATTGCCGAAGTAGCAGGTTATCGGCTATGCGAGCGGCGCTGGTGGATTCCGGGCAACCGGGTGGAACATTCGCGCGCGTGCCATCGAGAGGACGAGTGGCTCGTTTTCGAAGGTTTGCCGAAGGTGAATTCTCGGTGTGACGGAACGCCGGTCGCCGATGCCGCCGGAAGTTAGCTGTGGCGCCGGGAACCGGTGCAGTGAGCGAGCTTCGCGGGTTCGCAAACGGTACGCCCGACCTGCGCGTTGGGGGTTGCATGGGCATAACGATTGTGTACAGTTAACGGCAACGCTGGCCGCAGCTCGAGCCCGACTCGCTGCGGCCAGCGGAACTCAAATGGGGGAGTTCTACACCTTCTCGTAACCTCGCGTAGCTACCGGTTGTCCGGCGCTGTCCCGGCTCGGTGTGCTCGGAGTTGCCTGCTTCACAAATGCACGTGCATCTGTGAGCTCAGACGCGGTCGAGCGGTTTTGCCGGGGAATCGAGCCAGCGAACGCCGGGGTCGGGCATCGCAGTCGGCAGGGCCGCGGCGGCATCCTGCTCGGCGGCGACCCGGCGACCCAACCGGAACACGTAGGTGAGGAAGGCGGCCTCGGCCGCGAACCCGATGGCGATCCGCACCGGCGCAGGCAGCGCGCTCGGCGTGACGAAGCCCTCGATCAGGCCGCATGCCAGCAGCACCGCCACCAGCCCGAGCGCGACAGTCGCGGTCACCCTGCCCTGCCGTGCCACAGCGGACGCCCGGCTGCGCGGACCGGGATCGACCAGCGTCCAGCCCAGTTTCAGGCCGACCCCGCCCGCGACGAACAGCGCGGTGAGCTCCAGCGTTCCGTGCGGGAGGATGAAGCCGAAGAACGAGTCAAGCCGCCCCGCGTCGGCCATCAATCCACCGGTTATCCCCAGATTCAGCGCGTTCATGAACAGGGCATACACAGCGGGCAGGATCAGGACACCGGTGAACAGCGCGATCGCGGCCACCCACGAGTTGTTCGTCCACACCTTGGCGGCGAAGGCGTCGTTGGGATGCTCGGAGTAGTACGTCTCGAACGAGCCGCCGGGTCCGGTGATGGTGGAGAGATCGCCATCAGGTATGCCGAGGGCGGCACGGGCCGACGCCGAGGTGTCGACCAGGACCGCGAGCACGGCGGAGACCGCGAGGAACGCCGCGGCCACCCCGACCCACCACGGCCACGCGCGATACACCGCGGCCGGAAAGTGCCTGGTGAAGAACCGGCCGACCTCGCGCCACGGCTGTGACCGCGCGGCGAGTACCCGGCCGCGCGCCCTGGCGAGCAGCGCGCTCAGGGTGGCCACCAGCTCCGGATCGGGGTGGTGGCCCTGCACCTTCGCCAGCTGCTGGGACGCGGCGCGATACAGCCGGACCAGCTCGTCGGCCTCGGCGCCGGTGAGCTTGCGTTGACGAACCAGCTCATCCAGCCGATGCCACGACCGTAGATGCGCCCAGCTGTAGGCATCGGTGTCCATATCGGGAATGCTAGCCACATGGCCGAATTCACCACCGGCGAAGCGGTGGCGCTAGAGCTGCCGATCGCGCGTATCCCCAGCAGAGCCGGGGCCTTCCTGCTCGACCTGCTCATCCAGCTCGGGCTCGCGGCCACCCTGATCTACGGCGCGACGATCCTGCTGATGGCCGCCGACGCCGACGATGCGTGGTGGAGTGTCACCGCCGTGGTCACGATGGTGACCGTACTGGTGGCGTATCCGGTGTGCAGCGAGACGTTCTCGCGCGGTCGTTCGGTCGGGAAGCTGGCCTTCGGGCTGCGCGTGGTGCGCGCCGACGCGGGCCCGATCGATTTCCGGCACGCGCTCACCCGTGGTCTGGCCGGCGCGATCGTGGACTTCTGGATGCTCGGCGGTTTCGGTGCCGTCGCGGTGATCAGCTCGCTGTGTTCGCGCGATGCCAGAAGGGTCGGTGACGTTCTCGCCGGGACGGTGGTTGTGCACACCAGGCAGAACCTGCCGATGGCGACGCTCGCCGCGGCGCCGCCGTGGCTGGCGGGCTGGGCCGCCCAGCTCGATCTCAGCGGCGTGTCCGACGAGCTCGCCGCCGCCGTCCGGCAGTATCTGACCAGATTGCGCACCCTGACCCCGGCGGCGCAGCACCACCTCGGCACCCAGCTGGTCGACGCGGTGTGTACCGCCCTGCGCAGTCCGGCACCGCAGGGTTATCCGCCGTACCACGTACTCGGCGCGGTACTGGCCAGGCGACAGCAGCTCGCCCGCGGGTGACCTGTGCACAGGTGCCCGTCCTGTGGATGAATCGCCCTGTGGACAACCTGTTGGCCGATCAGTGGATCGACTGTGCCTCAGAGCGAGCCGGACTGTTTGAGCTCCAGGTACTCGTCGGCCAGCGCCTCGGCCAGTCGATCCGGCGCGGCGGCGACCACCGCCACCCCGCGCCTGCGCAGGGATTCCCGCACCAGCGCTCGCTCGGCCAGCACCGTCTCGGCCGCCGCGGCGGCATAGACGGCATCGGCGGTGGAGCGGTCCCGCGCGGCCGCGGCGATCTCGGGATCGGTGACCGACACGATGAGCACCCGATGCCTGCGGGTGAGGGTCGGCAGTGCGGGGAGCACCTGCTCGGTAACCGTTGGGCCGTCGAGCGCGGTGAACCAGACGATCAGCGCGCGCCTGCGGACCCGCGCGAGCACCGTGCGGACGAGTCCGGTGGTATCGGTATCGACGAGGCGCGCAGTCACCCCGGCCATGGTGTGCATGAGCCGCAGCGGCAGCTGATTGCCGCTCACCCCGCTCACCTCGGCCCGCACCTGCCGGTCGTAGGCGAGCAGATCCACCGTGTCGCCCGCCGCCGCGGCCAGCCCGCCGAGCAGTAGCGCCGCCTCGATCGAGGAATCCAGGCGCGTGCCGTCGCCGACCCGGCCCGCGCTGGCCCGCCCGGTGTCGAGCACCATCAGCACATGCCGGTTGCGTTCGGGCCGCCAGGTGCGTACCAGCACATCGGCGGCCCTTGCGGTGGCCCGCCAATCGATGCTGCGCACGTCGTCGCCAGCCACGTACTCCCGGAACGAATCGAATTCGGTGCCCTGCCCACGGGTGTTGGCCACATTGCGGCCCTCGAGCTGATGCAGCCGCTTCACCTTGGACCGCAACAGCCGTTCACTGCGGAACGCGGGCAGCGCGCGCACCCTGGCAGGCACCACGACGCGGGACTGCCGGCCGGCCAGCCCCAGCGGTCCGAGCAGCCGCAACGTCACCGGACCGGCGACCCGATCACCGCGCGAGGTGGGAACGAGGCTGGTGCGCAGCCGCATCCGGGTGTGTGGCGCGAGGGCGAATTGATGCGCGCGGCCGTCGGCGCGCGCACTGCCCGGCCAGGAATCCCACAGCGTGCCGCGCGCGGTGGCGGTACCGGTGTTGGTCACCACCAGTTCGACCTCGGTGCCGCGGCCGAGCCGCACGACCGTCAGCGGATCGCGGGTCAGGGCCAGCGCATCGGCACGCGCGGTGCGGGCCACGTCGAATGTCGCGAGCGCGCACAGCAGCGCGGTCGCGCCGAGCACCCCGATAGCCGACGGCACGACGAACATCACCAGCGCCGCCGCCACCGTGGCGAGCAGCGCGAACCGGCCTGTGACAACCACCGCTACACCGGAACCGGCACCGAGATCAGCAGCGACGAGAGCACACCCTCGCTGCTCACGCCGTCCAGCTCGGCTTCCGGGCGCAAGCGCAGCCGGTGCCGCAGCACCGGCACCGCAACGGTTTTCACGTCGTCGGGGGTGACGAATCCACGCCCGTTCAACCAGGCGAACGCCCGCGCGGCCGCGAGCAGCGCCGTAGCGCCACGAGTGGAAGCGCCGTGCGCGACGGCAGGCGAACTGCGAGTGGCCCGGCACAGGTCGACGATGTAGGCCAGGACCTCGGGACTCACGGTCACCTGCGCGATCGCGGCGCGGGCCGCGGCGATGTGTTCCGGCCCTGCCACCGGTCGCAGTCCCGCCGCGCCCAGATCGCGCGGGTCGAATCCGCTCGCGTGCCGCTGCAGGATGCGGAACTCGTCGTCGCGGTCGGGCAGCCGGATGTCGACCTTGAACAGGAACCGGTCGAGCTGGGCCTCTGGCAGCGGGTAGGTCCCCTCCTGCTCGATCGGGTTCTGGGTGGCGACAACCACGAACGGGTCGGGCAGCGGCCGGGGCCGACCGTCCACCGAGACCTGCCGCTCCTCCATCGATTCCAGCAGCGAGGACTGAGTTTTCGGTGGGGTCCGGTTGATCTCGTCGGCCAGCAGCAGATTGGTGAACACCGGGCCCTGCCGGAAGGTGAACTCCGCCGAATGCGGATCGTAGATCTGCGAACCGGTGACATCGCCCGGCATCAGGTCAGGGGTGAACTGCACCCTGGTGTGCTCCAGCGCGAGCGAGGTGGCCAGCGCGCGCACCAGCAGCGTCTTCGCCACGCCGGGAACGCCTTCCAGCAACACGTGGCCACGGCACAGCAGGGCGAGCACCAGATACAGTACGGCCTGGTCGTTGCCGACCACCGCCTTGCCGATCTCGGTGCGCAGCGCGGCGAGCGCCGCACCCGCCTCCGCCGCGCTCGGCGTCTTCTGCAGGACTGTGTTGTCGGTCATCCGAGCTCCGTCTCGATCCATTCGAGTTGTGCGGCAACGTAATACAGCGTGTTCTCGTCCAGCACGGCACCGAACAGGACGGTGCCGACCTGCTGGGGTGATACGCCGAGGCGGGTCGCGGCCCGCGTGACGAGCTGGTCGTCGGTGAGCTCGCCCTGGCCGAGGCGGGGACGGATCCGGCGCAATGTCGCGGCGCGCAGCGTCGACGCGACATGGGCGTAGTCGCCGGAACGGCGGTACAGGCCCGCCTGGCCGGCGAGCAGTTCGTTGGCGGCCACCTCGACCGGGCGCGGTTCGCCGACCAGCGCGCCGCGCCTGCGGCCACGCCACCACATCAGCACAACGAAGGCGATCAGGAACTGCAGGCCGCCGAACGCCAGCCAGCCGGGCAAGCGGGTGAAGATCGAATCCTTGCCGGAGCCGAAGTCGGGATCGAAGCCGTCGGGCCGATCGGGGAGATCCGGTGGTGGCGGTGGTGGCGGATCGGGCGCGATCGGGGCTCCGCAGGACTGCAACGAGGCGTAGAGCAGCACCCCGATCGCGAGTATCGCGGCCAGCGCGGCCCAGAAACGAGGATTGCGCAGCAGCCCTGGCAGCGGAGGTAGCCGCCTGCGCCGCGTCGGCCCCTGCTCGGCGATCTCGATTTCCACCGGCTCGGCGACCGGCGGCGGGGCCGACCGCGAGTAGCGGTCGAGGTATTCGAGCCTGCGGTACTCGTCCTCGGTGGCGGTTCGGCCGCCGTACACGACCTCGTCGAAACTGCGTGCCGCCGGGTGTAATTCGGTGGACTCTTCCAGCGGCAACGCGGTGGTGGCGTCGTCGGCGGTTTCCTGCGCGGTGCGTGAACGCCGGACCGGGAGGGTGCCGCCCTGCTCGAGCGCGCGCAGCACCGCGCGGAACCGTTCGCGCAGCGCACTCGTGTAATCCCGGCGCGCCGCCGCGTTCTCGGCGGCCATCCGATGCTCCGCTGCCGCACCGAGGTTGGGCGGCGGTGGCGTCAGCTGTGCTGCACCGAGAGGAGCCGGCGTAGCAGCCGGTACCTGCGCCTCGGTGCCGGCCTGCCCAGCGATGGCGGGCGGCGGTGGCGGGCTGCCCGGCGGCTCGTTGCCCGGAAACTGGTTGTCGCTCATCGTGACCCGCCTGGGATTCGGATATCCATCCCCTCGCGCACGCAGCGCCGATCGACATAGCAGAGCACCCGGCTCGTCGCCTCGACGATCTCGGCCACGGTCACCGTCAGCAGCAGTCCCCCCACCACCAGGGTGAGGAACGCCCAGCGATGCGTGCCGGAGAAGTCCGACAGGAAGAACGGGATGCCGAAAACCGGCACCGCGAGCACCGCGAAGATCAGCCGCTGGGTGAGCCACAGCCCCGCCACGGTCCAGTCGGCGCCACGCACCAGTTCCTTCGACCTGGCGACAGCGACGCCGAACCCCGCCCGTTCCCCGAGGACCACCGGTTCGACGACGAACCGCCGGGCCCGCACGGACGACAGCCACAGCAGCGCCAGCGGATAGGTGATGATCAGCAGACTGCCGACCACCAGCACCCCGACTCCGGTGACAGTGAACATCAGCTGCGCTATGACGAGCGGCCCAGCCCGGCGCGCCGCGGCCCGTGCCGCCGCCACCGCACCGAATCGCACCCCACCGACATCGGCCAGCGCGATGGCCACCGTCGTCCCACGCAGAACCAGTCGCAGCAGCCACCCGAAGACCGCGGTCGCCAGCACCACCGCCCACGCAGTCCCGGTATCCGACCCGTCGGTGAGATGCGAGACCAGCCCGGTCACCCCGAGTACCCCGAGCACCGCGAGCACGAAAGCACCGCCGCCAAGCACTGCCAACGTTCGGGTATGGGCCTGGATCAGGGCGAACGGCTCGTCGAGCAGCTCGCGGTAACGCAGGGGCCGGACGGGAACCGTCGGCGGAGTTGGCTGCGGCGCGGACGCGCGTGCCGGATCGATACCCGCCCCGACGGCGCCGACCGTATCAACGGCGGGACGCACCCGGCAGAGTCTAGCTGTGTTTGTTGGAGCGCTGGCGCGCTCGAGGCTGTGTTTGTTGGAGCGCGGGCGCGCTCGAGTCGCGGCCCCCTTGGGTCCCGTCGATCAGGCACCGTTGCTTGCTCCTTCGTCGCTTGCGCAACGGCGCCTGATCGACGGGACGGGCCGCGACCGCCGCTGCGCGGCGGACCCTCCTCGGGGTCGGGTCGTGCGGGGTTGGGTTGGGTGGTGAGGCTGCGGCATTTGTTGGCGCGGTGTTGTTGGAGCGCTGGCGCGGACCCTCCTCGGGGTCGGGTCGTGCGGGGCTGGGTGGGTGTCGGGTGCGGTGGTGATTGGAGTGCTGGCCTGCTCGGGGTCGTGGGGCCGGGTGGGGTTAAGACACCGGGGGCGTTGGCGGAGCGCTAGTTCGCTCGGGTCGAAGCCTGCACGGGACGGATACGACGGCCGCGGGACCGGCGAGCCTTCCGGACGCCGGGGTGCGCACGCAGGTTCGGCGGGCTGGGGGCGCCTTGTGGGGCCGTTGCGTCGGCGGCGAGTGACACCGCGCCGGTGTCTGCCGCCAGTCAGGATCGGGGGTTGGACGCCGGGTGTGGTTCGGTGGCGGTGTTCGGGGCTGTCGACTGTTCGGACAGCTGGGGGAGGGCCAACTGGGTCGGGGCGAGGCGGCCGCGGAGGGTGACGGTGGTGCCGAGGGTCCAGTGCGCCGACTCGGCGGGTGCGGCGGCGTGCAGGGTGGTGGCGGAGGTGAGCAGGCGTTCGTCGTAGGACTTCGACAGTTCGCACAGGCGGGCGGCCTCGTTGACCGCGTCGCCGATGACGGTGAACTCGTAGCGATTGTGGGTGCCCACATTGCCCGCGACCACCCGGCCCGCCGCCACGCCGATGCCCGCGTCGAGGTCGGCGGCCTCGCGCAGCCTGCGCTGGATCGCCCGCCCGCAGGACAGGGCGGCGCCCGCGGCATCGGTCAGCGGCGCCGGGGTGCCGAACACCGCGAGCGCGGCGTCGCCCTCGAACTTGTTGAGCAGCCCGCCGTGCTGTTCCACCTCGTCGACGACGATGTCGAAGAACCGGTTGAGGATGCCGACGATCTCGGGCGCGGGCAGGGTGGCGGCCATGGTGGTCGATCCGATGATGTCGATGAACAGCGCCGCGGCCTCGGTCTCGGTGCCGCCGAGCACCGGCTGGGAGGCGATGGCCGCCATCGCCACATCGTGGCCGACGTGCTTGCCGAACAGGTCCTCGATCATGGCGCGTTCGCGCAGGCCGTGCACCATCGTGTTGAAACCGCTCTGCAGTTCGCCGAGTTCGGTGCCGTCGTAGAGCGGGATCTCGGCCGTGAGATCGCCCTTCTCCACTCTGCGCAGCGCCACGCGCACCCCCTTGATCGGCGCCACCGTCGCGGCGACGACCTGGGCCATCAGCAGCATCCCGAACAGCAGCGCGACGCCACCGAGGCTGAGCATGCACACCGCCAGCCTGGCCTTGCTCACGGACGGATCGGCCAGCGCCCACACCGCCACCGTCATCGCCAGCGCCACCGGGACGCCGACGCCGACCAGCCACGAGAGCATGGTGCGACCGAACACGCCGATACCGCGCCTGCGCTGCGGGTCTGCCCGCAGTACCCGCGCCGTCACCGGGCGCAGCGCGAACTCCACGATCAGATAGCTGTTGGCGCACACCACGATCGCCGCGGCGCCGATGGCGAGCATGACCTTCGGGATCAGCGCCGGATTCGCCACCCCGTAGGCGATGGTGATCATGACGAGCGCCAGCGTCCACAGCGCCGCTTGTTGCAGCACCATCCAGCGCGGCGCCGACACGGTGACACGCTGTTCGGCCGCGTCGGGCACGTGGTCGGGATCGGTGGCCCAGCGCATGGTGCGCAGACCGGCGACCGTGCCCCACACGGTGCCGACGGCCAGCGCGGCGATCGCGCACAGCGGCGTGAAGACGGCATTGAGCAGCAGCAGGTCTCTGGTGAACACGGTCGGGCCGGGTAGTACGAAGCCGCCGAGCACCGCGGTCATCGCGATGCCGATAAGGTTGGCGATCAGCAGCGGCACGGTGAGCAGTAGCTGCACCCGGACGCGCCGGATCGTCGACTTCTCGTCGACCGGTCCGAGCAGTGGCGAGCCCCAGGGCGCCGCGCCCGGCGATCCGTGACGGAGATTCACTCTCGCACTGTAAACCGGATCAGGGCGAAATTGCCGCACTATCGCCCAGGTCACAGACCGTGTGTTTTGCTATCCAACCAGGTAGTCGGTAATTTTGTGACCGGGTCCAGAGTGCTGAACGAGCGTGGTATCCAGCGTGGAATTCAGAGTACGAGTGTCCACTGAGTGTGGTCAGTCGGCGAGTAGCCGCGCGACCACCTTCCGGTAGCGCGCCGGATCGATCGGCGGCAGGCCGAGCAGGGCGCGCAGGTACACGCCGTCACCGACGAGGCGGATCATGTCGGCCCGGACCGGATCGTCGATCTCGGCGTCGAGATTGTCCGACCAGGAGGCGAGGGCCTCGTCGAGGGTCCGCTGGATCTCGTCGGGTGACGCGGCGTCGACGCTGCGCATGGTGGCCAGCAGCGAACGGTACAGCGCGAGTTCCATCGCATCGTCGTGCGCGGTGATGTCAGGGGTCTGCAGATACCAGGCGGCGACCGAGGTGCCTGCCGCGACCGCTTCGTCGCGCTGGGTCGTCGCTCGCTCGCCGAGGCGGCGGACCAGTCCGGCGAGCAGCGCGTCCTTGCTCTTGAAGTGGTAGAGCAGACCGCCCTTGGAGACCTGTGCCGCTGCGGCGACGTTCTCCAGTGTCACCTGGGCGACGCCGCGTTCGAGCAGCACGGTTTCGAGGGCGTCGAGGATGCGGTCGCGGGTATCGGATGCCACCACTCGACTGTACCGTCTGGACGGTATATCTGCTACTGTACCGTCTGGACGGTTTACCTACGAAGCCGACGGAAGTCGAGAAAGCCGATGAACACCACCCACGTCACCACCGGGCTCGCCCCGCGTGCCACCGCACGCGACTGGGCCGGCCTCGCCGTACTGGCCCTCGCCCTGCTGCTGCTCGCGGTCGACGCGACCGTGCTCGACCTCGCCGTGCCCGCCATCAGCGCCGACCTCGCGCCGAGCACGCCGCAGCTGCTGTGGATCATCGACGTCTACTCGTTCGTGCTCGCCGGCCTGCTGGTGGTGATGGGCAACCTCGGCGACCGGATCGGCCGCCGCAGGCTGCTGCTGATCGGCGCCGTCGGCTTCGGCCTCGCCTCCGCCCTCGCGGCCTGGTCGATGTCGGCCGAGATGCTGATCGCGGCGCGCGTGCTGCAGGGCGTCGCCGGTGCCACGCTGATGCCCGCCACGCTCGGGCTGATCCGCTCGATGTTCCAGGACGCGCGTCAGCGCACCCTCGCCATCGGCGTGTGGAGCGCGATGGCGGGCGGTGGCGCCGCGGCGGGTCCGCTCGTCGGCGGCTGGCTGCTCGAGCACTTCTGGTGGGGCTCGGTGTTCCTGGTGAACCTGCCGGTCATGCTGGTACTCGTGCTGCTGGCTCCGGTGCTCATCCCGGAATCGCGCGACCCGAATCCGGGCCGGTTCGACCTGGTCAGCGCGCTGCTGTCGATGCTCGCGCTGGTACCGGCGGTCTACGCGGTGAAGGAGATCGCGGCGCACGGTCCGACCGCGGGCGTGCTGCTGGTCGGCGTGCTCGGTGTGGTCTCCGGCGTGCTGTTCGTGCGCAGGCAGCGGAGCCTCGACGATCCGATGCTCGACCTGCGGCTGTTCGCGCTGCCCCGGTTCCGGGTCGCGGTGTTCACCAACCTGCTCGCGGTGTTCGCACTGGCGGGTGTGCTGTTCTTCGGCTCGCAGTATCTGCAGCTGGTGCTCGGCCGCTCGCCGCTCGAAGCCGGTGTCGTGATGCTGCCCGGACTGGTGGCCAGCGTGCTCGGGTCGCTCGCCGCGGCCTGGCTGGTCCGGGTCATGCGGCCCGGCGCGGTGCTGGCCGGTGCGCTGCTGGTGACCGCCGTCGGCGCCGCGGCGTTCCTGGCACTCGGCGCGACCAGCGGTGTCGAGGCGTTCGTGCTCGGCTTCGTCGGGATCGGCGCAGGCGCGGGCGTGGCGATGACGGTGTCGGCCGACCTGGTCGTCGGCTCCGCGCCGCAGGAACGAGCCGGTGCGGCCGCCGCCATCTCGGAGACGGCCTACGAGACCGGCCTGGCCCTCGGCGTCGCCCTGCTCGGCAGCACGGTGATGGCGGTGTTCCGCCGCGGCCTCGACCTGTCGCTGCTGCCGGACGACCTGGCCGCGTCGGCGTCGGGCTCGCTGAGCGGCGCGGTCGCCGCGGCGGCCGACCTGCCCGCCACCGTCGCCGACGAGTTCCTCACCTCGGTGTACGAGGCGTTCGTCAGCGGCATCCACCTGACGGTGCTCGGCATCGTCGCGGTTCTGCTGGCGGCCGCGTTCGCGGCCCTGCGGACCAAGTCGACCGCGAGCTGACACGCGGCGGGACGGTCGGCTTCCGTGGCTCGGCCGAGTGAACCGGCACCGCGCTACCCGCACACTCTTCGGTCCGCCGGTCGAGAACGAAACCACTCGAGCGGCTGGTGTGCGCTCAGCTTGTCAGCGGTACCCGCTCGCGCTGCGCTGTATCAGCGGCCGGGCGGCAACTCACGCGGATTTCCGCCGGTGAGCTCATTGCCGGTGCCTGCGCGAAGCTCACCGTGGTTCGCCGCGGGCAGGTCGTTGGCCGACCCCTCGGGCAACGCGGTGTAGCCGGGCGCGGCCTGGTACTGGCGCGGGTCCGGGTGATACCTGGTCTGCGGCGCATCGACGACGGTCGAGGCGATCTGCTGGGCGTAGGGGCTGTACTGGGCCTGCTGGGGTTGACCCGCGGGCAGGTAACCCGGCACCGGCTGACCGCCCGGCAGCTGGTAGCCCGCGGGCACCAGCTGCTGCGGTGCCGCGGAATCCTGGCCCTCCACGGTCACCTTCCGCGTGCGGCGCAGCGTGAAGGTGACCTCCTCGACCTCCTCGAAGGCCTGCCGCGCGGTGCGCAGCGGATGGGTGGCCGAGTCGATCGCATTGGCCACGAACGAGGGCACCAGCGGACGGATCCAGCGGGCGGCGGTGTCGGTGAACGGGACGGTGCCGATGATCGGCAGTTCGAGGCCGCCGCCGGTCGGCGCGGGTGCCGGCGCGGTGGGGGCCTGCTGTGCGGGGACGAGCGCCGCGCCCTGCGGCGCCCCGGCGGGCAGGGCGTTGGGCAGGTATCCGGCGGGCAGCTGTGGTGTGACGTTCGGCTCGATGGCCACGGCGTCGTCCTTTCGATGCGGCTCGGTGATCCCGAGCTCGAAACCGCCGATCGCGGCGATGATCCTGGTGCGCTGACGCTCGCGATCGATGACGGAGTCCGCCTCGATCGCCAAGCGGGTCGAGCTGAGTTCGTGTTCGGCGCGCAGCGCGGCGGCCTCGGCGCGCACCTCTGCCTGCTTCACCGCGATCGCGGCGTCGGCCTCGCGCTGGGCCCGGTCGGCGATCTCGGCGGCGTCGACCTTGCGGTCGAGCGAGGTCTCGCCGCGCCACCAGCGCAGCAGCAGCGGCAGCAGGGCGAGCAGCACGCAGGCGAGGAGGACGAGCAGGCGCAGCGCGGCCGCCCCGGCATGGTCGGTGGTGTAGCCGTTCAGCGCCAGCCAGCGGGCGCCGAGACCACGGTCGCCATCGGCGAACGCGGTCGCGCGTGCTGCGGCGAGTTCGGTGTGTTCGGCGCGCACCTGCTGGTCGAGCGGGGCTGTCCGAGCCTGCGCCGCGGTGAGCTGGGCGCGCGCGTCGTCGAGCATGTCGTTGGCGGTCCGGCTCTCCGGGCCACGGCCGGGCACCCCGGTGATCCTGGTCTGCGGGCATTCGGGCGTCGGGTTGTATTCGCAACGGGCGATCACCAGCGCGCTGTCGATATCGGCCTGGG
This sequence comes from Nocardia rhizosphaerae, assembly GCF_042650365.1. Lineage (NCBI taxonomy): Bacteria > Bacillati > Actinomycetota > Actinomycetes > Mycobacteriales > Nocardiaceae > Nocardia > Nocardia rhizosphaerae. Next base: position 413,626 of record NZ_JBHSBA010000003.1, read on the forward strand.
CCTTGTCGATCGTCGCGTCGAGTGCGGCCCGCTCGGCGACCGCGCTGTCGTATTCGGTGCGCGCGGCGACGACGGCGGGCGCGTTCTCGGCGCTCGCCTGTGCCCGGACGTCCAGTTCCCGATCGACGGTCCCGCCGAGCAATACCGTCGAGGCCAGCTCGGCGACGAGTACCCCGGCCAGCACGCCGACCCCGATCCTGACCACGCTGCCGCGCCGATCGGCCGCACCGGGCCTGGTCGTGGCCAGCGCCCGCCCGAGCGCGCCCGCGGCGACCGCAGCGAGCAGCGCGAGCACGACCACGCCGAATACTCCGGCCCCGGCCGCCGCGAGCGCGGCACCGGTGCCGATCCCGGCGACCACGGCGAACAGCAGCACGGCGGCACCGGTGACGGCGTAACCGCTGTGTTCGTGGTCGAAGGCTGGATCGGTGTCCCGGCGCCACGGCGAGGCGAGACCTCCACCGAGCCAGGTGAGTGTGCCCGTCATCTGTTCTCCCCGGGTCTTGCGCTCCACTGGTCATGGCGAAACCGACATGGATTCGTTGTGTCAGCGTGACAGGCCCCCACCCGACACACCGAGCGGCACGGCTTCCCTTGTGGTCAGCTTCACAGTAGTGCGCACCCCACATCGGCGCGCGGTGAGCGGCCGGTCCCGATTACCGCCTCACCTCGGCGTGTCGTCCCCGGCGATCCGTACCTACTGGTACGTGGGTGCCATTTTGTGGCGAACGACACTGCTGGTGGATTAGCCAGCGGTGTGCTGTTACGCACATCCAGGGCGCAGACCGAACGGTCGGCTCGCTACCAAGGCACGTCGGGGCCGCTGTCGGAAATATCTCACCCGCCCGGCCCCGGTTAGCGGAGCCCGTAGGTTTGACCAGCGCATTGTTGGGGAAACCTGCTGCGGTGCAGGTGAGTTCAGCTTTCGGCACCGTGCCGATGGCTGATACAGGGCTGCTCGGTGACGGTGTTCACGCAGGTAGAAGCGGGTTGTCCGGGATCGATCCGGCGCTCGCTCTGCTTTACACTGGACGACGCGCGCGACGAAGCATGCCGCCGTAACAAATCCCAGCTAGACAGGTTTATTAGCACAACCTTAGTTGGTTGGGTCTGCGGTCTGACTTATCGTTTGCTCTTACGCCGAACGCACCCCTGTTCGGCACAACCACCTGTTCGGGGTCCGTGAAACCGGGCCAAGACTAGCGGGTGAAACCCCGCCCGGAGGTAAGGGACGTGTAAGCGTTCCGTTACCTCTGAGCACCCCACTACGGCAACGAAGCGGGTGGACAACTGGAGACGTGACTGCACGCCGCAAACCATCATCGCCGCTGGTTTCGGATCGTACGGACGCAGTCTTGACGGAGGCGAAACGACGAAGGGCCACATGCTCAGCGAGCTGAGCGGCCGAATCATCGAAAGCCGACTTTCTTGAAGGCAGAGGCATGACGCAACTTCCTGGCCACAGGTCACCCGGTGCCACCGGGCTCTACGATCCGGCATACGAGCACGACGCCTGCGGCGTCGCGTTCGTCGCCGACATGCACGGTCGACGCAGCCGAGACATCGTCGACAAGGCCATCACGGCCCTGTTGAACCTGGAGCACCGTGGTGCCGCCGGTGCCGAGCCGAACTCCGGCGACGGTGCGGGCATCCTCATCCAGCTGCCGGACAAGTTCTTCCGCGCGGTCGTCGACTTCGAGTTGCCGCCTGCCGGTTCCTACGCCTCAGGTATCGCTTTCCTGCCGCAGTCGCGCCGCGAGGCCTCGCGGGCCGCCTACGGCGTCGAGAAGATCGTCGTCGAAGAGGGCTTGGCCGTACTCGGCTGGCGCGAGGTGCCGATCGAGGAGTCCTCGCTCGGCGCGCTGGCTCGCGACGCCATGCCGACCTTCCGGCAGATCTTCATCGCCTCGCCCAAGAACTCCGCCGAGCAGCTGTCCGGCGTCGAGCTGGAGCGGCGCGCCTACGTGATCCGCAAGCGCATCGAGCACGAGCTCGGCAAGTCGGGCCCCGGTGAGGGCTCGGTCGGCAAGGAGTCGGTGTACTTCCCGAGCCTGTCCGGCGAGACCTTCATCTACAAGGGCATGTTCACCACGCCGCAGCTGCGCGCGTTCTACCTGGACCTGCAGGACGAGCGCGTCGAGTCGGCCATCGGCATCGTGCACTCGCGATTCTCCACCAACACCTTCCCCTCGTGGCCGCTGGCGCACCCGTTCCGCCGGGTCGCCCACAACGGTGAGATCAACACCGTCACCGGCAACGAGAACTGGATGCGCGCGCGAGAGGCGCTGCTGCGCTCGGACGTGTTCGGCAAGGACGAGGCGGGCCGCAACCGCCTGCAGAAGATCTTCCCGGTGTGTACCCCCGGCGCCAGCGACACCGCCCGCTTCGACGAGGTGCTCGAGCTGCTGCACTTGGGCGGCCGCGAGCTGCACCACGCGGTCATGATGATGATTCCCGAGGCCTGGGAACGCAACGAGAACATGGACCCGCAGCTGCGGGCGTTCTACGAGTACCACTCGATGCTGATGGAGCCGTGGGACGGCCCCGCCGCGGTCTGCTTCTCCGACGGCAAGAAGATCGGCGCCGTGCTCGACCGCAATGGTCTGCGCCCCGGCCGCATCTGGGTCACCGAGGACGGCCTGGTCGTGCTCGCCTCCGAGGTCGGCGTGCTCGACATCGACCCGTCCACGGTGGTCCGCAAGATCCGCCTGCAGCCGGGCAAGATGTTCCTCGTCGACACCGAACAGGGCCGCATCCTCACCGACAGCGAGGTCAAATCCGAGCTCGCCGCGGCGCAGCCGTACCAGCAGTGGCTCGACGAGGGTGTGAGCAGGCTGGCCGATCTGCCCGACCGCCCGCACGTGCACATGTCGCACGATCGCGTGCTGATCCGGCAGCAGATCTTCGGCTACACCACCGAGGATCTGAACCTGCTGATCACGCCGATGGCCAAGACCGGCGGCGAGGCACTCGGCTCGATGGGCACCGACACCCCGATCGCGGTGCTGTCGAACCGGTCGCGCCTGCTGTTCGACTACTTCTCCCAGCTGTTCGCGCAGGTCACCAACCCGCCGCTGGACGCGATCCGGGAGAAGGTCGTCACCAGCCTCAAGCGCAACATCGGTCCTGAGGCCGACCTGCTGCACCCCGGCCCGGAGTCGTGCAAGCAGATCGCGCTCGAGCAGCCGATCCTGGACAACGACGAGCTGGCCAAGCTGGTCCACATCAACGACGACGGCAGCCACCCCGGCCTGCGTTCGGTGGTCGTGCGTGGTCTGTACCCGGTCGCCGAGGGCGGCGAGGGGATGCGCAAGGCGCTCGCGGCAATCAACATCCAGGTCTCGGCGGCCATCGACGGCGGCGCGCGGACCATCGTGCTGTCCGACCGCGAGTCCAACGAGAAGCTGGCGCCGATCCCGTCGCTGCTGCTCACCTCGTCGGTGCACCACCACCTGGTGCGCGAGCGCACCCGCACCATGGTCGGCCTCGTGGTCGAGGCCGGTGACGCCCGCGAGGTGCACCACATGGCGATGCTGGTCGGTTTCGGCGCCGCCGCGATCAACCCGTACATGGCCTTCGAGACCATCGAGGACATGCTCGAGCGCGGCTCGCTGCAGATCCCCGGCTCCACCGGCGACCTGGCCGCCGACTTCCGCAAGGCGGTCGGCAACTACTGCACCGCGGCCAGCAACGGCGTGCTCAAGGTGATGTCGAAGATGGGCATCTCCACCCTCGCCTCCTACAACGGTGCCCAGCTGTACCAGGTCATCGGCCTGGCGCAGGACCTGGTCGACGAGTACTTCACCGGTCTGAAGTCCCCGCTGGGCGGCATCGGCCTGGACGAGATCGCCGAAGAGGTGGCGATCCGCCACCGCACCGCCTACCTGGAGAACCGCAACGAGCGCGCGCACCGCGAGCTCGAGGTCGGCGGCGAGTACCAGTGGCGGCGCGAGGGCGAGTACCACCTGTTCAACCCGGACACGGTGTTCAAGCTGCAGCACTCCACCCGCACCGGCCAGTACTCGATCTTCAAGGAGTACACCAAGGCGGTCGACGACCAGTCCGAGCGGCTGGCGGCGCTGCGCGGCCTGTTCAAGTTCAAGTCCGGTGCGCGCGCGTCGATCCCGATCGACGAGGTCGAGCCCGCGAGCGAGATCGTCAAGCGGTTCTCGACCGGCGCGATGAGCTACGGCTCCATCTCCGCCGAGTCGCACGAGACGCTCGCGATCGCGATGAACCGGCTCGGTGCCCGCTCGAACTCCGGTGAGGGCGGCGAGAGCCCGGCCCGCTTCGAGGTCGAGGAGAACGGTGACTGGCGCCGCTCGGCGATCAAGCAGGTTGCCTCGGGTCGCTTCGGTGTCACCGCGCACTACCTGACCAACGCCACCGATATCCAGATCAAGATGGCCCAGGGCGCCAAGCCGGGCGAGGGCGGTCAGCTGCCCGCGCACAAGGTGTATCCGTGGGTCGCCGAGGTTCGGCACTCCACGCCGGGTGTCGGCCTGATCTCGCCGCCGCCGCACCACGACATCTACTCGATCGAGGATCTGGCGCAGCTGATCCACGATCTGAAGAACGCGAACCCGCAGGCTCGGATTCACGTGAAACTTGTCGCTGAGCCGGGTGTGGGCACGGTCGCCACCGGTGTGTCCAAGGCGCACGCCGACGTCGTGCTCATCTCGGGCCACGACGGCGGTACCGGCGCCTCGCCGCTCACCTCGCTCAAGCACGCGGGTGGGCCATGGGAGCTCGGCCTGGCCGAGACCCAGCAGACCCTGCTGCTCAACGGCCTGCGCGACCGCATCGTCGTTCAGGTCGACGGTCAGATGAAGACCGGCCGCGACGTGATGATCGCCGCCCTGCTCGGCGCCGAGGAGTTCGGTTTCGCGACCGCTCCGCTGGTGGTCTCGGGCTGCATCATGATGCGCGTGTGCCACCTCGACACCTGCCCGGTCGGCATCGCCACCCAGAACCCGGTGCTGCGCGAGCGGTTCTCGGGCAAGCCGGAGTTCGTCGAGAACTTCATGCTGTTCATCGCCGAGGAGGTGCGTGAGCTGCTCGCCGAGCTCGGCTTCCGTACCCTCGACGAGGCCATCGGCCGGGTCGACCTGCTCGACACCAGCAAGGCCAAGCAGCACTTCAAGGCAGCCAAGCTGGATTTGTCGCCGATCCTGGACATGCCGGAGACGGCGTTCATGAACCAGGACACCCGTTGCACCGGCACCCAGGACCACGGTCTGGACAAGGCGCTGGACAACGAGCTGATCGCGCAGAGCGCCGACGCGCTCGAGCGTGGTCAGGCGGTGAAGATCGAAACCAAGATCACCAACGTGAACCGCACGGTCGGCACCATGCTCGGCCACGAGGTGACCAAGCTCTACGGTGGCGCGGGCCTGCCCGATGACACCATCGACATCACCTTCAACGGTTCGGCGGGCAACAGCTTCGGCGCGTTCGTTCCGGCCGGTATCACCCTGCGCGTGCAGGGTGACGCCAACGACTATGTCGGCAAGGGTCTGTCCGGCGGTCACATCGTGGTCCGTCCGTCGCTCACCGCGCCGGAGGGCTACGTCGCCGAGGACAACATCATCGCGGGCAACGTGATCATGTTCGGCGCCACCAGCGGCCGGATCCTGATCAACGGTGTCGCGGGCGAGCGGTTCGCCGTCCGTAACTCCGGCGCCACCGCGGTCGTGGAGGGTGTGGGCGACCACGCGCTCGAGTACATGACCGGTGGCCGGGTGGTCATCCTCGGTGGCACCGGCCGCAACCTCGGTGCCGGTATGTCCGGTGGTGTCGCGTTCGTCTACGACCCGGAGGGCACCCTCCCCGGCCGGGTCAACCCGGATCAGGCCGAGGCGATCGAGCAGCTCTCCGGTGACGACTTCACCTGGTTGCGCGACATCATCACCGTGCACCGCGACGAAACGGGTTCGGCGGTCGCCGAGCGCATCCTGAGCGATTGGTCCCAGCAGGTGAACCACTTCGTGAAGGTCATGCCCCGCGAATACAAGAAGGTTTTGCTCGCCATCTCCGAGGCTGAGAAGAGCGGCAAGGACGTGGACGAAGCGATTATGGAGGCCGCTCGTGGCTGATCCCCAGGGATTTCTGAAGCACACTTCTCGGGAACTGCCGACCCGCCGGCCGGTGCCGCTGCGTCTGCTCGACTGGAAAGAGGTGTACGAGGACAAGTTCTCGCACGACACCCTCCAGCGTCAGGCCAGCCGCTGCATGGACTGCGGTATCCCGTTCTGCCACAACGGCTGCCCGCTGGGGAACCTGATCCCCGAGTGGAACGACCTGGTGTACAAGGGCAACTGGCGCGAGGGTATCGACCGGCTGCACGCCACCAACAACTTCCCGGAGTTCACCGGCCGCCTGTGCCCGGCTCCGTGTGAGGCGTCCTGCGTGCTCGGGATCAACCAGGATCCGGTCACCATCAAGCAGGTCGAGGTCGAGCTCATCGAGAACGCCTTCGACGAGGGCTGGGTCACCCCGGTGTACCCGACCCGCCTCACCGGCAAGAAGGTCGCCGTCGTCGGTTCCGGTCCGGCCGGTCTGGCCGCCGCGCAGCAGCTCACGCGGGCCGGGCACACCGTCACGGTGTTCGAGCGCGACGACCGCATCGGCGGTCTGATGCGGTACGGCATCCCGGAATTCAAGATGGAGAAGCGCTTCATCGATCGCCGGCTGGCGCAGATGGAAGCCGAGGGCACCATCTTCAAGGCGGGCGTGAACGTCGGTGTCGACATCACCGCCGAGCAGCTGCGCGAGCAGTTCGACGCGATCGTGCTCGCCGGCGGGGCCACCATCGCCCGTGACCTGCCGATTCCGGGCCGCGAGCTCGACGGCATCCATCAGGCGATGGAGTTCCTGCCGCTGTCCAACCGGGTCCAGCTCGGTGACGACATCACCGACGAGAACGGCCTGCCGCCCATCCACGCGAAGGGCAAGAAGGTCGTCATCATCGGTGGTGGCGACACCGGCGCCGACTGCCTCGGCACCTCGCACCGCCACGGCGCCGAGAGCGTGCACCAGTTCGAGATCATGCCGCGTCCGCCGGAGGAGCGCGCTGGTTCCACCCCGTGGCCGACCTACCCGCTCATGTACCGGGTGTCCTCGGCGCACGAGGAGGGCGGCGAGCGGGTGTTCTCCGTGAACACCGAGCGTTTCGTCGGCAAGGACGGCAAGGTCACCGGTCTCGAGGCGCACGAGGTCAAGATGGCCAACGGCCGGTTCGAGAAGGTCGAAGGCACCGACTTCACCCTCGAGGCCGATCTGGTCCTGCTGGCCATGGGCTTCGTCGGCCCGCAGAAGCCGGGCCTGCTGACCGACCTCGGCGTCGGCTACGACGGCCGCGGCAACGTGCAGCGCGACAAGAACTGGGCCACCAACATCCCCGGCGTCTTCGTCGCCGGTGACATGGGCCGCGGCCAGTCCCTGATCGTCTGGGCCATCGCCGAAGGCCGCGCCGCGGCCGCCTCGGTCGACCGGTTCCTGGAGGGCGAGACCGCCCTCCCTGCTCCGATCCCCCCGACGGCCGTCGCCCAGCGCTGACCCGCTGAATCACCGAGGCGCCCGTGGACTCATCGAGTCCACGGGCGCCTTCGTGCTGTCAGCGGCCGCCATCTGTATGGTATACAGATGAATCTGTATACCATACAGAGCTGCTAGCCAACGGGGAGGCACATGGATCTCGCGGATTTGGAGTCACTGCTCGACCGCTGTCGGAGTCTTGGCGGTGACCACAGCACATGTGAGGTCAAGAAGTCCCGACGAGGTTTTCCCCATACGTTGTGGGAGAGCGTCAGTGCGTTGGCCAACGCGCAGGGCGGCTGGGTCATTCTCGGTGTCGATGAGAAGAACGATTTTGCCGTTGTCGGTGTAGAGGACCCAGCGCAGATCGAATCGCAGCTGGCGGCGATGTGCTCAGATCTGGAACCGCCTGTACGGTCCGAGATCTGCACAGTTCAGGTCGGTGGTGAATCTGTAGTCACCAGCTACATTCCGCCGACGCCGCGAGATCAGCGGCCCTGCTATCGACGTAGCCTCGGGCCGTACGCGGGGTCCAGAATCCGGGTTGCCGACGGTGACCGGAAGTTCACCGACTACGAGGTTTCTGTTCTGCTCGCGAACCGGACGGTGCCACGTCAAGACACCGCGATTGTTCCCGACGCAGTGCTAGCCGATCTGAACCAGGATCTACTGAATGCCTTTCTGGGTCGAGTGCGGGACACGAAAGGTGAGATATTCCGGCGCGTCGATGACGAGCGCGCGCTGATGATGCTGAACGTCGTCAAGCTCGGTGACGGGCAGGTGCGGCCGACGTTGGCGGGCCTGCTCGCGTTCGGTACGTACCCGCAGACCTTCGAGCCGCAGCTGGATCTCACCTTCGTCGCGTATCCGACCAGCGTGCCAGGAGTGCTGGGTGCGGTTGGCGAACGCTTCATCGAGAACCGGGCGATCGATGGCCCGATCCCCCTCATGGTCAGCGAGTGCATCCGGGTATTGAAGCGGAATATGAAGCGCCGCAGCATCATTACCGGAATCTATCGCGTCGACGAGTGGGAGTACCCGGAGGAGGTACTTCGCGAGGCCCTTGTGAATGCGTTGGTCCATCGTGACTATTCTGACCAAGCCAAGGGTATGCAGGTGCAGGTCGAGATGTATCCCGACAGGCTGGTGATCCGCAATCCGGGTGGTCTTTACGGCCCGGTTGGGGTGAATGACCTCGGGACGAGTACCGTTTCGTCGTCGCGGAACAGGGCGCTGCTGAAAATCCTCGAAGATACGCCCTACGTGGACGGGCACATGGTTTGTGAGAATCGCGGCAGCGGCATAGCCCGGATTCGCATTGCGCTCACCGAGGCAGGTATGGAGCCACCCCGGTTTCTCGACGAGATCGCTTCGTTCACCGCAGAGTTCCCCAACCACACGCTGCTCGATGCCGAGGCATTGGCATGGTTGCAGCGCCTCGACGATCGGCCGTTGACTCGATCGCAGATGACTGCCCTGATCTCGATGCGCAATGGCACGGCGATGACCAACAGTGCCTACCGGTTGGCCACTGGCATTCAGGACAGCCGTGTCGCGACAAAGGAACTGAAGGAGATGGTGGATCGAAACCTGATCGAGCTGAAAGGTACCCGCGGCGGCGCGGCCTACTACCTGACCGCAAGGAAACCGATACACGGGGAGCATCCGCTACAGGTAGAGCTGCCGACGACGGCAGCGGAACCACCGCTATCCGAGGCTCCTGCCGAGGCGGCCGCCGCAGCAACGCTGGGAGAGCGGGTACTTCGGGCAATGGGTGACAAGGAGCTGTCCCGTGCACAGCTTCAGGTGTTGACGGGATTGAATCAAGCACAGGTCGTACAGGCGCTACAGCGCCTCAAGGCCCAGGGGCGAGTCGAGATGGTCGGCCGACCAAGGTCGAGAAACGCCAGGTGGCGCCCTCTCTGATCGCCCGGCACCCCGTCTTCTCGCGCGGAGTTCTTGGCGGCTGGTCTAGCCGGTCGACCCGGCTGGTGCCAGCGCCCGGCGGTGGTCGAGGGTGAGCAGGAGGGCCGTAGCGAGGTAGGCCGCGGCGATGATCAGGTTGAGGATGCCCTGGGGCGCTTGGCCGTGATCGAATCTGTCGAGGGCGGCGATCGTTATCACCCCGGAGCCGAAGTAGAAGCCGGCGAGCAGGGACGGTGTGGCGAGGCGGCGGGGGAGGAAGGCCGCGATCAGCAGCAGTAGCGAGAAGGTGAAATCGGGTACGGCGAAGATGTTGTCGGCGCGGTAGTCGGCGTTGACGATGAGCGCGATGATCAGCCAGGCGCTGACCGGGACGGCGAGAATTCTCGCGATGGTGAGCGGTGACATGGGTTGTACTCCTCAGTTTCCGGTTCGGCGTGGTCGAGGATGGACTGGACCAGGCCGGGGAATCTGGTGTCGAGTTCGGTGAGCCGCAAAGTGTTCATACGTTGACGGCCGCTGTCGAACTGGCGGATCAGTCCAGCGTTGCGCAGGGTCTTGAAGTGATGGCTCAGGGTGGAGGGGGCGACGTCGAGACCGAAGGAACCACACGGGCGGTCGCCGTCGGCGGCGAGCATGCGGACGATCCGGCGCCGGGTGGGATCGGCGAGCGCCTGCAGCACGTCGTCGATCACCACGTCCGCGATGTCGGGATGGGTCACCGTCTTCCAGCGTCCGAGCGGCACGGAACTCCTTCTCTTCGATAACTCTCGAAAAGATCGTACCGAGCCGAACCGACCGGCGCGAGGCGTCGCTTCACCAGCGGCGAGGAGTGATCGGTGGTGTGGCAGTGGAGGTGTGCTCGCACGCATCCGGTGTGACGGCACGGAAGGCGATCCAGAGCTGACGGCCGGTCACGAGGCAGCCGAGGACTATCAGGGCGTAGGGCAGGGTGAAGACCAGGAGCTCCGCTGGGGACAGGATAGCGACGAACCGTGGCCCGTCCGCTGCGTCCAGGTGGAGGTTCTCCTCGACGCCATCGGCGATGGTCACGGCGGCGGCGGGGAGCAGGATCGATCCGAGTGCGGTGACAATCTTCGTATAGCGGTCGCCGAGCCGAATGCCGCCGAGAAGGGTCGCCACGATCCCTGGGGCGAATATCGGTAGGCCGCCCAGCATGCTGAACACCCAGTTCCAGGCGAGACCAGCGGTCTCCCGGCCGACGAGCAGACCGGCGACGGCGCTCACGCAGATCCGACGAGCGGTAGCCAGATCGGCGAAACGGCCATCGCTGTGGCCCACGTGCGGGCGACACGCATCGGGTTCGACGGGCGCACGCCGTCGGGGCGATCGCTCATCCGTCGACGTAGAACGTGCCGACGCTCGGCGTCTGGAACCCACCGACGCCGGGCAGGGTCGCGGTGACCACCACCTGGCCCGGTCCGGTGACTATGCCGGTGTGCGCCGCGTCGCGGCCGGTGATCGTGCCGGAGCGGCCGTTGGACAGGTTCTACCAGGTGTACACGTACCCGTAGCTGGGGGGAGTCGGGCGGATGGTGCCGTTGCCGTGCGCCACGGTCGGCTGGACCAGGGCGGCGCCGTTGGCCGGGTTGGCGGCGACGATCAGTCCGGGGAGCTGTAGCCGGGTTTCGGCAGGGTGCTCCGGTTGCGCTGCCGCCACACCGGCCGTGGCGACCGCCGCGCCGGCGAGCAAACCTGAGATCGTCGGTGCCATCAAGCTTTTGTGCAATCGCCGCACGTGCCCTACCTCTTCTTGGTCCGATGCTCGGGGGCTATATCTGTTCGTTGTCGCCAGGCGTTACCTGGCGAGCTATCACTCGGCTACTGGTGATGTTCGCCGAGTGGCAGCGCGGTGCGCTGGGACCGGCGCCTGCACCGGCCGAAGACTACCCGCGCGGGTCGGCGGCCGGGGACGTCCGAGACGCGCCTGGTGCACTGAACACCGTGGTGCCCAGGCGTTTTCAGTGGCTACGCAAACGACATGGCTGATCTACGGTGCAGCACATAGACTTTCCGTTATCGATGTGTAACCGGTGATCCGAGGGGGAGCTGTGCCGTTACCGCCGGGAACGATGGCGAGTCTCCATCGCGCCGCGGAGCGTGGAGACGGCACAGCCATGCACAACCTCGCCAACATCTACTACGACCACAGCGATTTCGAGGCGGCCGAGCACTGGTTTCGGCGGGCCGCGGCGGCGGGGCACACCAGGGCGATGAACAATCTCGCCGTCCTGCTGGACAAGCTGGGCGACTACGACGAGGCCGAGTCCTGGTACCGCAGGGCCGCGGCAGGCGGCAACGCCAACGCCATGTACAACCTGGCGACCCTGCTCTACCAGTGCGGTGACCGGCGCGACGCCGAGAACTGGTACCACCACGCGGCATTCGCGGGGAATGTGGACGCGATGTACAACCTGGCCCGGCTCTACGAGGACCAGAACCGGCTCGACGACGCCGAGTCCTGGTACCGCGATGCCGCCGACCACGGCGATATCGACGCCGTCAACAACCTCGGCATGCTGCTACGCCGCCGAGGCGCGCTCACCGAGGCGCGCCGGTGCTTCCGGCGGGCGGCCGACTACGGGCATCCGCGGGCGATGGCGAATCTGGCGGCACTGCTCGAAGCGCAGGGAGCGCATCGGGAGGCCGAGTCCTGGTATCGCCGCGCGGCTGGTTGATCGCCGATCGTCCTGTGGTGTGATCTTTTCGTTATGTTCGCGAAATGGTCGCCGGTGGGTAAAAGCATGGTTGAGCTTGCGGTTTCCGGTCTCGCCGGCGAACGCTGCTGAGGTTACTCAAAAGTAGTGATACCGAGCGGTTTTCCAGCAAACCTCAGCAAACATTTTCCTGGACAGCAATTTTCCGGCGTTCGGGATGCGGGAGTTTGCGGGTGGGTATAACGTCTCGGTTCGATAACCGAACGATGACAGGCCGGGGCGTGTGAATTCTCTCGATGACTGCCTGAAACGCATCATGGACATTCCGGGTGCGCGCAGCGTGACACTGGTGGATGGGGCCAGCGGATTGGCGATCGCCGCCGCTGGAGTGCACGACAGCATCGACGAACACGAGGACGCGGCGGGCACGACCGACGTGGTGCGCGCCGCACTGGCCTGCACCGCGCTGGCCACCAGCGACGGCGACGACCTCACCGAACTGATCGTGTGCCGCACCGGCGGATTCCACCTGCTGCACCTGATCAACGGCGACTTCGACGGCAGGCTGTTCATGCACGTCGTATTCGACGGCGACACCGGCAATCTCGGCCTGGCCCGGTACCAACTCGGCAGTGCGCTCGCCGAACTGACCGGCGGCCCCCGATGAGCGCCGCCCTCGCCGAAGAACTGCACCGGCACGAGGAACGAGGCTCGACCGGCGTGCTGCGCGTCGGCGACGGGGAATTCCACCTGGCCCGCGGCGCGATCGCCTCGGCGGGCTGCCGTCGCACCATCGGCCTCGGTCGTCTCGTCGTGGAGTCGGGCGTGGCCACCGCCGAGGACTGGCGCCGCGCCGGCGCCGGCGATCCCGGCCCGCTGCTGCACCGGCCGCGGCTGGAAACCCTTGCGCTGCTCGCCGTCTTCGACGCCGCCTACCTGCTGCTCGCCTCGGACGCCGCACCGGAGTTCCGGCCCGCGCCCGAACACTGGCTCGCGCCGGTCTGCCGGATCGCGCCCCACGCGCTCGTGCACGAGTTCGCTCGCCGCAGCGACCCAGAGCGTGGTCCCTGGCCCGCCGAACTGGTCGCGAACGTCCCGGTGGTGCCTGCGGGCCGGGTGCGTGGCAACCGGGTGGTGCTCACCGCGGGACAGGCCGAGATGCTCGCCGCCGCCGACGCGCACCGCAGCATCGCCGAGATCGCCGCCGACCTGGGCCGAACCACATACGGCTGCCTCGTCGACGTCCGGGCGCTGACCACGGCCGGGCTGATCCGCCCGCCGGTGGAGACGCGCTCGACCGGCAGACATCTCGCGCTCGCGCCGCCACCGTCCGACGACGCGGCGCACCATCGACTTTCGGTGCCGGATTCGCCGAACACCACCGTGCCCGTCCTCCCGAGACGTGTACCCACGTCCGGCGGATCCGGCGCGACCGAAAGATCCGGGCGGCACGCGGCCGACGAGGAAGCGGCCGCGCACGCCCGGTTACCAGGACATCTGGTCGGTGCGGCTCCCTACGAGCCGGAACGCTGGCAACAGGTGGACCGGGAAATTCTCATCCGGCTCAGGGCGGCGTTGGAGGAGCTTGCGTGACCGTGCGGAGAAAGCTGCTCGGTGATTGGAAAGGAAAATTGGCGAAGGAGGCGATGCCGGTGCCCGAACGCAATACCGCCGTGCTGACCGAATTGAAGGCGTTGCGCGAGAAGTTGCCGCGCCTCACCGGCACGGTGGTGGCCTCCAGCGACGGGATGCTCATCGAACATGATCTACCCGCGCATATCGAACCCACCGGAATCGCGGCGATGGCCGCTGCGCAATTGTCGCTGTCCTACCGGCTGGCGACGACCGCGCACGGTGGTGGGTTCAACGAGGTCGTTGTGCTCGGCACCGAGGGGCAGGTGGTCATCTACGCCGCCGGATACACCTCGCTGACCGTGCTCGCGGGCCCAGAAGTGAACGTCGGCCGACTCCACCTCGAGTCGCGTCCGGTAGCTCGCGCGATCGCCGAACATCTGGCGATGGCGCATCCAGAGAAACAACCCGAATGAAAGGTTCGACATGTCGAATATGGATCTGGCGCTGAAGGACATGATGGTGATCGACGGCGCGATCGGTGCCGCGGTCGTCGACTACAACAGCGGTATGGCGCTCGGAATGCTCAGCAGCAGTAAAGCATTGGATCTGCAGGTAGCCGCCGCGGGTAACACCGAGGTGGTCCGCGCGAAAATGCGCACCATCGATCAGCTCGGCCTCAACGAGGAGATCGAAGACCTGCTCATCACGCTGGGCAGCCAGTACCACGTGATCCGTCCGATGACCGGACGCAAGTCCAAGGGGCTGTTCCTGTACCTGGCGCTCGACAAGGGACGGTCGAACCTGGCGCTGGCCCGGCACCGTCTCCGGGGCATCGAAGAAGACCTCGAGGTGTAGACGCCCCGGACACGGCGCGGACGCTGAAGGCTTGTCGGCGACTGATTGTGGCCGCCGACATCCTCGACCATGCGATATCGGACATTTTCCAGCGGTCGTGTGGCACCGGCGCGTCGCTGGCCCTATTGTGTTTCGCGGCGAGGTCTGGCACGAGCAAGGTTGAACTGGAGCGGTATGCAGTTGAAGAAGGTTGTCGCGGCGCTGGGTGTTGCCGCGGCAATGACCACCGGCATGATGGCGGCCGGCACCAGCGCGAGCGCGGCGCCGGGTTGCCCGAGTCTGTATGTAGTGGCGATCCCGGGTACCTGGGAAACCGGCCACGACAAGGAACCTGGGCCAGGCATGCTCGCCGGCGTCACCGACGGCCTGCCCCGTAACACTCAGGTCGATTACGTCACCTACGCCGCGACCGCGTTCCCCTGGGAAGGCGACGTCTACGGCAACTCGAAGAAGGAAGCCGTCAGCGCCGCCCGCGGCCTGATCACCGCCAAGCTCGCCGCGTGCGGCGACACCGACATCGCCCTGGTCGGCTACAGCCAGGGCGCCGACGCGGCAGGCGACCTCGCCGCCGAAATCGGCACCGGCGTAAGCCGCATCCCGTCGAGCAAGGTCAAAGCGGTCGGTCTGATCTCCGACCCGCGCCGCTCACCCACCGACACCCAGGTCGGCCCGCACGCCCAAGGCGCGGGCGCCGGCGGTGCCAGGCCGGGCGGCTTCGGCTGGCTCAGCGATCGGGTGCGCACCATCTGCGCGGTCGACGACCTGTACTGCGCGACGGCCACCGACGACTTCGTCACCCGGTTCGCCGGTTTCCTCGCGCAGAGCTCGGATGCCAACCCGGCCAATCTGTGGCGCTACCAGATCGAGGCGGGTGCCATCATCAACGACCTGATGGCGCACGGCGGCGTGCCGACGCTGCAGGCCCAGCTCTCCGACGCGGCCAACCAGCAGCGGGCCAAGGATCTGGAGCGGTTCTACCGCTCGCAGGCGCACACGCTGTACGGCAGCTATTCCGTCGGCGGCGGGCACACGGCCATCAGCTGGATGCACAACTGGATCGCCTCGCAAGCGTGAGTCACTCCCGCGGGCCCGGCGTCGCCTGACGCCGGGCCCGCGGTGTGTCACCGGGTGGTCCGAGCCAGGTTGCGTGGCAGCAGGTCCCAGACGTGGCCGTTCTCGTTGATGGTGGCCGCGGTGCGGGTGCCGGTGCGGGAGTAGAGGATTCGCGTCACCGAGCAGTAGTCGACGGGGAAGGTCAGCGGACGGGCGAGGCCGAGGATGTCGGCGAGCAGCACGTTGATCACGCCGCCGTGGGCGAAGACGGCCACCGTGTCGGCCGGGTCGGTCGCGGTGACGATACCGTCGACGGCACGCAGCACGCGGGTGGTGAACGCGGCGCCGTCGATCTGCTCGGGCAGCAGGCCCGCCTTGATGCGCGCGTAGGTCTCGGCGAACTCGGTCTTCGCGTCTTCGATCGGGATGTAGGCGGGCAGATCCCGGTCGTACTCGGCGAGGTCGTCGATCACGTCGACGGTGAGGTCGCGCGCGGTGGCCGTCGGCACCGCGGTGTCGCGGGCGCGGCGCTGCGGGCTGCTGACGATGCGGCTGATCCGGTGCGCCGCCAGCGCAGCGGGCACCCGCTCGGCCTGCTGCCTGCCGATATCGGTCAGACCGGGATCGGCGACGTCGGTGGTCGCGACCACGCGGTCGGGCTGCGCATGACGCACGAGAATGAGCTGCACGCCCCCACTGTACGAGTGGCCCGTTCCGCGGGCCGACGCTACCGCCCGGCGCGCTGAGTCGTCGGGCGCTTGCTCACGGCTCCGGGTCGATCTCCTGCCGCCCGGTGACGTCGGCGATGTCGAGGATGACGATCTCGCGGCCGTCCTCCTTCAGCACCTTCAGGAATCCGGGCGGATTCTCCAGCACGTAGCCGTCGATGACGCCGTTGGTGGTGTGGACGTACTCGCGGGAGACCCATGGCACCTGCACGGTCGCGGCCAGAATCAGCGCCGCCATGGTGACGATCAGCGCCGAGCTGCCGACGAACCAGTGCGCGAACCGCGCGCCACGCCGGTCCTTATGGCCGACGCGCAGCGACAGATACAGCGCGACGCCGAGCACGCACGCGCTCACCGGAACCCACCACACCTGACCGCGGTAGGTCCACAGCAGCGCGGCCGTGAACAGCGCGACGGTGACGAGCCAGGCGAGATTGCCCGCGGTGGCCCAGGACGGCGCGCCGTACCGGATCTGGCGGACCACGGCTTCCGGCAGCAGTACCGACAGCGCGATGCCGGCGAGCAGCGGGCTGGCCATGAGCGTGCCGATCACCATGGGCACCACGTCGTCGATGCCGAGCGTGCTGACCACCGAGAAGGCGGCGTTCCAGTCGTAGTCGGTGATCGCGAACAGCCGCAGCAGGAGGAAGAGCCCGGCCACGCCGGTCGCGGAGAGTCCCTTGGCGAACAGATGGTCGTTCGAGGACTCGCGTGGGTGCCTCGCCATCGGGCGAGAGTACCGCCGCGAGTCCCGCGATCACGGCAGCGCTCGGCCGATGGCGCTACTTGCCGTATGGCGGCTGACCACCGTGCGGAGGCGGACCACCGTGCGGGCCACCGTGCGGCCGCTGGCCCTGCTGCCCGTATGGCGGCGGCCCACCCTGTGGCCCACCGTAGGGCGGCTGGGCGGGCGGCTGGCCCGCACCGTCGTTCTTCTTGTTCTTCAGCATCAGGACGACGCCGACGATGATCACCACGACCACCAGGCAGCAGATCCCGCCGACGATCAGAAAGCCGCCACGGCCACCGCCGCCGCCCCTGCGCTTCTTCTTCGCCAGCAGGTCGGTCGCCGTGTCGACCGCGCCCGCGCTCGCCAGCGTGTCGACGCTACTGGTGAACGTGAGTGGATCGACCAGGGCAGCCGTGGTCAGCAGGTCCAGATACATGAATTCCCATCCCGTTGTCTTCCCCGGCACCCTCCCGATACCGGAACCCTTACATCCGTACACAATTCAGCGCGGTTTCACCAGAGGGAAGGGCAGCGTCTCGCGGATGCTGCGGCCGGTGATCAACATGACCACCCGATCCACACCCATCCCGAGCCCGCCCGTGGGCGGCATGGCGTGCTCGAGCGCCTGCAGGAAGTCCTCGTCGAGTTCCATCGCCTCCGGGTCGCCGCCCGCGGCGAGCATCGACTGCTCGGTGAGCCTGCGGCGCTGCTCCACCGGATCGGTGAGTTCGCTGTAGGCCGTGCCCAATTCGACGCCCCAGGCCACCAGGTCCCAGCGTTCGGTGACGCCGTCGATGCTGCGATGCGAGCGGGTCAGCGGGGAGACGGATGTGGGGAAGTCCAGGTAGAAGGTGGGGTCGGTGGTCTGCGATTCCACCAGGTGCTCATACATTTCCAGCACGATCTGACCGGCGTCCCAGCCGTGCTGGTAGGTCACGCCCGCCGCGTCGCACAGCTCGCGCAGCCGGGAAACCTCGGTGCGCGCGGTGATTTCGGTGCCGATGGCCTCCGACACCGCGCCGTGCACGGTGCGGACCCGCCATTCGCCGGAGATGTCGACGGCGTCGAAACCACCGTCGCCGTTGGGGCGCAGCGCCACCTCGGCACCGTTGGCCGCCACCGCGGCATCCTGGATGAGGCGACGGCACAGCTGCATCATTCGCAGGTAGTCGCTGTGCGCCTCATAGGCTTCCAGGATCGTGAACTCGGGATTGTGGCTGAAGTCGACGCCTTCGTTGCGGAAGGTTCTGCCGATCTCGAACACCTTCTCCATGCCGCCGACGCACAGCCGCTTGAGGTACAGCTCGGGCGCGATGCGCAGGTACAGGTCGAGGTCGTAGGCGTTGATGTGAGTGCGGAACGGAGTGGCGTTGGCGCCGCCGTGCACCTGCTGCAGGATCGGTGTCTCCACCTCGAGGAAGCCCCAGTTGAACAGCGAGTCCCGGAGCGAGTGCACCACCGCGCTGCGCTTGGCCAGCACCTCGCGCGCCTCCGGTTCGATCGCCATGTCCACGTAGCGCTGGCGCACCTTGGCCTCGGCATCGGCGAGACCGCGCCACTTGTCGGGCAGCGGATGCAGGCACTTGCCGTTCATCCGCCAGTCCTGGGCCAGCAGCGAGAGCTCGCCGCCGCGGCTGAAGCCGAGCTGCCCGCTCACCTCGATCAGATCGCCCAGATCGAAGAACTCGGTGAACTCGGCGCTGCGTTCGGCGCCGACCCGGTCCCGGTCGATGAGCAGCTGGATCTCCTCGCTCCAATCCCGGACCAGCGCGAAGATCACGCCGCCGTAGTCACGGATGCGCAGGATGCGGCCTGCGACCCGCACGGTCGTGCCCCTCGGGCAGCGGCGGGCCGCTGCGATGGTGTGGGTGGGCGGGTAGGCGATCGGGTAGGCGTCGATGCCTGCGGCGGTGAGCCGGTCCAGTTTGGCCATCCGCACCCTGACCTGTTCGGGCCTGCGTGGACCCGGCTCGGCCTCGGCGCCCTCCGGTGTCTCGGGCGCGCTGCCGTCGGCGTGCAGGCCGGTGACGCTCGCGGGCACGGCCGGATGGATGCCGGTGTGCACGGCCGCGTCCGGCTCGGCGCCGAGCCGCGGCAGGAACCCTTCGGCCAGCCCGCTCGCCGCCGCCACCCGCGGCAGCTGCCTGCGCTCCTCGAACAGGAAGAACCGCGGCACCCAGCGCGGGTGGTACTTCACGTTCGACCGGTACAGCGCCTCGAGCTGCCACCAGCGCGAGAAGAACAGCAATACGCCGCGCCAGGCCCGCAGCACCGGGCCCGCGCCGATCCGGCCGCCCTCCTCGAACACCGAGCGGAACACGGCGAAGTTCAGCGAGATCTTGGTGATTCCGTACTGTTCGGAGTTCAGCGCGAGCTGCGAGATCATCAGCTCCATCACGCCGTTGGGACTGTGCGGGTCGCGGCGCATCAGCTCCAGCGAGACGCCGGTGCGGCCCCACGGGACGAACGAGAGCATGGCGAGCACCCGGTCGTCGTGGTCGACCGCCTCCACCAGCAGGCAGTCGCCGTCGAGCGGGTCGCCGAGGCGGCCGAGCGCCATCGAGAAGCCCCGCTCGGTCTCGGTATCGCGCCAGGCATCGGCACGGGCTCCGACGTCGGCCAGTTCGGCGGCGGGGATATCGCGGTGTCTGCGTACACGCAGCCCGATACCGTGCTTGCGCAAGCGGTTCGCGGCCTGGCGCACCTGTTTGCGCTCCGGCCCGGCGAGGGAGAAGTCGCGGGTGTCCAGGATCGCCTCGTCGCCGAGGCGCAGAGCCGAAAGGCCGGCCTGGCGATACGCGGTCGCGCCCTGTTCGCTCGCGCCCATCACCGCCGGCGCCCAGCCGAAGCGGTCGGCCTGTTCCAGCCAGGCCCGAATAGCCTGCGGCCAACCCTGTTTCGGCCCGATCGGATCCCCGCTGGCCAGGCAGACACCGAGCTCGACCCGATAGGTGATGGCCGACTTGCCGTTCGGTGCGAACACCACCGCCTTGTCGCGCCTTGTCGCGAAGTAGCCGAGCGAGTCCTCCACATCGCTCGCCGCGAGCAGTCCACGCAGCGCCGACTCGTCCAGGCCCGTCATCGCGTTCACCGCGCGCTGAGAGCGCAGCAGCACGATCACCGCGGCCAGCAGCGCGATCGCGCCGAACAGCCCGAGCAGGAAATTCACCCACGGCCGCGGATGCCCGTCGAAGTGCTCGTTGTCGACCAGCACCGCCGCGGTGACCCGGTACACCGCCCACAGCGGTCGCTGCGCACCGGCGGGCAGGGTGCCCGGCGCCAGCTCCACCAGGCCCCAGCCGAGCAGACAGCCGAGCGCGAGACCGGCGACCAGGACCCCGAGCGCCTGCCACAGCGCGCCCGGCCGGACCCTGGTGTAGAACTCGGCGCGGGCGGCGATCAGGATGCCGAGGACGACAATATGTACCACGGCCGCGATCAGGGCGGAGATGTTGTCGTCGCGGACGAAGTCCCCGATGTTGGTCACCGTGTAGAGCAGTAGGTAGAGCACAAGCAGCCACCACGCCACCCGTTTGCGGGCGGCCAGCGCCGCGGCGAGCAGCGCTACGACCAGCGCCCACACCAGGCTGGTGTCGGGCGCGTCGAAATAGTAGGTGTCCACATGTCGCCGGGGTGTCTGCGTGAGATGCCGCAGCGCGGGGGAGACGCTCCAGAACAGACACAGCACCGCGAACACACCGAGCACCAGCCCGGTGATGTGCGGCACCTCGGCCAGCCTGCCCCGCCCGCGATGGGGCACGGCGGCGGCGCGGTCGGGCGGAGCTTGGACGGTGGGTTGCTCGGCCTGCGTGCGGGTCACCGATCCAGTGTGCGTCCATTCGCACCCGATCGGTATGCAAGGATTGGCCCATGTCGGAACCAGTCGATGTGCCGATCGATGACGAGGTCATCAAGCTCGGGCAATTCCTGAAGCTGGCCAACCTGATCGAGTCGGGCTCCGAAGCCAAGACGGTGATCGCCCAGGGTCTGGTCCGGGTCAACGACGAGGTGGAGTTGCGTCGGGGCAGGCAACTGCAGATCGGCGACGTCGTCCTGCTGGCCGGGCACAAGGTGCGGGTGTCCGGGAACTAGCCCGAACACCCGCGGGGGATCTTTCAATCTTCGGCGCGAACCACGATGCCGTCGGGGTCGCTGTAGAGCATTTCGCCGGGAACGAAGGTGATGCCACCGAACTCCACGGTGACGTCCTTCTCCCCGCTGCCGGTCTGGGTGCTCTTGCGTGGGTTGGTGCCGAGGGCCTTCACCCCGATGTCGAGGGTGCGCAGGATCGCCGAGTCGCGCACCGCGCCGTTGACGATCACCCCGGACCAGCCGTTGTCGACCCCACGGCCCGCGATGATGTCGCCGACCAGGGCGGTGTGCACGCTCGCGCCGCCGTCGACGACGAGGACCTTGCCCTCGCCCGGCTCACTCAGGGTCTGCTTCACCAGCAGATTGTCCTGGAAGCACCGGATCGTGGTGATCCGTCCGGCGAACGCGGCCCGGCCACCGAACTGGATGAACTGGGTGTCACAGCTGCGGATCTCGGGGCCGATCTCGTCGGCCAGATCGGCGGTTGCCACTACATTCGCTGATTCGGTCATGGGGTGATTGTGTCAGGCCTGCTCGGCGTGAGCCTTGTTGATCTCGCGGACGAGGCTGTCTGTGGTGTGCTTCACGGCGACTTTGATGAACGGCTCGATGGTCTTGCCGAGCATCTTGCCCGCGATGCCACCCGGCACGAAGTACTCGATCACCGCGTCGACGGTGCAGACTTCCTCGCCCTTGGGCAGGAACTGGAATGTGGTGATGATCTCGAAGCCCTTGATCGCCTTGGTGGCGATCAGCCTGCCCTCTTCCCAGCGCACGACCTCGATCCGGGAGGTGAGCGAGGCGGGACCGAGCTTCATCTTCCCGTCGAACTTCGCGCCGACGCCGTCGGTCTGCTCGGTGACCGGGGTGAAGGACTCGATGCCGTACCAGAACTTCGGCAGGTTTCGGTAGTCGTTCATGAACGCGAACGCGGTCTTGGCCGGGGCGGCGCAGTCTTCGGCGATCCTTACTTCGGTCATAGCGGCAACTCTAGCGATGCGCCAGCTACGCGGTGATCGCGAGCGTCGCCGCCAGGCCGAAGCCGACGGCCATCAGCGCCACCTCGATCGCGGCGTTGCGCACCGAGACCTCCGCGGTCACCCGATGTTGCGCCGCTCGCCCGACCCAACTGCGCCGCCACCACCAGCCGAGTCCGACCAGTCCGAGCAGCAGTACGAGTTTGGCGAGCAGGATCCGGCCGTAGCCGGTCGACCACAGCGGTTCCAGCCCGCCGATCCGTACCAGCCCGTCGACGATTCCGGTCGCCGCGACCGCGAGCACGAGCGGTGCCGCCAGCGCCGAGTACCTCGGCAATGCGCTCGCCCAGTCACCTCGGGTGCGCAGCACCAGGACCATCGCGAGCAGTAGCCCGAGCCAGGCCGCCGCGGCCAGCGCGTGCACCGCGGCGAGCACCGAACCGAACGCCTGCTGGGACATGTGCCCGGTGATCGGCCGCAGCGCCAGCGCGACCGCGGCGAAGACCAGCACCAGATCCGCCGACGCCGACTCGGGCCTGCGGAACGCCACCGCCGCGTAGCAGGCGATCGCGCCGGTGCAGAACAGCAGGGCGATACCGATCTGCCCGCCGCTGAGCCTGCCGAGGAAGGTACCGAAATCGGCGGCGCGCAGCGCCGTCACCGGCACGCCGACCACCTCGGCCGCTTCCCCGAGCAGCACGGCGAACTCGGCCGCGAACCAGACCCCGGCCAGCGCGGCGAGCGGACGCCAGGCCACCCGCAGCCGCTCGTCGAGCCGGGGCAGGGCGGCCAGCCCGAACACGATCGCGCCCGCGCCGTCGGCGAGCACCCGCGCGCAGGCCGCGAACGGAAAACCCGCGCCGCCACGGAGCAGCCAGGCCAGCACCACCCCGAGCCCGGCGGCGACGACGACCGGCACCAGGATCCGCCACCGCCGCAGCGTGGCGCCGGGTGCCCGGCGTCCGGTCGTCATCGGTGCCTACTTGGCGCGCCCGGCACGGCCGCTGAGCAGCGCGACCCCGAGGCCGGCACCGAAGAGCGCCACACCACCGGCGATGAACACCCACAGTGGGATGCCACTGGACGCACCGGCACCGTCGGCCTGCGCGGCACCCGGCTTCTCGCCCGGCGTTCCGGTGCCCTCCTTGCTGAGCGTGAAATTCCTGGTCCCGCTCACCGGATGGCCGTCGGCCGAGGTGACCCGGAACGCCAGCGTGTACTCGCCGACCGGGCCGAGCTCACCGACTGCCACGCTCACCGACCTGCCATCGACGACGGCCTCGCCCTTGGACCACAGCCTGCCGTCGGGACCGACCACGGTCA
This sequence comes from Nocardia rhizosphaerae, assembly GCF_042650365.1. Taxonomy (NCBI): domain Bacteria; kingdom Bacillati; phylum Actinomycetota; class Actinomycetes; order Mycobacteriales; family Nocardiaceae; genus Nocardia; species Nocardia rhizosphaerae. Next base: position 437,096 of record NZ_JBHSBA010000003.1, read on the forward strand.
GCGATGGGAAGTTCGGCTGCAGGTCCTCGTTGAAGGTGACGCTCGCGCGGGCAGGCCCGACCTCGACGGTCGATCCGTCCTCCGGCACGCTGCTCACCGCTGCCGAGTGGGCGCCGGCGGTGCCCGCCGCGGCGAACACGCCGGCGAACAGGACCGCGAGCAGCGCGACCAGTACGCGGGCCCGGCCGCGTTGTTCCGGGCGCATCACGACTGCCGCGAACGGAAGACGAGGCCGAGGCCGAGAGCCGCGGCGAACAGACCGAGCGCCAGCCCGATCCCGCCGAGCCAGCGCGCCACCGAATCCTGTTCGGAGGTGGTCGTTTCGCCACCGGCGACGTGGTGGTCACCGCCCGCGGCGCCGCCATCGGCGGCGAGGGTGAGCGTGGGGGCCGGGTGCTCGGGTTCGGCACCGTCGGCGCTCGGCTGATCCCAGGCGACCACCTTGCCGTCGCTGTAGGTCTGTTCGGCCGGGAACAGCACGGTGTCCCGGTCGGGCAGCGGACCGAGCGAGAGCACGAACCGCTGGAACTGGCCGGGCCCGACGCCAGGGTTGCCAGGGGCGGCGGTCCAGGTGACGGCGACCGTCTCGCCCTTGTCGTTGCGGTCGGTTGTGGTCGTCCAGCCCGCGAGCGGTTCGGTGCGAACGCCCTTCAGGTTCGGGATGGTGACGCGCAGCGCCGTGGTCGACGCGGTGTCGGATTCGGTCGGCACCTTGAAGGTGGCGACGGTGTACCCGCCCTGTGCGGCGCCGGGCGCGTCGACGGTGACGTGCGCGGCGGCCGAGCCGCAGGCGGCGAGCACCAGACCGGCCGCGAGCGCGGCCGTTGCGGTGCCGCGAGTGATGAGGTTGTGCATGGGATGCCTTCTGTCCGAAGTGGATCTGTGGTCGGGTCAGAAGGGCAGTGGTGGTGCGCGTGGGCCGTGTGCCAGGAATGGGTTGCTTCCGACGGCTGCGGCGAGCACCGGGGGACGGCGCCGCGCGCCGCCGATCGCCATGGCTCGCGGCGCGCCGAGTAGCGCCCTGATCGCGCCCGAGGCCAGCAGATAGAGCCGCTCGGCGACGAGAATCAGTGCGGCACAAGCGAACGCGGCGAGCAGATGGGCGGCGATCATCGGTATGTCCGGCAGATGCAGAATCGCGTCGAGCCCGCCATGATGATCCAGCGACCCGGCGAGGGCGAAGTGCCCGGCCCATTGACCGCCGATCAGCGCAAGCAACGGGCGTGTCGCGGGCCCGGCCACGGTCTCGGTGGTCCGAGCGCAGACCCCCAGGCTTGTCCGATGTGGTACCGCCGCATCGCCCGGCCCGACCGCGAACGCGCCCGCCGCCAGCGCGACCAGCAGCAACAGTGCGAACTCCGCCGATCCGGGCACCCCGCCGCCCGCGATCCCGTGGGCGGCGACCGCGAGCGCGCCGACGAGAACGCCACAGCCACCACCGCGCAGGCGGGCGGTGAGCTGTGGCGTCGTCACGGCCTTGGTCAGCGCACGCCGAGGCGGGCGAGCGCGTCGTTCTCCAGCACGGTCAGCTCGGCGGAGATGGAGGCGTGCACGGCCTTGCGGCGGGCGGCGGGCATCTGTTCGGCGGTGTTCACCGCGACGGTGAGATCGGCCAGCCGCGAGCGGGCGGCGGCGACGAACTTCGCGGTGTCGGTGTCGTCGGGGGCGTCGGCGGCGACTTTGTCGAGCGCGCCGCCGGTGTTGGTGATGCGGGCCTGCAGCCGGGCGCCGTGCCCGCTGAACTCGCCGAGCTGGTCGATCCCGATGCCGAGCTGCTGCGCCTTGCGCGCGTCGAGTTGACCACGCAGATAGGTGGCACCGCGGTAGGCCAGCGGGGTGAGCACGGGGACGAGCACCCTGGCCACTCCGATGTACTTGCGGATCTGGCTCGCGCTGAACAGCTCGCGATCGGCCTTGGCCGCCAGCTTCTGGGCGGCCTTCTCCTCCGCCTGCAGCGTCGCGATCTGGGCCTTGGCCACCTTGGCCTCGGTCCGCGCCTGTGCCTTGGCCGCCCGGCGCGAGGTGCGTTCGCCCGCCTTGGCCGCCTTGCGCTCGTTCTTGGCCCCGAGCTTCGCCTCGACCTCGGCTTTGTGCTTGAGCGCCTTCGCCTCCGCGCGTCGGCTCGGCCGCCGCTTGCGCTTGCTGAACAACCCCATGAGATCAGGCCCTCCGTCATGCTCGCCAAGTCACCGGGCAGCGCCGTCCTGGCCGGCCTGCCGTCCTTCGTAGCGTAGTGGGATCAGGGTAGCGATTGGGCATTGTGTCGGGGGGAGGGACCATACTGCTTGCGTGCGTGCAGCCGAGAACGACTTCGACGGCGGGCCGGTGCAACGCCGGGCCCCCGCTTCCGCTGCGCCCGATCGGGGCGCCGACAGCGAGCCGCGAGTCGCCTTCCTCGACGCGCGCTCGCTGATCGGCTGCCGGCATCGCCTGCGCCTCGACGCGGCGCATCCCGAGGTGATCGCCGAGGTCAGGGAGGATCCGGGGGTCCAGCAGCGCAGGGAGGCCGCGAGCACCCAGCGGGCCAGGGTGCGCGACGAGCTGATCGCGGCGGCGCCCGACGAGTGGGTCGTGATCGAGCCGCGGCTGCGCGCGGGTGAGAAGGCCGCGGCGACCATGGCCGCGATGGCAGCCGGTGCCCCGCGCATCTGGGGCGGGCTGCTGCCGCAGGAACGCGAGACCGGCCGCCGCGGTGGCGCCGAGTTCCTGCTGCGCGATGCCGACCGCGGCGGCTACATCCCGATCATCGTGGTGAACCACAAGGTCACCGACCCGCGCAGGCCCGACCCCGCCGATTTCCACCCGCTCACCTCCGACCTGCACCGCTGGGAGCCCCGCCGAGACAAGCATGTGAAGCTGCGCCCGCAGCCGCGCGATCAGCAGCGGCTCGCACACCTGTACCGGATGCTGCAGCGGCACGGGATGGCCAGCCCGGCGCTGGTCGGCGGGGCGATCGGGCTCGCCTTCGACCGCATCCTCGTGCACGACCTGACCACCGTGCTCGCCGACTACGACCAGCGCTACGCCGACCGCATCGCCGTGGTGCGCGGCGAGTTGCCGACCCAGCCGTCGAAGGTGCCAGAGTGCAGGCAGTGCCCGTGGTGGGTGCGCGGTGCCGACGGTGAGCCGAGTTGTGAGGGTCAGCTCGCGATCATGCGCGACGTCAGCCTGGTCGCTCCCGGCTCACGGGCCGACGTACTGCGCGTGCACGGCGTCCAGACGGTCGACGAGCTCGCCGCCTGGGAGGGCGACGACCCCGACGACTGGCAGCACGGCCCGTTCTCCGAGACCGTGGTCACCGCCCGCGCCTGGATCGCGGGCGCCGCACTGGTGCGCCGGTTCGACACGGTGAGCGTGCGCCGCGCCGACGTGGAGGTCGACGTCGACCTGGAGAGCTATCAGGAGGACGGCGCCTACCTGTGGGGCACCCTGCTCGACGACGTGTACCGCCCGTTCGTCACGTGGGACCCGCTGCCCACCGAGGACGAGGGCCGCTCCTTCGGCGAGTTCTGGACCTGGCTCATGCGGGTGCGCGCTGACGCGCACGCCGCGGGCAAGACCTTCGCCGCTTACTGCTACTCGCGCACCGCCGAGGACAAGTGGCTCTACGAATCGGCCCGCCGTTTCGCGGGCAGGCCAGGAGTACCGACGCACGAGGAGGTCCGCGCCTTCGTCGATTCGCCGGAATGGGTCGACATGTTCCAGGCCGTGACCGACGAGTTCATCTGCCCGAACGGCAAGGGCCTCAAGAAGATCGCCCCTGTCGCCGGTTTCGCCTGGCGCGATCCCGAAGCGAGCGGCGAGGCCTCGATGGGCTGGTACCGCCGCGCCGTCGGCTACGACGCCGACCCCGACCTGTCCCAGCGCACCCGCCTGTTCGAATACAACGAAGACGACGTCCGCGCCACCCAGGTCCTGCGCGACTGGATGACAACGCGGGCCGTCGCAGAGGTTCCCTCACTGTCCGACTTCGGGCGTCATTAATATTGTCGCCGTGACTGAGCACGTCGAAACCCTCGAGTTCCAGGCCGAGACCCATCAGCTGCTCGACCTGATGATCCATTCGGTCTACTCCAACAAAGACACGTTCCTGCGGGAGCTGATCTCGAACGCTTCCGACGCGCTGGACAAGCTCAAGCTGGCCACGTTCCAGGACAAGGATCTCGTCGCCGATACCGCCGATCTGCACATCGAGCTGGCGGTCGACAGCGACAAGCGGGTCCTCACCGTCCGCGACAACGGCATCGGCATGTCCCGCGCCGAGGTGGTCGACCTGATCGGCACCCTGGCCAAGTCGGGCACGGCCGAGCTGCGCCGCAAGCTCACCGAGGCCAAGTCCGATGCCGCGGCCGAGGAGCTGATCGGCCAATTCGGCATCGGCTTCTACTCCACCTTCATGGTCGCGGACAAGGTCACCCTCACCACCCGCAAGGCGGGCGAGACCGAGGGCACCCGCTGGAGCGCCGCCGCCGGTAGCTCCACCTACGAGATCGACACCGTCGCCGACGCGCCGCAGGGCACCGCGGTCACACTCGAGCTCAAGCCGGCCGACGAGGACGATCACCTCTTCGATTACACGCAGGAATGGAAGCTGCGCGAGATCGTCCGCAAGTACTCCGACTTCATCGCCTGGCCGATCCGCATGCAGGTCGAGCGCACCGTGATGGAGGGTGAGGGCGAGGACAAGGTCGAGAAGACCGTTGTCGAGGATCAGACCCTCAACTCGCAGAAGGCGCTGTGGACCCGGCCGCGCGGCGAGGTCTCCGACGAGGAGTACAAGGAGTTCTACCACCACGTCTCGCACGCCTGGGACGAGCCGCTCGAGATCATCCCGATGAAGGCCGAGGGCACCTTCGAGTACCAGGCCCTGCTGTTCCTCCCGTCGACCGCGCCGTTCGACCTGTTCACCCGTGAGCACAAGCGCGGTGTGCAGCTCTATGTGCGCCGGGTGTTCATCATGGACAACTGCGAAGAGCTGATGCCGGAGTACCTGCGCTTCGTCAAGGGTGTGGTGGACGCGCAGGACCTCTCGCTCAACGTGTCGCGCGAGATCCTGCAGCAGGATCGTCAGATCCAGATGATCCGCAAGCGCCTGGTGAAGAAGGTGCTCTCGACGGTCAAGGATATGCAGGGCGCGGAGGACCAGACGAAATACCAGACGTTCTGGACCCAGTTCGGCCGGGTGCTCAAGGAGGGCTTGCTCTCCGACACCGACAACCGCGAAACTCTGCTCACCGTCTCGTCGTTCGCTTCGACGGCGTCGGAATCCGAGCTCACCACGCTGAAGCAGTACGTGGAGCGGATGCCGGAGGGCCAGGACGCGATCTACTACATGACCGGTGAAAGCCGTGCGCAGGTGGAGAATTCGCCGCATCTGGAGGCCTTCAAGGCCAAGGGTCGCGAGGTGCTGATCCTCACCGATCCGGTCGACGAGATGTGGGTCGGTTCGGTGCCGGAGTTCGACGGCAAGAAGTTCCAGTCCATCGCCAAGGGCGAGGTCGACCTGGAGACCGAGGACGAGAAGAAGGAAACCGAGGCCCTGCGCGAGCAGCAGGACAAGGACTACGCCGAACTGCTCACCTGGCTCGGCAAGACCCTCGACGACGTGGCGAAGGAGGTGCGCCTGACCAACCGGCTCACCACTTCGCCCGCCTGCCTGGTCGGTGACGTCTTCGACTTCACGCCGATGCTGGAGCGCATGTACCGCGCCTCGGGCCAGGCGCTGCCGGAATCCAAGCGAATCCTCGAGCTCAACCCCACCCATCCGCTGGTCACCGGCCTGCGCGATGCCTACGACGCGCGCAAGTCCGATGCCGACGAGGGCAAGGTCCCCGAACTCACCGAGACCGCCGAACTGCTCTACGGCACCGCGGTTCTCGCCGAGGGCGGCGAGCTCAAGGATCCGGCGCGGTTCGCCCAGCTGCTGACCGAGCGGCTCACCCGCACGGTGTAATCGGGTCCGCCGCCTCCTCGCGACCAGGGGAGGCGGCGGAGCTCAGGCGTCGATTCCCGTGCTGACGCGCTGGATTCGGGTCACCATGGAGGCATGGCTGGGCACGAGATCCGGCGGGCACGACCCGGTGACTACGACGCGCTGATCGGTATGGTCGACGACTGGTGGGGCCGAACCGTGGTCCCCAACCTGCCGAGACTGTTTCTCGACCACTTCCATCGCACCAGCCTGGTTGCCACCGACGCGCACGGGATCTCCGGTTTCCTGGTGGGTTTCGGCTCGCCGTCCGAACCCGACTGCGCCTATATCCATTTCGTCGCGGTGCGACCGGACGCCCGCAAGTCCGGGCTCGGCCGGGCGCTCTACGAGCGATTCTTCGCCATCGCGATGGCGGACGGGCGCAGCGAGGTCACCGCGATCACCTCGCCTGCGAACTACACCTCGATCGACTTCCACCGCAGCCTCGGTTTCACGGTGGCCGGGCCGGTCCCCGACTACAACGGGCCGGGACGCGCGTCGGTGACGTTCCGGCGCAGGCTCGGGGCAGGCAACTCCACGCCGGAGGCCTGGATCACCCCTCAGGCCGGGTAGAAGATCCCCGCACCATGCACGTCGAGGATCACTTCGTCCCCGACGTGTACCGGGACCGGTGACGGTACCCGGGCGGTCACCTCCAGGCCGGAGCCGGTGCGCACGGTGAGCAGGGCGTCGTGGCCGTGAAAACTCACCCGTACCACGGTCATCGCACCCGGTCCCGCCGTGACCCGCAACTGTTCGGGCCGCAACATGACCGTGCCCGCGCCGTGGCCCGCCGTGGTGATGGACACCGTCCCGAGTTCGGTGGTCGCGGTGGTGCCCGCCGCGGTGGCGGGCAATTGCACCGCGTCGCCGAGGAAATGGGCCAGCGCCAGGTCGACCGGGGTGCGGTAGAGCTCCTCCGGCGACCCCACCTGCGCCACCTGTCCGTCGCGCAGCACCGCGACCTGGTCGGCCATCGACAGCGCCTCGTCCTGATCGTGGGTGACCAGCACGGCGGTGGTGCCGAGCTCGGTGAGGATCGCGCGCACCTGGTCGCGCACCTGACTGCGCAGCCCGGCGTCGAGCGCGGAGAACGGTTCGTCGAGTAGCACCGCCGCAGGCGCCGGCGCGAGCGCCCTGGCCAGCGCCACCCGCTGCTGCTGCCCGCCGGAGAGCTGCTGGGGGCGGTGCCGGTCGTAGCCGCCGAGCCCGACCACGTCGAGCAGTTCGGCCACCCGCTTCGCCCGCGCTCGCCGGGTGGCCGTGCGCCAGCCGGGCAGGCCGTAGCCGATATTCGCGGCCACCGTGAGGTGCGGGAACAGCGCCGCCTCCTGCGGGACGATCGTCACCCGCCTGCGTTCCGGCGCCACGATGTGGCCTGCGCCTGCGACGACCTCGCCGCCGACCGTGATCTGGCCCGCGGTCGGCCGCAGGAAGCCCGCGATGGTGCGCAGCAGCGTCGTCTTCCCGCCGCCGGAGGCCCCGAGCACCGCGGTGAGACTGCCCGTCGGAACCCGCAGGTCGACCCCGCGCAAAACGGTCTTGCCCGGATACTCGACGGCGAGTCCCGAGACCATCAGTTCACTCACTGCGCACCCTTCTCCCGGATACCGCCACCTCGAGCGGTCCGTCACTCGCCGGTCCGGCGACCGCCGCCGGACCGATCGGCACCGGCCCGGTGGACAGCGGCGGCACCGTCGGGATCGCGTCGTCCTCGCCCTGGCTCCGGCGTGCCGAGGTCCGGCCTGCCACGCGCTGCAACGCGATGGTCGGCAGCACGGCGACGACCACCAGGATCAACCCGTACCAGGCGGCCTGCGTGTAGTGCACGACCTCGGTGTGCTTCCACAGTTCCAGCGCGAGCGTGTTCTGCCCGGCCGGTTGCAGGATCAGGGTGGCCGGGAGCTCCTTGGCGCAGCTCAGGAAGACCAGCGCCGCACCGGCCGTGATGCCCGGCGCCGCCAGCGGCACCGTCACCCTGGCGGCCGCGGTGAAACCGGTGCTGCCGAGGGACCGGGCCACCTCCTCGAGCTGCGGTCCTGAGGCGGCGACCGCGGCCCTGGTCGCGCCGATGGAGATCGGCAGGAACAGGGCGATGTAGGCGAGCACCACGAGCTGGCCGTGCCCGTACCAGGCGGGCACCGTGTTGATGCCGAAGTACACCAGCGCCAGGCCGACCGAGATACCGGGCAGCGCGTATCCGGCGTAGGCGGTGAGTTCGATCGCCCGCGCGAACAGCCCGCGCGACCGGGCGGCCATGATGCCGACGGGCAGCGCGATGAGCACGGTCAGCAGCGCGGCCGTCCCGGAGAAGCCGACGGTATTGCGAAGCGCTGCCAGCACCTCGGTCATCTCGGGGGTGCCGGTGCCCGGTCCGGTCAGCCAGGGCAGCAGCCCGCCGAGCGGCATCAGCACCGACACCGCGACCAGCGCCGTCACGGCCAGCAGGGCGGGCAGCCGCGCGACACCGAGCGGTCGCACGCTCGCGGGCCGGGCGGTTCCGGCGCCGACCCTGGTGGCGACCTTGCCGCGCGCCACCAGCTCGCCGGCCGCGAACACGAGCGCGATCACGACCAGGACCAGGCTGATCACATTGGCGGCGGTGCGATCGAAGCTCGCGTTGTAGGCGTAATCGATGCCCTTGGTGAAGGTCTCGTAGCGCATCATCGCTACGGCGCCGTAGTCGTTGAGCACATACAGCGCGCCGAGCAGGGCACCCGCCAGCAACGGCAGGCGGATCTGCGCCACCGTGACGGTGCCGAACGTGCGGACCGCGCCCGCGCCGAGCGACCGCGCGACCTCCTCCGGGCCACCGTCGGCGGCCCGCAGCGCGGCGTACACCGGCAGCAGGACCAGGGGAGTGTTGCTCGCGGTGAGCACCAGCCAGGATCCGGTGAAGCCGGCCAGCTCCGGGAAGTGGCTGAGCCAGGAGAACGCGGCCACATAGGAGGGAATCGCCAGCGGCATCGCCAGCAGCGGTAGCAGCACCGGCACGCCGGGCAGGTCGGTGCGGGCGAGCAGGAACGCCGTCCCGGTGCCGAGCGCCACCGAGGCGGCCGTCACCGCCGCCAGCAGCAGAAACGTGTTGCCCGCGAGTTCGGCGGTGCGCGCGGAGGTGGCGTAGCGCCAGACCGCGGCCCAGCCCTGATCGGTGCCGCGCAGCACCGTGTACACCAGGGGCAGCACCGCCACCACGACCGCGGGCAGCGCGACGAGCAGTAGGCCCGCTCGTCGCGCCTGGTTCGGGATCCGGGTCATCGGGTCACTGCAGCAACCCGACCTCGCGCAGCATCGCCTCGGTGGCTTCGAGGGACTCGAGCTGGTTCAGGTCGATGGCGGGCGGGTCGAGTTCGGTCAGCGCGGGCAGCGCGTGCTCGGACTGCACACCCGCGATCACCGGGTACTCACCGGTCTCGTCGGCGAAATACTGCTGCGACTGCTCCGAGAGCAGGAACTGCACCAGTTTGCCCGCGGCCTCGGTGCTGTTGGAGCAGTTCAGGATTCCGGCGGCAGAGATATTGACCAGCGCGCCCGGTTCGTCCGCGCCACGGAAGTAGTGGATCTTCGCGTTGACGTTCTCGGCGCCGAGCGAGCCGACGCGCTGGAACCAGTAGTAGTGGTTGATCAGGCCGAAGCGCACCTGCCCCTGGTCCACGGCGTCGAGCACCGCACCGTTCTTGCTGAATTCCTCCGGCTGCGTCGCCTTGAACTTGGTCAGCCACTCGCGGGCGCCGTCCTCGCCGCGCAGCACGCGCAGGGCGGTGACGAAGCTCTTCCACGAGGCGTTGGTCGGCGCGTAGCCGATCGATCCGGGGGCGGCGTCGGCGACCAGCGCGTCGATGCCGTCGGGCAGTTCCGCCGCGGGCACCTGCTCGGGGTCGTAGGCGAGCACCCGCGAGCGCAGGGTGGTGGCGGTCCAGCGCTGGTCGGCGTCGACGTAGGTGGCCGGAACCAGCCCGGTCACGCTGTCGGGCAGCTGACCGAGGTAGCCGTGCTTGGCGAGCGCGCCGAGTTCGCCCGCGTCCTGGCCGAACCAGACGTCGGCGGGGCTGCGGGTGCCCTCCTCGAGGATCTTCACCGGCTTCTGATCGTAGAAGGCCTCCAGCCGGACGCCGGGGCCGAGCACGCTCTCGTCGACCTGGTCGAGCAGCGGCTTCACCAGCTTCTCGGAACGACCCGAGTAGACGGTGACGACATTCGGATCACCGATGGTGTCGCATTCGGCGGCGATCTTCGCGGCCGGATCTGCGGCGGTGTCCTCGGAATCGCTCGAGCAGGCGGCGCCGCCGAGCGCGACGACGGCGCCGATGGCGGCGAGACGGATAAGTGCACGGTTCATTGGGAGTACCTCGGCTCAGGAAGGCAGGTGAGGCTAACCTAGCACCTTTCCGGTTCGGCATGACCTCGGTTATGGAGAAGAAGACCACCCCGCGACCTCGGTCTTTCGGGGTGGTCTTCGAAAAGTGTTGCGGGACGGCGGTTAGCGCGGGGCCATCCGCAGCGCGCCGTCCATCCGGATGGTCTCGCCGTTGAGGTAGTCGTGGGCGGTGATGTACTCGACCAGCTGGGCGTACTCGTCCGGGCGGCCGAGGCGCGACGGGAACGGGACACCGGCCTCGAGGCCCTTGCGGTACTCCTCGGTGACACCGGCCAGCATCGGGGTGTCGATGATGCCGGGGGCGATGGTGTTCACCCGGATGCCGAACTGGGCCAGGTCGCGCGCGGCGGGCACGGTCATGCCGTGCACGCCACCCTTGGAGGCGGAGTAGGCGATCTGGCCGATCTGGCCCTCGAACGCGGCGACCGACGCGGTGTTGATCACCACGCCGCGCTGGCCGTACTCGTCGACCGGCTCGGTCTTGGCGATGGCGTCGGCGGCCAGGCGCATCACGTTGAACGTGCCGAGCAGGTTCACGGTGATGACGGTGCGGAACAGCTCCAGGTCGTGCGGGCCGTTCTTGGACAGGATGCGACCGGCCCAGCCGACGCCTGCGCAGTTGACCACGATGCGCAACGGCGCCGGGCCCTCGGTGATCTGGGCGATCGCGGCGGCGACCTCGTCGTTGCTGGTCACGTCGGCCGCGATCAGGGTGACACCGGCGGGCACGTTGTCGCCCGCGCGCTCGATGGACGCCGGGACGTCGAGCCCGAACACGGTGGCGCCCGCGTCGGCCAGACGCTTGGCAGTGGCGGCGCCGAGGCCGGACGCGCCTCCGGTGACGATGGCGGCGGAACCCGAAATCTCCACGATGGTCCTCTCGTTCAAACAGCCAGTTGGCACTACGTCAATTGCACCCTAGCCGTTCTCGGTGAGGCACACATCACCCAGCCCGGCCCCCGTGAAGATAACGTGCCACCCTACGCGCTCGCATTACCGCGCAGAATGGACAGGCAAGTCAGACCTCGAGCACGGAGTTCGACGATGAGCGATTCGGCATCCACCCTGCGCCAGCTCCCGCGCGGACGGCACCACCTCTCCCGCGAGGAAGTGGTCGCCTCCCAGCGGGAACGAATCCTTGTCGCACTCGGCGAGGCGATGACCGAGCGTGGCTATGTCGGCACGCCGGTGGCGGCGGTGCTCAAACGCGCGGGAGTCTCCCGCGAGACGTTCTACGAACTGTTCCGCTCCAAGGAGGACTGCTTCGCCGCCGCGTTCGACCGGGCCTCCGGCCTGCTCGCCGCCCGGCTGCAGGGCGTGATCGCCGAGACCGTCGACGCCGACGCCTTCACCAGGATGGACCGCATTCTCACCGCCTATTTCGATCACATGATCGACGATCCCGCGTCGGCGCGGCTGTTCCTGGTCGAGGTGTACGCGGTGGGCACCTCCGCGATCGCGGCGCGGATGGAGTTGCAGAGCCGCTTCGTCGCCGTGGTGGCCGCCATGCTCGGCGCCGAGACCGCCGAACAGCAGTTCGCCTGCGCGACCCTGGCCGCCGCGATCGGGGCCATGGTCACCGGCAAGATCGCGGGGGACGATCTGGCGGGGCTGCGCGCACTCAAGGAACCTCTGATCGATCTGGCCCGTCGTTCCGGCACGGTCTACGGCAACGCTTTCGGTGGTGTCGATCCGAGCTCCGGCGCGCTCGAGTCGCGGCCATGAGGGGCCGGCGACCCGGTCGCGACCGCCGCGGCGAGGCGGCCCCCCGTCGAGGCCGGGTCGTGCGCGGCCGGGTCGTGGGCTGAACCGCGGGCTCCGGGCGAGCGCAGGCGAGCTCGGGTTGCCCGCCACCCGCCGATCACGACGGTCACCAGGACTGGGGCGAGCAGCGCCAGACCGATCGTGGCCGGTCCGCTCAGCCGCGGTGCGAAGGCGGTCAGCGTCGTCTGCGCGGCGAAGAACAGGAACAGCAGGCCGGAGGTGAACGCGATGCCGCGCTCGGGCAGGTGTTTGCCCGCCAGCTTGCCGACGGCGATCGCGAGGCCACCGGCGGCGACCATGCCCGCGGTTGCGCCGATCCAGACCGCCAGCCAGCCGTTGTTCGAGGCGAGCGCCGCGGCGGCGAACATGGTGCGATCGCCGAGTTCGGCGAGCATGAAGGCGGAGATCACGACGAGGAACGCGTTGCGGGTGCTCGGCGCGGGCGTTTCGGTCGTTTCCTCGACCGGGCCGAGCGCATCGCGCAGCGTCCACAGGCCGACGGCGAGCAGGGTGAGCGCGGTGACGACGGCGATGGCATTCGCAGGCAGCGCCGTCCCGAGGAAATGGCCGACTCCGGCGGCGATGAGGTTCACGGCCACGCTCGCGGCGCTGATCCCGATCAGGACCACCCACCAGCGATATCGCAGTGCGAAGGTCAGCGCCATCAGCTGTGATTTGTCGCCGAGCTCGGCGAGGAAGATCACGCCGAAGCTCAGCAGAATCGTGGCGATCATATGGTCAGCTCCCAGGTGGACACTCCGGCCTGCGGCTGAGAACGGGTGCGCCCTCAGCCACACCGGTCTACGGATCGGTTTGTGGCCGAAGGTCTCGCCCACCGGTGATGACCGGTTCGCGCAGCCGGACCGCGCCGGATATGGCGGCGATCAGTATGTCGACTGGGCGATTTCGGGCTACTCCCCTTCGCTGTCATCCACCCTAGCGTGATTGCTCACCGGATGCCAACACCGGGTTGCCGAAAACACAATGGGCGCAATAAGTTTGGCGGTACGGCCGCTGATGTTGGGGTTCCCTGAATTTCCGGCGGCGGGCGCCCGTTAGCGGGGAATTCGCCTATCCTGGCCGGTGAATCCCTCAGGCTGCCAGCAACATCGCGAGTACCGCGGTATCCGGATCGCTGATCGGGTCCATGCCGACCCGGCTCACCAGTGAGGTGACGGTCCCGTCCAGCTCGGCCTCGGCCCATGCCGCGCGGTGTTCCAGCCCGAGGTGCGGCACACCGGGCAGCAGCACGCAGCCGGAGGCGGCGCCCGCGCACTCGGGTAGCGAGGGCCGGGTCTCCGACGGCGGATGCAGCATCAGGAGGGCGGGCGGCACATGATCGGCGAACCGGCCCGGCTCCACCGCCTCCGCGCCGAGCACCGGCCCCTCGGCCAGCACCAGTCCGACCGTGCCGGGTTCGGGATCGTCGGGCAGATCCTCGCGCACCCCGAACACGGTGGAGGTGGTCAGTAGACCGGGCATCGACGCCACCCGCACCGCGAGCACCAGCACCTGGGCCCATTCCTTGGTGGTATCCGGCCACCGGCCCGACACCACGAATCCCTGCAGATGTCCGCGCGCCTGGAACGGCGTGATCCCGATCGGACCGTGCGTCGTCATGATGGCCTCCCGATGCTTCCGGGGGCGGCAGTGCCCTGTACACCAGGAATAGCCCGAAACACATCTGGCACACAAGTACCACTGAGTGCCAGGAGCCCCGAAATGCGCAAAAGACCCCCCGGCGCGATGCCGGGAGGTCTCTCACGAGCGGGGTACTACCCGAAGATCAGGCCCTTGCCCTGCGACACGGCGCGGGCGAAGCGGTCCTGCACGTCGGCCCAGTTGACGACGTTCCAGAACGCGGTCACGTAGTCGGCCTTGACGTTCTTGTACTGCAGGTAGAAGGCGTGCTCCCACATGTCGACCTGCAGCAGCGGGATGATGCCGATCGGCACGTTGGCCTGCTGGTCGTACAGCTGGAAGGTGAGCAGCTTCTGGCCGAGGGTGTCGTAGCCGAGGACGGCCCAGCCGGAGCCCTGCAGGCCGTTGGCGGCCGCGGTGAACTGCGCGCGGAACTTGTCGAACGACCCGAACTGGTCGTCGATCGCGGCGGCCAGCTCGCCGACCGGCTTGTCGCCACCGTTGGGGGAGAGGTTCTTCCACCAGATGGAGTGGTTGGTGTGACCACCGAGGTGGAACGCCAGGTTCTTCTCGTTCAGGAAGATGGCGGCGTGATCGCCGGACTCACGAGCGGCTTCCAGCTTCTCCAGAGCGGCGTTCGCGCCCGCCACGTATGCGGCGTGATGCTTCGAGTGATGGATCTCGTTGATCTGCCCCGAGATGTGGGGCTCCAGTGCGCTGTAGTCGTAATCCAGATCCGGCAGCGTGTACTCGGCCACGTTGTCCCTTTCCTGTGTCGGGCTGTGTGCGCCCATTCGTTCGAGCACACCAACCATCATTCGTACACCCGCTCGCTGCAACCTCAGGCGTGCGGCCCCGCATTCCCGGGCGCGAGCGGATGTCGCCCTCGGCCGAAACTACAGCGGCGGGGCGATGTCGGCCTTCGACGCCCTGACGTCGCCTGCGTCGTGCGCGGCCCACCACCGGCGACCGCCCGCGATGAACTCGGCCATCGGGATGTCCCTGCCGCTCGGATCGGCGACGGTGATCCGGTCGAACCACACGCGGACGTCGAGTTCGCGCGGGTCGATGCCCTCTTCCTGGGAGAACTCGATGACATGCGCCGCGATGCGCTGATCGAGCAGCGTGTCGAAGCTGAGCAGCTCGCTCCACAACGACCAGCCGCTGTCGTCGAGATCGATGAACTCCCAGCCGTGCAGGCCGCCGCCGCCGAAGCTCTCGATGGCCTCGTCGAGCTGGTCGAGGGTCAGCGGCAGCACGCGGGCGTCGATGTCGTCCCAGCGCTGGATGCGCAGCGACGCGGCGACCCTGGTGACCCCGGTGAAGGTGAGCAGGACCTTGGCCTCGGTCGGTGCCGTGTCGTCGGCGGACTGGGTCAGCACCTCGAGCGCGAGTTGTAGCCGCCCCGCCGCGGCGTCCACCTCGACCCCGAGACAGGTCGATTCGGCCAGTGCCGTGTTCAGACCGTTGATGTCGAAACTGTCGAGTAGCCCCCTGCTCGTGTTCATGGCGCCAAGGCTACCGATCAGCCCGCCCAGATCCCAGGATTTAGGATTTTCTCTAGTGTTGTCGTTTTTTATGGAACCGAAACGGCTCCGGTCGCGTCCAAGTAGATGTCGGGACCGGTGCGCCCCTTGGATCTCGACGTCAGCGGCGGGCGGCCGCTCCGGGATGACATGGAGGGGAGTCCCGGATCGGCCGGCCCGCCCGCTGTTTTCCCCGATTCCACCTCGGTTCATAGCCGAAACCTCGAAGCAGTGTGCTGACCGATAGCTGAGACCTGTGGATCGGCTTGTGGATTCTGTGGATAACCGCGATCCATCCACAGACCGCCCCTACGACAGCCCGAGCGCGGTCGCGGCATGGCAGGATCGAGGCGTGACGAGCTCCGAGGTCCCCACGGTGCCGGTGGGCGCGGTACCCGCCGCGTTCGACGACGCCACGCCGGTGCCCGGCAGCCAGCTGCTCGACGTGCGTGAACCCGACGAGTGGGAGCTCGGCCGCGCGCCGGGCGCGATCCACATCCCGATGGTCGACGTTCCGGCCCGCCTCGACGAGATCGATATCGACGCCGAGCTGTACGTCGTGTGCAGGCAGGGCGGGCGCTCGATCGAGGTCGTCCGGTACCTGGCGCATATCGGGTACGACGCGGTGAACGTCGCCGGGGGAATGGTCGCCTGGCAGCAGACCGGCCGTCCGGTGGTCGCCGACGGTGAGCACGAAGCCAAGATCTACTAGTCCGGAACGGGGTGCGCGGGTGAGTTCGGTGGTGCAACCATGTGCACGCTGTGGCGCGCGGTGGGCCGTGCAGGGCGCGCCGATGCACTGGTGCCCGCGCTGCCGTGGCGTGCTGCTGTCACCGGGACGGGTCGATGCCCCCGCCGCGCAACGCAACTACCGCTGGGTCGCCCGCAGGCCCGATCACCGTATGCGCAAGGCCGCCGTCACCACGGTGGCCGCGCCGCCGGGACCGACCCCGCGCTATACCGAGATCCCGCGCTGGGGTCTGCTCGATCCGCCGCCGGCGCAGGCCCCGGCC
The DNA here is from genome assembly GCF_042650365.1 of Nocardia rhizosphaerae. Classification (NCBI taxonomy): domain Bacteria; kingdom Bacillati; phylum Actinomycetota; class Actinomycetes; order Mycobacteriales; family Nocardiaceae; genus Nocardia; species Nocardia rhizosphaerae. Next base: position 453,389 of record NZ_JBHSBA010000003.1, read on the forward strand.
CAGGAACGTCCGCTGCGCGGCCTGGCCGCGCAGCGTGATGTCCTGCTGGTCCTCACTGCACTGGCCTTCCTCGCCGCGGCCGCCGCCGAGTACGGCCGGTATCTGATCCTGCTGCGCAACCGCACCACCCTGATCCCCGGCTGGCTGCTGTGGACCTCCGACTTCGCGGTCTGGGTCTTCGGCATTCTTGCCCCCCTGTGCGCGCTCGCCACGGCGTTCGCGCTGGTGGCCTGGCTGATCGAGGCCCGCGTCGCCGCCTTCGCCACGCGCGGCAGGCGCGATCCGCGGCACCGCTTCGCCTTGCTGGCAGGCTGCCTGATTCCCGGCGTGAACCTCGTCTGGCCCGGTGTCTTCCTGTCCGAACTGGTCGCCGCGAGCTCCGATCCGCGTGCGGAACGGGCGGTGCGGATCTGGTGGACCGCCTGGGTGGCCAGCGGCGTGATCCTGGTCGCCGCCACCCTGTGGCGCGACGCGTCGAGCCTGCAGGCCGAGGCCGACGGCGTGTCCTTCACCGCGTTCAGCGATCTGTGCGCGGTGGCCTTCGCGGTGCTCACGCTGTGGCTGGTCCGCCTGCTCGACGGACGGGATCTGCGTGGCGCGCCGCGCTCGGCGCACCGCTGGGTGCTCGCGGCAGATCCGGCCGAGGTGGTCATCGCGCCGGTGCGGCCGGGCGGGCACGAGGAGATCGGGAAACCGCAAGAGGAGGTTGTGGCCAAGTGAGCCAGGGCAATCGCGCGCCGTTCGTGGTGGCACACCGTGGTGCGTCCGCGGCGCGCCCCGAGCACACTCTCTCCGCCTACGAACTTGCGCTGGAAGAGGGCGCCGACGGGGTCGAATGCGATGTGCGGCTGACCCGCGACGGGCATCTGGTCTGTGTGCACGACCGCACCGTCGACCGCACCTCCGACGCCACCGGCCTGGTCAGCGAACTGACCCTGGACGAGCTGCGCGACATGAACTTCGGCACCCCAGAGGCGCCGGAGGGCGTGCTCGCGCTCAGTGATCTGATCGGCCTCGTGCTCGACTGGCGCAGTCGACCCACCAAGCTGTTCATCGAGACCAAGCATCCGGTGCGCTACGGCGCCCTGGTGGAGAACAAGGTGCTCGCCGAACTCCAGCGTTTCGGCATCGCGACCCCGGCCTCGGCGGATCACTCCCGCGCGGTGGTGATGTCGTTCGCCGCGACCGCGGTCTGGCGGATCCGCCGCGCCGCGCCGCTGCTGCCGACCGTCCTGCTCGGCGAATCGTCGCGCTTCCTCGGTGGCGGCGCAGCGACCACCGTGGGTGCCACCGCGGTCGGCCCCGCGGTGAAGACCCTGCGCGAGCACCCCGAACTCGTCGACAAGGCCGCCGCGGCGGGCCGTGCCACCTACTGCTGGACCGTAGACGAACCAGAAGACGTGAAACTGTGCGCCGACCTGGGCGTCAGCTGGGTCGCCACCAATCACCCCGGCCGCACGAAGACCCTGCTGGCAGGCGTCTGAGCCGCGCGCCAGGGGCGCGCGTAGCCTGGCGGCCGCTCGCCCATAAACTCCGTGCGTGGGTAAAAGCAAGCGGAACAGTCCGAAGCCCGACAGTAATCGGGCTCAGCGTCTCGCCGAGCGGCGTGCGGCGCAGGAGCAGGCATCGGCGGCCCCGACGCGGCCGTTCGAAGGGCTTGCTGCCGAATGTGATCTGGTGGCGCTGCGGGAGTTCGTGCCGTCGGCGACCGCGACCTTGAAGCTGGCGCCCGGTGTCGGCGCCCAGCGCGAGGTGACCCTGGCGACCGTGCTGCCCGGCGCGGTGGCGGCGCTGGTGCGCGCCGGTGACGAGCCCGTCGGCTATGTGGGCACCCAGGTGCAGCATCAGGGCATCGACCCGTCGGCCGATATCGCCGCGGCCATCCTGTGGACGCAGTCCGCCGAGCCGGGCGAGTCGCTGGACGCGGCCGGTTCCGTCGACGGCGGTCCGCGCCTCGGTGACGTCATCGATCCCGGCGCCGATCTGGAGATCACCGTGCACCAGGACTTCGACTGGTGGGTGCCCGAGGGCGTGACCCCCGACCCGCAGGTGGCGGCCACGATCGAGCAGGCCAAGCAGGCGATCATGCCGTCGGCGCGGCTGGATCTCGGCGCCGACGGTGTCGGCGCGGCCTGGTGGGTCGACGCCGGTGACAAGGCGCATGTGCGCTGGGTGCGTCCCGAGGACGAGGACAAGCTGATGTTGGCCCTGGCGCGGGTGCACGCCGCCGGCGGTCTGCACATGGGCGAGGGGTCGCGCTTCGCCGGTTCGTTCCGCACGCACGGCGTGCTGGTCCCGGTGTTCGACCTCGATCCCGAGCTGCACCCCACCGAATGGGAGGCCTCCGCCAGGGAATTCGGCGCGCGCCTGGCCGAGGCGCTGGCCTCGGACGCCCCGATGACCGGCGAAGAACGGCGTTCGCGCGATGGTCTGCGCGGGCGTCAGGTCACCCTGCGCTGAACTAGACGGGTCCGGCTCCGGCTGGTGAACGCACAACGGCTTCGACTCGCGGCCTGCGAGTCGAAGCCGTTCGCGTAGTTGTCCTAGACGCTGCCGCCTGCGACGGTCGGGGCCCCCGAGGCTTCCTTCGGGTTGGAGCTGAGCTCGCGCCACATGAACGCCTCCAGGTCGAACATGTTCGACCCGGCGCGGTCGGCGATATTGAGCAGCGTGGTCATCGCGGCCACTTCCTCGACCTGTTCCTTCAGGAACCACTGCATGAACTGCTCGCCGAGGTAATCGCCCTCCTCGCGGGCGGTGCTCGCCAGCCGGACGATCTGGTCGGTGACCGTCTTCTCCTGGGCCAGTGCCAGCTCGATCGGCTCGCGCGCGTTCTCGAAGGTCGACTTCGCGGCGTCGATACCGGAGATGTCGACGCTGATATCGCGATCGAGGAAATACTGCACGATCATCATCGCGTGATTGCGCTCTTCGACCGACTGCGCGTAGAAGCGCTTGGCCAGCTGCGGCAGATCGTTGTTGTCGAACCACACCGCGATGGCGATGTACTGATGCTCGGCATTGAACTCATGCCGGATCTGGTCTTGAAGCAGGCTGTGAAATTTGCTGCGCGGGGGTTCCGGATGAATCGACATGTTGGCCAGATTAGACCTGGTCAAATGGGGTTGTCATCCAAGTGCAGCCTTATTGAGGGAAGTATTCCCTAAGGAAGTATTCCCTAACTGAGGTTGCCCTGACCGGCCATTCTCGGTGCCGTCTTGTCCACCATAACCGCACCGGCGAGTTCCCGGCGGATGAATTCCTCGACCTGGAACAAATTATGCTGCCGATCGAGCACCGCGAGCAAAGTAGACATTTCGGCGACATCGGTCACCTGGGCATGCAGAAACCATTGCACGAATTGTTCGCCTAAATAATCCCCGGCCTCGCGTGCCGCCGCGGCCAGCGAGCTGACCTGCGCGGTTGTCCTCCGCTCACGGTCGAGCAGGCAGGCGATCGCGGCCCGTGGCGACTCGAATTCCGCATCGATCTCGTCGAGCCCGCCGATCGACACCGCGATATCCCGGTCGAGCAGATACTGCACCATCCGCATCGCGTGACCACGGCTGCGCGCCGAGCGGGCGTAGGCCTGGCCCGCCAACTCCGGTAGCCGCTGACAGTCGAAATACACCGCGGCGGACAGGTACTGCTGCGCGGCGGTGAGCCCGTGCCGGATCTGCGCGCGGAGCAGATCGGCGAAGGAGACGTCCTCGGCCATGTGGTCGACGTTACCGCGTGAGCAGGTCCTCGGGAATCTGCTGATCCTTGGCCAGCGCGTCGAAGAAGCTGGACGCCTTCGCCTTGTCCCACAGCAGCACATTGCCCACATCGGTGTCGCCGAAGCCACCGATCGGCACCGTGGTGGTGACCGTCTCGCCGCGCAGCGCCCAGCCGAGCGAGGCCAGGTTCCAGATATGGTCACCGTCGTCGACCTTCAGCGAACCGGCCACCCCCGTAGCCATCGGCCACAGCGCGAACGGATTCGCCAGCGTGCCCACATCGGTCGCTTTCTTCAGCAGCGCTGACATGAACATCCGCTGATGGTTCATCCGGTCCACATCGGCGTTCGGGGTGGCCCTCGTCCGCACGAAACCCAGCGCCTGCGGGCCGGTCAGCTCCTGGCAGCCCGCCGGGAGATCGAGACCGGCCAGCGGGTCGACGATCGGTTCGTCCAGGCACATCTCGATGCCGCCGAGCGCGTCGACCACGGCGGCGAATCCACCGAAGCCGATCTGCGCGTAGTGGTCGATCCGCACTCCGGTCGCCACCTCCACCGTCTGGACCAGCAGCGGCGCGCCGCCGAGCGCGAACGCGGCGTTCAGCTTGTCCCTGCCGTGACCGGGCACGCTGACGTAGGAATCGCGCGGCAGGCTGACCATCGTGCTTGCGCCGGACCGCGGGATGTGCACCAGCATGATCGTGTCGGTGCGTTCGGGGCCGGTGTCACCACCGGTCGCGAGCTCCTGTTCCTGTTCGGTCGAGAGATCGCCGCGGCCGTCGGAGCCGACCAGCAGCCAGTTCGTGCCGGGGGTGTCGCCGATCCGGTCGCTGTAGGAGGTGAGCGCGGGGATCCTGGTCAGTGCGCCGTCCAGGTGCACGATCGCCGCGATCAGGCCGGCGATCAGCAGCACGACGATCAGCGTGAACCACCGGAACGGGTGCCTGCGGCGGCGGCGTCGCGGCGGCCGTTGCGGTCGGCCCGTGTCGGGCGGCGGTGGCGTGCGGCGCGGTGCGGCGGCGTCGTGATGCGGCACCGGACGCTGGGTCGGCGCGTGCCTGGCCGGTTCGCGACGCGGCACCGGACGCTGCGTCGGAGCGTATTGACGCGGTTTCGGCTGTTCGCGTGGCAGCTGCGAATAGGCGAGCGGTCGATCGTCGCGGCCGTCGCGGTGCAGCACCTGGGTCGGCTCGATATACGAGGCGGGGCGGCCCGGTCCCGGTTTGTGCCGGGCGGTCGGGTCGTGTGGCCCGCCGTGCCGGACCGTCGGTTCGTCGCCCGACGGCAGTGGCCTGCCGCTCGGCGGACCGCCGCGGCCGGGTGGCGGCAGCGGGGGACCACCGGGGCGGCCCGGTGGCGGCACCCGGCGCCTTCGTGGATCTTCGCCGTTCATCACTGTCGAACTCTACTGATCGTCGGGTGCGCGGGTCGGTCGTGCGCGCCGGTCACTGGGTGGATATCCCGGTCAGCCGCCGGTGTTAGCGCGAAACGCGGCGGACACGCCGTTCACGGCAGCCAGCCGACGCGCCCACGCAGCACGTGATAGCCGAGATAAGCCACCGCGTCGATCACCGCGTGCGCCAGGATCAGCGGCCACAGCCGGTTGGTGCGCTGCCAGTAGCGCCCGAGGATCAGGCCCATCACGATATTGCCGAGCCCGCCGCCGAGCCCCTGATACAGGTGATAGCTGCCGCGCAGCAGCGCCGAGGCGACCAGCGAACTGTTCTCCGACCAGCCGAGCTTGCGCAGCCTGCTGATCAGATACGCGACCACGATCACCTCCTCGGCGACCGAATTCGCGCAGGCGGCCAGAATCAGCACCGGCAGCCGCCACCACTGCTCCGACAGCGAACTCGGCACGATGGTCACACTCACCCCGAGCGCGTGCGCGACCAGATACAGCCCGAGCCCAGGCAGCCCGATCACCGCGGCGAGCACCAGACCGGCCAGCACATCGCGGCGCCCCATCCTGGCCAGCCCGACCAGCCGAGGCCCGATCCCGCTGCGCCACAACAGGTAGAGCCCGAGCGCAGCCCAGGCGAGCAACCGGGTGATCCCGACCAGCTGGAACAGCAGGTCGAGCAGCGAATTGTCCGACCGCGAGGCATTCAGCGCCACCGTGCGCCCGCCGACCCCGCCCGGCGACAACGCCGAATCCAGCAGGGACAAGCCCGCACTGATACCGCTCAACCCGAACGTCACCAACAGCACCACGACGATCTCGACCCGAAGACCGAACCGTTCCCGCTCGCTCAGCTCGGTATCTGGAGGATCAACCCGCATGCGGCGAAGTGTAAGCAGGCGTCGCGATTCAGATGCGGCGCAGGCCGTTCAGGAAGGGGCAGCCGGCCAGGATGCGGACGGCCTTGCTCAGGGACTCGACGTCGTCGGCGGGGGCGGCGAAGGGGAGTCGCACGTCGTGGTCGCCGTCGGGACCCTCCACGCGCAGGGTGAGGCCGTAGCGGTCGATGGCGAGCGGGTGCACCATGCCGCCGCGCAGGCGGGTCGGCAAGTGGCGGGAGAGCTGGGCAACGACGTCGGCGTGGTCGGCGGCCATGTGCTGCAGCCAGGCGCCCTCCAGTTCACAGAAGGGGTCTGCGGTGGCAGCGCGCAGGTCGGCATGGTCGACCGACTCGGCGCCGGAGGTATCGGCCAGCACGGCCGAGTTCACCACCAGGCGCAGCAGCGTGACGGTGTGGCCGACATCGAGCAGACCCGGATGCGGGTAGTCCTTCGCGATCTCGACGGCGAGCGCGCGCTGTGCCTGCGCGGGCACCCGCCGGACCCAGCCACGCAACCACACCAGCGCGCGCACCGGCTCGCGCAGCGGCAGCGGCGCGTGGTCGGTGAGTTCGAGTACCGCCGAGGTCTCGTTCGCCGTCGCCGCGAGTGCCGCCGCGATCGAATCGGCCTGCACCGCGATGACCGCGTCACCACAGCGCCGCAGATGATGCAGCGTGGTCGGCACCGGATCGATGCCGGGGAGCGCCAGCACCGCGGTCTCGGCGTGCGCGCACGCGCTGCGTACCCGCTCGGCGGTCGTCGGCGCGAGGATCGTGGTTGGGCTCGACATGAACAACCTCCGCGAACTGATGTTTAGGTAAACCTAAGCTAAGTTACTGATCGTGATCGCGCAAGCGGAACACCCCGGCGGATCCGCGCGGGAATCCGCTTCCTACGGTGGGCGGATGACGCACGACGAGCCCGCCGAACCCGTTCTGCTCAGCCTGTCGGCTCCCGCCCGCCGCAGTCTGGTGGCCGATCTGGTGCGCCGGGCCGACAGCGCGCCCACCGCCGCGGAGGTCGTCGACGCCGACATTCCCGATGCCGAACTGTCGGCCTTCCTGGCGCGTATCGCGCACGCCGGACACGGGTTCGTCGCCGTCACGACCAGCGGCCCGCGCGCGGTCGCCGTCGTCGCAGGCACTGTCGCCGCACTGTGTGGCGAGGACATTCCCACCGCGATCACCGCACCCGACCTCGCCTTCCTGCGCGGCCTGAAGCCACCTGCCATCGAGGCGACCAGATCCGTGCTCCTCGCCATCGAAACTACCGCTGAGCAGGCGATCGAAGCGGCGCTGGCGGTGCTGGAACCGTAACCGCGCCGCGGCGCCGTCAACGATCCAGCTAATCTTTGAGTTGTGCCGCGGATAGCGTATTTCGGGCCATCGGGAACCTTCACCGAGATGGCTCTGGCCAAGTTCGAGAACTCGGGGGCCTTCGAGGGCCCGGTCGAGCGAGTCGCCGCGCCGAGTCAGGGCGCCGCGCTGGAGCTGATCCGGTCCGACGACGTCGACGGCGCGGTGGTGCCGATCGAGAGTTCGGTCGAAGGTTCCATCCCGGCGACGCTGGATTCGCTCGCCATCGGACCCCGGCTGCAGATCATGGCCGAGACCGAGCTGGAAGTGGCGTTCACGATCGTCGCGCGCCCCGGCACCACCCTGGACCAGGTGCGTACGCTGGCCGCCTACCCCGTGGCCGCCGCGCAGGTTCGGGAGTGGGTGGCGCGGACGCTGCCGCAGGCGCGTCCCTATGTGTCCGCCTCGAACGCCGCCGCCGCCGAGGACGTGGCCGCCGGCACGGCCGACGCCGCGGTATCGACCGCGCTGGCAGGCGAGCGGCTCGGCCTCGCCACCCTGGCCGACGGGGTCGCCGACCACGACCAGGCCATCACCCGGTTCGTGCTGGTCACCCGGCCCGGTGCCGCACCGCACGCCACCGGCGCCGACCGCACCTCGGTGGTGCTCGAGCTGCCGAACGAGCCGGGTTCGCTCATGCGCGCCTTCGCCGAATTCGCCACGCGCGGCGTCGATCTCACTCGCATCGAGTCGCGACCGACCCGGACGGCGATGGGCACTTACCGCTTCTACCTCGACTGCGTCGGCCATATCGACGACCCGGCCGTCGCGGAGACCTTGAAGGCGCTGCACCGCACCGCCACCATCCGGTTCCTCGGCTCGTGGCCCGCGTACTCGGCAATCGGAACACCGCCCCCGTCGGACGAACCTGCCGCAGAATGGTTGACGCAATTGCGAAAGGGGGTCGCTGACCTATGAACACACCCGCGAAGCTGGTGCTGGTGCGGCACGGCGAGACCGAGGGCAACGTCGCCAAACTGCTCGATACCAGGGTGCCCGGTCTCCCGCTCACCGAACGCGGTGTGGCACAGGCGAAAGCGTTCGGTGCGGGGCTGGTGCGGCCGCCGCAGGTACTGGTGGCGTCGGAGGCGCTGCGCGCGCGGCAGACGGCAGGCTACATCGAGGCGGCCACCGGCTCACCCGCCCACATCCTGGACGGTCTGTTCGAGGTCCAGGTCGGCGAGCTGCACGGCCGCTCCGACCCGGAGGCGCACGAATTCTTCCAGCAGATCTACCGCGCCTGGCACTACGGGGAGCTCCACCTGCGGGCACCCGGCGGTGAATCGGGTCGAGACGTGCTCGACCGGATCGTGCCGGTGCTAGAGGGCTTGCGGACCGAGTTCCTCACCGACGACGCCGAGAGTGACGTGGTCGTCGTCAACCACGGTGCCGCCATGCGCCTGGTCGCGATGACGCTGGCCGGGGTCGCTCCGCCGTTCACCACGAACAACCACCTCGACAACACCGAGACCATCGAGCTGCTGCCGACCGCGAACGGCGGCTGGGAGTGCCTGCGCTGGGGCCGGTTCACGCCACCGTTCGCGCTCGACGCCGAGCCGACTCCCGACGACCCGATGGGCTGATCAGCCCATCGGGAGGCCGACTCAGCCCAGCGTCTCGGCGTTCGCGATCGGGAATTCCGCGCGCACCGGCAGCGACTCGATGAGATCGGCCACCGCGGTGCGCAGCCTGGCGTTGGTGCCGGTGGCGATGGACGACCACTTCACCCCGTCGTCGGCGACGCTGGCGGTGATGATGAATCTGCCCGCGCGGGTGTTGAAGACGGCGATGTGGTTGTCCTGTACGTCGCGGGTGCCGTCACCGTAGGCGACGCCGACGATCTCGGCGTAGGAGTGGATCTCCACCAGCGCCGACGCCAGCGTCGGCGCGTCGGTGGCGGGCTTGCCGATCTTGGCGAGGCGCTCGGTGGTGGCGGCGACATCGCCGGTGTCGCCGAAGATCGGCGCCAGTTCCTCGGTGGGGGCGTTCATGCCGTACAGCTCGAGCGCCTCGGACTGCCCGAGCGCCTGGAGTACCGCGGCGGGCAGATCGAGCCCGGCGTCGTCGATGACGTAGGACTCCGGCCCGCGCAGGGCGACGACCGCGCGGTCGTCGCCCTGCGCCAGACAGAACCGGTTCACGTGGCCCTGGACCACCCACCGCAGCGCGATGATCCACTGCGGCCGGTAGAGCACCCGCAGCCGTTCGGCGAGCTCGGGCTGCACCGTGTCACCGAACAGGAGTTCGCGTTCGGTGAGTGCCGCCTCGGCCGCCTTCATCGCGGCGTCGTGCGCCGTGACGTCGTCGTAGCGGCCGAGGGCGTCGAGCACCACGGGCATCTCGTCGAATTGCAGCTTCTCGAGGAGGTACTGCATGTCGTCGAGCGAGAGCACGACGGCATCCAGCAATGACCCCCCGTTGCCACCCCCGCCGAGCACCGTCACTTGGTCCCGGCGAGGTCGGCGCCGATCACGCCGTCGGCGGTGTAGCGGCCGTCGGTGAAGGCCTCGTCGGACTGGCCGTAGTCGATGGCGTCGTGCTCGTCGTCGTCCTCGCCCTTGGCGCGGTTGCCGAGCAGCGGGCTGCCGCTGCCGGTGGCGTTGCGCACCGGCGCGCTGTCGGTGCGAACCACCGACTCGACCGGAGCCGAAGCCGCCGCGTTCGCCGCTGGCGCGCCCCAGCCCTCCGGCAGCTTGAGCTGGCTCGCGTTGAGCGTGACACCGCCGAGCCCGGCCGCGGTGGTCGCCACCCCGGCGGCACCGGCGCCACCCATGGCCGCCATGGCAGGCACCGCGGCGGTGGTCGCGGGCACGGTGGACGCGGTGGCGGCCGACACGGCGGCGGCACCGATATTGCCCGCAGTGCTGACCCCGCTGGTGAGCACACCACCGGCCACATTGGCCGCCTGGGTGGCCGCGCTGATCACGCCGGGGTTGGAGACGAGTGCCTGCGCGGCGGCGACCGTGGCGGCGAGCGGGTCGCCACCGAAGTCGCTCTGCGCGGCATCGGCCGTGCCCGCGCCACTGGCGATCGTCGGCGGCATCGAGAACTCGCCGGGCGTGGTGACGGTGGCGGTGGTGGCCGCCTCGTAGGTCTCCATCACCAGCGCGGCGCGGATGTCCATCGCGTGCCTGGCGACCTCGGCCACCTCGAACGCGCCGGACACCACGCCGGGCGGGTTGGCCGACGCCGCCACCGCGGCGTTGGTGGCCGCGATCTCGGGCAGGCTCGGCATGGCGAGCGAGGCCACGGTGTAGGCGGTGGCGTTGGCGGTGGCCTTGGCGCCCATGATCCCCGCCATGACGCCCTGCTGGCCCGCCCACGCGCCGAACGGCGCCAGCTTGGCCAGCACCGCGAGCCCGTTGACACCCTGCAGACCGACGCCGACCTCGGCGATGACCCTGGTGATGGTGAAGGTGGCGTCGCCCCAGGCGGCCGCCAGCGTGCCCCACGAGGTGGCGGCGGCGCTGATCGGCACCGCGTGCGCGCCCGCGTTGAGCATGGTCGAGTTGACTTCGGCCATACGCGGCAGCCAGAAGACCCCGGTGATCCCTGCGGTCATGTCTTGTTACTCCCCTGAATGAATGATCGTCGACGGGTGCCGGTACGGCTAGATCTGGATGGCGGAGATGGCGGCGGCGCGCACCGACTCCTCAACGATGTTCGTGCCGAGCTGCGCCCGCAACGTCGCGGCCGCGTGGTGAAGCTCCAGGATGGCCTGGGCGACCGAGCTGTCGTGGGTGGCTGCGGCGTGGTTGAAATGCCCGGCCGCGAGCAGCGAGACCTCTTCGGCGCCGGAAGGCAGCACATGGGTGGTCGGGCCTGCCAGCGCGGCGGCGGCCGCGAGGCGTTCGGCGAGCAGATCCAGCTCCGCGGACGCGGCGAGGACGATTTCAGGCGAGATAAGAACGTGTCCGACCATGACCCGACTCCTTCTGGTGGCGACTATCGGGAACCACGAGAATTCCCCCTACGAGTGATAGGACGCGAGAGCGAGGCGTTCGGTTCCATCGATTCCCCACCCGGTTTCGCTAACCCCATCCCAACTCATGCAACCGGTCGTCGTCAATCCCGAAATAGTGTGCTATTTCATGGATCACGGTGATCGCTACCTCCTCGACCACCTCGTCGTCCGTGCTACAGATGTCGAGAATAGCCTCCCGGTAGATGGTTACGGTATCCGGCAGCGACCCCGCGTAGAAGCTGTCCCGCTCGGTGAGCGCGATCCCGTGGTAGAGCCCGAGCAGCGACGGTTCCTCGGCGTTTCTGGCCTCGACCAGCACGACGACGTTGTCGATGGCGTTGCTCAGCTCGGGCGGAATCAGGTCGAGTGCGTCGCCGACCAGCTCTTCGAACCGCTCCGGCGACACCCGCGGCGGCTCGGTCACCGCGGCTGGGGCTGCGGCGGCAGCGGCGCGGCACCCGGCAGCGGTGCCGGGGTGGAGCGGCCGGTATTGGGCGGCGGCACCGGGGCTTGACCGTCGATCAGGATCTCCCCGCGCGCCGAACCGACGATCGGCGCGAACCCCTCCCGGTCGGCGCCCTTGCCGAGCCAGCAGTCCAGTTTCTTGCTGCCCGCGAGCCAACTGGTCGGTTCCAGATAGTCGAAGAACAGCGTCAGGGTCTTGTTCCTGATGGCGTCCGGGCTGCCGAGGTACTCGGTGGAGAGCCGGGTGCACTCGGCCTCGACGTAGGAGTCCTGATCGGCCTCGGCGGGCGGGCCGCCGGTGAAGTTGGCCGCCAGGTCGACGGTGCCGACGATCTCCACCGCGTGCGGCTGCGCGCAGTCCACCGGATCGGTCGGCAGGTTCTGGTTGATCCCGAGGCAGGTGCCGACGGCGTGGATCTTGGACTGATCCTGCTCGACGACACTGCCCGACGACGGCGGACTCGCCGCCGTACCCGCGACCTGCAGGCCGCAGCGCAGCGTCCGGTCGCCGTGCTGCCAGCCTGCCGGGCTCGGCGACATCACATTCACCATGTACTTCCCGCGCGGATCGAACCGTCCACCCAGGTAGCGCTGCACTGCCGGGACGCAGTGCTCGTCCCTGAGCTCGGTCATCCGCAGCGAATCGGGGTGCCTGGTGCCGTCACTGAACTCGCGACCGGGGTAGGCGCTCAGGTCGATTACCGCGGCCACCTCGAACAGGTGCTCGTCGCCACAGTTCACCTTCACCAGGTCGCTGCGGTCGGACTCGGTCCAGTTCAGGCAGTCGCCGGAGTTCGCGCTACTGAACTCCTTGTCCCTGACCACCGGCTCGGTACCCGGCTGGTGCGCGGCGACCTTGTCGGACTCGAACCCGGTGACCGTCATCGTCACCAGGGCGGCGATCACCGCGCCGAGCGCGCCGATCAGCAGGCCCCACCGCAGCTTGTTCGCGGAGAGGTGGAGGCTTGTCGGAGCGCTGGCGCGCGACCGCCGCTGCGTGGCGGACCCTCCTCGAGGTCGGGTCGTCGGGGCTGGGCTGGGTGGTGTCGCCGCGGTGCCTGTCGGAGCGTCGGCGTGCTCGCGTCGCGGCTTCCTCGCGTTCTGATCGGGCACCGCTTTGCTCCTTCGTCGCTTGCACCACTGCGCCTGGTCGACGGGGACGGGCCGCGACCGCCGCTGACGCGACAGACCCTTCTCGAGGTCGGGTCGTACGGGGCCGAGAGCTACCAGCTGCGGTTGACGGCGGCACGTTCCAGGGCCGCAGGCTGGTAATCCCGTCGGTCAGGCACCGTGGCCTGCAGCCGCTCGTCGTGGCTGGGTACTGGTGTCTGCTGCCCTGAGCGTACCTATCCCCGCAGCGCCGAGACGAAGATGCCGGGCAGCCGGGTCGGCTTGCCGTCGCCGTAGAACGCGGTGAGCTTGCGGCCGGTGCCGGTGCCGGTCTTGTTGCTGACGAACCACGGCGGCTTCGGGCTCAGCACGAACTCGCCGTGCATGATCGCGCGCGGTGCGGGCCGGAACGGGCCGCGGACCACGGTTCGCTCGACGTCGTCGAGCAGGAAGGCGTTGTGCACGACGCCGATGCCGCTCTGGATGTCGTCGAGGGTGTGGCCGGGGTAGGCACCCCAGCTCGCGCGCGGGGTGAGGAAGGCCAGGCCGGTCCAGGAATTGATCGCGACGGTGCCGTAGCGCAGGTCCTCGATCGCCGTGTCGAGCCGCGCGCCGAGCTCGTCGATGGTGTCCGGGTGCACGATGACGTTGGCGCCGAGAGTGCCCATCAGCTCGTCGTTGGCGAAGTCGACCGCGGTGCGCAGGAAGTCGGCGCCGGTGCCCGGCAACTCGACGACGCCGAGCACGGGGGAGAAGTACTCGGTGCGCAGCAGCGGGGTATCGCTGGTCGGCAGCTTCTCCACGAGCACCCGGCCGTTGGCGCGGGTCGAACCGGGGTAGGTCTCGATGGCACTCGACACCCGGCCGTCGCTGCCGGGGTAGTAGGCGGGGCGAGCGGGCGCGCGGTCGATGGCGGCGCGCAACTCGGTGAGGAACTGGTCCTTGAGCGGCCAGTCCGCGCTGATCACCACGGCCTGCGCAGCGACGCAGTTGTAGCCGCCGTTGTGCAGGCGCTGGGTGGCCACGTGCTCGGCCTGGAACTTCAGATCAGCGGCCGACCAGTCGCCGGGCACCACGATGCACGGCGCGACCCCGCCCAGCTCGCTGGTGATCGGCTTGGCCAGCACCGGCTCGCCGGTCTTCTTGCGTTCGGCACCGGCCTCGCCAGGTCCCCAGACGATGGCGTCGTGGGTGGGCGCGCCGCCGGTCATGTGCACGTGCGCGACCTGAGGGTGATTGACCAGGTAGCCGCCCTCTGGCGCGCCGCCGGTGAGGATGCGCACCACGCCGAGCTCGATGAACGGCGCGAAGATGGCGCGGAACACCGGAAGCAGCGGATCGGTGATCGGGTTGAGCTTGAGCGCCACCACCCGGTTGTTGGCGTAGAGCTCGTAGAGCGTGTCCAGCGGCGCGATCGACATGATGTTGCCCGCGCCGAGCACCGCGCCGATCCCGCCGGTCGCGGCCGGGTCGCGCTGGGCGAGTCCGGCCTTGCGGCGCGCGGTCGCCGCGTCGACCCCGGGCCGCAGCCACACCTCGGCGCTGAAGCCGCTGAGCAGCAGCTTGTCGTAGACGCCGTGCGGCAGGGCGGGCACCGAGACCCGGCCGCCGGGTGCGGTGCCGAGGTCGACGCCGTCGAGCGGGCTCGCGCCCCGTTCGAGCGCGCCGACGGACTCGGCGAGCGCCTGCGCACCGGCGAGCATCGTCATCGGGCCCGACATCCACTCCTCACCGACCAGCGGACTGTCGGGATCGAGCTGCTTGACAGCGCGCGCCGCCGACACCCAGGCCTCGGCATCGCGGGCGGTGAGCGCGTGCAGTTCCTCGAGCAGTTCGCGACGTCGGCGCAGGTCCGTTGCGGCCCAGACCTTTTCCCCCTCGGCGAGTTCGGCGAGCGCGTTATCGATGACAGCGGTGTCGAATGTGGTACCCACACCCGCAACTATGCCCCTGTTCCCGGTTCGAAGCATCCCCTACTAGGCTGTTTTCTCATGATCGACCTCCGATTCCTGCGCGAGAACCCGGAAGCCGTCCGAGCCTCGCAGCGGGCCCGCGGTGAGGACCCGGCCCTCGTCGACGCGTTGCTCGAAGCCGACGCGGCGCGCCGGGCGGCCGTGGCCACCGCCGACAGCCTGCGGGCCGAGCACAAGGCGATGGGCAAGGTGATCGGCAAGGCGAGCAAGGAGGAGCGGCCCGCGCTGCTCGCGGCGGCGACCGACATGTCCGCCAAGGTCAAGGAGGCAGAGGCGGCGCAGCACGCGGCCGACGCCGATCTGGAGGCCGCGCACCGCGCCATCTCCAACGTGGTGCAGGACGGCGCGCCCGCCGGCGGCGAGGACGACTACATCGTGCTCGAAACGGTCGGCACCCCACCGGAATTCGATTTCGAGCCGAAGGATCATCTCGAGCTCGGCGAGGCGCTCGGCCTGATCGATATGGAGCGCGGCGCCAAGGTGTCGGGATCGCGGTTCTACTTCCTCACCGGCAACGGCGCCCTGCTGCAGCTCGGGCTGTTGCAGCTGGCCGCGCAGCGGGCGGTGGCCAACGGCTTCACGATGATGATCCCGCCGGTGCTGGTGCGCCCGGAGATCATGGCCGGTACCGGCTTCCTCGGTCAGCATTCGGCGGAGGTGTATCACCTCGCCGACGACGATCTGTACCTCGTCGGCACCTCGGAGGTGCCGCTGGCCGGCTACCACGCCGAGGAGATCCTCGACCTGAGCGCGGGCCCGAAGCGGTACGCGGGCTGGTCGTCGTGCTTCCGGCGCGAGGCGGGCAGCTACGGCAAGGACACCCGCGGCATCATCCGCGTGCACCAGTTCGACAAGGTGGAGATGTTCGTCTACACCACCCCGGAGCAGGCCGATGCCGAGCATCAGCGGCTGCTGGCCTGGGAGCGGGAGATGCTGGCCGCGATCGACGTGCCCTACCGGGTGATCGATGTGGCCGCGGGCGATCTGGGCAGCTCGGCGGCGCGCAAGTTCGACTGCGAGGCCTGGGTGCCGACCCAGCAGACCTACCGTGAACTCACCTCCACCTCCAACTGCACCACCTTCCAGGCGCGCAGGCTGGCGGTGCGCTACCGCGACGAGAACGGTAAGGCCCAGATCGCGGCCACGCTCAACGGCACACTGGCGACCACCCGCTGGATCGTGGCACTGCTGGAGAACCACCAGCAGGCCGACGGTTCGGTGCGGGTGCCCGCGGCGCTCGTCCCGTTCGTCGGCACCGAGGTGCTGAAACCATAATTCTCTTCACTGTTTGCCGGGATCGCATTTGTTGATGTGGCAAACAGCCTGACCGATCTACATCTAGGCTGGTGCTCGTGCGAGGAATCGGGGCGCGCGGCGATACCCGAACCCGGGTGCGGGCGGCATCGGCGTTGGCGACGGCGAAGGTCATGGCCAGGACAACGGGGGCGTTCTACGTCCTCGGCGGTGTCCTCGGCCTGATGATCACTGCCATCGCACCGGGTGACGACGGTAACCGGTTGCTGGTGGGGACGGCGGCGGCGGTCGCGCTCTTCCTCGGCCTGACCTTGCTGGCGTGGGGCCCGCGGATGCCGCACGCGCTGCACCACATCTACCTCGCTACCGCGACCGTGCTCGTGACGATCGCGGTGCACGACTTCCCGAACCTGGTCGGCGGTATCACGCTGGCCTCGTTCTATGTCTTCGTCGCCTGCGACGCCGCGCTGTTCTTCGCCTGGCCGCAGGCCGCGGCGCACATCGGTTTCGCCATGGCGCTGTGCCTGTGGGTGCTGCCCGCCCGCGAGCTGCCGTGGTGGTCGGGCATGATCCCGGCCGGTGTCACCTTCGGCGCAGGCGTTGTGGTCGGCATCCTCACCAGAATGGCGTCCGACGCCGATATCGACGTACTCACCGGCCTGCTGAACCGGCGCGGTTTCGAGAAGCAGCTCAACCCGGCGATCGATGCCGCGGGCCGCAGCGGGCAGGGGCTCGCGCTGGTGCTCGTCGACCTCGACCGCTTCCAGAAGATCAACGACCACCTCGGCCATCGGGCCGGTGACGCGGTGCTGCAGCGGGTCGCCGACTCCTGGCTCGACCTGCTCGCCCCCGACCAGGTGCTCGCCCGCTTCGGCGGCGACGTGTTCGCCCTGCTGCTGCCCGGCACCACCGAACAGTCCGCGATCCTGCTCACCGAGAAGCTGCGCGCGGCGGTGACCATGGGCTGCTCGGCCGGTGTCACCTCCTGGCAGCCGGGCGAGTCGGGTTCGCTGCTGATCAGCCGTGCCGATGTCGGCCTGTACCGGGCCAAGCAGGCAGGCCGCAATCGCACGGTGCTCGAGTCGTCGCGCCAGCTGCCGCTCGCGGTGGAACTGCGCGAGGCGATCGATCGCGGCGCCCTCGACGTGCACTACCAGCCGATCGTCAGCCTGACCGAGGACGGTGGCCAGGCGGTCGGGGTCGAGGCGCTGCTGCGCTGGTCGTCCAACGCCCAGCCCGAGGTCACCACCGAGGGCCTGATCCGGGTGGCCGAGGAGTACGACCTCATCTCCGACCTGGACGAGCTGGTATTGCGCCGCGCCTGCGCCGACGCTGCCCAGCTGCAGGAGAGTTTCGCCTCCCTCGACCTGTCACTGAACGTCAATGTCTCCGGCCTCGAACTGGCCGAACCCGACTACGCCGAGCGGGTGGCGACCATCCTGTCCGATACCGGCTGGCCCGCCGACCAGCTGGTGCTCGAGGTCACCGAGAGCGAACTCGCCGCCGAGTCGCAGACGGCCATCACCAACCTGCACACCTTGCGCGACCGGGGTGTGCGGATCGCGATCGACGATTTCGGCACCGGCTACTCCTCGCTGAGCCGCCTGGCCACCATCCCCAGCGATATCCTCAAAGTCGACCAGTCGTTCGTCGCCGCCATCACCTCCGATTCGCCCGCCCCGCCGCTGCTCGGCGTGATCGCGGCGCTGAGCAAGTCGTTGGATCTGCAGGTCATCGCCGAGGGTGTGGAAACCGAATACCAGGCGGCGGTGCTCACCGAGCTCGGTTTCGCACTGGCCCAGGGGTATCACTACAGCGATTCGCATCCGGTCTCGGAGCTGATCAACGACCTCAACGAGGGCAGGTCACGCCGTGCCGAGGACGACTCCCTCGCCGCCAACGGCTGGATCCCACTCGGATAAATCGCTTGACGACCACAGCGACGAGGCGAAATATGAGCAGCATGCGCATGCTCATCTATGGCTGTTGACCAGTACGGTTTCTCCGAACGGCGGTGACCCGGTTGACCCGTGAGCCCGCCGACGTGCGTGGCCTCGCGGCGCGCGCGGTGCTGTTCCGCGGCACCCGCGACCTGCTTCCCATCTACGCCCTCTATGGCGTGCTGTTCGCCGATCACGGCCTGAGCACCGCCGAGATCTCGCTGCTGCTCGCCCTGTGGTCGGTGACGGCGTTCGTACTCGAGGTGCCATCGGGCGCCTGGGCCGACACGGTGTCGCGCCGCGCGCTGCTGGTACTGAGCTGTACCCTGCAGGCGGCGTGTTTCGCGCTGTGGATGCTGGTGCCGTCGCTGCTCGGGTTCGCGCTCGGCTTCGTGGTGTGGGGCATCGCGTCGTCGCTGGAATCGGGCACCTTCGAGGCGCTGATCTACGACGACCTCGTCGCCCGTGGCGAGCCGTCGGCCTACGCCAGGATCATGGGCTGGACCAGGGGCGCACAGGAGACGACGGTCCTTGTGGCGATCGTGGCCGCCGCCCCGCTGTTCGCGCTGGGTGGTTATCCGCTGGTCGGCTGGGTCAGCGTCGGCATCGCCGTGTTGCACACGCTGACCGCTTTCGCGTTGCCGAGCGCGCCCGTGGCGATCTCGGCGACCGCCGTCGACGAGCTGGACGAAGAACCACCGGCCCCGGGGCCGCATCGCGTTCCGGCCGAGGTTCAGGGCCGCTCGGTCGGCGCCGCGGCCGAGCCGGGTACCCGATCCGCCCGCGCGGACCAGCACCTCGCCTCGGCTTCCACCCTGACGCGATACCTGACGATGCTGCGCACCGGCACCGGCGAAGCGTTCCGGGTCCGCCGGGTGCGGCGCGGAGTCCTGTTGGGCGCCTTGCTCTACGGGATCACCGCCTTCGACGAGTACTTCGGTCTGCTCGCGGTGTCGGGAGGCGCGTCGACCAGCACCTCCGCCCTGCTGGTCGGCGTGACGGTGGTCGGTTCGCTGGTCGGTGCCCTGCTGGCGGGCCGCACCGAATCGCTGTCGGCCAGGACCATCGCGATCGCCGTGTTCCTCGCAGGCATCCTGTTCATCGCCGGTGCGCTCGCGGTCGGTGCCGCCGTGGCGGCGGGGCCAGCCCTGCTCTGGATCGGTTTCGCCGGCATCGCGATCGCCTACGGTCTCGACTTCAATGCCGAGGTCATCGCGGGTGCGCGCCTCCAGGACGCGATCGCGGGCCCGGCCCGCGCGACGGTCACCTCGGTCTCCGGCCTGCTCTCGGAGATCGTCGCCCTCGCCGTCTTCGGTTTCGTCGCCGCGGCGACGCAGTGGCTGTCGATGTCCACCACGATCGCCCTGCTCGGCATTGTGTTGCTGGTCGCCGCCCTGCTCATCCCGACCTGGATGCCGCCGCGTGGGTCAACGGAATGAGCGGGTGGGTCACCACCGCAGCATGGGCAGCGGCCTGGTGGGTTCGCGTCGGAGCTGGCCGAGCGCGCTGCGCACCAGGAACCGGTGGAAGCCCAGGTACGGGAACCGGCCCACCACCGCGGCGACGAAGTCCCGGTCGATCCCACCACGCACCAGACCGTGGGTCACGTCGACGCGATCGGCCACCCGGAACGTCTCGATCAGCCGATCCCGCCGGGGACGCACGCCGTGGTGGTCGAGCACCATCGCCCGTACGAGAGCAGGCTCCGCGATGCCGAACTCGGCCGCGTACCTGTCACCGAGCGCCACCGACGGCGCCAGATAGTCGAAGGTGCCCGCAGTCCAGATCCCGAGGTCGTGCACCGCCCACGCCAGCGCCGCGGCATCGGGAAGCTCAGCGTCGAGCAGGGCGCGCTGGTAGTTCGCGCAGCGGTACACGTGGTTGCGGTAGATCGGTTCGTCCGGCCCGAGGTCATCAAGATGACGAGCCAGCACCGCGTCGATCACCTGGTGGGACAGGATCGGGTCCAGCACACACGCCCCCTGAGAGACCAGCCGTAGTTATCACCGAGAGTAGGCCTACTGTCGATGGCCAGGACAGCGTGTCGGGAAAGGACGCGGTGAGTCGCGCTGCGCGGCTGCGCCCCGTTGCCTTCGGATCTCGACGTCGGTACGTTTGGACTCGTGATCAGGAGGGGGCTCGTGTGGTAGCCGCGTCGGATTCGCCCGGAACAGATTTCGCAATGGTGCCGAGCGAGGTGGCCGATGCGGGCACGTATGTTCAACAAGTTGCCGATTCGTTGATCAACGGGCTCAGTTCGCTCGATCGCGATATATCAGGCGTCCTCGACAATTGGCGCGGTGCGGCAGCCGATGCGTTCAGTGAAGGTTGGGCCGAGACCAAGGAGGGCGCCGCCACTGTGTTGGACGCCCTCGCGGCCATGGCCGGACTCCTCGGTGCGGCAACTAAAGCCGTTGAAGGCCAGGATATCTCCAACGCTGTTACTCTCCGGTCGCTGGATGTACCGGAACTGAACCTGTGATGGCCGACGACTCCGGCGACTTCACGTTCGATATCGATGAGCTGGACCAGCTCGTCACTCGCGCAAACGGATTCGTCGGCTTCCTCACCGACAGTGTCGATGGGATCACCCACCGAATCGCTGAAATCCAGCAGAACTGGGAGGGAGCCGCTGCCGATGCCCAGGAGCGAGCCTTTCAGGAATGGGCAACCGGGGCAGCCGCGGTCATCGAAGGAATAACACAGATGTACGATGCCGCCGTCACCGCCCGCGACGCCTATATCGAAGCAGAGGAGATAAATCTCAGAATGAGCGGCGGCTGAACCCAGTGGGCACAATCTCCCCGAAGTCCTACGAGAGCGCCGCGACGGAATGCTACGACCTGTCTGAGAAATTCCAAACCGTCTTCAACGCGATGCAGCAACACATTCTATTGGAAACCAGCGCGATGGCCGGTGGTTATCAGGCGGTCAAGACGTGGTCGAAGGCCTACGACGACCGTGGCGCCGCGTTGGCGCTGGTGGCGACAAACTTCGCGCGGGCTGGACGGCAAGGGGGCGGGCCCGACTCCGAATGTTTCACTTAAAGCTGTTCTGGATGGTTCTCCGTCGATCACCAAGGGCAATATTACCATCGACAACGGGCCGCCGAACGGCTACATTGTCAAACGGGACTCCAGCGGGCAGATTACCAACTATGTGCAATTCGACGAGAATGGCCGAGGAATAAAACGTGTAGATCTAACTGGACGCGCGCATGCTGGCGTTCCGACTCCGCACGTCGTTGAAATGGTACACGACGTTGCACCGAACGGCAGGGTTTATGTGCGGGAGCGGAAGGATGTACGGCCCGCGAGAACTGATGAAATACCATAGGAGCACTGATGACTATGAACGAGTCCGATGAGAATGCGCCGTACGCCTCCGCGACTTCTCCAGATTGGGAGCATCGCCGGGATTCCTGCTCGGCACTCGGGAAACTGCTGCCGTCTTCCGACGCATTCGTGGCACTTACCAAACTGCTCGACGACCCGGATACCGCTGTCGAGCAAGAGGCTGCCGAGGTTCTCGTCAGATTCGGTGGAGTCGACGGAATATCGGCAGTGCTGGATACCCTTGGGCGTCGGGCGGAAGACGGCGATTCCGACTATATCGCGTACCGCCTGAGGGAACTTCAGATATTCGAGCAAGTTCCTGTATTGCGTTTGGCTAGGAAGGCGATGGGAATAAACTCGTCACCGTTCGCCCAACAGGGATTCGATCAGTTGGAGAGCCTGTTGTCTTCGCACAACGAATAGCGGGGTCGCAGCGGTCGGAGGCCGCAGCTCTCCAGCTGACGAAAGGACGCGGTGCACGGACGCAACGGTCTCGGGTTGGTCTTCGGGTTCTGTATCGGCGCCGGTGTGGCGGTGCAGGGCCGGATCAACGGGGCGCTCGGTGCCGAGCTGGGTGACGGTGTCGCGGCGGCCACGATCAGCTTCGGCACCGGTCTCGTCGTCTTGCTGTGCGCGCTCGCTGCGAGTCCCGCCATGCGTTCCGGCCTGCGGCGGGTCCGCAGCGCGGTGGTGGCGGGCCGGGTCCGCCCGTGGCAGCTGCTCGGCGGTCTGTGCGGCGCGTTCTTCGTCGCGAGCCAGGGACTCACGATCGCGGCCATCGGCGTCACCGCGTTCACGGTCGCCGTCGTGGCTGGTCAGCTGTTCAGCAGTCTGGCGGTGGATCGCCTCGGCATCGCACCGAACGGGCGCACCCGGATCACCCCGCTGCGGTTGGCTGGCGCTGTCCTCGGCATCGCCGGTGTCGTGCTCTCGGCCGGTGGCACGACCACCGCGGCGACCATCGACACCGGCGTGTCGGATTTCCTGCTCATCGCGCTGCCCGCGCTGGCAGGCATCGGCCTGGCCTGGCAACAGGCCGTGAACGGGCGGGTCGGCGCGGTCGGCGGCCCCTTTCCGGCAACCTTGATCAACTTCCTGGTCGGCTTGCTCGCCCTGTGCCTGTTCGATGTGTACACCATGGCGACGTCCGGGCTGCCGACCGAATTCCCCACGGACCCTTGGCTTTACCTCGGTGGGGTGATCGGGGTCGGCTCCATCGCCCTCGCCGCCCTCGCCGTCGGCATGATCGGCGTCCTCCTGCTCGGCCTCACCTCGGTGGCAGGCCAGCTGGTGGCCGCCATGCTGCTGGACGCCGCCGCGGGCAGGCTGTCGCCCACCGCGGTCGCTAGCTGCGCGATCGTCCTCGCCGCCGTGGTGGTCGCGAGCCGGACTGCCCGAACCGCCGACTACCCAAGGAAGACGTAGCGAAGCCAGGCCCACGCCGGTTCACCCGGGAGGCCGCCAGGCGCCCCCTCCCGCGCGGCGGTGCCGAGCGCCAGGGGGATGGCGCTACCGGCCGGTGCGCCACTCACGTCGCGCACGAGCCGTTGGCCGTCGACCCGCTTTCATAATTAACTTCGTCATAAATTATGACCGAGAGGTTGAGGTGCCGACTGGCATAATTTCATCGTGCTACCGGCCGCCGAGGTCACGCGCGGGTGTTGCGGTGCCGCGGGTGTTAGGTTGCTCGAGAACGAGCTCGCCGAGGATCGTGGCGGGTCCGAGTGTGGGGGAGTACCGCAGTGATCGAGCCGCTGCCACCGACCGAATCGCCGATGATCGGTCGCTATCGGGTGCGCGCCGTGCTCGGTGCGGGCGGGATGGGCCGGGTGCTGCTCGCCACCGGTCCGGATGGCCGCTTCGTCGCGATCAAGCAGATCCACGGTCACCTGCTCGACGATCGCGAGTTCCGGGCCAGGTTCGAGCGCGAAGTGGCGATCTCCGCCCGCGTCTCCGGCGCCTTCACCGCCGCGGTGGTCGATTTCGATACCACCGGCGAAACCCCATGGCTCGCCTCGGTATTCATCGCGGGTGTGCCGCTGGACCGGGCCGTTCGCGAACACGGCCCGCTGCCCGTCGCCGCGCTGCGCACGCTGGCCTCGGGGTTGGCCTCGGCACTGCATTCGATCCACAGCGCGGGTCTGGTGCACCGGGATCTCAAGCCCGCCAACGTGATTCTGGCCGCCGACGGACCACGCGTGATCGACTTCGGCATCGCTCAGGCCACCGGTATCGGTGCCGCGCTCACCGAGGTCGGCGCCGTGCTCGGCTCGCCCGCGTACATGTCGCCGGAGCAGGCGATGAGCGAACCGGTGACCCCGGCCTCGGACGTGTTCTCCCTCGGCTCCCTGCTCGTCATGGCCGCGACCGGCCAGAGCCCCTTCGCGGCGACCTCGGCGCCCTACACCCTGTTCAATATCGTGCACAGCGAACCCGATCTCGCGCAGGTGCCCGCGCCCCTGCGCGAACTGATCGCGGGCTGCCTGCGCAAGGACCCGCGCGCCAGGCCGACCCCGGCCCAGATCCTGGACTATCTGGGCGTACTGCCGGTGCAGGCGCAGCCGTGGCCTGCGCCGATCCATGCCGGGATCGCCGAGCAGAACAGGGATCTGGCCATCCTCACCGCGGATCCCGAAGCGACGCAGATCCTTTCCACGCGCATTCCGGTGCCGCGACCGGAGCCCGCTACCGCGCCGCCGCGCCGACGGCGGCGAACCGCGCTGCTCGCCGGGATCGGTGCGGTGGCGGTGGTGGTCGCGGCCTCGGTCACCGCCATGGCGCTGCGCGGCGACGATCCGGTGCCGCCTGCCACCCCGACCGCGAGCCTGCCCGCGCTCGACCGCTTCCGCGGCGTCGACACCTGCGACTGGCTGCGGCAGGCCCTCGGCACGGAGCTGCCCGCCGAGGTGGCGACCAGAGCGGCCACCGAGATCGCCGCCTGGCGCTGGCTGCCGACGTCGAGCTGGGGCTGCGACGCCACCTCGGGCGCCGCCCGGATCGGCGTCGAGATCGGCGCCGCCCTTGACCGATTCGAGCCCGCCGGCCGAGTCGTCAACGGCTATGCCGTGGCCCGCCGAGGTGACGACTGCGCGCTCGCGCTGTCCGATGGTGCCGACGGGCAGCGTTGGGGCATCACGGTCGACACCTTCACCAGCGCGGAATGCGGTCTGGCCGAGCATGTCGTGGAGCGGCTGAGTACCGCGCTCGGCGCGCTGCCCGGCTTGCCCGACGCGCGGCAATCGCTGGCGGCGGTCGACCCATGTGCGTTGGTCGACGATTCGGCCTTCCCCGCGCTCGGCGCGAGCGTCGCGACGACCGCGCATGTCTGCGAGTGGCCTGCCGATACCGCCGTGCGGATCACCTTGTCCCAGCAGCGGCGGGCACAGACCTCGGTCCCGGAGCGCACCATCGACATCGGTGACGGCGTGCAGGTCGACGAGGGCGGCATCAATATCGTGTCCACCGAATGCCGCCGGGTCTACCGCTTCCGCAACGTCGGTGAGTCCTTCGTCGAAGTGGTCGAGGTAGTCGTCAGTGACCAGGCCAAGCGCAGCGCCGAGCTGTGCGCGATCGCCGATCCGCTGGTGAAGCAGGCGGTGAGCAGGCTGCCGACGCGGTAGCAGCCCCGCTGCACGGGTGATAGTTTCACGGAAGAGTCGTGGGAGGCCGGTGCCACGGCGCCGGTCGGAGGGGATGTTCGTGCGTTACCGATCGCGCTGCCTGGTGGCATTGCTCGCGCTGAGCCTGGTCACCGCCGCGTGCGGTGGCCAGGCGCGGGTGCCCGACCACGGTGACTACGCCCTGGAACCGATACCGGGCGATTACGACGCCGAGCCCGACCGGGTGCGGGGTTCACTGGTGGAATCGGTGCGGATAGGGGAGCGGATCGTCGTCGCCGAGCGGATCGACCCCGACCTGAGCGAGGGCAATGGCGGCGGCGTGATCGTCGGCGTGCGCGGTGTGGACGACATGCTGTCGGGCGTCCAGCGCACCGCGCTGGCTCCGTTCGACGTGCTGGCCGGCTTCGGCGCGATCGGCAGCAACGGCCAGATCGACAACGAGCAGGCCTACAAGTTCCTCTCGGTCGTCGTCGTTTCGCTTCCCGACGGCGAGCAGGCGGCCGCCGCCGCGCAGGCGATGGCCGCGGCCGACTTCACCGCCAATATCGACAACGCGCCACTCGCGATCCCGGACTATCCAGCGGCACTGAGCCATTGGCGTCCCGGCGTGCCGACCGCCGGCAGCTGGCTGGTCTGGCGCAATCTCGTGATCCGGGTGTACGCGAAGGTGGTCGACCCGACACCCGAGGCCCTCGCCGAGGTTCTGACCAAGACCTACCGCGCGCAGCTGGCCGAGCTCGACTCCTTCGTGCCGACTCCGGCCGCACAGCTCGCCGACCTGCGGATCGACCGCGACCAGTTGCTGCCCCGGCTGGTGAAGACCGGCGAATACCGGCCCGACAAATGGGAATTCATGATCTACGGTCCACGGGCGTACGCCCTGCTGCTCGACAAGCCGTCGGTCCGGCTACGGGAGTTCGAGGCGAGTGCCGTCGATGCGGTCGCGGTGTCGTACAACAGGTTCCTGCTCAGGGCCGGTGACGCCGACGCCGCCGCGACCCTGATGGCCGCCGAGACCACGGTGCTCGAGGAAGGCGAGTACACACCGCTGCGCCCGGTGGCGGGACTGCCCGATATCTCCTGCCATCGTGCTGCCCGGCCGAACCCGGAGGTCATCGCGACCAGGCGCTTCGTCTGCCTCGTTCGGCACGGCGAGTTCGTCGCGCGGATCTACAGCAACCGGGAAACCGATGTGCGACAGCAGGCCGTCGCGCAGTACGCCCTGCTGAGCGGTGACCGGTGACCCCGGCGGACGGCATGCGGATGGCGCCGCTCGGCCCCGACGACCCGGTTCGGCTCGGGCGGCACCGGCTGCTCGCGGTGCTCGGCCGCGGCGGGATGGGCCAGGTGCTGCTCGGCCAGGCGCCCGACGGCAGGCTGGTCGCGGTCAAGCAGATCCACCGCAGGCTCACCGGTGACCCGGAGTTCCGGGCCAGGTTCCGCCGGGAGGTGATCGCCTCGCAGCAGGTGACCGGCGCCTACACCGCCGGTGTGCTCGACCACGACGCCGAGTCCGAAAGCCCATGGCTGGCTTCGGAGTACATCCCAGGTCCTTCGCTCCAGGACATGGTCGGCGAGTTCGGGCGCCTGACCGTGAGCGGATTGAAGCTGCTCGCCACCGGCCTGGCGATGGCACTGATCGAGATCCACCGCGCCGGTCTGGTCCACCGCGACCTGAAGCCGAGCAATGTCCTGCTCACCAACGACGGTCCACGGGTGATCGACTTCGGCATCGCCAGGGCGCTCGAGGACGACATCACCCTCACCGCCACCGGGGTGATGATCGGCTCACCCGCGTACATGTCTCCCGAACAAGCGCAGTGCGAGCCGTTGTCGGCGGCGTCGGATGTGTTCTCGGTGGGCGCGATGCTGGCGATGGCGGCGACCGGCGCGAGCCCGTTCGACGCCGCGTCGACACCGCAGGTGCTCTACAACGTTCTGTACACCACGCCCGACACCACCGGCCTGCCCGCGCCGATCCGGGCGTTGGTCGACGCCTGCCTGGCGAAGGACCCCGCGGCGCGGCCGACGCCGGAGCAGCTGCTCGACGCCGCGAGCGCGATCGATGCCGAACCGGTCTGGCCGGTGCGCATCCGCAGGCGCATCGCCGAGTGCCAGGCCGAGGCGATGCGCTGGGCATCGGGGTCGGCCGCAACCCCGGCACCGGCCGACCAGCCGTCGAGCCGCCGGCGCCAGCGCCTGGTTCCGGTCGTCGCGCTGGTGTCGGCGCTGGTGCTCGCCACCGTCGCGTTCCTCGGTACAGGCGTCGACGGCACCGCCGTCGCCATGACGGATCCGCCGCTGGCCTTGACCGACGACGAGATCCGCAGGCTCGATGCCTGTGAGCTGATGACCCCCGCGGTACTCGGTGAGATCGGCACGGCCGTCGGCGAACTCGTTCCGCTCGGGGTCACCGGGTGCAGCATCTACTACCGGGACCAGGCCGATCGCAAGGTCTACTTCACGCTGGAGACCGGCATCACCCCCGGCGAGATGCGCACCAAGCAGAAGCTGGGCAGCACGATCGCGTGGATGCCGGTGCTCGGACGGCACCGGGAGGCCAGAATCTGCGATCGTTCGGTGCTGTCGCAGAGCGGTCTGCCGATCGCGCTCACCATGACCGCGCAGGTCCCCGACGGTGACGGCTGCGCGATCGCCGAACGGGCGCTCGGCGCGGTGGTCGGCAGGCTCGCGGTGAACCCGCCGTTGCGTGACTACGCCGCGGATTCGGCCTTCCTGCGCGACGCCTGCGATCTGATCGACGCCGCCGCCACCCGCGCGCTGATCGGCGCTGTCGTGTGGACCGAGACCGCGCACACCTGCACGGTGACCGGCCGCGACAGCTCGTTCTGGATCGCGGTCGACGAACGGACCAGGCCGGACAGCAGCAACGGTGGCAAGGTCAGGCCACGGCGGACCATCGGCGAGCACGAGGTCTACCTCGACAGCGAGGGCGCGAGCTGCCGCCTCATCGCGCTGATCAGACCGACCCGCGCCGACAAAGCCGAGCAGGTGGAGGCCAATTTCTTCGCGGCGGGCCTGGACGGGCCGTCCGGCTGCGATGCCGCCACCGAGCTGTTCGCCCCCGTTCTCGCGAAGTTGCCCGCCTCATGACCCTGCATCCACGCGGTCCCGCCGAACCCGCGACGATCGGCCGCTACCGGGTGCTCGGCACTCTGGATTCGGCCGCCGGTTTCCACGAACTCCTCGCCGCCGCACCCGACGACACTCTCGTCGTTGTGCGGCGGGCGGCCGCCGAACTGCTCGGCGAGCCGGACTTCCGGGTGCGCATGCGGCACACCGCGGTCGCGGCGATGCGGGTCTCCGGTGCGAACAACACCACGGTGATCGATGTCGACGCCGACGCCGAGCGGCCCTGGATCGCCTCGGCGTTCGTGCCGGGCGTGCGCCTGGACCGTGCCGTCGCCGAGCACGGGCCGCTTCCGGTACCCGCGGTGCGCGCGCTGGCGTCCGCCATGGCCGCGGCGCTACGGACCATCCACGCGGCGGGTCTGGTGCATCAGCGCCTGCGCGCCGACGCGGTGCTGCTGGCCGCCGACGGCGGACGTCTCGGCGACCTCGGCATCACCCCGGCCACCGGGGCTTCATCGACCGGAACCCTGCTCGGCACACCCGACTTCCTTTCCCCGGAACAGGCCGTCGGCGTCGCGGTCACCCCGGCCTCTGACGTGTTCGCGCTCGGCTCGGTGCTCGCCTTCGCCGCCGGTGGTGTCGCGCCGTTCGCGGCCGCCTCGGTGCCCTACACCCTGTTCAATATCGCGCAGCGCGAACCGGATCTGAGCCGGGTGCCGGAACCGCTGACCGAGCTGATCGCCGCGTGCCTGCGCAAGGACCCGGCGGCCCGGCCGACGCCTGCTCAGATCCTGGACTACCTCGGCGGCCCGCCGAGCGCGCCCGCGCCATGGCCCGTACCGGTGCGTGACGACATCGGCCGTCTGCGCGACGCGGCGACGGTACTGCTCGCCGCCGCGCCACCGATCGAACCCCCGCCATCGCCGCCCGCTCGCCCGCTGCCGGAAGCGCTCGTCGGATTCGGGCGTGCCGCGCTCGAAAGAGGCGGGCGCGCAGCGAGATACGGCCGGTCCAGGTGGCACGCGGCGAGCGTTGTCGCGCGCGGTGTGCTGGCCGGTGGACTGGCCGTGCTGCTGCTCGTGCTCGGTGGGGTGGCCTACGCCGTCACCAGGCCCGCCGCCGAACCGGCGCCGGTGACCGGCCTTTCGCTGGACCAGCTGCGCCGGATCGATGCCTGCGCCTGGCTCACCTCGGCGCTCGGTGCCGAGGTGCCGGTGGGTCCGGCACCGCTCGCCGCGGCCGATCTGACGCTTCGGCCCACCTCGACATGGGGGTGCGTGGCCACCGGCAAGCAGTACATCTTCGGGCTGGCGCTCGGTGAGCGGGACGAATACCTCACGCCGAATGTGACTGTGGTCGACGGTGTTCCGGTGATCGATGGCAGCGAGGCAGCGTGCTCGCGGGCCATCGCGAGTCCCGGCGCCGACCCCCCGACGGGCATCGTCGTCACCATGTCCTCGCCGAGCGAGGTCGAGGGATGCGCGGGCATCGACTATCTCGCCGCGAATATCGCCCGCTCCATGACGACCGCGCCGCGCGCCGAGAACCGGGACTCCTCGCTGGCCCTCCTCGATCCGTGCGCGCTGCTCGATCACGACCTGGTCGCGGCGAAGATCGGCAGAACGGCCGAGCGGCCGACGATCGCCGACGCGCACACCTGTCAGTGGGACGCGCGGGTACGGCTGAGCGTGCAGCTGCTGCGCACCAGCTCGCTCACCTCGGACGACGACGCGCCGACGACGGTCACCGACGGACTGCGGATCTACCTGGACAAGGGCACCTCCAGCGCCATCTGCACCCGCGCCTACCGCGCGTCCGACGCCGAGGAGGAGAGCATCGAGGTCTCCGTCCACGGCGCGACGAGCATGCGCGAGGAGTCCTGCGCCATCGCCACCGAAGTCCTGCGCCAGGTGGTTTCCGAGCTACCCGCTCGGTGAATCCGCCGGATCAGAGCTTGCGGGAACGCAATTCGTGACCCTTGGAGGTTTTGCAGCGGCCCGATTCCAGGTCCCACTGCCAGCCGTGCAGGTTGCAGGTGAGGTTGTTGCCCTCCACCACACCGAATTTGGAGAGGTCGGCCTTGAGGTGCGGGCAGCGGCGCTGGACTTCCCAGCCGTCGAGCTCGGTGACAGCCGAGTCGTCGTGCGCCTCGGCGAACCAGCCGTCGGCGTAGGCGATGCGCTCGTCGGTGAGGCACTTGAAGAAGGTGTAGAGGAACTCGTTATAGCCACCGATCCGCCACGCCTGGAAGCGGGTGGACAGGAAGATGGTGTTCACCCAGTCGGGCTCGTTGTCGCGCAGCACCGTGCGCACCAGCTCGGGCGCGATGCGGAAGCCGTAGCGGTAGCGGCCCTCGCCCTCCAGCGGCGCGCGCACGGTGCGGTGCGGGAAGTCCAGCACCACCGTCTCCTCGCCGATCACCAGGCCGACCGGGTAGCCGATGCCATCACTGATCAGCGCCGACTGCTTCATGATCGGCTCGAACAGCTCACGCAGCGGTTCGAGCAGTGAATCGTCGCCGGTCGCCCAGGACGCCTTCTCGGCGGCAAGCACCGGGGCGAACCGCTCGGCCATGTCGGCGATGTAGGCGGCCTTGTCGCCGTAGATCCGGTCGGGATCGAACGGGTGGGTGAGGTCGAGGTCTTTGCCGCGCACGTCGGCGACCGAACCTGGGATCATCAGGATGCCGCCCGCGTTGCCGTGGATCTCCATCTGCTCGAGGAACACGATCTGGTCGGGGAAGATGTTGCCTTCCTCGCCGCGGTCGTCGTTGAGGTAGCGCAGCTCGTCGTCGAGGAACACCGGCGGACCGGCCGAGGGCACCACCCAGGTCGCGCCGACCTGCTCGATGTAGGAGCGGGCCCGGTCCATGCCGCGCTGGCGCTTCTGCTTGCCGAAATTGGCCTTGGTGCGGGCCGGGATGTCGTAGACCGCCGGGTACCAGATGGCGCCCGAGTACTGGAGCAGGTGGATGTCGATGTCGCCGAACGCCTCGTGGATCACGTCCATGTCGACCGGGCGGGCGTCGTTCATGTTGAAGCAGGTGGTCCGGCCGTCGGAGACGAGCAGGCCGGAGTCGCCGATCGGGCCGTCGGCGGGCGCGCGCAGCGCCACGATCATGATGTCGAGCGAACCTTCGGGCCCGGTGATCGTGTGCTTGACCGAGTCCTGGGTCTCGAAGAACTTCGTGAAGCCCAGCGCCTCGAGTTCGCGGCGAAGGTCCGGCACCGGGTAGTCCGGCAGCAGCACGGTGGCGTCCTTGCGGACGTATCGGCGCAGGTGCTCGGCGTCGAAGTGGTCGCGGTGCAGGTGCGAGACGTACAGGTAGTCGACATCGCCGAGCGAATCCCAATCGAGCTGGGAGTTGTCCGGGAACGGGAACCACGACGCGAAGTAGGCGGGGTTCACCCACGGATCGCAGAGGATCGTCCCGGCCTCGGTTCGGATGTGGAAGCCTGCGTGTCCGACGCTGGTGATCTGCACGAGCTGATTCCTCCTACCAGGATCTGATTCGCCGGATCAAGGGCGAGAGCTACCGCCGCCGCAGGTTCCCCTGACTACCTCGGCGTACCAGCCAACCAGGATAGTGGCTATATCGTTACGTCACCGATGCAATAGCCGTCAGCGGTAGCGACAACCGTGAAAGTGCGGTTCCGCGTGCCCCCCGGTGAGGTGGTCACGGGTACGTGTACTGCCAGGTAGTCGCCACGAATCTGCTCGGATCGTAGCTCCTCGGCGGTGAAGGAGGTGACATTGCCTACTTTGCCCGAGTCGCTCGCCAAGGGGGCTGCTGTCGGGTTGCCGGTGCCTTCGGGGTCCCAGGTCGCGGGGGAGGCCTTGCAGGTCAGTGGATGGTCTGGTTCGGTGTCGGCCGCGTCGAGCGGTTTGCCGGTGGCCCTGGCGAGGTAGCGGCGGACGGCGTGGCGGGCATCGGCGTCGTCGTAACCCGGCTCGACACCCGCGGCGAACACCCGGCCACAGGCATAGCCCGACGCGATCGACTCGCGGTCGACGGTGACGGTGGTGGTGCGCGTGCGCCAGCTGACGGTGTCGGCGGTCGCGGTCGCCGGCAGGCTCAGCGCGGTGAGGATCGACTCCGGGTCGGCGTACATGTCGGCGATCGTGCGCGGCGGGATGGTCCAGCACTTGTCCTGGAGCTCGGCGATGCTGTCGGTGCGCAGGTCGGCGGCCCAGCGGCGGACCGCGGTCACCGCGTCGGTGTCGCCGGGCACCGCGCCGACCTCCGGCGCGTCGGCGGGCAGTGGTTCCATGGTGGGGTTCGCGTCGGTCGGTGCCGGTTCGCCGGGAGCGATGGCCTCGGTGGCGGTTGGCGCGGCCGTCGTCGGGGTCGTGGTGTCCGCCGGGACCGGACCGTCGACCGGGATGCCCGAGACCGAATCGCAGCCGGTGATCAACGCCGCCGCGGTCAGGCCGATGACCAGCGCGGTGGTGCGGTACCGGCGGGTCGCGGCGATCGGGGTCGGCTTCGCGCGTTCCACTACGACTTCTCCTAGGTCTTGGCGCCGTCGCGGCCGCCGACTGTCGGGGCGAGCGGGCTCGCCGGGGATAGACCGGTGCGCGCGAAGCGAATTCGGCGCGCGGGTGATCGTCGTGGATCCGGCAGCACGGCGCACGGCGGCGCCGAGTCTGCCGGAAGCGGCGATCTGCGACTACGCTAGCTGAATTGTGGAACCCGTCTACCGGTCGATCATCGGCCTGGCCCGAACCGTCTTCTTCCTCGAAGGTCTGAAGTTCACCGTCAAGGGGGCCGAGAACATCCCGGCCACCGGCGGTGCCGTGGTGGCGATCAACCACACCGGCTACATGGACTTCACCTACGCCGGCCTGCCCGCGCGCACTCCGAAGCGCTACATCCGCTTCATGGCCAAGCACGAGGTCTTCGAGAGCAAGATCTCCGGCCCGATCATGCGCGCCCTCAAACACATCCCGGTGGACCGCACCGCCGGCGCCGACTCCTACAAGGCGGCGGTCGAGTACCTGCGCGCCGGTGAGCTCGTCGGCGTGTACCCCGAAGCCACCATCAGCCGCAGCTTCGAGATCAAGGAATTCAAGTCCGGCGCGGCGCGCATGGCGATCGAGGCCGACGTCCCGATCATCCCGATCGTCATCTGGGGCGCCCAGCGGGTCTGGACCAAGGGCTTCCCCAAGCGCCTCGGCCGCACCAACACCCCCATCTCGATCGCCGTCGGCACCCCCATCGAGCCCTACGAACCCGCCACCGAGCTCACCGCGCAGCTGCGCACCACCATGCAGGGCCTGCTCGCCGGACTCCAGGAGTCCTACGAGCACGAGCCGGGCGCCTACTGGGTCCCGCGTCGCCTCGGCGGCAGCGCCCCCACTCTCGAAGAGGCCACCGCCCTCGACGACGCCGAGGCCGCCGAACGCCTCGCCCGCAAGGCCGCCAACAACCCCGAATCCTGACTGGTCAGCTGATCACCAGGCTTCCGCGGTGACAAACGCCGAGTGGCGGAATCCCGGAGAGCCTGGTGATCGCGTGTCCAGTGACCCTGATGGTCAGTTCATGGTCAGGACCCAGGAGCCGTTGCAGCCCTTTCGGGTGTTCAGGTTGCCGTCGTAGATCCACGCCCACCTGATCGGTGGGTTCGTGCGGACGCTCCAGCGGCCCGATGGTGAGGTCACCACCTTGCCGTTGCGGGCGAGCACCCCGACGGAGTCGTGCCGCAATGTCCACTTGCCCCGGCTGGTCGGATAGTTCAAGCGCAGTGTCACCGTGCCGCCGGTGTGGTTCTGGACCACCAGGCACGATCCGGGCTGGTTGCGGGAGACGGCGTACTCGCCGAATCCGGCCTCCTGCTCGTTCTCGCCGCTGTCGGTGACCTCCACCTGGTCGGTGAAGTCGGCGTGCGCCGGACCGGCCCCCATGATGGTCGCCGAAGTCACAGCCAGACCGACGGCGAGCAACCCCAGTCTCTTCATCCCGTTCCTCCTCGTTGCGCCGACGCTACGTCGGACATGAAAGATCTTCCGGCGCAGTCACTTCCGAATCCTTGGCAGGTGCTTAACAGGCCGTTCGCCGTGGCCTGCCCGCGGTCTCGGCAAGGTTCCTACCAGCGGATTTCACCTTTCGTGCGGCGACAGGATAGAGTTCTGACTCGCACCTTCGAGTGCACGCGGATGTAGCGCAGCTGGTAGCGCATCACCTTGCCAAGGTGAGGGTCGCGAGTTCGAATCTCGTCATCCGCTCCACGAGAAGCCCGGCCGGATCTCCGCGCCGGGCTTTTCTCATCGGCGGTGCCGGTGCAGGTGTTCGCGCGTCAGCGGGGGCAGGAATTCCCCGATCAGGGTGCGGCGCCACCAGATTCGCTCCCGGAACAGCTGGGTCGGTGTGCTGAAGTGGTACTCGTACAGCAGGGCGCGCAGGTGCCGTGGCGGCGCGTCGGGGAAGGGGCAGTGCCGCAGCAGGCGCAGGGTGTCGGGGTCGTTGTCGAGCAGCCGCACGACCAGCGGTAGCGCCCAGGAGCGCGCGTACGCGGGGGACAGGGCGGCGAACCACATCAGCCAGTCCAGTCGCAGGTGGTACGGCGCCCACTGGCGTGGCCATCGGCGCGGGTCGCCCGGTTTGCCCTTGAACTCGTACTCGCGCCACACCGTGCCCGCGGTGAGGTGTTCGTCCGAGGTGCCCGCCAGCACGATCTCCCTGCGGGTCCTGGTGATGCTTCCGAACGCGCCATAGGTATTGACCAGGTGCAACGGCTCGAAGGAGGCGTTCATGGCCTGCCGAGGGGAGAGCAGATTGCGAACCGGCAGGTAGCTGAGCGCGAGCACCATGGCAGTGAAGGCGAGGACCGCGCCGACGAACCACAGCGGCGGTTCGGCCACCGGTGGCGCGTCGGGCAGGACCGGGTAGTAGCTGATCGCGGTGGTGGCCAGCAGCAGGGTCACCCAGTTCAGCCAGGCGAAATTGCCGGAGATCACCAGCCACAGCTGGGTGACGATGATGATGACCGCCGCCACGCTCGCCACCGGCTGCGGCGCGAACAACCCGAACGGCACGATCAGCTGCGCGACATGATTGGCGGCCACCTCGACTCGGTGCAGCGGCCGGGGCAGGTGATGGAAGAACCAGCTCAGCGGCCCAGGCATCGGCTGGGTCTCGTGGTGGTAGTACAGGCAGGTCAGGTCGCGCCAGCACTTGTCGCCACGCATCTTGATCAGCCCGGCCCCGAACTCCACCCGGAACAGCAGCCAGCGCGCCGCGAACAGCGCGAGCAAGGGCGGCGCGACCGTGTCGTTGCCGAGGAAGATCGCCAGAAAACCGGCTTCCAGCAGCAGTGATTCCCAGCCGAAGGCATACCAGGCCTGCCCGACGTTGACGATCGACAGATACAGCACCCACAGTCCGAACCACAGCGCCATCCCCGCCCACAGCGGCACCAGATCGGCGGCCCCGAACGCGACCGCCACCGCCAGCACCACGCCTGACCAGGCCACGACCGCGTAGCAGCGGTCGGAATAGTGCCAGTGGAACAGGCTTGGCGACCGGCGGAACGGGGTTCTCGCCAGGTAGCGCGGGATCGGCAGCATGCCGCGTTCGCCGAGCAGGGCGCGGAACTGGAGGGCGGCCGCGAGGAAAGCGAGCGCATAGATCACCGCCAGGCCACGCTGGAAGATCAGCCTGCCCTGCCAGTACTCCGGTGCCGTGAACCACTCCATGTGGTCGCTCCCGGTGGTCGACGTCGGCGCATCAGGGGAATACCCGTCTCGGCGGAAACTATCCGGGACGCTCGAGGCCGGTGCCCGCGCGCAGCACTGCGCGCAGATCGGCCTCGTTCCACCTGCCCGCGATCCCGGGAAGCACCCGCAGATACTCGACGATCCGCTCGTCGGCCCATCCGTGCGATTCCCGCAGTCCGGTGCCGATCATCGCCAGATAGCGGGCCGAGGGTCGCCGCAAGGCGACGGTTTCCGGGTGCCATGGGGAGGTGAAGGTGAGAACGGGGTATCCCGCGCTGGTGCCCGCGTGCACCACCGTCTCGTACCGGCCCGGACCGAGCCGGAGCGTGCCCGCGGCCAGCACCGGCGCCGGATCGAAGTCCGCCGCCGGGGCCAGGTACATCTCCTGGGCGAGCAGATCGCCGAATTGGCCGACGGTGAGCAGATACCCCCGCGCCGCCACCCCGATCGGCCAGCCGGCTCCCGGCCGCACGGCATAGAATCCGACCCCGCCCGTCCAGACCGGACTCTGCCAGGCGAAGTACAGGCTGCCGGGGAGCGTCAGTGGCTGGATCGCGGCCGGTGGGGTGCGGTCACGGAAACCCGGATAGGCATGGTCGGTGCCCGGCGGCGTCCCGCCGGCGCGGTAGTAGGCGAACCGCGCGCTGTGCAGGTTGGAGCCGTAGGCGGCGTACCAGACCCGATCGGTCATTTCGGAGCGGTCCTGTCGCGACGATCTGCCCGTCACCCTGTCAGCCGATCGCCGGGCAGAGTTATTCGGGCATTTAGATAGTTAGGCGTAACAACTAAATGGGGTGTCTGCGATTCCACTGTAGGTCGGGATGTCAACGAGCGGAGAAGGATTCATGCGAGCAGTGATCATGATGGCAGCGGTAGTGGCACTGACCGGAGGGCTCGCGGCTTGCGGCACCGATCAGGGTTCGAGCGCGCCGACCAGCGTTGCCCAGCCGTCCGGCGCGCCGGGCACCACACAGCCGTCCGGCGCGTCGGACACCACACGGCCGCCCGCGCCGGACGCCGGAACGTCCGATGCCGAGGAGCCGGAGCGTCAGGATCCGGCGGTCGTGCCGGAAGCCGGCTCGGCACCGCCCGCCGCCGCGGCTCCGGGCGACCGATCGGCGCCCTCCGCGCCGACGGATGATCGGTTCACCACCGTCGATGCGGGCAGGTTTCGACTCGACGGCGGCTACTACTTCCAGTCACCCACCGGGAACATCATGTGCGGCATCCTCGCCATGGCCCCGTACGGGGTCGGCTGCCAGCTGGGGCACGCGAACTACATCACACCGAAGCTGCCGAACTGCACCGATGCGCCCAACCGCAAGGTCGCCGTACACCTGTACGAGGGCAAGCCGGAGTTCCTGTGCACCAGCCAGGGCATCTTCGTCGGCATCCCACAGGACGGCTCGGCAGCCGGTGGGCCGGTGCTGAACTACGGTGAATCCCTGACGGTCGACGGCTACACCTGCAGCTCGTCCTCCCAGGGCGTCCGCTGCCTGGCCGACGGCCACGGATTCGCCATCTCCGCCGACGACCAGCACACCTTCTGACAGCGAAAAGGGCGGGGCGGCAGAGGAATCTGCCGCCCCGCCCTTTCGTCTGCGAACTACCGCGCCGTCGAGGAGAACCGGCGCAGGCGCAGGCTGTTGCTCACCACGAACACCGAGCTGAACGCCATGGCGGCGCCGGCAAGCATCGGATTGAGCAGACCCGCCATGGCCAGCGGGATCGCCGCCACGTTGTAGGCGAAGGCCCAGAACAGGTTGCCCTTGATCGTGGCCAGGGTGCGGCGGGACAGCCGGATCGCGTCGGCGGCGGCGCGCAGGTCACCGCGCACCAGGGTCAGGTCGCTGGCCTCGATGGCGACGTCGGTGCCGGTGCCCATCGACAGGCCGAGATCGGCCTGGGCGAGTGCGGCCGCATCGTTCACGCCGTCGCCGACCATGGCCACCACCTTGCCCTCGGCTTGCAGCCGTTTGACCGTGTCGACCTTGTCCTGCGGCAGCACCTCGGCGATCACCTCGTCGATGCCGACCTCGGTACCGATGGCGCGGGCCGCGCGGGCGTTGTCGCCGGTGAGCAGGATCGGAGTGAGGCCGAGCTCGCGGAACTGCGAGATAGCCTGGGCCGAGGTCGGTTTCACCGCATCGGCGACAACGAGCACGCCACGCGCCTTACCGTCCCAGCCAACCGCGACCGCGGTCTTCCCCGCCGATTCCGCTTCGGCCATCGCGCTTTCCAGCGCCGCGGGCAGCGGCTGTGACCAGTCGGCCAGCAGTCGCGCCCTGCCGACGATCACCGCGTGACCGTTGACAACACCCTGCACACCGAGTCCCTCGACATTGGCGAATCCCTCCACCGGCAGCAGCTCGCCGAACTCGTCCCGCGCGCCCTTGGCGATCGCCTGCGCGATCGGGTGCTCCGACGAATGCTCCAGCGCACCAGCGAGTTCCAGAACCCGCCCGCGCTCCTCGCCCGCGGCGGGCAGCACCTCGAGCAGTGTCATCTTGCCGGTGGTGACGGTGCCGGTCTTGTCCAGCACGATGGTGTCGACCTTGCGGGTCGACTCGAGCACCTCGGGCCCCTTGATCAGGATGCCGAGCTGGGCGCCGCGCCCGGTGCCGACCATCAGCGCGGTCGGCGTGGCCAGGCCGAGGGCGCACGGGCAGGCGATGATCAGCACCGCGACCCCCGCGGTGAACGCCGCGGCCACCGCGCCGCCGGTGCCGAGCCAGAAGCCGAGCGTGCCGACGGCCAGCGCGATCACGATCGGCACGAAGATGCCGGAGATCTTGTCGGCCAGCCGCTGGGCCTGTGCCTTACCGGTCTGCGCGTCCTCCACCAGCTGCGCCATCTGGGCGAGCTGGGTGTCGGCGCCGATCCTGGTGGCGCGCACCAGGAGACGCCCGCCCACGTTCACCGTCGCACCGGTCACGGCGTCGCCCGCGCCGACCTCCACCGGCACCGACTCGCCGGTCAGCATGGACGCGTCGACCGCGGAGGAGCCCTCGGTCACCACGCCGTCGGTGGCGATCTTCTCGCCGGGCCGCACCACGAACACGTCGCCGACGGCCAGCTGTTCCACCGGAATCCGGATTTCCACGCCGTCCCGCACCACCGCGACATCCTTGGCGCCGAGCTCGAGCAGCGCCTTCAGCGCCGCACCGGCTCGCCGCTTGGACCGCGCCTCGAAGTACCGTCCGGCCAGGATGAACGTGGTGACACCGGCGGCCGCCTCGAGGTAGATGCTGCCGGTGCCGTCCATCCGCGCGATGGTGAACTCGAACGGATGCGTCATGCCCGGCGTGCCCGCCGTGCCCCAGAACAGCGCGTAGATCGACCAGCCGAAGGCGGCGAGCGTGCCCATCGACACCAGCGTGTCCATGGTGGCGGTGCCGTGCCGCAGATTGGTCAAGGCCGCCCGATGGAACGGCAGCCCGGCCCACACCACGACCGGTGCGGCCAGGGTGAGTGAGAGCCACTGCCAGTTGGTGAACTGCAGCGCGGGGATCATCGCCATGGCGATCACCGGGACGGTGAGCACCAGCGACACCAGCAGCCGGGTGCGCAGAGCCGCGGTCGGATCGTCCGCGGCGGGTGCCTCGGTGGTCTCCGGCTGCTTCGGCGCCGGTACCGCCGCGGTGTAGCCCGCCTGCTCGACGGTGGCGATCAATTCCTCGGGGGAGACGTCACCGGTGAAGTCGACGCGCGCCTTCTCGGTCGCGTAGTTGACCGTGGCGGTGACCCCGTCGAGCTTGTTGAGCTTCTTCTCGATCCGGTTCGCGCAGGAAGCGCAGGTCATGCCACCGATCACCAGTTCTACCTGGCCGGTGCCCGGTGGGTGTGTCACGGCGGTCATGGGGTGCTCCGTTCGTTCCTGATATCGATTCTTGCTGAAATGTTGCGTGCGAGGGTGGGAGGGTCGTGTGCGGGGAGGCGGTGGCTGCGCCGGTACACCTTTTCCGCTGGTCACGCACATGGGATGGCCGGTGCGGTCAGTGGCCGTGGCCGGGTTCGCCGTGCTCCTCCGGTGTGCTCGCCGGTGCCGGGTCGGTCGCGGGCGCGGTGACCCGTACGGTGAACTCGGCGGTCCGGACAACGCCATCGTGCTTGAAGTCGAGAAACAGGCGGTAGTCGCCCGCACTCGGCGCGTTCACCACGAAGTCGATGCCTGGTCCGGGCTCGGTGACCCCGTCACCCGGCACGCCATCGGGGTGTACGTGCAGGTAGGCCAGATCGGCGGCACGCAGCGCGACCAGGTGGCCGTAGGCGCCGAGATATGGCTGCAGATCGGTGACCGGCGTGCCGTCGCGACTCACCGAAAGCGTCACCGCCGACGCGGCGCCCGGCGTGACGTCGCCGTCGAGCGTGACCGTGTACTCGCCGACCCGCGCGGTAGCCGCCGGGGTGGGCAGCGGCCGCACGTCGTAGTCGCCCGCGACCCGCAGATCGGCGCCGAGGGTCAGATTCGGCCCGCCCGCCGGGACGAAGTCGGCGAAGACCCGGTAGTCGCCCGCCTTGCTGAGGTTCAGCGGCACCGACCAGGTGCCGGTCTGGTCTAGCGCCGGGTGCACATGCTGGAAACCGGCCATGTCCCTGCGCACCACGATCAGGTGCAGGTCCTTGTCGTGGCTGGTCTCGTAGTTCGTGACCGGCGTGCCGTCGGCGCCGAGAATGCGGAAGCGCACCGGCGTCGGCGCCGCGGTCGTGGTGTCGGGCTGGTCGAGGGCCAGCGTGTAGCCCTGGTCGGTGACCAGCAGGCCACCGGGGAGATCGGCGGACGGCGCCGCCATGGTCTCGTGCTCGTCGTGCCCGGCCGGTTCGGCGGGTTCGGGACCGACCAGGGCGCCGACGCCGAGAGCGATCCCGAAGACCGCCGCGAGGCCGAGGGTGAATCCGGCGAATTTGGTCGTTGCGTTCATCGGGACGCTCCGTTCGGTGTCAGTCGGCGAGCTGGAAGCCGGCCGCGGTGACGGCCTCGGCGAGTGTGGTGCGGTCGGGTTCGGCGCCATCGATGGTCACCGTGCCGTCGGCCAGGTCGACCTCGACGCCGGTGACGCCGGGCAGTGCGCCGACCTTGTCGCGCACCTTGTTGGTGCAGCAGCCGCAGGTCATGCCGGTGACGGTGACAGTGGTGGTGCTCATGATGCTCTCCTCGTTCTCGATCCCACTGGTTACCATACCCCCCTAGGGTACTTTGTCAACCGTTCGTGTCTGCCGTCGCCGGGGCACGCATGACGGCCGCGGTGATGCCGGCGCCGGCGAGGGCGAGCAGGCCCGCGCCGAGGAAGGCGGCGGAGTAGCCGTCGGTCAGCGCGCCCGCGTCACCGAGTTCGCCCGCGCCGAACGCGGCCGCGACCGCGGTCATCGCGGCCAGGCCGAGTGCGGAACCCACCTGGTAGCTCACGTTGACGATGCCGGAGGCCAGTCCGCCCGCCTCCGGTCGCGCGGCCGAAATGGCGGAGAAACGCCCGGTCCGCGCGTGGATGGACCGGGCGTTTCGTGGTGGCCGGGTAGGACTACCTACCTGAGGTATCTAGCTCGCATGTAGGTGACGTGCGGTCGGTGAGGTCGGAACTTCCGCCGGATCAGGAGCGGTGCCGAGCAGGCGATCGGCGGTGCCGGAGGTGGTGACCGTGAACCAGTAGTGCTCGTTCTTGTAGTGGTGGTGGCGGTGGTTGCGCCAGATTGCGCGGTAGAGCGCGTGCTTGGGCTTGTAGTCGGTGTGGATGAGGTAGTGGGTCCACTCGTAGAGCAGGCCGAGAGTGGTGATCGTGAGCAGGAAGGTCAGGCCGAGGCCGAGGCGGGGGAAGGCGAGCAGGGCGATGGCGAGCAGGGCGGCGATCGTGAAGATCAACGATCTGGTGGGGATGAAGACCAGCGGGATGTCACGCGGATCCGTGTGGTGCGCGCGGTGTTTGACTGCCAGCTCGCTGTCCAGGGTGATCGGGCCGAGGTGCCGCGGGCGCCAGTGCAGCACGGTGACATGGATGACCCACTCCGTGAGGGGGAAGGTGGCGACCACGACCAGCGGAATCAGCGCGTCGGTCGCCTGCCAATCACCGACCGCGATTCGGGCGATCAGCGTGCCGGTGAAGACGGCGCCGATCATCCAGGGCGAGGGGTGCCGGGTGAATTCCCGCGCCACCTCGCGCAACGTGGTGTCGCGCCGGACTCGGCGGGCCCGGTCCGCCGTGCGCGGAGGCCGTGCGGAAGGCGCGGAATCCTGGGTTTCGACAGGTGCTTTCGGCCCCGGTGTGGTGTCGTGCGACGGCATTGTCGGACGGTCGTTCATGGCGATTCCTCGGGTGGATCACGCCCCGTCGAGGGCGTGGATGAGAGCGGCGGTCGCCGGTCCGAGCAGCGCGTGCGCGGAGTCGGCGGCCCGGTCCGGCGCGCCTGCGGCGATCGCGGCGGCCAGGTCTCGATACGCGTCACCATTGCCCACCTCGGCGGACATGATCGGCGCGAGCGCCGCCAGCGCGGGTTCGTAGGCGGCGCGCAGCATGGAATACATCAGCCGGAAGGCGATCGAATCGGCGAGTTCGAGGACGTGATCCCAGAATTCGAGGGCGATGCGCTGCCCGGCGACGGGATCGGTCGCTGCGGCGAGCGCTTCCGCGCGCCCGCGCAGCGCCGCCAGTTCGGCGACGACCTGGGCTCGCGCGCCGCTCGCCGAATCGGCGCCAGTCGTCGTCGCCGAACCGTGCTCGGCGTTGACGCGCCGCACCCGAGCGGCGGCCAACTCGGCGATCTTGGGGCCGTTGTGCGCGCGCGCCTCCAGAATGCTGCGCGCGACGGACGGATCGATGGTGTCGCCGCGCAGCAGCAGCCGCGGCAGCACCTCGAGCCCCGCACTGCGCCGATAGTCGAGCACGGTCGTCGCCTCCCCCTGCCGCACCGACACCAGCCCCGCCGCGGCCAGCCGCTGCAACGCTTCCCGCACCGCGGGCCGCGACACCCCCAGCGCCTCGGCCAACTGCCGCTCACTCGGCAACGCGCTCCCCACCGCAAGCTCCCCGCCGAGCACCTCCCCGGCGATCTGCTCGAACACATCACCGGAGACGGAGCGCTTCACCACGGGGGTCCATGCCATGCGTCAAGGATCCACCCGCTAGGTCAGGAGGTCAAGTGGTCATACCACTGATAGCGGCGCATGCCTCCGCGAATGTTGACAGTGTTGGCGAGCTGGATACATTGGATACAGGAGGTGTGCGATGACTGTCACGCAGATCGATCTGGATGACGAAGCCCTCGGTGAGGCCATGCGGCTGATGGGTGCGACGACCAAGAAGGACACCGTCAACGCGGCGCTGCGGGACTATGTCCAGCGCGTGCGGCGGGTCGAAGCGGCGCAGCGGTTGTTCGAGCGTGGGCAACGAGGCAGTTTCGATAGTGCGGCAACGGCATACGACGAGGCGAAGGCTGCCCGCAAGCGGGCTGCTGAAGCATGATCCGATACCTGCTGGACTCTTCGGGTCTGTGGCGGCTGTTTCGTGACAAAGAGGTGTTCGGCGCGTGGCAGCCGGAAATCGAGGCAGGCGCCTTCCGCATCTGTGAGGCGACGCGCGCGGAGTTTCTGTATTCGGCGACCAGCCCGGCCGATCGGGACGACCTGGCCGCTGACCTCGATGACTTGTGCGCGCCCGCGGCAGTTCCCAAGTCGGCCTGGGGATGGGTCGACACCACGCAGTACAAACTCACCCAGCGAGGTCAGCACCGGTCGGCGGGTGTGGTCGACTTGATCGTGTGCGCGACCGCGGTTCACCACGATCTGACCGTGCTCCATGCGGACACCGACTTCGCCACCGTGAGCCGGACATTGCCCGAGGTTC
This sequence comes from Nocardia rhizosphaerae, assembly GCF_042650365.1. Taxonomy (NCBI): domain Bacteria; kingdom Bacillati; phylum Actinomycetota; class Actinomycetes; order Mycobacteriales; family Nocardiaceae; genus Nocardia; species Nocardia rhizosphaerae. The sequence goes on from NZ_JBHSBA010000003.1 coordinate 497,050, forward strand.
AGCAACGCGATATCCGGTCGGGGTAGCGATACCTTGCGAATCAGCTCGGGTCGGACCCGCGGATGGCGGAGAGCCAGGTGAAGGTGGTGGCGGCGACGGTGGTGCTGCCGACGAAACCGCCGAGGTCGTCGTTGGTGACGTAGACCCACAGCAGGCCCGCGAGTGGGGCGGCCACGGCAGGCTGGACGTCGAGGATCAGGCGGCGGGCGATGCCGAAGGTGGGGGGATCGGTGGGGCGCGACGGGTTGTCGACGAGTCTGCCCGCCGGTTCGGTGGTGCGGACCCGGCCCGCGGGGTAGAAGCGGGTGTCGCCCGCCAGGATGGCGCGGCCGGTGAGCTCCAGCTCGGTGGGGGTGAGCGCCGACAAGGCCGGGTCGTAGAACACCGGCTGCCACACCATCCGGTCGCCACGGGTGATCTCCAACCACGACCGGCTCACCAACCGATGCTGTTGACGCACCCGCCGCCCACCGACCGGCCCCGTCCCCACCAGCCCGCTCGGCAACACCCCCACCGCCAGCCCCAGCTGATACGCGGTGAACCCGAGCACCGCGAACGCCACCACGGCCAGCCCACTCACCTGGTCCAGATCGGCGAACGGCACGAACGCGACGATGACCGCGATGGTGGCGCAGGTGACCAGCAGCGGATAGGTGAGGGCCGACTTCAGCACCGCTACTTCACGAAGCCGATCTTGGTGTAGTCGAGCGAGGCCAGCCCGGCCGCACCGTAGTTGGCCAGCGTGTCCCGCACCGCGACATTGCCCGCCACCTGCATCAACGGAATCGAATGCCCCTCTTCGAAGATCATCCGATCCACCTGGTTGGCCAGCTCGACGGCCTTGTCCGGGTCGAGCTCGGACACGGCGCGCTCGATCAGGTCGTTGAGCTCGGGCGAACCGATCCGGCCGTAATTGCCCTGCACATCGTCGGGGTAGAGGCCGTAGACCTGGGAGAGACTGCCGAGCGGGAAGGGGTCGCCGACCCAGCTCCACTGGGCCACATCGAAATTGCCCGGAATGATGTTGTCGGTGAAGAATCCGGCGCCCGGCTTGGTCTCGATGTTCAGCTTCACCCCGATCCGCGCGAGATTCTGCTGGATGATCTGGGCGATGCTCACCCAGGTATCGGACTGGTACATCACATCGCGGAACTCGAGCCTGCGGCCGTCCTTCTCGCGGACATCACCGTTGAGTTTCCAGCCGAGCGCGTCGAGTTCGGCGGCCGCCGCGGTGGGATCGAAACCGAGACTGTTGTCCTGATAGCCCTGCTGGCCCGCCAGATAGACATGATTGTTCAGCGGTTTCGGGTCGGCGACCATACCGTTCTGGATGGCGTTCGCGATGCCCTGGCGGTCGATCGCCTTCGAAATGGCCACGCGCACACCCGCGTCCTCCAGGATGGATCCGGGAGCTCCGTTGAAGGTGAGATGCGACCACTGGTTGGCCGGTGCCCGCCGGATGGCGATCCCAGCGGTGGCGCTCGCGGTCTTGACCTCGTTGATATCGGCGAGGCCCACCGCGTCGATCTCGTTGTTCTGCAGTGCGGGCAGGCGCGCCGCGCTGTCGAGCGCGCTGAAGGTGAAGGTGTCGAGCTTGGGAGTGTCACCCCACCAGCGCGGATTCCGCTCCAGGACGATCCGGTTCTGTCCGCGGTCGATCGTTTGCACGATGAACGGCCCCGCCGACGGGCCCGGCCCGTCGACCAGGCTCTTGTTGAAGGCCTCTGGACTGCTGGTCACCGATTTCGGGTAGAGGAACGAGTTCCCGGCGAATTGGCCTCGCCATTCGGCGTAGTGCTGGTCGAAGGTGAGTACCGCCTGCCGGTCGTCGACACCGCGCTCGACCTTCGCCACCCGGTCGAAGCCGTTGGTGTTGCCGATCAGATAGGTCTTGTCCCTGCCGCTGAGGGCGTTGGCCTGTGCGGCGAGGTCTTCCCAGGTGATCGGGGTGCCGTCGGACCAGACCGCGTCCGGGTTGATCGTGTAGGTCACCTGCTGCGGGTCGGTCGAGGTCAGCGCGACCTCGGTGAAATAGTCGGTATTCACCGAGAGCTCGGCGGCGGCATCGGTCATGAAGGCGCGCGGCATGGTCGGCCGCAGCACACCCGCGACCTCGGCGTCGTGGCCGTCGGTGTGCAGCGCGTTCCAGTTCTGCGGCAGCGCGCTGATCGCCAGGCGCAGATTGCCGCCGTCGCGTAGCAGCTCGACATCCATCGGGTTGATGTCGTTGGTGGTACCGAGCGCGGCCGCACCCGCCGGTTCGGTGGTGGTGCCCGAACCGCATCCCGCGGCGAGCAGGCCGAGGACGACCAGCGGTATCGCCAGCCGGGTCGTCGTTGTGCGAATCCGCATGGTCCGCTCCTTATCCTTCAGTGCCGCTACGCGAGCGAGCGAGTTATTCGACGAATCCGACCTTGGTGTAGTCGTAGGACGCCAGGCCGGGCGCGCCGTAGTTCGCGAGGTTATCGCGCGCAGCGACCGTACCCGCGGATTGCACGATCGGCAGGGAGAATCCCAATTCGAAGATCATCCGGTCTGCCTCGTTGGCCAATTCGATCGCCCGCGCCGGATCGAGCTCGGTGATGGTCTCCTCGATCAGGGCGTTCAGTTCGGGCGAGCCGATCCGGCCCATATTGCTCAGCCGGTTCGCCGGATCGTAGGCGTAGATCTGCGGGAGCGCGCCGAGCGGGAAAATGCTCTTGGCCCACACGAACTGCGCGATGTCGAAATTGCCTGGATCGATCACGTCGGTGAAAAGGCCCGTTGCCCGGATATGTCTCGATCTGCAATCGCACGCCGATGGCCGCGAGGTTCTGCTGCGCGATCTGGGCCATCTGGGTCCAGGTGTCGGCCTGGTACATCACGTCGCGGATCACGAGCTGGCGCCCGTCCTTCTCCCTGATGTCACCGTTGAGTTTCCAGCCCAGTTCGTCGAGCATGCGGGCGGCCTCGGCCGGGTCGTAGGCGACCACCTCGGCATTGTCCTGATAGCCCTTCTGGCCGACCAGGAACAGGTGGTTGTTCAGTGGCTTCGGATCGGTGACGATGCCCTGCTGGGTCGCGGTGGCGATGGCCTGTCGATCGATGCCCTTGGAGATCGCGATCCGCATCCGCGGATCCTCCAGGATCGATCCGGGCGCGCCGTTGAAGGTGAAGTGCGAGTACCGGTTCGACGGTGCGCGCCGCACCGCGATGCCCGGCGTTCCCGTCGCGGTCGCGACCTCCTCGATCCCGCTCAGTGCGGTGACATCGAGTTCGTCGTTCTGCAAGGCGGCCAGCCGGGCCTCGTCGGCGAGGACGCTGTAGGTGACCGTGTCCAGCTTGGGGGTATCGCCCCACCATCGGGGGTTGCGGCTCAGCACGACCCGCTGTTCGGCCCGGTCGATCGAGCTGATCAGGAACGGGCCCGCCGACAGTGGCATCTCGTCGCGGTACAGGTCGTCGAACGCCTGTGGCGATTCGGTCAGCTGGCGGGGGTAGAGCGGATTGAACAGGCCCTTCCACTCCGCGTAGTGCTCGGCGAAGGTGACGATCGCCTGCCGGTCGTCGACCCCGCGTTCGACCTTCTCCACACTGCTGTAGCCGTGGCTGTACCTGATCTTGAAGGCGGTATCGCGTCCGCTCATCACTTCGGCCTGAGCGCGCAGGTCTTCCCAGGTGATCGGGGTACCGTCGGACCAGACCGCGTCCGGGTTGATCGTGTAGACGATTCGCTGCGGTTCGGTCTCGGTGAGTTCGACCGTGGTGAAGTAGTCGTGGTCGACGGTGAGGTTGCCCGCCGCGTCGGCGTTGATCGTGCTGGGCAGCGTCCAGCCGGTAACCTCGCCGACCTCGCCATCGGCGTCGACGTGCATGCTGTTGAACGTCGACGGGAACCCGGTCAGCGCGAGCCGGAGATTGCCGCCGTCGCGGATCTCGTCGCGCTCGCGGGGGTTGATGTCGTTGGTCGCCCCGATCGCACTCGAGCCTTCCTTCACCGTGGTGTCGCCCGCGCAACCGCCGAGGATCAGGGCAAGCGCGACGGCGGGCGCCGCGGCCCGGAACCTGCCCCTGCGTAGCCGCGAAGGATAACTCGTACAGCTCATAACGCCTCCTGGCTCAACCGCTGACCACGGGTTCGGGTACCGCCGCGATCAGCGAGCGGGTGTACTCGTGCTCGGGGGCGGCGAAGATCCGCTCCGCCGGGCCGGATTCGACGATCTTGCCGCGCAGCATCACGGCGACGTCGTGCGCCAGATTGCGGACCACCGACAGGTCGTGCGAGACGAACAGATAGGACAGCCCGCGCTCGGCCTGCAGATCGCGCAGGAGGTTGAGCACCCCCGCCTGGATCGACACGTCGAGCGACGACACCGGTTCGTCGAGAACGAGCAGCTCGGGGTCGAGAGCGAGGGCGCGGGCGATGCTGATGCGCTGCTTCTGGCCGCCGGAGAAATCGGCAGGGTAGCGGTCGGCGTGCTCGGGCCGCAGGCCGACCTGGTCGAGCAGCTCGGGCACCCTGCGGTCGACCTCTTCGCGCGAACGGCCATCGATGCGTAGCGGCTCGGCCAGCGCGTCGTAGATCGGCAGGCGCGGGTCGAGCGAGGCAGCGGGGTCCTGGAACACGATCTGCATCTTGCGGCGGATCTCGCGGATATCGGCCTTGCCGAGGGTGGTGACATCGCGGCCGAGTACCTCGATACTGCCCGCCTGCGGGCGCACCAGGTCCATGATCTGGGTCAGCGTGGTCGACTTGCCCGAACCGGATTCACCCACCAGGGCCAGGGTGCGGCCCGCGCGCACCTCGAAGCTGATGCCGTCGACCGCGCGAACCTCGCCGGTCTTGCGCCGCAGCACCACCCCGGAGGTGAGCGGGAACGTCTTCACCAGGTCGGTGACCCGAAGCACCACATCGGATTTCGTGAGTTCGGCGGCGGGCGGCGCGGTGACCTCGGCGCGGTAGGCGTCGAACAGCCGCGCCGAGCCGATCTCCGCGGTGCGGATACAGGCCACCGCGTGCCGGGGCGCGACCTTCTCCAACGGCGGCTCGGCGGCGGTGCAGTCACCGATGGCGACGGGGCAGCGCGGCGCGAACGAGCAGCCGGGTGGCAGCGCGTGCATGGCGGGCGGCGCGCCGGCGATGGGGATGAGCGGGCTGCGCGGCGGGCCGTCCATCCGCGGGATGGAACCGAGCAGGCCCACCGTGTACGGCATCTGCGGGGCCGTGAAAAGGTCGGCGACCGGCGCGGTTTCGACGATCTTTCCCGCGTACATCACCGCGACGCGGTCGGCGACGGTGGCGGCGATCCCCATGTCGTGGGTGATCATGATGACCCCGGCGCCGGTGATGTCACGTGCCTTGCGCAGCAGGTTCAGGATCTGGCGCTGCACCGTCACGTCCAGCGCGGTGGTCGGCTCGTCGCAGATGATCAGCGCCGGATCGTTGGCGATGGCCATGGCGATCACCACGCGCTGGCGCATACCGCCGGAGAACTCGTGCGGGAAGGCGCGCGCCCGCGTCCGCGCGTCCGGGATGCCGACGAGTTCGAGCAGCTCGATCGCGCGTTCGCCCGCCTGTTTGCGGCTCATCGTGCCGTGCGCGAGCAGCGCCTCGGCCACCTGGTCGCCGATCCGGTATACCGGAGTCAGCGCCGAGAGCGGGTCCTGGAAGACCATGCTGATCGAGGCGCCGCGCAGGGCCGACATCTGCTTGTCACCGAGGCCGAGCAGTTCCTTGCCGCGCAACCGGATCGAGCCCTGCACGCGGGCCTGCTCGGGGAGCAGGCCGATCACGGCCAGCGACGACACCGACTTGCCGGAGCCGGACTCGCCGACGATGGCGAGCACCTCGCCGTCGGCGACGGTGTAGTTCACCCCGCGCACCGCCTCGACGCGGCCCTCCTCGCCGGGGAAGGCCACTCGCAGGTCGGTGACTTCCAGCAGGGGCGTGGTCGAGGTGGTCATCGCTTTCCGGCCTTCTTCCGCTCCATCCGCGCCGCGTCCTTGTGCTCGGCATCCTCCTTGCGTGCCTTCCGGGCGCCGCGCGCCCCTGGATCGAAGGCGTCGCGCAGCCCGTCGCCGACGAGGTTGGCACACAACACGATGGTGATCAGCAGGCCACCGGCGAACAGGAACAGCCACGGGAAGGTCAGCGCCGACTTGGTGCCCGCCGCGATCAGCGAACCCAGCGACACATCCGGCGGCTGCACCCCGAACCCGAGGAAGCTCAGTCCGGTCTCGGCACTGATCGCCGCGCCGACCGCGAGCGTGGTGTCGATGATCAGGATCGAGGCGATATTGGGCAGGATGTGGCTGAGGATGATCTTGTGCGTAGGAGCGCCCATATACCGTGCGGCCCGGACGAATTCGCGATCACGCAGACTCATCGTGAGGCCCCGGATGATGCGGGCCGCGATCATCCAGCCGAACACACTGAGCAGCACGATCAGGATCGCGATCGACCCGGAACCCTTGGTGCGCGGCGCGAACAGCGCGATGATGATGAACGCGGGAACCACGAGCAGCAGGTCGACCAGCCACATGATCGCCCGGTCGGTCCACCCACCGAGCAACCCGGCCAGCGCGCCCGCGGTGGAGGCGATGACGCTGGCGAAGATCGCCACACAGAAGCCGATGACCAGCGACTTCTGCAGGCCACGCATGGTCTGCGCGAGCACGTCCTGCCCGATCTGGGTGGTGCCGAACGGGTGCTCGGGGCTCGGCGGCTGGAGCAGCGCGGTGGGGTCCATCTGCTGGTAGTCCCACGGCAGCAACGGTGGCACCGCGAAACTCGCTACGAACAACAGCACCAGGATCACCGCGCCGACCACGGCGGGCTTGTTACGCAGGAACCGCCGCCACACCAGGCGGCCGCGCCCGGCACCGGCGGCCTCCGGCGCGCCGACGGCGATCAGTTCGGTTTCGGTCATGCGACACGCACCCTCGGGTCGAGCAGCGCCAGAACGATGTCGGAGAGCAGACCCGAGAGCAGCACCACCAGGCCCGCGAAGGTCGCCACCGTGACGACGATGTAGATGTCCTGGGCGTTGATGGCGTCGACGAACCATTCGCCGACCCCGTGCCAGCCGAAGATCTTCTCCACGAAGGTCGCGCCGGTGATCAGGCCGCCGAGACTGTAGGCGAACATCGTCGCCATCGGGATCAGCGCGGTGCGCAGGCCGTGTTTGTAGAGCGCGTGCCGGTGCCGCAGACCCTTGGATCTGGCGGTGCGGATGAAGTCGCTCTGCAGCACGTCGAGCATGGCGTTGCGCTGGTAGCGGCTGTAGCCCGCCGCCGCGCCGAGCACGAGCACCAGCGTCGGCAGGACGAGATGCTGTGCGCGGTCGACGAGCTGGTTCCACAGGCCGACCACCTGATCCGCCGACGTCTCGCCGGTGTAGAGGAAGATCTGCGTGCCGGTGGCCATATTGATCTGCAGCGCACCGAACTTCAGCAACGTCGCCAGCAGGAACACCGGCGTGGAGATGATCAGCAACGACAGCACCGTCGTGAAATAGTCGCTGAACCGGTACTGCCGGATCGCGCCCGCCGCGCCGATCAGCACGCCGAGCACGGTGCCGAGCACCGATCCCAGGATCAGCAGCCGCAGGCTCACCGCCACCCGGCGGCCCAGCTCCTCGCTTACCGGCTGACCGGCCAGCGTCGTCCCGAAATCGCCGTGCGCCACCCCACCGAGCCAGGTGAGATAGCGCTGCGGGATCGGCTCGTCGAGATGCAGCTCCGCGGCCTTGGCGTCGATCACCGACTGCGGTGGCCGGGGATTGCGCTGCTCGAGGCTGTCGAGCGGGCGGAAGGTGAGCGAGGCCAGACTGAAGGTGAGGAACGACGCCAGCAGCAGAAGCACGACATAGTTCAGCGCGCGCCGCAACAGGAAGCCGGACATCAATCCCCTCTGGATCGGGTGAACAGGCCCTGATCATAAGGACACTCCGGCGTCGGCGTGTGGCGACGTGCGGCAGGATGGAACGGATGACGCCCCTGCACCCGAAACCGAAGCTGGTGGCCACCGACGTCGATGGCACCCTGATCGACGACGCGGAGAAGGTATCGGCCCGCACCAAGGCCGTTGTCACCGCGCTCGTCGCCGACGGAGCCACCTTCGTGCTCGCCACCGGCAGGCCACCGCGCTGGATCGATCCGGTCGTCAGCGAGCTCGGCTACGCGCCGCTCGCGGTGTGCGGTAACGGTGCGGTCGTCTACGACAGCGCGGGCGATCGGGTGCTGGCCAGCCACGCCCTCGACGTCGAGACACTGGCCTGGCTCGCCGAACTCGCCGAGCGCGCCCTACCCGGCTGCGGGCTGGCCGCCGAGCGGGTCGGCGCGAGCGCACACGACGCGGCCACCCCGCAGTTCGTGAGCTCGCCGACCTATGAGCACGCCTGGCTCAATCCCGACGACACCGTCGTCTCGCACGCCGAGGTGATCGACTCGCCCGCGATCAAGATGCTGATCCGGCTCAGCACGGCCCGCAGTTCGCAGATGCGCGCCGCGCTCGCCCCGCTGATCGGGGACCGCGCCGAGATCACCTACTCCACCGAGAACGGGCTGATCGAGCTAGCCGTACCCGGCGTGACCAAGGCATCCGGCCTGGCCGAGGTGGCCGAGCTGGTCGGCGTCGCCGAGTCGGGGATCGTCGCGTTCGGCGACATGCCCAACGATGTGCCCATGCTGACCATGGCGGGGCACGGGGTGGCTATGGGCAACGCGCATCCCGAGGCGCTGGCCGCGGCCGACGAGGTCACCGGTCGCAATGTCGACGACGGCGTCGCCATGGTGCTCGAGCGCTGGTGGGGCTGACGAATGAGTAACGGCCGGTGCCCGCGGATGGCGGGGCACCGGCCGTTCTTCGCCTGGCCGGGTGTCAGCCGGCCGGGGCGGGTTCGGCGGCCGCGGGCGGAGCCGGAGCCGGTTCGGTGGGGACCGCGCCGGGGTCTGCGGGTGCTGGTTGCACCGTCGAGGTCGGTGCCGTGGTGGCGGGCGCCTGCTCGGCCGGGGTGCCGTTCATGCCCTCCATCTCGGCCTTGTACGTCTCGTTGTAGGTCTTCCAGAAGGTGGTGACGATGCCGGTGAGCTCGTTGAGCACCAGCGAACCGTGCTGGAAGTCGGTGCGCACGCCGTCGGGAACCAGGTAGGCGCTTCCGGTCGGCAGGCCGAGCACGCCCGCGTCGCCACCGAGCGCGAGGTAGCGGTCGAGGATCGCGCCGACCAGCTCGAAGACCTGGCCGTTCTCCCCGGAGAACACGTACCCGTTGGCGAACTTCGCGTACTGACGGCCCTGCGCGCCCGACAGCAGATCCGACTGCGGCGCACCGAGCGGACCCTCGACGCCGCCGCGGCTCACCCAGTGCCTGGCGATGTCGTTCTCCTCGGACAGGCCGAGCAGCTTGTCGACCAGCGCGCCGAGCTCGGCCATATTGCCCTGCGGCGCGCGGGCCTGCTGGCTCGGCGGCCGGACCGGGGTCGCCGGTGAGGAGTAGGTGCCCGAACTGCCCGCGGCGATACTGCGGATGCGGTCCATCAGCGCGTAAGCCGCGTCGCCGGGGCAGTCGGTGTTGCCGACATCGCGGTGCGCGAACACCACCGGCAGATCCACCTCCTCGCCGAGTACGTACGGCGTGAACTCCGTGCCCTCGGAATACATGGTGGTCTCGCCGCGCGGGTTGAGCCCGGCGACCTTGGTGCGCCAGCCGACGAATCGGCCGATCGCGTTGATCGAGTCCTCGCTCGGGGTCTCGGTCTCGTAGTTGCCCATCAGGGCCACCCCGGCGGTGTTCTCGTTGAAGCCGCCGGAGTGGGCGCCCTGGACCGCCCGGTCCAGGCCGCCGTAGCGGCCCTCGAAGATCTGGCCGTACTTGTCGACCAGGGCGTTGTAGCCGATGTCGCACCAGTTGAGGGTCTGTGCGTGGTAGGCGTAGATCGCGCGCACGATGCCCGCGGACTCGGCCCGGCTGTAGTCGTTGCGACCGGCCGTGTGGTGCACGGTGACACCACCGAGGCCGTCGTCGTAGGTGGGCTCCTGGCAGCGGATCGACTCGTCGGCACCCCACTGCGCCCTGGTGATGACCTTCGGTCCGCCACCTGGCAGTGCGGCCGCGACGTCGGAGAGCGCGCCATCGATCGCGGCCCGGCCCGGATTGATCAGCACGGCTTTGAGTGCGGCCTCGGTGAGCTGGGCGGGATCGGCGTGATCCGGGGCGGCGGTCGGCTTGCGGGTCACCAGCATCTGCACGGCCGTGGTCTCGCCGACATAGATCGGTTCGGTGCCGGTCAGCGCGTCGGCCGGGGTCTGGTCGGTGGCCCTGGTGTCCAGTGGATCGGCGTTGTACCAGGGGCCCCACGCGCCGTCGGGCCGGCGCGCGCGCAGCTTGGTGGTGGTGTTCACCATGTCGCGCGCGGTGAGGGCGACCATGCTGAACGGAGTTTCCTGACTCAGCTCCTTGACCTGCGCGCCGACCTGGTCGATCAGATCGGGGCCGACGGCGCCGGGGGCGAGTGCGGGGGTGTCGGGGGTGGTGCCGGGTTCCAGATTGGCCGGGTCGGCAATGAATCTCGCGCCCGCGGGGCGGTTCTGGGCGACGGGGGCGCCGTTGGTGGTGGGGCTTGGCGCCGTCTCGGCCGGGGCTGGAGGTGCGTCGGGTGCCGGGGGTGCATCAGCGGCAGGTGCGGGTGCCGCGGCGGCTGGCGCTGGTGCGGGTGCCTGGGGTTCTGCGGGTGCGGGTGCGGCGGGCGCTGGGGGTGCCTCGGCGGCGGGTGCCTGGGGAGCAGGTGCGGGTGCAGCTGGCACCGGGGGTGCATCGGCCGCTGGTGCCGGAGGTGCCTCGGCGGCTGGCGCAGGTGGTTCCGGGGCGGGTGCGGGGGCCGCGGGCGCCGGGGCGGGAGGCTGGGTCGGCGGAGCGGTCTGCACCGCGGTGCTCGGGGCGGGCGGGCGACCCTGCGCGCCGTTCTGCTGCGCGGGCGCGCCGTTCGGCGCCGGCGGCGCGGTGGTCGACGTCGGTGCGGACCTCGTCGGCAGCTGCGGCAGCTGGATCTCCGTCGGCAGCGTGACGCCGGGTGGCGCGGGAATACCGGGTGGGACCGGGATGGCGGTCGGCAGCGGCAGCATCTGCAGGTCGGAGAGGTGCAGATCGGGCAGGTCGAGGCCGGTCAGCTCGCGCAGCGGGATGGTGATGTCGGGTACCGAGTTCAGTGCGACCTCGGCCAGCTGTGTCGGCACGGCCGCGAGCTGGGAATCGTTGGCGCTGCGGTAATCGGTGGAATCACTCAGCGCGAACGCGCCGACGGGCGCGGCGACCGCGAGCGTGGTGACCACCGGGAGCACGTAGGAACGTTTCGGCTTTCGGTATCGCACGTGCCTTCTCCAATCAGGGTCGAGCTCGTAGACCTTGGTGGCGTCGAAGCAATCACCGGCAAGTGATGCTTGCTTCCTATCGCCTCACACACCACACTAGTTAACATACGTCACACATCTAAACCTCAACTTGAGGATTATGTGATTGCTCGAATGTAGCCTTCGGATCCCGCTCGGCAGTGACGACATGCCGACGCGAGCTCCGCCGGTCGAACCCCGAAACCGTGGGAGCGCAGGATGAGAGCCGACATCAAGATCAACCGCAGCACCCGCCGTGGGACGAGACGCCGCACCGTGCCGCTGCTGAAGACCGTGCCGTTGCCGGTCCTCGTCGGTGGTTCCGCGCTGGCGCTGACCGGCGCGATCGGGCTGTGGCAGATCCTGCCCGGCCAGATCGTGCCCACTGTCGGCGCCGGTCACGGCCGCGGGATGAGCCAGGTCGGCGCCTTCGACAACGCGCGGGCAGGCTGGACCGCCGAGGAGATCCTCGGGCACTACTACCCCGGCGCCGAGTTCGGCCAGATCGGGCCGACCACCATCGGCGTCCGCCTGCAAGCCCAAGACGACGCCACCCTCGACACCTACGCGGCGGCGGGAGCGCAGGTCGCGGGCCGGATGATCGGGCCGAACGAAGCCGCGCACCTCACCCCGCTGCCCGACGGCGGCGCCAGTGTCGTTGTCACCGCGGGCTGCGACGGCGAGGTGCTGTGGCAGGCGGCGACCGACGACCCGTTCGTCTACCCCGTCAACGCGGGCGCGGGCAGGCCCGCCGACGAGCACCTCACCCTCTGCGGCGGCACGGCCTATCGTGGCGCACTCGGAGTCGCGCTGGAGGACGGCGCGTACCGGACCGTCAACCAGGTGGATCTCGACGACTACCTGGCCGGCCTGCTCCCCGCCGAGATGCAGGCCAACTGGGCCGACAAGGGCGCCTTCGAGGCATTGCGGGCCCAGGCCATCGCGGCGCGTTCCTACGCGCTGGCCGAGAGCCGCTACCACTACGCGCAGACCTGCGACACCACCGACTGCCAGGTGTATCCAGGCACGGTCAAGGAGGACGCGCGCACCACCGAGGCCGTAGCCGCGACCTCGGGTACCGTGCTGCTGCGCGACGGACTGATCCTGCGCTCGGAGTACTCGGCCGCGCCCGACGGCGGCCGCCCCGCCGACATCGAGACCTTCGCCGTCGGACCGGCACCGCACGAGGTCATCCAAACCGTCCCCGCACCAGCGGTTCCCACCGAACCGACCCAGCCCGACCCGACGATCGAAGCGCTCGCCGGCGAGACCGCCATCGACACCGAGTACCGCCGCATCGGCGGCCCCGACAGCTCGATCGGCGCCCCGATCGGCCCGGAAATGCTGCTGCCACAGCGCGCGGGGACCTACCGGCTCTACACCAACGGCGTGATCGTCGCGACGAAGACCCTCGGCGCCCAGGTCGTCGACTTCTCCACCCTGCTGCAACTGGTGCCGGACGTCGCCGATCAGCTACCCGCGTCGGCATCGGGCTCGCCAGGAACCGCTGCGCCGCAGGGCACTTCGCCCGGCACCGAGGGACTGGCCGCCGACGGACAGCCCCACCAGGTTCCCGCCGGTGAGTTCCCGGTCGCACAGGGACAACTCCCCATCCAGCCGGTTCCCGCCGCCGGGGTCCCGCCCGTGGACGAACAGTTCCCCGTCCACCCGACTCCGGTCGCTGCCGACCCGGCCGGGCAGATTCCAGTTGACCCGGGTCCCGCCGCGTCCGGCGGCTAGCTGCCCGACCTGTTCGTCCGTGCCTGTCGGATGGCTGTCCGAGCCGTTCCGTCCGTGCCTGTCCGATGCCCGGGTGAGTCGTTCCGCCTGTGCCGGTCGGAGGGCTGGACCGTCTGGGCTATGGGTGGCGCTCGGACCGGTTGGGTAGCCGCCGGGCCCACGCTGGGCGATCAATATCGTGCTGATCGGTGGCAATCGGCACTGGTCGGGGGATTCGTGTGCGCGCAGCGTGGGCAAATCTGATGCCCGGCAATGCTGGCGGATGGCTGCCCGGCTCGGCTTCAGCCGACTCGTCGGAGGCGAAGCGGCCCCGGCCTCCTGTTGACATTGACGTAGCGTCAACTTGCAGACTGGTCTCATCGACGAGAAAGGACCTGGTCATGGTAGGTGAATGGGCCATTCAGGACCTTGCGAAAGCCGCGGGCACCACCAGCCGTACGCTGCGCCACTACGGACAGCTCGGGCTCCTGGAGCCGAGCCGGATCGGCGCCAACGGCTACCGCTATTACGACCAGGACTCCCTGATTCGCCTGCAGCGCATTCTGCTGCTGCGCGAACTCGGCCTCGGCCTCCCGGTGATCGCCGAGGTTCTCGCCGGTGAACAAGACACCGCAAGCGCTTTGCGCACCCACCTGGAACTGCTTCGGCAGCAACAGGACCGGATCGCACGCCAGATCGAGTCGGTGTCGACCACGTTGCACAAGACCGAAAGAGGTGAACCACTCATGGCCGCAGAGGTTTTCGACGGCTTCGACCACACAAAGTACAAGGAGGAGGTGACCGAGCGTTGGGGCAAGGAGGCCTACGAGAGCGGCGACCGCTGGTGGCGCTCGCTGTCCACCGCGCAGAAGCAGGCCTTCAAGCAGACCCAGCTCGACATCTCCGCCGACTTCGGGAAGGCCTACGCCGCAGGACTTCCCGTCGACAGCGAGACCGTCCAGGCCATCGTCGAACGGCACCGCGCCTGGCTCGGCGACGGCACCCAGGGCAGGCCCGTCACCGACGAGTACCTGCTCGGCCTCGGCGAGATGTACGTCGCCGATCCCCGCTTCCGGCAGAACTACGACGTACACGGCGACGGAACAGCCGAGTACATCCTGGAGGCGTTCCGGGCGTATGTCGAGGGACGATCCGCCTGACGGATTCACCAGCGCGGGATGGGGTAAGGAGAAGTGACGACCGCGCTCGGGGCTCCGGCGTCCGGGCGCGGTGTCGTCGGCGGCAGTAGGCTGCCGTGGATCGGCACAGATGTCGCGACCACGAGGTCGCAAGGGGGAACTGGATGAGGAACCGGCAGGAGCCGCACGGGACGACGCGGCGAACGGTATGGAACCCGCCGATAGCCGCTGTCAACGCGGGGTTCGGGGGAGCGTTCCTCGGTCTGTTCGGTCTCGGCCAGGCGATCAGCGCTCTCTCGTCACTCCGCGCTGAGAAGTACCGGGTATTGGTCCGGGAGACGGACTTGCAGGTGAAGGTCTTGGAACTGCAAATCGAGCTCGCGGTCGGTGCCACCATCGCGGTCCTGCTCGGAGTGGGAGGGGTGCTGATCCTTATCCGGCGTGCCGCCGGACCGACGATGGTGGTCATCGGTAGCGGGCTGGCATTCTTCGCACTCCTTGGGGACGGCGCTAGCTCATGGAGCGGGATGACGGTGTTCGCGCTCTACGCACTGGCACCGGCAGCGATACTGGTCGCCGCGCTGTGGCCATCGTGTCAGCGCTGGGTTGCGACATCCGCGAGCGCCGCGCGCGGAACCTGGTCGACTCCATACCCAGCGGCCCCGTCGCGCGGCTGACATCGGCAGGGATGGAGACGCAGGTGGGGCAACCTCGGCCGAGCGCGGTGACCGCGCGGATCGCGGGCTGGCTCGGCGTGCTGGTCGGGGCGGCCGGTGTGGTGGTCGCGGTGGTGACCGTGGTGCTGCGGCTGTTCGGGCGGGCGATCGAGCTGGACTATGTGGGTGCGGCAATCGTCGGCGGGCTGGGGGCTGGGTACCTGCTCGGGGCCGTGCTGCTGTTGCGGCGGCGGATGCTGGGCAGGCGGATCCTGCTCATCGTGGCCGGGGTGATGGCGGGCGCGACGCTGATGGTCATCGGGCTCAACGCGGCAAGTCACGGGTGGCGGCTCGGACCGCTTGACGTCTGGATCGTCCTCAATACGGTGATCCTGACGCTGAGTCTGAGCGAACGGACGCGCTGCTGGGTCACCGCGCGCCCGGCGGGGACGGGATAGGTTGCTGACTATGGTCGTGCTGGAAACGAAGTCGACAATCGGTGAGGTGACGGCGATCGTCGCCGTGTGCTGCGCCGGGCTGGCCGCCGTGGCGAATCTGGTCGGTGCCGCGGTCCTGCTGCGCGCCTTCTTCGGCGACCCCGCCCGCCTCGACGACTCGCTCACCCTGTTCGCCACGCTCGGTGCCATGGTGGCGGCGTTCGCGTTCGGGTACGGCGCGCTGCTGCTGGCCCGCCGCGATCAGACGGGCCGCTGGGTCATCATCGTCGCCGCGCTCGCGCAACTCGGCCTCGGTGCGCTCGGCCTGCTGGCCACCCTCCTGAACTACGACCCCGAGTACGGCACTCACTGGTTCGCCGAGGAGCCGGTGCTCCGGTCGATCCTGGTCGGCCTCGGTGGGGTACCCGGCGCGGTGACGGCGATCGTGAACCACAGCTGGGCCGCGGCTCTCGCCTGCATCGGGCTCGGCGGTCTCGTACTGCTGCCCGCGGCCCTGCCGTGGACGGCGACGTACACCGCGACTGGTCGCACCGCGACCGTATAGTTGCCGTCACGTCGGGCGGAGACGATCGACACTGTCTACGAGGGGGATTCGATGGGGTACCCGTACGGCCCGTACCAGGGCAACGATCCATACGTCGGTGGTTACGCCGGTCCCTACGCCCAGCAGGGCGCGCCCGCCTATGCCGATCCCTACGCTCAGGCGGGCGCCGCCGCCCAGCCGTACCTCGATCCGTACGCCCAGCCGCACCCGGGCTACGGATACGGTTACGGCGCACCGGGTTACGCCCAGCAGAGAGTAAGCGGCGGGACCGCGCTGACCGCTGCCTCGTTGTCGCTGCTCCTCGCCGTCGTGGCGCTGGTCGGCATGGGTATCTCCGCCACGATGGAGCTGAACACCAGCCGCGCCGACCCGGCCGCCACCCTGCTCGGCGTTTCGATCGCGGCCATTCCGGTTCTGCTGTGGCTACTCGGCGCGATCCTGCTCTTCCGTCGCAAGACCGCCGGCCGCGTGATTCTCATCATCATGTCCACGTTCGGCCTGGTCACCACGGGCATCATCGCCGTCGCGGGAGTGGCGGGCGACGCCCCACTCGCTGTGCTGATCGGCGTCGCCATCGGCGCCCTCGTCCCGCTGATCATCCTCCTCTGCGCCGCCGCTCCTGCCACCGGCCGCTGGATCCGCGCGGGTCGCCAGCAGGCGTACGGCCAACGCCCGTATTACTGATCACCGCGAACGGGACGCACATGAGCCATCCGCCTGCCCGGCCCCAGAACAGCGACACTGCCCACCCGCCGATGCCGCCAACCGGATTCGCCTCCGCTGCTATCCAGCAGGGCCCCGATCTCACGCCGACCGTGGCCGCGCACCCTCACACCCCCGCAGACCAGCCCGCTCCGCCGACGGTTCGGTACGGCCCCGGTCATCCCGATCCGGCCCAGACGGGTGCCGATGGTGCGTGGTGGCAGACGCCCGGGACTGGGTCGGCCACGCCGCCGATGGGCGGTTTTGCACCATCAGCCGCCATGGTCGGACCGGGATACCCGGGTGGCCACCGACCGAGGGCTGGTCGATCGGCTACGTCAGTGATGTATGCCAGGTGGGTGACGATCGCGCTCGCGGTGCTCTTGGCGGTATTCGGTGTCTGCGCGACGATCGCGGGAGTTGAAGCGAACGCGTTGTTGAGGCCGGATGACGACTGGATGCGTCATCGAGTTCTAGCCATGACAGCGGCACACATTGTCATGGCTCTGCTGTGGGTGATCGCGGCAGTCCTGCTCGGGCGGTGGATGAGGACCGGCCTGGTACTGAGTGGGGCGCTCGCGGCTGGATACCTCGGAATGAATGCGGCAGGGATCGGCAGTCTTGCGGGGGAGGACTCGGTACCTGCGGTCTACGCCGGCATGGTGACCGAGTTCTGCTTCGTGCGGGACTGGGATGCCATCGCATTGGTCGGTATGAACGGCGGGGAGCGGTTCACGGGGATAGGGGCGGTGCTAGCGGCGCTCATGCTGATCCTCGTGCTGATCTCGGCGACGATGACCCGGATGCGACGCGTGAACTCTCCGTCCAGAAGAACCCAGCATGGGCACGCGGGGTAGTGGCGCAAGCTTAATCGCATCGGCGCAGCTCACGGCCTGGTCGGTGACTCCGCCGGGACAATCGACAGTCTTCCGATACGCTGGGCACCCGTGACCGTCGCATCGTCCCCGGGTAACTCCGAAAATTCTCCGTACGACCTGATCGTGGTCGGCTCCGGCTTCTTCGGCCTGACCGTCGCCGAGCGCGCCGCCAACCTGCTGGGTAAGCGGGTGCTGGTGCTGGATCGCCGCTATCACCTCGGCGGCAACGCCTACTCGGAGCCGGAACCGGAAACCGGCATCGAAATCCACAAGTACGGCGCGCACCTGTTCCACACCTCGAACAAGAAGGTGTGGGACTACGTCACCCAGTTCACCGAGTTCACCGGGTACCAGCATCGGGTGTTCGCCCTGCACAAGGGACAGGCGTACCAGTTCCCGATGGGCCTCGGCCTGATCTCGCAGTTCTTCGGCCGCTACTTCACTCCGGACGAGGCCAAGGCGCTCATCGCCGAGCAGGCGGCCGAGGTGCAGACCGCCGACGCGCAGAACCTCGAGGAGAAGGCGATCTCGCTGATCGGCCGACCGCTCTACGAGGCGTTCGTGCGCGACTACACCGCCAAGCAGTGGCAGACCGATCCGAAGGAACTGCCCGCGGGCAACATCACCCGCCTGCCGGTGCGCTACACCTTCGACAACCGCTACTTCAACGACACCTACGAGGGCCTGCCCAAGGAGGGGTACACGAAGTGGCTGGAGAACATGGCCGCCTCCGAGCTCATCGACGTGCGCCTGAACACCGACTGGTTCGAGGTGCGTGACGAAATCCGCGCCGCGAGCCCGGACGCGCCGGTCGTCTACACCGGCCCGCTGGATCGCTACTTCGACTACGCCGAGGGCGAGCTGGGCTGGCGCACCATCGACTTCGAGACCGAGGTGCTCGAGACCGGCGACTTCCAGGGCACCAGCGTGATGAACTACAACGACGCCGACGCGCCGTTCACCCGCATCATCGAGCCGCGCCACTTCCACCCGGAGCGCGACTACCCGACCGACAAGACCGTCATCATGCGCGAGTTCTCCCGCTTCGCCCAGACCGGCGACGAGCCGTACTACCCGATCAACACCCCGGAGGATCGCGCGAAGCTGCTGGCCTACCGCGAGCGCGCGAAGCGGGAGACCGCCGAGTCGAAGGTGCTCTTCGGCGGCCGTCTCGGTACCTACCAGTACCTGGACATGCACATGGCGATCGGTTCGGCGCTGAGCATGTTCGAGAACGTGCTGCGTCCGCATCTGGAGTCGGGTGCGGCTCTGGTGGACCAGGCATGAGCGTGCAGCCGGTGCTGGCGAACGTGCCGACCGAGACGCGCGCGGTCTCGCTGCTGCAGCGCGTCATCCTGCCGCGACCGGGCGAGCCGCTGGATGTGCGGACCCTCTACCTGGAGGAATCCACCACCAACGCCCGGCGCGCACACGCGACCAGCCGCACCGCGCTCTCGATCGGCGCGGAATCGGAGGTGTCGTTCTGCACCTACTTCAACGCGCTGCCCGCCAGCTACTGGCGACGCTGGAGCGTGCTGAACTCGGTGGTGCTCCGGCTGGAACTGGCCGGACACGGCCGGGTCGACGTGTACCGCTCCAAAGCCGACGGTTCGCGAATCCACGTGCAGGGCAAGGAATTCGCGGTGCAGTCCGGCGCGGAGTCGGTCACGGTGGAGTTCGAGACCGATCTCGGCCCGTTCGAGGACGGCGGCTGGATCTGGTTCGACATCACCACCGACACGGCGGTCACCTTGCTGGCCGGTGGCTGGTACGCGCCGCAGGAGGCGCCGGGTACCGGCAGCATCGCGGTCGGCATGCCGACGTTCAACCGGCCGACCGACCTGGTGAACACCCTGGCCGCGCTCGGTTCCGACCCGCTGGTGCTCGACAACATCGCCGCGGTGATCGTGGCCGATCAGGGCAACCGCAAGGTCGTCGACGAACCCGGTTTCACCGAGGCCGCCGCGGCGCTCGGTGACCGGCTCTCCGTCCACGACCAGCCCAACCTCGGCGGTTCCGGCGGTTACAGCCGGGTGATGTACGAGGGGCTGAAGACCGACGCCGAGTTCATCGTCTACATGGACGACGACATCGAGATCGAGCCCGACTCGATCCTGCGCGCGCTGGCTTTCTCCCGGTTCGCCAAGTCGCCGCTGCTGGTCGGCGGGCAGATGCTGAACCTGCAGGAACGTTCGCACCTGCACAGCATGGGCGAGGTCGTCGACCGGGGAATCTTCATGTGGTCCTCGGCGCCGAACGTCGAATACGACCACGATTTCTCGAAGTACCCGCTCAAGGATCGCGACAATTCCAAGCTGCTGCACCGGCGCATCGACGTCGACTTCAACGGCTGGTGGACCTGCGTGATCCCGCGCGCGGTGGCCGAGCGGATCGGCCAGCCGCTGCCGCTGTTCCTCAAGTGGGACGACGTCGAATACGGCCTGCGCGCCCGCGACGCGGGCTTCCCGACCGTCACCCTGCCTGGCGCGGCGGTCTGGCATATGGCCTGGTCCGACAAGGACGACGCGATCGACTGGCAGGCCTACTTCCACCTGCGCAACCGTCTGGTCGTGGCCTCGCTGCACCTGCCCGGTGATGGCAAGCCGATGATCGTGAACACCGTCAAGGCCACTCTCAAGCACCTGCTGTGCTTGGAGTACTCCACGGTCGCCATCCAGAACGAGGCGATCCGCGACTTCCTCGCCGGGCCGGAAGGCCTGTTCGACCTCTTGCCGAGCGCGCTCGGCAAGATCCACGCGATGCGCAAGGAGTACCCGGACGCCGTGGTGCTGCCGTCCTCCACGGAGCTGCCGCTGGCCAACCGGCACGGCGTCGGCGCGACCGGCGAGCCGGGCAACCCGGTCGCCAAGGTGGCGCGGCTGGCCAAGGGCGTGCTGCACAACTTCCGCAAGGCCGACCCGGCCGC
This sequence comes from Nocardia rhizosphaerae, assembly GCF_042650365.1. Lineage (NCBI taxonomy): Bacteria > Bacillati > Actinomycetota > Actinomycetes > Mycobacteriales > Nocardiaceae > Nocardia > Nocardia rhizosphaerae. The sequence goes on from NZ_JBHSBA010000003.1 coordinate 517,437, forward strand.
GCACGAGACGCCGCAGCTCAACGTGCCGACGCTGGACGCGCGCTGGTTCCTGCTCTCCCAGGTAGACGGCGTCACCGTGACGACCGCCGACGGCCGTGGGGTGGTGTACCGCAAGCGTGACCCGCGCAAGGCGGCCACCCTGCTCGCCGAAGCCATGCGGCTGCGCAAGGAACTCACCACCCGCTTCCCGGAGATGCAGCAGCGTTACCGGGCCGCGCACGCCGAGCTGACCAGCACGGCGGCGTGGGAGAAAACCTTCGGCCTGCGCCAGAACGGAACCGAGAAGAAGTGAACGCGATCAACCCGGAACTGCCCGAGCTGGAGCTGGCCGAGGAAGGCTGCGGCGGCGAGTGCGCCTGCGCGTGCGGCGACGGTGACTACCTCGAGGTCCCGCTGGAAGTCGGCATCATCAACACCGTGCAGACGACCATCGGCACCAACCCGGCCGTCGTCGCCGCGGCGCGCGGCATGTCGCACTTCGGTGAGCACGCGCTGGGCTGGGTCGGCATCGCGGCCGCGGGCTGGCTGCTGGACAAGCCGCGCCGCAGGCAGTGGGCCGGTGTCGCGGTCGGCGCCGTCGGCGCGCACGCCGCATCGATCGTGATCAAGCGGATCGTGCGGCGCCCGCGCCCGGACAGTCCAGCGGTGCAGGTCAACGTGTCGACGCCGAGCAAGCTGAGTTTCCCTTCCTCGCACGCTACGTCGACAACGGCGGCGGCGGTGTTGCTCGGTAGATTGACCGGGCTACCCTTGCCTGCGGTGCTCGTGCCGCCGATGTTGCTGTCCCGGGTCGTGCTCGGGGTGCATTACCCATCCGACGTGCTCGCCGGTTCCGCATTGGGGGCGGCGTCGGCGGCCGCGGTGCTAGCCGCCGAGAAGAGACTCACCCCATGACCGCGACCGAAAGAACCCTTGGCCAGATGAGCGAAGAACCGTCCGCCGCCGTCCTCGACGAAGGTGTTGTGAAGGGCCCGCCGAAGACCCTGGTCGGCGGTGTCGTCAAGGCCATGCGCCCACGGCAGTGGGTGAAGAACGTCCTGGTGCTCGCCGCGCCGCTGGCCGCGGGCCCGGAAGCGATCGGCGACCTCGGGGTGCTCGCCAATGTCGCGATCGCCTTCGTGGTGTTCTGCATGGCGGCCTCCGGGATCTACCTGGTGAACGATTCGCTCGACGTCGAGGCCGACCGGGCGCACCCGACCAAGCGGTTCCGGCCGATCGCGGCCGGCGTCGTCCCTGTCAACCTGGCGTACGCGCTGTCCGGGCTGCTGCTGATCGGCTCGATCGGTGTTTCGTTCCTGGCGTCCTGGCATCTGGCCGTGGTGATGGCCATCTACATCGGTATCCAGCTGGCCTACTGCTTCGGCCTCAAGCATCAGGCCGTGCTCGACATCTGCATCGTGTCGTCGGGGTTCCTGCTGCGCGCCGTCGCCGGTGGCGCGGCGGCGAGCATCGCCCTGTCGCAGTGGTTCCTGCTGGTCATGGCGTTCGGCTCGCTGTTCATGGCGGCGGGCAAGCGGTACGCGGAATTGCAGATCGCGCTGGAGACCGGCGCCAAGATCCGCAAGTCGCTGCAGTACTACACGCCGACCTACCTGCGCTTCATCTGGACGCTCGCGGCCACCGCGGTCGTGATCTTCTACGGCCTGTGGGCGTTCCAGCAGGACGAGCTGCGTGACACCCAGTGGTATTCGATCTCGATGATCCCGTTTACCATCGCAATCCTGCGTTACGCGGTCGACGTCGACGGTGGCGAGGCCGGTGAACCCGAAGAGATCGCGCTGGGGGACCGCATCCTGCAGTTCCTCGCTATTGCCTGGATCGGAGCGGTAGGTGTCGCTGTCTATCTCACCTGACGAGATCGTGGTAGCGGAGCAGGAGACAACCGAAGACGAGCGGCTACGCGGACGGTCGACGCGTTCGTCCGCGCGTGTCGCCGCCCTGTCCCGGACCACCTTCGTCGGTGGGGTGGTACTCACCGTCGTGCTGTTCGCGGTCGGCGCGTGGCAGCGGCGCTGGATCGCCGACGACGGCCTCATCGTGCTGCGCACGGTGCGCAACCTGCTCGCTGGCAACGGCCCTGTCTTCAACATGGACGAGCGGGTCGAGACCAACACCAGCACCGCGTGGACGTATCTGGTCTGGTTCTTCAGCTGGCTCACTCAGGCCAGGCTCGAGTACGTGGTGCTCGGTGTCGCGCTCACGGTGTCGCTGCTGGCCATGGTGTTCGCCATGCTCGGCACCGCGCGATTGTGGGGCGGCACCACCGGCCAGCTGCTGATTCCGGCCGGCGTACTCGTCTACATCGCGCTGCCGCCAGCCCGTGACTACGCCACCTCCGGCCTGGAGAGCGGCCTGGTGATCTGCTGGGTCGGTCTGCTGTGGTGGCTGATGATCCGGTGGAGTCAGGCGGCCGTGGTGAAGGTGCCCGCGCTGCTCGGGCTGGTCTTCCTCGCCGGTCTCGCACCGCTGATCCGGCCCGAGGCGACGCTGATCGGCGTGCTCGCGCTCGGCATGATCTTCCTCGCGCCGATGCCGGAGTTCCGGTTCGGTCCGGTGGCGTTGCGGGCGCTGGTCGTGTTCGTCGCCGGGATCGTGCCGGTGGCCTACCAGATCTGGCGGATGGGCTACTACGGCCTGCCCTACCCGAACACCGCGGTCGCCAAGGACGCGGGCGGGGCCAAGTGGGGCCAGGGCATGAAGTACTTCTGGGACCTGGTCGGCCCGTACTACCTGTGGATTCCGCTGCTCGTGCTGTTGCTCGCCGGCGTGGTCACCGCGATCGCGCACGGCGTGCGGCTGCGGCCGGGGTGGTCGGTGGCCGGGATCAGGGCCTGGCTGCGCTCGCCGAGCGCGGTCGTGGTGATGGTGCTGGTGAGCGGGCTGCTGTTGACCGTGTACGCGATCCGCGTCGGCGGCGACTTCATGCACGGCCGGATGCTGCTGACCCAGCTGTTCCTGCTGCTGCTCCCGGTGGCGGTGCTGCCGATCAGGCTCGGCGCGTTCCGGCCGCGGGACCTCTCGACGGTACTGGTGCTCGCGGCGCTGCTCGGGACGGCGGGCTGGTCGCTCTACGCGGCGAGCACCACCGCGATCAAGACCGGAACCAAGATCAGTTCCTCCGGCATCGTCGACGAGCGTGTGTACTACGTCCTCAACACCGGCAAGGACCACCCGATTCTGGCCGAGGACTATCTCGACTACCCGCGCATGCGGGCGATGGTCCGCGATATCGCCGACAATCCCAACGGTGGGCTGCTGCTGAATTCGCCGTCGTTCACGATGTGGTACCTCGACCCGCCGCCGCAGCCGATCCCCGACGGCGGCGCCGGGCACACGGTGTACTTCCTGAACCTGGGCATGACCAGCATGAACGTCCCGCTCGACGTGCGCGTCATCGACCCGATGGGCCTGGCCTACCCGCTGGCCGCGCACTCGGACCGGCTCGCCGACGGGCGGATCGGACACGACAAGTCGCTCTACCCGGACTGGGTGGTCGTCGACTCGGGCATGGTCGACATCCATCCGTGGATGCCGCACTTCCTCGACGAGGAATGGGTCGCGCAGGCGCGCACGGCGATGTCGTGCCCGGAAACACAGGCCCTGATGATCTCGGTGCGTGACCCGCTCACGTTCGATCGGTTCAAGCACAACCTGCGCAATGCGCTGACGTTCGCGAAGTACCGGATCGACCGGGTGCCGAAGTACGAGATCCAGCGTTGTGGGCTCGTGGATCCGTATCCGGAGCCGCCGCGCTGAGCGTTTCCCTCGCGTCACACTGATCCCATGGAACTCCGTGGGATCAGTGGTTACACCCCTGGCCAGGGCATACGGAGTGGCGTTCGCCGCTTAATCACTTTTCGGTAACGCCAGGGCATCGATGTCACGATATGGTCTTCGAAGATACGGCCCGTCGGCGCACTGGTGTGCCGGTAGTAAGTCGGCGGTCATTTGCAACCGCGGTTCCGCGCGAACCGCATGAGGAAAGGCCCAAAACAGAATGCGTGGCGGACGTCTCAGAGCCCGGGGAGCCGGTTGGCTCAAGCGATCGGTGCTTCTCTCCCTGGCAGTGCTGCTGCCGATCGGCGGCGCGGTGGCTGGTCCCACCGGTACCGCGTCGGCGGCGTTCGACCCGAGCGGCTTCGACTTCTGGGTCGACTCGGAGATGGGCCCGATCAAGTCGCGGATCTTCCGCGCCGCCGACGGCAACACGGGCCGGGTCGTGTACGCGCTCGACGGCATGCGGGCCCGCGACGACCTCAGCGGCTGGGAGATCGACACCAATGTCGCCCGCGCGCTGACCGCGGCCAACATCAACGTCGTGATGCCGGTGGGCGGCCAGTCCAGCTTCTACGCCGACTGGAACGCCCCGAGCAACTTCTTCGGCCTCGACGCGGGCTCGGGCGGCAGCTCGACCGGATCGGCGGCCACCGGTTCGGCGATGACCGGTTCGTCGATCGCGCCCGCGCAGGTGGCAGGCAAGAAGAACACCTACAAGTGGGAAAGCTTCCTGACCAACAACCTGCGCAACGCGCTGGCGAGCAGGCTCGGCTTCAACCCCAACAACAACGGCGTGTTCGGTCTGTCGATGGGCGGTTCGGCCGCGCTGACGCTGGCCGCCTACCACCCCGACCAGTTCAGCTTCGCCGGCTCGTTCTCCGGCTACCTGAACATCTCCGCGCCCGGTATGCGTGAGGCGATGCGCGTCGCCATGATCTCCGCCGGTGGCTTCAACATCGACGCGATGGCGCCGCCGTGGGGTCCGCAGTGGCTGCGGATGGACCCGTTCGTCTTCGCCCCGCGTCTGGTGAACAACGGCACCCGCGTCTGGGTCTCGGCCGCCAGCGGCATCCCCGGTGCCGGTGACGTGTCCAACCCGATGGAGATCGTCCAGGGTGTGCCGCTCGAGCTGCTCGCCATGGTCAACAGCCGGGCCTTCCAGGTCCGCATGGCCACCCTCGGCGGCGGCAACGCCCACTTCGACTTCCCGATCACCGGTGTGCACAACTGGCGCAACTGGGAGGCCGAAGTACACCGCATGATCCCGGACCTGTCGGCCAACATCGGCTGAGTCATCGGCGGCTGGCGCCGCGGGGTTTCGGCCTCGTGACCCCGGCGCCGCGACGCGATACCGTGCCTTCGGCGTACGTCTCGCATCGCGGCGCCGGGGCGGCCGAAACCCGTGGGGGGTGCGAAATCGGGGGCGGTACCCGTGGGGGTGCGAAGCGTGGCGGTGAACCCCTGAGGGTTGCGAATCCGTGGTGGTAGTGATGACCGTCTGGTGCGTACTTGCGCACCGGGCGGTCATTTCTCGTTTCCGTCACGATCCGTGTGCGAGCCGGTGACGAATCACCGATGGCAGGTCACCGTGAGTTGTGCTCCGGGTCACTTTCCAGCAACATGTAGGCATTCGCCAAGATTGATACAGAGTGGGCATGCGTTGAGGTAATTGACGTCCGATGTGGGATCCGACCGTGTAGCTCGGGGTTTGCGCCGTCGGTCTGCCGAGAAAGGTGCTAGTCGAAGATGCGAACACTGCGCCGCAAGCGCGTGAAGGCCACCGTCTCTCGATCCTGGGCCCGCCGCCTGGTCGCCGGGATTTCCGCGGCCCTGCTGGTGCCGATCGGCGCGGTCGTCTCGGGTACCGCCGCTCCGGCGGCCGCCGGTTTCAATCCCGCCGCCTTCGACTTCTGGGTCGATTCGGGCATGGGGCCGATCAAGTCACGCATTCTGCGCGCGGCCGACGGCAACACCAACCGGGTCGCCTATGTGCTCGACGGTCAGCGCGCACCCGAACATCTCAACGGGTGGGAGATCGAAACGGATATCCCCAACGCGCTCGCCAGGGCGAATATCAACGTCGTGATGCCGGTCGGCGGGATGTCCAGCTTCTACGCGGATTGGAACTCGCCGAGCTCGTTCTTCGGAATTCCCGGTAACGGCGCGCCCAACTCCGGTTCCGGTGCGGCGAACGCGCTGTCGGGCGGGCCGGGCAAGAGCTACCGGTACCAGTGGGAAACCTTCCTCACCACCGACCTGCGCAACGCGCTGGCCGACCGCCTCGGGTTCAGCAGGCACCGCAACGGCGTCTTCGGGCTGTCGATGGGTGGCTCCGCCGCACTCACCCTGGCGGCCTACCACCCGGATCAGTTCTCCTTCGCCGGCGCGTTCTCCGGGTACCTGAACATCTCCGCGCCCGGCATGCGCGAGGCCATCCGTATCGCGATGCTCGACGCGGGCGGCTACAACGTCGACTCGATGGCGCCGCCGTGGGGCCCGCAATGGCTGCGGATGGATCCGTTCGTCTTCGCGCCGAATCTGGTCGCCAACAACACCAGGCTCTGGATCGCGGCCGCGTCCGGTCTGCCGAGCAACACCGACGGCCCGAACGTCAACACCCTCAACGGCATGGCGCTGGAGGCGCTGGCGCTGGCCAACACCAGGGCCTTCGAGGTGCGCATGGCCACCCTCGGCGCGCGCAACGTCACCTACTCCTACCCGCCCTTCGGCATCCACGCCTGGAACAACTGGAATGACGAGGCGCTGCGGATGATCCCGGATATGTCCAACCACATCGGCTAGCTCCTCCCGCACCCGAACGTCCGGCGCATTCGTGCGCCGGACGTTTGTTTTCCGGTGCCAGTTCCGTTGGCCTTGCGAGTAATTGGTGGGTCGAATATCCTCCAGCGAGCGTAAGTGTGACCAGATCGTTGTTTCACCCATGAAGATCGGCCGGAGTGTCGGGATCCAGCCGATGCCCGTGGACGGGTCTGGCATGCCACAACAGCAGAAAGAGAGCGGAATTCACATGCGTTTCGGCAAGGCCGCCACGCCGAAGGGTGACCAGCCGGGCACGTCCCGCGGCACCGGACCTCGTGGTTGGCGTCATCGAATTCTGGCTGTCGGCGCAGCGGCACTCGTGCTGCCGATCGCCGCAGGGGCGGCCCCGATGGCATTCGCCGCCCCCGTGTCGGCCCCCGCGCTGCGGGCGCCTGCCGGTGGCTACGAAGAGCTGATGGTGCCGTCGAAGATGGGTCCGGTGAAGGTCCAGGTGCAGTGGGCGCGCAACGGTGGCAACGCCGCGCTCTACCTGCTCGACGGCCTGCGCGCCCGCGACGACCGCAACGCCTGGTCCTTCGAGACCAACGCGATGCAGCAGTTCGCCAATGACAACGTCACCCTGGTCATGCCGGTCGGCGGCCAGTCCAGCTGGTACGCCGACTGGACCGCGGCCAGCAACACCAACGGTCAGAAGTTCACCTACAAGTGGGAGACCTTCCTGACCGAGGAGCTGCCCGCCTTCCTCGAGGGCTACGGCGTCTCCCGTACCAACAACGCGGTGCTCGGCCTTTCGATGAGCGGCCCGGCCGCCCTTCGCCTCGCCGCGCTGCACCGCGACCAGTTCAAGCACGCCTCCTCGCTCTCCGGCCCGCTGAACTGGGGTGCCCCCGGCATGCGTGAGGCCATCCGCGTGATGATGCTCGACGCGGGCCGCTTCAATGTCGACTCCATGGCCGCTCCGTGGAGCCCGGCGTGGCTGCGGATGGACCCGATGGTGTTCGCCCCCGAGCTGCGCGGCCTGCCGATGTTCATCGCCTCGGCCACCGGCCTGCCCGGCCAGCACGACAAGCCCGCCGGTCTCGGCGGCATCTACAACACCGCCAACGCGATGGGCATCGAGGCCATCTCGTTCGTGAGCACCCTCGCGTTCCGTAACCGCCTGAACTCGCTCGGCATCAGCGCCGTCTACGACTTCCCCGGCACCGGTACCCACTCCTGGAAGTACTGGGAAGACGAGCTGTGGAAGGCGCGTCCGCACATCCTGAACGCACTGGGCGCCTGACAGTTTCCGCCCAGCAACGCTGAGAAGACCGGCTCACCCCCAGGGTGAGCCGGTCTTTTTGCTATGCGTGGCTCTCGCGTGTCTCCCCGGTTATCGGCCGGTATTGCGGTACAACCGACGATGAGGCAGGCCATGGGTGGGGATGAGGAGGGTCGCGCGTGTTGAAACATCGTGTCCGAGCGCCCATGCGGCGGATCCTCGGAATCGCGGCCATGACCGCGGCGCTGCTCGCTCCCGCGGTCGCCGTGCCTGCCCAGGCACCAGCGCAGGCCGGTGTCGCCGGTGTGCAACGGGTGGAGTGGCTCTCCGACCGCCGGGTGGCGCTGTGGGTGTTCTCGCCTGCGATGAACATGCCGATCCAGGTGCAGATGCTGCTGGCGCGGGACTGGAACGCCGCGCCGGACGCGAAGTTCCCGATGCTGCTGATGCTCGACGGGCTGCGCGCCACCGAGGACGAGAGCGGCTGGACCAAGGACGCCGACGCCGAGGTCTTCTACGCCGACAAGAACGTCAACGTGGTGCTCCCGGTCGGCGGTGTCGCCAGCTTCTACACCGACTGGCTCGAACCGTCCAACGGCGTGCACTACCAGTGGGAGACCTTCCTCACCGAGGAGCTGCCCGCCGTGCTCGAACGGGACTGGCGGACCACGGATGTGCGTGGCGTCCAGGGCCTTTCGATGGGCGGAACGGCCGCGATGAATCTGGCTGCCCGCAATCCGGGCCTGATGAGGTACGCGGCGTCGTATTCGGGTCTGCTCACCACCACCACGCTCGGTATGCCGCAGGCGATCGATTTCGCCGTGCGCGACGGCGGCGGCTTCGACTCGGCCGCCATGTGGGGTCCGCCGGGTGGTCCCGAATGGGAGGCCCACGACCCGTATCTGCTCGCCGACAAGCTCAAAGGCGTGAGCATGTACGTCTCCAGCGGCAGCGGGCTGGCAGGCGCCGAGGACCCGACCAGCCCGGTGCCGCTGCTCAGCGGCAACTGGGCCGGTACCGGGCTGGAGATCCTGGCGCGGTTGTCGACCGAGAACTTCGTGACCAAGCTGGAGAAGCTGGCGATCCCGGTGACCGCGAATTACCGTCCGTCCGGCATTCATTCGTGGCCGTACTGGGATTTCGAGATGCGGCAGTCGTGGACGCAGGCGGCGTCGGCGTTGGGTACCGAGCCGGGAGCGCCGAACTGTGGGCTGGGCGGGGCGATCGCTTCGGTCGCGCAGGCGGTCGGCTGGCTCGGCACCTGTGTCACGGCCGAGTACCCCGCGGCGCACGGCGTGGTCCAGGACTTCCAGCACGGGAGGGTGTTCCATTCCGCCGCCACCGGAACGCACGCGGTGGGTGGGCGGATCGGCGGCACGTACACCGGTGTCGGTGCCGCGTATTCGCCGCTGGGGTTGCCGCTGGAGGGCGAGCGTGGTCTCCCCGACGGTCGCGGCCGGATGCAATCGTTCGAGGGCGGCGCGATCTACTGGACCCCGCAGACCGGCGCCCAGGTGGTGCGCGGCGCCATCTTCGAGGAATGGGCGAAGCAGGGCTACGAGGGCGGGCCGGCGGGGTATCCGGTGGCCGCCGAGGCGCGGACCCCGAGCCGGGACGGCGTGGTGCAGTCCTTCGAGCACGGTCCGATGTTCTACAGCGCGGCCACCGGCGCGCACCGCGTGCAGGGCTTCATCCTCGACAAGTACGCCGCGATGGGCTTCGAGAACAGCCCGCTCGGCTTCCCCGTCGCCGGTGAGGCGCCGCTGAAGGACCTCGGCCGGTACAGCCGGTTCGAGGGCGGCAACATCTATTGGAGTCCGCTCTCGGGCGCCTGGGCGGTGCGCAACGGCCAGATCGCCGACGCCTGGGGCGCGCAGGGCTTCGAGAACGGCAGGCTCGGCTATCCGGTCAGTGACGAGTTCACGGTGCCCGGCGGCATCCAGCAGAACTTTCAGACCGGGTTCATCGTGGTGAAAGACGGCAAATCCGAAGTGCACGGGGTGTGAGCCCGGGCTGAGAACTCTCTGAGCAACGTCCGCGCGGTACGCGATGGTGCCGAATGTCCGGCTAGCCTGGTCTGCGACCGCTTCCCTGACGAACGATCGAGGAAAGACATTGCATCGGATCCCTGGCACGATTGCCGGATCGGTCGCGGCCATTGCGGCCGTTGCCCTGTTGTCGGCATGTGGTGACAACGACTCCACCGCCTCGCAGACGCCAACGCTGTCGACGACCGCGAGCGCCGCGGCCACCTCATCGGCCGAGCCGAGTACCACCGTCATCACCCCGCCGTCGGAGGCCGACCCCACCACCACCGCCGAGCTGCCCGCGCCCGCGCCCGAGGTCACCGAGCCCGCCGCGCCCACCTCCGCCGCCGACGACGCGTTCCTGGCCGAGCTGTCGCGCAACGGCATCAACCCGGCTGATCCCTCGATCGCGCTGACCACGGCCCAGTACATCTGCTCGGCCAAGACCACCGGCGCCACCGACGCCGACATCGCTACCTTCGTCGGCGCGATGGCGGGCACCGACCCGGCCTTCGGCGAGGCCAACATGGACGTCACCAAGGCCGCGCAGATCTACATCGCGGCCGCGAACTCCACCTACTGCTGAGATGAACCGCCGACCGACGCGACGTTCCCGCAGGTTCTGGCCTGCGGGATGCCTGACCGTGCTGGCGCTGATCGTGCTCGCGATCATCGTCGTCGTCCTGCTCTGGTACCTGCTGGCAGGCCGGTTGAAGCAGCCGGGCCCCACCCCGCCCGGCCCGCCGCCACCGACGTCGCAGTCGGCGGATTGTCCCGATGTGATGCTGGTCTCGGTGCCGGGCACCTGGGAGTCGGCATCGGGCGACGACCCGTACAACCCGACGGCCAATCCGATCTCGCTGATGCTCAGCATCACCGGTCCGTTGCGGGCGCAGTTCCCCGACAACCGGCTCGAGGTCTACACGGTGCCCTATGTGGCCCAGTTCTCGAACCCGATCGCGATCCCGCCGGACGGTCAGGCCTCCTACAACAACAGCCGCACCGAGGGCACCGCGCGCACCACCGACATCCTGGCCCAGCGGCACAAGGAGTGCCCGCTGACCACCTATGTGCTCGCGGGGTTCTCCCAGGGCGCGGTGATCGCCGGTGACGTGGCCGCTCAGATCGGCGCGGGCAACGGCCCGGTTCCCGCCGACAAGGTGCTCGGCGTGGCGGTGCTCGCCGACGGCCGTCGCACCGCCGACACCGGCCCCGGCCAGCCGGTCGAGATCGGTGATCCGCCGCCGACCGGGCAGGGCGCCGAGGTGGCGCTGCGTGGGGTGAACGTGCCTGGCATCAGCATGACGGGCGAGCGTCCCGGTGGTTTCGGCACGCTCGCGCCGAAGGTGTATTCGATCTGCGCCCCCGGCGACATGATCTGCGATGCGCCGAGAGAGGCGCTCAACCCGGCCAATGCCCTCGGCAGTCTGGCCGCGCTGATCCGTTCCGCGGGCAATCCGGTGCACGCGCTCTACGCCACCAACACCGTCGACGGCCAGGGCACCACGGCCACTCAGTGGACGGTGAACTGGGCGGCCGGGCTCATCGAGAACGCACCGTATCCGCCGCACTCCTGACTTCCGGCGGGCGGAGTATTCACAGTCACAGCGGGTGCGTGATTGCCATGGTTCACGCCTCGCTGTGACATCCGCACTCCCATTCGCCCGCACGCTGTAAAGTGCGCTGATGATCGCGCCGTCTTCCTCCGCTACCGCGGAGTAGCCGGCGGACCCGAATACACCGCCAAGCACGCGCCGCGTGCAACAGCCAGGAGCGATGAGTTCATGACCGAAGCTGCCGCACCCGTCGGTGAGTCGACCGCGCTGGGTACGCCGCTGCGTCCGTTCCGCTTCGGAGCGGCGGGCGAGGGCAACAAGCAGGAGGGCGGCGCCCGCAAGTTCGTCCAGACGGCGCAGCAGGCCGAGGAATACGGGTACGACACCTTCTTCGTGCCCGACCATCTGGGCGACCAGATCGGCCCGATCGCCGCGCTCGGTGCGCTCACCCAGGCCACGTCCACTATCCGGCTCGGCACATCGGTGCTCGCCAACGGTTTCCGCCACCCGGTCGTGCTGGCCAAGGACCTGGCCACCATCGACGTGCTGTCCAAGGGCAGGCTCGAGGTGGGCGTCGGCGCGGGCTGGATCAAGGAGGAGTTCGACAACGCCGGAATCCCGTTCGAGCGGCCGGGTGTCCGGCTGGAGAAGCTCGACGAGACCCTGACCATTCTCGACACGCTGCTACGCGGCCAGGAGTGCACCTTCGAGGGCAAGCACTACCAGGTGAACGGCATCAAGGGCACGCCGCGCCCGCGGCAGGGTCCGCGTCCGCCGCTGTGCACCGGTGGCGGTGGGCCGAAGATGCTCGCGCTGGCGGCCAAGCACGCCGACATCGTCTCGATCGTCCCGCAGACCACCAAGAACGGGAAGGGTCTGCTGTCGGGCATCACGCTGGAGAAGACGATCGAGAAGGTGAACATCGTCAAGGAGGCTGCCGGTGACCGGTTCGCCGACATCGAGCTGAACTGGGCGATCACCGCCATCGTCATCACCGACGATCGGGAGAAGACCGCGGAGATGGCGCTGAACGCGATCGCCCGTGGTCTGCACCCGAATCTCGAGGTCGACGTGGAGCTTTCCGTCGAGGAGATCTTGAATTCGCCGTACGTCGCGATCGGCTCCTTCGAGGAGATCGCCGAACAGATCAAGCGTGTGCGCGAACTCACGTCGATGTCGTATGTCGGCATCTTCCCCACCCAGATGGACGCTTTCGCGCCTGTCATTCCGCTGCTGCGGGAGGACTGAGCGGGGCTTCTCTGTAACATGACTCTGGTTTGAGAACATCTAGCCGATAGCGGTCACCGCGCAGACCGCTCGAAAATCCGCAGGTTGTCGACGCCGCACGTAGCGCGTGCCCGGCGACCGGTGGCGATAGCGAGTCGGGGCCTCACAGGTGTCAACGCCGTAGCGTTGGCGGAATTCACCGGTGTCCGGGCCTCGGAGGAGAAGAAGGAATGGAAGAGACTTTCGACGACTACCTGGACGAGACCGGGAACATTGTGATTCCCGAGGGTCGGACCCTGGTCGATCACGTCGAGAAGCACACCCGTAACGACGCGAATACGCTCGCGTACCGCTACATCGACTACTCGCGCGAGCGTGACGGTGAGGTGCACGAGCTGACCTGGCAGGAGTTCGGAGTTCGGCTGCGCGCGGTAGCCGCTCGCCTGCAGCAGGTGACCAATCCGGGCGACCGGGTCGCGATCCTCGCCCCGCAGGGCCTGGACTACGTGATCTCCTTCTTCGCCGCGATCTACGCCGGCACCATCTCGGTGCCGCTGTTCGATCCCGACGAGCCGGGCCACACCGACCGGCTGCATGCCGTGCTCGGCGACTGCGAGCCGTCGGCGATCCTCACCGCTACCTCCTCGGCGGCGGGTGTCCGGCAGTTCTTCCGTTCGCTGCCCGCCGCCCAGCGCCCGCGCATCATCGCCGTCGACGCCATTCCCGACACCCTCGGTGACTCGTGGGTCCGCCCCGATACCGCGATCGACGACATCGCCTACCTGCAGTACACCTCCGGTTCCACCCGCACGCCGGCCGGTGTGGAGATCACCCACCGCGCGGTGGGGACCAACCTGCTGCAGATGATCGACTCGCTGAACATGAACGAGAACTCGCGCGGTGTCACCTGGCTGCCGTTGTTCCACGACATGGGCCTGCTGACGGTGATCCTGCCCGCGGTGGGTGGCAAGTTCATCACCATCATGTCGCCGAGCGCGTTCGTGCGCCGTCCGTCGCGCTGGATCAACGAGCTGGCCGCCGTCTCCGACGGCGCGGGCACGTTCGCGGCGGCGCCGAACTTCGCGTTCGAGCACGCCGCGGCGCGTGGTGTGCCGAAGGCGGGCGAGTCGCTCGACCTGTCGAACGTGATCGGCCTGATCAACGGCTCCGAGCCGGTGACGGTGTCGTCGATGAAGAAGTTCAACGAGGCGTTCGCGCCGTTCGGTCTGCCCAAGACCGCCATCAAGCCCTGCTACGGCATGGCTGAGGCGACGCTGTTCGTCTCGGCGACCAAGTCCGAGGACGAGGCCAAGTACATCTACGTCGACCGTGACGAGCTCAACGCGGGCCGCATGGTTCGCGTCGAGCCCACCGCGCCGAACGCGATCGCGCAGGTGTCCTGCGGTTACGTCGGCAAGTCGCAGTGGGCGGCCATCGTCGACCCGGAGTCGGTCGACGATCCCGCCGGTGGCCGTGAGCTGCCCGACGGCCGGGTCGGTGAGATCTGGCTGCACGGCAACAACATGGGTATCGGCTATTGGGGTCGCCCCGACGAGTCGACCAAGACGTTCCGCAACAAGATCGGCGATCGTCAGTCCGGTGGGCACACCGAGGGCACGACGCCCGAGGCCGACTGGATGCGCACCGGCGACTACGGCGTGTACTTCGACGGCGAGCTCTACATCACCGGCCGCGTCAAGGACCTGGTGATCGTCGACGGCCGCAACCACTACCCGCAGGACCTCGAGTTCTCCGCGCAGGAGGCGTCCAAGGCGCTGCGCCCCGGCTTCGTCGCCGCCTTCGCGGTGCCCGCCAACCAGCTGCCCGGCGAGGTGTTCGAGGCCGACAGCCATTCCGGCCTGAGGTTCGATGCCGACGACGCGTCCGAGCAACTGGTCATCGTGGCCGAGCGTGGCCCCGGTGCCGGTAAGGCCGATCCCGGCCCGATCGCCGACGCGGTGCGTGCCGCGGTCTCGCAGCGCCACGGTGTGACCGCACGTGACATCCTGCTGGTTCCCGCGGGTTCCATCCCGCGTACCTCCAGCGGCAAGATCGCCCGGCGGGCCTGCAAGGCCGCCTACCTCGAGGGAACGTTGCGCGGTGGTTACACCCAGCAGGCTTTCCCCGATGCACCGGAAGAGTAATCCGGCCGACCGGTAGCGAGCGACGCCCGGCGTGACACACACGTCGGGCGTCATTCCACGGCGCGCCCTGTACACAGACAGGTAGCTTGAGGAATTGATGGCTGAGAACGAGGGCACGCCCACCCCGAACCCTGATACCTCCACCCCGGACGGTGATCTTTCGGTCGCCGAGCTGCGCGAATGGCTGCGCAGATGGGTCGCCGACGCGACCGGCCAGTCGGTCGACGCGATCACCGTCGACCGGCCGATGGAGGAGTTCGGGCTGGCTTCGCGCGATGCCCTCGCTCTCGGTGGTGACATCGAGGACCTGACCGGGGTCATTCTCACCCCGACCGTGGTCTACCAGCACCCGACGATCGCTTCGCTGGCCGAGGTGATCGTCAACGGTGAGCCCGAGCTGCCCGCCGAGGCGATCGAGGACTACGCCGCCGCCTATCAGCCGGGTGAGGCGCACGATATCGCCGTGGTCGGCCTGTCGACCCGGCTGCCGGGCGCGGGGAACACCCCGGAGTCCACCTGGGAGTTCATCATCGGTCGCGGTGACGCGATCCGGGAGCTGCCGGCGGGCCGCTGGGACGAATTCCTCGGCGACCCCACCATCGCGGCCGCCGTCGCCGCGGGCAAGACCAGGGGCGGCTACCTCGATCAGGACGTCGTCAAGGGTTTCGACGCGGACTTCTTCGCGACCTCGCCGCTCGAGGCCGAGCGCATCGATCCGCAGCAGCGCCTGATGATGGAGCTCACCTGGGAGGCGCTCGAGCACGCGCGGATTCCGGCGAGCGATCTCAAGGGCACGCCGGTCGGCATGTTCATCGGTTCCTCGACCAGCGATTTCCAGATGCTCGCCGCCTTGGCGCTCGGCAACGCCGATCCGAACATCCCGGCCTCGGCCGAGGGCTACGCGATCATGGGCAGCTCCAACGGCATCATCGCCAACCGGGTGTCCTACTTCTACGACTTCCGTGGCCCTTCGGTCACCGTCGACACCGCGTGCTCGTCCACGCTGGTCGCGGTGCACCAGGCGGTGCGCGCGCTGCGTGACGGCGACGCGAATGTGGCGCTCGCCGGTGGCGTGAACATGCTGCTGATGCCGATGACTACGCTCGGTTTCGCGCCGGGCACCTCCGAGGACGGCCGCATCAAGGCGTTCTCGAAGGATGCCGACGGCATGGTCCGTTCCGAGGGCGCGGGCCTGGTCGTGCTCAAGCGGCTCGTCGACGCCGAGCGCGACGGCGACCACATCTACGGCGTGATCAAGGGCTCCGCGGTCAACAGCGACGGTCGTTCCAACGGTCTGCTCGCACCGAACCCGGAGGCCCAGGCCGACGTACTGCGCCGCGCCTACCGTGACGCCGGCATCAACCCGTCCTCGGTCGACTACATCGAGGCGCACGGTACCGGCACCCCGATCGGTGACCCGATCGAGGCCGAGGCGCTGGCCCGCGTCATCGGTCGCGGTCGCGATGCCGACAAGCCCGCCCTGCTCGGTTCGGTGAAGACCAACTTCGGCCACCTGGAATCCGGTGCGGGCGTTCCCGCCCTCGCCAAGGTGCTGATGTCGTTCCAGCACAACGTGATTCCGCCGAACATCAACTACGCGGGCCCGAGCCCGTACATCCCGTTCGAGCAGGCCCATCTCGCGGTCGTCGACGAGCCGACCGAGTTCCCGCGTTACAGCGGGGTGGCGACCGTCGGCATCTCCGGTTTCGGTTTCGGTGGCACCAACGCGCACGTGGTGCTGCAGGAGTACGTGCCGACCGCGCCGGTGGTCGAGGACGTGTCGGCGGCGCAGGTGGCCGCTGAGGAGATCGAGGGCGAGGAGACCACCGATGTGGTCGCCGAGGCCACCGCGATCACCGAGGCCGCGGCCGAGCCGGTGCTGGAGTGGGACGGCGAGCGCGCCGAGCCGCTGCCGGTGATCCTGGCCGTCTCCGCCTACCTGCCCTCGCGTCGCAAGCGCGCCGCCGCCGACCTGGCCGACTGGCTGGAGGGCGCGGGCAAGGACGTGCCGCTGGCCGACGTGGCCCGTGCGCTGGCCAAGCGCAGCCACCAGCGTTCGCGCGGTGTGGTGCTGGCCAAGACGCACGAGGAGGCCGTCGCCGGTCTGCGCGCGATCGCCGAGGGCAAGCCGGGCGCCGGTGTGTTCACCGCCGACTCTCCGGCGTCGAACGCCCCGGTCTGGGTGCTGTCCGGTTTCGGTTCCCAGCATCGCAAGATGGCCAAGCAGCTCTACGGCGAGAACCGCATCTTCCGCGAGACCGTCGACGCCGTCGACGAGCTGGTGCAGGACGAGGCGGGCTACTCGATCCGGGAGATGTTCCTCGACGACGAGCAGGACTACGACGTCGGCACCTGCCAGGTCGGCATCTTCACCATCCAGCTCGGCCTCGCGGCGCTGCTGCGCGCGCACGGCGCCGAACCCGCTGCCGTGGTCGGCCATTCGATGGGTGAGGTCGCGGGCGCCTACATCGCGGGCGGTCTCTCGATCGAGGACGCGGTGCGCGTGATCTGCGCCCGTTCCCGCCTGATGGGCGAGGGCGAGCAGATGATCACCGAGGACGATGTGCGCAATATGGCGCTCGTCGAACTCAGCGCCCACGACGTGGCGCAGCTGCTCGAACGCTTCCCCGACGTGGAGTGCGCGGTGTACGCCGCGCCGACCAACACCGTCATCGGCGGGCCGCGCGAGCAGGTGGAACAGATCGTCGCCGAGGTGGAGGGCATGGGCAAGTTCGCCCGCATTCTGCCCACCCGCGGCGCCGGCCACACCTCGCAGATGGATCCGCTGCTCGGCGAACTCGCCGCCGAACTGGCAGGTATCGAGCCGACCTCGCTCACCACCGGCCTGTACTCGACCGTGCACGAGGGTCTGTACTTCAAGCCGGGTTCGGATCCGATCCACGACGAGCCGTACTGGGTGAAGAACATGCGCGGCAGCGTGTACTTCACCAACGCGGTGAAGGCCGCCGTCGACACCGGGCACACCACCTTCCTCGAGCTGGCGCCCAATTCCGTCGCGCTGATGCAGGTGCTCGGCACCACCTTCGCCGCAGGCGTGCACGACGCGCAGCTCATCCCGACGCTCAAGCGCAAGGAGGACGAGTCGGCCGGTGTGATCGGCGCGCTCGCCCAGCTGTACGTGCACGGCCACGCCGTGAACCTGAGTTCGCTGCTGCCCGAGGGCGAGTACGCCGATGTGCCGCGTACCGCGTTCGTGCGCAAGGAGTACTGGCCCAAGGTGTCGATGTCGGCTGGCGGTGGCAACACTCGCGTGCCCGGCGCGCATGTGGCGATGCCCGACGGCCGCCACGCCTGGGAGGTGCAAGCCGGTTCGGTCACCGACCTGAACGAGCTGGTGAAAGCCGCTGCCGCGCAGGTGCTCTCGGACGTCGCCGTCTCGGTGTCGCACCCGCACGCCGCGCTGCCGACCTCCGGCACGCTCACCACGACCCTCACCCCGCATCTGGGCGGAGCCTCGGTGCAGGTCCACGCGAGAGAAGCGGGCGGCTTCACGCTGCTGTTCGACGCCGTCGTGACCTCCGGCGCTGCGCTGCCCGAACCCGTTGTGGCCGTGGCCGAACCGGCCGCCGACGAGCCCACCGCCGCCGAGGTGGCCGTGGCGACCGGCGACCGCTGGGACCCCAACGGCGGCGAGACCATCGAGCAGCGACTGTGCGTGATCGTCGCCGAATCCATGGGTTACGCCGTCGAGGATCTGCCGATGGAGATCCCGCTGATGGAACTCGGCCTCGATTCGCTGATGGCCATGCGCATCAAGAACCGCGTCGAGTACGAGTTCGACATCCCGCAGCTGCAGATCTCCGCCGTCCGCGACGCCAGCCTCAACGAGGTGTCGAAGGTGCTGCGCTACGCCATCGAGCACCGCGACGAGGTCGAGGCGATGGCCGCCAAGCAGGCCGCGGCCAAGGCGGCCGGGGAAGATGTCGAGATCGGCGTCGACGCCGACTTCGTCGAGGCGGCCCGTGCGGCGATCGCCGCGGGGGATGACCCGCTGGCCGCGGCGAAGGCCGCCGGGGCCGAGCTTGGTTCGGAAGGTGCTGCTGCCGAATCGGTTTCGGCGGATGCTGCGGCGCCGGCAACGGAAGCCGCTGTCGAGCCTGCCGTGGAGACCGCCGCCGTAGCCGCGCCGGCCGCCACCGAGGCCGCCCCGGATATCGACTACTCCGCACCGGCGGGCGATGAGGACAACGTTCCGCCACGTGACGCGGCCGAGCGTCTCGCCTACGCCACCTGGGCGGTCGTCACCGGCACCTCGCCGGGCGGCATCTTCAACACCCTGCCGATCCTGGAAGAGGAGGTCGCCGAGAAGATGGCGGCGCGCCTCACCGAGCGGGTCAAGGCCGAGGTCACTGTCGATGACGTGCTCGACTGCGAGACCATCGAACAGCTCTCCGAGGTGGTGCGCACCCTGCAGGACAGCGGCGCCGACGTGGACGGCTTCATCCGCCCGCTGCGCGCCCGCGCCGAAGGGTCTACCGCCACACCGGTGTTCGTCTTCCATCCGGCCGGCGGCAACACCCTCGTCTACGAGCCGCTGCTCAAGCGGCTGCCCGCCGACACCCCGATGTACGGCATCGAGCGGGTCGACGGTTCGATCGAGGAACGTGCCCGCCAATACCTGCCCGAGCTGCGCAAGATCCAGGGCGACGGCCCGTATGTGCTCTACGGCTGGTCGCTGGGCGCCGTGCTGGCCATGCAGGTCGGGCAGCTGCTGCGCGAGGAAGGCGCCGACGTGCGCCACGTCGGCCTGATCGACCTCGCGATGACCGTCGAGGACGAGGACAACAGCCCCGCCGAGCGCGTCCGCCGCCTCGAGCGCTACCAGGCCTTCGCCAAGAAGACCTACAACGTCCCCGCCGAACTCGACCGTGCGCAGATCGAGGAACTGGCCGCCGCATCCGACGCCGAGCAGTTCGCGATGATCAGCGACCTGATCAAGCTGTCCGGGGCCAAGATTCCCGGTGGTGTACTGGAACATCAGCGCACGTCGTGGATCGAGACCCGCGCACTGCAGCAGGTTCGGCCGCGTCAGTACGACGGTGACGTCGTGCTCTACCTGGCCGACCGCTACCACGACGGTGCGATCGAGCTCGAGCCGCGATTCGCCCACCGCAAACCGAACGGTGGGTGGGACGAGTACGTGAAGAACCTGGAGATCGTCCACATCCCGGGCGACCACCTGCAGATCGTCGACGAACCGCGGATCGGCCAGATCGGGGCCGACCTCGCCGCCAAACTGGCCGCGATTTCCGCAAAGGGAGAGAAGTGAGCACGACCGCCGAAAAGCTTGTCGATCTGAATCAGCGCCTGGAACTGGCCAAAGAACCGGCCGGCGCGAAAGGGATCGAGAAGCGGGCGCGTAAAGGCATTCCCAGTGCCCGCGACCGGATCTACATGCTGCTCGATCCGGGCAGCTTCGTCGAGATCGGCGCTCTGGTCCGTAAACCCGGTGACGCCAACGCCCTCTACGGAGATGGCGTCGTCGTCGGCCACGGTCTGGTGGACGGACGCCCGGTGGCGGTGTTCTCGCACGACCAGACCGTCTACGGCGGCTCGGTGGGTGAGGCGTTCGGCCGAAAGCTGTGCGGCATCATGCAGTACGCCGCCAAGGTCGGTATCCCGCTGGTCGGCATCAACGACTCCGGTGGCGCTCGCGTGCAGGAGGCGATCAGCTCGCTGGCCTGGTACGCCTGGATGGCGACCAACCTGGAGCCGCTGTCGGGCATGGTGCCGCTGGTGTCGCTGATCCTCGGCAACTGCGCGGGCGGCGCGGTGTACGAACCGATCTGCACCGACGTGGTGGTGGCCACCGAATCGGCGCATATGTTCGTCACCGGTCCGAAGATCATCAAAGAGGTCACCGGCGAGGACGTGAGCCTCGAGGAACTCGGTGGCGCTCGGACCCAGGCCGAGTACGGCAACATCCACCACGTCGCCAAGGACGAGGCGGCGGCGTTCCAGTGGGTGCGTGAATATCTGAGCTACATGCCGAGCAGCTGCCAGGAACTGCCGCCGGTGGTCAATCCCGGTCTGGAGCCGGAGATCACCGATTCCGATCGTGAGCTGAACACGATCATGCCGGATTCCGACAACGCCGGTTACGACATGCACGACATCCTGGTGCGCATCTTCGACGACGGTGAGTTCAAGGAGATCAGCGGCGACACCGGCCAGAACATCATCACCGGGTTCTCCAGGGTCGACGGTCGCACCGTCGGTGTGGTCGCCAACCAGCCGCTGGCCTCGGCCGGTGCCCTGGACGCGCGGGCCTCCGACAAGGCGTCCCATTTCGTTCGCCTGTGCGACGCCTTCGAGATCCCGCTGGTCTTCGTGGTCGACACGCCGGGCTTCCTGCCGGGTGTGGAGCAGGAGAAGGTCGGCGTGATCAAGCGTGGCGGCCGGTTCCTGTTCTCCTACGTGGAGGCTTCGGTCCCGAAGATCACCCTGGTGGTCCGCAAGTCCTACGGCGGCGGTTACGCGGTGATGGGTTCCAAGCAGCTCGGCGCCGACATCAACCTGGCCTGGCCGACCGCCCGCCTCGCGGTGATGGGTGCCGAGGGCGCGGTGAGCCTGCTCGGCGCCGCCCAGATCGCCGCGGCCCCCGAGGATCAGCGCGCCGCTATCCGCCAGAATCTGATCGACTTCTACAACGCCAACGTCGCCACCCCCTGGGTGGCGGCCGAACGCGGCTTCATCGACGCGGTCATCGAACCGGCGGCCACCCGCCTGGAGATCCGCCGCGCGTTGAAGTTGCTCCAGGACAAGAAGATCCAGCGCAACCCGCGCAAACACCACGTCCTGCCACTCTGAGCCCTGCCACTCTGAGCCCTGCCACTCTGACCCGAACGGGCCGCCGCACGAGGCGGCCCGTTTTCTACTGCTCGTCCGTCGAGCCAGCGAGTCCGTTCACCCCGCTTCCGCCAGTTCGCGGGTGAGGTCGGCGCGGATCTCGGCGATGTAGTCGTCGGGGTCCGCGCGGATGCGGCTGATCACGCGTTGCAGGGGGGCGGCCTGCGGTTCGTGTTCCATGCTCCACAAGGCCATCGCGAACAGCACGGGCAGGGCGTCGGCGGCTTTGCCGGTGGGGATGTAGTGCACCTGGTTGCGGGCCCCGGTGCCGACGCGGCGGACCAGGCCCGCGGCTTCGAGACGCTTGAGCCGGTCGAGTAGCACGTTGGTGGAGATGTGTTCGTCGGAGTCGAGGAACTCGCCGGTGCGCCGTTTGCCGACCAGCAGCATGTCGCGCAGGACCAGCAGGGTCCACGGGTCGCCGAAGATCTCCAGGAACATGTTCATCGGGCAGGTCGACTTGCCCGGCTTTCGCTTCATAACGCCAGCTTATCGTTAACATTTGCATGACACAAATATTGTGGTTGAATGCAGATGGCCCGATGGCATGCCGGTCGCCGGGCCAGTGCCGAGGACTCGAGAAGACGAGGATTCCTGATGGAACAGAACGTGATCGACACCGTGGCCGCGATGACCGCGGCACTGGAGCGCGGTGATGTCGACGCCGTGCTGTCGTACTACCTGCCCGAAGCGGTCGTTGCCTTCGCCCCCGGCGAGCTCGCCAACGGCGAGCAGCAGCTCCGCGCCGGATTCGCGGAGTTCGCCGCCCTGCGCCCCGCCTTCCACTACGAGAATGGGCACGAGGTCATGCTCGCCGATGACACCGCCCTGCACATCGCCCCGTGGACCATGAGCGGAACCGCCCCCGACGGCACCCAGGTGACCGAGAGCGGCCTGTCCGTCGCCACCTTGCGCAGGCAGCCGGATTCCACCTGGAAGATCTTGCTGGACAACCCCTTCGGCGCGCGCCTGATCCCGGACCAGGTGTAGTCCCGGTTTCCGGGGTGGGTTCCGCGCCCACCCCGGGAATCCAGTGCCCTTCGCTGCCTCTAAAGGGGGTCTCGATGGAACATCACTCGCCGGAACGAGTGTGAACCGGTGTGGAACCGCACGGCAGGTCGGCCGTGTCTGCCGCATATCGGAGGTAGCGGTCGAGTCGGTGTGGTGACGATCCACAGCGGCTCACGGTATTCCGGCGGTGCCGCCTCGATCGGTATGCGGCAGGCGGCCAGGTTGCGGAACCGGGCCGCGTATGTCCGGCGATGGGGATGTCGATCAGCGCACATGGGTGGCGCGCTGATCGACGCTGGTGATGCGGGTGTGCAGGCGGCGGGTGATTTCCGCTGCTGGGCCGGGGATCACGGTGAAGTTCTCGGCGTCGTGGTGTTGCATGAGGTAGCGGCCGTCGTTCGGGTAGTCCAGCCAGAGGAAGCCGGTGCCGTCGGTGGTGGGGCGGGCGTCGATTTCGAAGCCGGGGTAGACGGTGATGTCGCCGGTGCCGGTGCGGTGGCGCTTCAGGAAGCGTTGCAGGCGTTCGGTGTCGGAGAGTCTGGTGGGGTGGTGGGAGTAGACGGCTGTGTCGAGGTCGCTGCGCCTGCCCTCGAAGCGGGGTTCGGCGCCACCCTGGCAGTGCGGCAGCAGGGCGACGATCGCCTCCGCTACCTGACCGGTGGGGTGGCAGCTCAGCGCGATGTCGCCGCCGCAGCGTTGGGTCCGCTCCGAGAATTGCACGGCCAACACGGCTTCGGCGCCGATGACGCCGGCGTGGATGCCGACCATTTGGCGCTGGCCGGGACCGTGAAATCCCTGAACTTCCACGCGGGTATGTGGTTCGAGCAGAACTTCGAGTGCGCGATGGAAGGACTCGTCGTAGACCCGCTGTAGACGCTGGGCGCTGCGCGCGCGCCGGACCGCGAATTCCCCGGTGGTCTCGCGGAACTCGGGTTTGTAGCGCAGTGGGTAGGGCAGCCGGTCGCGACCGTTGGCCTCGAGCGCGATCGTGAACGCGAGTCCGTCCAGCTGCCAGCGTGTTCCGTTGCTCATGCGCCGATCACACCGCCCGGTGGCAGGGTCGGCGGCAGCTGACCGATGAGCTCGGATTCGCGATCCTGGATGAGGTAGTCGGGCGTCTTGTGCTCGTCGTCATCATTGTTGCCCGCGCCGCGTCCGCCGCCGCCCATCATGCCGGGAGCGCCCATCATGCCGCGACCGCCCGTGCTGCCACCACGTCCCGCCGCGGCCGCGGCGGCGGGTGTGCCCGTCGCCGGGGTGCCGGGCACGGCGCGCCCGGTGGTCGGGGACAGCGGGGTGCCCGAACCGGGCGAGGTCGTGCCGGGTGAGCCGGTGGATCCGGGCCCGCCGGTGCCCGGAGTCGTGCCACCCGGAGTCGTGCCCGGCGTTGTCGTGCCAGGATTCTGCTGGGTCCCGGCGGGTGTCGTCTGCTGGTCCTCTGGCGTGGTCGACGAGGTGGTGGTGTCGTCGTCGCTGTCGTCGCCCGTGTCGTCCCCGGGGTTCTCGGTGGACGGCGACGTCGTTTCCGGGGTGGTGGTCTGCGGTGTCGTCGTCCGCGGCGTGCCCTGGTCACCGTTGGGGGTCGTACCGTTGTTGCCGCCATTGCCGTTGTTCGTGCCCGCGCCACCGGTGCCGTCGTCCACCGGCTGTCCCTCGACCACCGGATTCTTCGGCACGGCCAGCACGGGAGTCTTCTCGTCGGTAGTCGCGGCTTGCGGCTTGTAGACCCGTTCCAGGATTTCCTGCGCGGCGCGTTCGGCCTCGTCGGCGCGGTAGCTCTCGGTCTTGAGCAGGCCGCCACCAGGAACCCAGCTGGTCAGTTTCCCGTCCCAGGACAGTTCTTTGGGCTCGTCGATGGCCATCTTCGCCTGTAGGAGTGCGCCTTCCATCAGGTCGATCCCATTGGCGACCATCTGGAACGTGGTCGGCAGTTTCTCCGCCTCCGTCGCATAGCCGCGGACGCCATCGATGGCGGCGTTCGCCGTGGTGCCCGACCAGCCGTCATTGATCGCGGTGTCGATCCTGGTACGGAAGGTGGTGACCGCCTCCGACATCCCGGTGACCAGCCGACGCCAGCCATCGGCCCCGGCGTTGATCTCACCCGCCGAGACTCCGGGCTGATCACCCGT
Source organism: Nocardia rhizosphaerae (assembly GCF_042650365.1). NCBI lineage: Bacteria > Bacillati > Actinomycetota > Actinomycetes > Mycobacteriales > Nocardiaceae > Nocardia > Nocardia rhizosphaerae. The sequence continues at coordinate 542,220 of NZ_JBHSBA010000003.1, forward strand.
CCCGTTCAACGCGTCCCAGATCTGCTGATGCGACAGCGTCGAGAAGTCATCGAGCTTACCGGTGAGCACCGGCGACGCGTAGGTGCCGTCGAAGCCGGATTCGAGCCGGGACCGTTCGCCTTGGATGATCGAACGGTCCTCGCTGACAGCATCATTCGCGGCGTCGCCGAGCTCGCCACGAGCTTTCGCCTCGTCGTGCGCGGTGCTGTAGTTGCCGTAGATCCGGTCGGCCTCGGCCACCGCCGCGACGGCCGCGATCGCGGCGATCAAGGGGAGTGCCATCAGATTCCCTGTCCGGTCGCGGTGATTCCGGCGGCGTTCTGGCCGTCGACGGTCTGGAGTTTGCCGATCGCGGCGGCGAAGGTATCGCGCATGAGTTCGGCGATCTCGATGTGCTGGGCGAGGCGGTTGGCGGCCGAATCGTTCGGGTCGTCGGCGGTTCCGGCTACGGCCTTGGCTTCGAACTTCTGGCGGAGGAGGACTGCGGTGTCGAGGCCGCCCCAGCCGGAGAGGTGGGCGAGTTCCTTGGCCTGGAACCCCAGGTCCTCGAGGTCGGTGACGTACTGCGCGCAGGCGGAACGTAGCGCCTCGCCCAAGCCTTCTTCCATCCGGAATTCGCCGGCGATCGCTTCTTGTTTCAGTGTGCGCCAGTACGCTGCCTGATCAGTCATGGGCCAGTCCTACTCAGGAAGATGGGGCTCGAGCTCGGATGCGTATCGGGCGGCCATATCGCAGAGCTCACCAGCCCGTGCGCCGCTGCTGCTCAGCCAGCCGACATGGACCTCGAACATGCCTTGCTCTGCTTCGAACGCCACGTAACAGCTGTCGGGGTCGCTGCTCTCGGAGAACACCAACCCTTCCCGGTCGGCAACCTTCGTGGATCGCACATTGCGCAGGCCTTCTTTGGCGCGTGTCTCCGCCAGTGTATGGCTGGTGGAGAAAACGCCGACTCGTCGATTTCCGCTTCCATAGCGGTCGTCGAGTGGTTTCCAGTTGCACACCCGCCAAGTCGACGGCCCGGTCGGTGGATCGGTCACCACCCGTTTCGTCGCCGGATCCAACCCCACCTCCCGCAACACCTCATCACTCAACTCACTACACACGTTGAACACCACGATCGAGTCGAGATCCCGGACGGTCGTCTGCGGAGCCGCCGTCTGCCCACCCCCATCGCACCCGGCCAGCACGGCCGACACCGCGACAGCGCCGACCGCCACCCGCATCTTCCAAGCGCTTTGCACAACCACTCCCTGTCCTCGGCGTCACCACGTGCTCACAAGTCTTGGACGCACCGACCCACGAATCGGTTCCCCGATCGCCGACCCTATCCGCATCGATCGCGGGGTGGAACCGGCGGTACGCGCCGGATGTCGCGGTCGGATACCGTGCCAGGTGTCGCGGTCGCGGCCGGGGAGGGAACCGAATCCCGCCGCGGCGCGTCCAAGCAGATGTAGGGCTGTTTGCACACTGACGGAGGAACGATGGCCGACGACTTGAAGGTCGAACCGGACAAGCTGGATAGCTTCGCCGGAGTCCTGGCCACGCTGGCCACCGAGAACGGCCAGGCCACCACGTACGCCAAGCAGTGGCTCGAGGTCGAGGACAACGCGGGTGGGCTGTTCTTCCCCACCGTCGCGAATACCCTGCACCAGCTGCTCAGCGCGCTGGAGACGAACCTGGCGACCCTCGGCACGATCACCCAGAACTCCTCGACCGAGCTCACGGGCGCGGCGCAGATGTATCGCACCACCGACTACGCCACCGCCGCCGCGCTGGACAAGACCTACTCGGGGGATGAGAAGTGACCACCACGACGGAACAGCCGGTGGCGGCGCTTGCCGAACCGCAGCCGAGCGATCCCATTCCCGATCTGGTGGAGCTGGTGATCAACGGCAACGCGATCTCGCCGACCTACTGGATCAACTACGTCCTCAAGACGACGATCGGCTACGACCCGCTCACCGACACGACCAACAAGATCGCAGGCGATTGGGAGGCGCTGCAGAAGGCGGGAACCGCGGTCGGCAATATGTCGGACTATCTGAGCGACTATTCGCAGGCGATCAAGACGGCGGCGCGCGAAGCGGATGCGAGCTGGGACGGAAATGCCGCCGAAGCCGCCAAGACCTATTTCGACTCGGTCACCAGCGCGCTCGCGACGCAGGTGAGCAAGCTGAAAGACATCAGCACCACGATCGACGAATTCGCCCTGTCCTCCTATTACAGCGCGCAGGTGGTTTGCGGACTGCTACAGGAGATCTTCGACAACGCGATCATCGCCGCGATCAAGTACGCGGCGGCGGCGACGATGGCGGCGACCGGTGTCGGGGCGGCAGGCTCGGCGGCGACGATCGCCTCCGCCGCGTTCGAATTGGTGACGATCATCGCCCGCTGGCAGGATGTCCTCGGCAAGTTCACCGACTGGGTGTTCAGCGCCGAAGGGGCGGCCGCGGTGGTCCTCGCCGGTGTCGCCGAGGTCAGTTCGACGGCGCTGCCTGCCATGTCGGGCGGGTCTTACGATCACCAGGGGGTGGCGTGAAAGAGCCGGAACCGATGTTCGATGTCGCGCGCGGTGACGCGGCGGTCTCCCGGCAGGTCGGTGACGCGCTGCGGGCCATCGCCCGCGGCTCGGGAGACCGGGCGCTGCAGGAGCAGATCGCGAATATTCTGGCCGGGCGCGGCAGTGTCCGCGAATTCGCGCGTGGCGAGGCGTTCAACCGGGTGCTCGATGGAGTGCTGCCGTCCGCGATGGCCGAGTACAGCGCGCTGTCGGACGAAGAGCGAGCGCGGTTGGCCGAGGAGGGCCGCCTCGAGCTGGAGCGTGTCCGGAACCAGCTCGAGGCCGAGCAGGCCGCCGCCGTTGCGTCGGAACCGACCACGCCCCCTGCCCCCACCGCGGGCAGGGTGATTCCCGGCTCTCGCAAACCGAATCGCGACCGGGTCGTTTCCCCCGACGAACCAGACGACGAGGACCTCTACTTCCGGGAACGAAACCAAAAGGGCTGGCTCAGTTGATGACCCGACCGGAACATGCTGCGTCCGAGGTGCTGATCCCCACCGTGTTGAGCGCGAACGGCGCCAATCCGGTGGATCGGCGCGGCCTCGCGCGGCTGGCACTTGCGGCGGACCTGCCCGACCTCTGTCTGCAACACGGATTGGCCGCGGAGACCGAGTACGAGGCTGCGATCACGTTCTGCGGCACCGAGGAGTATCAGTCGGGCAGCGTGTTCGGGCGCAGCACGGTGCGTCGCCTCGGCCGGCGGCGGTTCCTGCCGGGAATGGGCGGACCCGAACCGGAAGCCGATGCGATCCTCGACGTGCGGATGCGGATGTGCCGCCGCTGCAAACGCCGGGTCGATGTCATTCAGTTCCTCTGCCTGGCAACGGTGTTCGCGGGGGTCGTGGCGGTGGTCGGCGCCCTCGCCACCGTCCAGCAGGGGGCGACGGAACTCACCAGATACTTCGCTTACGCGATCTTCCCCGGCTGGATCCCCGGCGGCCTGCTCCTGGCCGCCTTCCTGTTCAGCCGCGCCCGCCCCCAATGGCGCGCCCGCCGCACCCCCGACCGCCGCTACATCGCCGTCCACGCCCACCCGCGCTTCCACGCGGCATTCGACGCAGCGTGATCCGCGCCATGAAATCCCGCAAACACCACGTCCTCCCGCTGTCGCCAGATCCTGTTCGGAGCAGCGACAGGCACCGCGTTCGGCAATGCTGCGGGGTATCGTTGTGCCATGACCGCAGCGCCTGAGCCGCTCATGACGACCGAGGAGTTCGAAGAACTCGCTCGAGTCGCCGGTCGGGTATCGGAAGGTGTTCGGCTGGAGTACATCGAGGGGAAGCTGGGGGCGAAAGCGGTGCCTGACGGGGACCATGTCTGCGTGCTCACATGGCTCATGCGTGTTCTTTTCGGGCTGCGACCCGACTTGTGGATGTGTCAGGAACAGGGCCTCAAGATCGACTCCTATCGCACCGGCCGGGCTCGACCCGACGCCACGATCACGCAGTCCGGTGGTTTCGCCGGTCAGCCGGAATGGGCAGACCCAGGGTCGGCACTGATGGTGGTCGAGGTGACTTCGCACGACCAGGACACCGACCGCCGCGATCGCCAGGAGAAGCCGCGTGCTTACGCGCGGACCGGCATTCCCATCTATCTACTGATCGATCGGGAGAAGGGGCGTGTGGTGGTGCGTAGCAATCCGGTCGACGGGGAATACGAGCGCATCCTGATCCAGCCGTTCGGAACCGAGGTGGGCATTCCGGAACCCGTGGGAATCACACTCGATACCGAGCCACTGAAAGCCTGGGTTTCCTGAACGCTGTTTCCTGAACGCGAAAGGGTCGCCGCTGGGTATGGCGACCCTTTCGCGTGTCGAAAGATTAAGCGATCGTGGCGGATTCGATGATGACGTCGTCGACCGGGACGTCCTGGTGGGGGCCCGCGTTGCCGGTGGAGACGGCGGCGATCTTGTCGACGACTTCGGTGCCTTCGGTGACCTTGCCGAAGACGGCGTAGCCCCAACCCTGGCCCTGGGGGGCGGTGTGGTTGAGGAAGGCGTTGTCGGAGACGTTGATGAAGAACTGGGCGGTGGCCGAGTGCGGGTCGTTGGTGCGAGCCATCGCGACGGTGTACTTGTCGTTCTTCAGGCCGTTGGCGGCCTCGTTCTGGATGGGGGCCTGGGTGGGCTTCTGCTTCAGGCCGGGCTCGAAGCCGCCGCCCTGGACCATGAAGCCGGGGATGACGCGGTGGAACACGGTCCCGTTGTAGTGGCCCGCGTTCACGTAGTTGACGAAGTTGGCGACCGTGTTCGGCGCGGCCTGGTCGTCCAACTCGAGCACGATCGGTCCGTAGTTGGTTTCGAGATTCACCTTGGTCATGTCATCGAGTCTAAGGAGGACGGGGTTTCGGAAGGGACCGGGGTCCACCGATGCCGGCGCCGGTGGGTGCGCGGCGCCCGCCGCGAAAATTGCCTACGATGGGTGGGGAACCCGCGTGCGAGTGCGAGACGCACGCGGGTTCCTTTTCACACACCGGGACAATTCACCGGAATCGAACCGGCCTCAGCGCGCGGCCGTGGCCATTTCGGATTCCGTCCCGGAATTTCTCACGGGCCGACGGTAATCGGCACCGACGGGGTGGTGGTGTTGGTCACCTGGTAGGTGCCGGTCACCGATCCGGTGGTGGCACTTGTCGGGCAACCCCAGCTGCCGGTCACCTTGATGGGCGCCGGCGAATTCGTCGCCTGGACCGTGGACGGGGTGCCGTTGGTCCAGGTGCCTGCCAGCGAGGCGGGCCCGGTGGGCGCCACGACGACCTTGCAGGAGGCGAAGCCGCTGGTCTGGATGACCATGCCGCCGGTCGGGATGTTGATCGTGCCAGTGACCGGAGAGCCGTTCTGGCCGGTGATCGACCAGCTACCACTGGTGGTCACCGTCGCGCTCACCCCCCACATGCTGGTGGAACAGCCGGTGAAGGTGGGCGCGTTGATCGGCACGGTGACCGGGCCGCTCGGGTTGGTGTTGCCCGGCGCGGCCGGCACGTTGCCGCTCGCGGTCGAGGTGTTGCAGGTGATGGTGACACCACCGGCCACAGCCTTGAACACGCCCTGGTTGGTGGCCTGCACCGCGGCGCCGGCGGGGCTGACCGTGGTCGAGGCCTGCGCCGCGGCGGGCCCGATCCCGACCGAGGCCGCGGCGACCGCACAGCCTGCGGTCACCAGTGCGGTGCGAGCGAAGAATTTGCTGTCGAACATGGGTACTCCTTGGGTGAAGACGACATCTTCACGGGATGAGGATGTCGCGTTCGAGAATACGAAAAGCCATTTTCGGCAGCGGGCTGTTCGCGACTATCATTTCATGAGGAAACTTTCGAACTTTCGCTATCGGAGTCGAAATCTTCATTTAGAATGCCGGTCTGTTACCCTGCGTAACGGTTACCGTGCTTTTTGGTAATTCGCATCGTGCGCGCTGGTAGGATCGGGGAACTTCTGTGTCGCGGCCCATCGGTGTGGATGCACTCGGGTGAGACCTGGATCGATAGCGGACTCGCATCGTCGCGTAGCGATGTTCCGTCCCGGTCGCCGGCGGCCGGAGCGGCTCAGCATCCTTAATGAAACGCTTGAACTTCACACAACGGATTCGTGGCGCGTCATATCGCAGGGCGTGCGACCCGTCACAACGCCATAGGTGCGGATACGATGGCGAACCGTGCCAGACGCCGCAACTGCTGTTCTCACCAAACCACCCGCCGAGCCGGTGGCCGCCGAAAAGGACTTCCGGATCGCGCGATGGATCGCGCTCGTGGCCGGAGTCCTCGGTGCCCTGTTCGCGGTGGCGACGCCGTTTCTGCCGGTCACCCAGACGACCGCGCAGCTGAACTGGCCGCAGAACGGCGAGCTCGGCAACCTCCAGGCACCGCTGATGTCGCAGGTGCCGATCGACCTCAACGCCACCATCCCCTGCTCCGCGGTCGCGTCGCTGCCGGAACAGGGCGGCATGCTGCTGGCCACCGCGCCGCCGCAGGGCGACCGGGCCGCGCTGGAGGCGATGTTCGTCCGGGTCTCCGACACCTCGGTCGACGTGGTCGACCGCAACGCGGTGGTGGCCTCGGCCGACCGCGCCGCGATGGATCAGTGCTCGACCATCGTGATCAGCTCCGATCGTGAGCGCACGACCGCCGTGTTCGAGGGCATGACCAGGGAGATCGAGCGGCCGATCCCCGGACAGCCGGGAGCGGTGGAGACCGTGCGGGTCCCGGTGCAGGGGCAGCTCAACGGCGACCTGCGCCCGCAGATCGTCGGCATCTTCTCCGGTCTGGAGGGCGAGGTTCCCGCTGGTCTCTCGCTGACCTCGACGATCGACTCGCGGTTCTCCTCCAGCCCGTCGATCGCCAAGCTGGTCGCGATCGTGGCCGCGGTGCTGTGCACGCTCATCGCGCTGGCCGCGCTGGCCAAGCTCGACGGCAGCGACGGGCGTGGGCACCGCCGGTTCCTGCCGAAGAACTGGCTGAAGCCGACCTGGGCCGACGGCGCGGTGATCGGCACCCTGTCGGTCTGGCATTTCGTCGGCGCCAACACCTCCGACGACGGCTACATCCTGTCGATGGTGCGGGTGGCCCCCGAAGCGGGCTATATGGCCAACTACTTCCGCTGGTACGGCGTGCCGGAGGCGCCGTTCGGCTGGTACTACCACGTGATCCAGGTCTTCGCCGAGATCTCCACGGCCAGCCCGTGGGTGCGGGTGCCCGCGCTGATCTGCGCGATCCTGTGCTGGATGGTCATCAGCCGCGAGGTGGTGCCCCGCCTCGGCAACGCGGTCAAGCGCAGTCAGGTGGCGCTGTGGACCGGCGGCCTGGTGTTCCTCGCGTTCTGGCTGCCGTTCGACAACGGCCTGCGCTCGGAGCCGATCGTCGCGCTCGGCGCGCTGCTCACCTGGGTCTCGATCGAGCGCGCCATCGCCACCGGCAGGCTGCTGCCCGCCGGGATAGCGGTGCTGATCGCGGCGTTCACCCTGGCCGCGGCGCCGACCGGGCTGATGTGTGTGGCCGCGCTGCTGGCAGGCATCCGGCCGCTGGTGCGGATCGTGGTGCGCAGGCACCGGCAGTTCGGCACGGCCGCGCTGCTCGCGCCCATCGCCTCGGCCGGGCTGCTCGTGCTCGTTGTCGTCTACGGCGACCAGACCTTCGCAGGCATCCAGGAAGCCAACCGGGTGCGTCAGGCCACCGGGCCGAACCTGGCCTGGTACGAGGACTACCTGCGCTACTACTACATGTTCGTCGAGACCGTCGACGGCTCGCTGGCGCGGCGCTTCGCCTTCCTGATGATGCTGCTGTGCCTGTTCACCACGCTGCTGGTGCTGCTGCGCCGCCGCCAGGTGCCCGGCGTCGCTTCCGGGCCGACCTGGCGGTTGATGGGGATCGTCTTCGGCACGATCTTCTTCATGATGTTCAACCCGACGAAGTGGACCCACCACTTCGGCGCGTACGCGGGTATCGCCGGTTCGCTGGCGGCGGTGACGGCCGTGGTCGTCTCGGCGAGTGCGCTGCGGTCGCGCAAGAACCGGGCCATCTTCCTCGCCGGACTGCTGTTCGTGCTGGCGCTGTCGTTCTCGGGTATCAACGGCTACTGGTATGTGTCCAGCTACGGCGTGCCGTGGTTCGACAAGACGATCACCCTCGGCGGCATCAACTCCAACACCGCGATGCTGGTCCTGTTCGGCCTGGCACTCGCGCTGGTCGGCTGGTACGCGCTGCGCGAGGACTACGTCAAGCCGGTGCCGTCGGCACAGACCAAGCGGGGCAGGCGGATCCGCAAGTTCGCCGCCATCCCGCTCACCGTCGTGGTCGGGCTGATGGTGCTGTTCGAAGTGCTCTCGCTGGTCAAGGGCGCCGTGCAGCAGTACCCGGCATACTCGCTGGCCCGCTCGAACATCAACGCCCTCGGTGGCAACTCCTGTGGGCTGGCCAGGGAAGTGCTGGTCGAGTCCGATCCGAACGGCGGCAGGCTCGAACCGATCGTCGACCCGGCGCGGCCGTTCGACAATCCGGCCGATCCGCTGGCGGGTATCGGCGCGGTCGGCTTCACACCCAACGGCGTGCCGGGTGACCTGTCGGCCGACGCGGTCGAGGTGAAGCCGGGTACCGGCAACACCAGCAACCAGTCGGTCGGCGCCGCCTTCGCCGAGGGTGAGAGCGCGGGCACCGGCGGTGGCGAGGGCGCGCGCGGTGTCAACGGGTCGACCGCGGCGCTGCCGTTCGGGCTCGATCCGGCGCTGACCCCGGTGCTCGGCTCCTACCAGGAGGGCGTGCAGCAGCCAGCCCACCTGGAGTCGGCCTGGTACGGCCTGCCCGACCGGTCCGACGACGCACCGCTGGTGGTGATCTCGGCCGCGGGCCGGATCGCCTCCAAGGACGACAGCGGCGTCGACCAGTACGGTCAGTCGCTGCTGGTGGAGTACGGCACCCGCAACCCGGACGGCAGCGTCACCGCGCTCGGCAGCTACCTGCCGCGCGATATCGGCCCGTTCCCGTCTTGGCGCAACCTGCGTGTCCCGCTGGCCGACCTGCCCGCCGAGGCGAACGCGGTCCGCATCCTGGCCAACGACCCGATCCTGATCGGCGACCAGTGGCTGGCGTTCACCCCGCCGCGGGTGCCGAGGCTTTCGACCCTCGACGACTACATCGGCCGCGACCAGCCGGTGCTGCTCGACTGGGCCGTCGGCCTGCAGTTCCCGTGCCAGCGCCCGTTCTCGCACGAGAACGGTGTCGCCGAGGTGCCGAACTACCGCATCCTGCCCGACCGGCCGCTGGCGATCTCCTCGACCGATACCTGGCAGGCCCAGGAGTTCGGTGGCCCGCTCGGCTTCGCGCAGATGCTGGCGCACCGGGTGACCATCCCGACCTACCTGAAGGACGACTGGGCCCGCGACTGGGGTTCGCTCGAGCGCTACGACCAGCACATGCGGGCCGAGCCCGCTCAGCTCGAGACCGGCACCGCCACACGCAACGGCCTGTGGTCGCCCGGTCCGCTGCGAGTGTTCTGACCCGCTGACAGTAATGAAGGCGCGGACCCACCCGGTGGGTCCGCGCCTTCGGCCGTTTTGTCGGTGCAGGAGCTCAGACGTTGAGCATGCGACGGTTGAGGTCGCGGCGTAATACCTCTTGCGAAGGCAGTCTGTCCAGCACCCGCATCACGGCCGGTCGTAGTTCCTTTTTCTCGTCATCGCTGAGCAGCTCGACGAGATCTCCCAGATCCATGTCATCGAAGGCTCCTGTCATACCCAACAGGGTACGTGCTCAAACCAGGCGGCGCAGTGGCATTCGCCGCCCTTTTACAGGTGATTCACGCACGCGAAACGGTATGGGGCGCTAGGATTTTCGCGCCGCACATGCGCAAGTGCCCGCCCGCTGCCCTTACGCCGCCAAACTCACACGCACAGTCGATTGTGACGTGGCTCTCGCACCCCGCGCACTCCCTACTGCGCCCGGATCGGCGGATCCTCGGCCCGCCCCGACCGGGTCACCACGTCCACCGAGATCTCGGCGGGCGGTGCGGGCTGATAGGGCGTGAACCGCTCGAGCGCGCCCCAGTCCCGGCCGAGATCCTGATCGAGATAGGTCGGCACGGTCTCCGCGCGCAGCAGCAGTTCGGTCCAGCCGAGCGGACCGCCGCCGATATCGTCCTGCCAGGCGTTGGCGGCGTCGGAGCCGACCCGATCGGGCAGGATCCGCCAGGCCGGTGCCTCGGCGACGCCGTCGTGGTGGTCGAACGGACGCTGGCACGGGAAGGCAAGGCCGACATGCCAGTCGAGCAGCACCGGATCGGTCCGCCCGACGACGGAGTCGAGGGTGGCCAGCCGCGGCAGGCGCGGCGGTGTGATCGCGAGCCACTGCCGCCCGGTGATGTCGTTGTCCACCGCGACCAGTCGCACCGCGTTCACCCCGGCAGGCAGCTGGTCCAGCGGCACCCGCAGGTTGCGCCACGAGGGCGAAGGGCCGATATCGAGCGGGACGAGCGACCCGGTGGTCGTCACCGCGCCGTCCACGTCGCGCACGCCGTACTCCAGGCGCAGCTCCTGGCCGTAGTGCGCCACCCCGTCGTTGTCGACATAGCGGATGCGGCCCGCCGCGGTGATCACCAGCGCCTGATAGGCCGGGTCCTCGCGCACGCCGTCGAGGTCGGCTCGGTACCACTGCGAGGTGAGCTTCGCCTGCTGCTGCACGCCGGTCTGGTACGAGCCGAGCACCGGGGTGCGGGCTGGGTCGAGGCCGAAGGGCAGCGCGACGGTGCTGCCGTTGACGCCCGGCTCCGCGGTGGTGCCGCCGCCGGTGCCCGCACCGGTGGTGTCGGTGGTCTTGTTGGCGGAATCGTTGTCCACCGAGTTGGCGCCGCCGACCACGGTCTCGTCGGCGTCGGCGGTGAGGTCGGTGGCGACACCATCGGGAGTGAAGCCGGTGGATTCGGCACTCAGCCCGTCGGCGGGGTCGCCGGTGTACGGGGTGAGCAGTGAGTCGGCGGTGTTCGTCTCGACCAGCACGTCGTTGGCGAGGCCACAGGTATCGCCTTGCAGCGACCGGATATTCGACGTGGCGATCGAATACGCCGGGTACTGGCTGATCGCGCCCTTGGCCATCGACGCCACCTCGAACAGCACGAGCAGCGCGGCCGCGATGGTCAGCGGCATGGTCGCGAACCGATCGAACCGCGAGGGTGCCGTCGCGCCGCGATAGGGCGCGCGCAGATGGAAATACAGCGCGACGAGCAGCGCGAGACCCGCCAGCCCGAGGAATATCGTCGAGACGCCCTTGCCCGCCACCATCGGCGCCTTGTCCCAGAACGGCACGCCGTAACTGGAGACGTACCACCAGCCGTTGGATCCGGTGAAGGTGAGCGCGAGCAGGAACAGCACCGCCGCGGCGAACAGCGCGCGATTGCGCGGCGCGCGAATCCCGTTGACGCCCACCGCGACCGCGGCCAGCGCCGCCAGCGAACCGGCGAGCCCGGCGTACACGCCGAAGTGGTGGGTCCACTTGGTCGGCGTCCACATCATCAGCAGCAGCGCACCGAAGACGATGCCGAGAATACGCACCGACGGCCCGCGCGAGGTGCCGGGGATACGGCCCTTGCGCAACACCTGCAGGATGCACACGAGCAGGCACAGCAGCAGCACGAGCACGCCGAAGCGCCGGGCCAGCGACCCGTCGGGGGAGAGCATGAACAGCGAATCCCAGCGGGTGCGCTCGTCGAACCAGGCGACATTGGGCCCGACCAGGGTGCGCACCCTGGTCGCCTCCATGACGGTGGCCAGCGTCTGATCGGCGAAGACCACGATCAGCACGATGGTGCCCGCGGCGATCCCCGGCGCGAGCAGGGCCGCGTAGCGCAAGACCTTGTTGCCCGGTGACAGCCGCTTGTCGGCGGCGTCGGCGACACTGGTCGACGCGTCGGCGGGTGCCGCCGACTCGCCGGCGGTGACCCGGCGCGGCAGCACGCCCTGGGCCCGCTTGACGATGAGCACGAGCACCGGCCGCGCGCCCGCGATGAGCGCGGCGATGCAGATCAGGCCGGTCGGACCCGCGGCGAGCGAGAACGCGGCGACCAGAATCGCCAGCGCGGCAGGCAGCAGCCGGGCGGTGGCGATGGCGCGTTCGATCAGGCACCAGGTGAGCAACGCGCCCGCCGCGATCAGCGGTTCGGGGCGAAGGCCGTTGTCGTAGGGCAGCCAGAAGGCGAGAAACACCAGGCCGCCGGTCCACAGCGCCACCTTGTCGCGGCGCACCCTGGCACCGAGTCGGGGCAGCACTTCGCGGCTGATCATCGCCCAGCAGGCCAGCCCGGCCAGCAGGGCGGGCAGCCGCATCCACGGGCTGGCGTCGGAAATCGTTGTCATCCAGGCCAGTACCTCGTAGGACCAGCCGAACGGCGCCTCCGGCACCCCGAACCAGCGGTAGTAGTTGGCCATGTAGCCGGACGGGCCGGACGCGCGGGCCATGTTCAGGATGTAGCCGTCGTCGGAGGTGTTGGCGCCGATCACATGCCAGACCAGCAGCGTGCCGACCACCACGCCGTCGGTCGGGGTGACCCGCCACCAGTGCCGCGGCAGGACGCGGCGGGCGCGACGGCCGTCGCTGGTGTCGAGCAGGTGCAGCGCGATCAGCGCGAGCACGGTGGCGACCGCGGCGACGATCATCGTCACCAGTTTCAGCGTCGTCGGAGTGGAGGTGAAGCGCGAGTCGATGTCGGCGTGCAGCCGCGCGCCCGCGATGGCGGCCTCGTCGAGGTCGGTGAAGACGCCGACGATCTGCGGCCGCTTGTCGACGGTGACGGTATTGCGGAACGGGCTGCCGTCCTCGCGCGTCACCCCAGCGAACTCGACGGTGGTCGCCTCGACGGTCGAGGTGATGGCGATCCGCTCGCAGCCGGCGATCTCGGTGACCGGCGCCGCCAGCATCGGCACATCACGGGCCTGCACGCCGAGCACGCCGTCGCGCACCGACACCGTCAGCCCCTTCGCGCCCTGGCCCGACGCGGCCGGGATCGTGCTCACCAGGGTGGTCGTCCCCGTCTCCGGCAGCCCCACCAGCATCGTGCACGGCAGTTCGGCGTCGAGCCGCTGCGGTACATACGACACCAGCGGCGCCTCGACACTGGTCGCGCCCGTCTGCGGCCAGTCCAGGCTCGCGTGATCCTGGCGCACCGGAAGCAGCGGGGTCAGCAGGGCGAGCACGAACCCGAGCAGCCCACAGACGAGGGCGATCAGGCGGTATCGGGTGAACGCTCGGTCGGATCGCAGCACGGGGGTTGATGCTAAAGCAGATCCCCCGATGGGGGCTGGATCTAGCCGGTCATCCTGGTGGTCCAGTCGAGCTGGGCCTTGGCCCAGTCGGGGATCTCGGCGGCGGGCCTGGGGTAGGCGACGAACTCGGCGCGCAGCTCGTCGACCGAGACCTCCGGCATCCAGTCCGCGACGCTGCTCGTGGAGAAGGTCGCCTTGTAGCGGGTCGGCCCGGCGATGAAGATCTCCGCGCTCAGCCAGGCGCCGACGGCCGGGTCGTAGGACAGCCGCTTGTGGTCGCTCAGATATTCGAGCACCTCGGTGGGCGGCACCAGATTGGTGACGGTCCCGTCGCGCTCCTTCACCTGCACACCGGCCACGGTGTTCCCACCGACCTGGAGTGACCACAGGAGCGCGAACTTCTGGCCGGGGGCCAGCATCGTGATGGCGGCGTCGACGACAGTCTGCTCGATCGCGCTGACGGAGTTCAGCTGCTCGCGCTTGGCTGGTTCCCGATCCTGACGATGCGGTCGTGTCAGCAGGAGATCGATTCGCTCCGGTCTGCTGAGCGTCATAGCTATACCTCTGCATCCGTACCGATCAGCACTTACCAAAACTGATTTCGGTCGGCCGAACTTGCAACATTTCGCAGCGTACTCGCCCCGCGACACGAACCGTGCGGTTTGTTGACACTGACCGGTCACATTGTTGTCCATCGCGCGCCCGCACACCAGTAGCTACCGGGTGTCGATCAACACAACACTCGATGGAATAGCGGTCAGGCCGCGGACGCGCGCAGCGCGAACCAGCCATCGACGGGGTCGGCGAAACCGTGGTAGACCAGCGGAATACCCTGGTCGATCCCGAAGTGCCGATAGACCGCGAGCATCGCCTGACGCACCGAGAACGCCTGGAAGTCGTCGATGCGGCGCGCGCCGATGCGATGTTCGGGCAGGGTGTCCAACCGGAGCAGCTCCGCCGGGTCGTCCACATCGAGGCCGAATGGCTCCGGTTCTTCGATCAAATGGTCGTGCAGGATCGTGCGGGCCGTCGGCGGATCGTGCCGCGGACCGGCGAACGGGACGCGTTCGAGGTGGGCGAGGCCGCGGGTGCTCAGCGGCGTGCGGACCGCTTCGATCAGCTCGATCAGCGCGTCGTCGGGCGTCGGTTCCGGTTTTCGCCCGCCCACCGGCGCCTGCTCGAGCAGGTGCAACACCTGCCCACCGCGGACCAGCGGTTCGGGGACGACGAAGAAACTGATACTCGGGCAGTGGCAGTGCAAACCGGTGAGACACACCCTGGTGTGCAACGGATCGGACATATGTCCTCCTGGCCAGGAGCGGGTCCGGCGAGGACCCATCACGTGCAGGATCGAGGATTCCAGCGCCATCCGCCGCGGTGCGAGACCGCAGGCGGCGACCGTGCCGCAGGAGTCAGTCTAGTGCGGTCGAGCGCGGCGGACAGACCGATCCAGCACGGAATGGACACGATCCACGCCGGTCCGGACACCGAACCGCCGTCGCACCGGCGGGTATTGCCCTCGGCCGCTCAGCGCCGAACCGTCACCAACGTGAACGGGCCGATGTCGGTGGTGGTGAAGGCCGGGTCGGTGAACAGCGACCGGGGGAACGCGACGGTGTAGCGCCTGACGTTGGGGTCGTTCGGGTAGACGTCCTCGGCCAGGCGCAGGGTGTAGGTGTCGGCGTCGCGGCGGAACAGGAAGGCGTCGGGGGCGCGCCACGGCGACTCGGCCATGGCGTCGAGAAGGGCGCCGGAGGATTCGGCCTCGCTCCACGCGGCGATGGTGTCGGCGCGGCCCTTGAAGTCGGCGAGCGGGTTCGCGTAGTGCGAGGTGAGCGCCTGGAAACCGAAGTAGGGGTAGAAGGACAGGAAGCTGGTGTCAGCGGTCAGCACCACGGTTTCGTCGCGCGGGCGGCCGGTCTCGGCCAGGATCGCCTCGTCGACGGGATGGTAGTAGGCCACCGCCGACGGCTTGCGCTTGTCGGCGCGTTCACCGTACGTGCCGTCGGCGTCGGGCTCGGTGGTCGGCACGGTATCGGTGTAGGCGGTGTCGATCTCGTGGGTCAGCACGGTCGGGATGTGCTGGGCGTAGGCCACCGCGCCGAGCACCGCGAGCACGGTGGACGCGGTGCGCACCGGCGCCGACTCGTTGAGAACGCGATACACCATGCCCGCGCCTTCGACGAAGCCGAACACTCCCGCGGCGGCGAGCAGGGCGAGCAGTACGGGCTCCAGCCGGAACGACAGCAGCGTGGTGCCGATCGCGGTCACCGCCATCGACAGCAGCGTCCACAGATAGACCGCGACAACGCCGATCCCCAGCGCCTGCGCCCGCCGCGACGAACCGGCGCGCACCACCAGCCACAGCACGCCGAGCAGGCACAGCGCGCCGCGCAGCGAGAACTCCAGCATCGGGAACGCCAGCTCCGCCCCCGATTCCGGCAGATAGTGGAAAGCGTTGCCGGACGGCAGCTTCGCGCCCGCGAGCATCTCCAGCAGATACGGCGCCCACACCACCAGCGCGAGCACCCCGGCGATCGCGCCGATCACGGCCAGCTTCACCAGCGGTGCGATCGCCGCCCGCCACGGCGCCGCACTCACTTCGTCGCCGCGTGGCCTGCCCACCCGCGGCTTGCGCTCGGCCCGTCGCCGCGCCACCGCGACACCGGCGGCCACCACCGCCATCAGCACCACCGTGAACGCCGCGATCGCCAGATACAGGGTGTAGAAGCAGGCGGCGACGCCGAGGAACAGGCCGGTGCCGAGCACCGCGCCCCAGCCGCCCGATGTCCGGTGCAGCGCGCCCCAGGCCAGGATCAGCACCGGCGGAATGAACACCACCAGCACCGCGCCGTAGGCCTCTGGTGAGGCGTAGGCCACCGTCATCGCGGTCACCGCCGCCGCCGCGCCCACCGCGAGATCGGCGCGCACCAGCTGGGTCCACAACACCAGCGCTATCGCCGCCGCGATCGCCAGCATCGCGATCGCGTACGGCTTGAACACCTCCCAGCCCGCCATGCCGAGCAGATCACCGACCCGGCCGCCGATCCAGAACCAGCCGGCCGGATAGAACGGCGGCAGATCCACGTAGGTCATATCGCGCAGCGCCGGGCTGTCGGTGAGTCGCGTCAGATACTCGGTGCGGAACTCCTGATCCACCGAGACCCCGAAGAGATACAGCTTGGTCGCCGCAAGCGGCATGCCGAGCGTGACGGTGACAAAGCTCGAAATGCCGATCCAGGAAGCAAGTTTGGCGACCAGCGGCCACTTGCCGAGCCGGATCAGCAGCACCGCCACCACAAGCAGCGCCACCGCGACGACCTGCCCCACCGTGGTGAGCGCACGGGTGACATTTGAGGAATTGAACGCGGGCCACTGCACCACCGAGAACGCGAACAGCCCGACCGCCGCCACGACCAGGGCGACCACCGCCGCAGCGGCGCCCTCGCCAACCCCCACCGCGATCCTGCGCCCCGGCCGCACGTCATCATTGGTCGTCATCGGCGCGCAATCCTCCGGCTCCACTGTGCTCCCACGGTCGGCGTCAGCCTAGTGGAGCGCGCGCTGCCAACCGGATTGGCAACCGGCCACTGGTCTCCGCTGGTTCGCGGTTCGCCGACGGCCTGCGAGGTGCCGTCGATGGCCTGGGTCGTGCGCATCGACGGCATCGGTACCTGCGGATCGCACTCAGACGCCGAGATTCAGCGGCCCGTCGTGAACGTTGATTTCCCGCAGCTCGGTAGCGAACCTCGTCGCGGTGACGAAGTCCTTGTCGTCGTGCACGATGATGAGGTCGTGGTAACCGGCTGTCGCGCAGATCAGCAGGTCGACGGCCGAGAACGCGCTCACGCAGCCGCCTTGCGCAGCGCGATGCTGGAAGGTCCCGATCCAGCTGCCAGCTGACTTCGGCACCGAGATTTCGCGGTACAGCTGCTCGAACCGCGATGCGAGGCGGGAGAACTCAGCCATGTTGCGTGACGAACTCAAGAACTCGGCCCGCTGGGGATAGCAGGAACGGATCATCTTGTACGTGGTCGGTTGGCGCCACGTCTCGCGGAGCTCGTCGGACCGGAGAATTCGCCACATTGCCGATGAGTCGATCAGGTAGCCCGTCATCGGCGGCGCGCCGCCTTTTCGGCCCGGCGGGCAGCCTCGGCGCCCTCCAGGTCCATGCTCTTGGCCAGCTCGAACAATTCGTCGTAGGCAACGTCCAGGGTAAGCCGTTCGTTGTACTCCTGGAGCGCGGCAGCGACCGCGGCTGTCTTGGTGCGGTGGCCACCCAAGCGCTTGGCGGTTTCCAGCGCCTCGTCATCGATGTCGATGTGTGTCAGGGACATGTCAGCGCTCCTGTACATAATCGGGCCAACATCTGTCTCCAAATTGTACATAGCAGACCACTCCCTCGGTAAACGAAACTGCCGCACCGTTAGTGACGGTGCGGCAGTGATTTGGAGCGGGGTGGTGCCTAGATGGGCAGCTTGCGGAAGATCGGGCGCGGCACGTGGCGCAGCGCCGACATCAGGAAGCGGGCCTCGCCGGGCGCCCACACGATCTCGGTGCCCTTCTGCGAGGCGGCGACGGCGAGCCGGGCCACATCCTCGGGATCGACGGTGAGCGGGGCCTCGCTGCTGCCGGTCGCCTCCCAGTGCGCCTTGGTCGCCGAGGTGCGCACCTGCATCGGCCGCACCACGGTGACGCGCGGGCCGTAGGGGCGCAGCGCCTCGCCGAGACCGAGGTAGAAACCGTCGAGCCCGGCCTTGGTCGAGCCGTAGACGAAGTTGGAGCGGCGCACCCGCTCACCGGCCACCGAGGACATCACGATGAACCGGCCGTGCCCCTGCGCCTTGAACTTCTCGCCGACCAGCACGCCGACCGAAACACCGGCGGTGTAGTTGATGCCGACCGTCGCGACGGCCTTGCGCTGGTTCTGCCACAACTCCTCGGCGTCACCGAGCACACCGAACGCCACGATCGCGACGTCGATGTCACCGGCGGCGAACGCGGCCTCGACCACCTTCGGGTGCGACTCGGTGTCGAGCGCGTCGAAGTCGATCACGTCGACCGCGGTCGCGCCCGCCGCCTTCAGCTTCGCGACAGCGCCCTCGAGCAGCGGATCGCCGGGCAGATTGGCCAGCACGATCCGGGCCGGGCTCTTGGCCAGGTACTCGGCGCAGATCGCCAGCCCGATCTCGGAGGTGCCGCCGAACAGCAGAACGGTCTGCGGGTTGCCAACTGCGTTGATCACTGGAGCTCCAGCCTCCTGGCCATATCGGACATGAAAACGCCGGTCGGGTCGACGCTGCGGCGGATCTTGATCCACTCGTCGATCCGGGGGTACATCTGGTGGAAGGTGGCCGCGCTGGTGCGCGAATCCTTGGCCGTGTAGAGCCTGCCGCCGAATTCCAGCACTCGCTTGTCGAGTTCGGTGACGAACTCGTTGAGCCCGGGTGCGATGGGGAAGTCGACGCAGATGTTCCAGCCCTCCATCGGGAAGCTCAACGGAGCCTGATTTCCCGGGCCGAACAGCTTGAACACATTCAGGAACGAGTAGAAGCCCGAGCCCTGGATGTCGACGATGATCCGCTTGAATTCCTCGACGGCCTCCGGCGGCACGACGAACTGATACTGCAGGAAGCCGTTGGAGCCGTAGCCGCGGTTCCATTCACCCATCATGTCGAGCGGGTGGTAGAAGGCGGTCAGGCTCTGCGCCTTGCCGCGGTAGGTGCCCGATTTGCGGTACCAGAGCTCACCGATCGGAGTGAAGGTGTACTTGTTGGCCAGCCCGTTCGGGAAGATGTCGGGCAGCGTGAAGAAGGTCTTGCCGTTGAACCGCAGCGGGTCCTTCTGCAGCTTCTTCGGCAGCTCGTCGAGCTTGGCCAGGTTGCCGCGCGAGATCGCGGCGCGGCCGAGCTTGGGCAGCGGGCTGATGGCGTCGAACCAGGCCGAGCTGTATTCGTAGCGGTCTTCGGAGCCGTCGCTGTGGAAGGCGATGGTCTCGTCGAGGGTGGCGGTGACGTCACCGTCGGCGATGAAGTACGCCGTCTCGGTTGGCGTCATCTCGATGGTGGCCCGCAGGATGATGCCGGTCAGACCGCAGCCGCCGATGGTCGCCCAGAACAGCTCGGGATCGGAGTCGGCGGTGATGGTGCGCACGACGCCGTCGGCGGTGAGCAGGTCCATCGACCGCACATGGTTGCCGAAGCTGCCGGCGCTGTGGTGGTTCTTGCCGTGGATATCGGAGCCGATGGCGCCACCGATGGTGACCTGCCGCGTACCGGGTAGCACCGGAACCCAGAGGCCGAACGGCAGCGCCGCCTTCATCAGCTGATCCAGATCGACACCGCCGTCGACGTCGACCATGCGGGTCGCCGCGTCGATGCGGTGGATCCGGTTGAGCGCTGGCATGTCGACGACGAGGCCGCCCGCGTTCTGCGAGTTGTCGCCGTAGGAACGGCCGAGGCCGCGCGCGATCACGCCGCGTCGCAGGTGCGCCGGCTTGGAGTCGTTGTCCTCGGCGACCATGCGCACGGCCTTGGCGATCGCTTCGGGATCGCTGGTCGAGAGCACTTCGGCGGAGGTGGGTGCGGTGCGACCCCAACCGGTGAGCTTGCGGGTGCGCGTAGGCAGCGCAAACGCCTCGCCGGTGGCGGTCGGAATGTTCTCGGACATCGCTCAGTAGGCTACATGCATGGCGGGACCCGCGATCGGTCTCGTAGTCTTCCTCACGTGCAAGCCCAACCGCATCTGCCGCTTCCCGCCGAGATTCCGCTGGTCGACGAGCCGGGTGGAACCGACGTAGATCTGAAGACGCAGATCGTGCGGTTCACGCTGACCGGCGGATTCTCCGCGATCGTCGACTTCGGCCTGCTCACGGTGCTCTCGAACCTGCTCGGGGTGCCGGAGATCCTGTCGAAGGTGATCAGCTTCGTCGCCGGCACCACCACCGCGTACCTGATCAACCGGCGCTGGACGTTCAAGGCCGAGCCGAGCAGGGCCAGATTCATCGCGGTGATCGCGCTGTACGCGGTGACCTTCGCCGTGCAGGTGGGGATCTACGCGCTGATGTTCTACGCGCTCGCCGACCAGTGGTGGCGGCAGCCGCTGGCGTTCGTCGTCGCGCAGGGCACCGCCACCGTGATCAACTTCGTCGTGCAGCGTGCGGTGATCTTCAAGATCAAGTAGTCAGCTCGCCGCCGCGGCAGGGGCAGGCTGTTTCCCCGCTTTGACGCCGAAGTAGTCGCCGCCCTTCGCCCGCACGTTGTCGGTGCCCCACTCGCGCCGATCCCGCTCGACCGGAACCATCTGCGGAATGTGCTTGCGGCAGTGGATGTAGGCCTCCTCGACATCGACGACGACCCACACCTGCGAGGTTCGCCCACGGCCCGCGGGCGGCAGATCCGCGACGACATCGCGCAGCTCACTGTCGGCGACCATCCGGGCTTTCCCGTTGATGTGCAGCCCGATCAGGTCGCGGACGAAGTCGATGAGCAGGATCCCGACATGCGGGTTCTCGAGGATGTTGCCGAGGCTGGCCATTACTCCGTTACCTCGGTACTCGGGGTACGCAATCGTGCGTTCGTCGATGACATGCAGGAACCCAGGGGTACCTGCGCGGAAGCTGGCATCGCATTCGCCGTGTGCGTCCGCGGTGGAGATGAACGCCATGTCCATCCTGGCGACGAATTCGGCCATCGTAGGGTTCAGATAGTCGATGACCTGGTCGTCGTAGAAGCGCTCGGCCCGTTCCGTGGTGCCCAACGTGTGCTGTAGCTCGTGCTCTCCGTCGCTGCCGACTTGTCCTGTGGGCATCGGGGCTCCCTCTGCTAGCCGAACCGGGTGATGCGGATCAGCGCCTTGAAACCCCCGCTTGTGACCGCAATCTCACTCAGTTTAGGGGACCGGGTGTGATCGTGGGGCGAGTCCATTCCTGCGAATGGTACGAAAGTGCGGTTTGCGCGGCGGTTCCCGGATGTGGACTGATCAGGCTGGAACTACCGTTACCGGAACTCCGTTGAACACGGCCGTTCCCGAGACCGCGTCGACCACCGAATCATCGGTGAGCACATTGGCGTTCACGCCCGCGTTCGCGCTGGCAACCGTCTGGGTGGTGCTCGAGCTGTGGCCCCAGCCGTGCGGCAGGCTCACCACGCCCGGCATGATCTCCGGCGTCTGTTCCACCCGCACCGTGAGCGATCCGGCCGCCGAACTGATCTCGGCCAGCTCGCCGAGCCCTAGCCTGCTCGCGTCGTCGGGATGGACCTGCAGGGTGCACCGATTGGAGCCGCCGACGAGGCCGGCGATGTTGTGCATCCAGCTGTTGTTGGAGCGCAACTGCCTGCGCCCGATCAGCACCAGCTCCGGTGCGTCGGCCGCGAGTCCGGCCCGCAGCCGCGGTAGGTCGGCGAGCAGTTGCGCCGGTGCCAGCTCGACGAGCCCGGACGCGGTGCGCAGCACTCCTGGCAGCCGGGGTCGCAGCGGGCCGAGGTCGATGCCGTGCGGATTGTTCAGCAGGGTACGCAGGCTCAGCTCGCCGCCGTTCCACGCGCCGTACGGGCCGAGCTTGAGCATCAGATCGATGCGCTGCTCGGTGGTGTCGGTGCCGTCGAGCTCCGCGCGCCGCTCGCTCATTCCGGCCTTGTGCAGCATGCCTGCGATGACCAGCTCGTCGACCATGGCGATCGGGCTCGCCGCGCCGGTGCCGTCGTGTGGCTGCCCGCTGACGGCGGCGGCCAGCCTGGCGATGACCGCCGACTCCGACGGCCGCCCGTCCAGCGGAACCAGCGGCGGTGAGTACCGCGCGTAGTTGCGCACGGCGAACTGCAGCAGCGCGAAGTCGTAGTGCGGTGACTGCACCGAGCGTGGTGGCGGCAGGATCACCGTCGCGTGGCGGGTGGTCTCGTTGACATACCGGTCGACACTGACCATGAAGTCCAGTCCGGCCAGCCCCTTGTCCAGCCTGGCACCGCTCGGCGCGGAGAGCACCGGATTGCCCGCCACCGTGACCAGTGCCCTGATCTGTCCCGCACCTGGCGTTTCGATCTCGTCGGCGAGGGTGGCCAGCGGGAGCTCACCCATCATTTCCGGCAGGCCGCGCACTCGGCTCGTCCACCGGCCGGGCCGGAACGGCCGGGTGCGCGCGATACCGCCTGCGGCCGCGGTGGCGAACATGGCGCCGCCTGGCCGGTCGAGATTGCCGGTGAGCGCGTTGATCGCGTCGACGAGCCACTGGGTGACGGTGCCGAACTCGGCGGTGCAGGTGCCGATGCGGGCGTAGACGGCGGCGGTCGGCGCCGCGGCCAGCTCGCGGGCCAGCGTGCGAATGGTCTCGGCCGCGATGCCGGTGCGTCCCGCCACCGCAGCCGGGGTGTACTCCGCGGCGGCGGCGCGGAGCTCGTCGAGCCCGGCGACATCGAGGCGCACCGCTGTCAGTCCCTCGGCGAAGAGGGTATGCACGATCGCGAACAGCAGGTAGGCGTCGGTGCCGGGGCGGATGAACAGGTGCTCGTCGGCGAGTGCCGCGGTGCGTGTCGCCCGCGGATCGACGACGACCAGCCTGCCGCCACGCGCGCGCAGCGCCTTCAGCCTGCCGGGGAAGTCGGGCGCCGTGCACAGCGATCCGTTGGATTCGAGCGGGTTGGCGCCGAGCATCAGCAGGAAATCGGTGCGATCAAGATCGGGGACCGGCACCGTCAGCGGGTCGCCGAACATCAGCCCCGCCGCGACCTGCTTCGGCATCTGGTCAGCGGTGCTGGCCGAGTAGATGTGCTTGGTGCTCAGCGCGCGGATCAGTGCGGGCAGGTAGAGCGCCCCCGCGACGGTGTGCGCGTTGGGATTGCCGAGGTAGATCGCGCGGGCTCCGCTGCCGTGCGCCGCGGTGACCTCGGCGAATCCGGTCGCGATCCGCGCGAACGCCTCGTCCCAGCTCGCGGGCCGGAATTCCGCGCCGTCGCGAATGAGCGGGGTGGTGACCAGGTCGGGGTCGTCGTCGAGCTTGCCGAAGCTGGCGCCCTTCGGGCACAGGAAGCCCTTGCTGAACGGGTCGTCGCGATCGCCGCGCACCGTGAGTACCCGATCGTTGTCGTCGAGGGTGAGGGTGAGGCCGCAGACGGCCTCACACAGCGGGCAGGTGCGTAGCAGCGTTCGCGGAGCCATGCCCCATCCTTACGCCGCACCCGTGTTCGCCGGGCGCGAAATGCGACAAAGCTACGCCGAAAGGGTGATGTAGCGGGCCGACAGGTCCACCTACGATCCACCGAGGGGGACTACGGGAAGGGAACAATGCGCACTTTCAAGCTCGCGACCGGGGTTACCGCACTCGCCACCGTCGCGCTCACGGCGTTCGCGGGTACCGCGTCCGCGGCGCGCACCGCCGACGCGGTGGCCGGGGCCGACTCCATCACCGTCTCGATCCAGAACACCGACGACGCCTGCTGGTCGGGCACGGTGATGCTGGACGAGATGCTGCAGGGAACCATCCTCACGCACGAGCAGCCCACCGCGGTGCTGGAGAACGTCGAGGCGGGTGAGCATCGGGTGCAGGTCCACCTCTACGTCGGCGAGGGCGACACCTGCAGCGTCCACACACCCGCGGTGGAACTGCTGGACAAGACGGTCACCGTCGGTGCCGCCGCGGACAACCCGCTCGGGGACCTGCTCGACGCCGGCAGTGCCGCGCTCGGCCTGAAGTAGCACGACGCGACTCGGCCCCGGTCGGAATCCGACCGGGGCCGAGTGCTGTCAAGCGAAACGCCGAAAACCCGCGAACACGACGTCGGGGAGGCGTCGTGTTCGCGGGTGCGACGGTTCTTGGGGTTTCCCCTAGCAGGCGACGGTGAGCGCGGTCCGCTTGCTGCGGCTCGCGGCGGCGCGCACGGCGGCACCGAGGGCGACGACCGGCGGGACCCAGCGGGCCTCGGTGGGCGCGACACCCCAGGCGGCGCTCCCGGCGGCGAGCTGGGTGGGGGGCAGCGGGATGCTGGCACCGTCGGTGTGGACGACGGCGCCAGCCTCGCGCATGGCCTCGATCGCCATGGCGGCCTTGCGGACGCCGGTGACCAGGTGGATATCGCGCCGCTGCGGGCCCGGGATCTCGATCACGGGGCCGGACAGGTTGTTGGCGCGCAGGAAGCGGCGGACGGCACCGGCCATCTCGCCGGTGACCTCGATCGCCGAGACGTTTTCGTCGGTGATCAGGCACAGGCCATTGGCCGTTTCGGCAACCGTCCAACCCTGCGCGGCGTACTCCTGCGCTGCGGCGCCCTTCTCGGCGGCCGTGGTTGTGGTCGGAAACGTCGTGCGCACTGTGTTCTCCATTCCCCGAAGAGCTTCGTTCCTGCGTTCATGGGTCGTATCGGCTCGGGGTGGCCGACTCGTTACGCCGTTCCCGAAAAATATTGGTGACTGTTCCCTAGGTCTCATTTCCGCAACCTTCGCTATCGCAGGCTGTGACCGGATCGGGCTTGGCGAGCGGCCGCAAACCCGGCAGGATTCGGGCCATGACCGAAGCACCGGGAGCCACCCCGCCACCGGACGGGGAACCCGAGGAGTTCGAAGCCGAATCGCGTTGGCTGTCTTGGAAAGAGGCCGACGCCAAGCGCGTCGCCCCGAACCTCGAGGACGATTCGGACATTCCGCGCGACGCGGGCTTCGACGACCCGTTCCGCAGCACCGGTTCGGCCAAGGAGTGGGCCGCCGAGGTCCTGCGCTCGCTGCTCGATGTGCAGTTCCGCAGGCCCGCGACCAGGACATTGCTGCCGCTCGCCTACATCCTCGGTGTCGTCTCCTTCGGCATCGGGGTGCCGGTCGCGCTGACGGTGCTGATGTGGAAGGCATCGGCGCTGCTCGGCGTGCTCGCCGCGCTGGTCGCGGTCCCGCTCGGGCTCACCATCGCCGCCTCGGTGCGGCTGATGCTCGAGTTCGCCGACAACGCCGCCAGGCTGGCCGGGCGGGTCGAGCACATCAGCGAGCTGGCCGACGGCCTGTTCCAGGCGCTGTCCGATGTTGCCGAGCCGGTGAACCAGCTTTCCGAAGATGTTCGCGCTGTGCAGTTCTGGCGGTTCAGGCGGAAGAAGTAGTGCTGTAGCCCACAGTGTGCCGGATGTCGGTATGTGGTGCGCAATGTCCGATTCATTGTGAAATGATCCGTACGCAGATCCGGCGAGAGGTCGGACCGTGTACGGCGGTCTCCGAATTGAGATGGGGGAGACCGGAGTTGGATACAGGGGGGAAGTATGGCTTCACCACAGAGCGTCACCGGATCGACCATGCCGCGCAGGCAGCTGGGCAGGCACTTACGTGATCTGCGCAATCAGGCGCGGATGACGACGCGGAACGCGGCGGCGCGACTGGAGTGGTCGGAAGCGAAGATCTGGCGGATCGAGACCGGGCAGACGTCGCTGCGCAGTCTCGACGTCGAAGCGATGTGCAAGGTGTACGGCGCGCCTGCCGAACTGGTCGAGCCGCTGGCCGCGCTGGCTCGCGAGACCAAGGCCAGGGGCTGGTGGACGAGCTATGGCGATGTGATCCCGGAGGGCTTCGAGGTCTACATCGGGTTGGAGGAGGCGGCCACCGGGCTGTCGATCTACGAGGACGGCGTCGTCCCGGCGCTGTTGCAGACCGAGGACTACGCCAGGGCGCTGCTCGAGCAGACCGTTCCCGAGCTCACCGAGGAGGAGCTGGAACGCAGGCTCGCGGTCCGCGCGACGAGGCAGGCGCTGCTCGCCCGCGCCGAATCACCGCTGCGGTTGCGGGTCGTGCTCGCCGAGGCGGTGCTGACCAGGCGCATCGGCGACGAGCGAGTGCTGGCCGGACAGCGCGCCAGGCTGCGCGAACTCGCCGAGCTCGACACCGTCGGCATCCAGGTGCTGCCGGGTGACACCAGCTATCACGCCGGCCTGGATTCTGGCCGGTTCGTGATCCTGGACTTCGGGATCGACGGGTCGGTCGACCGCCCCGAGCCGCCGGTGGTCTACGTCGAAGGCCTCACCGGCTCGGCGTACCTGGACAAGCCGGCCGAATTCGAGCGCTATCGCGGCGCGTTCACCGATATCTGCGCGGCGGCCTCGGGAACGCTGTAGCTACCAGGAGCTGGCGAGCACCGAACGGTGCGTGGGCAGGGCACGGTCGTAGACCACCCTGCCCTTTTCCGTTACCCGGACGAAGATGGCGCGACGGTCGTTGGTGCACATGGTGCGTTCGACGAGGCCGTCGCGTTCGAGCCTGGCCACCGCACGGGACAGCGCGCTCTGGCTCAGGTAGATATCGCCTGCCAGTTCGGTCATCCGGTACTTCTCGCAGTCCGCGTCGACCAGGCGATCGAGGGTCTCGAATTCGCTGAGCCCGATGCGGTGCTCGTGCTGAAGCGCCTTCTCCAGTGCGCAGCTCACGGCGGCGTGCCGGTCGAGCAGTTCGCGCCACTGGCCGACCAGCTCGGTGGGCGCTTCGTTGCGCCGAGCTGTGGTGGCCGGGTTCGACATGGCCCCATCCTAGTGGTCCACCGAGTTTCATGCAACGGAAATTTATGTGTTGGCATTTAATGCGTGCGCATGTAATGTCCCTCGCATGACTTCGCCAGCAACGCTCTCGGCCGCAGATCAGGCGACCGATCCGACCAGATGGTCAGCCCGGCTCTGGGGCATGCTGATCACCCTGTGCATCGTCCTGTTCCTCGACGGGCTCGACGTCTCGATGATCGGCGTCGCGCTGCCGTCCATCGGTGCCGAACTCGACATGTCCACCTCCACTCTGCAGTGGCTCGTCAGCGGCTACGTCCTCGGTTACGGCGGCCTGCTGCTGCTCGGCGGCCGCACCGCCGACCTGCTCGGGCGCCGCAAGGTCTTCCTCATCGCCCTCGCGGTCTTCGCGGTGGCCTCGCTGGTCGGCGGCCTGGTCAGCGACCCGGCGCTGCTCATCGTCACCCGCTTCGTCAAGGGCCTCGCCGCCGCGTTCACCGCGCCGACCGGCCTGTCGATCATCACCACGACCTTCGCCGAGGGGAAGGCGCGCAACAAGGCGCTGTCCATCTACACCGTGTTCGGCGCGGGCGGCTACTCCATGGGCCTGCTGTTCGGCGGCCTGATGACCGGCGTCGGCTGGCGCTGGACATTCCTGCTGCCTGTCCCGATCGCACTGGCCGCCCTGGTCGCCGCCTTCGTGCTGGTGCCGAAGGACGGCAAGGCAGAGGAGGGCGGACACGATCTGCTCGGCGCGGTGCTCTCCACCGCGGGCATGCTGCTGCTGGTCTACACCGTGGTCACCGCGCCGGAGGTGGGCTGGGCCTCGGCACGCACGATCGGCTCGTTCGTCGGCGTGCTCGCGCTGTTCGCCGCGTTCGTGCTCACCGAGCAGCGGGTCGCGCATCCGCTGGTCCGGCTCGGCATCCTGCGCAAGGTCTCGCTGGTGCGGGCCAGCCTGGCCATCATCGCGGTCGCGGGCTCCTACTTCAGCTGGCAGTTCATCGTCACCCTGTACATGCAGGATTCGCTCGGCTGGTCGCCGCTGAAGCTCGCCATGGCGCTGCTGCCGGTCGGCATCATGGTGGTGGGGTCGGCGTTCTTCTCCGACAAGCTGATCGATCGCTTCGGCACCGGTCCGGTCATCGCTGTCACCCTGTCCGTGATGGCGGTCGGCTACCTGCTGTTCCTGCGGCTCGACACCGCGCCCGACTACCTGACCATGCTGTTGCCCGCCATCCTGCTGATCGGCATCGGCTGGGTCGGCTTCCCCGCCATCAACGTACAGGCGACCAGCGGTATCGACGATGAGGAACAGGGTCTCGCCGCCGGCGTGCTGCAGACCTCGATGCAGGTCGGCGCGGCCATCGTGCTTGCGGTGACCACCGCCATCGTCACCTCCGGCGGGCACCTCGCAGGCGCGACGCCGCAGCAGATGCTCGACACCTACCGACCCGGCCTCGAGTTCGCGGCGGGCGTCACCATCGTCGGCGCGCTGGTCGCCCTGACGGTCTTCCTGCCGCGGCGCACCAAGCAGCGTGCGCAGGCTCCGGTGGCCGAGGAGAGGGTGCTCGAACCGGTCGGCTGAGCGGAAAGCGCTGGATGGCACCACCTTTCGCGGGTGGGTGCCATCCAGCGTTTCACGTGGATCAGGAAAATCCGGGCGCGGCCTCGTCTTTGGCGGAGCGGACGAAGGTGAGCGGACGGCCGTCGCGGCCGACGGTCGGCCATTCGATCCCGAGCCTGGCATCGAAAGCGTCCATGTCGTGGTCGAACTCGGGAGAGTACTCGAGTGAGCACAGGTAGGTGACGGTGGAGTGGTCGGCCAGCGAGAGAATGGCGTGGCCGAGCCCCTCGGAAAGGAACACCGAGCGGCGGTGCACGTCGTCGAGCAGCACGCTGTCCCAGCGGCCGTAGGTAGGCGAACCGGGGCGCAGGTCGACCACCACATCGAGGAAGGCGCCGCGCACACAGGTGACGTATTTGGCCTGGCCGGGCGGGTTGTCGGTGTAGTGGATACCGCGCAGCACGCCCGCCGCCGAGACCGAGGTGTTCACCTGGAGCAGGTCGAACGGGCGGCCGGTGGCCTTCTCGAACTCCGAGGCCTTGAACGATTCGCAGAACACGCCGCGGTCGTCGCCGAGTAGTCGCGGGGTCATCTCCCACGCGCCCGGAATGGCCAGTTCACGAAACCGCATCTCTACCAGTCTTTCCCGCGCGCGATCAGCTCGAGCAGGTAGCGGCCGTAACCGGAACGCACCATCGGCTCGGCCAGCTCGCACAGCTGGTCGTCGCTGATCAGCCCGCGCCGCCAGGCCACCTCCTCCGGCACACCGATCTTGAGACCCTGCCGCTCCTCGATCGTGCGCACGTAGTTGGCCGCGTCGAGCAGCGAATCGAAGGTGCCGGTGTCGAGCCAGGCGGTGCCGCGGGCGAGCACGTCGACGCTGAGCTTGCCCTGTTCGAGATAGGCCCGGTTGATGTCGGTGATCTCGTACTCGCCGCGCGCCGACGGCTTCAGCTCGCGGGCGATCGTCACCACGTCGTTGTCGTAGAAGTAGAGGCCGGGGATCGCGTAGTTCGAGCGCGCCACCTTCGGCTTCTCCTCGATGGAGACCGCGCGGCCCTGCTCGAATTCGACAACGCCGTAGGCGGTCGGGTCGCTGACCCAGTAGGCGAACACGGCGCCGCCGTCGACGTCGTGGAAGCGTTCCAGGCTCGACCCGAGCCCCGGCCCGTGGAAGATGTTGTCGCCGAGCACCAGCGCGGCGGGTTCGGTACCGATGTGGTCGGCGCCGAGTACGAAGGCGCGCGCGAGGCCGTCGGGTTCCGGTTGCACCACGTAGCTGATCGAGATGCCGAACTGGCTGCCGTCGCCGAGCAGCCTGCCGAACGCGGCGGCGTCCTCCGGCGTGGTGATCACGAGAATGTCGTCGATCCCTGCCAACATGAGGGTGGACAACGGGTAGTAGACCATGGGCTTGTCGTAAACCGGGACGAGCTGCTTGCTCACCCCGCGCGTGATGGGGTGCAGCCGCGAACCGGTGCCGCCCGCCAGGATGATTCCGCGCATGGGGGAAGTCTGCCAGCTTCCCCCGCCACGGAGTCGGGGAGGTTCCGACACGTCGACGAAATGATCACGGAGGTTTCGGGTTCTGGTGTGTCGGGCGATAACACCTACAGGCATGGTGTTTGTCTGATTAGGTGAACGCCGATGTGTGAAACATCACCGATTTAGATGTCAGCGCCGACATCGGAGCCGGGCGAGCTGTGCCGGTTTCGGGGTCGACGCACCAGTGTGAGGTAGGTGCGCGATGGGAGCATCGAAGATCCCCGGACCCGGCGTCGTGGGTGCGATCACCCCGGCCGTGGCGGTGAAGAAGGCTGTGGACCGGCCTGATCAGGGCATCATCGTCAACTCTGGGCGAACGAGCACCGCCTCGCGGGTGCTGATGGGCGCGTGTATCGGGGTGATCGGGCCGTTGCTGCGGACAGTGCCGATCAACCGGACCACCATTCCGGTCGGCGCCGTCGCCGTCGATCTGCTGTCCCGGCTGCGGCCGGAACCGCACGGTATCGAGCGCGAGCAGATCACCATGGACGGCTTCAAGATGGAGATGGTGCGGCCTGCAGGCGGATCGCGCGCGCTGCGCCACGGTGCCGTGCTGTACATGCACGGCGGTGGCTTCGCCGTCGGCGGGCTGCAGTCGCACCGCGCGATCGTCGCCGGGATCGCGCGCCGGACCGGGCTGGCCGTGCTCAATGTCGAATATCGGCAGCTGCCGGGCCGCTCGATCGGCGCGGCCATCGACGATTGCGTGCTCGCCTACCGCTGGTTGCTTCGCCACGGCGCCCACCCGGCCAGGATCACCTTCGCCGGCGATTCGGCGGGCGGCTACCTCACCTTCGCGAGCGCGCTGCGCGCGCGGGAGATCGGACTGCCGCTGCCCGCGGCGCTGGTTGGACTGAGCCCGCTGCTCGACCTCGACCATGAGGCCAAGCAGAACTACGTCAACGCGCGCCGCGACGCCTACATCCCGCTGTCGGGCTTGGCCGCCGTCGTGCGGCTCGGTTCGGACGGTCCGCTCGATCCGCCGATGTCGCCGGTCGACGCCGACCTGGCCGGACTGCCGCCGGTGCTGCTCATCGCCGCCGAGGACGAGGTGCTGCGTTACGACTGCGAGGTGATGGCCCACCGGCTCACCGCGGTGGGCGTGCCGGTGACGCTGGAACTCTGGCGCGGACAGGTGCACGCGTTCATGAGCATCCTGCCCGGCATGCCGGAGAGCAGGTCGGTGCTCGGCCGGGTGGCCAAGTTCGTGCGCGGCGCGCTCGGCGAGTCCCAGCACGCCCGCACCGCCTGAGCACACGAGACGCCCCCGCCCGGATCGCTCCGGGCGGGGGCGTCGGCCGTCGTGCGGCCCGCGGACTACTTGGCGGGCGGGGTGAAGGGGGCGTTGATGGTGGTGAAGTACTGGATGACAGCGCCGATCGCGACCGGGGCGGTCACGAAGATCTGACCCAGGATGACACCGAGGAAACCGACACCGGCGGCACCGACAGCGCAACCGGCGATCGGACCCGCGCCGAACAGCGCGAGCAGGACACCGGTGGCCACCAGGCCGGCCGCGGCACCGGCGATGCAGCCGATGGCAGCGCCGCTCAGGCCGCCGACGAGGGTGCCGATGGTCGCGCCCATCGAGATGGTGGAGGTCAGGCGCGACCAGGCGGCCTGCTCACGGGCGTATTCGGTCTTGAACTCGGCCTGGTCCTCGTAGGGCAGGGCGACCGGCTTGTAGACGGCCTTGGCCGGGTCGAGCTGCGGGGTCAGCACGGCCGTGTTGCCCGAGATCTCGGCCGCGATCGGGAGTTCGAACTCGTCGAGGCGGAACGACAGCGGGGTTCCCGCGACAGTCATGCCGTTGGCGGCCTTGATCTTGAAAGCGCCGTCTTCGACCACAAGGGAGCCGACGTCGGTGGTGATGACGGCCTTGGATTCGTCGACGATTTCGGCGGTGTAGTTGATCGGTGCGACCTCTTCGGGCGCCTGGGCGTGCACGGTGCCTGCGGTGACGCCGAGGGCGGCGATCAGCAGCGCCGAGGTGGCGGCGAATTTCCTCATCAGCATTTTTCGGTGAACCTCGATGTTGGACTTTCGGAGGGGGACGGGTAGATCAAAAGCCGCGGTAGCTAACGCGGGATGAACCGGCTGTGTCGGTTGCTTCAAAATCCGTTCACCGCCGATACCCCAATCGCGGTGCGGCGCTGGAAACCTGAGCATTGACCATGCGTTTCTCTGAAAACCCGACCCCAGGTCTTAAACCTCTTGTGTCATATAGTGGTAGAAATCACATTTGCTGCGTACTCGGGTCACTCGAGCGTTCGGTGAGCACGTATCGTTGGCCCGGTGCGAGTGCTCGTAACCGGCGGAGCCGGCTTCATCGGCGCGAATTTCGTCCAGCAGACCGTGGCCACGCGCCCGGATACCCAGGTGACCGTCCTGGACGCGCTCACCTACGCGGGAAACCGGGCATCGCTGGATGCGGTCGCCGAGCAGATCGAATTCGTGCACGGTGACATCGCCGATCTCGATCTGGTCGACAATCTGGTCAGCGGTGTCGACGCCGTGGTGCATTTCGCCGCCGAATCACACAACGACAACTCACTGGCCGAACCGTGGCCGTTCGTGCAGACCAATATCGTCGGCACCTACTCGCTGCTGCAAGCCGTGCGCCGCCACGACGTGCGCTACCACCACGTCTCCACCGACGAGGTCTACGGTGATCTCGCCCCGGCCGATCCGGCGTTCACCGAAAGCACCGCCTACAACCCGTCGAGCCCGTATTCGGCGACAAAGGCAGGCAGTGATCTGCTGGTTCGGGCTTGGGCCCGGTCGTTCGGGGTGCGCGCGACCTTGTCGAACTGCTCCAACAATTACGGCCCGTTCCAGCACGTGGAGAAATTCATCCCCCGCCAGATCACCAATCTGATCGACGGCGTGCGCCCCCGGCTCTACGGCGCCGGGCACCAGGTGCGCGACTGGATTCACGTCGACGACCACAATCGCGCGGTCTGGGACATTCTCGACCGCGGCCGGATCGGCCAGACCTACCTCATCGGCGCCGACGGTGAACTCGACAACCTCACCGTCGTGCAGATGATTCTGGAGGCCTTCGGCCGGGAGCCCACCGACTTCGATCACGTGACGGATCGACCCGGTCACGACCAGCGCTACGCCATCGACGCCGGTCTGCTGCGCGCGGAACTCGGCTGGGCGCCGCGCTACGCCGACTTCCGGGCCGGGCTCGCCGACACCATCGCCTGGTACCGCGAGCACGAGGACTGGTGGCGGCCCAAGAAGGCCGCCACCGAACGGGCCTACGCGGCAGCGGGCGAGCAGACCCTCTAGCTATCCCCAGACCACGGTGTAGTACGTCGCGGCCGCGGCGACCAGCGCGAACGACGACGCGCACACCACGGTGATCGCCGTCGCGCGGGTGGGCGTCACCCCGTCGGCATCGGTGAGCCGCAACGGAACCCAGCGTGCGAGCACCGCGAGCCCCATGATCGCCAGCGGCACGAAGTACCGGCCCTGCACGCCATCGATGATGTAGAAATCGACCGGCG
Source organism: Nocardia rhizosphaerae (assembly GCF_042650365.1). Lineage (NCBI taxonomy): Bacteria > Bacillati > Actinomycetota > Actinomycetes > Mycobacteriales > Nocardiaceae > Nocardia > Nocardia rhizosphaerae. The sequence goes on from NZ_JBHSBA010000003.1 coordinate 575,591, forward strand.
TGAACGACATGTACAGCGTCACGTAGACCATGGCCACGCTCGCCAGCACCGTCAGCGCCACGATCATGGTCCGCTTGAACGTCGCGGTGGCGCTGTCGCACCGATCGGCGATGCCGAAGCTCACCGCGAACGCGATCAGGCAGGCCAGCATGGAGATCGCGGGCACGTCCACATAGGCGAAGCCGAGTTCACCGAAGAATTGGCTGAACCAGCGGTGATCGCGCAGCGCGATGCTCTCGCCGAAGGTGTGCACGAATTGCACCGGATCGCTCAGGATCCCCTTCAACTGCTCGCCCGGGCGCACCTCGTACCACTGGTGTTGCGGGCGCATCAGGCCCATGCCCTCACCGGTCGGTGCCGCGACCTTGGTCCAGGCCAGGAACAACGCGGCGCCGGTCGCGGCGAACGCCGCGGGCACCAGCTTCAGCTTTCCGGTGAAACCGAGCCGGTCGGCGGGCACGACCACCACGAGCATGGCGAGCAGCACATAGGTCGGCTTGCTCAGCGGCAGCGCGATGGTCGCGGCCAGCAGCGCGCCGGTTTCGAGCCTGCTCAACCGATCGCCGAGGAACAGCGCCTTCAACACCAGCGCCGACACCATGATCGCGAGCGCGTTGGTGAGCGTGTCCGCGGTGACCGTCCCGGCCTGGAACAGCGCGATCGGCAAGACCGCGACGGTGAACACCAGCCACTGACTGCGCCGCCCGCGCAGCGCGTACAGCGCGAAGCCCGCCACCGTGAGATAGGCGACCAGCCCGGCGAGCCGGGTCAGCAGATACATCCCACCGACACTGAGGCCGAGCGCCTCGCCGAGCCGGATCCCGGTCGCGGCGGGCACATACGGCACCGGCGAATAGGCGGCGGTATTGGTGAACCACATCTGCTTGGTGGCCGCGCTGATCTCCGCGGCACCGAGCCGGTCGTAGGCGCCGGGGTCGGCGACCATCGCGCCGGGCTCGTCGGGGTTGTCGTTGTAGTCGCGGAAGGCGTAGTCCATCAGCGCGTCGACGCTCACCGGGATGTCGCCGCCGTAGGCGACGCCGCGATCGTCGGTGATGCGCTGCGGGAACACTCCGCCGTGCGCGACCTGGTAGGCCCTGCCGAACTGGGTGAGCTCGTCATGTCCCCAGAACGGCGGGGTGAGTACCGCGAACAGCGCGCCGAACACCGTCGCGAGTACCGCGAAGGCGACGGTGGCCGCGCCGAGCCGTGCGGTCAGCGCGCGCACCGGAGCCAGGACCCGATCCTTGGCGCGCGGTGCGGGCGCGGTGGTCACGCTGTTCTCGACGGTGGTGTCCGGTTCGGTCGAGGTCGTCACCGACGCTCTCCGGTGGTGGCGGGATCGGCGGCGCCGACGGCGGAATAGCGCAGGTAGATCAGGCGCGCCGCCTCGTGGCGGGAGCGCCGGATGCCGTCGAGGATCAGGCCTGCGGTCCAGGCCAGGCTGCCGAGCAGCACCAGTGTGAACGCCAGGAACAGCGTCGGGAAGCGCGGCACCTCACCGGTGTTGTAGAACTCGATCACGATCGGCACCGAGAGCACGATCGAGACCAGCCAGGCCAGTGTGCCGAACAGGCCGTAGAACGCCACCGGGCGTTCGTGCCTGGCCAGACCGAGGATCAGCGCCAGGATCTTGGTGCCGTCGCGGTAGGTGCGCAGCTTGGACTCGCTGCCCGCCGGCCGGTCGCGGAAGCCCACCTGTACTGCGGTCTGCGGCACCCGCAGGTGCAGCGAGTGCACGGTCAGCTCGGTCTCGATCTCGAACTCGCGCGAGACCGCGGGGAAGCTCTTGACGAAGCGGCGGGAGAACACCCGGAACCCGCTCAGCATGTCCTCGACGTTCTCGCCGAACACCTTGCCGACCACGCCGTTGAGCACCTTGTTGCCGGTCTCGTGACCGGACCGGTAGGCGTTGGCTTGCTCGTCCTGCTTGCGCACGCCGAGCACGTGATCGTAGGGGCCGTCCAGGAGCGTCTTGATCATCAGCGGTGCCGCCGACGCCTCGTAGGTGTCGTCGCCGTCGATCATCACGTAGACGTCGGCTTCGATGTCGGCGAAGGCGCGGCGAACCACATTGCCCTTGCCCTTGGTGTTCTCGTAGCGCACGATCGCCCCGGCCGCACCAGCGCGTTCGGCGGTGCGGTCGGTGCTCAGGTTGTCGTAGACGTAGACGACGATCCCCGGCACGGCGGCCTTGAGGTCGGTGACGACCTTGGCGACCGCGGCCTCTTCGTTGTGGCAGGGGACCACGGCGGCAATGCGAAGCTCGGTGGAGTCCACCCGGGTCAATCCTCGATGTCGGCAGCAATGGAGTCATCCGGAGGTTACACAGCGCGATGGCGATTCGCTCACCCCGGTTCCTGGAGATTTTCGCCGATCGCCGAACGTCCGGTGGCGCATGATCCCGGCGGGCGAGGTCGGCTACCGTCGGGGCGTGTCACAACCAGAGGTCTCGCCGCCGGAATCGTTCGTGTCGAAGGTCCGCACGGCGCTGCGGCAGGGCGCCGCGTTCCTCGTCGTCGGGGCGATCGGATTCCTTGTCGACGCGGGTACCTACAACCTGCTGGTGTTCTGGGACGGCGGATTCTCCTTCACCGAAGGTGTCCTCTATCACGCTCCGCTGCCCGCCAAGATCATCGCGATCGGGGTGGCGACGGTCGTCACCTACTTCGGCAACAAGTGGTGGACCTTCGCGCACAAGAAGACCGAAAGCCCAGGGCGCGAATACCTGCTGTACGCCCTGTTCAACGTGATAGCGATCGGCCTGCAACTGGGCTGCCTCGGCTTTTCCCGCTATGTGCTCGACCTGTCCAGCCCCATGTCGGACAACATCTCGGGCACGCTCATCGGCCAGATCGTGGCCGTGGTGTTCCGCTACTGGGCCTACGACAAGTTCGTTTTCACCGGTTCGGCGGCCACCGCGGAGCAACACGCGCGGGGCGCGGCAACGCCTCACTGACGACGCGGCGGTGCTGGGCGATTGATAGTCTCACCACCGCCCGCAGCGGCGGCCAACACCGAGAATTTCGAGGACTTCATGGACCAGTCGGCTACCCGAGCCGTGACCGCATCGGACGATCGGCGCGAGGCCGCGCCAGCCTCCCTACGCGGTGAACATGCCGCGCCGGAGCGACTGGTGCTGGCCAGGGGAATTTTCACCGGCCCATCGGCCAGGGTGAGTGACGAACTGTATGCCGTCGTCAAGGGGGGTGCCGCCGTTCGCGAGCGGCTCTCGCTGCACCTGCCCAAGGGCGCCACCGCGCACACCAACACCTACTTCGGCCGGTTCGCCGCCAGCTACTGGCAGCGCTGGACCACCGTCACCGAGGTCACCGTGACCGCGAACCTCGGTGTCGGCAAGAAGGCGAACGTGCGCCTGGTCGCCTCCGACATCGCCGGGCACCGCCGCATCATCGCCTCGCTGGTGGCCACCTCCAGCGGCACCGTCAGCCTGAGCGCTCCGCTCGACCAGTACGTCGACGGCGGCGCGCTGTGGCTCGAGTTCGACGCGATCGGCGGCGACCTCGACATCACCGAGCTGGCCTGGACCGCGCAGGCGCCGGAGAAGGTGCGCCCGGTCGCCATCGCGATCTGTACCTTCAACCGGGCCGAGGACTGCGCGCACACGGTGGCCGCGCTGGCCTCCGACGCGACCGTGCTCGGTGCCATCGACGCGGTCTACGTCGTCGACCAGGGCACCGACCTGGTCGAGGACCGGCCGCTGTTCCAGCAGGTCCGCCCCGATTTCGGCGACAAGCTGCGCTACCTCCGGCAGCCCAATCTCGGTGGCGCGGGTGGGTTCACCCGCGGCCTGTACGAGGTGTCGGCGGCCAACGAGCACGCCGATGTGATCCTGATGGACGACGACATCCTCTGCGAGCCGGAAACCGTACTGCGGTTGCAGGCCTTCGCCAACCTCACCGTCGAGCCGACGCTGGTCGGCGCGCAGATGCTGTTCCTGCTCAATCCCGACTACCTCAATGTCGGGGCGGAGGACGTGCGGCTCGGCGAGCTCAAGCACGGCCAGAAGGTGCCGAAGGCACTGCGCAACACCTCGATGCTGAAGAAGAACCAGGAGCGCCGCGTCGACGCGGGCTACAACGCCTGGTGGACCTGCCTGATCCCGGCCGAGGTGGTCGCCAAGATCGGCCTGCCGGTGCCGATCTTCTTCCAGTGGGACGACGTGGAGTACGGCGTCCGCGCCCGTGAGCACGGTTTCGTCACCGTCACGCTCCCCAACGCCGCCGTCTGGCACGCCGACTTCTACTGGAAGGACTACGACGACTGGGCGCGTTACTTCTCCACCCGTAACTCGCTCATCGTCGCCGCGCTGCACACCGAGCTCGACGGCAAGGCGATCACCAAGGACTTCTTCCGCTACATCGCCGAGCACCTGGTCGGCATGCAGTACGGCCTCGTGCACACCACGCTGCAGGGCATCGAGGACTTCATGAAGGGGCCGAAGGTGCTGCGCGACGGCGGTATCGAGGCACTGGCCGCCGCCCGCGCCAGCCGCGCCGACTACCCGGAGACCGTCAAGCATCCGGCCGCGACGCCGCCGGTGAACTCCGCCGACATCCAGGTCCGCCGAGCCGGTGGCGAGCCGAGCCGGATCACGCTGGTGCTGATCAAGCGCGCGATCGCGCAGTGGACCGGGCGTACCCAGCACGGACTGATCGGCGTCACCCGCGAGGACGCGCACTGGTGGCATGTCGGCCTGTTCGACCACGTGGTCGTCACCGACGCCTCCCAGTCGGGCGTGCGGGTGCGCCGCCGCGACAAGGCCCGTGCCCGCGCCCTGCTGATTCGCGCCTACCGCACCCTGCGCAAGCTCCGCAAGGAACTGCCCGCGCTCCAGGCCGAGTACCGCGCCGCGGTCCCCGAACTCACCAGCCGCGAGAACTGGGCGCGGCTGTACGGCATCGACGCGAACTGATCGCGAACGCCGTGCCGGAACATCCTCCGGCACGGCGTTTTCCGTGGTCAGAACGCGATGTTCAGTGCTAGGCCACCGATGGACCAGACTGCGTAGGCCAGCGCGGCGATCGTGAGAACGATGGCCGGGATCGCGCGCGGCGATCGCTGCGGCTCGGCACCGATCGCGCCCTTGGCGAATCCGAGGGCTGAAGCGCTGTAGTAGACGGTGGTACCCGCACCGGGCCCGACGGGCACCTGAATCCCGACGACCGAACTCGAACCGGACGAGACCGCCACCTCGACGTGATAGCTGCCCGCACCGACCGGGATATGAGTCCGTCCCCAGCGCGCACCCGGCACCGGATGCCCGTTCACGAACACCCGTGGCTTGATGAACCAGCCAATCCCGACCGACGTCCAGTGGTATGACGAATCCACCGTGATCCCCGGCGGATTCGCCCACGGCTGGGGATTACCAGGTGGACCCACGACCGGCTGCGGACCCGCCGGACCGGCGAATTGCCCGTGCGGGAAGCCATTCGGGCCGGGCCGAGGCTGTGGCGGTTGGCGCATGTTCAGATCCCCGCCACGGCCAGCACCACAACAGCCGCCACCACCGCAACGAGCGCGGCCACCGGCAGCCAGACGAAGGCGAGACCGGGGGTGCGCTGTGGCACCGGCCCTATCGCGCCTGCGAGGAAGAAGGCGGCGGGCGGTTTGTAGTAGACCTTCGTGCCCGGCCCCGGATTCACCGGGACCTGGATCTCGGCCGGCCCCATATCGAACATCCACGGCGTGACCACCCGCACGTGGTACTGCCCCGGCCCGACCGGCACGTGCGTCTGGCCCCACCGCGCGGTCGGCACCGGCTGACCGTTCACGAAGATCTTCGGCGAGACGAGGGACAGCATGAACGCCGTCCACAGATACGACGAATCGATCGTGATCCCAGGAGGATTCACGCCATGCTGCCCGACTGATGGCTGCGCGGCGGGCCCGCCCGGTCGCGTGCCGGGTGTCGCGGGTGTGAAGCCGTTGCCAGGGCCTGCCGGTTGTGTGCCGGGTGCTGCGGCAGTGAAGCCGCTGCCGGGGCCGGTCGGCTGTGCGCCGGGTGCTGCCGTGAATCCGGTGGGGCCGAGCCCGGCCTGCGTCGGGCCGGTCGCCGTGGCCGCGAAGCCGTCGAATGATCCCGACCCAACCGGCGGTGCGCCCGTATGGCCGAATCGGTGCCCGCCCAAGGGTTGCCCGTACCCTGGCGGTGGCGTCGGCGCCTGCCCGACCAGCGGATTCTGCGGCGGCCCGAATCCGGGCTGCTGTCCAGGCGGCGGGACAGGCCCGAACCCGGTGGGCACAGGCGGTGGTACGAAGGCCCCCGCCGGGACCAGCCCCATGCCCGGGCTACTCGGCGGCGCGGAATGCGGTCCGAACCCCGGTGCGCCCGGTGGGACTCGCGGCACCGGCCCGGCCGGTGGCGGCGCAGGCCAGGGCGGGACGGAGCCGGACATGGCAAGACCCATCCCCGGAGCGCTCGGCCCTCCATGCGGACTGTCGTGCGGGACAAAGGGACTGCCCTGAGTGCCCGGCCCGACGCTATGCGTGCCGGGCTGTTGTCCGACGACGGGTGCCGCATCGTCGTGTCGGGGTGGCAGGCCGAGCTCTGGTGCGGCGGGATCGGAGTGCGCAGGCAGGCCGAAGTCGAGGGCCGGGCCTGGTGTGCCATGGATTCCCGGTGCCGGTGGTGGAACCTGTCCGGCGGGCGGATGCCCCGGCGGCGGGACGGGGCTCGGGTGGACATGTTCTATCGCCGGGCCACCGGCGTGTGGTGGCGGCATTCCAGGACCGGGTGGCAGCATGCCCTCGCCCGGTGGGGTCGGGTTGGGTAGCGGCAGGGGGCTTTCGCCTGGCGGCAGCAGTGCGCCGAGCACGCCGCGATCCAGCGGCTGTACACCCGCCCTGTCCGGGATTCCCCGGTCCTCGCTGGCAGGCACAGGCGAGGTGGCCGCGCCGCCTGTGTCGTTGATGGCCGCCGTGGCTGGCATGTCCGCACTGCCGTGGCTGTCGGGCGAAGGCGTGGTCGGCATGTCCGCACTGCTGTGGCTCGCGGTTGTCGGTGCGGCGGGGATGTCCGTGCTCCCGGAGCTGCTGGTCGCCGATGGAGTCGAGATGTCCGCGTCGCCGGTCGCGGGCCGGGGAGGGACGGCTGCGCTATCCGATTCGGCGGGGCCGGGATCGTGGGGAGAATCGCCGGGGTTACTCATCAATCCCTCCGAATAGCGAATCGTGCGCCCGAACCCTACCGCGAGGTCGCGGCCGGTCTGGTTCGGCTCCGTCCGAGATACCCTGCCGGCTGTCGTTCGAAACAAGATCGCCGGGCCGGGACGACCCGGCGATCTTGCGCACCGATCAGCGACGCCCGCGCTCGCGATAGTGGCGGCGTTGCTGCTTCGCGATGGTCCGCCAAACCTGTTCCCGTTCGGCGGCAAGCCGCCTGTCGGTGCGCGCGGCCATCCACTCGTTCTCCTTGGCCAGCTTGCGATAGCTCGCGAACCTGCGCTCGGGGAGCGTGCCATCGGCCAGCGCGGCGAGCACGGCGCAGCCGGGTTCGCTCTGGTGCGCGCAATCGGCGAAACGGCAATCAGCGGCGAGTGATTCGATATCGCTGAACGCCTTGCCGATCCCGTCTGCCGCGTCGTAGAGGCCGATGCCGCGCAGACCGGGGGTGTCGATGAGCGTGCCGCCGCCGGGCAGCGGCCGCAACTCCCGGTGCACCGTGGTATGCCTGCCCTTGCCGTCGACGGCGCGAACCGCGTTGGTGGCGAACACCTCGGCGCCGAGCAGCGCGTTGGCGAGCGTGGACTTGCCGGCGCCGGATGGCCCGATCAGCACGACGGTGCCGTCGAGCAGCGCGTTGAGCACGTCCAGCCCGGTCTCGGCCGCCGAACTCACCGCGAGCACCGTGGCTCCAGGGGCTACCGCACGCACCTCGTCGAGCGGGATATCCACGGCCGCATCCGCTTTGGTGAGCACCACGACCGGCATCGCGTTGCTTTCCCAGGCCAGCGCGAGCATCCGTTCGATCCGCCCGAGGTCGACATCACCATCGGCGGCGGTACAGATCAGCACGGTGTCGACATTGGCCGCCAGCACCTGGGCGACCGAACGCCCCGATACCGACGATCGCACGATCGCCGAGCGCCGCGGCAACAACTGCCGCACGGTGTGGTCGGCGTCGATGCCGACCCAGTCGCCGGTGCACAGCCCGGTGATCTCCCGTGGACAACCGGCGCGTGCCGGTCCGGTGGGCGTCACCACATCGCATTCGCTGCGGTCCATCCGGACGATGCGCGCCGGAGTCAGACCCTCGGTGAGCGCGGGGAGATATTCGGAAGCTACGGCTTCGGTCCAGCCGTAAGGGACGAGACGGTCGTAATCGACCATTGCTGAGATCCTTCGTCGGGCGCTGAACCCGACCAGGGTTCAGCGAGTAGGGGTGATGTCCGAAACAGCCAGGGCCGCCGCGTACTCGCGGGCCCCGGGCACAGCAACCCACACGTGTGTGCTCACGGACATCCACCTCCTCTCCAACGTCACCCTGAACTCTGCCCCACTTCCCCGATCCGGGCAACCGATTTTTCCCACGACCCCGGAAGGGCCTGCGATCGGCTGGACGCGGGTATCAGTCCGGCTTGCCGAACTGCTCGTTGCGGCCGAGCGAGCGCAACCGGAACCACTCCCGCAGACCGGCCGGATCGCGCCTGGTCACCAGGAAGAACCAGGAGAACCGGATCCACTCCTGCGGCAGCAGCTTACGCATGCCGGGCTGCGACATCAGGTACCCGCGATTGCGGTAGGTGAAGTAGCGCTTCACCGGATCGTCCGGGTATTGGGTGTGCATGCGCCCGCCGAGGATCGGCTTGAACTCCTCGGCACCGTTCGGGTGCAGGTAGGCCGTCTGCAGACAGGTACCGAACGGCAGGCCGGAACGGACAAGCCGTCGGTGCACCTCCACCTCGTCGCCGCGCACGAACAGCCGCAGATCGGGCACCCCGATCAGGTCGACGGCCTTGGCCGAGATCAGCGCGCCGTTGAAGAGTGAGGCGATACCGGGCAGGAAGTCCTCGTCGCCGAGCTCGGAGCGCAGCCGCCGCCACACCACGCCGCGGCGCAGCGGGAAGGCGAGCCGGTCGGGTTCGTCGATATCGCACACCACCGGCGACACCTCGACGAGCTGATGCCTGCGCGCGCAGTCGAGCAGCGTCGCCAGCACCTCGGGGCCGTCGGGACGGCCGTCGTCGTCGGCCAGCCACACCCAGTCCGCGCCCATCGTGAGCGCGTGCAGCATGCCGAGCGCGAAACCGCCCGCGCCGCCGAGATTGTGCCGCGAGCCGAGATAGGTCGCCTCGATCGGCTGCTGGGCGACCAGCTCGGCGACCTCGTCCTCATTGGCGTTGTCGACCACGATCAGATGGTCGAGCGGCCGCGACTGCGAGGCGAGCACCTTCAGCGACTCGGCGAGCAACTCGCGGCGCTTGTGCGTGACGACAACGCCGATGATCCGCGCCTGCGGGCCGGTCTCGGTCCGCAGATCGGCCGGCTCGGCGCCCGGCGGCAGCTCGGCGTCGTCGGGCAGCACGGCGGACTCGGCCTCCAGCCGATCGGTCATGCTGAACCCGCCGGGCACGGCCTGCTTGGCGTCGTCACCTGTCATGCTGCGCACTCCTGGCGTGCTCGGGCGGCCTGGCGTGGTTACGCGCGCTGCCGCCTCCGGCCGCTGACCTGTCATGCCTGGTTTTTCTCCAGTTCTCGCTCGCCGTCCGCGCCTGCCGCGTTCTCGGCCTCCAGCTCACGCAGCACCTGTGCGACGTGGTTACCCGCGTCCTGACCCTCATACGCCCGCACGACTTCTTCGATACCGCCGTGCTGACGGATCTGCCCGTGATCGACCCACATCGCGGTATCGCACAGCTGCGCCAGGAATTCGTTGGAGTGGCTGGCGAACACCAGGATGCCCGAGCGGGCCACCAGGGATTGCAGCCGGGTGCGCGCCTTCTTCATGAACTCGGCGTCGACCGCGCCGATGCCCTCGTCCAGCAGCAGGATCTCGGGGTCGATCGAGGTGACGACACCCATCGCCAGCCGCACCCGCATGCCGGTGGAGTAGGTGCGCAGCGGCATCGACAGGTATTCGCCGAGCTCGGTGAAGTCGGCGATCTCGTCGATCTTGGCCATCATCTGCTTGCGGGTCTGCCCGAGGAACAGCCCGCGGATGATGATGTTCTCGTAGCCGGAGATCTCCGGGTCCATGCCGACGCCGAGGTCGAAGACCGGCGCCACCCGGCCACGGATGCGGGCACTGCCACGCGAGGGCTCGTAGATGCCCGACAGCAGCCGCAGCAGCGTCGACTTGCCCGCGCCGTTGTGCCCGACCAGGCCGACCCGGTCGCCTTCCTTCAGCGACAGGTTGATGTCGCGCAGTGCCTCGACCACCACCACATCGGAACTGTTGCGGCCGATCGCGCCACCGGCCTTGCCGAGGAACGCCTTCTTCAGCGACCGCGACTTGGCGTCGAAGATGGGGAACTCGACCCAGGCCTGCTGGGTTTCGATACTCACACGGCTCATCGCCAGACTGCTCCTAAACCCAGTACGGGACGCGGGCACGGTACTGCTTGAGCGCCAGGATCGCGACGACCCAGCCCACCACCGTGATGGTGAGCACGATCGCCCAGTGATGCCATTGCGACGGCTCGCCGAGCAGCGGAGCGCGCACGATCTCCAGGTAGTGGAAGGTGGGCACGATCTCGATCAGTTTGGCCCGGTCGCTCATCCCGCCGACCGCGTTCTCCAGCGCCTTGGTCGACCACATGACCGGTGTGAGGACGAACAGCATCAGCGTCATCGAGCCGAGGATCGGGGCGATATCGCGGTAGCGGGTGGAGAAGATGCCGAACACGATCGACACCCACATCGCGTTGAGGAAAAGCAACCCGATCGCGGGGATCGCCAACAGCACCGACAGATCGAGGTTGCGCCAGAGCGCGAACACCACGAGCAGCAGCGCGTAGATCGCCGCGTTGTGGATGAAGAACAGGAACTGCCGCCACACCAACCGGTACACATGCACGCTCAACGCCGACGGCAACTGTTTGATCAGGCCCTCGTTGGCGATGAAGACATCGGCACCCTCGAGGATCGAGGCGTTGATCACGTTCCAGATGATCAGGCCGATGGTCACATACGGCAGGTACTCGCGCAGCGGCTGGTTCAGCAGCGTCGAATACAGCAGCCCCATCGCCAACGCCTGCAACCCGGTCGCGATGGTGATCCAGAACGGGCCGAGCACCGAGCGGCGGTAGCGCTGCTTGATGTCCTGCCAGCCAAGCGACAGCCAGAGTTCGCGCTGCCCGAAGCCGTCGCGCATGTCCTTGAACGCGCGCTTGAACGTCTGCGAATCCGACACGATCGGTGTCGCGGCCTGCGGCGGCGCGTCGGTGGTGTGCTCGGCTTCGGCTACCGTGGCCGGCTCGGTGTCGCCTGCGGGAGTGTCTTCGGAATGCACGGGGCTCTCTTCGGGACGCACGTCACTCTGGTCGGAGACCGATTCGGGGCGGGCGGCGGCTGCGGGCACGGTCCCCGACCTTACAGGGTTGGACCTGGGCGAGTACGCGGTGTGCTAGAGGTACTGTCCCCCACCCACATGACCGTGCTTCTGGTCGCCCGCCGCGTGCATACCCGGCGGCAAGGCGCCCTGACGCATCTGTTCCAGCTGGGCGCGCGCGGCCATCTGCTGGGCGAACAGCGCGGTCTGGATACCGTGGAACAGCCCTTCCAGCCAGCCGACCAGCTGGGCCTGCGCGATCCGCAACTCGGCGTCGGAGGGCACCGACTCGTCGGTGAACGGCAGCGTGAGACGTTCCAGCTCCTCGCGCAGCTCGGGCGCCAGGCCCTGCTCGAGTTCGCGGACCGAGGACTTGTGGATCTCCTTGAGGCGGCTGCGGCTCGCGTCGTCGAGGGGAGCGGCCCGCACCTCTTCCAGCAGCTGCTTGATCATGGTGCCGATGCGCATCACCTTGGCGGGCTGCTCGACCATGTCGGCCAGCGATTCGCCGTTCTCGGTGTCATCGGCGCCGGATTTCTCGTCGTCGGAGACGACCTGTCCGGTGAAGGCGGCACCGCCGTTCTGGTCGGCGGGCACGGTGAGCGGACGGCCGTCGGGACCGATCACGACGATGGTTTCCGGTTCATCCTCCGAGTGCGTCATACCCCCCATCATTGCGTGTGTGTCGGGTTCGCGCTAAAACCCCGACGCGGTTACCTCGGGACGGCTGCTGCCCTTAAAGTGGCGGGCATGACTTATGACGTCGCGAGGGTTCGGGGCCTGATACCGTCCCTGGGCGACGGCTGGATTCATCTGGATCCGCAGGCGGGGATGCTCGTTCCCGATTCGGTATCGCGTGCCGTGTCAACGGGTTTCCGCACCTCCTCGTTTTCCCACATCGGCCGCCACGGCGCGGCGACCCGCAGCGGCGCGATTCTCGACGCCGCCCGTGCGGCGGTCGCCGACCTGGTCGGTGGAGATCCGGCCGGCGTCGTGCTCGGACCCGATCGCGCGGTGCTGCTGGCCTGGCTGGCCGAATCGCTGAGCTCCCGGCTCGGTCTCGGCACCGGGATCGTGCTGTCCCGGCTCGACGACGAGGCCAATGTCGCGCCCTGGCTGCGCATCGCCAACCGCTACGGCGCTCATGTGCGCTGGGCCGAGGTCGAGATCGAGACCTGCGAGATGCCGTCGTGGCAGTTCGAGGAGCTCATCGGCCCAACTGCGCGCTTGGTCGCGCTCACCGCGGCGTCCCCGATCGTCGGCTCGGCGCCCGCGGTCCGGGTGGCCGCCGACCGGGTGCACGACGTGGGCGGACTGCTGGTCGCCGACGCGTTCGGCGCGGCACCGTACGCGCTGATCGATATCGACGAACTCAACGCCGACGTGGTCGCGCTGAGCGCGCCGTCGTGGGGCGGCCCGCAGGTGGGCGCGCTGGTATTCCGCGACCCGGCCTTCCTCGACCGCATCCCGTCGATGTCGCTCAACCCCTATGCCAAGGGCGCTGAACGGCTCGAGGTCGGTGGGCATCAGTACGCGCTGCTCGCCGGGCTCACCGAGTCGATCGATTTCCTCGCCGGGCTCGACGAGCGCGCGCGAGGCAGCCGCAGGGAACGGCTGGAGATGTCGATCACCTCGCTGCAGGACTATCACGATCAGCTGTTCGACCATCTGATGCAGGTACTCGAGAAGGTGGACAACCTCACCGTGATCGGCAGGGCTTCCACTCGCATCCCCACCGTCAGCTTCACGATGGCGGGGATGCAGGCGGAGAAGGTCGCCGCGAAGCTGGCCGACAACCGGATCGGCACGGTCAGCGGGGTGCACGGCGGGAGCAGGCTGCTCGACGCGCTCGGCGTCAACGACGAGGGCGGCGCCGTCACCATAGGTTTGGCGCCGTACACCACGCGCTATGAGATCGATCAGCTCGGCCGGGCGCTTGGGGCGCTCGAGTAGGCCACGGTAGTCACACACTTCTGTGCCGAACGGTCGCAATTTCGACCATCCGGTGCGTTTGTGCGCGCTCAGCGTTGGTCCACCCGCAGGACGATCTTGCCGAAGGTCTCCGGCGAATCCAGCAGCTCATGCGCCCGCCCCGCCTCGGTGATCGGCAGTTCCGCCGAGATCACCGGCACCACCTCGCCCGCAGCCACCAGCGGCCACAGCCGCTCGCGCACCGCGGCGATCACCTCCGCCTTGCTGCCAGTGCCGGTGCGCGGCCGGTTCCGCACGTTGGTCGCGTGCAGGGTGCCCCATTTGCGGAGCAGTGTCGCCAGATTCAGCGTGCCCGAGACCCCGCCCTGCATGCCGATCACCACCAGCCGTCCGCGCGATGCCAGCGCCTCCACATTGCGTTCGAGGTACAGCGCACCCATATTGTCCAGAATCACGTCGGCGCCACCCTGGTCGGCGATAGCCGTGACGAAGTCCTCGGTCTTGTAGTTGATCAGCAGCTCGGCGCCCAGCTCGGCGCACTTGGCCAGCTTCTCGTCCGAGCCCGCGGTAACCGCGACGCGGGCGCCGAGCTGCCTGGCCGCCTGGATCGCGTGCGTCCCGATCCCGCCACCACCACCGTGGATCAGCACCAGCTCGCCTGCGCGCAGTCCGGCCGTCGACACCAGGTTCGACCACACCGTCGCCGCCACCTCGGGCAGGCCGGCCGCCGCGACCGGATCGAGCCCGTCCGGGATCGGCAGCAGCTGGGTCGCAGGCACCGCGACCAGTTCGGCGTACCCGCCGCCGGACAACAGCGCGCACACCCGATCGCCCACCCGCCACTCGCGCACACCGTCCCCGAGCGCGACGATCGTCCCAGCACACTCCAGCCCCGGCACCGTGCTCGCGTCGGCAGGCGGCGGATAGAACCCGCGCCGCTGCAGCACGTCGGCCCGGTTCACCCCCGCCGCGACCACCTCGACCAGTACCTCACCGGGCCCCGGCTCCGGGTCGACCGTCACCGTCCACGCCATCACCTCTGGCCCACCGAACCCGTTCAATTCGATTGCACGCATGGGCCAATCCTCCACCGTGAACCACCGCCGCGGAGATCACCCCGAATACTCGCGAGAGTCGGAGCCCATGCGTCCGCTACCATCGCAGGCGAAGGAGACGTGGCAGAGCGGCCGAATGCACTCGCCTTGAAAGCGAGCATGGGTAACACCATCGGGGGTTCAAATCCCTCCGTCTCCGCCAGCGTCCGTTGGATCTAGCTGTCGGCTCGGTGCCCGACCGTGGCTAGGCTTCGTCCCAGGCCTGGATCGAGGTCTGGTCGACGATGCGGCCGTCGCGGATGTCGGCCATGGAGTGGACGAGAACGCGGGTGCCGTCGGGGTAGCGGCAGGACTCGACGAAGGCGATGTGGTCGCCGTCGGTCAAGATGCTCTCCAAGGTGTGGGTCATCTCGCGGGCGCACACGTCGGTGAACATCTCGCCGATCGCGGAACGCCCGTGCAGGACCTTGGGATGACTCGGCTGGTCGTTGTGGTCGACCATGCGGATCTCGGCGTCGTCGCCGTAGAGCGTAAGCAGGGTCTGCGCGTCGCGGCCCTCGATACCGCGGCGCAGCGCCTCGGCATCGAATCCCGAACTGGAAGCGGTGCTCATCGTGGGTCTCCTCGCTTGTCGTCAGCGAGCCGGACCAGGGCGATTCGGCCCGTACCCAGGGACTTTACGCCGGTCGATCGCCACGCGGAACTGTCGAATCAGTTGTCGGCGCGTTTGACGAAGTTCGGCCGGATGTCGAGGTCGGGCGCGTCGTAGTAGCGGTGGAAGGTGGGGGTCAGTCCCGAGGAGATCGGCGGATTGATCCAGCTCCAGTCGGTGGGGCAGCGGCGGCCCGCCGCCTCCTCGCGCTGGACGTGATCGCAGAACTGTTTGGCGACGGTGTGGTGGTCGACCATGTGCACGCCGGAGGTACGGAAGCTGTGCAATACGGCGTGATTGAGTTCGATCAGCGCCTTGTCGCGCCACAGGGTGCGAACCGAGGAGGTGTCGAGCCCCATCATATCGGCGATCAGCGGCAGCATGTTGTAGCGGTCGGTATCGCTGAGATTGCGCGCGCCGATCTCGGTGCCGACATACCAGCCGTTGAACGGGGCGAACGGATAGGTGATCCCGCCGATCTCCAGATCCATGTTCGAGACCGCCGGTAGCGCGTGCCATTTCAGGCCGAGGGTAGCGAACCACGGGTAGTCGGGATGGCTCAGGTCGACCTCGCGGACCAGCTCGCGCGGTACCTCGAAGTAGGTCAGGCCTTCGTCGGGCGTGCTGATCAGCACCGGCAGGATGTCGAACGGTGTGCGTGCGCCGCGCCAGCCGAGGGTCATCGCCTCCTCGGTCGCTGCGATATTGGCCGGATCGCCGGTGACGGTGCCGTCGCCGTTGGGGTAGCCCGCGTAGCGGATCAGCTGCGAGCTCACGATCCGGTATTCGCGGCCGGGCTCGTACTGCGGGCCGACGGTGATCATCGATTGGATCGCGCCGCCGTTCGTGGCCAGCCGCAGGTGCTGCCAGCAGGCCTCGGAAAGCTCTCGCGCGGAAGTAACCCGGCGGGCGTCGAGCAGCTTCAGCGATCGCCAATGCTTGCGGCCGACGCAGCGGGCATGGTTGCGCCAGGCCAGCTTCGCGCCGATCAGGATCTCCTCGGCGGTCTGCTGATAGCTGCCGGTGGCTCGCAGTTCGGCCAGCGCGTTCAGGCGCCGCTGGACGGGGAGATGACCCAATTCGGGTTGCCGGAAGAAGTCGTCGCAATCCTGTAACCGCTGATCCAGCGCGTTGCCCGGAACGGCCATGTCATCCGTTGAAGTGACTGTGGTGGAGGGCGTTTCGCAGACAGCGGGGCGAGAGCGTTGGTTCACGGGTACATCTCCGGTCGGGCGGCGGGTGCTTGGCCGTGCAGGCGGACCCGGGATGTGGGACGACCACCTGCCGACAACGCTTTGCTCGACCGGAGGCACGCGTCGACCGATACCCGGTCGACGCTCACCCCCTACCTGGTCGTCCTGTGAGAACTCCGAGATTCGCTGTACACCAGCCTACGACCGGTGTGCTGGCGGTGTGCTCGAAATCGCTGTAATGCCACCGTGACCCGACGTCAAGGCCCACTGACGAAGGGCTGACCTACCGGAACCGGGCCGCGTTCTCCGGGGCGGTGGCGAAGGCGAGGAATTGCTCGTTCTCGTGCGGATCGCCGATCGTCACCCGAACCCCGTCGCCGGCGAACGGTCGCACGAGCACGCCCGCCGCGGCACCTGCCTCGGCGAATGCCATGCTGTTCGCGCCGAGCGGCAGCCAGACGAAATTGGCCTCGCTCGGCGGCACCGCGTAGCCGGCGGCCAGCAGCGCGTCGCGCACCTGCGCCCGCTGGGCGACCAGGACGTCGGTGCGGTCGAGCAGTTCGCCGCGCGCCTCCAGCGAGGCGATCGCGGCCGCCTGCGCCACCCGGTTCACGCTGAACGGAATGTGCACCTTCAGTAGCGCGGTGATCACCTCCGGATCGCCGACGGCGTAGCCGACGCGCAGGCCCGCCAGCCCATAGGCCTTCGAGAACGTGCGCAGCACAACCACATTCGGGCGGTCACGGCCGATCTCGACGCCGTCGGGGCGGGTCTGCGGGGTGAGTCGCAGGTATTCGTAGTAAGCCTCGTCCAGCACCACGAGCACGTGGGCGGGCACCTGATCCAGAAAGCGCTCCAGTTCGGCGCGCCCGTGCGCGGTGCCGGTCGGGTTGTTCGGATTGCAGACGAAGACCAGTTTGGTGCGCGCGGTGACCGCGGCGGCCATCGCGTCCAGGTCGTGCAGGTGGCCGTCGGCCAGCGGCACCGGCACCGCGGTGGCATTGCCAACCTGGGTGACGATCGGGTACGCCTCGAACGAGCGCCAGGCGAACACCACCTCATCAGTAGGCGCGTCGCAGGTGATCTGCACGAGCTCCTGGCACAGCGCCACACTGCCGCAGCCGACGGCCACGTTGGCCACGGTCACACCGAGGAAGTCGGCCAGCGCGGCCCTCAGCTCGGTGACCTGGTTGTCCGGGTACCGGTTGGCCTGCTCGGCTGATTCCGCGATCGCCTTCGCCGCGCTCGGCAGTGGGCCGAAGGTCGTTTCGTTCGAGGCCAGCTTCACCGCGTCCGGGTGGTTGCGGCCGGGTACGTAGGCCGGGATGGTGGCGAGGTCGGGGCGGATGTGCGCGGTCACCCCTCCACCCTACGGCCGAGGCGCGGCGCGGCGGGAAAGACCTACCCATCCACAGTTCTGCCGCCTACGCTGGGTTTATGGCGGGCACTTACGACGACGTCGCCCCGCTTCGGCAGGTGGAACCCACCGTCGAGGCGCGCGATACCGAGATGGCAGCCACCGCGACGCGGACCACGGTGCCCATCACCGTGGTCGAACCGGAGCGGGTCGCCCGCGGCGGCATCGTCGTCTTGCACGAATCGCGCGAATTCTCGCCCCAGCTGATCGACCTGATGCGGGCACTGTCGGTGGAGGGCTGGATCGTCGTCGCGCCGCACCTGTTCGACCGGATCACCGACGACGAGACGCACCAGGTCTTCGGCGACGAACTCTTCGACGACTTCGACGCCGGGTTCGACTGGCTCACCCGGCGCGGTGTCTTCCCCGACACCATCGGCGTGCTCGGCTTCGACACCGCGGGCACCGCCGCGTTCCTCGTCGCCACCAACCGGCCGATCGGCGCCGCGGTGAGCGTCGCGGCTCCAGGGATCACCGAACCACTGCCGGACCAAGACGTCGCCCTGATCGAGGTGGCCGCCAGCCTGCAGGCGCCGTGGCTCGGCCTGTTCGGCGCCGACGACCCGGCCACCCCACCCGAGGCCGTCGACCGACTCCGCGACGCCACCGCGCGTGCCAATGTGGCCAGTCTCACCATCACCTATCCCGGCCTCACGCACCGCGCCGACCGACCCGATCCCGACGACGACGCCGCCAATGCCATCCGGATCGACTCGCAGACCCGCATCTACGACTGGTTCGACAGCAACCTACGCTAGCTGACCAGGCGTTTTGGACTACATGAACTGCTCGTGTAATCTTCATTCCCGGCGGTTCGACAAGGACCGGTGCCCTCGAAGAGAAGGCTCCAGGAGGCGTGCCAGAGCGGCCGAATGGGACTCACTGCTAATGAGTTGTCCCTTCACGGGGACCGGAGGTTCAAATCCTCTCGCCTCCGCCACACCCGGTTCGCCGGGTACAACTGAAGACCATGCGCCCGTAGCTCAACGGATAGAGCACTTGACTACGGATCAAGAGGTTAGGGGTTCGAATCCCTTCGGGCGCACAACAATCCGCCTCCTACCAGCGTCAGCCGGTAGGAGGCGGATTTCGTTTCGGTGTCCTACTTCCAGGCGGGGAGTGGGGGGAGGGGGCCGGTGAGGTCGGCGCCGGGGGAGCGGCCGAGGAGCCAGGCGAGTAGGGCGGGGGAAGGGCCGAGGACGGTGTGGTGGGGGCGGCCGGGGCCGATGGTGGCGATGAAGTCGGTGTCGGTGGCCTGGATGTCGAAGGCGGGGGTGGCGTCGGGGACGAGTTTCGCCGACAGGTCGGTGACGGCTTCGGGGAGCAGGCGGGCGACGAAGGGGGCGGGCCAGTCGGCAGGGGTGTAGCCGACGCCGAGGTCGACGTGATGAATCTCGGTCTCGCGCAGGCGCATCCACGGAATCTGGTCGGCGGTGAGCGCGCCGCCCTGGCGATTGCGGACCACCGCCTGCCAGGCCTCGGCGGGCATCGTGGCGGCCACCGCCTGCCAGCGGTGCGCGGCGGCGGTGAAGTCGGCGTGCTGGACGTCGAGCGGGCGGGGCGCGCCGGTCTCGATGTCGGCATCGCGCACCGCCGGGCTCGCGTACTGCGGGATCTCGATGCCGGTGCGCGCCCACAGGAGCAGATTCAGCAGGCTGTCGGCATTGCGGGACATATGCGCCACGACATGCCCGCGGGTCCAGCCGGGCAGCCGCGATGGTGCACGCAGGTCGGCCTCGGTGAGCGCGCCGATGGCGGCGTCGAAGCGGGCGGTCGAAGTGGCGACCTGGGCGAGCAGGTCGGTGGGAGTTGCCGTTGCGCTGGTCACGGGATCGAGCGTAGTTGCCTGCGCTGCCGGACACCGGCGATCACGTCGGTGTCCGTACTCGCCTGTGGATAACCGCGAACCTGTGGACAACTGGGGAGTTCTCGGCACCTGACGGCCCTGCCGAGGACCGCCCGTATGTGACGATTCAGCTCGCGGCGATCGCGTCGGCCTCGATCTCGATCAGCAGTTCGGGCGCGATCAGCGCGGTCACCTCGTACATCGAGGCGGCGGGGCGGATCTTGTCGAACACCTCGGAATGCGCGGCGGCGACCTCGGGCCAGCGGGCGATATCGGTGACGAAGATGCGGGTACGCACCACATCCCGCAGGCTCGCCCCGGCCTGGTCGAGCGCGGTGGCGATGCGGGCGAGCACCTCACGGGTCTGCGCGCCGATGTCGTCACCACCGACCGCCCCGCCACCGGGGGCGGCCGCCGTCGTACCGCTGACCACGACGTGATCACCCACCCGGACCGCACGCGAATACCCGACGACATCTTCGAAATCGGAGGCGGAGGAAATGTTCACCCGAGTTGTGCTCATGGCAGTCAGGATCATTCATCGCGCGATGCCGCACAATGCCGGTGCCGCGGGCCCGGCCAGGTCGCGGTCACTCGATCCACTCGCCGGCTTCGGCCAGCACGGCCGCCGCGAGCGTGAGCAGCCACAGCGACATCGCTCCCACCTGGATGCGCTGGGCGATGCCGAGCGCGTACGAGCCGGAAAGGTTGTCGGCCACCAGCATCCAGACGGTCGCCACCGCTCCGGTGACCAGCACGACGGCACCGAACACCCGCAGGATCCGCCAGCGGTGATAGCGATGGGCGGCGAGAGTGAACGCGAAGGCGGCCACCGCGATCGAGGTGACGGCCAGCGTGCTGGTGAGTGCGTGTGGTTGCCGCAACTGCGGGATCAGGCCGTCGCCACAGCCGCTGTCGGCGGCGGCGCAGTCACGCAGCGGGAACATGGCGTCGGCGATCGTGGCCGCGCCGAAACACCCCAGTGCGACCCAGCCGACGGTGGTGAGCCCGCGTCGGCGGAACACCAGCAACGCACCGACCGCCGCGGGGATCAACAGCAGCCCGACCAGCTTGTCCGCGGTGGCGAAGACCTGGTGGTAGGGCCGGTCGCCGGAGGTGAGCTCGCTGAGGAAGTCGTCGACCGGATCGGTATCGACCGGCAGCACGAACTCGAGCACCCAGGACGAATAGCACAGCCCAGCCAGCGCGATCGCCAACGCGATCACCACGGTGACGCCACGGGAACTCCGCGTGGATTCAGGCACGTCGACCATTGTCGCGCCGGTGCTCGCGCGGCGGGTTCATCGGCGGGATCGGGCGCGTCGCACGCCGCGCTCGTGGTTTCATCACAGCGCGCACAGGTTGCTGTCAGGTTCGCCGGGCAGGCTGGTTGTCGTCACCGAGCAGGAGGTCTAGATGAGCTACGTGATCGCACTGGCCGGATTCGCCGTTGTCCTGGCGATGGCGGTCTCCGGATTCGCCGCGGCCAACGCGCCACGGTCGCTGGTGCGAGTCCGGGTTCACAGCACCCCGCCCCGGCGCTGAACCGCGGGTCGATCACTCGGTTCGTCAGCCCGGTGACCCGCCGGACACGCGGCGGGCACGGACAAGGGCGGCGATCTGTTCGGCGGCCCGGTGCGGATCCTCGTGTTCCCACACCCGCACGACCCGCCAGCCCGCCGCCGCCAGCGTGGCGTCGGTGGCGCGATCCCGTGCCACATTGCCCGCCAGCTTCGCGGCCCACCACTCGGCATTGTTCTTCGGGTCCGTCGCGTGCTCCGGACAGCGGTGCCAGAAACATCCGTCGACGTAGACGGCGATGCGCAGCCGCGGGAACACCACATCGGCGCGGCGCCGCTGACCCAGGATCGGTGGCCGGTCGACGAAATAGCGCAGGCCCGCACGGTGCAGTTCCCGCCGCAAGGCGAGTTCGGGGCCGGTATTCGCCCGCCGCTGGCGCGACATCCGCGCGCTGGTGGCCGGGTCGGTGCGCGGAGCCTGGCCCGGCATCGCGGGTTGCCGAGGTGTGGTCCGCCGTGCGGTCATGCCGCCCAACCGCCCATGCGGTCGAGGTGATCGCGGACATCGTCGAGGAAGCCGGGCGGAAAACGCAGATTGCCCTTCTCCGTGCGGCGCAGGAAGCCCGCGGTGGCTCGCGGCGACAGCAGCCGCGGCTCGGTGAGAAAGTTCTTCAGGTCCTCGTAGGGCTCATGCACCGGCCAGGTCGACAGCGGAACCCGGTGCACCACACCGGCTCTGCCCCAGGCGGCGTTCGGCCACGGCGCACCGGTGCGCAGCGGCTCGCCCACCGTCAGCGGTGCCGACGGCGCGGCCAGCCGTGCCCCGACCCAGCTCGCCATGCGCACGCTCACCGCGTTGCCGACCAGCTTCCAGCGATGTCCCTGCCGGACACCCGGCACCTCGAGCGCCGGTGCGGTCCAGTCGGCGTCGAAGCCTTGCAGCCGCTCACCGTCGACGAGGCCGGGGGTCACGATCTCCCCGGCGGGCAGCCGGACCGCGGGTGGGCTCGCGATACCGAGGCCGGAGCCGCCCTTCAGGGTCGGCACGGCGTTGACGGCCCACCCGAGGCCCCGCACACCTTCGGTCCAGTAGAAGCCGCACGGATCGCGGTCGGGGTCGCCGTACTCGCGCGGGCCCGCGTCGTCGCCGAACAGCACGGCACGTGGGTCCTCGGTCCGGGAGGCCAGCATCAACACCCGCTGGCGGCGCTGCGGTAGCCCGAACGCGCGCCCGTCGACGACGCGATAGGCCCAGGTGTATCCGAGCTCGTCGAGCGCGCCGGTGATGTGGCGCATCGCCGCGCCTCGGCCGAGCTGGAGCATGAACGGGACGTTCTCGATGAGCAGCCAACGCGGGCCCGCTTTGCGGCGGACCAGCCGGAACACCTCGTCGACCAGGCCGGAGCGGCGGCCGGTGATGCCCGCGGTCCGGCCAGCCTGGGACAGGTCCTGACACGGGAAACCGGCGGCGACCAGCTCGGTGCCCGCAGGCAGGGAACGCAGCCGGGTGATGTCGCCGTGCAGCGGGGTATCGGGAAAACGCGCGGCGAGCACGCCCTTGGCGCCGGGGTCGATCTCGCACAGCAACTCCGTGGACCAGCCGTGCGCGCCGAGGCCGAGTTCGAGCCCGCCGATCCCGGCGAACAGCCCGACCATCCGAGTCAACGGCCCTCCTGTGTTGTTGGGCTCGCTGTCCGGCGACCCGCTGCGCACACCTGCGGCGAATTGTATCGGGCCGCTGGTCGGCGCCGCGGCGGCCGGAAAATCAGTGGCTCGCTCCGGTGGTCCGGTGAGACTCTGGACGAGCCGAACCTGTCGGACCCGATGCGAACATCATCTGGCGTCCGTTCCGGAAATCAACCATCCACCGGACACCGAGGGGGAGTCTTGTCTGTCACTTTGGAGCTGGCGGCCACCGAATCGGAGGCCGACAGATCGGGGCGGCCCGCGCCGCGGTCCAGCGCGGGATTGGGGTCGCTGCGCCGATTTCTGCCCCATCTCCGGCCCTATCGGGTGCCGTTGATCGCGGCCAACGTGCTCGCGATCGTCACCTCGGTCGCCGCGATCGCGGTCCCGCTGGTGATCGCCAGGGTGATCGACGGTCCGATCGCGCAACGGGATTTCGCGGGCTTGCTCGCCCCGGTGGCACTGGTCTTCGTCCTCGGGGCGATGGAATCGCTCGGCATGTGGGGGCGGCGATGGCTGGTGTCCAAACCATCGACGCTGTTCGAGATCACGATGCGGGCCAAGCTGTTCACCCAGCTGCAGGCGCTCGCGATCGGCAGGCACGACGCCTGGCAGTCGGGTCAGCTGCTCTCGCGCGCGATCGACGACCTGGCGGTGCTGCGGCGCTTCGTCGCGTTCGCCGGGCCCTTCCTCATCGTCAACGGCGTGTTCCTTCCGGTCGGTCTGCTCGCCCTGTTCGCGATGAATTGGCAAGTGGGGCTGGTCTTCACGGTGATCTCGCTGCCGCTCACGGTGGTCTGCACGCGCTTCGTGCGGCGTTTCGAAGTGGCCTCGCGGCGTTCTCAGGATCAGGCGGGCGATCTGGCGACCATCGCGCAGGAGTCGGCGCAGGGGGTGCGAGTGCTCAAGGCGCTCGGCCGCGGCAGCCACTTCGGTGCGCGATTCACCGCGCTGTCGCGGGAACTGCAGCAGACCGAATTGGTGAAGGTGCGCCTGGACGCCACCCTGTGGGCGGCGCTGGTCGCGGTGCCGACGATCGCGATCGCGGTATCGCTCGGCATCGGCGGCTATTCGGTGGTGCAGGGTTCGATGACGATGGGCACCCTGGTCGCGAGTATCACTCTGGCGACGTTCCTGCAGTGGCCGATCATCTGGATCGGCTTCCTGCTTTCGGAGCTGTTCGAGGCACGCACCGCGGCCGACCGGTTCTGGGAGATCATCGATACCCCGCTCGACATCACCGATCCGCCGCAACCGGTCGACCTGCCCGCAGCGGCACGCGGCGAGCTGGTGATCGACCAGGTGCGCTTCGCCCACCCGGTCGCTGACGGCGCAACCGGCAAACCGGTGCTGGAGAACGTCTCGCTGCGGATCCGGCCGGGTGAGACGCTCGCACTGGTCGGCGCGACCGGCAGCGGCAAGACCGCGCTGCTCGAACTGATTCCCCGGCTCTACGACGTCGACGCGGGCCGTATCAGCATCGATGGTGTCGACATCGCCACGTTGCGCCTGGCCGACCTGCGCCGGATCGTCACCGTGGCCTTCGAGGAGCCGGTGCTGTTCTCGGCCAGCGTCCGCGAGAACGTGGCACTCGGCGATCCCGGCGCCTCCGATACCGATGTGCGGCAGGCACTCGACATCGCCCAGGCGAGCGAGTTCGTCGACGCGCTGCCGTGGGGCCTCGACACCAGGATCGGTGAACAGGGCATGAGTCTGTCCGGCGGGCAGCGGCAGCGCCTTGCCCTGGCCAGGGCTGTGCTCGTCGGCGAGGCGGCCGCCGAGCACGGCCGGATCATGGTGCTCGACGACCCGCTCTCGGCACTGGACGTGGAAACCGAGGAGCGCGTACAGAACCGGCTGCGCACGGTGCTTTCCGGCGCGACCACCCTGCTGGTCGCGCACCGGCCGTCCACGGCGGCACTGGCCGACCGGGTGGCCGTGCTGGCCGACGGACGCATCGTCGCCGAGGGCGTCCACGAGAAGCTGCTGCGCACCAACAGCCACTACCGCGAACTGATGGGAGGTGAATCATGAGCACCGATACCGAGATTCGGGCCGCGCCCGAACAGGCCGCCGACTGGCGCGGCATCGCCAAGGAGGACGATGCCGTCACCGGGACCGGAAATCTGGTGCTGGCCGGGCGATCCCGGCGGCTACTGCTCGATCTGGTGCGGCCATACCGCAAGCAGGCGGTGCTCACCTTCGCGCTGATCCTGCTGGACAACGCGGCCAAGGTGTCGCTGCCGCTGTTCATCGCCTATGGTCTCGATCACGGCATCGGCCAAGGTAGACAGGGCAATTGGACGCCGCTGATCGCGACGGTGGCAGGCTTCGTCGGCGTCACCGCCCTGTCGGGCATCACCACCTATCTGTTCCTGCGGTGCGCGGGTTCGCTGAGTCAGCGGGTGCTGTTCGATCTGCGGGTGCGGGCGTTCGCGCACACCCAGCGGTTGAGCGTGTCCTTCCACGAGACGTACACCTCGGGCAAGATCGTCACCCGGCTCACCAGCGACATCGAGACCCTGCAGGAGCTGCTGGAGGGTGCGCTCAACCAGGCGTTCAGCGCGATCCTCTCGGTGGTTTCCATTGCCGTGCTGCTGGTTTGGCTCGACCCGATGCTCGCCACCATCGTGCTGGTCGGATTCGTGCCGCTGGTGCTGGTCACCCGCTGGGCGCAGCGCAGGCAGCGGGCCGGGTACCGGCGCACGCGCGGGGCGATCGCCCGTGTCGTCGTGCAGTTCGTCGAGTCGATGAGCGGGATGCGCGCGGTGCAGGCGTTCCGGCGGGAGGAGCGCAACAGGGAGGTGCTCGGCGCCGAGGACAGCGAGTACCAGCGGGCGACAACCACCGCGATCCGCGGGATGGGCGACTACGCGGGCCTGTCCAATTTCATCGGCAAGGTCACCACGGTGATCGTGCTGCTGGTCGGTGCCTGGCAGGTGATCGAGGGCAATCTGGCGATCGGTGTGCTCGCCGCCTACCTGCTCTACCTGGACCAGTTCTACGGCCCGCTCGACGAACTCGCCCAGGTGTTCAACTCCTACCAGTCCGCCGCGGCGGCCATGGAGAAGATCTCCGGTGTGCTGGAGGAGGAACCCGAGGTCGCCGAACCCGCCCAACCGGTGGCGCTGGACCGGGCGAGTGGGGCGGTGCGGATGGACAAGGTGTGGTTCGGCTATCACGCCGGCGCGGCTGTCCTGCCCGAGTTCGATCTGGACATCCCGGCCGGGCAGGTGGTCGCGCTTGTCGGCGCGACCGGTGCGGGCAAATCGACGCTGGCCAAGCTGCTCACCCGGTTCTACGACCCGAGCGGCGGCAGGATCACCCTCGACGGTGTCGATCTGCGTGAGCTGGCCGATGCCGAACTGCGCAGGCATATCGTGATGGTGACCCAGGAGGCGTACCTGTTCTCCGGCACCATCGCCGACAACATCCGCCTCGGCAGGCCGGACGCGAGTGACACCGAGGTCGCCGCGGCGGCCATGGCGGTGGGGCTGGACGTGTTCGTGCGCTCGCTGCCCGACGGGTACGCCACCGATGTGCGGACCAGGGGTGGCAGATTGTCGGCCGGGCAGCGTCAGCTGGTGGCCTTCGCCAGGGTGTTTCTCGCCGACCCGGCGGTGATCGTGCTCGACGAGGCCACTTCCAGCCTGGACATCCCCGGTGAACGGCTGGTCCAGCACGCGCTGGAGACGCTGCTGCGCGGGCGCACCGCGGTGATCATCGCGCATCGGCTCTCCACCGTCGCCATTGCCGACCGGGTGCTGGTGCTCGACGCGGGCCGGGTGGTCGAGGACGGCGCACCGGCCGAACTGATCAACGGGCAGGGCCGCTTCGCTGGGCTGCACGCCGCGTGGCGGGATTCGCTGGTCTGATGCCACCGTGTTGTACAGCAGCGGGGCTGGTGTCGCTTACCGTAGAGAGGTGACGACCCCAGCGCCGGGCCACGCCGATGGCCCCACCGAGAACAGACCGGCCTCCCGGTGGCCCGCGGTGCTCACCTGGCGGGCCCACGACAACACCCGGATGGAATCGGTCCGGGTGACGGTCAACGGCAACCGGATCAGGGCGGCGGGCCGGATGATCGGCAGCGCCTGCGACGAGCACCCGGCGTTCAGCGCGTCCTACGATCTGGTCACCGACGAGGCGGGCGCTACCCGGCGTTTGTCGCTGCGAACCACCACCGCCGCGGGCGAACGACACGCCTCCATCTCCCGCGACGAGGAGGACTACTGGCTCGTCGACGCGGGTGGCAGCCACGTGCGCTCCACCTTCGCGGGCGCGCTCGACGTCGACGTGGTGCTCAGCCCGTTCTTCAACACGCTGCCGATCCGCCGGTACGCCCTGCAGCACGCGGTCGGTGACATGCAGGTCCCGGTCGTGTACGTGCGGTTGCCCGATCTGCTGGTGCAGGAGGCCGAGCTCACCTACTCGAGCGCGGCCGACGGCATCAATGTGCTTTCCCCGGTCTCCAGCGCCACGCTGACGGTCGACGCGGAAGGTTTCGTACTCGACTACCCCGGCCTCGCCGAACGGGTCTGATCTCTGGGCGCTCGCGCCACGGCCGGCCAGCTCCCACCCTGCCGCTCGCCGTCGGGTCAGCCCACCGCGGGACAGGTCGGACCCGGTGGCCTGCGGTCACAGGGCCCGCAAGACCCCACCTCGCCGACCTGCCGTGGCCAGTTCGCCGAGCCAGTCGTCGGTGCCGGGCACGATCCCCCTGATCTCCCACCGCTCCCGCTGCTCGTAGGCGGTGCGCCCCCGGTAACCCGCCTCGACGACATCGCCGAGGCTGCCGTCCGCCCGCAGAGCTTCGCGAGTGGTGACCAAGGCGGCGATGGTCTCGTCCAGCACCTGCTCGAGCGCGGTGGCATTCGGCTCACAGATCGCGCGCACAAGATCCGGCGCGGTCCCGGCGACCCGCGTGCCGTCGCGGAACGAACCCGCCGCCAGGCCGATCGCAAGATCGCCACCGGCCGCCCCGGCCGCGGCGAGGGCTTCGGCGAGGACGTGCGGCAGGTGGGAGATCCGCGCGACCGCTTGATCGTGCTCGTCGGCGAGCACCGGAACCACCACCGAGCCGCAGTCCAGCGCCAGCCGCACCACCCGCAGCCACGGCTGGACCTGGGTGCCCTCGTCGACCCCCACCGCCCACACCGCATCTCGGAAGAGCTCGGGATCGGTTGCCGACCAGCCGGATTCGGCGGTCCCCGTCATCGGATGGCCGCCGACGAACTGTGCCGCGACGCCGTGCTCGCGCACCGCGTCCAGCACCGGTCGTTTGATGCTCACCACATCGGTCAGTGGGCACCGCGGCGCGAGCACGGCGATCTCGCCGAGCAGCTGCCGCACCGCGGGCATCGGCACCGCGAGCACCAGCAGCGCGTCGGCCTCGGCGGCCCTACGCAGGACCGCCGAAAGGTCGGTCGAGACGTCGAATCCGTCCCGGCGCGCCGCCAGCGCACCCGAGTCCGACCGGTTGTAACCGAACGCCGGATACCCCGCCGCGACCGCCGCCCGCAGCAGCGAACCGCCGATCAGGCCGGTTCCGAGAACGCAGACAGCGGGGCGCTGGTCGAAGGTCATCACAATAGATTGGCACACGAGTTCATCAATGCGGGCGGGACAGACTACCGTTTGGTCCATGGCAGCACAGCGCTCGGGCTCGAACAGGGCGACGTCGGACGACGACTACGACGTCGAGGGGTTCGCCGTCGCGGTGGTCCGCGAAGAAGGCACGTGGCGATGCACTCCGTTGAGCAACGATGCCCTCGTCGACCTGTCCGTCGCCGAGACCGAACTGAAGGCATTGCGCAGTTCCGGTGCGGTTTTCGGACTGCTCGACGTGGATGACGAGTTCTTCGTCGTGGTGCGCCCGGCGCCGAGCGGCACCCGCCTGCTCGTCTCCGACGCCACCGCCGCGATCGACTACGACATCGCCGCCGACGTCCTCGACGCGCTCAACGTCGAGATCCCCGACATCGACCCCGACGACCTCGACGACATCGAACCGTGGGAGGAGGGCGATCTCGGCGTGCTGTCCGACCTCGGCCTGCCCGAACCGGTGCTCAGCGTGATCCTGGCCGAGACCGACCTCTACCCTGACGAGCAGCTCGGCATGATCGCCCAGCGGCTCGGCTTCGCGTCCGAATTCGCGGCGGTCCTGGACAAACTGCCGCGGTGATCGACGCGGCCGTGACCGACGAGGACATGGTGCGCGTGGCGATCGCCGCCGCGGCCCGCGCCGACCCGCGCGATGTGCCGGTCGGCGCCGTCGTCTTCGCTGCCGACGGCCGAGAACTGGCCCGCGCGACCAATGCCAGGGAGGCGCTGGGCGACCCCACCGCACATGCCGAGATCCTCGCGCTGCGCGCCGCGGCCGCCGCGCACGGTGACGGCTGGCGGCTCGAGGGCGCGACGCTGGCGGTGACCTTGGAGCCGTGCACCATGTGCGCGGGCGCGCTGGTGCTCGCCAGGGTCGGCAAGGTGGTGTTCGGTGCGTGGGAACCCAAGACCGGGGCGGTCGGCTCGCTCTGGGATGTCGTGCGCGACCGCAGGCTCAACCACCGGCCGCAGGTGCGCGGCGGCATCCTCGAGCCGGAGTGCGCCGCGCTCCTCGACGATTTCTTCCGGAATCAGCGCTGACCAGCCGATTTAACGATCGGGCACCCGCTCCGGTATCGTAGGCGGCGGTGGCGTGTCCGAGCGGCCTAAGGAGCACGCCTCGAAAGCGTGTGACGGGTAACCCCCGTCCGAGGGTTCAAATCCCTCCGCCACCGCCACGGAGCCCCTCACCTGATATGCCAGGTGAGGGGCTCTTTTTCGTCGGCTGTTCACTCGGTACGGCTCCGTCGACGGGGCCGGGACGTAATAGACTGGTAGTACCGAAGTCCGGGAAGGAACGATGCCATATGCGCGGGCGACAGCCGCCACCCGCGAAGTCCGGGATCGGGCTCGGGGGGAAGTTCATGGTTCTCGTCGTGCTCGGCTGGGTGGCCGTCGGGCTGCTCGCCGCCGGGCAGCGACACTACTTCGCCTCGCTTCCCCGCGAATGCGCCGACTGGGCGACGATCGCGGTGACCGCTGCCGCGGGTCCGGCCAACTATGTCGGCCTGAACCCGCGGGTCAGCGAATGTCAGGTGCCGCAACCGAGCCAGTAGTCAGGCGCGCGCGGGTTCCGGGATCCGGTCCCGATCCTGGAGTTCGCGTAGCCGGGCGCCCTCGACGTCGATATCGGGCACGATCTTGTCCAGCCACCGCGGCATCCACCAGGCCCATTTCCCGAGCAGCACCAGCAGCGCCGGGATGAGCACCATGCGCACGACGAAGGCGTCGAGCGCGACGCCCGCGGCCAGCGCGAAGCCCATGGACTTGGCCGTGACGTCGGTTTCGAGCAGGAACGAGCCGAACACCGAGATCATGATGATCGCCGCCGAGGTCACCACGCGCGCACCGTGGTGATAGCCCTTGACAACGGCCTCGGTCGGGTTGGCGCCGTGCACGTACTCCTCGCGCATGCGGGTCACCAGGAACACCTGGTAGTCCATGGCGAGGCCGAACACAAGGCCGATCAGCATGATCGGCAGGAAGCTGACCAGCGGGTGCGGGTCCTGGATGAGGCCGAGCTTGCCCTCCTGGAAGATCAGCACCGTCGCGCCGAAGGTCGCCGCCATGGAGAGCAGGAAGCCGAGCGCGGCGGTGAGCGGCACGAGAATCGAGCGGAACACCAGGATCAGCAGCACGAAGGCCGCGCCGGCCACGATCGCCATGTACGGGACGATCTTGCTGAGCAGCACGTGGTCGATGTCGGCGTAGATAGCGGTGGTGCCGGTGATGCCGTACGACATGCGGTACCGGTCGTACAGCTCGGGTTCGGCGTCGCGGGCCGACTGCACCAGATCCTTGGTCGACTGCGCGTTGGGCCCGGCGTTGGGGATGCCGTTGATCAGCGCGCCCGCACCGTCTCCGCTGAGCTGTGGCTCGGTGACCAGCTCCATGTCCGGGTAGGAGTCGAGCTTCTGCCGCAGCGCGTCCAGGGCGTCTCGGCGCTGTTCGGGAGGGGTCTCGCTCAGGTCGACGGCGATCTGCAATACACCGTTGCTGCCCTCGCCGAAGCCCTCGGTGCGCAGGTCGTAAGCCTTGCGGACGGTGGTCGACTCGGGCAGTGAATCCTCGCCGGGCAGGCCCAGATTCAGGTTCAACGCCGGCGCGGCGAGCAGGCCGAGGACCACGATCGCCAGGATCATCGTCACCGCGGGGAACTTCGCGATCACCTTGGCGACGCGCATGCCGTTGGTGACCACGCTGTCGTCTTCCGGGTCGTGCTGGGCGATGCCGGGCAGCTTTGGTTTGAACAGCGCCTTGCCGAAGGCGCCGAGCAGCGCTGGCATCAGCGTGATCGCGGTGAGCACGGCGAAGGCCGCGGCGACCGCGCCGCCCAGACCCATGAAGGTCAAGAACCGCACGCCGACGATGGTCAGGCCGACCAGCGCGATGATGACGGTGAGCCCGGCGAACACCACCGCGGAGCCCGCGGTGCCGAGTGCGGTACCGGCCGCCTCCTCCGCGGAATCCTGCACGGCGAGTTCGTGCTTGTAGCGGGAGACGATGAACAGCGCGTAGTCGATGGAAAGCGCGATGCCGATCATCGAGGCGAGGAAGGTGGTGAAGCTGGGAATCGACAGCACCGTGGTGGACAGGAAGATCAGCGAGGTCGCCGCGCCGAGCCCGACGATGGCGGTGATGATCGGCACGAACGCGGCGACGATCGCGCCGAACGCGACGACCATGACCACCAGTGCCACCGCCATACCGATCATCTCGGATTTGCCGCTCGGCATCTGCTGTTCCATCGCGATCGTGCCGCTGATCTCGACGGTCAGGCCTTGCGCGCGGGCGGCGTCACCGACGGCGTACGCGGCGTCGCGATCCTCGGCGGTGATATCGGCGAAATCCTTGATCGTGAACGGAACGCTGAAATAGGCGACCGTGTCGGGCGCCGTCTCGTTCAGCACGTTCACCGGCGCGCCGCTGCAGGTGGACGGGTCACGTTCGGCGCCGAGGCAGCCCATCTCCTCGGCCTTGGCGATCGGATTCGGGATCGGCTCGCTGTGATCGACGATGCCGAGCTGTTCCAATCGGGCGATCAGGCCGTCGACGGCGGCGCGATTGGCCGGGTCGGTGAGCTTCTGCCCGGCCGGAGCGCCGACCACATAGGTGCCGGTGACGGCGTCGAAGGCGAAGGCCTCCGACATGCCGGGGAAGTGCTTGTCGAGGATCTCGGTGGCCCGCTCCGACGGCAGGTTGGGCATGCTGAAGTCGTCGGTCATCGGTTTCTGCAGCTGGGCGCCGAGGCCGCCGAGCACAAGGAAACACAACAACCAGACGGGCAGCACGAGCCATTTGCGGCGGAAGGCCAGCTTGCCCCACCGATACAGATAGACGGACACGGTTTTCTCCTCGCGGTGATCGATGCGGAACGCGGATCTGGAGGTACAGCCGGGTCGAACCAGCCCTGAGTCTGGTGCCAGGCCATCGCGAGAGCAAGCACCGTGCCGGTGGAAACGGGACGGCCCCGCAATCCTGGCGCGGATCGCGGGGCCGTACTCGGTCGGAGCGGGTCAGCCGACCGTTACCGGCTGCTTCACCGTCTCGGCGTGCTGGTTGCGCAGCTGCTCGAGCTTGGCACCCTCGACATCGATATCAGGCACGATGCGGTCGAGCCACTTCGGCATCCACCACGACCACTTGCCCATGATGACCAGCAGCGCGGGCACCACGATCATGCGGACGATGAAGGCGTCGATCGCCACACCGGCGGCCAGCGCGAAGCCCATGGACTTGGCGGTGACGTCGGTTTCCAGGATGAACGAGCCGAACACCGAGATCATGATGATCGCCGCCGAGGTCACCACGCGGGCGCCGTGGTGGTAGCCGGCGATCATCGCCTCCTTCGGCGACTTGCCGTGTACGTACTCCTCGCGCATGCGGGTCACCAGGAACACCTGGTAGTCCATGGCGAGGCCGAACACAAGACCGATCAGCATGATCGGCAGGAAGCTGACCAGCGGCTGCGGATCGGCGACGAGTCCGAGCCAGCCCTCCTGGAAGATCAGCACGGTCGCGCCGAAGGTGGCACCCATCGACAGCAGGAAGCCGAGCGCCGCGGTGAGCGGGACCAGGATCGAGCGGAACACCAGGATCAGCAGTACGAACGCCGCGCCCGCCACGATCGCCAGATAGGGCACGATCTTGCTGAGCAGCACATGGTCGACATCGGCGTAGATGGCGGTGGTGCCGGTGATGCCGTACTCCATGCCGTACTCGGCCTTCAGGTCCGCCTCGGCACCGCGGGCCTCGGCGACCAGGTCCTTGGTGTCCTGATCGTTCGGACCGGACTTCGGGACGCCGTTGAGCATCGCGCCCTGCTTGTCCTCGCCACTCCATCGTGGCTGGGTGACATAGTCCATGTCCGGGTAGGACTCGAGCCGGTCGCGCAGCGCGGCGACCGCGTCCTCGCGCCGGTCCGCGGGCACCGCGCTCAGGTCGGTGACGACCATGAGCACGCCGTTGCTGCCCTCGCCGAAGCCTTCGGTGCGCAGTTCGTATGCCTTGCGGACGGTGGAGTCCTTCGGCATCGAATCCTCGCCGGGCAGACCGAGGTTCAGGCCGGCCGCGGGTGCGGCGAGCGCGCCGAGCACGACCACCGACAGCACCAGCGCCACCCACGGCGCCTTGCCGATGAGCCGGCCGAACCGCTGGCCGAGCGTGACGACGCTGTCGTCCTCCGGGTCGTGCTTGGCGACCAGCGGCAGCTTCGGCTTGAACAGGGCATTGCCGAACGCGCCCATCAGGGCTGGCATCAGCGTGATCGCGGTGAGCACCGCGAACGCGGCCGCCACCGCGCCACCCAGACCCATGAAGGTCAGGAACTGCACGCCGACGATGCTCAGCGCGCCGAGCGCGATGATGACGGTGAGACCGGCGAACACCACCGCGGATCCGGCGGTGCCGAGCGCGGTACCCGCGGCCTCCTCGGCCGATTCCCGCACGGCGAGTTCGTGCTTGTAGCGGGAGACGATGAACAGCGCGTAGTCGATGGACAGCGCGATGCCGATCATCGAGGCGAGGAAGGTCGTGAAGCTCGGTACCTCGATCACGGACGTGCCGAGCAGGATCAGCGAGGTCGCCGCGCCGAGGCCGACGATGGCGGTGACGATCGGCACGACCGCGGCCACGATGGCGCCGAAGGCGACGACCATGACGATCAGTGCGACACCCATGCCGATGAGCTCGGACTTGCCGCTCGGCTGTTCCTGCTTCATCGCGACGGAACCGGAGATCTCGACGGTCAGACCCGCGTTGCGGGCGTCGGCCGCGACCTCGTAGGCGGCGTCGCGCTGCGCGTCGGTGACATCGGTGACACCGGGAATGGTGAACGGCACGTTCAGCGTCGCGACGGTGTTCGGTGCGGTCTCGCTCAGCACATTGAGCGGCGCGCTCGAGCACAGCTCCGGATCCGGGTCGGCCAGGCAGCCCATCTTCTCTGCCACGGCGACCGGGTTCGTCAGCTCGGCCTGGTGGTCGACGATGTCGAGGTCGCCGAGCTTGGTGATGAGGGCGTCGATCGCGGCGCGGTTGGCCGGGTCGGTGAGCTGCTGTCCCTCGGGCGCCGCGATCACATAGGTGCCGGAAACGGCGTCGAACTCGAACTGTTCGGACATGCCGGGGAAGTGCTTGTCGAGGATCTCGTTCGCTCGCGCGGACGGCAGTTCCGGCATGGAGAAGTCGTTGGTCATCGGCTTGCTGAGCGTGGCGCCGAGCCCGCCGAGCAGCACGAACAACAGCAACCAGACCGGTAGCACGATCCATTTACGGCGGAAAGCGAACTTTCCCCATCTGTACAGGTATACGGACACGAGGGTGCTCCTAGCGCGAAGACTCGGGTGGGATAAGGCTCGTAGACAGCACTCGCGGGTCTCCCCTGACGACCCGCCTCCACATCGTCGTTTTCTGCCTACCGTGCGGTAGGTAGACTACCGAGCGAGTAAGCGGAGAAGCAACCTCAGTTTTCGGGGCTGTGTGCGAGGCTACCCGCCGTCGTGGAAGGATCGCCGTATGGCAGCGCGAGATATCGCCGACACCGTCAGCGCAGGTGGAGGTACCAAAAAGGCGATTCGTGACGCCGCGGTGCAGCTCTTCACCGCCAAGGGATTCGAGCAGGCGAGCCTGCGCGAGGTCGCCGATATGGTGGGAATCACAAAGGCCTCGCTCTACTACCACTACCCGTCGAAGCTGGATCTGCTGCTCGCCATCATCGACCCGATCATCGATCACCTGCGCGGGGTCACCGAGGACATCGACGCGGTCCCGTACAACGAGGAGGGCATCCGCGCCGTGCTGCGCGGTTACCTGCGCGGCATGATCCGGTATCGCGACGCGGGCGCGCTGTGTATCCGCGACACCGCAGCCATCGTCAACGCCATCGCCGACCGCTACCCCGATCTGCTCGAACCGACCAGGGACATGCGGCTGTGGCTGGCAGGCCCGAACCCGACGCCGGAATCGCTGCTCCGGGCCGCGGCCGCCATCGAGGTGCTCGGGGTCGCGCTGCTGTCGGGCGAGTTCGCCCCGGACGCCTCCGACGAACTGGTCGAGAAGACCCTGCTCGACGCGGCGACCTGTGTGCTGACCGGTTGCCCGCACTCGGCCTGAACCCGGCCGCTGACCGCGCCCGCACCGGGCACCGCGTAAGTTCGAGCCCGTGCATATCACCGCCAGGGTCGATTTCGCGGTGCGAACGCTGCTGGAACTCGCCGCGGCCGACGGAGTCGTCAAGGCCGAGGCAATCGCCGCTATCGCGCAGATCCCACCGAAGGTGCTCGAGACCGTACTGGCCGAGCTGCGCCGGTCCGGGCTCGTACTCAGTAGACGTGGGCCCGACGGCGGTTACCGGCTCGGCAGGCCTGCGGCGGAGATCTCGGTGGCCGACGTGATCCGCGCGGTGGAGTCGCCGCTGGCCTCGGTGCGCGGCCAACGGCCCGAGGATGTGCGCTACCCGGGCGCGGCGGAACCATTGCAGCGCGTGTGGATCGCGCTCCGGGTCAATATCCGGGCGGTACTGGAGAACGTGTCGATCGCCGATATCGCGGCCGATCAGCTGCCCGGTTTCGTCGGCGAGCTGATCGCCGATCCCGGCGCGTGGGCGCGACGTGAGCCGCGAACGCCCGCGACACCGTGAGTTGTCCACAGCCGCGAAACCATCCACAACCGGCGAAAACACTGGGTCATCGGTCACCGGTGCGGGGTAGCCTTCGACCATCATGTTGATCACCCTGCTGCGGACCTATCTGGCCCCATACCGCGCCCAGCTGACCGGGGTCATCGTCCTCCAGCTGGTCTCGGTCATCGCCATGCTCTACCTGCCCAGCCTCAATGCCGACCTCATCGACAACGGTGTCACCAAGGGCGATATCGGCTACATCTGGACCACCGGCCTGTGGATGCTCGCGGTCAGCTGTGTGCAGATCGTCGCCTCGGCCGCCTCGGTGTACTTCGGTGCGCAGGCGGCCATGGGCGCGGGCAGGGACATGCGCGGCGGGGTGCTGCACCGGGTCGAGACGTTCTCGGCCAGGGAGGTCGGCATGTTCGGCGCGCCGTCGCTGATCACCCGCTCGACCAATGACATCCAGCAGGTCCAGCTGCTGATCGTGATGTCGGTGACGATTCTGGTGATGGCCCCGATCATGTGTATCGGCGGCATCGTCATGGCCGTCCGTGAGGACTTCGGGCTCTCCTGGCTGCTGCTCATCGCGGTCCCCGCGCTCGCGCTGGCGATGGGCACCATCGTGGCCCGCATGGTGCCGAGATTCCGGCAGATGCAGGCCCGCATCGACGACGTCAACCGGGTGCTGCGCGAGCAGATCACCGGTATCAGGGTGGTGCGGGCCTTCGTGCGGGAACGTCAGGAGACCTGGCGCTTCGGAATGGCCAATACCGCGCTCACCGACACCGCGCTCTCCGTCGGCAGACTGATGGCGCTGATGTTCCCGACCGTCATGCTGATCAGCAATGTCACCGCCGTCGCGGTGATCTGGTTCGGCGGCCACCACGTCGACAACGGCACCATGCAAATCGGCTCGCTCACCGCGATGCTGTCCTACATCATGCAGATCCTGATGGCCGTGATGATGGCGTCGTTCCTTGCCATGATGGCGCCGCGCGCCGCCGTCTCGGCCGACCGGATCGGGGCCGTGCTCGAGACCGAATCCTCGGTGCGCCCGCCGCGCCTGCCGCAGCCCTTCGCCGGTGACCAGGCCGCCGTCGACCTGCAGTTCGCCGAGTTCGCCTTCCCCGGTGCGGAGAAGCCGGTGCTGCGCGGCATTCGTTTCCAGGTCGCGCCGGGCACCACCACCGCCATCGTCGGCTCCACCGGTTCCGGCAAGACCACGCTGCTCAATCTGATCCCGCGGCTGATCGACGTCACCGACGGCGCGGTCTACGTGGGCGGCACCGACGTGCGCCACCTCGATCTCGAGAGCCTGCGCGGCGGTATCGGATTGGTGCCGCAGCAGGCGTACCTGTTCTCGGGGACCATCGCGAGCAACCTGCGCTACGGCAAGCCGGACGCCACCGACGAGGAACTGTGGCACGCGCTGGAGGTGGCCCAGGCCGCCGATTTCGTGCGCGAGATGCCGCAGGGGCTCGACACCCCGGTCGCTCAGGGCGGTACCACCGTCTCCGGCGGGCAGCGGCAGCGGCTGTGCATCGCCCGCGCCCTGGTCCGCAAGCCGCGGATCTACCTGTTCGACGATTCGTTCTCCGCGCTCGACGTCGCCACCGACGCCAGGCTGCGGGCGGCACTGCGGCCGGAGACCGCCGCCGCGTCGGTGCTCATCGTGGCCCAGCGGGTCGCGACAATTCGCGACGCCGATCAGATCGTCGTCCTCGAAGACGGCGTGATGGCCGGTCTCGGAACGCACGACGAACTGCTGCAGCGGTGCTCGGAGTACCGCGAGATCGTCGAGTCCCAGTTGAGTGCGGAGGAGGCTCGATGAGGCCGGGTGCCCCCGGTCCCGGTGCGCCGGGGACCAAGGCCAAATCGTTCGGGCCGTCGCTGAAGCGGTTGCTCGCCAGGCTCGCGCCGGAGCGGATCACCGTCGGTGTGATCGTCGCACTGGTGATCACCTCGGTTGTGCTCAATACGCTCGGTCCGTACCTGCTCGGCAAGGCTACCAACCTGGTCTTCGACGGATTCGTCGGCAAGCAGCTCGACCCGAGGTTCAGCAAAGAGGAGACCATCGAGGCGCTGCGCGCGGGGGGCGAGAACACCCGCGCCGACATGCTCTCGGCGATGAACGTGGTCCCTGGCACCGGCATCGACTTCGACGCCGTCGCCAGGGTGCTGCTGATCGTGCTCGCCCTCTACCTCGCCGCCTCGCTGTTCGGCTGGCTGCAGGGCTATCTGCTCAATGTCGTCATCAACCGGACGGTGAAGCGGCTGCGCGACGACGTGGAGAACAAGCTGCACCGGCTGCCGCTGCGCTACTTCGACACGGCACCGCGCGGCGATGTGCTCAGCCGGGTCACCAACGATGTCGACAATGTGTCGCAGAGCCTGCAGCAGACGATGAGCCAGCTGCTTGTCTCGGTGTTCACCGTGCTCGGCATTCTGATCATGATGTTCTGGATCTCGCCGCTGCTGGCGCTGATCGCGTTGCTCACCGTGCCCGCCGCGATTGTGGTCACCGCGCAGATCGCCAAGCGATCCAAGCCGCATTTCGTCGACCAGTGGAAGTACACCGGCAAGGTGAACGCCTCGGTGGAGGAGGCCTACACCGGCCACCAGATCATCACCGCCTTCGGCCGCGGCCGCGAGGTCGGCAAGGAGTTCGACGAGCGCAACCAGAAGCTCTACGACGCGAGCTTCCAGGCGCAGTTCATCTCCGGCCTGATCATGCCCGCGATCATGTTCCTCGGGAACGTGAACTTCGTGTTCATCGCCCTGGTCGGTGGCCTGCGGGTGGCGACGGGCAATCTGTCGCTCGGCGAGGTGCAGGCGTTCATCCAGTACTCGCGCCAGTTCAGCCAGCCGCTCACCCAGATCGGCTCGATGGTGAACCTGCTGCAGTCCGGTGTCGCCTCGGCCGAGCGCATCTTCGAGATCCTCGACGCCGACGAGCAGAGCCCCGATCCGGCGGTGGAGAACCCGCGACCGGTGGACCGAGGACGGGTGGAGTTCGAGGCGGTGTCCTTCGGGTACGAGCCTGATGTCCCGATCATCGAGCGGCTGTCGCTGGTCGCCGAACCGGGACATGTGATCGCCATCGTCGGCCCGACGGGTGCGGGCAAGACCACCCTGGTCAACCTGCTGATGCGTTTCTACGAGCTCGACGCGGGCACCATCTCCATCGACGACGTCGACATCACCACCATCACCCGCGACCACCTGCGCTCGCGGATCGGCATGGTGCTGCAGGACACCTGGCTGTTCAAGGGCACGATCAGGGAGAACATCGCTTACGGCAACCCGAACGCCTCCGAGCACGACATCTTGGCCGCCGCACGCGCCGCCTACGTCGACCGTTTCGTGCACGCGCTGCCCGACGGCTACGACACGGTGATCGACGAGGAAGGCGGCGGGGTGAGCGCGGGCGAGAAGCAGCTGATCACCATCGCCCGCGCGTTCCTGGCCAAGCCGTCCATCCTGGTGCTCGACGAGGCGACCAGCTCGGTCGACACTCGCACCGAACTGCTGGTCCAGCACGCGACCGCCGCCCTGCGCCGCGACCGCACCAGCTTCGTGATCGCCCACCGCCTGTCCACCATCCG
Source organism: Nocardia rhizosphaerae (assembly GCF_042650365.1). Classification (NCBI taxonomy): domain Bacteria; kingdom Bacillati; phylum Actinomycetota; class Actinomycetes; order Mycobacteriales; family Nocardiaceae; genus Nocardia; species Nocardia rhizosphaerae. Next base: position 615,237 of record NZ_JBHSBA010000003.1, read on the forward strand.
TGATGCCGACCTGATCGTGGTGATGGAGAAGGGCCGCATCGTCGAACACGGCAACCACGAGCGCCTGCTCGCGGAACGCGGCGCCTACTACCGCCTCTACAGCGCCCAGTTCGCGGCTGTGTTGGATTGAGCGCTGCCGCGACCGCCGACTTCGTCGGCGTGCCCCTCCTCGAGGTCGGGTCGTGCGGGGCTGGGTTGGGGGCGACGGCGCCGCCCCTGGCACGATGGGCGGGTGGCCGATCCCAGCGCGTTCTCCTTCACCGTAGGTACCCGTCTCGATGGCGGGCGCCACGGCCGCACCGGCGTTATCGGTACTCCGCACGGGGAAATCGCCACGCCTGCCTTCATTCCGGTCGGGACCAAGGCCTCGGTGAAGGCGGTACTACCCGAGACGATGCGGGAGCTGGGTGCGCAAGCGCTGCTGGCCAACGCCTACCACCTGTACCTGCAGCCGGGTGCCGACATCGTCGACGAGGCGGGCGGGCTCGGCAGGTTCATGAACTGGCCGGGGCCGACCTTCACCGATAGCGGCGGCTTCCAGGTGATGTCGCTGGGCGTCGGCTTCAAGAAGGTGCTGGCCATGGAGGCCGTCGACGTCCGCTCCGACGACGTGATCGCCGAGGGCAAGGAACGGCTGGCCACGGTCGACGACGACGGCGTCACGTTCCGCTCGCACCTGGACGGCTCCAAGCACCGGTTCACCCCCGAGGTGTCGATGGGCATCCAGCATCAGCTCGGCGCCGACATCATGTTCGCCTTCGACGAGCTGACGACCCTGCTCAATACCCGTGGCTACCAGGAGAAATCGCTGCAGCGTACGCACGAGTGGGCGCAGCGCTGCATCGACGAGCACGAGAAGCTCACCGACGCTCGCGCCCATCGCCCGTATCAGGCGCTGTTCGCGGTGATCCAGGGCGCGCAGTACGAGGACCTGCGCCGCAAGGCTTGCCGCGAACTCGAATCGATTCGCGGCGCGGGTGGCACCGAATTCGACGGCTACGGCATCGGCGGCGCCCTGGAGAAGCACAATCTGGGCACCATCGTCGGCTGGTGCTGCGACGAGCTGCCCGAGCGCAAGCCGCGTCATATGCTCGGCATCAGTGAACCGGAGGACATGTTCGTCGCGATCGAGAACGGTGCCGACACCTTCGACTGTGTGAACCCGTCGCGGGTGGCGCGCAATGCCGCGATCTACGTCGACGAGGGCCGATTCAACATCAACACCAGCCGTTTCCGCCGCGATTTCACCCCGATCGACGAGAACTGCGACTGCTACACCTGCGCCCACTACACCAGGGCCTACCTGCATCACCTGTTCAAGGCCAAGGAGATGCTCGCGGCCACGCTCTGCACGATCCACAACGAGCGGTTCACGGTGCGGCTGGTCGACCGCATCCGCGCCAGTATCGAGGGTGGCCACTTCGACGAGTTCAAGTCGGAGTTCCTCGGCCGCTGGCAGGGCCGGATCAAGGCGCCGGGCGCCTGGCCGACTACCGGCGTTCCATAAGCCCGCAGCTCACCGCCGAACCCGGCCCCGCACGACCCGACCCCGAGGAGGGGCCGCCGACGAAGTCGGGCCGCGACTCGAGCGCGCCAGCGCTCAATCGAACACCGCGTCGACCTTCGCCGGGGCGTAGCTCGGTTCGGTCTTCTTGAGCAGGGCGATCACCCGGTAGGTCACGGGCATGACGATGATCTCGACCAGCGTCTTCCACACGAAGCCGACGATCACATAGTTGACGAACGACTGCCAGGTGTCGATCCCGATCGCGGTGGCGGCGATCGAGCAGAAGATCAGGGTGTCGGCGAACTCACCGACGACGGTCGAGCCGAGCAGGCGAGCCCACAGGTGCTTCTCCTTGGTGCGTTCCTTGATCAGCACCAGGGTGACCGAGTTCAGCATCTGGCCGACGAAGTAGCCGGCCAGCCCGGCGAGCACCAGCTGCGGCGTGGTGCCGAGCACGGTGCGGAACGCGTCTTGGTTCTCGTAGAAGCCGGCGGGCGGCAGCGCGATGGCGATGGCGAAGCAAGCGACGGTCAGCAGCAGTGCGCCGAACCCGGTGTAGATGGCGTGGCGGGTGGCTCGGAAGCCGTAGACCTCGCTGAGCACGTCGCCGAGGATGTAGGCCAGGGGGAAGAGGAAGAAGGCGCCGTCGGTGGCGATCGGCAGGATTTGCAGCGGGCCGAGCATCACCGATTGGTCGGCGAAGAACTCGACGCCCTTGGTGGCGCAGATGTTGGAGATGATCAGCGTCGCGGTGAAGACCGCGACGATGACCGGATAGAACCCCCGCGCGACCTGGGCGAATGCCGCGTGTTCGGGCGCGGGGTGCCCAGATCCAGCCGGTTTGTCGAGCGAATTCGTATCAGTCACGTCCTCTATCCAACCAAGGTTGGGGTGCGCCGCGGGGGCCGGATGTGGAATAGGCTGTACCAATGACGAATCCCGGCGATTCCGACGAGTGGTGGAAGCAGTACGGCGGCTCCGGCGTGTCGCCGGAGTCCGGCGCGCCGGGTTCGGTGCCGCAGTACCCGCAGCAGCAGCCGCCGTCGCAGCCATCTACACCGCAGTATCCGGCCCAGCCCGCGCCGCCGCCGTCGCAGCCGCAGTACCCGAACTATCAGCAGCCGTCCGCGCCGCAGTACCCGCAGCAGCCGCCGGTCTACGGTGCGACGCCGATGCCGGGTTATCAGCCGTACGGCGGGTATCCGCAGCCGCAGGGCACCAACGGCCTGGCGATCGGCTCGCTGGTGTCCTCGTTGGTCGGGCTGTGCACCTGCATCGGCTCGATCGTGGGCATCGTCCTCGGTGTGATGGCGCTGAACCAGATCAAGGAACGCGGTGGTGAAGGTCGCGGGATGGCGCTGGCCGGCATCTGGATCGGTGCGATCACCCTGGTGCTCGGCCTGCTCTACATCGTGTTCGTGATGGTGCTCGGGTTCGCGGGCGGATTCGATACGTCCACGTCCACGTACTGACCCGGACAACGAATCAGGGGCGCTTCCGGATCTGGAAGCGCCCCTGATGTTTTCGTCAGCTGATCATCAGCCCTTGACGACCTGCGTTCCGCCGGCGAACTTGTCGTGCCAGCCCTGCTTGTTCGGGTCCTGGGAGATGGTGATCATGATGTAGATCGCCAGGCCGAGGCTGATCAGCCCACCGACGCACGGGACGAGGCCGACGACCTGGAACAGGTTGCGCTTGGCCGACTGTTCGGGGGTCAGGTTCGGCGCGCCGCCGGGCGCGACCACGCGCAGGCCGAGCATCTTCTTGCCCAGCGAGGTGCCCTGGGTGACCTCCATGGCGATGAAGTAGCCGTAGATCGCCAGCGAGGTGATCGCACTGCTGACGATCTGGTACGTGTTGCCGGAGAGCACGAACATCATGACGATCGCGAGCGGGATGCCGACGATCAGGTTGTCGATGATGCGCGCACCGATGCGGACACCGAGATCGGCGGGCTGCACGCCCCCGTACCCCTGCTGGCCGTAGGGATCCTGCGGGAACGGCTGCTGGCCGTACTGATCCTGTCCGTAGGCCGGCTGCTGCTGGCCGTAGGGATCCTGGTTGTAGCCCGGCTGGGGCTGCCCGTACGGCTGCTGCTGTCCGTAACCCGGCTGCTGGCCGTATCCCGGCGGCTGCTGCTGGCCGTAGGGGTCCTGGCCGTAGCCGCCGGGCTGACCGCCCTGCGGGTACTGATTGGGGTCGTAACCACCGCTGGTCATATTTCGTCCTCGTCGTGATCAGGAGATCGGTCGATGCGTACGTTACGGACATCCCTCTGGTAGGAACAACCCGATAGGCTCGAGTATCCACGGTTCGGCCGGGATGTGTGCCCGCTCGAATACTTCGCGGAGCTCGGCGGTTGTCCGCGCGGTGTAGCCGAGCGAATTCGCGATCGCCGCAACCACATCGCCGGGCGTGTTGCCCAGTGCGCGCTGATCGGCGAGGGTGACGGCGCCGTCGCGTTTGGCCAGTCGCTTGCCTTCGGCATTGAGCACGAGCGGCACGTGCGCGTACTCGACGACGGGTAGACCGAGCAACTCGGCGAGATAGGCCTGCCGCGGCGTCGACGGCAGCAGGTCGTCGCCACGGACCACCTGGTCGACGCCCTGCGCCCCGTCGTCGACGACAACGGTCAGGTTGTAGGCGGGGACGCCGTCGCCGCGGCGCAGCACCAGATCGTCGACGGCGCCACGGTATTCGCCGTGCAGCAGATCGATGATCGAGTACTCGCCGACCTCGGCGCGCAGGCGCAGCGCGGCGGGCCTGCCCTCGGTGCGTCTGGCCGTGCGCTGTTCGTCGGTCAGGTTCCGGCAGGTGCCGGGGTAGGCGCCCATCGGGCCGTGTGGCGCCGTCGCCGCCTGCTGGATCTCGCGTCGGGTGCAGAAGCATTCGTAGGTGCGCCCGGCCGCGGTGAGCCGATCGATGGCCGCCCGGTAGTGCGGCAGCCGGGTGGACTGGTAGACCACATCGCCGTCCCAGTCGATCCCGATGGCGGCCAGGTCGTCGAGCTGGCGTTCGGCGGCGCCGGGGCGGACCCGGTCGAGGTCGTCGACCCGCATCAGGAAGTCGCGACCGGTGGTGCGGGCGAACAGCCAGGCCAGGATCGCGGTGCGCAGATTGCCGATGTGCAGATCGCCCGACGGACTCGGCGCGTACCGGCCGGCGCCGGTCGATGAGCTGCTTGGCACCCTGTCCATCCTAGGTGGGCTCGCGACGCAGCCGTGGGCGCAGCTGATCGTCGGTGATGGTGGCCCCTGCCTCGACGGCGGCGAGCAGTATCCGGGCGTGCGCGATCAGCCCGGCGCGGTCGACCTCATGCTGCTGGGCATTCGCCGGATAGTCGTCGAGCCTGCCGCTCGCGCGACGCAGCAGCGTGACCGCGCCCTTGCTGTTGCCGCGCTGTAGGTGGGTGATCCCGACCGCGTACTGCGCGAGACCCTGCCAGAGCATCCGCTCGGCAACCGGCCCGTTCTTCCACGCGGCCTCCAATACCTCATGGGCATTGAAGGCCAATCCGTCGTCCAGCAGTTGCTGAGCGAAGGCCAGGGTTTGCTGGGGGCCGAGCTCGAGGTCGTCCGGAATTCGGGCGACTCCGGCACTGCCGGGTGGCAGTGGTCGGCCGAGGCGGTCTCGTGGGCGGTCGTTGCGAGCCCGACCTGCGGCGTCACGGTCACGGGAGATCATTCCCCCATGATCCACGCTCGCGGCGGATGGTGCTCACGGGACGGCTGGGACGGCTGAGAATTTGACGTATCACGGACTAATCACATGGAAGTAATGGTTGATGTGTCAGCTGGATGTGGAATGGGTATAGCGCTCCGGCAATGTCTCCGCAATCGCCGAAACTTCGCAAGCTTGGCAAACCCGTATGAGAAAGCAAATTCTCATCCGCAAACTTGCGGAAGACCTGCTAGTGTTTCTTCCGCGGGGGCAGCCCCCGGAGGCGGAAACGCCTTGATGCGCTGGTTCGTGCCGGTCGGTTGCGCGCACCGTGTGGCAGTGCTGTGTGTGCCACGAAGTAACTCGTCGATCGCACCGGATTTCGGAATGTGGCAACGATTCGTGAAGTAATCCCGTTCTCGATCTTGCAAAGGAGTAAGTGCCGTGGAAGTTGATGTGACGGATGCCGTGTGGCGCAAGAGCAGCTACAGCGGACCCGATGGGAACTGCGTGGAAGTGGCCTTTCTCGCCGGTGGCGCTGTCGCGGTCCGCGACACCAAGGATCGTGGTCGCGGTCCCGTTCTCGCCTTCGGTTCGGGGGAGTGGCGAGCGTTCTTAGCCGATGTCGACGCGGGAGAGTTCGCGCGCGGCTGAGCCGCACCATGCGCCTGGCGAAGGCAGCACGGGCCCCGGGTCGATAGGACTCGGGGCCTTTCTTTGCGGTGCCCTATGGTGACCGGATGACCACGATGGCGCCGCGCGACGCGACGATGTTCTGGCTGTCGCGGCGCACCGCCAACGACATGTACCTGTGCTATTGCTTCGCCGAAACCCCCGCGAGCACAGCCGAACTCCGCGCATTCGTGGCCGCGCGAGCGGCGCGCATTCCGGACCTGCGGATCCGGGTGCGCGAGATTCCCGGCAACCTCGGCTATCCGCGCTGGGAGCCCGCCGAATTCACCGCACAGCAATTCGTCGTCCATCGGCCGGTTGGGCTTCGGTGGCCTACCTTGCTCGACCGGGTCGGCGCCCTTCTCGGTACCGGTGTCGACGCCACCGAATCTCCTTGGCGCATCCATGTTTTCCGTGGCGTGACAGCGGTACCGACGACGCAGGGCAGCGCACTGGTCGTGGTCCTGCAGCTCTCGCATGCCCTGGCCGACGGCAGTCGCGCCGCCGCCATCGCCCGCGCGCTCTTCGCGCGAACCGAGGGCGAGGCTATTCACAGCCATTCCGGTGGGGCTGTGGATAATTCGGGAGATCACCCGTTCGGGCCTGTGAAAACTCCCGCGCGGCCTGTGGATTCCTGTGGACAGGTCTGTGGAAGGATCGCCGGACCGGCCGTCCATGGCGCACTCGAGCTCCTGCGATTTCCGCAGCGAGTGCTCGCGACCGCCTGGCGCGGCCGCGCCGCCTACCTCGCCCAACGGGAACTCTCGGAGCGCACCGCCGCCGGTTCGGTGCCCGCGGCCACTCCAGGATTCGCGCCCGGCCCGCTGAATCCGGTACGCCGGGTCGGCGTGCTCGACCATCGCGTGCGGATGCTGGTCATCGATCGGCAAGCCGCGCTGGTGCCGGGCCGGACCGTCACCGTCGTCGCGCTCACCGCCATCTCCGATGCGTTGCCGAAATACCTCGGTGCCCCGCCGAGCCGGCTCGGCGCCGCGGTGCCGATGGCCGTCCCCGTCGACGGCGCCCGCAACAACTTCCACAGCCTGTCGATCGACCTGCACGTCGACGAGCCCGATCTCGCCGTCCGGGCGGGCCGCATCGCCGACGACCTCGCCACCCGCCGCATCCGCGCGCTGCATCCGCTGCGGTCCGCGCAGCATCGGGTCACCGCGGGTGTCCCCGCGCCGTTCGCCGCACGTGACGTCGCGCGGGCCGACCTCGACTCGGTGCCGGCCGCCATCGACGGCAACACCGTGGTCTCCAGCGTCTACCGCGGCTCGGCCGATCTGGCGTTCGCCGGCGCGCCGGTGCTGTTCACCGGCGGTTTCCCCGCGCTCGGCACCGTCATGCATCTGACCCACGGCGTGCACGGCATCGGCGAAACCCTCACGCTGTCGGTGCATTTCGACGCGGCGGTCCTGGTCGACCCCGACCGCTATCTCGCCCTGCTCACCGAATCGCTACGCGCCGTCGTCGCCGCGCACTAACCGCGGCCGAGTTCCCTGCCGATGGCGCGCAGGGCCGAGCGCAGCGCGGTCGCCGGATCGGTGCCCGCGGCCTCACCTTCGACCAGGCCATCGATCCGGAACGGGCAGGAGTAGCCGCTCCCGGAGTCGCCCCGTGGCCTGCCGATCTCGATGAGCGGGCGGGTGGTGCCGTGCCTGCCCGCGATCGCCGCGGCGAGGGCGGAGTCCGCGGCGCGTGGATCGCGCGGCCCGCGCGCTGGTAGCACCGGCGCGGAGCCGGCGTGGATCCGTTCGTACCAGGCGATCACCTCGGAAGGCGCTGTGCGCGCGCCCGTTTCGTAGTGCCCGAGCGCCGCCCTGCTGTAAGGGACACGGGTGGCCAACGCGGACAGCGACAACCCGGCCTCCTCACGGAGCCGCCGCAATCGTGCCCCCACGAGGGTGGTCTCACCGTTCCCCTGCTCGCCCCGACTGGACATGGCCCCATCGTAGAGAACTGTAGACGTTTGTAGACGCTTTTTGCTGTCCAAAAGGTCTCGACGGCGACCATACTTTGCTGCGGCGGCTTCGACACCACCATACGCGCCATCCATGCAGGCATCGACTGGTTCGGAGGGGAAAGATGATGGAGATCTACCTGTGGATTGCGGTGGGACTGTTCGTGTTCGGCGCACTCATCCGCTACCTGCTGTTGCCGGTGGTCGAGGACGCCCGCCCCACGGTGGGCGACATCCGCCGCAGGCTTCAGGCCGAACGGGGACTACCCGGCCACGACTCGACCGCGCCGTCGGTGCGGACCAGCTCCGAGAGCAAGTCCTCGGCGTCGGAACGCTCCCTGGCCAGGGCGCTCCAGCCGCGCACCACACCGTCGGTGCCGGACTTCGTCGTCCACGAGCCGACCGCATGAGCGCCCTGCGGGTGCAGCGAGTAGTAGATGGTGCCGATCGGCCAGGCGATGTCCATCCCGCGCACCCAGCCGGTGAGCGCGTCGCCGTCCCAGACCCGCATCTCGCCACGCATCTGGGCAGTCGGATCATCGGGCGCCGCAGCGGTTTCGGTATCGGAGTCGATGAGCAGATGGTCGCCCTCGTGCCGGGTGTGCACCGGCGCTACCTCGACCTCGTCGCCGTGGTTCGCCGCTTTCTGCCAGGCTGCCCACCACCGGCCCGCCAGATCTATCCGGTTGTCCACGATGCCGGCCAGTTCGGCGAGCGAGATCTCCAGCGCCTCGGCCAGCCGGATGGCGACCGGCAGCGTCGGCGACTGTTCCTCGGACTCGTACCTGGTGATCTGCCGCGAGCTCACCCCGATCGCGGTGGCGAGCGCGGGCTGCGACAGCCCGAGCAACCGCCGCCGCTCCTGGATCACCTTCCCCGTCCCGGTGTTCATACAGTTATCGCCTCCATCGCCGGCCCCTACCGTCACACCCTGCTCGACACGTCCCCACCGGCATCGCGCGCCGCGCTGCGTGCCCGCGAAGAGCACTGGCGCCGCGTACATGCCGACTGCGTCGCCGATTCTCCCATCTCTTCGCTCCAACAGGCCCGTTTCGTGCTGACTGAGCACCAACGGTGCGGTCCGCGCTGCCTCCAGCACCTCGCGGCGACTGCCTACAGCACCGGATTGATCGAAGAGATATGAGCCACACGGGTGTCGGCGAGCCGACACCGTGACGATGTCGTTGCGAGCGGCGGATCCGGCCCGCGCGCCATTACCGTCGTGTCTATGAGTGCGGATCAAGCGGTGGAAGCAGGCGAACGCCGTAGCCTGTGGCAGTGGCTGCGGCTGCGCAGGCCGTTCGTGCTGCCGGCGCAGCGCGCGACGGCCGACAACATCATCGCCGCACCGACGCCGCTGCGGCCGATCGACCTGACCGACGATGCCGAGGTCGCGCAGGTCCTGGATCTGGCCGTGCGGGTTGGTGAGGTGGTGCTCGCCGCAGGTACCGGCGTGACCGACACCGAGGCGCAGGTCCGCTTCATCGCCTCCACCTACGGCTTGGACAAATGCGATATCGACGTCACCTACGACGCGATCCGCATCACCGCCGACCGCGGGGCCTCACTGCCACCCGCCACCGATATGCGAATGGTCAAGTACCGCTCGCTCGACTTCACCCGGCTGGCCGCCGTCGACCGCCTCACCCGGCTGATCCGCGCCTTCGTTGTACCAGTCGAGCGAGCCCATGCCGCGCTCGACGAGATCGTCTCCACCCGGCACCCGTATCCACGGTGGGTGTCGACGCTCGGATGGTCGCTGCTCGCGGCCTCGATCGCGGTGCTGCTCGGCGGCGGGGTGGTGCTCGCCGCCATCAGTTTCGTGACGACCGCGCTGATCGATGTGGTCAACCGGGCCCTGCATCAGCTCGGCCTGCCGATCTTCTTCCAGAATCTTGTCGGCGGGGTGATCGCCGCGACACCCGCCATCGCGCTCGCGTCGATCAGCGAGCACTGGCGTGCCGACGCCGCGCTGATCGTCGCCGCGGGCATCACCGTGCTGCTCAGTGGGCAGCAGCTGGTCGGCTCGGTACAGGACGCCATCACCGGCGCGCCGATCACCGCGGCGGCGCGGATGCTCGAAGTGGTGATGATGACCGGCGGTATCGTCGCGGGCATCGCCATGGCGCTGCGGGTTTCGACGATGCTCGGCATCGCCGTTCCGGAGATCGCGGCGAGCGCGGGGCGCGACACCGAGTATCTCTGGATCAAGCTGATCGCCGGTGCGGTCGCGGCCATCGCCTTCGCGCTGGCCTGCTACGCCGAGCGCAGGGCGCTGTTCGCGGCCGGGCTCAGCGGCGCCGCGGGCACCATGGCCTACCTCGGCGCGCAGGACATCGGCTTCGGTCCCGTCGTCGCCTCCGGGATGGCGGCCACCCTGGTCGGCCTGGCCGGCGGTCTGATGGCGCGCCGCGCGCTGACCCCGCCGCTGGTCGTCGCGGTCGCCGGGATCACACCGCTGCTGCCAGGCCTGAAGGTGTACCGCGGCCTGTACGCCCTGCTCGAGGACGAGACGCTGCTCGGCTTCGGGCAGATCCTGTCCGCCTTCGGTGTCGGATGCGCGCTGGCCGCCGGTGTCGTCCTCGGGGAGTGGTTCGACCGCCTGCTCGCCCGCCGCGGGACTCCGCGCGATTTCGACCCGGCCTACACCAGCGACCGCTGAGCTGGGCCGCGCGTGCGCGCGACCGGACCGCGGCCGCGGGCCTGTGTCAGAGTCCGGTCCAGCACTCCGGCGTGAAGCCCGGCACCTGGTAAGTGCCCCGTCGTGTCGGTGGCGCCACCTAAGAGGTGGTCCGTCCCCGGCCGCGCCAACACCATGGTGCCGGAACGCGGCGCCGGGTCAGGTCTGGACGAGAGCGCGTGGCCCCTCGGCGGCGCTGTCGGCGGGCGCCGGATCCTGGATGCGCGGTTTGCCTGCCGCCCAGCGCATCTGGCTGCGGGCAGCGGGTGCATCGGTGGCTGCGGGAATCACCAGCAGCGCCAGCGCGGCGCCGTTGCTGCCGACCAGGTGCATGATCTTCGAGCCGGGGCCGGTGTCTTCGGCGGATTCGATGGCGTTCCAGTCGAATCCGAGCCGGGCGAGCTTGCCGATGCGCGGGGCCACCGCCTGCACCAGCTGGTGTAGTTCGGTCATCGGCTGGTTGGTTCGTGGCCACCAGGCGCCGTCGATCGGGCCCGTGGTGGTGTCTCGGTCACGCAGCATCAGCCGGATCGGCCCGGCCGCGTCGCGGCCGATGCTCGTGTCAGGTGATGTAGTCACGTAGGTGTTCTTTCTGAAGTCTCGAGCGCGGTTGACCAATCATCGACCGGCGCACGCCGTCCGTTTACGGACAGGCACTGAGGTGGGTTACCCACTCCACTGTGTCGGCACGCACACTGCCGGCGGCGATACTCGTGGGTGGTTCGGTGGGGCATGGTGCGCACCATCGTGGCTCACTCTACGGACGGCCACCGACAGATCCACCGATTAAACGAACAGGGCCCCGACCGGCGAACCGGTCAGGGCCCTGCTGTGGCGGAGGATAGGGGATTTGAACCCCTGAGGGCGTTAACCCAACCCGCGTTCCAGGCGAGCGCCATAGGCCACTAGGCGAATCCTCCGTGGAGCAGCATAGCGGGTGGCATGGGGCCGATGCCAAACCGGCCCCTCGGTAAGCGTCCTACCAGCTACTTCTTCAGCGCCGCCAGCACCTTGCGGACCTGTGCCTCGCAGATCGACTGCATGGTGGTCTTGTCGAAGCCGCCCATGGTCGACACGTCGAGCTTCACCTTCACCGAGATATTGCTGTCGTGCGCGGCGACGATGAAGTCGTAGTCGTTGGGCAGGGTGGTGTAGGTCACCTGTCTGCTCGCGTAGTAGGCCTCCGAACCGAGCCCGCTGACCGGGCCGTTGTCGTAGTCCTTACCGGTGGTCTTGGTGTCGTAGCCCTTCCAGCGCGCGTAGTCGGACTCGTCCTCGTAGCTGGACTTGAACTCGACCTCGAGCGACAGGCTCGCCTCGCTTCCGGTGCGGCCGGACTCCTTGTTCCTGACATCGCAGTCGTAGGAACCGCCGCCGCTGTACTCCGACGGCCCCCGCTCGGTGTGGGTGGTGGTCTCACGGGTGGTCGACCACTGGTTGAGCACCGTCAGATCGATCAGGTCGCAGGCGTTGGTGCCCTCTACGAACTGGTAGTCGCCCGCCCATTCCGACGAGTCGACGCCGAACGGATCGTTGTCGCCGTCGCCACTGTTGACCAGCACGACCAGGCCGACGATCAGCAGGAACACCACGCCGAACGAGCCGCCGAGAATCCACCACACGACCTTGTTGCTCGAGGACGGCGGTCGTGGGGGAGCGCCCCACTGCTGTTGCGGCATCGCGGCATAGGGCGCGGACTGAGGCGTGGGCTGGGGCTGGGCGTAGTAGCTCGGCGGTGGCGGTGCGGCCGCCGCGTACGGGTTGGCCTGCTGATACGGGTCACCGGTGGACGACGGGTACGGCGTCGCGGCGGGTGGCGGGGTGTAGCCGCCGAGATCGCCACGCAGGATGGTCGGGTCGGCCTGGCCTGGCCCAGCGGCGTCTGCGCTCGGTCGCTCCCACCAGTGGACCGTGGGATCGGACGGCGGAACGCCGTCACCTGGCGGTTTCTGGTTCGGACCGGTCACGCGCGGATCCCCCTACTTCCGAGTCGCGGGGGAGTCCCCCTCGTCGATGTCGCACCGATCGTAGCCAGCCGTCCGCGATCCCGGGCGCCGACCATCGCCCTGCCTACACTGGTCCCGGCCACCGTTGCCGGACTAGATGAGGTGGGATACCCCATGGGCACCGCGCGAACACCCAGGTCGAGATGGATCGAGGAGGGCTTGCAGGTGCTGGCCACCTCGGGCGTCGACGCGGTACGGGTGGAGGTGCTCGCCAAGCGGATCGGGGTCACCAAGGGCGGCTTCTACGGCTACTTCGCCGACCGGGACGCGCTGCTGGAGGCGCTGCTCGACGCGTGGGAGAGCGAGGCTGTCGACCAGGTGCTCGCGCGGGTCGAGCACGCGGGCGTCGACCCGAAGACCAAGGCGCGGCTCGCCGGTCTGCTCACCTTCTCCAGCAACCGACTGCTGCCCATCGACCTGGCGATCCGGGCCTGGGCCAGGGTCGACGACGCCGTCGCCGCCAGGTTGCGCCGGGTCGACAACAGCCGAATGGCCTTGCTGCGCGAGACGATCGGCGAATTCTGCGATGACCCTGACGAGGTGGAGGCGCGCGGCCTACTCGCCTTCTGCGCGGTGATCGGCAGTCACTTCCTCGCCGCCGATCACGAGGGACGCACCCGCGTCGAGGTGCTGTCGCGCGCGGCCGACCTGCTGTTCGCGCCCCCCGATCGCTAGCAGGCGCGGTACCCGCTACACTGGCCGACGGATCCCGCGCGGCGCGCATCCTGTGAACTCCCCCAGGGCCGGAAGGCAGCAAGGGTCAACGGGCTCTGCCGGGTGCGCGGGGTCCCCTTATCTTTGGGGGCCTCGCCCGATCATCCGCACCTTCGCAGCGTGCGAGCCGCATCCGGCTACGGATACCCCACCGATTCCGAGCAACCGCCGGGTAACGTTGCGGGTACCCCAACACCTTGCTGCTTCGAAAGGCTGCCCAGGATGCCCCGGCAAACGCAGATCGGTTTGATGAGCCACGCGGAACTCGTGTCCGAGCACGAGTCCCAGACCGCGAACTACGCGACGCTCAGGACCGAGAAGCTCACGCTGGACCTCACCCGAGGTAAGCCGTCACCGGAACAACTCGACCTGTCCGCGGCGCTGCTGTCGTTACCCGGCGACGGAGACTTCCGCGACGGGTCGGGCACCGACTGCCGCAACTACGGCGGCCTCAACGGCCTGCCCGAACTGCGCGCGATCTTCGGTGAGCTACTCGGGATCCCGGTCGAGAACCTGATCGCGGGCAACAACGCCAGCCTCGAGCTCATGCACGACAACATCGTGTTCGCGATGCTCTACGGCACCCCCGACTCGCCGCGCCGCTGGGCCGTCGAGGAGACGGTCAAATGGCTGTGCCCCGCGCCCGGCTACGACCGCCACTTCGCGATCACCGAGGCGCTCGGCATCGAGATGATCCCCGTTCCGATGCACAACGACGGTCCCGACACCAGAGCCATCGCCGCGCTGTTGGCGAACGACCCGCAGATCAAGGGCCTGTGGGCGGTGCCGAACTATGCCAACCCCACCGGCTCGGTGTTCTCCGAAGAGGTTGTCCGCGAACTGGTCTCGATGCCCGCCGCGGCACCGGACTTCCGGCTGTTCTGGGACAACGCCTACGCGGTGCACCCGCTCACCGACACCGCCGCACCAGTTCTCGACGTCCTCGGCATGGCCGCGGCAGCGGGCAATCCGAACCGGCCGCTGGTGTTCGCCTCCACCTCCAAGATCACCTTCGCCGGTGCGGGCGTCAGCTTCTTCGGCGCCTCGAAGGCGAACCTGGACTGGTACCTGTCGCACGCGTCGAAGAAGAGCATCGGCCCCGACAAGCTAAACCAGCTGCGGCACCTGCGCTTCTTCTCCGACGCCGAAGGCGTGCGCGAGCACATGCAGAAGCACCGCGAGCTGCTGGAGCCGAAGTTCGCGCTGGTGCGCCGCATTCTCGAGGACCGGCTCGGCGCCTCCAAGGTGGCGTCCTGGACCGAGCCCAAGGGCGGCTACTTCATCAGCCTCGATGTGCTGGAAGGCACGGCGGCCAGGGTGATCGCGCTGGCCAAGGACGCGGGCATCGCGCTGACCGCGGCCGGCTCTGCCTTCCCGTACCGCGACGACCCCGAGGACAAGAACATCCGCATCGCCCCTTCCTTCCCGCAGCTGCCCGAGCTGGAGAAGGCGATGGAGGGCCTCGCCACCTGCGTTCTGCTAGCCGCCACCGAAAAACTGCTGGCTGTGTCTGATTGAGCGCTGGCGCGCTCGAGTCGCGGCCCCTAGGGGCCGCCGGTCAGCGCTCGAGACTCGCGCCTGCGGCGCATGCGCTTCGAGCGCTGACCGGCGACCCGGCCGCGACCGGCCACTGCGTGGCCGCCGCTCCTCGGGGTCGCGGGTGCGGGGCTGGGTGTGGTGTGAGCTGCGGTTCGGTGGGTGCGGCGCGCTTACCTCAGCCCCGTCGCAGGAGCTCTACTTCTTGTGCGCCAGTACCGCGAACATGGTGACCGAGACGTGAATGTCGCCGCGTTCGGCGCCTGCCCGCAGGTCGGCGATGAGCCGATCGCGTTCGGCGGCGGTGATCACCCCGCGCAGCACGGCCAGGTCGGCGATCCGGCTGACCAGCGCACCAGCACCGACGCTCGAGTCCTGGACCAGGGCGTGCGAGCCGACCTCGTCGACGACCAGCCCGGCAGCGCTGAGCTGGCCCGCGATGGCGCGGCCCGCCAGCGGGTTGGTGGTCGAGGAGATGAGGGTGTCGATCACCGCGCCCGCCACCCTGCGGTCGCCGGGGTGCACGATCGAGGTGGCCCAGTCGCTGTCGACCACGACGGCACGGCCACCCGGCCGCAGTACCCTGGCGATCTCAGCCGCCGCGCGGGCCGGTGCGGTCAGATGCTGGAACACCCGCTCGCACAGCACCGCGTCGAAGGCGTCGTTGCCGAAGGGGAGGCCGTAGGCATCGCCGCTGGTGAAGCTCGCCGACGAGCCGCGTTCGGTGGCCCGGCGCTGCGCCGAGGCGAGCAGCTCGGGATCGGGTTCGACGCCGACGGCGGCGCCGGTCGGTCCGACGGCGTCGGCGAAGACGAACACCTCCGACCCGGTTCCCGAGCCCACATCGAGGGCGCGCTCGCCGGGCCGCAGCCCGAGCACTTCGTGGCTCCAGGCTCGTAGCCTGCGCATTCCCGGTTGCGTGACCTCCAGGTCGTGGGCGTCGATCAGCTGGTCCTTACCCGCTTGGTCGAAGCGGGCCGGGCGAGGGGTGTAGTCGGTCATACCTACCGCCATCGTGGGGGCCTCTGTGCTTGGCATGGTCTCAGAGGCTAGTGGTGAAATGTGTCACGATGAATGTATGACTCGTACGCTGTGTCTGGCACAGGACGCCGAGGCCGACGAACTCCTCAGCACCGACGACTTCGCGTTGCTGCTCGGCATGCTGCTCGATCAGCAGTATCCGATGGAGCACGCGTTCCGCGGTCCGCACAAGCTCGCTGAGCGCATGGACGGGTTCGATCTGCGCCGGATCGCCGAGGCCGACCCGGCCGAGTTCGAGGAACTGGCCGCCACCCCGCCCGCCATCCACCGTTATGGACGCTCGATGGCGCGGCGTGCCCAGGCGCTCGCCCAGTACGTGCTCGAGCACTACGACGGCGTGCCTGCCAAGATCTGGACCGACGACGACCCCGACGGCAAAGAGGTGCTGCGCAGATTGCAGGACCTGCCCGGTTTCGGCGCGCAGAAGGCGAAGATCTTCCTCGCGCTGCTCGGCAAGCAGCGCGGTGTGCAGCCTGCGGGCTGGCGCAAGGCGGCGGGATCGTACGGCGACGACGGGTCGCGGCGATCGGTCGCCGATGTCGTCGACGCCGACACGCTGGCCGAGGTCAGGGAATTCAAGAAGCAGGCCAAGGCGGCGGCCAAGTCCGGATGATCGGGCTTGTCGGCGAACCGGATTCGGTGTTAGCTTGATCGTTATGTCCGGCAAGCACCCCAGCGTTACGCGAGTCACCTACGTGACCGCTGCGCTCGGCCTGCGCCTGCCGTTGACACGCGAACTTTGTCGTTCCTGATCCGCAGCTGAGCCTTCCGGCTCGCGGAGCTGCCACGCCACACGTGTCGGCAATCCCGTGGTGACAACGGGATTTCAGCAAGGAACCGCCCATGTCCACTCCCATCGTCGACCGCGCGGGCGCCAGGGTGTCCACCGCCCGCCCTCGGGTCTCCCGCCCCGTCGTCGCCCCGGAACTGCGCCGCGGTGACACCCCGGCAGCGGCCGTTCTGCGCACCGCGGTCGCGGGCCCGATCTCGCGCGACGCCGCCGCGCGCGCGACCGGACTGAGTATCGCCACGGTGAATCGGCAAGTGGCCGCTCTGCTTTCGGCCGGGCTGCTGCGGGAACGGCCGGATCTGACCGCCGCGGGCGCGGTCGGACGGCCGCGCGTGCCGTTCGAACTCGACCATGACACCCATCTCACGCTCGGCGTCCACATCGGTGCCGCCACCACCAAGATCGTGGCCGCCGACCTGCGCGGCCGGATTCTCGGCGGCCTCGCCATCGCCACCCCGCGGACCGGCCAGGAATTCGCGGTCACCACCGTGGCCCGCAGTGCCAAGGCGTTCCTGCAGCGCTGGCACCGGCGCACCCCGCTGTGGGCGGGCGTCGCGGTGGGCGGGCGGGTCGATCCGCAGACCGGCGTCGTCGACCACCCCGCGCTCGGCTGGCAGGGCGCGCCGCTCGGTCAGGTCATCGGCGACGTACTCGAGCTGCCGGTGTCGGTCGCACCGCACGTCGAGGCGATGGCCGCGTCCGAACTCCTGCTGCCCACCTTCGACACGCGCCGACCCGAACCGCCCGCCGCGCCGGTGGGGAGCGGCCTGTACTTCTATGTCCGCGAGACCACTGGCATCGCGGTCACCCTCGACGGCCGGGTGCACACCCCGAGCAACGGACCGGGTTCCATCGCGCACCTGCCCACCGGCTCGGACGTGCGGTGCCATTGCGGCAGGCGCGGCTGCCTGGAAGCGACCGTCGGCGACCGGGCCCTGCACGCCCGCGCGGTCGGCCGCGGCATCATTCCGGCGCACAACGGCACCGGTGGCACCACCATCGCCGATCTGTACGTGGCCGCGGAGTCCGGGTCGACGGGTGCGCGTGAGCTGCTCGCCGAACGCGCGACCATGCTCGGCCAGACCGTCGCACTCGTCCGCGACATGCTCAATCCCGACCGCGTCGTGCTCGGCGGGCAAGCGTTCTCCGGTTACCGGCCCGCGCTGGCGCACGTGGCGAGGGCATTCAACCAGAGCACCCAGCTCCCGCCCACCGACATCCGGATCAGCGGATTCGGTGGCAAAGTACAGGAATTCGCCGCGGTCGTCACCTCGTTGAGCGCGCTTTACGCGGACCCGTTCACGGCGCTGCGCCGGGTCTGAGGATCGCCCGGCGGCACCGAGCTCAGCGGGGTCCGAACGCGCCTTCCAACGCGGTGATGAAGAACGGGAACTGAGCCGCGAAGCGGTGCAGGTTGCGGTCACGGTCGTACCCGGCGAACCAGTAGAGGCCGGGCTGGGAATCGGCCGAGGGGTCCATATCGCGGAACGTGCGGATCCAGTTGTCGGTGCGGCCGCTGATCACCAGATACGGCAGCGCGCGGGAGAAGACCGTCTCCTGGTCGATCGGCGGGACCTGCTCGCGGGCCACCGTGTCGAGCCCACGCTGCATCGCCTTGATCCGGCCGACGACCGTGTCACCGAGGGTGGTCCGGGTCGGCAGGTAATTGGGCAGCGCGGTCGCGGCGACACCGGCGAGCGCGATGGCGACACCGACCAGCGCGTGGCCCGAGGTCAGCGCGAGGGCGACGGTGGCGATCGCGCCGATGGCGATCAGCGCGACGCCGATCCAACGCGGAAGCGCCCGTTGCTTCGGGTCGGCGAAGGCGCCGGTGGCGACCGCGTCGGCCCGCATGGCGGCGCGGATCGGGTCGAGCTTCACCCGGCCGGGCGCGCGCAGTTCGCGCACGGCCACCGTATCGGTGCCCTCGGGGAGCAGCATGTCGTAGACGGTGCGTTCGTAGTCACGCAGCTGGTCGTCGGCGGCGTTGAGCCTGCTGATCCGCCAGTCGTCCTCGCCGCGCGCGTTCACCGGGGTGATCCACAGATAGCGCCGGACCGCGAGATCCACGACGGTCGAGGCGATATCGACCGGATCGACGTGCTCGTCGAGCAGCAGTCCCGCCTCGCCCGGAAGTACTCCGTCGGGCGAGGTGAACTCCACCCGGCCGCCCTGCTGGACAAGGGGGTCGAACCTGTCGCTACTCGCGATCGCCGCCGCCGCGCGCTTGCGGGCGAGCAGCACATAGGCGACCATCGCGGCCAGCGCGAGCAGCAGCGCGCCGAACGCGGCGAGCACCGGCGTGGTGACGGCGAACGGACTCGAATCGCCCCCGCGCACATCGGCATTGGCCTCGACGGTGCCGGGTGGTAGCTGCATGGTGAGGTCGATCGCGTCGCCCTTGCGCAGGTCGCGCTGGCTCAGATACAGCACGCCGTCGGGTTCGACATGCACGTCGGCACAGGGTTTGGTGTTGCCCGCCGGGCCGAGTTTGCAGTCGACGACGCCCATCTGGAAGCTCGGGCTGATCACCGACACGTCGAGCGCGGCGATATCGGCGCTCACCACGCCCAGCCAGTGGAAGACCTGGGTGCCCGGTGCGTCGGATACCGTGTTGTGCACCGAGTAGGTGAACGTGGATTCACCCGGTGCGGCCTCGACGACGAACTGATCGTCGACGGTGGTCGCGGTGCCTGCGCCGGTCGCGGTGACATCGGTGACCGCGAACCGGCGTTCGACATCGTCACCGACCTTCAGGCGTAGCGGCAGTGCCATCCGGAAGTTGCCGTCGGCGGGCACCCCGACGGTCTCGGTGACCTCGAGCACGCCCTCTTCGGTCAGGGTGAGGTCGGCGGTGATCGTGACACCGGTCGGCGCGGGCTCCGTGTGGGCTACCGGCGCGGCGGCGAGCAAACTCGCGGAAGCGAGCAGCAGCGCGCCTGCGGCGCCCCCCCGAAAAGTCAGCATGGCTGCTTACTCTAGACAGCTTGCTATTCTGCGTCAGCGGCTGTCGGCGACTCGAGGAGACGAGGGGGTACGGGGGCGTGACCCAACCACCGCACGGTTATGGACCGGTCGACCCAGGTCGACGACCGGTTCCGCCGCCTGGCTATGGGCCGCCGCCCGGATACCGGCCGCAGCCTGGATACGGTCCGCCTGGTTATCCACAGCCGCAAGGCTATCCACGGGGATACCCGCCGCGGCAGGGCTATGGCCCGCCGTCGGGATACCGGCCGCCGCCGATGCCCTACGGTCCGCCGGGCAGGCCGACTCCACCGCCGCGCAAGGGCCGCGGTGGGCTGACCGTGGTGCTGCTGATCATGGTGATCGTGGTGGTCGGTGGTCTGGTGCGGTTCGCCGTCAACACCGGGATCGACGTCGGCCTCGGGGCGATCGGCCCGAAGCCCAGCACCACCTACGGCCCGGACCAGGGCACCGCGCCAGCGGCGACCGGCGACAATCCGCTGCTCACCGATGCCGACGGCACGCTGGTCCCCGCCTCCTGCGACTACGCGCCGTGGAGCACCCAGGTGGAGCAGGCGCGCGCGTTCTTCGAGTCGGCGGCGACCTGCCTCGAGGCGGCGTGGCAGCCGCTGATGGCCGCCAACGGGCTGCCGTTCGAGGCGCCGACGCTGAGCATCACCGCGACCACCGCGGGCATCACCACCCCGTGCACCGGGTCGACGAGCAATTTCGCCGCTTTCTACTGCGCCGCGAACAAGACCATCTACATGCCCATCAGCCAGCTGCAGACCGAGCAGTTCCGGGACAACTGGGTGGTGTACCTGTCGGTGTTCGCGCACGAGTACGGTCACCACATCCAGGCACAGTCCGGGATCCTGCGCAAGGCCAACAGCGAGCGGGTGGACGCGGGCGTGCGCTCGGCCAAGGGGCTCGAGCTCTCCCGTCGGGTCGAGTTGCAGGCCAACTGTTTCGACGGCATGTTCATCGCCTCCTCGAAGGGTGGCGGCGCGCTGACCGCCTCGCAGGTGACGGTCGCGACCAGGGACTCCTACGGCCGCGGTGACCGGCCGGGTGACATGCGCGACCACGGCACCTCCGAGAACGGTGGCGCGTGGTTCGAGTCCGGTCTCGACAATCTCACCGCCGAGTGCAACACCTTCACCGCGTCGTCGGGGGAAGTGAGCTAGCGCCCGTATCCGGTCCACGGGCCGGTTGTCCTCGACTACTGATGTGATGGGGGAAGTGCCGTGTATCCGCCGCGGGATCCGTACGGGCGTCCGCTGCCGCCCGGGTACGGCAGGCCGCTGCCGCCGCCCTATGGTCGGCCGCTGCCACCACCGTACGGCTATGCGCCGCAGGGGTATCCGCCGCGGCGACCGCCAGGATCGGGCATCTTCGGCAAGCTGCTCACCGCGCTGACGGTGTGCGGCATCGTCGCGGCCCTGGTGATCGCGGGTGTCGCGATCTCGGCGGAGTCCGCTGACAACCGGGCCGCGACGACGACCCCGCCGAGCTTCACCTACACCCCGACCTCGGCGGCACCGGCCACTACTTCGGCGCGGCCCGCGACGACCATCCGCACCACGGCCCGCACCACCGTCGCCACCACGACGAAACCGGTTGGGCCACAACCGGTGATCGCACTCGGCCAGCACCCGCTGTTCCGCGACGACGACGCGGGTCTCGGCAATCTGGACTGCGACCTGCCGCGCTGGGCGACCGACGTCGCCACCGCGACGGCGTTCTTCGCCGCCGCGCAGGTGTGCCTCGACCAGATGTGGCGGCCCAATCTCGCCACCGCGAAGCTGCCGTTCCGCAGTCCGGGACTCGTTGTCGCGGTGAATCCTTCGGAGCTGTCCTCGCCGTGCGGTGGGTCGTCCAGCGATGCCTTCTACTGCAGCGCGTCGAGCACCATCTACATGTCGACCGCGGGCCTCGTCCTGCACAACACGCCGTTCCCGCCGATGGAGGCGCTGTCGGTGTACGCCCACGAATACGGCCATCACGTGCAGGGACTCACCGGCCTGCTGCAGGCGTCGTCCGATCAGCGCCGACGGCAGGGAACCATGTCGGCGGACGGGTTGGAGACCTCGCGCCGGATGGAGTTGCAGGCCAGCTGTTTCGGCGGCATGTACGTCGGCTCCGCGGAGGCGGGCGGGTCGTGGACCTCGCAGGAGGGATACGCCGCGGTGAAACACAACTACAACCGCGGTGACGGCAATGGCCGTCACCGCGATCACGGCACCCCGGAACACAACGGCAACTGGTACAACCACGGCTACCGCAAGAACCGCAATTTCGAATGCAATACCTGGCTGGCCCCGGCCGACGAGGTGAGTTAGCCGGCTGTGCCGAACTTGCGCGGCGAACTGCCGTGCACGCCTTCGGGATACGCGGTCTCGGCGTGCATGGCGAAGTCGATGCCCGAGGTCTCGTCCTCCTTGCTGATCCGGAAGCCGAGCACCTTGTCGACGCCCTTGCCGAGTGCGAACGACACCACGAACGCGTACGCGGCGACCACGAGCACCGCGACGAACTGCTTGCCGAGCTGCGCGAAGCCGCCGCCGTAGAACAGGCCGTTCACCCCGCCGGTCATCACCTCGGTCGCGAGCAGGCCGATCAGGATCGTGCCGACGATGCCGCCGACGAAGTGCACGCCGACCACGTCGAGCGAATCGTCATAGCCCGCCTTGTGCTTCCAGCCGACCGCGAACGAACACACCACACCGGCCGCGAGACCGACCACCACCGAGCCGAGCGTATTGATCACACCACACGACGGGGTGATCGCGACCAGGCCCGCGACCACGCCGGAGGCCGCACCGAAGGTGGTCGGCTTGCCATCGCGGATCTGCTCGACGGCCAGCCAGCCGAGCATGCCAAGGCTGCCCGCCACCAGCGTGTTCAGGAACACCGCCGCCGCGGTACCGTTCGCGCCGAGCGCCGAACCAGCGTTGAAGCCGAACCAGCCGAACCACAGCAGACCGGCGCCGAGCAGCACGAACGGCAGATTGTGCGGGCGCATCGCCTCGACGTTGAACCCGATCCGCGGACCGAGCACCAGGGCGAGCGCGAGAGCGGAGGCGCCGGAGGCGATCTCGACGACCAGGCCGCCCGCGTA
This sequence comes from Nocardia rhizosphaerae, assembly GCF_042650365.1. Taxonomy (NCBI): domain Bacteria; kingdom Bacillati; phylum Actinomycetota; class Actinomycetes; order Mycobacteriales; family Nocardiaceae; genus Nocardia; species Nocardia rhizosphaerae. The sequence goes on from NZ_JBHSBA010000003.1 coordinate 637,891, forward strand.
GTCGAGCGCGCCGAATCCGGCCAGCCAGCCGTCCGGTCCCCACACCCAGTGCGCGATCGGCGCGTACACCGCCAGCGTCCACAGCGGAACGAAGGCCATCCAGCCCGCGAACTCGGCCCGGTCGGCGATGGCGCCGGAGACCAGGGCGGCGGTGAGGATCGCGAAGGTCAGCTGGAAGGTGACGAACAGCAGTTCCGGGATGCCGCCGCGCACCGAGCCGGGGTCGATGCCCGCGAGGCCGAGGTGGTCGAGATTGCCGATCAGGCCGCCGCCGGCGTCGGCGCCGAAGGCCAGGCTGTAACCGGCGACCAGCCACACCACGGTGACGAGCGGGATGGCGATGAAGCTCATCATCAGCATGTTCAGCACGCCGGTCGAGCGCACCATCCCGCCGTAGAACAGCGCCAGCGCCGGTGTCATCAGCAGGACCATGGCGGTGGCCGCCAATAGCCAGGCGGTGGCCGCAGGATCGATCGTCGCGGGCACGGTAACTCCTTCTTCCACGCGTGATTGCGTGCAAGGAAACTACCGAAGGCCGCCGGGGTGCCCCGGCAGCGGCTCGACCTAGCTGCGGTTTTCCTTCGCCAGCGCGCGCAGACCGCGTTTACCCGCGACGGGGAGGTCGCTCTCGGCGAGCCATTCCGCCGTGACCAGCCAGCGGCGCTGTGCGTGTGCGTCGGCGACGTCGAAGAAGACGCGGCGGCCGCGATCGTCGCGCGCGTCTCTTGCCAGCGCGGCCCAGCTCGGCGGCCTGCCCTTGGCCGCGGTGTGCTCGACGACGAAGCCGGCGACCAGCTTGCCGACCGCATTCACCGGCTTCTGGGAAACCCGGTTGCCGTACTTGGTGGTGTGCCAGCGCCGCGCCGGGCACAGCGAACCCGGATTGGCGTTGGAGGCGATCCAGCCCGCGCGCTGCGCGCGCTCGATCAGCCACAGGTGCTTGACGGCTGACGGTGCGATCTCGCCGACCCGCTCGGTGATGAGGTCGGTGACCTCGGCGTCTGCGAGGATGTCGCGCCTGGTCGGGCCGATGCCGTGTTCGGTCCAGTGCGCGGCGGCGAGCTTGGCCAGGATGCGCCCGAATTCGTCGATACTGCGCTGGGCGCGGCGGCCGAGGCGTTCGATCCGCTCGGCCTCGCGGCGCATCTCGTTCTGCGCGGTGAGGGTGCGGATGGCGGCCATGGTGGGGACCTGTCCGCGTTCCAGTAGTTGCAGAATCGCCGCCGAGGTCGCCGGATCCGCCGCGGCGGCTACCGGAAGCGAATCGCGCTTGATGTCGAAATCCTGGGGGCTGATCGCCCGGCTCAGCAATCCGACCGCGGCGTTGTCGCCTGCGAATTCGGTGTGCGCGAGCCAAGCGGCTGCGATGTCATCACACGACAGCACGGTGAAACGTTCCTCCGGTCGGCGGTGGGGGAGCGATACGGTGCGCGAAGGTTGTGCCCCGGTCGGGATGAGGGACCGGCCGGGGTCACCAACCTGATGAAGGTTTGGCCACCGAAGTTGCCGAGATCCACGGTAGCCAGGGGCTTGCGCCACTGTCACCACGATTGATTGTTTCGTTACATCCAGAATGTGGTCCATAAACCGGTAGTGAGTATGTATTCATGCGACAACCAGGTTGGATGAATGGCCTTTCCGGCATTTGCCCGGCCAGGAGCAATCGATAACTCGACCGTTGCGGCGCATCGTCCCCGCTTTTCCCGCATTCTGTCGACCGCAACTTGAAGTGTGATTCGCATCACAATAAAGGTGGGTCCTTCTGGGCGGTCGGCCGCGCACCCGCCTGTCGGTGGCCGCCGGTAGCCTGTGGGCCGTGGCTCTGTACCGGAAGTATCGACCGGCGACGTTCGCTGAGGTAGTGGGTCAGGAGCATGTCACCGACCCGCTGAGTACCGCGCTGGATACCGGGCGGATCAGCCATGCGTATCTGTTCTCCGGTCCGCGTGGATGCGGAAAGACCTCGTCGGCGCGCATTCTCGCGCGCTCACTCAACTGCGTGGACGGCCCCACCTCCACCCCGTGCGGTGTCTGCCCCTCGTGCGTGGCGCTCGGTCCCGGCGGCGCGGGCAATCTCGACGTCATCGAGCTCGACGCGGCCAGTCACGGTGGTGTCGACGACACTCGTGAGCTGCGGGATCGCGCCTTCTACGCGCCCGCCGAGTCGCGCTACCGGGTGTTCATCGTCGACGAGGCGCATATGGTCACCACGGCGGGCTTCAACGCGCTGCTCAAGATCGTCGAGGAGCCGCCGGCCCACCTGATCTTCATCTTCGCCACCACCGAGCCCGACAAGGTGCTGCCGACGATCCGCTCGCGCACCCACCACTACCCGTTCCGGCTGCTGCCACCGGCCACCATGCGCGGCCTGCTCGGCAAGATCTGCGAGCAGGAGCATGTGCCGGTGGAGGAGTCGGTGTATCCGCTGGTCATCCGGGCCGGTGGTGGTTCGCCGCGCGACAGCCTGAGCGTGCTCGACCAGTTGCTCGCCGGCGCGGGCGCCGACGGCGTCACCTATCCGCGCGCGGTCGCGTTGCTCGGCGTCACCGATGTGGCACTGATCGACGACGCCATCGACGCGCTGGCCACCGACAACGGCGCCGACCTGTTCGGCACGATCGACCGGGTGATGGAAGCGGGCCACGATCCGCGCCGTTTCGCTGTCGACCTGCTCGAGCGCCTGCGCGACCTGATCCTGCTCAGGGCTGTTCCCGATGCCGCCGAACGTGGCCTGGTCTCCGGCCCCGGCGATGTCATCGACCGGATGTGCGAGCAGGCCGAGCGCATCGGCCCGGCCACCCTCACCCGCTACGCCGAGCTCCTGCACGAGGGCCTCGGCGAGATGCGCGGTGCCACCGCCCCCCGCCTGCTGCTCGAGGTCGTCTGCGCTCGCATGCTGCTGCCCTCGGTCTCCGATGCCGAATCGGCCACCCTCCAGCGCCTCGAACGCCTGGAGCGCGGACTGGCCGGCGGTGCGGCGCCCGCGCGTCCGGCCCCGAGCGACGCCCCACCCGCGGCCCCCGCCGATCGCCCCGCTGCCCCACAGACGGGTACCGGCAACCGCCGCCGCGGCGCCGAACTACTCGCTGCCGCCCGTGCCGAAAAAGAAGCTGCCGCAGGAGGACCGGCCCGCACCGCCCCTCCCGCCGGAGACCGCCCGTCCGCGGGAACCACCGCCCCGCCACCACCCGATGCCACCGCCGTCCCCACCGCGACCGGTGGGCACACGGGATCGAACCTCACCGCGGGTGGTGTGCCCGGCGGAGGTGCTGGGTCCGCCGAGTCGCGCGGGACCGCGCCTGCAGACTCGAACGTCGTGGTGGGTGGTGTGCCCGGCGCAGGGGTTGGGTCTGCCCAGTCGCACGGGACCGCGCCTGCGGACTCGAACGTCGCCGCTGGTGACGCGCTCGGCGAGGCATCGGATTCCGCTGTACAGGGGCGTGCGCCTGCGGATTCGGACCTCGCCGCGAGTGGTGGGTCCGAATCGGCCGGGGCGGGTGTTGCTGTTCCTGAGTTCGCGCAGGGTGCCCCATCGACCGGCGGATACCCGGCCGACGCGGCGGGTGTGCCGCAGGGCGGGTCGGTCGGTCATGGCATCCCGCAGCAGGAACGGCGCTCGTCGGAGGGCGTCGATGGCGGCGGGTATCCGGCCGCCGCGGAACAATCCACGCCTGAACATGATTCCGGTCGGCAGGCCGTCGGCGATGCCGCGTCGCGGCTGTCCGGCGCGACCCAACCGGATGTCGGGCAGCGGGGCGATGCCGAACCGGCCGGGAGACAAGCATCCCCCGGAGCTGTCAGCGGGCCTGGTGCCGATGCCGCTGTCCAGCGAGTGGGCGCACAAGCCGAAGCGCCGCACGCCGCGCAGGCCGCGCCGACTCCCGCGCAGTCCTCCCCGGATGGTGCGGCGGCCTCCGAGGATGGCGCGCTGGCCTCGTCTGATCGCGCGCAGACCCCGTCGGTTGGCGCGCAGGGTGCGTCAGTTGGTGCGCAGAGTGTGGTGCAGGGCTCGCCTGCTGCTGCGCAGGTCGCGCCGGTTGCCGCGCAGACTTCGTCGGGCCGCGCATCGACTTCGCCGGATGGCGCGCAGACCTCCCCGGACGGCGCGCAGACTTCGCCGGATCGTGCGCAGGCTGGGTCGGGTGCGGTGGCGGGCTCGCCTGCTGGTTCGCAGGCCGAGTCGGTTGCCGCGCAGACTTCGGGTGCCGTGCCGGGATCGCCTGATGCGGCACCGGCTCCGTCGGCGGCTGCCCAGGCCGGGTCGGCGGACGTGTCGCCCACTGTTGCGGCCGCTCCTGCGGAAGACCTGGTCGCGCTCGTGGAGGGGGCGTGGGCCGAGATCAAGGGGAAGGTCAGGGAGTTCGGGCCTACCCTGCAGGCGCTGCTGTCGGGGGCCGCGGTGTCGCGAGCGGAGGGGGCGACGATCGTCTTCGCGCATCAGAGTCCGCCGTTGGCGCAGCGGTTGTCGGATCCGCGCAATATCGATGCGGTGCGGTCGGCGGTGCGGTCGGTGCTCGGGCGGGAGCTGGATGTGCGCTGGGAGACGGGCGCGCCTGCCCTGCGGCCCGCTCCGGCGGCGAAGGCGGCGGGAAATCCGGCGCGTGGCACGGCGCAGGGGGAGAACAAGCCGACCGGTCGGCCCAAGTTCTCGCGGCCGAGTCAGGCGAAGGGAAATCAGGGTCGCCCCGCGGGGCAGGCCAAGCCGGTCGCCGCCGACGACATCCCGCCGCCCGATTTCCCCGACCTCCCCGACGACCCTGGTCCCGATGAGGGGTACGGGCCCGATCCGGGCCGGTCGGGTGGGCAATCCCAGCGCGGGGACGCGGTGCTCGCGCCGCCGACGCCGGAAGAGGAGCAGGAGATGCTGGCCGCCGCCGCCGAGCCGGTGGCTCCCGGCGACCGGCAGGACCCCGACGAGGTCGCTCTGGCGTTGCTGCGCGAAGAGCTCGGAGCGAAGAGTCTGGATGGTTGACAGCCACCGGCTCGACAACGTTAAGTTAACCGGAGTTCGCACACCACGGTAGTATGAACTGGTGGCCGGTTGACCCGGAGGAGCATGGCTCTGTGCTCCGCTGGTGCCAGCCGGATTTGTACGGCGTCGAAGACGATCGGTCGTGGCGTTCGTGCGGCCACCGCACCCCAAGGAAGGAAACACTCCGATATGACCACAGAGGCCTACATCTACGAGGCCATCCGCACTCCGCGCGGCCGCGGCAAGAAGAACGGCTCGCTGCACTCGGTCAAGCCGATCGATCTGACTGTTGGTCTGATCCAGGAGCTGCGTGGCCGCTTCCCCAACCTCGACGAGGACCAGATCTCGGACGTGATCCTCGGCGTCGTTACCCCCGTCGGCGACCAGGGCATGGATATCGCCCGTGTCGCTGTCACCACCGCGGGTCTGCCCGACACCGTCGGTGGCTTCCAGCTCAACCGTTTCTGTGCCTCCGGCCTCGAGGCCGTGAACCTGGCCGCGCAGAAGGTTCGCTCCGGCTTCGACGACCTCGTCATCGCCGGTGGCGTCGAGTCCATGTCGCGCGTGCCGATGGGCTCCGACGGCGGCGCCTGGGCACTCGACCCGGCCACCAACTACGACGGCTACTTCGTGCCGCAGGGCATCTCGGCCGACCTGATCGCCACCATCGAGGGCTTCTCCCGCGATGACGTCGACGCCTACGCGGTGCGCTCGCAGGAGCTGGCCGCCAAGGCCACCACCGGCGGCTACTTCGCCAAGTCGATCGTCCCGGTCAAGGACCAGAACGGCCTCGTCGTGCTCGACAACGACGAGCACATGCGCCCCGGCACCACCGCCGCCGACCTGGGCAAGCTGAACCCCTCCTTCGCCGGCATCGGCGAGATGGGTGGCTTCGACGCCGTCGCGCTGCAGAAGTACACCTACATCGAGAAGATCAACCACGTCCACCACGGCGGTAACAGCTCGGGCATCGTCGACGGCGCCGCCCTGGTGCTGATCGGTTCCGAGGAAGCGGGCAAGAACTCGGGTCTGACCCCGAAGGCCCGCGTCGTCGCCACCGCCACCTCGGGTGCGGACTCCACCATCATGCTGACCGGCCCCACCCCGGCCGCGAAGAAGGCCCTGGCCAAGGCGGGCCTGACCATCGACGACATGGACCTCGTCGAGATCAACGAGGCGTTCGCCTCCGTGGTGCTGAAGTTCCAGAAGGACATGAACGTCCCGGACGAGAAGCTGAACGTCAACGGTGGCGCGATCGCCATGGGCCACCCGCTCGGTGCCACCGGCGCGATGATCACCGGCACCGTGGTCGACGAGCTGGAGCGCCGCAACGCGCGCTACGGCCTGGTCACCCTGTGCATCGGCGGCGGCATGGGTGTCGCCACCATCATCGAGCGCGTCTGATCCCGGCCACACTTCTCACAGGAGAGAACGAAAAACTATGACTGACAACATCATCGGCTGGGAGAAGGACGCCGACGGCGTGGTCGTCCTCACCATCGACGACCCCAGCCAGGGCGCCAACACCATGAACGACGCCTACCTGGACTCGATGGCCGCGACCGTCGATCGCCTGGAGGCGGAGAAGGACGACATCACCGGTGTCGTGCTCACCTCCGGCAAGAAGACCTTCTTCGCCGGCGGCGACCTGAAGAACATGATGAAGGTCGGCCCGGACAACGCGGCCGAGGTCATGGACATGGTCACCCGCGTGAAGGCCCCGCTGCGCCGCCTCGAGCAGCTCGGCAAGCCGGTCGTGGCCGCCATCAACGGCGCTGCCCTCGGCGGTGGCCTGGAGATCGCGCTGGCAACCCACTACCGCGTCGCGGCCGACGTCAAGGGTTCGGCCATCGGCCTGCCCGAGGTCTCGCTCGGCCTGCTGCCCGGTGGCGGCGGCGTGACCCGCACCGTGCGCATGCTCGGCCTGCAGAACGCGCTGATGCAGGTGCTGCTGCAGGGCCAGCGGCACCGCGTCACCAAGGCCAAGGAAATCGGCCTTGTCGACGAGGTCGTCTCCTCGGTCGAGGAGCTGCTGCCCGCCGCCAAGGCGTGGATCGCGGCCAACCCCGAGGCGGCCCAGCCGTGGGACAAGAAGGGCTACAAGATCCCCGGCGGCACCCCGTCCACCCCGGCCTTCGCGGCGAACCTGCCCGCGTTCCCGGCCAACCTGCGCAAGCAGATCAAGGGCACCAACATGCCCGCCCCGCGCGCCATCATGGCCGCGGCGGTCGAGGGCGCGCAGGTCGACATCGACAACGCGCTGACCATCGAGGGCCGGTACTTCACCAGCCTGCTGACCGGCCCGGTCGCGAAGAACATGATCCAGGCGTTCTTCTTCGACCTCAACCACATCAACGGTGGCGGCTCGCGTCCCAAGGACGTGCCCAAGCGTGAGATCAAGAAGATCGGCGTCGTCGGCGCGGGCATGATGGGCGCCGGTATCGCCTACGTCTCGGCCAAGGCAGGCTACGAGGTCGTCCTCAAGGACGTCGAGCTCGCCAACGCCGAGAAGGGCAAGGCGTACTCGGAGGCCATCGAGAAGAAGGCCCTCTCCCGTGGCAAGACCACCCAGGAGAAGTCCGACGCGCTGCTGGCTCGCATCACCCCGACCGCGGACGCCGCCGACTTCAAGGGCGTCGACTTCGTGATCGAGGCCGTCTTCGAGAACCCCGACCTGAAGAACAAGGTCTTCCAGGAGATCGAGGACATCGTCGACGCCGACGCGCTGCTCGGCTCGAACACCTCCACCCTGCCGATCACCCTGCTGGCCGACGGTGTGAAGCGCTCCGAAGACTTCATCGGCATCCACTTCTTCTCCCCCGTGGACAAGATGCCGCTGGTGGAGATCATCAAGGGCGAGAAGACCTCCGACGAAGCGCTGGCGCGGGTGTACGACTACACCCTCGCCATCAAGAAGACCCCGATCGTCGTCAACGACAGCCGTGGCTTCTACACCTCGCGCGTGATCGGTACCTTCATCAACGAGGCCATCTCCATGGTCGCCGAGGGTGTCGACCCGGCCACGGTCGAGCAGGCGGGTCTGCAGGCGGGCTACCCGGCCGCGCCGCTGAAGCTCAGCGACGAGCTGAACTTCACCACCATGCAGAAGATCTACAAGGAGACCGCCGAGGCCATCCTCGCGGCCGGTGGCGAGCTCAACGCCGCGTCCGCGAAGACCGCCGAGGTGCTCGACACCCTGGTCGGCAAGTACGACCGCAAGGGCAAGGCGGGCGGCGCCGGCTTCTACGACTACGTCGACGGCAAGGCCACCGGCCTGTGGGACGAGCTGCGCTCGCTCTACAACTCGCAGCGTGAGCTCCCGGAGGGCGTGACCTTCCAGGACCTCAAGGACCGGATGATGTTCGCCGAGGCGATCGAGACCCAGAAGTGCTTCGACGAAGGCGTGCTCACCAGCACCGCCGACGCGAACATCGGCTCGATCTTCGGCATCGGCTTCCCGGCGTGGTCGGGCGGCACCCACCAGTTCGTCGTCGGCTACCCCGGTGGCCAGGAGGCCTTCGTGGCCCGCGCCGACGAGCTGGCCGCGAAGTTCGGCCCGCGCTTCGAGGTCCCCGCCTCCCTGCGCAAGTAAGTCGCTGACAGCGCGTCCGGCGCGCTGAACCGCACCGACAGCCCCGTCTCGCTCCGGCGAGCCGGGGCTGTCGTCGTCTCCGCCCGATCCGGTGGGGGCGGGGTCAGCGGAAGAGCAGGGCCCCGAGGATATCGCTGTGGCGGTAGCCGAGGTACTTGGTGACGGTGGCCTCGTCGACGGCGGAGGTCGCGGTGGCGAGGGTGATGACGACGAATTGGTCCTGGGAGCCGGTCTTGAACTTGCCGGTGGCGAAGTCGTCGATGGTGGTACCGGCGCGGGGTTTGAGCGACTTCTGGTCGAAGTCGGCGGCCGCGGATTTCGCGGCGGCGGCGTCGGGCATGGCCAGGATGAACTGGGTCAGCCGCAGGCCGCCTGATTCGGCGGAGTGGACAAGTTCGGCGGCGTACTGGCAGCCCGCCGCGGTGAGAGCGCCGTCGCGTTCGATCGGGGCGCAGCTGTCGTTGTCGCGGCCTTCGACCCAGTCAGCGTGCAGTTCGACATCGCCGAGCTTGAAGTCCCACGGGCCTTCGTACTCGGTGTAGCTGAGCTTCGCACCCGCGGACACCGGTTTCTTCGCGGTGGTGGTGGTCGGGGCGGTGCGCTCGGTGGTGGTGGCGGGGACCAAGCCCGATGCCGCGACGGCCGTACCGGGGACGGCATCGCGAGTGCCGAGGACCAGCAGGCCCGCACCGCCGAGCAGGCCGACGACCAGAACCACCGCGACAACGATCCAGCCCGCGTTGGACTTCGGTGGCGGACCGAGCGGCGGAATCTCCTGCGGCTGCGGCGGCGTGTGCTGGATCGGCTGCCCCCACGGCATCTGGCCGCCCGGTGGATATGTCATTCCAGCCCCCTCATCGGCCCGGGGCCCCTTCCCCCGAGTTGTGCCATCGACCCTACTGGGTTCGGCGCTGGCGCGTACCCCCGAGGCCGCGCTGCGCGGACACGAATCCGGTTCATGGTCGCTATTCGCACGGAGTCGGCGAAAAGTGCGCGACAGGCGTGGTCCCGAGCCAGTGTTCGCCGACCCGTCGGTGCGGGTCACCGGGCCCGACGGGAGTTTCGTCGCCGAGTGGCCGATCCCGGAAAACGAACGGATGCGCGCGGATTCGGGCCCGCAGCGCACCCAGGTGATCGCACTCGCGCTGCGCTGACCGGCACATACCGCCGACTGTGGCCGCCACAGCACCGAATCTCCACCCGATGGAAGTCATATCGCGCTAGCTTGGGTATGTACGGATTGTTCGGGGGTCCGTATACCGACTGCCATGCCGGTGACGCCGATTCGAGTTCGAGGGGTGGTCACATGGATCCGGAACAGACCCGTCTGCACCGCGGGCCGTCCGAGTCGTCGCCGGTAGGGACGCGGACTCAGCGTGCGAAGGCGCCAGGCGAGATCGATGCGACAGTGGTCGCCGAGCTCGAGGCGATGGGCCTCACCGAGGCCAGGGAGATCGGACGCGGCGGGTTCGGTGTGGTGTACCGGTGCCTGCAGCCCGCGCTGGACCGGGTGGTCGCGGTGAAGGTGCTGTCCTCGGAGATCGATCAGGAGAGCCGCGAGCGGTTCCTGCGCGAGGAGCAGGCGATGGGCAGGCTCTCCGGCCACCCGAATATCGTCGATATCCTGCAGGTCGACGTCACCGCGACGGGTCTGCCGCTGATCGTGATGCCGTACTGTTCGCGCGGCTCGCTGGAACGGCTCATCCACGATCGTGGCCCGCTGACCTGGTCCGATACCCTGCGCGCCGGGGTGAAGCTGGCGGCGGCGATCGAATCGGCGCATCGCGCCGGCATCCTGCACCGCGATGTGAAGCCTGCCAATGTGCTGCTCAGCGGCTATGGCGAACCGCAGCTCACCGACTTCGGGATCGCCCGCATCCCCGGCGGCTTCCAGACCTCGAGCAGCCTGATCACCGGTTCGCCCGCGTTCACGGCGCCGGAGGTGCTCAAAGGGCATGAACCGACCGTGCAGTCCGATATCTATGGGCTCGGCGCGACCCTGTTCGCCCTGCTGACCGGCCATGCCGCGTTCGAACGGCAGGCGGGGGAGAAGGTGGTCGCGCAGTTCCTGCGGATCACCACCCAGGCCGTGCCCGACCTGCGCTCCCAGGACATTCCCGACGACGTGGCCGCGGTGATCGAGCAGGCAATGGCGCCCGATCCGGCCGACCGCCCCGCTTCGGCGTACGCGTTCGGTGAGCTGCTGCGCGCGGTCCAGCGCGCGCATGGGCAGATGCCCGACGAGATGGCCCTGCTCGCCGCCGAGGACGACGAGCCCGCCGACACGCCGGAAACGCTGAAGGCCGTCACCGCACGTCGCAGCTGGCCGCTGACCCTGCGACCAGCCACCGACACCGCCTCCGTAGCGCGAGGCAGCTGCACCCTGCCGCCCACCGCGGCCACCAAGTTCCGCCCGCCGACCCCCGCCCGCGAGCCGTTCCCCCGCCAGCGCCTGCTCGACGTGCTGCGCGCCGGTGGCCATCGCAGGCTCGCGCTGATCCACGCACCGGCGGGCTTCGGCAAGAGCACCGTCGCCGCCCAGTGGCGGGCAGACCTGGTAGCGCGCGGGATCGCGGTCGCCTGGCTCGGCATCGACCAGGACGACGACAGCGAGACCTGGTTCCTCGCGCATCTGATCCAGGCCATCCGCCGGGTCCGGCCCGAGGTGGGCGCAGGCCTCGAGCAGGTGCTGGAGGAGCGTCCCGCCGACGCCGCCGCCTTCGTGATCGCCACCCTGATCGATGAGATCCACGCCAGCGACCGCAGCGTGGCGGTGATCGTGGACGACTGGCATCGGGTGCGCGATCCCGGTGTGCACCGCGCCATGGCCGCGCTGCTCGACAACGGATGCCACCATGTGCGCTTCGTGGTGACCAGCCGCGATCAGTCCGGTTTACCGATCAGCAGGATGCGGGTGCGTGACGAGCTGGTGGAACTCGGTGCGGCGGAGCTGCGCCTCACCGAGGCCGAGACCAGGCAGATCCTGGTGGAGCGCAATGGTTTCGCACTCACCGACGAACAGGTCGAACAGATCCATACCGCCACCGAGGGCTGGCCGGCGGCGATTCAGCTGGTGAGTCTGACGCTGCGCGGCAAGGCCGATCCGGCCGCGCTGCTCGGTCAGCTCGCCGAGGGCGGACACGGGATGCGGGAGTACCTCGCCGAGAACGTGCTCGACAGCATCGACGGGGACCTGCTCGAGTTCCTGATGGCCATCTCGGTGGTCGAGCGGGTGAACGGCTCGCTGGCCGCGGTCCTCGCCGAGGTTCCCGACGGTGCCGCGTTGCTCGAGCAGGCCGAGCAACGCGAACTGTTCCTGCACCGGATCGAGCACGATCCCGAGTGGTATCGGATGCAGCCGCTGTTCGCCGAGCACCTGCGGGCCCGGCTGGAGCGGGTGTATCCCGGCCGCTCGAAGGTGCTGCACCGCAAGGCCGCACGCTGGTTCGCCGAGCATCAGCTGCTGCGCAAGTCGGTCGATCACGCGCTGGCCGCCACCGATCTCAAGCTCGCCGCCGACCTGCTCGAGAGCGGCGGCATGGACCTCATCGACGGTTCGCGCCTTGCCACCCTGCTCGGGAGCGTGTCGAAACTGCCGGTGCAGCAGGTGACCTCGCGGTCGAAGCTGCTGATGGCGGTGGCGCGGGCGAATATGAACCTGCAGCAGACCGGGACCGCGCGAATGGCGCTCGGCCGGCTGTCGAATCTGCTCGCACGCGGTGGTGGTGAACCGGATCTGGCCGAAGAGCGCTGTGCGGCCATCGTGCTCGATGCCGCCGACCGGGTGGCGCACGACGACACCGCCGAGGTGGTCGAACGGTTGACGCCGTGCCTCGAATCGCCCGACGAGCTGCCCGCATGGGTCGTGTCGACGGCGGCCAACCTGGTCTCTTTCGTGCGGCTCTGCGATTTCGACTTCGACGGTGTGACCACGATGCAGGACTGGGCCGTCGACTATCACGTGCGGTCCAAGGATCCGCTCGGCCCGGTCTTCGGGCTCTGCGCCCGCGGCGACGCCGCCTACGAGCAGCTCGATATCGCCACGGCCACCGAGTGTTTCGAGCTGGCCTACGAGACGGCACGGACCAGAGCGGGCCCGCGCTCGGACGCGGCGAGGGTGGCGGCGGCCCTGCTCGGTGAGCTCGCCTACCGCCGGGGTGATCTCACCCTCGCCGACCGGCTGCTCGACGAGAGCCACGAACTGCTCACCCGGGTCGGCCCGGTCGATTTCCTGGTCGCGACCTTCGTGATCGGCGCGCGGGTGAAGGCCGCGCTCGGCGACCAGTACACCGCGGCGGCGCGCCTTGACGAGGGCGCGCGGGTGGCGGGTGAGCACGGGCTGGCCCGGCTCGACGCGCATGTCCGCGCCGAACGGTCCCGGCTCGGTCTCGCCGATGGCGACGGCGCCGACCGGTTCGCCGAATTGTCCGGCAACGGCAAGCGCCGCAAGTCCGGCGCCGCGGTGCTGATCGCGGAGGCACGGGAGTTCGCCGAGATCAGGGCGTTGCTCGGCAAGCAGCGGCTGCGCGCCGACGACCGCGCGGCCAGGCACGCCAGGGCGCTCTACTCCCGCCTGCTCGACCAGCAGCGCCCACGCGCGGAACTGGACGCCACCCTGCTGCTCGCCGAATGCCTGGCCGCGGCGGGCTGGATCGGCGAGGCCACCGGTCTGGTCCTTCCGGTCTTGCGCACCTGCGCCGACCTCGGCTGGACCAGACCGCTACTCGACGCGGGCCCCGGCGTGGTGGGGTTGCTGCACGTCCTGCGCACCCAATCCCACGACGGACAGCAACATCCGATCCTGGCCGAGGTACCTGGCCACTTCCTCGACGACCTGCTCGGCTAGGGCTCCCACCACGGGCGCAGCGGGACCTGCCAGGCGCTGTCGGAACCCAGCTTCACCCCGAGCACGTGGTGCAGCTGCACCACATTGCGCTGGAAGCCGAGCCGGCAACCCGCCATGTACAGACCCCACACCTTGGCGGTGCCCTCGCCGACTTCGTCGACGCAGGCGTCCCAGTTCTCGACCAGGTTCTTGCACCATTCGTGCAGGGTCAGCGCGTAGTGCTCGCGCAGGTTCTCCTCGTGCAGGACCTCGAGCCCGATGTTCTGGATCTCGGAGATGATGCGCCCTGAGCCGATCAGCTCGCCGTCGGGGAAGACGTAGCGGTCGATGAAATCGCCCGCCTTGGTGGTGCGGGTGTTGTCCGGCCTGGTGATGCAGTGATTCAGGAACAGGCCGCCGTCGCGCAGTTTGTCCTTGATGAAGCCGAAGTAGAACGGGTAGTTGTGCACCCCGATGTGCTCGGTGAGCCCGATCGAGGACAGCGCGTCGAAATCGCCCTCGGCGATATCGCGGTAATCGCAGTGTCTGACCTCGGCAAGCTCACCGAGTCCGTCCTCGGCGATCTTCTGCTGTGCCCACGCGGCCTGCTCGGCGGATAGCGTCGCGCCGATCACCCGCACCCCGCGCCGGGCGGCGTAGCGGACCATGCCGCCCCAGCCGCAGCCGATATCGAGCAGCCGGTCGCCTTCTTTCAGCCGCAGCTTCTCGAAGATGAGCCGGTACTTGTTCTCCTGTGCCTGCTCCAGCGTCCAGTCCGGCTCGCCGTAGACCGCGCAGGTGTAGGTCATCGACGGGCCGAGGACGTACTCGTAGAACGTGTTGGAGACGTCGTAGTGATGGTGGATCGCCTCGGCATCGCGAGTCTTGGAGTGGCGCAGGCCCTCCAGTGCGATCCGGCGCCAGCGCGGCAGCGTCTCCTGCGGCGGCGGGGCGATCGGCTTGAGCCGTTCCCAGCCGAGCGAGCGCGCGATGGTCACCAGCGACAGCGCCGATGGACGGTGGAACTTCATGGCCTGCATGGCCTTCAAGATGTCGTACGGATCGCCGGGGTGGACGCCCTCCGCGGTCATGTCACCGGCGATGTACGCGCGGGCCATGCCGAGGTCGCCGGGTGCCGACGCCAGATAGTTGATGCCGCGCGGGTTCTTGATGTCGAGGGTGTAGGGCGAGTCCTCCGGTCCGGTCGCGCTGCCGTCATACGCCCGCAGGCGGATCGGGACCGGGCCGTCGATGAGGGTCTCGAACACCTCGGCAATGGTGAGCCGGGTGCCCAGCTCGGCCAGTAATTCGGATCGGTCCTTGAATGTCGTCACTTGCGTTGCACCGCCTTCGAATACAGATTCAGCAGTCGTTGGTCCGGGTCGTAACGTTTCTTCAGTTCGGTGTAGGTGTCGCCGCCGTAGAGCGCGGCGAACTCGGCTTCGTCGTAGAACGAATCGGAGTACAGCGATTTGTGGCCGTCGAGCTCGGAAACCGCCCGCTCGATCGCACGGTTGGCCTTGCCCTCCGGCTGACCGGCGACGGTCGGGACCGCGGACCAGAACCCGACATTGACGTAGGTCCGGTCCGGTTCCAGCGGATACAGCGGCCACGGACGTTCGCCCGCGACGCCGGTCTCGCGCAACCGCAACGGGCACAGCCAGATCGGCTCGATCGGGATCTCCCGCAGGAACCATTCGACGAAGTCGGCGGTGCGGTCGACCGGCACCTCGATGTCCTGGACCACGCGTTCCTGCGGTGGCCTGCCCTTGCGGGCCTCCAGCCGATCACCGATGTGGTACTTGCGGTCGAGCGCGACCAGCTTCCAGTAGAAACTGCTGCGCCGATAGGCTCTCGGCCAGAAGCGGCGGATCCGGGGGTTCTGGGTGCCGAAGGCGCGCGAACACCAGAACCAGTCGGTGTCCCAGCGCCACAGGTAGTCGTGGATGGTCAGCCGGTCGGGTTTCACCCCTTCGGGATGCTGGATCGAGCGGTAGTAGATGTCCATGCCGGTGTAGTCGCTGACCGGGCCCGGTTCGTCGGTCTGCCTGCCGAGGGTCAGGTAGCTCTCGGTGGCGCTGAATACGACGCCGTCGAGATAATCGACCTGTTCGCCGAGGTAGCTGCGTTCGGTGACGATGCGGTCCAGCTCGGCTTCCAGCTCGCGCAGCTCGTGGAAGCGCACGTGCCGCAGCGCGACATAGGGCTTGACGGGTTCGAGCTCGATCTTCAGCCGGACGGTGTAGCCGAGCGTGCCGTAGGAGTTGGGGAAGCCACGGAACAGATCCGCGTTCGCGCCGTCGGGACGCACGGTGACGATCTCGCCAGCCCCGGTGAGGACGTCCATCTCCAGCACCGACTCGTGGGGCAGGCCGTTGCGGAACGACGTCGACTCGATGCCGAGACCGGTCACCGCGCCGCCGAGGGTGATGGTCTTCAGCTGGGGCACGACCAGCGGCGCGAGGCCGTAGGGGAGCGTGGCCGCGACCAGGTCTTCGTAGGTGGTCATGCCCGCCACGTCGGCGGTGCGGGCCTCCGGGTCGACGGCGATCACCTGCCCGAGCCCGGACACGTCGAGTCCGGGCGCGGTGGTCGCCGCCCTGGCCCGGAACAAGTTCGAGGTCTTCTTCGCCAATCGGACGACGGCGCCGGGTGGAATGGCGCGATAGCTGGCAAGCAATCGCTCCACACCCGCTCGGTGCGCGGCATATCCGGACTCGCGTGCGGCCGGTTCGTGACCAGCCCTACCCAAAAGACTCAGTGCCACACTTCGACGCTAGTACGCCCGTGCCTGTCCGGCCACCGGATATGGCGACGTGTCCACCTGATCGGGCGACTCGATGGCGGACAGGGCAGGATGTAAGCCGGTCGATTTCGCACCCGGTGACAAGGAGTCAACAGTGGGACAGGTCAGCGCAAGCAGTTCGATCGTCGTCGCCGCGGATCCGCAGCGCGCGCTCGAGGCGATCGGGGACTACGAGACGATCCGTCCGCGCATCCTTTCCGCGCACTACCGCGACTACAAGGTCGTCGAGGGCGGTAAGGGCGCGGGCACGGTGGTGGAGTGGACCCTGCAGGCCACCGAGAAGCGCTCGCGCAATGTGCGCGCCGAGGTGACCGTGTCGGACTCGATCCTCACCGAGCGGGACGCGAACTCCTCGATGGTCAACACCTGGACCGTCACCCCCGACGGCGCGGGCGCGCAGGTCACCCTGCGTACCACTTGGCAGGGCGCAGGCGGCGTCGCCGGCATCTTCGAGGGCATCTTCGCCCCGCTGGGCCTGAAGAAGATCCAGGCCGAGGTGCTCGGCAACCTGCAGCGCGAACTGGCCTGAGTCAGTACTTGCCGATGTCGAACAGATTGCCTTCGGGATCGGCAAGGGTCACCCACTGCACTCCGTACTCGTCGAAGTCGCTGATGTGCTTGCCGCCGAGGGCGATCGCTCGCTCCAGATAGCCGGACCAGCGGGTCGAGTGGAAGTCCAGGTGCACGGCGTTCTTGCCCGGTGTCTTGTCGGGCACCTGGATGAACATCAGCACCGGCGACATGCCGGTCGACCGGCCGACCTCGGCGAAGAACGGTGAGGCCTCCGGTTCGACCGGCAGGTCGAGCAGGGCGCCGTAGAACCCTGCGAGCGCGGCCGCGTCGTGGCAATCGATGACGACATTGGCGATGGCGAGGGTCATCGGATTTCTCCTTCGGTGATGGGCCAGCACACTTCGGTGCGATATTCGGCCGGGTTGTCGGTGTGCTGCGGTCCGACGAGGTAACGCTCACGGATCGGCTCGTCGGGCAGGGCGGCGGCGTGTTCGGCGACGTGGCTGCCGAGCGCGCCGTAGGTGCGGTCGAAGTCGTCGAACGCACCGGTGTGCACGGCGACGGCATAGCGGCGGGCAGGCATCTCGGTGAGTTCGAGGTGAGGTGGCGGGTCGAGCGGGGTGCCTGCGGGCAGTGGGAGGTACGCCGTCACCTCACCGGCGTCGTCGGTGAAGAATTCGGTCGAGTAGGTCGCGCCCGCGATGCCGCCCTGGGTCACGCCTGCGGCGGCCACGACCTCGAAGAGCTGACCGAAGGCGAGGTCGCACCATGCGCCGATGGCCTCACGTGCTACCCGGTCGGTGCGGGTGAGCGCGGTGCACGAGGGTTCGATCCGGTATTCCACGCGCAGCATCGGCACCGGAACGGTGAGCAGCGCCCGCAACGAGGTGACCACGTCGCGCGTGCGCGCCAGTTCGGCCTCCATGGCGGCGAGGTGGTCGCGCAGTGTCGCGTCGCGGGCGGCCGGATCCGGGGCGGCGAGCACCGCGCGAATGCTGGGCAGCGGCATGTCGAGACCGCGCAGTCGGCGGATGAGATGCGCCTGCTCGACCTGGTCGACCGAATAGCGGCGGTAACCGGTCTCGGCGATTACCGCGACCGGTTCCAGTAGCTCGATCTCGTGGTAGTAGCGCAGCGTTTTGACGCTCAGATGCGTGAGGCGGGCGAACTCGCCGATCGCCACGGTGGCTGTCATACGGTCAGTCAACACCCTCCAGTGCGCGGAGGGTCAAGAGTCGCTCAGGCCGGGGCGAGGACGAAGGCGGCGATCAGGGGCCAGTCGCCCTCGCGCCACCAGGAGTAGCCGAACCAGACGCCGGGGGCGATCTCGCGGATCTCGTCGTAGACCTGCGGTGTCGGTGACGGCGCGTAGTTCAGGGCCCAGGTGGCGGCGCCGTCGAGGATCGAGGCCGCTCGGTACACGTCGGCGGGGAATGCCTCGATGCCTGCACCGGTGACCCGGTTGGTGAGGGTGCCGCCGTCCGGGCCGGTGCGGAACACCTTGCCGATCCACAGCGCCTGCGCGGTCGCGGCGAACTGCGGCGGGCGGGTCACCCAGCCGTTGGTCACCCCGGTCGGTACGGCGCCCGCCTGCGCGTCGCGGTAGATCTGGTCCTGCTGGGAGACGCTGCAGCGAAAGCGCAGCGAATCCAGTGTCGTGGCGGGGTTGCCCTGGTCGACCACGCAGCCGCCGCCGTAGTCGGCGATCGGCGCCGCGGTGGTGGCCGGGGCGAGTACGAGCAGGACAACGCTGGTCACCGCGCCGGTGACGAACGCGGAACGGAGGGTACGCATAGGGTCTCCCTTGCTTGGGTGAGCTCCTTCCCGACCGTGTTCGATCCTAGGCACGCCGCGAGCGGGACCACTGGGTCTGCGCGGACGGCAATCAACCTGTTACCCCGTCGATCACGGGTAACGACACGGTCGGTATGCGAGATCGCGGGCCAGGGTATGGCAGTATCCCGGCGGCGCGTGAGGACTACGCTTGACGCGGACGCAACTTCTGAGAGGACGTGCTGGTGCAACCCGATGGCGGTCAGTTCGATATGCAGGCCCTGCTGGCTCAGGCGCAGCAGATGCAGCAACAGGTGATGCAGGCCCAGGCCGAGCTCGCCGAGTCCGAAGTGCAGGGGCAGGCCGGTGGCGGTCTGGTCCAGGCCACCATCAAGGTGAGCGGCGAGGTCCAGTCGCTGACGATCGACCCGAAGGTTGTCGACCCGTCCGATGTCGACGGGTTGCAGGACCTGGTGATCGGCGCGATCAACGACGCCATGGCGAACGCGCAGCAGCTGGCCGCCGAGCGTCTCGGCCCGCTCTCGCAGGGCCTCGGCGGCGGTTCGATGCCCGGTCTGCCTGATTTCTGATGTATGAGGGGCCGGTTCAGGATCTGATCGACGAGCTGGGCAAGCTGCCCGGCGTCGGTCCGAAGAGCGCACAGCGCATCGCCTTCCACCTGCTACAGGTGGAGCCGCCGGAGATCGACCGGCTACAGGCCGCCCTGCAGAAGGTGCGCGACGGCGTGCAGTTCTGCGTCTCGTGCGGCACGGTGGCCGACGGCGAGCTGTGCCGGATCTGTGCCGACCCGCGCCGCGACCGCACCATGATCTGCGTGGTCGAGGAACCCAAGGACGTGCAGGCGATCGAGCGCACCCGCGAGTTCCGTGGTCGCTACCACGTACTCGGCGGTGCGCTCGATCCGCTCAGCGGCGTCGGGCCGGATCAGCTGCGGATCAGGGAGCTGCTCGCCCGCATCGGCAACCAGGACGACGGTGTGGACGTGAGCGAGGTGATCATCGCGACCGACCCGAACACAGAGGGCGAGGCCACGGCCACCTATCTGGTGCGCATGCTGCGCGATTTCCCCGGGCTCTCCGTGACCAGGCTGGCCTCCGGCCTGCCGATGGGCGGCGACCTGGAGTTCGCCGACGAGCTGACCCTCGGCCGCGCGCTCTCGGGTAGGCGGGCGCTCTAGAACTCCACCCTGGTCCAGCTGACCTCGGCGCCCGCGTCGGGCTGCTCGGTCGTCCAGTCCCAGATGATCCTGGCGACCTGTGCCGGGTCGTCGATGGTGGTCCCGAAATGCTTGTCGGCGGAGCCGTCACGGTATTCGAGGGTGTATCCGCCGTCGGGGTCGCGGTAGGTCTGGATATAGCGCTGATCGCCGCGTTCGACGATCAGATACGGGTTCGGCGCGGCGAGTCCGGCCACCCAGCTGTGTGCCAATGTCTCGGTGAGATAAGGGAATTCGCCCGCGCCGCCGTGGGTGACGGCGATCGGGACGTGTCCCTGCGGGTCGACCAGCCAGGTGAGCTGCGGATCGTAGACGGCGTAGCCGCGCGGGGTGGCGAGGTCGAAGAGCAGGTTGCGGACGAAGCCGATCGCGTCGTAGGGCGAGGGGACATAGAGGGTGGTCCCGTTCGCGCCGCCGACGGCTTCGACACTGAGGAACGAGTCGTCCACCGGCAGTTCGCCGTTGCGGGCGTTGAGCG
Organism: Nocardia rhizosphaerae; assembly: GCF_042650365.1. NCBI lineage: Bacteria > Bacillati > Actinomycetota > Actinomycetes > Mycobacteriales > Nocardiaceae > Nocardia > Nocardia rhizosphaerae. Next base: position 658,087 of record NZ_JBHSBA010000003.1, read on the forward strand.
CGGCCGCGATCTCGGCGATCTCGGCGGACTCGGGCCGACCCTCCTGGGTTGTCAGGTACGCGTCGACCTCGTCGGCGGAGGTGGCGACACCGGACGGCAGGAGGATGTGGTCGTAGCTCACTCGTCCAGCCTACGGTGTGTTGCCTGCGGGTTTCGACCTGATGCCCGTCGGGAAACGCCCGTTTCATCAGCGCACCCGGTGCCGGTGGGTTGTGGTCAACTTGAGGCATGGGCATCAAGGTGTCGCTCGAACACCGGACCACGTATTCCTTCGACCGGCTCGTCGAGGTGCATCCGCACGAGGTGCGGCTGCGGCCGGCACCGCATTCGCGGACCCCGATCGAGGCCTACTCGCTACAGGTGTCGCCCGCGGATCACTTCGTGAACTGGCAGCAGGACGCGTTCGGCAACTTCGTTGCGCGCCTGGTGTTCCCGGAGCCGACCAGGGAGTTGTCGATCACCGTCGGGTTGATCGCCGACCTCGAGGTGGTGAACCCCTTCGACTTCTTCGTCGAGGACTACGCCGAGTACTTCCCGTTCACCTACCCCGCGGAGCTGGCCACCGATCTGGAGCCGTACCTGCGGCCGGTCGACGAGGGCGAGCCGGGTTCCGGACCCGGCGACCTCCTGCGGGACTGGGCGCGGGTGCACGCGCCACACGGGCGGATCCGCACCATCGACTACCTGGTCGAACTCAACTACGCGCTGCGCGGCGCGGTGGACTACACGGTGCGCATGGAACCGGGCGTGCAGACGCCGGACCACACGCTGCGGACCAAGCTCGGGTCCTGCCGCGATTCGGCCTGGCTGCTCGTCGGCATCCTGCGCGAACTCGGGCTGGCCGCGCGGTTCGTCTCCGGGTATCTGGTGCAGCTCACCTCGGACGTGCCCGCGCTGGACGGACCGTCGGGGCCGAGCGCCGATTTCACCGATCTGCACGCCTGGACCGAGGTGTACGTGCCCGGCGCAGGCTGGATCGGCATGGACCCCACCTCGGGACTGTTCGCCGGCGAAGGGCATATCCCGCTCGCCGCGACCCCACACCCCGGTGCGGCCGCCCCGATCACCGGCGCGACCGGGATCACCGAAGCCACCCTCGAATTCAGCAATGTGGTACGCCGGGTACACGAGGACCCGCGCGTCACCCTGCCCTACACCGACACCCAGTGGGCGCGGATCACCGCCTCCGGCGCCGCCATCGACAAACGAATGGCCGGGGCCGACGTCGGCCTGACCATGGGCGGTGAACCGACCTTCGTCTCCATCGACGACCAGATGAGCGCCCAGTGGACCACCGACGCCGACGGCCCACACAAGCGCGAGCGCGCCGTCGACCTCGCCGATCGCCTGCGCGCCATCTACGCGCCGACCGGCCTGGTGCAGTACCGGCAGGGCAAGTGGTATCCGGGTGAACCGTTGCCGCGCTGGGAGATCGCCATCGCCTGGCGGGCCGACGGTGAGCCGGTGTGGCGTCGGCAGGATCTGCTCGCCGACCCGTGGACACCGGTCGTTTCGGCCCCGGTGCGGCCGACCGGGGCCGAGACACGGCCCGCGGGCTCACCCGAGCCCGGCGTCGCGACCGAGGCCACGGACGCCGAAGACCCACCGCCCGCGGCGACGGGACCGCAGAGCGCCGCGGCCCTGCCCCTGCGTGATGCGCCGGAGGTGGCGGCCGGGCGGAGCGAGCACGTGGCGGATGCGGACCGTCCTCCGGTGCCGGACGCGGCGACAGGTTCCCGCCCGGCCGAGACCCAACCGCTGAACGCGACCGCCGGGGTGCTGCCCCGACCCGCCGCGGACCCGGACGCATCCCGTGCGCTGATCGCCCATATCGCAACGGCCTTCGGACTTCCGCAGACCCAGGTTCGCCCGGCCTACGAAGACCCGCTGGCCCGCCTCACCGCGACGGTGAGCGCGCCGACGGGCACCCCGCCCGACGATCTCGATCCCGAGGACGACTCCCCGGCCGCCCGCCGTGCCCTGCTCGCCCGGTTGGACGAGTCGGTGAGCGCGCCGACCGCGTACGTGCTGCCGATCCATCGCCGGGCCGACGGCGCGGGCTGGGCCAGCGCCGACTGGCGCCTGCGTCGGGGTGGCGACGCCGCGGGACCTGGCCGGATCGTGCTGGCCGACGGCGATTCGCCCGCGGGTCTGCGGCTGCCGCTGAACTCGGTGTCGTGGCGCACGCCGCCGGTGCTGCCCGACGCCGATCCGCTGTTCCAGGGCCCGCTGCGGCTGCCACGCGAGGAACCGCCCGCCGTACTCGAACCGGCGGAGTTCACTCCGACCACCGCGCTCGTCGCCGAGGTGCGGGCGGGCCGGTTGCATGTCTTCCTCCCGCCGGTGAGCGAACTCGACGACTTCCTCGACCTGATCGGCAAGGTGGAGGCGGCCGCGGTCACGCTCGACCAGCCGGTGGTGCTCGAGGGCTACGCACCACCGAACGACGCACGGCTACAGACCTTCTCGGTGACACCGGACCCCGGCGTGATCGAGGTCAACATCATGCCGACCAGCTCGTTCGCCGAACAGTCCGAGGTGCTGAGCACGCTGTACGAGCAGGCGAGGCTGGCGCGGCTGAGCACCGAATCGTTCGATGTGGACGGCACGCACGGAGGTACCGGCGGCGGCAACCACATCACGCTGGGCGGGGTGAGCCCGGCCCGTTCGCCGCTGCTGCGGCGACCCGATCTACTGGTCTCGATGCTCACCTACTGGCAGCGTCATCCGGCGTTGTCGTATCTGTTCGCCGGACGTTTCGTCGGCCCTACCTCGCAGGCGCCGCGCGCCGACGAGGGCCGCGAGGGCGCCGTCTACGAGCTGGAGATCGCCTTCGCCGAGATCGCCCGGCTCACCGCGGAGCAGCGCGCCGGTGCCGGGACACCGGTGGAGATCCAGTCGGCCCCATGGCATATCGATCGGGCGCTGCGGCATCTACTCACCGACCTCACCGGCAACACCCATCGCGCGGAGTTCTGCATCGACAAGCTCTACAGCCCCGATTCCGCGCGGGGCAGGCTCGGTCTGCTGGAACTGCGCGGCTTCGAGATGCCGCCGCACTTCCAGATGGCGATGGTGCAGTCGCTGCTGGTGCGTGGACTGGTCGCGATGTTCTGGGACCGGCCCTATCGCGCGCCACTGCTGCGCCACGGCGCCAACCTGCACGGGCGCTATCTGCTTCCGCACTTCCTGATGCGCGATATCGCCGAGGTCGCCGCGGACCTGCGCGCACACGGCATCGACTTCGATACCAGCTGGCTCGACCCGTTCACCGAGTTCCGCTTCCCGCGCATCGGCACGGCGATGATCGGGGACGTGGAGCTGGAACTGCGTGGCGCGATCGAACCGTGGCTGACCCTGGGCGAGCAGACCACCGGGCAGGGCACCGCGCGCTATGTGGACTCCTCGGTGGAGCGGTTGCAGGTGCGCCTGGTCGGCGCCGACCGCGACCGGTATGTGCTCACCTGCAACGGCATGCCGGTGCCGCTGCTCGCCACCGACAAGACCGATGTGCAGGTGGCCGGGGTGCGGTATCGCGCCTGGCAGCCGCCGAACTCGCTGCACCCATCGATCACCGTCGACGCGCCGCTGGTGTTCGACCTGGTCGACCCGGCGACCGGCCTGTCCAAAGGCGGCTGCACATACCACGTGGTGCACCCCGGTGGCCGCGCCTACGACGACGCGCCCGTCAACGCGGTCGCGGCGCAATCGCGGCGCAATCGCCGGTTCGAGGCAGCGGGACATACGGTGAATCCGATCGACCCCGCCGAACTCCGTGCGAAGATCGCCGCACAGTCGACCGACACCGGCGCACCGGGCATCCTGGATCTACGCCGCGCTCGCACGGTGTGGAACTGGGTAGACAAGAGGTAGGAGACCGTACGACCGAGGCGGACCTGAGCCGGCACGTTCGAGCCCGAGTCGCGCACGCCCCCGCCGGGGCAGGCCGCACCCCGGCGACGTGTCGGTCCGGCGGCTCGGCGTACCCCGACGAAGGAGCGAGTGACGGTGCCTGACCGGCGGGGACACAGCGGCCGACGATCCGAACGGGTCGGCGCTCCGGCGAGCCTGCTCGCTGAGCAGTTCGCGCGGTACCGGGCCGAGAGCAAGGCGGGCGCCCGGTTCGACGAGTGCGGCAGGCCCACCCACGGCTACTACGACGAGCTGGTCGACAGCAGGGGCCGGGTGCGGTCGATGTGGTCGGAGTTGTCGACCGATTTCGTGGATCACGGGGTCGGCGGCCTCGGCCGGATCGACCTGCGGGTGCGCAGGCAGATCGAGGACGACGGCGTCACCTACACCGAGGTCGGTGCCGACGACACCGCGACAGCGGCGCCGTGGCGGCTCGACCCGATTCCGCTGCTGGTCTCCGCCGACGACTGGACCCGGCTGGAAACCGGACTTGTGCAGCGCTCGCTGGTACTCGACGAGGTGCTCACCGATGTGTACGGTCCGCGCCGCCTGCTGAGCTCCGGGCTGCTGCCGCCGGAGATCGTGTTCGGCAACACCGGGTACGTGCGGGCGGCGCACGGCATCACCATTCCCGGCACCCACCAGCTGTTCCTGCACGCCTGCGACATCAGCCGCTGGAGCGACGGGCGGTTCCGGGTGCTCGCCGACTGGGCGCAGGCGCCGTCGGGCGCCGGGTACGCGCTTGCCGATCGCCGGGTGGTCGCCGCCGCGATCCCCGAGGCCTTCGAGCACGCGGGGCCGCGCCCGCTCACCCCGTTCGCCAGGGCGATGCGGCTGATGCTGGAGGAGGCCGCACCCGAACTCGCCGACGGCGAGGAGCCGGTGGTCGTCGTGCTCAGCCCAGGGGCCTATTCCGAAACCGCGTTCGATCAGGCCTATCTCGCGCAGATGCTCGGTTTCCCGCTGGTCGAGAGCGCCGACCTCGTTGTGCGCGACGGCGCGCTGTGGATGCGCTCGCTCGGCAGTCTGGAACGGGTCGATGTGGTGCTGCGCCGGGTCGACGCGGAGTTCTCCGACCCGCTCGACCTGCGCCCTGATTCGCGGCTCGGGGTGGTCGGGCTGGTCGAGGTGTTGCGCCGTGGCGCGGTGACTGTGGTCAACACGCTCGGCAGCGGACTGCTGGAATCGCCGGCGCTGAGCGCCTTCCTGCCCCGGATCGCGCGCTCGGTACTCGGTACCGATCTGCTGCTCGACGGCACGCCCGCGTACTGGGGCGGTGACGATGCCGAACGCTCCCATCTGCGCGCCCATGTCGGCGATCTGGTGATCCGCTCCACCGTGGACGGGTCGACGATCTTCGGGCCGAGCCTGTCGGCGGCCGAACGGACCGACCTGGCCGCCAGGATCGAGGCGGAGCAGTGGAAGTGGATCGGGCTCGAGCCCGCCGAGTTCTCGGTCGCGCCCGCCGTCGAGGGGGAGTCGGGGCTGGCACCGGCACCGGTGGGGATGCGGTTGTTCTCGCTGGCCCGGCGCGGCGGCTACACGGCCATGTCGGGCGGGCTCGGTCAGCAGCGGATGCGGTTGGAGCCGACCCGCAGCGTCATCAAGGTGGCCGCGAAGGATGTGTGGGTGCGGGCCGCCCCGGCCACCGCGCCCGCCGCCGCCAGCGAGACGCCGCACGAGGAGCGCTTGCGCCGGGCGGTCCCGGTGGTCGAGGCGATCAGCTCACCGCGCGTCCTCAACGACTTGTTCTGGATGGGCCGCTACAGCGAGCGGGCCGAGTCGGTGGTCCGTCTGCTCGCCGCCACCCACGACGTCTACCAGGACTACCGCTACCGCCCCTGGCTCGACGGTGCCGAGGCGCTGCCGATCCTCATGCGCGCGCTCTCGGTGACCACCGGCACCAATGCCCCGGAATCGGTACTGCCCAACGGGATCGGTGTATCCGAAGCTGTCTCGGCCGACCCGGATCACGGAACAGCCTCGGCTGCATCGGGGTTCGGTGGCAGCGGCGAGCCGGGTGCGGCTGCGCCGAGTGGTTCGGCGGCAGGTGTCTCGGACGAGGCGGGGCGCGGCTGGGAGCGGGCGGGAACCAGCGCGTTGGCGCGTGCCCTGCGCACCACCGGGAGCGCGGGCGGTCGCGAGCCAGGGGACGTGGAGCCGCCGGATCTGGACGAACTCCCACAGCCACGGGGCAAAGCGGTCCAGCGTGGGAAACGGGAGGCGCGGTCCTCGGCGGTCGCCGGCGCTTCGGCCGAGGGCTTCCAGTACCTGGCCGCGCTGACCGGTGACCGGCACCTGCCCGGATCGCTGTCGCACGCGGTCGACCACTACGGCTCGGCGGCCAGGGCGGTGCGCGATCAGCTCTCCGGTGACACCTGGATGATCCTGGGCGCCGTCGATCGCGCGCTGGCCGAATTCCGTGGCGCCGACAGCGAACAGGAGAACGCGCTGTCCGCGGTGCACTCGGTGACGCTGGCGGCGCTGCTGTCGCTATCGGGCATCGGCGCGGAGTCGATGGTGCGCGACACCGGCTGGTATGTCATGGACATCGGCAAGCGGATCGAGCGCGGGCTGTCGGTGACCGCGCTGTTCAACGCCGCGCTCACCCAGGTGAGCCCGCCGGAGGTGGAGCGGGTGGTCGCCGAAAGTGTGCTCACCGCCACCGAGTCGGCGGTGAGCTACCGGCGCAGGCACCGCGGATCCGCCCATGTCGCCGCGCTGGCCGGACTGCTGCTGTTCGATCCGGGCAACCCACGCTCGCTGGTCTATCAGCTCGACCGGCTCGAGGCCGACTTCCAGGCGCTGCCGGGTGGCACCGGCGCGTCCCGCTCGCAACGCCTGCTCGCCGACGCCCAGCGGATGCTGCGCCGGGTCGATCCCGACGACCTGGAGCACACCGACGCCGACGGCCTTCGCACCGAACTGGCGGAACTGCTCGACGGCGTGCATCTGCGGCTGCGCAAGCTGTCGGAATCGTTCGAGACGACGAAGCTCGCGGTGCCGGTGAGTATCCAGCCGCTGTGGGGTAATACCAGGATGGTCGGATGAGCAGGCGCTACCGGGTCACCCATCGCACCACCTACAGCTACTCCGACGAGGTCACCAGTTCCTACGGCCGCGCGTACCTGACCCCGCGCGAGTTCCCTGGGCAGCGGTTGCTCGAACACGACATCCACATCGATCCGGTACCGTCGGACCGCTCCGTCGGCACCGATGTCTACGGCAATACGACCACGTATTTCCATGTGACAGCGGAACATCGGATCCTCGAGGTCACCGGCGAATCGCTGGTCGACGTCGACGGTGCGGCACCGTCGGAGCGCGCGGGCGCCGACGCCGCCTGGGAGTCGGCGCGACCGACCACGGCTACCGGCCCGCTCGCCGTCGAGTTCACCCTCGACCTGATGCCGCCGGAGATCACCGCCGAGGTCGCCGCGTACGCGGCCGAGAGCTTCCCGCCCGGCAGGCCGCTGCTCGACGCGGTGACCGAACTGAACAGCCGCATCTTCCGCGACTTCCGGTATCGCTCCGGTTCGACCACGGTGAGTACGAGCGTGGCCGACGTATTCGCCGCCAGAGAAGGTGTGTGTCAGGATTTCGCCCGGATCGGGGCAGCTTGCCTGCGTTCGCTCGGCCTGGCCGCCCGCTATGTGTCCGGCTATCTGGCCACCGACCCGCCGCCGGGCAAGGAGCGCATGGTCGGCATCGACGCCACCCATGCCTGGGCGGCGGTCTGGCTGCCGGGCACCGACGCGGGTGACCGCGCGGGCGGCTGGATCGCCTTCGACCCCACCAACGACCAGTTCGCCGATGAACGATACGTGACCGCGGCGTGGGGCCGCGACTACCAGGATGTTCCGCCGCTGCGTGGCATCATCTACACCGACGCCAAACAGTCGACGATCACGGTCTCGGTCGACGTTGCCCCGGTGGAGGTGTAGTCCCTTGCGTGATTTCGGTTGCCCGAATTGCGGCCAGCAGCTGGCTTTCGAGAACTCGGTGTGCCTGTCGTGCTCGAGCCCGCTCGGGTTCAGCCTGCGGGAACGCGCGCTGGTGGTGATCGGGGATCCGCCCGGTGACGCGGCGATCGATCACGCGGGCGGCGTCGTCGACGGCGACCGGTTCCGGCTGTGCGACAACCTGCATGTGGCGCAATGCAACTGGCTGGTGCCGAGCACCGGCGATACCGATGGCCCACTGCTGTGCGAGTCGTGCGCGCTCACCCGCACCAGGCCCAACGACGCCGATGCCGCGGGACTGGCCGCCTTCGCCGAGGCCGAGGCCGCCAAGCGCAGATTGATCTTCGAACTGGCCGAACTCGAGTTGCCGATCGTCGGCCGCGATGTCGATCCCGAGCACGGACTCGCCTTCGATCTGCTCTCCAGCGGTACCGACGGGGTGCTCACCGGACACCTGGACGGGGTGGTCACCCTCGATCTGGCCGAGGCGCACGATCCACATCGCGAGCAGTTGCGGATCGAGATGGCCGAACCGTACCGCACGCTGCTCGGGCACTTCCGGCACGAGATCGGGCACTACTACTTCACCGTGCTCGTCACCGGTGACGATGCGCTGCACCGGTTCAGGGAGCTGTTCGGCGACCCGTACGCCGACTACCAGGCCGCGCTGGACGCCCACTACTCCCATGGCGCCCCGCCCGGCTGGGAGGACGACTATGTCTCCTCCTACGCCACCATGCACGCGGCCGAGGACTGGGCCGAGACCTTCGCCCACTATCTGCACATCCGCGACACCCTCGACACCGCGGCCGCGTTCGGTCTCGCGCCCGCGGGCGCGACGCTGGACCGCCCGCAGGTCGGGCGGGCCGGGTTCGACAAGATCATCGAACTGTGGCTGCCGCTGGCCTGGTCGCTGAACATGGTGAACCGCTCGATGGGTCACGACGACCTCTACCCGTTCGTGCTGCCGGAGCGCGTGCTGGAGAAGATGCGTTTCGTGCACGAACTCTGCGAGCACAGCACTGTGAGCGTCTAGGAAAATCCACGTTCGACTGCGACCTGGGTCACAGTGCGGCTATTCTCTCGATTGAGACGAGCGCGTCTCAATGCATGCTGAGGATGGCTATGAACTCTCCCCTTGTTTCCGTCGGGCTGCCACTGGCGCTGGCCGTGATCATGTTCGGACTCGGACTCTCACTCACCGTCACCGATTTCACCCGTATCGCCAAGAGCCCGCGCACCGTCGCCATCGCGCTGCTGTGCCAGCTGATCGCGTTGCCCGCCGTCGCGTTCGGGCTGGTGCTGCTGTTCGACCTGCCCGCGCTCCTCGCCGTCGGCATGATGCTGCTCGCCGCGTCACCGGGTGGGACCACCGCGAATCTGTTCAGTCACCTGTTCCGTGGTGACGTTGCGCTGAATGTCTCGCTGACCGCGGTGAATTCGATCATCGCCGTGGTCACCCTGCCGCTGGTCACCAACTTCGCGATCGGCTACTTCGATCCGGCCGACGGCGGGGAATCGGTGGGTCTGCAATTCGGCAAGGTGGTGCAGGTGTTCGCCATCGTGCTCGTTCCGGTCGGACTCGGCATGCTGGTGCGCCGCCGGTCGGCGGCGTTCGCCGACCGGATGGACCGTCCGGTGCGGATCGGGTCCGCGCTGATCCTGCTGCTGGTGATCCTCGGCACCATCGCCGCCGAATCCGACACCCTCGCCGATTCGCTCGGCGAGGTCGGCGCTATCACCGTGCTGTTCTGCCTGACCAGCCTGACCATCGGCTACTTCGTCCCCCGCCTGCTCGGCGTGCCGGACCGCCAGGCCATCGCCTGCTCCATGGAGGTGGGCATCCACAACAGCACCATCGCCATCACCATCGCCATCAGCGTCCTCGACAGCACCGAACTGGCCATCCCCGCCGCGATCTACGGCGTACTGATGTTCCCGCTGGCCGCCGCCTTCGGCTTCCTCATCACCCGCCGACGCACCTCGGTTCCCGCCGTCGCGGAGTGAACAGTGAACGCGTCGAGGCGGTTCTCCGGGCGTCGGGAAAGCTCGTCGGCTCGGCTGACCTGCCCGAACGCGTAGTCGGTAGCACTGCCTCACCTACGACGTCGCGACCCCGCCCTGCTGACCCCGCTAGGCGCGGAGGCGTTCGCGGCGGAGGCGGTCTACGACGGGGAGGTCGAGGGGGGGTAGGTCGGTGGGGGGAATGCCGAGGGCGCGGGCGATGAGGAGGTCGGCTAGTTCGGGGTTGCGGGCCAGGGCCGGGCCGTGCAGGTAGGTGCCGATGACGGAGCCCTGGACGACGCCTTCGGTGCCGTCGCCGACGCCGTTGCCCACGCCGCGGGTCACCTTGGCAAGGGGGGTGGCGGCGGGGCCGAGGGTGGTGCCGCCGCGGTGGTTCTCGAAGCCGGTCAGCGGGGCGGACAGGCCGTCGAGGACCGGGGTGGTGGTGACCTCGCCGATGGCGCGAGTTTCCTGGGGGGAGGTGGTGACGTCGAAAAGTCCTACCCCGTCGACCTTTTCGCCGGAGGAGGTCTCGTACCAGTTGCCGAGGACCTGGATGGCGGCGCAGATGGCGAGCACGGGGGCGCCCTTGGCGGCGGCCTGTTGCAGGCCGGGGTACTTCTGCAGGTGCCGGGTGGCCAGGCGCTGGGCGGAGTCCTCGGCGCCGCCGAGGGTGTAGATGTCGAAGGAGTCGGGTACCGGGTCGGCGAGGGTGATCTCGACGATCTCGGCGTCGTAGCCGCGCATGCGCAGCCGCTGGCGCAGTACCAGGGCGTTGCCGCCGTCGCCGTAGGTGCCCATCACGTCGGGCAGCACGAGGCCGATACGGATCACGGGCGGGCCTCCAGATCGCGGTTGAGATCGCGGAACGCGGTGTAGTTGGCCAGCACCTCGACGTGCCCGGCCGGGCAGGATTCGATCGCGCGCAGCGGATCGGGGATCAGAGTGTGCTCGACGCCCGCGTAGGTGAGGCGCACGGCGAGGTCGGTGGCGCGTTCGCCCGCCGCCACCACCTGCACGCCCTCGAAGTGTTCGAAGCGCACATCCCACAGCCAGGACAGGTCCTCGCCGTCTGGCACCTGCCCGTTCACCGCGATCACCAGCCCCGCCGACGTGGGCTCGATCATCGACAGCGCCTCCTGCCAGCCCGCCGGGTTCTTGGCGAGCAGCAGTCGAGCGTCGTGCTCGCCGACGGTGACGGTGCGATAGCGGCCCGCGATCTCGCGCACGGTGCCGGTGGCGTCGGTGGCCTTGACCGGTTCGGCGCCCATGGCGACCGCCGCGGCGACCGCCTGCGCGGCATTGCCGCGGTTGGCTCGGCCGGGCAGGGCCAGATGCAGCGGCGCGCGGAAACCGTCGGGGCCGCAAAGGTCTTCGCCTTCGAGCCACCAATCCGGTTGCGGGCGATGGAAATCGGCGCCGGTGGAGTGCCAGTTCTCGCCTTCCCAGACGATCGGCTCACCACTGCGCGGGCAGCTGGTCGCGTCGACGGCCCAGCCGCTGCCCGCCGACACCCACACCACCTGGGGATGGTCGTAGGCGATGGAGGCGACCAGCACGTCGTCGCAGTTGGCGACGACGACGGTGTCGGGGTGGCGGGCCAGTCCCGCCCGCAGCTTGCGTTCGATCATATTGATCTCGCCGACCCGGTCCAGCTGGTCGCGGCTCAGATTGAGCAGCACCACGGCGGCCGGGTCGAGCGCGTCGCTGACGTGCGGCAGGTGCAGTTCGTCGACCTCGATCGCGGCCAGCGGCACCCCCTGGTGCACGCTCAGCGCGGCGACGATGCCGGCGTCCATATTGGCGCCGTCGGCCTGGGTGGCGACCCGGCCGAGCGTGCCGAGCGCCGCCGTGGTCATCCTGGTGGTCGTGGACTTGCCGTTGGTGCCGGTGATCAGCACCGTGCGCCTGCCCCGCCCGAGCTGGGTCATGATCGTCGGATCGATCTTCAGGGCGATCAGTCCGCCGATCATCGAACCCTTGCCGCGGCCCGCCTTCTGCGAAGCCCACGACGCTGCCGCCGCCGCTCGCAAGGCCAGGCGCCCACGCACCGAGATGTCTGCCACGCCGAGAGTCTATGTGTGGCGTGTTACGCGCCGGGTAGGGGAGCGGTGTGAGGTGCGTCGGCCCAGCTCAGACTGGCTCGTCGAACATGTTGGGCAGGCCGTCGGCGTAACGTTGGGCGTCGGCTACCCGCAGCGGTTCCAGCTCCGGGGTGCGGCGCAGCCGGAAGGTCTGGCACCGTTCGGCGTGCGATCCCGCCACGTCGAGCAGCGCGTTGACCGCGGCCCGTGCCGATTCGTTGGCGCCCTCCATCGTCGCGAGGTCGACGTCGGTGCGCACGTAGTCGCCTGCGAGGAACAGATTCTCGATCGAGCCGTGTGGTTCCGGCCGCGCATCCCACGAGCCGGCGGTGTTGATCAGCAGCGGGTCGGCGTTCGCGTTGCGGTCGCCCTGCCAGGTGATGCCGGGGTCGAGGAACCACGAATGCACCTCGGCGGGGCGAAGCAACTGCTCGCGATCGTTGAGGTGCGCGCTGAGCTGGGCCCATACCTCGCGGAAGATCTCCTCGTGCGTGCACGCGATCGCCGGCTTGCCGAACAGCATGCCGGGGGTGTGCCAATCGGAGATGTCGACCGAGAGGCAGTCGGCCACCGTGCCGTCGCCGAAACCGGGTAGCGTGCGCGTCCACAGCTGGTTCTGGCTGATCGAGGTGAGCGACCACGGCGAATCCACATAGGCGGTATGTCCGCGGGAAATGCGCAGTGGCGTGCGGAAATAGAGCTGGATGCCGTTCATCCAGTCGACGAACAGCCGTTCGGTGGCGGCCAGTTCCGGCGCCAGCTCGAGCACCCGCGGCGACCAGAGCTTGCGCGCCTGCTCGACCGGCAGCGCCAGCACGAAGTAGTCGGCCTCGACGGTCGTGCCCCCGCTGATCCTGGCGGCGCCGATCCGCCTGTCCCGCACCACGAGTTCGGTGACCCGCGCGCCGAGCTCGAACCGTACGCCGAGTCCGCGCAGATGGGCCACCCACGGGTCGATCCAGGCGATATTGGTGGGGTTGTTGAGCACCCGGTCCAGCCCGCCGTCGTTGCCGAGGCCGAGCGGATTGCCGAGGAACTGCTCACCCATGCCGCCGATGGTGCGGGTGCTGGCCAGGTTCTCCTTGGCCGCGACCATGATGCTGGTGAGCGAGCGCGAGACCAGCGCGCGGAACTCGTGCGAGCGCGCGTGGCCCTGCACGAACTCCTGCCAGGAGGTGTGCTCCCACTGGCCGAACCGGCGGGCGTCGCAACTGCTGTTGAACACCAGCAGCCGGTTCGCGAAGTAGGCGGCTTCTGTCGCCGGCATCTTCGACATCGTCGCGATGGTGCCCGCGAGGGTCTCCCTGATCGCGTTCGGATGGAGGTTCGCCGCGGCGAAGCTGCCGGGCAGGGCGAGGGAGATGTCGTCGCCGTCGCGACGGGAGAACCGGGCCTCCGGCACGCTGAGCAGGTTGTTCCAGACGCCCTCCGGATTGCCTGCGACCGGGATCCGGCGCATGGTGTCGGGCAGGTTCTGATAGAAGCCGGGGAAGAACCGGAACCCGTGCTCGCCGGGCAGATCGGGCCTGCCGTCGCGGCCGGTGCCGGGCACCGCGACGCTGCGGGCCTTGCCGCCGAGCGCCCTCGCCTCGTAGACGGTGACCTCGAAACCGCGTTCGGCCAGCTCATGAGCGGCGCTCAGCCCGGCGACGCCACCGCCGAGCACCGCGACCCGGCGACCGGGTGGCGCGCTCAGCGCGATTCCTGGCGATCCCGCCACTGCCCCCGCCGACACGACCCCCGCTGCGACCGTGCCGCGAAGAAAGGATCTTCGCGAAACGGGCACCCGCTGTTCCGCCATACGCTGTTCAGCTGCCTTGCTCGAGTTTTGCCTGCAATTTGCCAACACTCTAGAGCGCGTCGAAGACCTGGCCCGCACGGCCCGCACTGTCGTTCGTCCACGCCCGAAACCGACCGGTCGCGCGGAAACGCATCGCGCGACCGGTCACATGCTAGCCAGCGGGGGCGCGGGTGTCGGCGGAATTGGACGTCAGACCTGAACGAGGCTCCGGTCGGGTTTCGGCGCCCGCGTGCGCCGCAGCGGGCGGGCGCTCGTCGCGGCGAAGGCGCCCGCGATCACGATCACCCCGCCGAGCAGCGTGGCCACCGATGGCTGCTCGTCGAACACCGCCCACGCCGCGCCGATGCCGACGACCGGCACGAGCAGGGACAATGGCGCCACGGTGCCCGCCGGGTAGCGGCTCATCAGATACGTCCACAGGCCGGAACCGCACACCGTGGCCAGGATCGCGATGTAGGCGAGCGCGGCCAGGGCGGGCAGGCCGTCGGCCGTCGACACCGCGGTGCCGAGCGCACGGAAACCGGTGTCAGGCCCCTCGACAGCCAGCGACAGCGCCAGCAGCGGCAGCACCGGGACCACTGACATCCACAGCGTGAGGTGCAGCGGGTCGAAGCCGGGGGAATCGGCACCGGCCTGCCTGGCGCCGATATTGCCGAACGCCCATCCGAGGCCGCCCGCCAAGGTCAGCAGTACCGGTAGCAGGGTCGCGTTCGCCAGGCGGTCCGCGCCGATGACGACCATGCCGAGCATCGCGACCGCCAATCCGGCGACCTGTACCGGCCGCAGCCGCTCACGCAGCAGGACCGCGCCGAGCACCACCGTGAACGGCGCCGAGGATTGCAGGACCAGCGAGGCGAGCCCGGTCGGCATGCCCACCCGCATGGCGGTGAACAGGAACGCGAACTGCAGGATGCCGAAACCGACGCCGTACAGCAGCAGCCACCGGGTGCGCACTATGGGCCGTGGAACGAACATCAGCACCGGAATCGCGATGACCGCGAACCGCAGCGCGGCGAAGAAGAACGGCGGGAAGTGGTCGAGTCCGATCCGGATTGCCAGGAAGTTCAGGCCCCAGAGCACGACGACGGTCAGTCCGAGCAGGCGGTCACGGGTGGTCACGCAGTTATCGTGCGGTCTGCTAAAGGTTCAGGACAATCTAATAAAAGTGGATCGATGAAGTAGTTTTACTTCATGTTCTCTGTCGAGCGGCTGCGCATCCTGCGAGAGCTGGCCGATCGCGGCACCGTCGCAGCGGTGGCCGAAGCGCTGTCGATGACGCCGTCGGCGGTGTCACAGCAGTTGAAGGTGCTCGCCAGGGAAGCGGGCGTCGCGCTGCTCGAACCCGACGGACGCCGGGTACGGCTCACCGACGCGGGCCACGCGCTGGTGCTGCGCGCCGACGACGTCCTCGCCGCCATGGAGCGGGCCGCCGCCGAGATGGCGCACTACCGCGGCTCACCGCGCGGGCAGGTGCGGGTGGGGCTGTTCCCCTCCGGCGCCGCGCTGCTGCTGCCGCCGGTGCTCGGCGCGCTCGCGGGCAGCGGTGTGGAGATCGTCGCCGGGGACGAGGATCTGCCACCGACGACCGCGGGGAAACTGCTGGCCGACTACGACATCGTGCTCACCCACCGCGACGAGCGCGCGCCGTCGCCAGCGGGACCGCGGCTCGCGGCACGAGTGCTGATGCGCGAGCCGATCGATGTCGTCGTCGCGCCGACCCATCCGCTCGCAGGCAGGCCGTCGGTGCGGCCCGAGGAACTCGCCGAGGAGACATGGGTGAGCGTGCGCGGCGGATTCCCGGTCGACGACGTGCTGAACTCGATCGCCACCGTCACCGGGGTTCGTCCCCGGATCGCGCAGCGGCTCAACGACTTCCGCGTGATCGAGACGGTCGTGGCGTCCGGCTACGGCGTCGCGCTGATGCCGAGGTATGCCGTAGCCCACCCCGAGCTGTCGGTGCTGCGGCTGGCCGGGGTGCGCGCGGCGCGCGTGTACGAGATCCTCACCCGGCCGCAAGCGCACCGGCGGCCTGCGATCGCCGCGGTCCTCGACGCGTTCGAGGCCGCGGCGCACACAGTCGGCGCGGGCTGACCGGCCTCAGAACTGGCCGGGCTGCTGGTACGGCTGCTGACCCTGGTACGGCTGGCCCTGCGGCGTGAACTGCTGACCCTGCTGCATGCCGTGGTAGCCGAAGTCGTCGGCGACCATGGCGGCCAGTTCGAGCAGCGCGCGCCGGGTCGGCTTGCTGACCAGCTCGAGGTCGATCTCGGCGCCCTCGGCCAGGTGATCGTCGAACGGGACGATCTGCACGGCGCGGGTGCGGTCGAGGAACAGCTTGCGCAGCTGGTCCAGATCGACCGTCGATGCGCCGCGGCGCGAGGCGTTCACCACCACGACCGTGCGCTCGACCAGCTTGGAATAGCCGTGGTGATCGAGCCAGTCCAGCGTCGCCGAGGCGCTGCGCGCACCGTCGATCGCGGGCGAGGTGACCAGCACCAGCGAGCTCGCCATATCGAGCACACCCGACATCGCCGAGTGCATCAGGCCGGTGCCGCAGTCGGTGAGGATGATGTTGTAGAACGACTGCAGGATCCCGATGGCCTTGCGGTAGTCGGCCTCGCTGAAGGCCTCCGACACGGCCGGATCCTGCTCGGAGGCAAGCACTTCCAGCCGGCTCGGAGCCTGCGAGGTGTGTGCTCGCACGTCCGAGTACCTGGTGATGTTCTGGTCCTCGAGCAGATTGCGCACTGTCGAGCGGGTCTGCCTCGGCACCCGGTGCGCCAGCGTGCCGAGGTCGGGGTTGGCGTCGATGGCGATGACGCGATCACCGCGCTGCGAGGCGAAGGTGGAGCCCAGGCCGACTGTGGTTGTGGTCTTGCCGACACCGCCCTTGAGCGAGAGGATCGCGATCCGGTAATCACCGCGGACCGGCTGGTTGACCCGCTCCGCCAGATCGCGGTGGACGACGTCGGCCGCCGACTCACCGGGATTGATCATGCCGCCGGACGCCTTGTGGACCGCGCGCCGCCATCCGCTGCGCGGCGCCTTCCGCGCCCGCTTGAGCAGATTCAGGTCGTTGACCGAATGCCCTGGCTGGCCGGGCGCGGTGACATGCTGCGGCTGGAACGGCTGCTGAGCCGGCCCGCCCTGCCACTGCCCCGGCTGCGGCGGCATCGGCGGCTGGCCCTGCGGCAGCTGCTGGCCGGGCAGCTGACCGGGCATCCCGCCCGGCATCGGCTGCTGATACATCGGCGGCGGGGGCGGCGCCCAGCTGTAGATGGCGTCGGACTGTGGCGGCTGCTCCTGCGGGAACTGCGGTTGCTGCTCCGCGCCGGGGTACTGCGGTGTGCCGGGGTACGGCTGCTCGCCGGTCGGCTGCTGACCCGGATACGGCTGTTCGCCGGTCGGCTGCGGGCCGGGGTACGGCTGTTCGCCGGTCGGCTGCGCGCCCGGGTACGGCTGTTCGCCGGTGACGGGCTGCCCCTGGTACGGCTGCCCGTCCGGAATCGGTGCCACCGGATGCGCGCCCCCGCTCTGATACGGATCCGGCACCGCGCTGGGCGCCCACGGACCTGGCGCGAAGCCGCCGGGATGGAACACTGTCTGCTCGGCGAGCCCGGCTTGCGGCTCCGGCTCGGCCGCCTGCGGCGGCGCGGCAGCCGGTTCGACGGCGGAATCCGCGGACTCGATCTCGTCGGCCACCGTGCTCACACCGGCGGAACCGGACGCAGCGTCGGCCGTCTCAGCCGACGGACTCTGCAGCCAGGGCGGAGAGGTCGGATTTTGGTCGTTGTTGGTCACAGGTTCCCCCACTTGCTCGCTGGAACGAGCAGGAAGCTCGGCGCTGAATGTGCAGTAAAACGCTAGCACGGTGCTAGTTGGAGCGCTGGCGCGCTCGAGTCGCGGCCCCCTGGGGTCCCGTCGATCAGGCACCGTTGCTTGCTCCTTCGTCGCTTGCGCAACGGCGCCTGATCGACGGGACGGGCCGCGACCGCCGACTTCGTCGGCGGACCCTCCTCGAGGTCGGGTCGTACGGGGCTGGGTTGGGTGGTGCGGCTGCGGGGGTTGTTGGAGCGCGGTGTCGGTGGCGGGGGGTGATGGGTATGGCGAAGGGGCCGGTTCGGGTGAACCGGCCCCTTCGGAGGTGACTCAGCGGGTGGCGGCGGCCCGGTTGACCGCGGAGACGACGGCGCGCAGGGAAGCGGTGGTGATGGAGGTGGCGATGCCGACGCCCCACACGACCTTGTCACCGACGGCGACCTCGACGTAGGCGGCGGCCTGGGCGTCGTCACCGGCCGACATGGCGTGCTCGCTGTAGTCGAGCACCCGTACGTCGAACCCGACCGTGGCGATGGCGTCGACGAACGCGGCGAGCGGGCCGTTGCCCGAACCGGTGATCTCCTGCTCCACGCCGTCGACCTTCACGGTCGCGACGATCGAGTCGACGCCGCCGTCGGTCTCGGCCGCGGTGACGATCTGCCGCATCCGCTCCAGCGGCAGGATGGGGTTCAGGTACTCGGTGGCGAAGACGTCCCACATCTCCTTGGGCGTCACCTCGCCACCCTCACCGTCGGTGATCGCCTGGACGGCCTGGGAGAACTCGATCTGCAGGCGGCGCGGCAGCACCAGCCCGTGATCGGTCTTCATGATGTAGGCCACGCCGCCCTTGCCGGACTGCGAATTCACCCGGATCACGGCCTCATAGGTACGGCCGACATCCTTGGGATCGATCGGCAGGTACGGCACCTCCCAGACGATGTCGGCCACGTCGGCGTTCTGCGCGTCGGCGGCGGCCTTCATCGCGTCCAGGCCCTTGTTGATGGCGTCCTGGTGACTGCCGGAGAACGCGGTGTACACCAGGTCGCCGCCGTAGGGGTGCCGCTCGGCCACCGGCAGCTGGTTGCAGTACTCGACCGTGCGGCGGATCTCGTCGATATCGGCGAAGTTGATCTGCGGGTCGATGCCCCGCGAGAACATGTTCATACCCAGGGTCACCAGGCACACGTTGCCGGTGCGCTCGCCGTTACCGAACAGACAGCCCTCGATCCGGTCGGCGCCGGCCTGGTAGCCCAGCTCCGCGGCGGCCACAGCGGTGCCGCGGTCGTTGTGCGGGTGCAGCGACAGCACGATCGAGTCGCGGCGGGCCAGGTTGCGGTGCATCCACTCGATCGAGTCGGCGTACACGTTCGGGGTGGCCATCTCGACGGTGGCCGGCAGGTTGATGATCAGCGGCTTGTCCGGCGTCGGCGCGATGATCGCCGAGACCGCGTCGCAGACCTCACGGGCGTAGTCCAGTTCGGTGCCGGTGTAGGACTCCGGGCTGTACTCGTAGCGCCACTCGGTGTCCGGGTAGCGCTGCTCGATCTCCAGGCACAGCGTGGCCGCGTCGGTGGCGATCTTCTTCACCGCCTCGCGCTCGGCCCGGAACACCACCCGGCGCTGCAGGATGGAGGTGGAGTTGTAGAAGTGCACGATCACGTTCGGTGCGCCGTTGCACGCCTCGAAGGTGCGCTCGATCAGTTCGGGACGGCACTGGGTGAGCACCTGGATGGTGACGTCGGCCGGGATGGCGCCGTCCTCGATGATCTCGCGGACGAAATCGAAATCGGTCTGGCTCGCGGCCGGGAACCCGACCTCGATCTCCTTGTAGCCCATCCGCACCAGCAGGTCGAACATGCGGCGCTTACGGGCCGGGCTCATCGGGTCGATGAGCGCCTGGTTGCCGTCGCGCAGGTCGACGGCACACCACGCGGGCGCGCGGTCGATGACTTTGTCGGGCCAGGTGCGGTCGGGCAGCGTGATCGGCTCGACCTCTTCGGCGAAGGGGCGATACCGGAACGCGGGCATCGACGAGTTCTTCTGGTTGTTCCAGGCGGGCTGGTCGGCCGGTGCGGGTTTGCCGGGGGCCGTGATGGTGCGCGAAGCGGATACGAATGCGTCAGCCGAGGACATGCAAGATTCTCCGTGGGGTGTGGTGGATTCCCTGGTGGGAGCGGGTCGACCGGCGCGTTGGAACCCCGCGACGGGAGCCGGTCCGTATCAGAACCCGTCGCGGCGGCCGAGAAGAAGTGCCCGCTGCATGATTCCCCGAGCTTACCGTGTGTGATGCCCCGCTGGTAAGCGGCCTGGCGAATCCGCTGCCCCTACCAGCCGGTACGGTTCTCCGGGGGAAAGCGCGCTTGTACGGACCGCCGCGTCCGACGAGACGGCACAAAGGAATTCGGATGACCTGGTTTGAGCAATTGGCCGTGCTGGTCGCGGGAATCGCCGCGGGCGGGATCAACACGATCGTCGGTTCCGGGACCCTGATCACCTTCCCGGCGCTGCTCGCGTTCGGGCTGCCACCGGTGACGGCGAATGTCTCCAACACGATCGGCCTGGTGCCCGGATCGATCAGCGGGGTGATCGGCTACCGCCGCGAGCTGGCCGGACAGCGGTCCCGGCTGCTGCAACTCGGCACCGCCTCGCTGCTCGGCGGTATCACCGGCGCGATCCTGCTGCTCACCATGCCCGCCGAGGCGTTCAAGGCGATCGTGCCGGTGCTGATCATCGCGGCGCTGGTCCTGGTAGTGGTCCAGCCGCGGCTGGCGGCGTGGGTGAAGGCGCGCAGGGACGACGGCGACGCCCCTTCCCCCGCGCACGGCGGGCCCATCCTGCTCGTCGCGGTGTTCGGCACCGGCATCTACGGCGGCTACTTCGGCGCCGCCCAGGGCGTGCTGCTGCTCGGCCTGCTCGGGGTGTTCGTGCATGAGGACATCCAGCGGCTCAACGCGGTGAAGAACGTGCTCGCGCTGCTCGTCAACGCGGTATCGGCGGCGATCTTCATCGTGATCGCCGAGGTGAACTGGCAGGCCGTCGCGCTGATCGCGATCGGCTCGATCATCGGCGGCCAGCTCGGCGCGAAGGTCGGCCGCAGACTACCGCCCAACGTGCTTCGCGCGGTGATCGTCATCGTCGGCACCATCGCAGTAATCCGCTTGCTCACCTCGGGCTGAGATACGGGAGCGCCCGCGCCCTTCGTGACTTACGACAAATGCGGACGCGAGCGGGCGATTTGTCGGGTCGGCGCGGTATTCTGCGCTCGGCCATGCGTGATGAGGGAGGTGGCCTGGTGCACAGACGCGCCTTCTTCAAGGCGACGGGTCTGGCGGCGCTCGCCGGTGCCGTGGGGACGACGCTGACGATGCCGCCGGCCACGGCGGATCCGCGGGAGGTGATGTTCCGGTCCTGGGTGCCGGAGATCTTCGCCCCGATCCCGGACGCACCGGCGCATACCGAGGCCATCGTCGTCGGGTCCGGCTTCGGTGCCGCCGTCACCGCGCTGCGGTTGGCCGAGGCCGGGATCACCAACACCGTGCTCGAACGGGGTTCGCGCTGGCCGAACGACCCGTGGCGGGAGATCTTCACCGGCGACGACCTGCCCGACGGTCGCGGTTTCTGGCATCGCACCACCTTCACCGGTGTCACCAAGGTACCGATGCGCTTCGGTGCGTTCGGCGGCGTGCTCGACGTGACCGAATACCCCGGCATCGATGTGTGGCGCGCGGCCGCGGTCGGCGGCGGCTCGGTGATCTTCACCGGTGCCATGGTCGCGCCGGAGCGCAGGCTGTTCGACCAGGTCTTCGGCGGCGTCGTCGACTACGGCGAGCTCGAGCGGGTGTATTACCCGAAGGTGCGCCAGATGCTGCGCCTGGACACCATGCCCGCCGACATCTACCACTCGGATCCGTTCGCGCATTCGCGTGCCTGGGACGACCAGGTCCGCGCCGCCGGCTACCAGCCGGTGCCCAACGACTCGATCTTCACCTGGGACATCCTGCGCGGCGAGCTGGCGGGCACCTCCCGCGCCTCGGCCACCGCGGCCCGCTCCAACCTGGGCAATTCCAACGGCGCCAAGTTCGATCTGAACCAGAACTACCTGCGCTACGCCGCCGAGACCGGTAGATCTCAGGTGTACCCCGGTCACCGCGTCGACACCATCGCGCAGGACGCGGGCGGCAAATTCGTGGTCACCGTGACGAAACTGGACCCGACCGGCGCCGTCCTCGCCACCCGCACGCTCACCTGCGACAAGCTGTTCCTCGGCGCGGGGTCGATCGGCACCTCCGAGCTGCTGGTCCGGGCCAGGGCCACCGGTGCGCTGCCCGACCTCAACGAACACGTCGGCGCGGGCTGGGGCACCAACGGTGACGTGGTGCTCGCCCGCGGCGCGAGCTCGGTCGCCGGGCACGGCCAGGGTGTGCCGAGCGCGAGCCGCATCTTCGACGAGTCGAGCGTTGCGCTCACTCTGGAGAACTGGTACATCCCCGGCGTTCCGTTCGAGACCGGCGCGCTGGCCTCGCTCGGGATGGTGCTCGATCCGGCCAGGGCAGGCTTCGGTTACGACCCGGCCACCGATGGGGTCGGGCTGAGCTGGTCGACCGGTGTACAGCAGGCCGTCGTCG
The DNA here is from genome assembly GCF_042650365.1 of Nocardia rhizosphaerae. Lineage (NCBI taxonomy): Bacteria > Bacillati > Actinomycetota > Actinomycetes > Mycobacteriales > Nocardiaceae > Nocardia > Nocardia rhizosphaerae. Next base: position 680,294 of record NZ_JBHSBA010000003.1, read on the forward strand.
ACGCGGCGCGGGCGATCGATCACCGGATCGCCGACCGGGCGGGCGCGCTCGCCGAATACGGCGCGCTCGGCTACGACGCGAACGCCCAGTTCACCGCGCATCCGCTCGGTGGCGCTGTGCTCGGCAAGGCCACCGACGCCTTCGGTCGCGTGCACGGTCATCCCGGTCTCTATGTGATGGACGGCGCGGCCATCCCCGGCAGCACCGCGACGGTAAACCCCTCGCTCACCATCACGGCACTGGCCGAGCGCAATATCGCGGCGATCGTCGCAGCCGGTCGCTGACACCGCGTCGACCGACATCGTGAACTGGCCGGTGCGCGCCGATCCGGCCGCTACCCTCGCAGGAACGACGGCGTTCGAAGGGAGCAGGCACGTGGCCGCACCGGGTATCGAGCAGGTCGAGACGGTGCCGGACGTGCGTTCGAAGACCCCGACACTGCGCGGCGACCTGTTCATGCTGGTCCTGGCGATCGTCTCGGTGGTATTGGTCGGCTGGATCACCTTCTTTCCGGTCTCCGGCCGGACCTATCAGACGATCGTGGTCGTCGACTGGACGATCTGCGGGATCTTCCTGCTCGAGTTCCTGTGGCGCTGGCGGCGGGCGGGATGGCCGTGGACGTACCCGTTCATCTACTGGTACGAGGTCCTCGGCATGATCCCGGTGACCAGCCCGATCTTCCGCGGCTTCCGGTTGCTGCGCATCGTGGTGATCCTGATCCGGCTCGGCCGCGTCGCCGACCGGGCGTTGGGCGAGCGGGTCACCGCGACGATCGTGAACCGGTTCGTCGGCACCATCGTCGACGTGATCAAGCGCCCGATGACCGTCGCGATCCTCGACGAGGTCTCCAAGGTGCTGCGCGCCGGCCACTACACCAAGAACATCGCCGCGGCGCTGGAGGAGAACCACGCCGAGGTCGACCAGATGATCGTGGATCTGATCAAGAACGATCCGGCCACCAGCAAACTGCGCTACGTGCCGTTCCACGACGAGATCGTCCGGCTGATCTCGGCCACCGTCTACCGGATGCTGCACGAGCTGCTCGCCGACCCGCGCACCGACGAGTTGGTGGCCGACATGCTCAGGGAGAACCTCGATCAGATCAACGACGCGGTGCGCGCCGGGATCAAGGTGCCGCCGGCGCAGAGAGGGGTGACGCCCGACGAGCACGGCGTGCGCCACCACCTCTCGCAGATCAAGCGTGCCTGAGCTGATCCCGCGGCTGCGCGTACCGCACGGTCTCGAAGATCACCAGCGCCGCGAGCAGCGCGCAGAGCAGGGCGAGCGAGACCAGCGCGGGCAGGTTCGCGGCCACCGGGATCAGCGCGAACAGCAGGGCCGCGACCACGATGCGCGGGATCGTCACCGACGTGGTCGCCGCGTATTTCGCCGCCACCAGGGCGAGCAGGAAGATCGCGGGCCCGCCGTAGAGCGCGCCGAGCGGGATGCCGTAGAGCGCATCGGTGAGCGTGTGGTGCGAGGAATCACCGACGTAGTAGAGGACCTTCTTCAGTCCGAGCGACAGCGCGATGATGCCGGCGATCATCGGGAAATGCCCGTAGGTGTAGCTGTTCTGCGCGATCTTGATCTGGTGTTTGCCCCTGGCATGGGCGAGTGCGTGCTCGATGGAGATGGCCGCGACGTCGAAGTACAGCCACCACAGCAGACCTGACACGGCCAGACCGAGCATCGACCCGACCACGATCGGCCAGGAGATCGGCAGCCCCGCCACCCCGATGCCGATCGAGACGATCGATTCACCGAGCGCGACGATGATGATCAGCCCGTGCCGCTCGGCGAAGTGCTTGGCCGAGTTGATCCGCCAGTCGGTGCCCGCCAGCCAGGTCCAGATCATGTCTCCGGCGATGGCCGCCATCCACAGCGCGATCTGGACGACGCCGTCGGTCATCGCCGCGACGACGAGCAGCGTGGTGCCGAGGGTGATCGAGCCGAGCGCCCAGCGCAGCAACTGTCCGCGCAGCTGCGGGTCCTCCGCGCTGACCACCCAGAAGATCGCGACGTGCACCAGCCGCACCACCAGGTAGGCGATGGCGAAGACCAGCGGCCCGAACCAGCCGCCAGGTAAATCGGTGAACGCCTCGGGAATGGTGAGCGCGGCGATGAACGCGCCACCCATGGCGACGAAGATCGCCACCCTGGTGATGCCCTCGTCGGCCTTGACCACATTGCCGAGCCAGGCGTAGGCGATCCACAACCACCACATCAGCGCGAGCACGAGCCCGGCACGCAGCAGATTCGCCGCGGTCGGGTCGTCGGCGGCGATCGCGGTGACCATGGTGAAGGCGAAGACGATGACGAGGTCGAAGAACAATTCGAGCTGGGTCACCAGGCCGCCTTCGGCGACCTGCTGGAACCGTATCCGTCGGGTACCGATCATGCGCTCATCGTCGCATCGCGCGGCCCCGCTCGCGCGGAAAGACGCTAGCCGACGGCGTAGTCCTCTACCTCTGGAAATCGCTCGGCGAAGTCGATGAAGTTCACCACGCCCTCCTCGTACTGCTTGCGGAGCGTGCGGTTGAACAGGATGCCGGGGACCGGCAGCGGGGTGCCGAGTTCGACGTGTAGGTCCACGTCGGTGCCGTCCGCGCTCTCGAACAGTTCGAAGACGCCGTGTCCCTTGGAGCCGCGGCTGCTGTCGACCACTTCCCACGACACCCGGTTGGGTTCCCAGAAGAACTCGAGGACCTGGGAATCGGAGTCGTTCATGAACTTGGCGGTGACGAAGACTCGGCGTGGTCTGCCGTCGGCGTCGCGAGGGCCGATCCTGACGTCGCTGTAGGTCGGGGACCAAGCGGCTAGGTGATCGACGGCCAGCAGCGCATCCATGACCTGATCGATGGGCGCATCAACGGTGAATCGGATGTCGATCTTCGAGCGCATCTTGTCTATCCTCCGAACCCCCGCAGTCTTTCGAGCCCCGATTGTGCACACCCGTACTAGTGATCGTCAACACGTCTATGGTCTGGACGATTGACCTGGTCAGCTGCGAATGGCCCGCTCAACGGCGGTCTCGATGAGAGCCATGCTCTGTTGCTCGGTGAACAATCCGGGCAGCGTGAGGTGTTCGACGATGAGCCAGTTCAGTGCCAGATACAGCAGCAGTACCGAGTCCTCGTCGCCCGGCTGGCCGGACGCCAGATGGTTGCGGACATTGAAATCCAGGTCGGCGCGCACCCGTTCGGTGAGCACCGCGCGCAGCTCAGGACGGCGGGTCGCTTCGAGCCGCAATTCCAGCAGCGCGAGGTAGGCGGTGCGATGCGATTCGAGCCTGCCGACGATCTCCTTCATCAGCGCGGTGATGTGCTCGACGGTCTTCGGGCCCTCGCTCACCGAGGCCAGCGTCTCCTCGGACGGCTGCACCACCTCGTAGAAGCGGGAGCCCGCCTGGGTGAGCAGGTCGTCGCGGCTGGCGAAGTAGTTGGAGGTGGTGCCCATCGGCACGGACGCCTGTTTGTCCACCGCGCGGAAGGTGAGTCCACGCGCCCCTTCGTTCGCCAGTACCTCGATGGCCGCGTCGAGCAGAGCCTGTCGCCGCTCGGGGTTGGTTCGCACTTGACACCACTCCGTCTGTAGTACTACGTTGAAACCACTTCACTTAGAGTACAACAGCTTAGGCGGTACCCATGCGAAAGCTTGTCTACTACATCGGTGTCTCCCTGGACGGCTACATCGCGGGTCCCGGCGGTGAGGTCGACTTCTATCCCACCCCGCCGGACTATGTGGAGTGGATGTCGGCCGAGTTCCCCGACGCCATTCCCACCCACGTGCGCAGGCATGTCGGCATGGACCCCGATCTGCCCGCCAAGAACTGGGACACCGTGCTGATGGGTCGTGGCACCTATGTGCTACCCGACGAGCACATCGAGAGCCCGTTCGGGCACATGAAGCAGTACGTGGTGTCGTCCTCGCTGGCGCAGGCCGACCATCCCGGCGTCGAGATCGTCGCGGGCGACCCGGCCGCGCTGGTGCGTGAGCTCAAGCGGGCGGACGGACTCGACATCTGGCTGTGTGGCGGCGGCACGCTGGCGAGCCAGCTCATCGACGAGATCGACGAGCTGATCGTCAAGAGCTATCCGATCATCGCCGGCGCCGGTGTCCCTGTCTTCGGCGGTGTCTTCAAACCGACACAATTCGCCGCGACCCGGCGCAAGGAATTCGGCAACGGCGCGCAGGTCACCTGGTTCGAACGGGCCTGATCGGCGCGATGGCGCTTAAGTGACGAGCCTGTGTCGATTCCGCTGGTAGGGGAGGTGGCAGCGAAACCGGTGGACTCGGGCCGGTACGCTTGGTCGCTGATAGCAAGCCTGATTGTCGATCGTGAAGGACCTCGCCGTGGCTCTCGTTGTTCAGAAGTACGGAGGATCCTCGGTGGCCACCGCCGAGCGGATCCGGCGCGTCGCTGAACGGATCGTGGAGACCAAGAAGCAGGGCCACGACGTGGTCGTGGTCTGCTCGGCCATGGGCGACACCACCGACGAACTCCTCGATCTCGCCGAGCAGGTGGCCCCGTCGCCGCCTGCCCGCGAGATGGACATGCTGCTCACCTCCGGTGAGCGCATCTCGAACGCGCTGGTGGCCATGGCGATTCATTCGCTCGGCGCCGAGGCGCGCTCGTTCACCGGGTCGCAGGCCGGGGTGATCACCACCGGCGCGCACGGCAAGGCGAAGATCATCGACGTCACCCCAGGCCGCTTGCAGGAGGCACTGGCCGATGGGCAGATCGTGCTCGTGGCCGGCTTCCAGGGCGTCAGCCAGGACAGCAAGGACGTCACCACGCTGGGGCGCGGTGGTTCCGACACCACCGCCGTCGCGCTGGCCGCGGCGCTCAAAGCCGATGTCTGCGAGATCTATACCGATGTCGACGGCATCTTCAGCGCCGACCCGCGCATCGTCGGTGACGCCCAGAAGCTCGACCAGATCTCCTACGAGGAGATGCTCGAGATGGCGGCGTGCGGCTCGAAGGTGCTGATGCTGCGCTGCGTGGAGTACGCGCGCCGCTACAACGTGCCCGTTCATGTCCGGTCGTCCTACACCGACAAGATCGGCACCACTGTTTTCGGATCGATGGAGGACATTCCCGTGGAGCAGGCAATCCTGACCGGCGTCGCGCACGACCGCAGCGAGGCCAAGGTGACCGTCGTCGCCCTGCCGGACGAGCCGGGCTACGCGGCCAAGGTGTTCCGCGCGGTCGCCGACGCCGAGATCAATATCGACATGGTGCTGCAGAACATCTCCAAGGTCGACACGGGCAAGACCGACATCACCTTCACCCTGCCCAAGACCGACGGCGCCCGCGCGGTCGAGATGCTCACCAAGCGGCAGGACGAGATCGGCTTCGCGCAGGTCCTCTACGACGACCACATCGGCAAGGTCTCGCTGGTCGGTGCGGGCATGAAGTCGCATCCCGGCGTCACCGCCACCTTCTGCGAGGCGCTGGCCAACGCGGGCGTCAACATCGACCTGATCTCCACCTCGGAGATCAGGATCTCGGTGCTGGTGCGCGATACCGAACTGGACGAGGCGGTGCAGGTGCTGCACAAGGCCTTCGATCTCGGCGGCGACGAGGCCGCCGTCGTGCACGGCGGAACGGGGCGATAAGCGATGGGTGTACGAGTAGGCGTCGTCGGCGCGACCGGTCAGGTCGGCGCCGTCATGCGAAAGTTGCTGGAAGAGCGCAACTTCCCGGCCGACGAGGTGCGTTTCTTCGCCTCGGCGCGCTCGGCGGGCAAGACCCTGCCCTGGCGCGGCGGTGAGATCGTGGTGGAGGACACCGAGACCGCCGATCCGTCGGGTCTCGACATCGCGCTGTTCTCCGCCGGTGCCACCATGTCGCGCGTGCAGGCGCCGCGGTTCGCGGCCGCCGGCGTCACCGTGATCGACAACTCCTCGGCCTGGCGCAAGGATCCCGAGGTGCCGTTGGTGGTGTCGGAGGTCAACCCGGAGGCCACCCGCAATCTGCCCAAGGGCATCATCGCCAACCCGAACTGCACCACCATGGCCGCGATGCCGGTGCTCAAGCCGCTGCACGACGTGGCGGGCCTGCAGCGCCTGATCGTGTCGTCGTACCAGGCGGTTTCGGGTTCGGGACTGGCCGGTGTCGAGGAGCTCGCCTCGCAGATCCGCGCGGTGGCCGACGATGCCGAGAAGCTGGTACACGACGGCAGCGCCGTCGAGTTCCCCGCGCCGAACAAGTACGTCGCCCCGATCGCCTTCGACGTGATCCCGCTCGCGGGCTCGCTGGTCGACGACGGCTCCGGTGAGACCGACGAGGATCAGAAGCTGCGCAACGAGAGCCGTAAGATCCTCGGCCTGCCCGATCTGCTGGTCAGCGGCACCTGCGTGCGCGTCCCGGTGTTCACCGGGCACTCGCTGTCGATCAATGCCGAGTTCGCCGAACCGCTTTCGGTGCTGCAAGCCACGGAACTGCTGGCCAAGGCGCCGGGCGTGCGGCTGGTCGACGTGCCGACCCCGCTGGCCGCCGCCGGTCAGGACGACTCGCTGGTCGGCCGCATCCGCCAGGATCCCGGTGTCCCGAACGGTCGCGGCCTCGCCCTGTTCATCTCGGGTGACAACCTGCGTAAGGGTGCCGCGCTCAACACGATTCAGATCGCGGAAGTCCTGCTGGACAACCGCTGATCGACGTTCCCGAACGGGCCGGACCGGGTGGTCCGGCCCGTTTCTCGTGCGCGCCACGACGGCGAAGTGGCGGGTGTTCCGCGACTTCGGCGCATCCGGCTCCGCCGCGCGGGCAGTCCACGGACTAGCGGATGCCCGGCGTGCGCGGGTCGTCGCCGAGGCAGACCAGGATCGCGCATCCGGGCGGGATGCCGGCGAACGGCGCCGCCAGCGGCTGGTTCAGGCAGTCGAAGACCGTGCAACCGGGGTAGGCGCCGGGGCCGATGCCGAAAACGGCGAGCAGGATATTGCTGTCGATCAGCGTGGCCGGATCGAACCGCAGCGGTGGCTCCACATACGGCTGCGCGGTCGGCACCGGAGTATCGGTGATCGCGGCGAACAGCCGTCGGAAGAACTCGTGCGGCAGCTCCTCGGCGTGGGCGAGCACCCCGCTCGGCCCGTGGTCGGTCTCGTTGCCGAAGGTGCCGGTCCACATCACCATCAGATCGAGGCTCGGCATGAAGAACACGTTCTGCAGCCCGAGCCCCGACATGAAATACGTGTCGGGCGGCAGGAAGTCGGGCGATTCGTTGCAGTTCGCGCCCACCCAGAACAGGTAGCCGTAGCAGCTGTTCTGCGGCGACGGGGTGCGGGCCTTGCGCAGGTAGTCGGCCGAGAGCACTTGCTCGGCACCCCACCGGCCCTCGTTCGCGACGAGCAGACCGATCTTGGCGAGATTGTCCGGCGGCAGCATCAGGTGGGCGTAGCCATAGGTGTGCCCGGAACGGTCACGCGCCCAGTAGTAGTCGCTGCTCGCGATGCCGAGCGGATCGAACAGCTCGCGCTGGGCGAACTGCTGCAGCGGCTCGCCGACCGCCAGTTCGATGACGTACGACAGCAGATCGACATTGCGCTGGCTGTAGCTGAACGCGGTGCCGGGCGGGTTGACCAGCTCCACCGCCAGCGCCTGCACCGCGCTGTGCGGGTCGACCGGGATCACCGCGGTGATGCCCTCGCTGAGCACCCCGGTCTTCATCCCGGAGGTCTCGGTGAGCAGGTTCTCCACCGTGATCGCGCGATGCGCCGCGTCACCGAGCCCGGCGGGCAGATAGCGGTCGATCGGCGCTTCGATCGTGAGTTTGCCCTGGTCGGATGCGATTCCGGCGAGCATGGACACCACCGATTTGGTGACGCTCCAGACGTTCCAGGCCACCTTGCCGGTCTCGTCGTTGCGCAGCCCCTCCCCGACGAGACAGTTGTGCCGGAACACCTGCACATTGTGCCGGTTGCGGGTGGCGGCGAACTGCAGTGCCAGTTCGAGCTTCGTCGGGTCGAGGCCGACCTGTTCGGGGCGGGCGCGTTCGAGTTCGCGGCCTGAGGTCACCGCGCAGGTCGTCGACGTGTTCGGCGCCGCGGTGGCTTGCGTGCCGAGAAGGCACCCCGAAACCAATACAGCCGCGCCTGTTCCCGCGAGAAGTCCCCTGATCAGCCCCATGCGGGCGAGCGTAGACCGCGATGTCGTCCGTAACGCGTAAAGCGGGGCCGGGCGACCCCCGATCCATCGGTTTGTTCATCCACCCGCAAAGCCCCGAATCCGGTACACCACCGCGCCACAGATCAGCACGACCGACCCGGCGAGCACCGAAGGCAGCGGCAACGAGAATCCCACCACCACGCAGCCGAGCGCACCGAGCACCGGCACCCAGCGTGGCGGCCTGCCCTCGGCCGCGCTGAGCGTGGCCGCCGACAGGTTGGCGACCAGGTAGTACCCGAGCACGGCGAACGAGGAGAAGCCGATCGCGGTCCGCAGGTCGACGGTGGCCGCGAGCACCGCGACGACGGCACCCACCGCGAGTTCGGCCCGATGCGGCACCGCGTACTTGGGATGTACCGCGGCCAGCGCACGCGGCAGATGCCCGTCCCGCGCCATGGCCAGCGTGGTCCGGGAGACGCCGAGGATCAGCGCGAGCAGTGCGCCTGCGGCGGCGAGCACCGCGCCCGCCCGCACCACCGGCGTCAGCCAGCTCGCGCCCGCCGCGGTGACCACCTGTGCCAGTGGATCGCGTGCCGCCGCCAGTCCGCCGGAGCCGATGGCCAGCAGCGCGGCCACGGCGACGAGGGTGTATACCGCCAGCGCGGTGGCCAGTGCCAGCATGATCGCGCGCGGGATGGTTCGCTGCGGATCGCGCACCTCCTCGCCGAGGGTGGCGATGCGCGCGTAGCCGGCGAACGCGAAGAACAGCAGTCCCGCCGCCTGCAGCACGCCGTACGGACCGATCTCCCCGTCGAGAACGGTGGCCGCCGAACGATCCCCGCCGATCCCGGCGACGACCACCGCGGTGAGCACCAGCAGCACCGTCGCGACGATCACTCGTGTTGCCAGCGCCGACTTCTGCACCCCCACGTAGTTGATCGCGGTCACCGCGACGACCGTCCCCACGGCCACCGCGTGCGCCTGGTCCGGCCACGCGTAGCTGCCGACGGTCAGCGCCATGGCCGCGCACGACGCGGTCTTGCCGATCACGAACCCCCATCCGGCCAGGTATCCCCAGGATTCCCCGAGCCGCTCCCGTCCATACACATACGTCCCACCCGACACCGGGTACAGAGCCGCGAGCCGCGCCGACGACATGGCGTTGCAGTAGGCCAGCACCGCCGCCACCGCGAGCGCGAGCAACAACCACGACCCGGCCACCCCTGCCGCGGGTCCGAGCGCCGCGAACACGCCCGCCCCCACCATCGCGCCGAGCCCGATCACCACCGAGTCCCGGAGCCCGAGTCCACGCCACAGCGGCGCGTCAGATGTCATGGGCTCATCGTCGGCTATCGCGCCGCGTTCGGCGAGCCGGGAACGGCAAACGCCGCCAGGTCGATGAGGGAGACCTGGCGGCGTTCGAGTCGAAGGGCCGCCGTATCGGCGGCCCGTTCCTGGTGTCGACGCCCCACAAGCGCCTCTCGGCGAGTGGTCGCTCGTAGCGACAAAGGGGTGAGGCCCGGGGCTGTTCGGACGCCGACAGTGGTGTTCAACCGGCGTACCCACCGACCTATTCCGCGTGCCGAGTGTGATCCACGCAACCTGTTGGATTTAATCGTTTTCTTGACTGATTCAAATCTGAGCGGCAAGGTGGAGTTCGTGCACACCGAGGAGATGGACGCTCGTCAACTGCTGCGGCGGGCCGGGATGCGGGTCACCGCGCCACGGCTCGCGGTGCTGAACGCGGTAGCCGCGCGACCACACGCCGACGCGGACACGATCGCGGGTGCTGCCAGGGCGGCGCTCGGGGCCGTGTCGACGCAGGCCGTGTACGACGTGCTCAACGCCTGCGTGCGGGCGGGCATCCTGCGCCGGATCGAACCGGCGGGCTCGCCTGCCAGATATGAGACCAGGATCGGGGACAATCATCATCACCTGGTGTGCCGAAGTTGTGGGGCGGTCGTCGACACCGAGTGTGCCGTCGGCGTAGCGCCCTGTCTGCAGCCCGCGGACGATCACGGTTTCGCGATCGATGAGGCCGAGGTCGTGTTCTGGGGGCTGTGTCCCGACTGCCGAAATCAGGAGGACGCGAAATGACCGAGCCGACTACCACGAACACCGGCAACGCCGTCGAGAGCGACGACGAATCACTCACCGCGGGAACCCAGGGTCCGGTGCTGCTGCACGACCACTACCTGATCGAGAAGCTCGCCCAGTTCAACCGCGAACGGGTCCCGGAGCGCATCGTCCACGCGAAGGGCTCCGGCGCCTACGGCGAACTGGTGGTGACCGGCGACGTCAGCCGCTACACCAAGGCCAAGCTGTTCCAGCCGGGCGCGCGCACCGAGTCCCTGGTCCGCTTCTCCACCGTCGCCGGTGAACAGGGCAGCCCCGACACCTGGCGTGACCCGCGCGGTTTCGCGGTGAAGTTCTACACCGAGGACGGCAACTACGACCTCGTCGGCAACAACACCCCGATCTTTTTCATCAAGGACGCGATGAAGTTCCCCGACTTCATCCGCTCGCAGAAGCGCCTGCCCGGCAGCGGCCTGCGCGATCACAACATGCAGTGGGACTTCTGGACGCTGCGGCCGGAATCGGCCCACCAGGTGACCTGGCTGATGGGTGACCGCGGCCTGCCGAAGACCTACCGCCACATGGACGGCTTCGGCTCACACACCTACCAGTGGATCAATGCCGACGGCGAGCGGTTCTGGGTGAAATACCATTTCAAGACCGATCAGGGCATCGAGTTCCTCACCCAGGCCGAGGCCGACACCCTCGCCGGTTCCGACCCCGACCACCACCGCAAGGACCTCTGGGACGCGATCGAGCGCGGCGATTTCCCGAGCTGGACGCTGAAGGTCCAGATCATGCCGGTCGCCGAGGCGCAGGGCTACCGCTTCAACCCGTTCGACCTCACCAAGGTCTGGTCGCAGCGCGACTACCCGCTGATCGAGGTCGGAAAGTGGACACTGAACCGCAATCCGGGCAACTTCTTCGTCGATATCGAGCAGGCCGCGTTCGAGCCGTCGAACATCGTCCCCGGCATCGGCTTCTCCCCGGACAAGATGCTGCTCGGCCGCGTCTTCGCCTACGCCGACGCGCACCGCTACCGGATCGGCACCAACTACGCCCAGCTGCCGCCGAACCAGGCCAGGGCCGCCGAGGTCAACTCCTACTCGAAGGAGGGCGCCATGCGGTACCACTACAACCCGGCGGACGTGCCGGTGTACGCGCCGAACTCGTTCGGTGGACCGCACGCCGACCCGACGCGGGCCGGTGACGGTGGGTTGTGGGAGTTCGACCCGTCGATGGTGCGGGCGGGCTATGTGGAGCACGCCGAGGACGGTGACTTCACCCAGGCGGGCACGCTGGTACGTGAGGTGCTCGATGACGCGGCCAGGCAGCGGCTGGTCGACAATATCGTCGGCCACGTCAGGGCCGGTGTCACCGAGCCGGTGCTGAGCCGGGTGTTCGAGTACTGGCGCAATGTCGATCCGGAAATCGGCAAGCGGGTGGAAGAGGGCGTCCGCGCGGACTAGCCCTCGACAAGTGAACGAGGCAGGTACGCCGGAGAGCGTGCCTGCCTCTTGTCGTATCTCAGAAGTTGCTGAACCAGTACAGCAGCGTGGCCAGCACCCAGACGATCACTGTCTCCATCGTCGTTCTCCATCTTGTCGGTACTTCCATCATCGCTGATATATCGCCCCGAGCCGACAAGTTGTTCTTAAGAAGCTCTAGAGACGCGCGTCGCATTCTTATGTCGGACACCGGAACAACCGGGTCCGACCGGTCTCGAGGGGTGATCAGTCGGACCCGGCGGTGCAGACCAGAAGGTGGCTCTTCCAGACGCTGAAGACGCACTGCCGACGGTAACCACACCGACGGACTGGGCCAGTTCGTTCCACACGTGTCGCGGGGTATGTCGACCGGGCCGGTCGAACCAGAGTTGGGCGGCCCGGTCGTTTTGCGTTTCGCCGAATCGCGGGTAAGGGTTGAGTAGTGGCCGAGATCGCCGAGCACCGGGACGCGCTGGATCGCGCGGAGGCCCGCCTACGCGCGGAGTTCGCGACCGTGTTCGAACTGGACACCATCCACCGCTTTCTGTACTCGTCCTACGACGACTTCGCCGCGCGGGCGAGCGTGACGCTCTATCTGCCGCTGCTGGCGGAGCGGTTCGGCAGGCAGCGGCTGCACGCGCTGGCCAAGGTGGAGGGGAAGGTTGCCAGGCCGCGCCCGACGGTCCTGTTCCTGTGCACCCACAACGCGGGCCGCTCGCAGATGGCGCTCGGATACTTCGAGGAGCTGGCGCTGGATCGCGCGGTGGCCTGGTCGGGCGGATCGGATCCAGGCGGTCGGCTCAATCCGGCCGCGGTGGCGGCGATGTCCGAACTCGGCATCGACATCTCGCGCGAGTACCCGAAACCGTGGACCGACGAGATCATCAGGGCCGCCGACGTGATCATCACGATGGGCTGCGGCGACACCTGTCCGGTCGTGCCCGGCGTGCGCTACCAGGAATGGATCATCGACGACCCGGCCGGGCTGGACCTGGCGCAGGTGCGGCCCATCCGCGACGATATCGGCCGCCGGGTGGCAGGCCTGCTCACCGAACTCGGCTTCCCGGTCGGCGATCCCGCAGATATGCCACCCAGCTGCGGTACTCCGTGATGTCGGTGCCGGCGACGGCGGCGTCGTAGCCGCAGGCGAAGCCGGTCACCGAGCGGCCGTCGGACAGGTCGACGCTGGTCAGCGCCATCGGTGGGGGAAGTTCGGCGAGGAAGCGGCCGAGTCCGCCGGGGGAGAGGAGGAACAGTTCGCCGCTGATCGGGGCGCCGCGGCCGTCGCCGTGGCGTACCAGGCCGGGTTTGGGCGGGGTGGTGTCGAGGGCGGTCAGCCGGTAGGCGTCGGTGGTGGTGATCTCCCCGGCGAAGCGGGCGCCGAGCCGCTCCAGCTGCCAGTGCAGCGGTTGGCCGCGCAGGTGGGCGCCGAAAACCGCGAGTGGCACACCGGTGTCGACGAGCAGCGGCGGGTCGGTGCGGGTCAGCAGGGCGGCCAGGTCGACGGCGAGCTGGTCGGCGAAGGCGGGGACCACCACCATCACACCGAACGGGCGGCCGTCGGTGGTCGGGCTGCCGGGGACGGCGACGGCGGCCAGGTCGAGCAGATTGCAGAAGTTGGTGTAGGTGCCGAGACGGCGGTTGATCCCGAGCGGGTCGGCGGTCACCTCGGCGATCGAAGGGTGTTCGGTGGTGGTCGGCAGCAGCAGTCCGTCGTAGCCGCCGAGCAGGGCGGTGGCGGCGGTGCGTGCGGTGGCCAGGGTGTCGAGATCGGCGGCGAACGCGTGGGCGTCGAGGTGCTGTGCCGCGCCGATGATCCCGGCGACGGTCGGATCGAGGCCGGGCGTCGCCTTGTCGACGAACTCGCCGACGGCCGCGTACCGCTCGGCGACGATGGCACCGTCGTAGAGCAGGCGGGCGGCCGCGAGCAGCGGGGAGATGTCCACCTCGGTGATGTCGATGCCCCGCGCGCGCAGCGTGGCGACGGTGTCGGTGAAGGCCTGGTGGTAGGGCGCGCTCAGGGCGATGAGGTCGGCGGCGCGTGGGATGGCGAGTTTCGGCTCGTTGGCCGCGGCAAGGCGCACGTCGCTCGGCCAGCCGCGGCTGCGCGGGTCGCGCTGGTCGGGGCCCGCCATCACCCGCGCCGCGGTGACGGCAGGCGCGAGGTCGGTGGCGAATACCGTCACCGCGTCGTAGTCGGCACACGCGGGGACGACACCGTGCGCGGGAATCACCCCGAGTGTCGCCTTGATACCGACGATGCCGTGCAGCGCCGCGGGCACCCGGCCCGAACCTGCGGTGTCGGTGCCGATCGCGAGGTCGGCGATGCCGAGCGCGACAGCTACCGCCGAGCCGGAACTCGAACCGCCGGAGATCAATTCGGGATGATGGGCGTTGCGTACCGCGCCGTACGGGCTGCGCGTGCCGACCAGGCCGGTGGCGAACTGGTCGAGGTTCGTCTTGCCGAGCACCAGCGCGCCCCGCTCGACCAGCCGGGCCACCGCGGCCGCGGTTTCAGTTGCCGGATAGGCGAATTCGGGGCAGGCCGCGGTGGTCGGCAGGCCCGCGACGTCGACATTGTCCTTCACCGCGACGAGCAGGCCAGCCAGCGGCAGATCGGCGCCGTCGGCCAGACGGCGCTCCAGTTCGACTGCCTCGCTGTGGAGTTCGTCGTGCGGACGCAGGGTGATCCAGACCTCGGGACGGTCTACCTCGGCGATCCGCGCGTAGGCGGCGGCGACTCTGGCGGTGGGGGTGAGCACGGCGTTCTCCTCAATCGCTCATCGACATGGCCGCGACAGCCCGCGCGATGCGTTCCAGCACCACATCGAGCGAATCTCCGATGTGGGCGTGCAGTAGCCGCCGCGCCGCGTCGAGATCGTCGGCGAGCACGGCGTCCAGGATCCCGAGATGCTCGCTGATCGTGGTCTCGATGCGGTTGTTGATCATGAAGTCGTACATGCGGACATGCCGGATCCGGGAGTTCACCGCGACCAGCGCGCGCACCATCTCGGCATTGCCCGCCGCGGTCAGCAGCGTGACGTGGAATTCCTCGTCGACCACCACGAACCCCGGTTCCTGCGCGGGTGGGTCGGCGCGCAGGGCCAGCCAGCGCTCCCGCTCGGTCCGTAACAGCCGCTCGTCGTGGCGCAGGCGCGGGTCGGCGGCCACCCGGCTCATGCCGCCGAGTTCGAGGGTGAGCCGGAGTTCGTACAGATCGCGCACCCTGGCCACGCTCGGCCGCACCGGACTGAAACCGTACTCCTCCCGGTGCAGCAGGCCGTCCGAGCACAGCATGGTGAGTGCCTCGCGCACCGGCGTGCGGGAGATGCCGAACCTGCTCGACAGTTTCGGTTCGGTGAGTCGTTCGCCGAACCGGATACCGCCGTTCATCAGCTCGTCCCGCAGTGTCTCGTACACGACGTCGCGCAGCGGCCGGACCGGCCCGTCCTCCGGTGCGTCCACCCTTGTCGACATGGGTGTATACGCTATCGATTCGGAATTTCTATCAAGTGACAGAAAGTAAGCGTCAGGTTATCGGGTGCTCACAGCGCCGGGTCTCACCGAAGCCGGATCGGCGTGGAGAGCGTTTATCAACGCCATCCGAACAGTGGGGAACCGCGGGCGACACAGTCCGCGCGCACGCTAGTCGATGAGCCATTCGCCGGGCTCCCGCTCCGCTCACCCGGAAGGGCATCCCATGTCCGACACCGCAGCCATCCTGGCCCTCATCCTCGGTCTGCTCTCGGTCATCGCCGTCACCGTCTGGTGGCCGAACCCCCTCGACCGCGAAGAAACCCCCGGAGAATACGAGGAGCCCCTGACCAGTGGACTGGTCAGGGGCTCTTCTGTGTCTCAACCAACACGTCGGGGTGACAGGATTTGAACCTGCGACCTCTTCGTCCCGAACGAAGCGCGCTACCAAGCTGCGCCACACCCCGTGAGGCGAACCTGAAGTAGCTTACAACGAGGTGGTGGGAATCGTTAAACCGGCTGGTCAGAGTGGTTCAGTCGAGGGCTCGGATGGAGCTGAAGATGCGTTTGGCCTCGGTCGCGTCGATGGCGTCGGGGACGCCGGTGTCGGCGATCATGACCATGACGAAGCTGCCTTCCTTCGCACCATCGAAGGCGTAGGCGTAGACGGAGTAGGTCGAGCCGCAGCCGGGTTCTGGATCGGCGATAGCGCCGGTGGTCTCGGTGAACATGCCGCTGGTCTTGCCGTCGATGGAGGTCAGCGGCTCGGCAGGGCCGGGCGTGCCGGTGGAGCCCCGGTAACCGAGGGCGGCCGCCTTCTTGCCGAGCTCCGCGCCCGCGACGGCGTGGTCGGCCTGCTTCGAGCCGGTGAGCAGGGACATCGTGCGGGTGGAGCCGGGGCAATAGTCTTCGCCGTGGGTGGCGAAGCCCTTGCCGACCACGGCGTCACCGCTGGTAAGTCCGCCGACGCCGCCGATCGTGGTCTCGGCCGCGACGTCCCAGCCGGGTGGCACGTCGTAGGCCGCGCCGCGGTCCGGCGAGGCCACCACCTGGTAGCCCTTGATGACGGGCGTGCGGCCTGCCGCGGCGCCGGTCGGGGCGGGCGTGGAGGTGCTCGGTTTCGCGGTCGCCGACGGTGGCGGCACGGTGGTGGTGAGCGCGCTGACCATCGAGGGAGTCGGTCCGCTCGCGGTGGACGCGCCGCCGCGAGTCAGGGCGAACGCGGTGATCCCGCCTGCCAGGACAACGGCCGCCGCGCCGACCGCGATCCAGACCACTGTCTTGTTCCCGGATTTCGGCGCCGGCCGGTATCCATACGACTGTCCACCGAACTGCTCCAGGGGTGGGACCTCGCCGTACTGCTGCCCGCCGAGCACCGTCGGATCTGACGGGCTCCAGTTCGGCCCCTGGTTCGCTTGTCCCGCAACGGGATTCCACGGATTCGGGCCGGGCATCGCGGCAGCCCTGCCATCCCATCGTGGCGCCCCCGCAGGTACACCCCACCCGGCCTGAGGGGTTTCCCAAGGCGACTGATTCCCGGCCCGCGTACCGGCCCATTCGGGTTGGCTTGCACTGAGTGAGGCAGGACTGGCCCACCCAGGGCCTGCCGACGAACTTCGGTGAGCACCGGCCTGGTAGGCGTTGGGCTTGGTGGGCGCACCGGCCGCGTTCGCTCCTGGCCGCGGAGCAGGGTCGTCGACCCGCGTCGCGGCACCTGGGTCGGTACCCCAGTCCTGTGGGCCCGCCGGTGCCCACGATGTCGGATCGGTAAGATCTGGCGGCGGGCCGGAACCGTCCCAGCTCGAGGTGGGTGAGAGGCCGGTGCCGCCGGGCATCCAGCCGGCAGATGGGTCCGGTTGTTGTTGTGCCGCAGTGGGATAACGCTGCTGATTCGGCGCACCGAACACGGCCGGATCGGTGCGCCGGTCGTCGGATCCACTGCCCACGGTCGTTCCCCTACTGACTGTTGTCGTTGCGGGGCGCAACCCTAGCGGGCGACGGCCTCCGACGCCGAGATGCCGTGACCGGTGTCGGCCGCGGGCCGCTTCGGCGGGGCGCCGACGAGGGTGAGCAGGGTGGCTTCCGGGCGGCAGCAGAAGCGGTAGGGCGCCCACGGGGAGGTGCCGATGCCCGCCGACACGTGCAACTGGGTGTGCTCGCCCCACTTGGACGCGCCCTTCACCCGCGACCTGTCGATGCCGCAGTTGGTCACCAGCGCGCCGTACCCGGGGACGACGAGCTGTCCGCCGTGCGTGTGGCCTGCCAGCACCAGGTCGTAGCCGTCCGCGGCGAACCGATCGAGGACCCGGGGCTCCGGCGAATGGGTCACGCCGATGCTGAGTTGGGCCAGCTGGTTCGGCGCGCCCGCCACCGTGTCGTAGCGATCACGCTGCAGGTGCGGGTCGTCGACGCCGGCGCTGGCGATGCGGATACCCGCCACCTCGAGGTCGCGGCGCGTGTGCGTCAGGTCGAGCCAGCCGCGCTCGGTGAACGCCGCGCGCAGATCCTGCCAGGGCAGCGGATCACCGTAAACGCGGCGATGATCCTTGTTGAAATACTTCAGCGGATTCTTCGGCACCGGCGCGAAATAGTCGTTGGAACCGAACACGAACAGGCCGGGGCGGGCCAGCAGCGCGCCGAGCGATTGCACGACGGCGGGCACGGCCTTCGGGTGGGAAAGATTGTCGCCGGTATTCACGACCAGGTCGGGTTCGAGCCGGTCGAGTTCGCGCAGCCACTGCTGTTTGAGCTGCTGACCCGGCATCATGTGCAGGTCGCTGACGTGCAGAATGCGCAGCGTGGGCGAGCCGGGCGCGAGCACCGGCATGGTCGCCTCACGCAGGACGAACGCGTTCCGTTCGATCAGCGTGGCGTATCCGATACCGGCGACAGCGGCCCCGGCGGCTCCCAACGCGGTTCGGCGGACAGCGGACGTCGAGATAACGGGCATTTGCCCAGCATAGGCGACCCCATCCCGGAACGTCGCGTGTGTTTCCGCACAAACGGTCCGAATTTCTTCCGGGATGAAAATGTGATGAGTCCCCGCAGGCCGAGCGGCTAGCGTGAACCGCATGTCGGAACTGAAATCGCAACTGCGCGCGGATATGACCGCCGCCATGAAAGCCAAGGACACCCTGCGCCTGTCGACCCTGCGGATGCTGCTCGCCGCGATCCAGAACGCCGAGGTGTCGGGAGCGCAGGCGAAGGAGCTCTCCGATGCCGAGGTCGTCGCCGTGCTGCAGAAGGAAGCCAAGAAGCGCAACGAGGCGGCCGTGGTCTACGAGCAGAACGGTCGTGGCGAGCTGGCCGCGAACGAGCGGGCCGAAGAGGACATCATCGAGCACTACCTCCCGACCCAGCTCACCGAGGCCGAGGTGGCGCAGGTCGCCGACACCGCGATCGCCCAGGTGGCGGAGGCGATCGGCGAGCGGCCGGGGATGAAGCAGATGGGCCAGGTGATGAAGGCCGCGACCGCGCTGGCCGAGGGCAAGGCCGACGGCGCGCGGCTGTCGGCGGCGGTCAAAGCCCGGCTCTGACCAGGAGATGGAGAAAAGGGCCTGTCGTCCGGGTGGACGACAGGCCCTTTCGCTATCTGGGGACCGGGATGGGGATCGGTGGCAGGCGCGGGATCTGGGGGAGACCGGGAAGCGCCGGCGTCGGAGCGGACGGCGCGGGCGGTGGTGTGGTCACCACCGGCACCCGGACCGAGCCGTCACTGATGTAGATCGTGACGACCGAACCGGGAATCGCCGAGCCGTTCGGCGAACTGCCCATCACCGTGCCCTTGGCCTGCGAGCCGGGACTCACCACCGCCGACACCTGGAACCCCGCGGTGGTCAGCATCGAGGTGGCCTCACCCTGCGACCTGCCCGCCACATCGGGGACCTGGGAGTTGTTCGCGCCCCGGACGTACTTGTCGTCCAGCGGCGGCAGACTGGGCGGCGGGAACCGGTCGAGCACCGGCTTGATGGCGTTGAACCAGGTGCGGGCCGGTTCGTTGCCGCCGAACAGGCCGGAGGCGTTGCTCGCGCCGCAGTTGCGCAGCGGGAACGAGCAGATCTCGCCCGGTGTCGGGCTGTCACCGTAGACGTAGACCGACGCGGCCAGCGAGTTGGTGAAGCCGATGAACGCCGAGGAACGGTGGCTCTCGGTGGTACCGGTCTTGCCCGACATCGGTGCCGCCCAGCCCGCCGACCGTGCGGCGCCAGCGGCGGTACCGCTGATGTCGTCCTTGCTCATCGCGTTGGCGAGAGTATTGGCCAGGCCCGGCTCGACGACCTGCTCGCACGCCTGCTGGGTGAGCGGGACGACCTTGCCGTTGCGGTCGACGACCTCCTGGATGGGGGAGGGCGGGCACCACTTGCCCGCGGAACTGAGCGTGGCTCCCACATTGGACAGCTCGAGCGGGTTGATCGCGAACGGGCCGAGCGTGAACGAACCCATGTTGTTGTCTTTGATGTGGTCGGCCAGGCTCGCGTTGCCGTGCCCGGAGGTGCCGGGCTTGGTGTAGGAGCGCATGCCGAGGCGAACCGCCATGTCCACGGCCGAGGCCACCCCGACGTCCTGGATCATCTTCACGAACGTGGTGTTGGGCGAGGTGGCGAGCGCGTCGGTCACCGACATCGATCCGGGGTAGTTGCCCGCGTTCTTGACGCACCACGCGTCGGCAGGGCAGCCAGGCGCGTTCGAGTAGCCCATGCCCCTGGCGGCGTAGGTGCCCGGCACCTCGACCTGGGCCGAGATGCCGAGGCCCTTCTCCATCGCCGCGGCGGTGGTGAACAGCTTGAAGATCGAGCCGGCTCCGTCGCCAACCATGGTGTAGGGCTGGCCGAGCAGGGTCTCGTTGGCGTCCCGGTCGAGGCCGTAGGTCCGGCTCGACGCCATCGCGAGTACGGGGTGTGTGTCCTGGCCTGGCGCGACCACCGACATGACCTCGGCGATGTTGTCGAGGTTCGGGTCGGCCTGCTCGACCACCGCGCGCTTCACCGAATCCTGGAGCACGGGATCGAGGGTGGTCCTGATCAGGTAGCCGCCCTTGTCGACCTGCTCGCGGCTGATCCCGGCCTCTTCGAGGTACTGCAGCGCGTAATCGCAGAAGAAGCCCTTGTCCTGGGCGGCGATGCAGCCGCGTGGCAAGCCCTTCGGCTCCGGCAGGACACCGAGCGGTTCGTTCTTGGCCTCGCGGAACTCCGCCGCGCGATGCGGGATGTTCTGGATCAGCGTGTCGAGCACGGTGTTGCGCCGGTCGGTGACGCCTTCGACATTGGTGTAGGGGTTCAGCTTGGAGCTGGACTGCACCATGCCGGCCAGCATCGCCGACTGGGTGATGTTCAGCTCGGCGGCGTCGATGCCGAAGTAGGTCTGTGCCGCGTCCTGGATGCCGTAGGAGCCGTTGCCGAACGGCACCAGGTTCAGGTAGCGGGTGAGGATCTCGTCCTTGCTGAGCTCGCGGTCGAGCGTGAGCGCCATCCTGATCTCGCGCAGCTTGCGCGCCGGGGTGGTCTCGATGGCGGCGCGGCGTTCGGCGTCGGTCTTCGCGACGACGAGCAGGTTGAAGTTCTTCACGTACTGCTGGTCGATCGTCGACGCGCCCTGCTGCACCTCGCCGGAGGAGGTGTTGGTGAGGAAGGCGCGCAGGGTGCCCTGCCAGTCGACGCCCTTGTGGTCGGCGAAGCGCTTGTCCTCGATGGAAACGATGGCCAGCTTCATGTTGTTGGAGATGCGATCGCTCGGCACCTCGAAGCGGCGCTGCTCGTACAGCCAGGCGATGGGGTTTCCGGCCGCGTCGACCATGGTGGAGACGGCAGGGACCGTGCCTTCCACCAGTTCGGCGGAGACATTGTCGACGGCGTCGGCGGCGCGGTTGGAGATGAACCCGAATCCACCGGCCAGGGGGAACAACAGCCCGGCGACTAGCACGGCGGCCAGCGCGCAGCTGCCGGCCAGCCTCGCGAGCGTTTGAGTGATCGGCACCGGTCCAGCCTAAAGGGTGGGGTGGCGGTGTTCACGGCTGTGCCGCCCACCGGGGATGTCCGGTCGGTGCCCGGCGGATGGTCCGGGCGTGTCAACAAAATGATCACATCGGCGTGTCGTGCCCTGGCACGCCGGTGATCAGCGCAGCTGCCCGGTCGGGCCACGATTTGAATGGACGGCCGTACCAAAAAATCCAGGGGTGGTCTTGCGCAAGCCCCATACCTTTACCTAGATTGAGAACCCAGTGTGATAGAGCTAACACTCAAAGTGGAATGTGGTGCGGACCGCAGCGGTAGTTGGGTTGCTGTGATCCGCGCTCGCGATTCTGGAGCGCCGTACAACGGTGTTCGGACTGCAAAGGGGCACATCGAAATGCACATCACAACCCCCATCGCTCGACTGGATGTAGAGCAGGCCGAGGCAAGGATCGCTTGGGTTGCCCAGGCGCGATGCAAGGAAGTGGACCCTGACCAGCTGTTCGTTCGTGGTGCGGCGCAGCGCAAGGCGGCGACGATCTGCCGTCATTGCCCGGTCTTGATGCAGTGTGGTGCCGACGCGCTGGACAACCGGGTGGAATTCGGAGTGTGGGGCGGGATGACCGAGCGGCAGCGGCGCGCGCTGCTCAAGCAGCATCCCGACGTGACATCGTGGGCCGACTTCTTCCAGGCCCAGCGCCAGCATCAGGTGGCCATCTAGGGCCGAGACCGGGCCGTTATCACACCGGCGCCGAATCCGTGGGGTTTGCGGATTCGGCGCCGTCGGCCGGTGTTGCGGGTTTGTTAGCTATAGCCGTTTTGTCTGAATCAGGCGACGGCGGTGGTCGTGCCGGTCAGCTGATCGCCCACCGCCCGCAGCGCGTCCAGGTCCGAGACCTCGAAGGGAAGCGCGGTGACCGAAACCATCGGAACCCGCGGATGAGCACCGGTGAAGCGATGCAGCAACCGCTGCTCCCGCTTCGCGGTCGCCACCCTTTCGGCGTGCACGCGCAGCACCGCCGCGGTGAGCGGATCCGACTCGCGCAGCTGATCGGCCGCGGTCAGCGCGTGATCACCGGACAGCGCCGACAGCGCGGGATGAGTGCGGTTGAGTACCAGCCCGGCCAGCGGCATCCGCTCGGTGGAGAGCCGGTCGACGAAGAACGAGGCCTCCCGCAGCGCATCGGGTTCCGGTGCCGCGACCACCAGGAAGTGCGTGCCCGGCTTGGACAGCATCGCGAAGGTGCGCTCGGCCCGGTCCTGGAAGCCGCCGAACAGCGATTCCAGCGACTGCAGGAACGCCGAGGCGTCCTTGAGCATCTGCCCACCGACGATGGTCGACACCCCGCGCATCGCCAGGCTCATCGCACCGGTGACGAACCGGCCGACGCCGCGACCCGGTGCCATGATCAGCCGGATCATCTTCCCGTTCAGGAACGTGCCGAGCCGCTTCGGCGCGTCGAGGAAGTCCAGCGCGTTGCGGGACGGCGGAGTGTCGACGACGATGAGGTCCCACTCCTTGTGCCCGGCCAGCTGACCGAGCTTCTCCATCGCCATGTACTCCTGCGTGCCACCGAACGACGAGGCGACCGTCTGATAGATCGGATTGGCGAAGATCTGCTCGGCCTTGTCCGCGCTGGTGTGCTCGAGCACCATGTCGTCGAAGGTGCGGCGCATGTTCAGCATCATCGCGTGCAGTTCACCCGGCACCTCGGCGCCGAGCTCGACCCGCTGCGGAGTGTTGTCCAGGTCGGCGACCCCGAGCGACTGCGCCAGCCTGCGCGCTGGATCGATGGTGAGCACGACGACCTTGCGGCCCGCCTCGGCGGCGCGCAGGGCGATCGCGGCCGCGGTCGTCGTCTTGCCGACACCGCCGGAGCCGCAGCAGACGATCACCCTGGCGGACGGATCGGCGATGATGCCGGCGACATCGAGGCGGGTCGGGGTGGTTTGCTCGCTCATCGCACTCCCTGCGCGGATAGCTGTTCGGCCAGTTCGTAGAGTCCGCCGAGGTCGACGCCCTCGTCGAGGGCAGACAGGTGCAGCTGGGGCACGTCGACCTCGGCGAGCTCGGCCGCGCTGGCGTCCTGTGCGGTCAGCATGACCGCGTGGTCAACGCTCTCGGTGAGCAGGCCGGCGAAATCCGGCTCGGGCAGGGTGATCCCGGCCTTGGCCAGACTCGCGGCGATCTCGGTGGTGTCCAGCTCGCCGCGCACGGCGAGCTCGCGCTGGGCGGGGTCGAACTGTGCCTTGGCGGCCCGGTTGACGATCACCGTGCCGATCCGCAGATCGTTGCCGGTGAGCTCGGCGACCGCGTCGGCGGTCTCCTGCACCGGCAGCGCCTCCAGCAGCGTCACCAGGTGGATCATCGTCTGATCGGAATGCAGCAGCTTGGACACGCCGTCGGCCTGCGCGGCGATCGGACCGCCCTTGGCGATCTCGGCCATGGCCTGGGTGACGTCGAGGAAGCCGGCGATCCGGCCGGTGGGCGGCGCGTCGACGACGATGTCGTCGTAGGCGGGCCCGCCGTCGGCGCCGGTGCGCACCACGCACTCCTTGATCTTGCCGGTGAGGATCACATCGCGCAGGCCGGGCGCGATGGTGGTGACGAACTCGATCGCGCCCATCCGGCGCATCGCCCGGCCCGCGAAGCCGAGGCTGTAGAACATGTCGAGGTATTCCAGGAACGCGTGCTCGATGTCGAGGGCGAGCGCGAACACCTCACCGCCGCCGTCGGCGCTGGCGATCTGGGTTTCGGTGGGCGGCAGCGGCGGCCGGTCGAACAGCTGCGCGATGGACTGCCTGCTCTCCACTTCGACCAGCAGCACCTTGCGTCCGCCGGCGGCGAGCGCCAGCGCGAGCGCCGCCGAGACGGTCGACTTGCCGGTGCCTCCCTTGCCGGTCACGTAGTGCAAGCGGGCCTTGGCCGCGCGCTGTGGCCATCCGGTAGACGGTCCGGGAACCGACGAAACCGGCTCTGCTGTTGGTGCTCCCACGTCGCCGAGCCTATAACCCGTTTCCCATCGGTGGTCCGGGTGCGCCCTAAACTCACACCATGAGTGAAGTCACCCTGTGGGAGTACGCGACCGTGCCGCTGTTGACGCACGCGACCAAGCAGATCCTCGATCAGTGGGGCGCCGACGGCTGGGAGCTGGTCACGGTGCTGCCAGGCCCGACCGGCGAACAGCACGTCGCCTACCTGAAGCGGCAGAAGTAGCCGTGGCTACCGCGTGGAAGGACGCGCTCGACCGGCTCGGGGTCACCCTGCCGCCGGTCGCGGCCCCCGTCGCGGCTTACATCCCGGCCGTGCGCACCGGATCGCTGGTGTACACCTCCGGTCAGCTGCCCTTCGTCGACGGTGAGCTGTCGGCGGTCGGCAAGGTCGGGGCCGAGGTCGATGTGGAGTCGGCGAAGGAGGCGGCGCGGCTGTGCGCGTTGAACGCGCTGGCCGCCGTGCACGATCTGGTCGGGCTCGACCAGGTGGTGCGGGTGGTGAAGGTGGTGGGGTTCGTCGCCTCGGCCCCCGGATTCAGCGATCAGCCGATCGTGATCAACGGCGCGTCGGAGTTCCTCGGCGAGGTCTTCGGCGACGCGGGCGTGCACGCGCGTTCCGCGGTCGGGGTCTCGGAACTGCCGAAGAACACACCCGTCGAGGTGGAATTGATCGTCGAGGTCGGATAGGCAGCCGTCATGGCACTGGAACACCCCGCGTACGGCCGGGTTCGGGCGATCACCCCGACGGCGTCGGTGCTGTTGGCCGACAATCCGTCGCAGATGACGCTCGACGGCACCAACACCTGGCTGCTACGCGGGCCCGGCAGCGACGAGTACGTCGTCGTCGATCCGGGCCCGAAGGACAAGAAGCACACGGCCGCGATCGTCGCGGCCACCGGTGGGCGGATCGCGCAGACCCTGATCACCCACCACCACCACGATCACACCGGCGGCATCGATCATCTGGTGCAGGCCACCGGGACGCCGGTGCGATCGGTGGACCCGAAGTATCTGCGCGGTACCGGGACCCCGCTTGCCGACGGCGAGGTCATCGAGGCCGCAAACATGCGCATCACCGTGCTCGCGACACCGGGACACACCGACGACTCGGTGAGTTTCCTGCTCGACGACGCGATCGTCACCGGTGACACGGTGCTCGGGCACGGCACCACGGTGCTCGCCTCGGCCTCCGGCGCGCTGGCCGATTTCCTGGCCTCGCTGGAACTACTGCTCGAGCACGGCACCGGCCGGGCACTGCTCCCCGCGCACGGTCCCGATCACGCCGACGCGGCGCCGGTGTTGCGGTACTACCTGAATCACCGGCGGGAGCGTCTCGACCAGGTCAGGGCGGCATTGGCCGAACTGGGCCAGGACGCGGGCGCGTTCGCGGTCGTGCGCAAGGTGTACGCGGATGTGGACAAACGGTTGTGGCCCGCCGCGCGCAGCTCGGTGCAGGCGCAGCTGGAGTATCTGCGGGCCGAACGCGGGGTCTGAGCCGGTCGTCGGCGTGCGCGTGCGTGCGTCGGCGACCGGTGCGCGCGTGTGACGACGACGGCACGCCGGAACCACCTCGGGTGCGGACGAGGCCCTCTCCCACGGACCCGCACCGGTGGTTCCGGCGTGCCGGAATGTCGTCGAGTCAGGCGATCAGCGCGCGCGCCGGGCGAGACGCTCGGAGTCCGAGATCAGCACGCTCTTGCCCTCGAGCCGCAGCCACCCGCGATGGGCGAAGTCGGCCAGCGCCTTGTTGACGGTTTCCCGGGAAGCGCCGACCAGCTGGGCGATCTCTTCCTGGGTGAGGTCGTGGGTCACGCGCAGCGCGCCCGCTTCCTGGGTGCCGAAGCGCTGAGCGAGCTGCAGCAGCGCCTTGGCGACGCGGCCCGGCACGTCGGTGAAGATGAGGTCGGCGAGGTTGTTGTTGGTGCGGCGAAGGCGACGGGCCAGCACGCGCAGCAGCTGCTCGGCGATCTCGGGACGCTGATCGATCCACTGCTTGAGTGCGTCCCGATCCATCGTCACCGCGCGGACCTCGGTGACCGTTGTCGCGGTCGAGGTACGCGGGCCGGGGTCGAAGATCGACAGTTCACCGA
Organism: Nocardia rhizosphaerae; assembly: GCF_042650365.1. Taxonomy (NCBI): domain Bacteria; kingdom Bacillati; phylum Actinomycetota; class Actinomycetes; order Mycobacteriales; family Nocardiaceae; genus Nocardia; species Nocardia rhizosphaerae. Next base: position 706,473 of record NZ_JBHSBA010000003.1, read on the forward strand.
ACATGTCGGACGGCCCCATGATGGTCAGCAGGTTTTCCCGGCCGTCGGGGGAACGGCGGCCGATCTTCACCTTGCCCGAGGTGATGATGTACAGCCGATCGCCGGGTTCGCCCTCGTTGAAGATGACGTGGCCGCGCGGAAAATCGACGGGCTGCAGCTGCTTGGCGAGCGCGGCCACCGCGGTGGGCTCGACGCCTTGGAAGATGCCTGCTCTGGCGAGGGCCTCGTCCACGAATGTGCTCCTTATGGGATATGGCTTGCGAACCTGGTCGAGCGAATCGACCAACAGCGCAGTCTACGCGGCATCACGGCAGCACAGTGACAGACACCACGTAAAGAGTGGATTGCGCACAGTTCGCGCACCGTGAACGGGAGGTTCAGCTGGCGCGGGCGACGTCCAGATCGGCGGCGCGGGAGCGGCGCTTGCGTACCCGCCCGACCGCGGCGGGCAGGCCGAGCTTCGTCAGCTCTTTCACCTCGGCGTTGCTGGCGCTGTCCAGGTACTGCTGAACCTCTTCGTCGGGTTCGAGAAGCTTACGGAGCCGGTTCTCGACCCGCTCCATCCCCAGTGCGAACAGCATCAACAGCACTGGGAAGAGCACCACAGCGAGTCCTTGCATGACAGGCAGTAAACACGGTCCAGGTCTCAGATGGAACACAGCGGGCCAACTCGGCACCCAATGTTGTCGTAGTGGTTCCGTATGGTGGACGAGTGTCCGTTCCCCCCTCCACCGCGGCCGTCGGCGATGCCGCACCGGCCGCGGCGCCCGCTGGTCTCACCGCGGCGCGAAAGCGCAAGAACCGCGCACTAGCGGCGGAAACGCGGACCGGGCTGGTCCGGCGCGCCCGCCGGATGAACCGCACACTCGCCGCCGCGTTCCCCGACGCGCACTGTGAGCTGGACTTCACCACTCCGCTGGAATTGGCGGTGGCGACGATCCTGTCGGCCCAGTGCACCGATGTCAGGGTGAACCTCACCACGCCCGCGCTGTTCGCGAAGTACCGCACCGCGCGCGACTACGCGGAGGCCAACCGGGCCGAGCTGGAGGAATACATCCGGCCCACCGGTTTCTACCGCAACAAGACCAGCTCCCTCATCGGGCTCGGACAGGCACTCGAATCCGATTTCGACGGTGAGTTGCCTCACACCCTGTCTGATTTGGTGAAATTGCCCGGAATTGGGCGTAAGACCGCGAACGTCATCCTCGGCAACGCCTTCGACGTCCCCGGCATCACGGTCGACACCCACTTCGGCAGGCTGGTGCGTCGCTGGAAGTGGACCGAGGAGGAAGACCCGGTCAAGGTCGAGCACGCGGTCGGCGCGCTGATCGAGCGCAAGGACTGGACGATGCTCTCGCACCGGGTGATCTTCCACGGCCGCCGGGTGTGTCACGCCCGCAAGCCCGCCTGCGGCGCCTGCGTGCTTGCCAACGACTGCCCGTCCTACGGGACCGGCCCGACCGATCCGGCCCTCGCGGCCGACCTGATCAAGGGTCCCGAACGCGAGCACCTGCTCGATCTGGTCGGGCTGTGAGCGAGCGCGGGCGGATGCACCGCCGATTCGGCGCGTCCGCGCGCACGGCGGCGTTGTGCGCGCCCGCGCGCGCCACGGCACCGAGCGCAGACGAGGTGCGGGCGTGAGCGAACCGGCCGACTCGCCGCAGACCCGGCGGCCCGCGATGCGCTTGGTACTGGCCGCGGCCATCCTCGTGCTCGCCGCCGCGGTCGCGCTGTGGCCGCGGGGTGGTTCCGACGACCCCGACCAGACCAGCCACCCGTCGGCACGACCGGCCACGGTCTCGGCCGAGCAGCGCGCGGCCGCCGGGCTGGCATCGTGTCCGGTGCCGACCACCGCCACCTCGGGGCCGCTGTCGGGCCTCTCGCTCACCTGCCTCGCCGACGGCGCGCCCGTCGACCTCGCCGCCGCGCTGGCGGGCAAGCCCGCCCTGCTCAACCTGTGGGCCTACTGGTGCGGGCCGTGCGCCGTCGAGCTGCCGCACCTGCAGGAGTTCGCCGAACTGGCAGGTTCGGAGGTCACCGTGCTGACCGTGCACAGCGATCCCGACGAAGCCAAAGCGCTGTCCAGACTGAGCGGGCTCGGCATAACCCTGCCCGGCGTCGAGGACCAGGACGCCAGCGTGCGGACCGCCGTCGGCGCGCCCGCGGTACTCCCGGTGTCGGTGCTGGTCCGGGCGGACGGCACGATTGCCGGTGTGGAGGTGCGCACGTTCGCCGATGTCGCCGACATCGCCGATACGGTGGCCGACAAGCTCGGTGTTCGGATCGCGGTATGACGAAGGACCTGATGATGAGCGGTGTGATGCGACCGGACGAATCCGGCCTCCCGTCCTGGCTGCACGCGGCCATCCGGCACGGCGGCGCCGACGCCGACGACACCCTCGCCGCCTCCCGCGCGCTGCGCAGGGCCATGTCGATCACCGGCAAGCCGCGGCAGGCCGCGGTCCTGGTCTTGTTCGGTGGTTCGGCCGACGCCGACCCGGCGGGCGCGGGCGGGCTGCCCGCCGACGCGGATGTGCTGCTCACCCAGCGTGCGTCGACCATGCGCCAGCACCGCGGCCAGGTCGCGTTTCCCGGCGGCGCGCAGGATCCCGGCGACGACGGCCCGATCGGCACCGCGCTGCGCGAGGCCGCCGAGGAGACCGGGCTCGACCCCGCGGGCGTGCAGCCGTTCGCGATGCTGCCGAAACTGTTCGTGCCGCCGTCGAAATTCGATGTCACCCCGGTGCTCGGCTACTGGCGGGCACCCACCCCGGTCGGCGTGGTCGATCCGGGCGAAACCGAGCGTGTGGTCCGGGTTCGGCTCACCGAATTGCTCGATCCGGCACACAGATTCATGGTCCGTGGCAGTCTCGGCTACCAGAGTCCCGCTTTCCAGGTCGACGGCATGCTGGTCTGGGGGCTCACCGGCGGTATCCTCGCCGGAATCATCAAAACAGCGGGCTGGGAACGAGACTGGGATCGGGGCGACGTGCGTGATTTGGAGAGCTCACTGGCTGCGGTCGGAATGACCCTGTGAGCGAGCGGATGGCGGTCGCGCCGGAGCCCGGCGTCGGTGAGGTGCCCGCATGAGCCCGTCGGTGTGGCTCGACATCGCGGTCGTGCTGATCGCGCTGGTCGCGGCATCGACGGGCTGGCGGCAGGGCGCGGTGGCGTCTGCGCTCGCGTTCTTCGGCGTCGCGCTCGGCGCGGTCGCGGGCATCCTGATCGCCCCGCACATCCTCAAACACCTCAGCGAGGGCCGCAGCCGGGTACTCGGTGGCATCCTGCTGATCGTGCTGCTGGTGATCGTCGGTGAGGTCGCGGGCATGGTGCTCGGCCGCGCGGCCCGCAGCGGGATCCGCAATCCGTTCGCGCGCAGCGTCGACAGCATCACCGGCGCGATCCTGCAGGCGTGCACCGTGCTGGTCGCCGCCTGGCTGCTCGCATTGCCGCTGGCCACGGCGTCGCAGCCCAATGTCGCGGCGGCGATCAACGGCTCGAAGGTGCTCGCCGACGTCAACGAGGTCGCGCCGTCATGGCTGCGCAAGCTGCCCAACGAATTCTCCAAGCTGCTCAACACGTCGGGGCTGCCGGACGTCATCGGGCCGTTCGGGCGGGCCCCGATCGCGGCGGTCGAGCCGCCGGACGCGAGCGTGCTCGCCAGTCCGGTCGCGGCCTCGCTGCAGCAGAGCGTGCTGCGCATCCGTGGTGTCGCGCCGAGCTGTCAGCGTGCGCTGGAGGGCTCGGGTTTCGTCATCGCGCCGGAACGGGTGATGACCAACGCGCACGTCGTCGCCGGCACCAACACGGTGTCGGTCGACACCGCGCGTGGCGCACTGGACGCCACCGTGGTGCTGTTCGACCCGTCCAAGGACATCGCCGTGCTCGCCGTGCCAGGTCTGATCGCCCCCGTCATCCCATTCGCACCGGAGGCGGCCGATTCCGGTGAGAGCGCGATCGTGCTCGGCTACCCCGGTGGTGGGCCGTACACGGCCAGCGCGGCCCGCGTCCGCGAGATCCTCGACCTCACCGGTCCGACGATCCACCGCAACGGTGAGGTCGAACGCGAGGTCTACACGGTCCGCGGCCAGGTTCGCGCAGGCAACTCGGGTGGACCACTCGTCGACGCCGACGGTCAGGTCCTCGGCGTGGTCTTCGGCGCCGCCGTCACCGACGACGACACCGGCTACGTGCTCACCCTGAACGAGGTCGGCCCCGAGTTGTCCGCCGCTCCGGCCAGCAGCACTCCGGTGCCGACCGGCGCGTGCGTGCTGAGCTGAGTTATTGGAGCGCTGGCGCGCTCGAGTCGCGGCCCCCTGGTGTCCCGCCGACTTCGTCGGCGGACCCTCCTCGAGGTCGGGTCGTGCGGGGCGGGTGGCCGCGCTCGGATGCCGCCGTGACACGGCCTATCAGAATGGATGACCGAAGGGGGTGCCCTCACGGCGAGACCAGACCACCCTGCGGCGAGCCGTTCACCCCGTTCTGTTCCCGCCAGCGGGTGGTCAGGACCTCGTTGACCCTGGCGGGGTTCTCCTGGTGCGCGTAGTGGCCCGCGTCGGGGATGGCGACCAGGGTGCGGTCGGGCGACAGGCGGGCGCCGCGATGGAAGGTGGTCGGCAGCAGGTAGGGGTCGTGCTCGCCACGCAGCCCGAGAACCGGGATGCCGACGGGGGTGCGCATGGTCGCCATGAAGCGCTTGCCGTCGGGCCGCCATTGGCTGCGGAAGGCCCAGCGCTGATACTCGAGGGCGCTGTGCGCGGCGCCGGGAATCCGGATGGCCGCGCGCATGCGGGCCGCGGTCTCGGTGAATTCGGCGGTCCGTGACCATGATTCGCTCACCCTGGCGCGCAGCAGGCGTTCCACCTCCGCGCCGTCGCGGCGGGTGAGCACATGCTCGGGATAGCGCGGCAGCTGGTAGCGCAGGAACTCGGGCAGCCAGGTCGCGCGCTGGGCCGAGTCACGCAGGACGGCGCTCTTCAGCGCCGCCGGATGCGGCGAACTCACCAGCGCGATCGAGCGGACCAGCCGCGGATGCAGCACGGCGGTGGCCCAGCAGACCAGCCCGCCCTCGGCATGTCCGACCAGCGTGGCCTCGGTGTGGCCGAGCGCCCGGATGAGCCCGGCGACATCACCGGCCAGGGTCCACCCGTCGTAGCCGCGCGGTGGCTTGTCGGTGTCGCCGTAGCCGCGCAGATCGACGGCGACGGTGCGATATCCCTGCGCGGCGAGGCCGGTCAGCTGATGCCGCCACGACCACCAGAAATCGGCGAATCCGTGCAGCAGCAGCACCAGTGGGGCATCGGCGTGCTCGGTGTCGTCGGCTTCGACGACGTGGAATCGAATCCCGTTGGCGTGCACGTCCCGGTGCGCCCACGGGCCGCCGAAGCGGACACTGGACGGATCCGGGAAAGAGTTGGACGACACGCCGATCGAGCCTAGTGGGCGGGCCCGGCCGTGGCGACCGGGCCTGCCCGGCGCGTCATCGGCTGGTCGACTTCTCCAGCGCGGGAACCTGCTCGCTGTGGGTGAGCGCGGCGGGCAGTACCTCGGCGGTCTGCTTGAGCGAGCTGATGGTCTTCTCCGGTGCCCGCAACTTGCGCACCTTGAGCCAGCCGAGGAAGGCGAGCAGCGCGGTGGTCGCCACCATCAGCACGAACACGATCAGGAACGCGGCCCAGCGGTACAGCCACACGTCGAGCAGTTCGGCCAGGAAGAAGAAAAAGAAGAAAGAGCTGAACAGCAGCACCGTCAGCGCGAGGATGAAGAACACGCTGCCGGTGAGGCCCTTGCGGACCTCGGCGGTGACCTCTGCCTTGGCCAGTGCCACCTCCGCACGGACCAGGGTCGACAGCTGCTCGGTCGCGTCGCGGACGAGACTGCCGATGCTCGCCGATCCGGGCGGGTTGGCGTCGGTCAACGGGATGGAAGTGACCGTGCGACCGTCATTTCCGCCTTGGGTGTAACTCACTTCGTCGACCCTTCTCCCTGTCCTGGCACTACTAGGCCTCACTGTCCGGTTGGAGCTCGTCCGCATCACGGCGCGCTTGGTGCGCACGCCCACGGCGCAACAGTAGCGCCGATCCGACCAGCGATGCTGCCATGGAGGTCACGAGGACCGCGGCCTTGGCCAGATCGATAACGGCCTCGCCTTCGTCGGCCAGCGCGAGTTCCGCCACGAGCAGGCTAACGGTGAAGCCGATCGCGCCGAGAACCGACAGGGCGAACATGTCTCGGTATTCCAGGCCTGCCGGGCGTTTCGCCCAGCCGAGCCGGATCGCCACCCAGCTGATGCCGAAGATGCCGACGGTCTTACCCACCAGCAGGCCGAGGATGATCGCCAACGAGAGCCGATCGGTGAACAGCTGCCCGAAGACATCGCCGTCGAGCGGGACACCCGAGGCGAACAGCGCGAACAGCGGTACACAGAACCCGGCCGAGATCGGCTGCACCACATGCTCGAGGTGGGTCGCGGGCGCCTCGTGCTCGCCCGGATCCTTGCGGACTCTGGTGAGCAGGCCGAGCGCGACACCGGCCAGTGTCGGATGGATCCCCGCCTCGTGCAGTGCGTACCAGCAGACCAGCGCGATCGGGATGTACAGCAGCGGCGTGTGCAGCCGCAGCTTCTGTCCAAGCGCCCACGCCGCGCAGCAGGCGAGCGCGGCGGCCAGCCACATCATCGACAGCGACGCGGTGAACAGCACCGCGATGAGCACGATCGCGAGCAGGTCGTCGACCACGGCGAGGCTGAGCAGGAACACCCTGGCACTGGCCGGGATCCTGGAGCCGGTCATCGCCAGTACGGCCAGCGCGAAGGCGATATCGGTGGCCACCGGGATCGCCCAGCCGCTGTCCATACCGGGCACACCCCAGCCGACGGTCAGCGCGATCAGCGCGGGCGTGACGACACCGCCGAGGGCGGCGATGATCGGCAGGGCCGCGCGTTTGGGATCGGCGAGCTCGCCGACGACGAGTTCGCGTTTGAGTTCGAGCCCGGCGACGAAGAAGAAGATCGCGAGCAGGCCGTCCTTGGTCCAGTCGGCCAGGCTCAGGTCGAGGTGCAAGGCGTCGATGCTGAGGTGGGTGTCGACCATCGTCTGATAGCTCGCGCCCCACGGCGAGTTCACCCAGATCAGGGCAACGGCGGCCGCGATGAGCAGCAGGGAGCCGCCGACGGTCTCGGTGCGTAAGTAGCGGGTTAGCTCGGAGCGAACGCGGGTGATCACAAGCAGTGGCCTTTCGGCAGGCAGCGGCGGACTGCGGGCGCTCATCCCACCCATCGGCGACACAGATTCACGACCGCATGCCGACCAGTCTTCCCGGCACACCTGAACGGAATCCTAACGGAACCGGCCGGTGACATTCGACTTCACCGGCCGTACCCTGCCCGCCTCGCTCAGTTGCCGCCTGCCCGAATCGCCTCGAAAACGCCCGGATCCACCAGGGTCGAGGTGTCGCCGAGTTCGCGTCCCTCGGCCACATCGCGCAGCAGCCTGCGCATGATCTTGCCGCTGCGGGTCTTGGGCAGTTCCGGCACGATGTGGATCTCGCGCGGCTTGGCGATCGGGCTGATCTCCTTGGCCACCTCGGCCTTCAGTTCGTCGACCAGGCCGTCGCCCGCGTGTGCCGCCGCTTCGGCGGTGAGGATGACGAAGGCGACGATGCCCTGCCCGGTGGTGGCGTCGGAGGCGCCGACCACCGCGGCCTCGGCCACGCCCTGGTGGCCGACGAGCGCGGACTCGACCTCGGCGGTGGAGATGCGGTGGCCGGAGACGTTCATGACATCGTCGACCCGGCCGAGTACCCACAGGTCGCCGTCGGTGTCGAGCTTGGCGCCGTCGCCCGCGAAGTACCAGCCCTGTTCGGCGTAGCGTTCCCAGTAGGTGGCCCGGTACCGCTGCATGTCGCCCCAGATGCCACGCAGCATCGACGGCCACGGCTGATCGAGCACCAGATAGCCGTTGGCCTCGGTCTCCCCGAGCTGTACCGGCTTGCCCTCCTCGTCGACGACTTTCGCCGAGATGCCGGGCAGCGGGCGCATGGCGGCGCCGGGCTTGGCTGCGGTGACGCCGGGCAGTGGGGAGATCATGATGGCGCCGGTTTCGGTTTGCCACCAGGTGTCCACGATCGGGGTCTTGTTCGCGCCGAACACCTCGCGGTACCAGCGCCAGGCTTCGGGGTTGATGGGTTCGCCGACGGAGCCGAGCAGGCGCAGGCTGGTGAGGTTGTGGGCGTCGGGGATCTCGCGGCCCCATTTCATGAAGGTGCGGATGAGGGTGGGGGCGGTGTAGTAGATGGTGACGCCGTATTTTTCGATGATCTGGAAGTGGCGGTGTTCGGTGGGGGAGTTGGGGGTGCCTTCGTAGACGACCTGGGTGGCGCGGTTGGCGAGGGGGCCGTAGACGATGTAGCTGTGTCCGGTGACCCAGCCGATGTCGGCGGTGCACCAGTAGATGTCGGTGCCTGGTTTGTGGTCGAAGACGTTGTGGTGGGTGTAGGCGGCTTGGGTGAGGTAGCCGCCGCTGGTGTGCAGGATGCCTTTGGGTTTTCCGGTGGTGCCGGAGGTGTAGAGGATGAAGAGTGGATGCTCGGCGGGGAACGGCCGCGCTTCGTGTTCCGGGTGAGCGGTGGCCACCGTCTCGTGCCACCACAGATCGCGGCCGTCGGTCCACGGCACCTCGGTCCCGACCCGGCGCACCACGAGCACGTGTTCGACCGAGGACGGTACATCGCCCTTGGCGGCCAGCGCCTCGTCGACGGCCTCCTTCAGTGGCGCCGGCTTGCCACGGCGCCACTGCCCGTCGGTGGTGATGATCAGCCTGGCCTCGGCGTCGTCGACCCGCTGCCGCAGCGCGCTGGGTGAGAACCCGGCGAACACCACCGAATGTGTGAGGCCGAGGCGGGCGCAGGCCAGCATCGACACGATCGCCTCCGGCACCATCGGCATATAGATCGCGACGCGATCGCCTGCCTGCAGGCCGAGTTCGGTCAGGTAGTTGGCCGCGCGCGAGACCTCGTCGAGCAGTTCGCGATAGGTGATGGCGCGCGAGTCGCCCGGCTCGCCCTCCCAGTGGATGGCGACCTGGTCGCCGTGTCCGTCGAGCACGTGCCGGTCGAGGCAGTTGTAGGCGACATTGAGCTCGCCGTCGGCGAACCAGCGCGCCACCGGCGCGTCGCTCCAGTCCAGTACTCGGGCGAAGGGCTTGTGCCAGTGCAGCCGGGCGGCCTGTTCGGCCCAGAAGCCGTCGCGGTCGGTCTCGCCGCGCTCGTAGAGGTCGGCGCCCGCGTTGGCGGCGGCGGCGAACTCCGCGCTGGGCGGATACGAATCAGGATGTCCTGCAGCGGTTTCGGTCATGTCGAATCAGCCTCACATGCCTGGTGCGGTCGGGTCGGTCGGCAGGGCCGACCCCTGTCTCCTCGACAGTAGTCAACCGGGCCGATCCCGCGTGGCCGCCTGCGCTACGCAGTAGTTCATCCGATGACTTCGCGGACAGCCCCGGCGGTCGCGGGCTATCGTTTTCCGCATCGACCGTTCAGCTGACAGTTCCGAGATTTGTTCATTTTTTTCTGCCGAGCAAGAGGGGATCGGCAAATCTTCCTGCGTTTCCCGTGGGTAACCGTACTGATACAGATGCAGCGAATTCCGCTCGGTTCACTGAAAAACCGAGCAGGAGTGGCTAACCTCCGAGCGTTACGCCACGGAATGAACCGGGAGAGAGCGTTGAGATTCAACAGAGCGATCGCGCTGATAGCAGCGGGCCTCATGGCCACAAGCCTGAGCCTGACCGCGTGCACGTCGGGTGACGGCGCCGACGACGGCATCGTCACCACCAACGCGGGCGAGCCGCAGAATCCGCTGGTGCCGACCAATACCAACGAGAACATGGGCGGCCGCGTGGTCGACCGCTTGTTCGCCGGGTTGAAGTACTACGACGCCACCGGTCAGGCACACGACGAGATGGCCGAGACGATCGAGACCACCGACCGCAAGTCCTACCGGATCACCATCAAGCCGGACTGGAAGTTCACCGACGGCACCACGGTCACCGCGAAGTCGTTCGTCGACGCGTGGAACTACGGCGCGCTCGCGAGCAACGCGCAGCTGCAGAGCTATGTGTTCACTCCCATCGTCGGATTCGACGACGTCAACGCCGAACAGCCGACGGCGCAGACGATGTCGGGTCTGAAGGTCGTCGACGACCGCACCTTCACCGTCGAACTGAAGTCGCCGTCGATCGATTTCGAGAGCGCGCTCGGCTACGCCCCGTTCTATCCGCTACCCGAATCCGCGTTCGCGGACATGAAGGCCTTCGGCGAGAACCCGGTCGGCAACGGGCCGTACAAGTTCAAGACGTGGGAGCACAACGTCAAGATCGAGCTCGAGCCCAACCCCGACTATCCGGGTGGCAGGCCTGCCAAGAACAAGGGCTTACGCTTCGTGATGTACCAGTCCTACGAGACGGCCTACGCCGATCTGCAGGCGGGTAATCTCGATGCGCTCGATACGATTCCCGACAGCGCGCTCACCACCTACAAGGCCGATCTCGGCGACCGCGCGATCACCAAGCCGACCGCGCAGAACCAGCACATCGGCATCCAGTCCAATGTGCCGCATTTCGCCGGTGAGGAAGGCCTGTTGCGCCGCAGGGCGATCTCGATGGCGATCAACCGGCCGCAGATCATCGAGAAGATCTTCAACGGATTGCGCGTTCCCGCCCGCGATTTCACCGCGTCGACGCTGCCCGGTTTCGACGGCGACCTGCCGGGTGCGGAGGTATTCGAATACAACCCGGAGGAGGCCAAGAAGCTCTGGGCTCAGGCCGACGCGATCTCGCCGTGGTCGGGCAAGTACACGATCACCTACAACTCCGACGGCGGCCACCAGGCCTGGATCGAAGCCGTGGCCAACAGCGTCAAGAACACCCTCGGCATCGACGCCACCGCCAATCCCGTCCCCACCTTCAAGAATGTCAGGGACGCGGTGAACGCCAAGACGATCGGCACCGCCTTCCGCTACGGCTGGCAGGGCGACTACCCGACGATGATGCAGTTCCTGTCCTCGCAGTACTACAGCTACTCCGAGACCAACAATGTCGACTACAACAATCCCGAGGTGGACCGCCTCTTCGACGCCGCGATGGCGGCGCCGACCCAGGAGGCGTCCTATGAGCTGATCGCGCAGGCGCAGACGATCATGATCAGGGACATGGCCGACATCCCGGTGTTCGACTATGTCGCCGCCGCGGGGCGGTCGGATCGGGTCACCAACGCCGAACTGGCCTGGAACGGTCTTTTCGACTTCGAGAACATCGAGAAGTAGGCACTCGGAGCTGGGCCGGGCCGCTTCGGTGGCTCGGCCCCGTCGTTTTCGGAGGAACAATGGCTTGGTACATACTTCGGCGCCTGCTCCAGATGATCCCGGTATTCCTCGGCGCCACCCTGCTGATCTACGCGATGGTCTTCCTGATTCCCGGTGACCCCATCAAGGCGCTCGCCGGCGAGAAACCACTGACCCCGGCGGCCGAGGCGGCGTTGCGCGCCCGGTATCACCTCGATCAGCCGTTCATCATGCAGTATCTGCATTATCTGAAGGGGATCGTCACCCTCGATTTCGGCACCTCGTTCTCGGGCAGGCCGGTTCGTGAGGAGCTGGCGCGGGCCTTCCCGATCACCATCAAACTGGCGTTTCTCGCGGTGCTGGTCGAGGGCTTCTTCGGCATCGTGTTCGGGCTGATCGCGGGTTTGCGCAAGGGCAAGCTGTTCGATTCGACGATGCTCGTCGCCAGCTTGGTGATCATCGCGCTGCCGGTATTCGTCGTCGGCTATCTCGCGCAGTTCCTGCTCGGCGTGAAATGGGGCATCGCCCCGGTCACCGTGACAGCCAAGGCGAGTGTGGCCGAACTGCTCGTGCCCGCGTTCGTGCTCGGTTCGCTGTCGTTCGCCTATGTGCTGCGGCTGACCAGGAACTCGGTGGCGGAGAACAAATCCGCGGACTACGTGCGCACAGCCACCGCCAAGGGACTCGGGCGGCGCCGGGTGGTGACCGTGCACATCCTGCGGAATTCGATGATCCCCGTGGTGACCTTCCTCGGCGCCGATTTCGGCGCGCTGATGGCGGGCGCGATCGTCACCGAGGGCATCTTCAATATCCCCGGCGTCGGCGGCACCGTGTATCAGGCGATCATCCGCGGCGAGCCACCGACCGTGGTCTCGTTCGTGACGGTGCTCGTCGTCGTGTTCCTGCTGACCAACCTGGCCATCGATCTGCTCTATGCCGCGCTCGACCCGAGGATCCGCTATGCATGACAGCCAGCAGCATTTCGTGGCCCCCGCCGACGAGGTGGAGGTGCTCGCGACCGACCGGGTGGTCGAGCAGGGCGCGCCGAAGAGCATCTGGGGCGAGGCATGGCGGCGGTTGCGCCGCAATCCGGTGTTCCTGGTGGCGATGGTGCTGATCGTGCTCGTGCTGCTGGTGGTGGTGGTGCCGTCGCTGTTCACCAGCCAGGATCCACGGCTGTGCCTCGGCGAGTTCGGGATGGACCAGCCGCGGCCGGGTCATCCGTTCGGCTTCGACAAGCAGGGCTGTGACATCTACGCGCGCACCATCTACGGCGCGCGCGCCTCGGTCAGCGTCGGCATCGGCGCCGCGCTGCTGTTCCTGCTGGTCGGTGGGGTGCTCGGCGCGCTGGCCGGCTTCTACGGCGGGGTGCTCGACACCGTGATCTCGCGGATCGCCGAGGTCTTCTTCGCCATCCCGATGGTGCTCGCGGCCATCGTGCTGCTGCAGCTGCTGCGGCCCGCGACGGTGACGACGGTGATCCTGATCCTGGTCGCCTTCACCTGGCCACAGGCGGCCAGGATCACCAGGGGCGCGGTGATCGAGGCCAAGAACAGCGAATACGTCACCGCAGCCAAGGCATTGGGAGTGTCGCGGCTCGGCACCCTGGTGCGGCACGTGCTGCCCAATGCGGCGGGGCCGCTGATCGTGGTGGCCACCCTGTGGCTCGGCGTCTTCATCGTCACCGAGGCCACGCTGTCGTTCCTCGGTGTCGGCCTGCCGCCCGACATCGTCTCCTGGGGCGCGGATATCGCCAGGGCCAAGACCGAGATCCGCACCTCGCCGATTCTGTTCTATCCGGCCGCCGCGCTGGCCGTCACAGTGCTGAGCTTCATCCTGCTCGGTGACGCGGTGCGCGACGCGCTCGACCCGAAGGAGCGCACTCGATGATCGACGACAAGCCGCTGCTCGAGATTCGCGACCTGGAGGTCGGTTTCACCGCCGACGGCAAGCCGGTACCCGCGGTGCGCGGGGTGAGCCTCACCGTCTTCCCCGGCCAGACCGTCGCGATCGTCGGCGAGTCGGGCTCCGGCAAGTCGACGACCGCGCACGCGATCATCGACCTGCTGCCGGGGACAGGCAGGGTCACCGGCGGGCAGATCCTGTTCGACGGGAAGGACCTCACCACGGCGACCGAACAGGAGATCGTCGCGATCCGCGGCAACGGCATCGGCCTTGTCCCGCAGGACCCGATGTCGAACCTGAATCCGGTATGGCGGATCGGGTTCCAGATCCGGGAGACGCTGGTCGCCAACGGCATCGCCGACGGCGCCGCCGCCCAGCGGCGCGCGGTCGACTTGCTCACCGAGGCGGGCATGGCCGATGCCGAGCGCCGAGTGAACCAGTACCCGCACGAGTTCTCCGGCGGTATGCGGCAGCGCGCGCTCATCGCGATCGGGCTGTCGTGCAGGCCGAAACTGCTCATCGCCGATGAGCCGACCTCGGCGCTCGACGTCACCGTGCAGCGGCAGATCCTCGGGCATCTGGAAAAGCTCACCAGCGAGCTGGGTACCGCCGTCCTGCTGATCACCCACGATCTCGGCCTCGCCGCCGAGCGGGCCGAGCACCTGGTGGTGATGTACCGCGGCCGGGTCGTGGAATCCGGCCCGGCACTGCAGATCCTGCGCGATCCGCAGCACGCCTACACCAAGAAGCTGGTGAACTCGGCGCCGTCGCTGGCCAGCCGGCGGAGGTCGCCGTCGCGGCAGCGCGTGCGTCAGGGGGCCGTCGAGTCAGGGCACGTGCCCGGTGACACCGCGCTCGAGGTGCGCAATCTGACCAAGGCGTTCAAGATCCGCGGCAAGCGGCCATGGCAGTCGACGGAGTTCGTTGCCGTCGACGACGTCAGCTTCACGGTGGAACGCGGGACCACCACCGCGATCGTCGGGGAGTCGGGGTCGGGGAAGTCGACCATCGCGCAGATGGTGCTCGGCCTCCTCACGCCGACCTCGGGGACCGTCACCTTCGACGGCAAGGACGTGGCGAAGCTGGACGCCAAGGCCGCTTTCGCCTTCCGGCGCCGGGTGCAACCGATCTTCCAGAACCCGTACGGCTCGCTCGACCCGATGTACTCGATCTTCCGCACGATCGAGGAGCCGCTGCGGGTGCACAAGGTGGGCACCGCCGCCGAGCGCGAGACTGTGGTGCGCGACCTGCTCGACAAGGTGTCGCTGCCGTCCTCGGTGCTGCGGCGCTACCCGAACGAGCTGTCCGGTGGACAGCGGCAGCGGGTGGCGATCGCGCGGGCGCTGGCACTGTCACCGGAAGTGGTGGTGTGCGACGAGGCGGTCTCGGCGCTCGACGTGCTGGTCCAGGCGCAGATCCTCACCCTGCTCAACGATCTGCAGGCCGAGCTGGGGCTGACGTACCTCTTCATCACCCACGACCTGGCCGTTGTCCGGCAGATCGCCGACAATGTGCTGGTCATGCGCTCGGGCAAGGTGGTGGAGTCGGCCACCACCGACGAGGTCTTCGCCGCACCGCGGCAGGAATACACGCGCGCGCTGCTCGAGGCGATTCCCGGGCGCGAGCTGCTCATCGGGTGAGCGGATCGTGGCGCGAAACCACGGACGGTCGCGATGCACCGCGGTAGCGTTGACCTGGTTCTGATCGCCCAGTGGTGGACCGCACGGGTAGGAGACGCCGATGGATCGGATCGATGCGGAACGGCAGGCCGAGCTCGAAGCGCGGCGACGTAGAGCGAAGACCCCGGCGGCGAAGCGGCTGGCGGAGGTTCCGTGGCCGGATCGCACCTGGGTGCGGGTGCGCGGGCTCGACGTGGCTGTCGGTGCGGCGGTGTTCGAACGGTAGCCTCGTATGCCGTGACTGATCCGCTACAGCCCCTTGTCGACCTGCCCGGCGTGCGCGAGGCCGCCGACAAGGCGCGCGACGCGCTCGCCGCGGTACATCGGCACCGGTCGAATCGGCGCGGCTGGGCGATCACCGCGGCCGAGGCGTCCGTGCGGGCCGCGCGGTCGTCGGCGGCCATCGAGGGCGCGAGTACCGAACTGCCCGCCGACGGACAGGTCAGCGATCCCGTGCTGGCCGGTGCGCTGCGTGTCGGCCAGGCTCTCGACGGTGACGCGCTGACCAATCTCGTCGGCACCTGGCGGCGCGCGCCGCTACAGGCACTGGCCCGGCTGCATCTGCTCGCGGCCGCCGACCTGGTCACCGACGACGGGGAACTCGGCAGGCCGCGCACTACGCCCGGGGTCTCCGAACGTCTCGACCTGCTCGCGCAGACCGTCCAGTCGAGTCAGGCGCCCGCGCCGGTGCTCGCTGCGGTGGTGCACGGCGAGTTGCTGTCGCTGCGGCCGTTCGGCACCGCCGACGGTATCGTCGCGCGGGCGGCATCGCGGTTGGTGGCGGTGGCCAGCGGGCTGGATCCGCGCAGCCTCGGGGTGCCTGAGGTGTTCTGGCTACGGCGCAGGCAGGCGTACCTGGACGCGGCGGCAGGCTTCGGTACCGGCACCCCGGAGGGGGTGGGCGGCTGGGTGCTGTTCTGCACCGCCGCGCTGGAAGATGGTGCCCGCGAGGCGAACTCGATCGCCGACGCCGCCGCCGCGGGCTGATTCCCTCCTGACATCGAAACGGGCGGCGCTGCCGATTCCTCGGCGTCACCGCCCGCTAGCACGGAACACCCGGTTACCAAGCGTGCTCGGTGGGTTGTGTTCGGTGGCCTCGGCGATCATCCGAACCCCGCCGGTTCATCCCCGCAACCTGTGCGAGGCCCTCGCCGACGACTGCCCGAATTTCGCAGGCCCACAACTCTGCTGCCCTTGTCGCGGCGCGCTCCGCGTGGGTGCCTGGCGTCCGTGCTGGGAAGGGTGGGATGGGAGGCGAAACCTTCTCTTCCGGCTCCGTCTTGGCCTTCCGTCCTTCCGTGACTCCATTCTTACACTGTGATGGCACTCACAGCAAGGCTTTCGAAAGCATGGCCGGATACGTCGATTCTCGGCGTGTCGACGGGCGATTCGTGCTTGTCCGTCGCAGGTCAGCGACGTTTCCGCAACAGCCGGTAGCTGATCGCGCCCGCGACGATCGCGCTCAATCCCACCGCCGCCGTGGCCGCGACGGTGGTGCTCGACGGGGTCTGAAATCGGGACCACAGCGAGACCGGATCGGAGAAGGTGAGCACCGGCCAGCCCCTGCCGACGGCCTCCTTGCGCAGTGCGCGGTCGGGGTTCACCGCCGTCGGGTGGCCCACCGCGCCGAGCATCGGCAGGTCGGTCGCCGAATCGGAGTAGGCGTAGCACCGGGACAGGTCGTAACCCTCTGCCGCCGCCAGCTTTTCGATCGCGGCGACCTTGCCCTCGCCGTAGCAGTAGAACTCGATGTCGCCGGTGTACTTGCCGTCCTCGACGACCATCCGGGTGGCCTCGGTGTGCGAGGCGCCGAGGGCCGCGGCGATCGGCGCGACGATCTCCTCGCCGGACGCCGAGACGATCACCACATCGTGCCCACGGATCTTGTGGTCGGCGATCAGATCGGCGGCCTCGGCGTAGATGAGCGGCTCGACGAGCTCGTGAAGCGTCTCGGCCACAATCGATTTCACTTGCTCGACATCCCAGCCCGCGCACATGTTGGCGAGGTTTGCCCGCATTCGTTCCATCTGGTCGTGATCGGCGCCGGCGAGCAGGAACAAAAAGTGGGCGTAGCTGCTCTCCAGTACGGCACGCCGGTTGAGCAGTCCCTGTGCGTAGAACGGTTTGCTGAACACGAACGCGCTCGACTTGGCGATCACCGTCTTGTCCAGATCGAAGAAGGCGGCGACGCGTCCACCCGGTGCCTGCGCTCGGCCACGGTCGGCGAGTCTTGGGTCCGGGGGCGGAGTCTGGTCGTCATCGGCCGTCACGACAACAGGATAGGCATCTCGGGCGCGACGCGCAGAAAGCAGCCACGCGACCAGTCGGTGTGGTTTGCCGTAGGGACGCCGGATGCCGCGAATCGCCGGAAGATGGTGGCGAACGCTACTTGCGCCCGCGGCGGGGGATGGGTGTAGTATTGCTGTCACCTGGACATGGTCCAGGCGCGTTCAGCCCGACCCCCCGGGGCTGAACCCGACGGCCCCAGCCTCCTCCCCCCCGGCTGGGGCCGTCCTCTATTTCCGGCACGGCGATAAAGTTCTCCACAGCCCCGAGTTATCCACAATCGCGTCTTGGCGGCTGTCCGCCTCGGTGCGTTTCGGCCAGGCTGAGCCGCATGAACCGTCTCGCCGCACCGCCGTCCACCGGCCTCGCACCCGCCCTGGTCCTCGTGCGTGATCAGCGCCTGCGCGCCGAGGTGCGCCGGGTCGCCGCCGCGGCCGAGCGGCGCACCGACGAGCGTGCCATGCCGGTCGGCAGGCACGCCTGGTCCGGCGCCGGGCTGGTGATCGTCGATACCGCCGCGGCTCGTGCGGCGGCGAGCGCGGGGTGTCCGCGCAGATCCGGGATCGTGCTCGTCACCGAAGGCGAGCCTGCGGTGCCCGACTGGCAGGCCGCGACGGCGGTCGGCGCCGAGCGGGTGGTCGCGCTCCCCGGTGGTGCCGTCGATCTGGTCGAACAATTCGCCGCGCACGCCGAAGTCGAGACCGGGTCGGGGGTGGTCGTCGCGGTCACCGGGGCTGGCGGCGGCGCCGGTGCGTCCACCTTGGCCGCCGCGATCGCCCTGCGTGGTGCCGCCCTGCGCATCCGAGCCGACACGGTACTGATCGACGGTGCGCCGCTCGACGGCGGCCTGGATCTGGTACTCGGGATGGAGAACGTCGCCGGACTGCGCTGGCCGGACTTGGTCATCGAGGACGGGCGGGTCTCGGCGGCCGCCCTGCACAGTGCGCTGCCCGCCGGAGCGCCGGGACTGGTCGTGTTGTCCTGTGGTCGCCACGGTCCAGGCCGGTCGCCCACCGAGCTCACCCCGGCAGCTGTCCGCGCCGTGATCGAATCCGGCCGGGCGGCAGGCGATCTCGTCGTGTGCGATGTGTCAGGCGAGCGTGGCCCCGCCGCCGACGCGATGGTCGACGCGGCCGATCTCGTCGTCCTCGTCGTTCCGGCCCGACTGCGCGCGGTCGCCGCCGCCGAGGTGCTGGCCGCCCACCTCGGCAGCCGGAACCCCAACCGGGGCTTGGTGGTTCGCGGCCCCGCACCGGGCGGATTGCGCGGTGCCGACGTGGCCGAGGTGCTCGGTCTGCCGCTGCTCGCCGCGGTACGTGGGCAGGCGGGGCTGGCCGCCCGTCTCGAACGCGGCGGGCTGAGCGTGCGCAGGCGCGGCCCGCTGCGCGACGCGGCCGACGCCGTACTCGCCATGGTCGGAGCCGACCGACGATGACCACTTTCGTCACGGCCGAGCTGCTGGAGCGGGTGCGGGAACGGCTGGCCGAGCACGCGGCGGCCCCCGACGCCGCCGAACTCGCCACCGCCATCAGAGCCGAAGCAGGCGGCGTGCTCGCCGATACCGATCTGCTGCGCGCCCTGCGCCTGCTGCAGACCGAGATGACCGGCGCCGGGCTGCTCGAGCCGCTGCTACACGATCCGCGGGTCGCCGACGTGCTCGTCACCGCACCCGACGCGGTGTGGATCGACCGCGGCCACGGGCTGGAGCGCACCGAGCTGCGCTTCGCCGACGACGCCGCGGTCCGCAGGCTCGCCCAGCGGCTCGCCCTCGCCGCCGGACGCAGACTCGACGACGCCCAGCCCTGGGTCGATGGCAAACTCGCCGGCATCGAGGCCGCCCTCGGCGACGCGTTCGGCGTCCGCCTGCACGCGGTCCTCGCCCCGGTCGCCCACGACGGCACCTGCCTGTCGCTGCGGGTGCTCCGCCCTGCGACCCAGGGCCTCGCCGCGCTCGCGGCCGCCGGTTCGGTACCACCCGACGCGCTACGTCTGCTCACCGATATCGTCCGCGCCCGGCTGGCCTTCCTTGTCGTCGGCGGAACGGGTGCGGGCAAGACCACCCTGCTGTCCGCGTTGCTCGCGGCGGTCGACCCGGCCGAGCGCATCATCTGCGTCGAGGACGCCGCCGAACTCGCGCCGGTGCATCCCCATGTGGTTCGGCTCGTGGCCCGCACGGCCAATGTGGAGGGCGTCGGCGCGGTCACCGTACGCGATCTGGTTCGCCAGGCGCTGCGCATGCGCCCGGACCGCATCGTGGTCGGCGAGGTCCGTGGCGCCGAGGTCGTCGACCTGCTCACCGCCCTCAACACCGGACACGACGGCGGCGCAGGCACGGTGCACGCCAACTCCCCCCAGGAGGTGCCGGCCCGCCTCGAGGCGCTGGCGGCACTCGGCGGCATGGACCGCGCGGCCCTGCACAGCCAGCTGGCCGCGGCCGTCCAGGTCGTACTGCACGTGCACCGCAGGGCCGACGGTTCGAGGGGGCTGCGCGAGATCGGTGTCCTCGAACGCGACCGCACCGGCATCCGGGTCGTTCCGGCCTGGCGCTCCGACTCGGCGACGGCTCCGGCCGCGACCGAACTCACCCACCTGATCGAAAGGCGACTCCGATGAGAACAACGCTTGCCGGCGCCTGGCCGATACGCGCGATCCCCGAACCGGAAAGCCGGCCCGGATATCCGAGTCGACTGCGGCAGTGGTCGATTCGTGCTCGTCGACTCGCCGCCCTCCCTGCCGCCCTGCGGATACTGGTGGCCGCTCGACATCGGCAATGTGCCGGTCGGCACCGCGCGGCCACCTTCGCCGCGCATGCCACCGGAGCTAGTCCGCGATACGACGTCGCCTTCGCTGTATTCCGTGGTGGCGGAATCCCGTCGCGGGCCGTTGGTCCACGCGTGCCGACTCGGGTGGAGCTATCGATCGGAGCAGCACGGCAGGACGCATCGATGCAGATCATGGTGGCTCGACCGATCGCCGCGCTGTCGTCACCGTCGAAGAGTGTCCGATTGACCAGTGCCGAGCTGATGAGCGCTGCGCTGCCGTCGAGGTGCGTGACGGTCCGCTCGCCCGGTCGCGAGTGGTGCACCGCACCGGAGGCACCGAGGCGGGTCGGATGACTCGGCGACGTCGCATGCCGCTGCCGTCGGGGCCGAGGTTCGGTTGCGTGGGCGACCTGGCCCAGCAGGACGGGGACATCCAGGGTGGCCGGCGCGCTGACGGACGGGTTGTCGCATTGACGAACGGGGGTTGCGGTGGAGATCGGGCTTGTGTGTTGTGCGGTGGCGGTGCTCGTGCTTCCGGCCGCGGGGGATCGGCGGCGATATCGGCGAGTGTTCGGCGTAGATGGCACGCCGACCCTGCCGCGGGTTCCGGTCGAGTGGTGTGTTGGGACCGGGGTCGGGGTCGCGGCGTTCGGACTGGGAATCGGGGCGGGGGTCGCGGCGCTCCTGGTCGGCGGCACTATCGCGGTGCGGAGTAGGCGTGGTCGCGGTGAACGGACGCGGCGTGCCGAGTGCGCGCATCTGCTGGCGGGGCTGGAGGCCGTCGTCGGCGAATTGCGTGTCGGCGCGCACCCGAGCGCCGCAGCGGAAGCGGCAGCCGCGGAGTCACGGGGCGAGGCGGCGCGGGTGCTGGCGATCAGCGCGGGCAGAAGCAGGCTCGGCGGTTCAGGAGCCGACGGCTGGACGCATCCGGATTCGGTTGTCGCCGAGGAACTGTCACGGATCGGTGTCGCCTGGCGCGTCGCCGAGGAACACGGCCTCGCCCTCGCCGATCTCCTCGCCGCCGCACGCACCGACCTGCTCGGCCGCACCCGTTTCCGCGACCGCACCGAGTCCGCCCTGGCCGGCGCCCGAGCCTCCGCCACCGTCCTCGCCGGACTCCCCGTCGTCGGCGTCACCCTCGGCCACCTCATGGGCGCCGCACCACTCGCGGTCCTCTTCGACGCCCCACCCGGCCGAGTACTCCTCCCGCTCGGTGCGGCACTCGCCTGCTGTGGACTGCTGTGGACAGATGTCATCACCCGCAGGGGATCGGCGTGAATACGCGCGTTGTCCCGGCCGATGGGCCGGGGCCGGACGAAATCGGTCACCGCGGGGAGGTATCGCGATGGGGGATCTGATCGGCGTGGTTTCGCCGGTATCGCTGCTGGTCGCGGCGGGTGCGTTGGTGGCGCTGCCAGCGCGAGTGGCGGTGCGCCGGCGGTTGCGGGTACTCGGGGCGTTCCGGGCCGTCACGCTCGGCGCGGAGAAGGGAAACGCGAAACCGGATCCGCTCGGCGCGGCCTCGGCGTTCGATCTACTGGCCGCCTGCTTGCGGGCGGGGCTGCCGATGGCGGCAGCCGCACGGGCCAGCGCGCCGACGGCACCGCCGACTCTGCGCTCGGTCCTACTGCGGGCGGCCGATCTGCTCGCGCTCGGTGCCGATCCGGCGACGGCTTGGGAGCGGGCCGCGGCCGACGCCGCCGGGTCGGCGGGGGCCGACGAGGTGGAGTCGCTGGCGCGGATGGCACGGCGCTCGGCCCGGTCCGGTGCCTCGCTGGCCGCCGCCGTCGGTGAACTCGCCACCAAGCAGCGCGAGGCGGTCGAGGACGCGGCGGTAGCTCGAGCCGAGCGCGCGGGTGTCCTGATCGGTGGGCCACTCGGTCTGTGCTTCCTGCCCGCCTTCGTCTGCCTCGGGATCGTCCCGGTCGTGATCGGCCTGGCCGACCGGGTGCTCGGAAGCGGAGGGCTGCTGTGACCGCCCCCGCCGAGGCCGCCGAAACGTCACCGCGCGGATGGCCCGCACGGTGTGGAAGGAGAGGGGATCACGATGACACTCGTACGCGCGCTATATATAGGAGCGAGGATGCGACTCACCCGCCTGCTCATCGACGACGACGGGATGTCCACCGCGGAATACGCGATCGGGACGATCGCCGCGGCCGCGTTCGGTGCGGTGCTCTATGGGGTGGTGACCGGCGACAGCATTGTCAACGCCTTGACTCAGATCATCGACAAGGCACTTTCCACCAGTGTGTAATTCGTTGCCGCACCGGCGTTATCGGTGACGACGCGGGTGCGGTGACGGTCGAGGCTGCCATCGCCCTCGCCGCACTGGTGTGCGCGGTGGTGCTGTGCATCGGCGCTCTGCTCGCCGCGTCGACACAGGTGCGCTGTGTCGACGCGGCTCGTGAAGCTGCCCGACTGACCGCGCGCGGTGATACCGCCCACGCCGTCACCGCGGCGCAGCAGGTCGCACCGCCGGGAGCGACGGTCGAGATCCGCAGTTCGAATGGTCTGGTGCTGGCCGTCGTCATCGCGGACACCCCGCTGCTGCCGGGGCTCCGGCTCCGCGGCGAGGCCGTCGCGGTCCCCGAACCGGGGACAACACGATGACGGCCACCTCCATCCGGCTGCGCCGCAGCCGGCCGCCACGCAGCCAAACCGGAACCCGGCCTACCGGGAGCCAGCAGCCCCGCAGCCGGTTGGCCGAGGGCTGCCTGATCAGTGGTCGGTTGATTGGGAGCTGGTCGTCCGGGGTCCGGTTGACCGGCGGTCGGCTGTCCGGGGACCAGGCGATCCGCAGTCGTTCGACCGGAGGGCAGTTGGCCGGGGGCGGGTTGATCAAGGGCCGGTTGTCCGGGAGTCGGTCGAGTGGGGGCGGGCTCGTCGGTAGCTGGCCGGCCGCGGACCGGTTAGCCGGAAACCGGTTGACCGGGTGCCGACTGCCCTCGAGTTGGTCGATCGAGTGCGTGTCGGCCCGGATCCTGGCGACGGCCCGGAGTTGGCGAACGTGGGGCCTGTTGGTCGGGAGTCGGGCGGCCCAGCGGTGGTGGGACCTGTTGGTCGGGAGCCGGGCGGCCCGAGGCTGGCGTCGGCGTACTTGGAGGCTGCCGGGGTGGGCGGAGAGTAGGGGGCGAACCTGGAATCGGCCATGGAGCAGGGCGGCCCGGTCCACGATGGCCGCCCCACCGGCCCTGGCGGCGGACGCGGGCGGAGCGACTGTGTTCGCGTGTGTGGCGCTGGCGGGGCTGCTCGGCTTGACGTTGGTGATCGGTCAGGTGGGTGCGGTGGTTGTCGCTCGGCATCGGGCGCAGGCGGCGGCCGACCTCGGCGCACTCGCGGCGGCGAGCGTGCTCACCGAAGGAGCCGATGTGGGCTGTGCCGAAGCCGGGGAGGTTGCTCGGCGGATGGCGGTGCGGGTGCGGCGGTGTGCGGTCGAGCAGTGGGATGTGGTCGTTGTGGTGGCGGCCGACACCTCATTCGGGGTGTTCGGTGTGCGCACTGTCTCAGCCGCAGCGCGAGCGGGTCCGGTGGAAGAGAGTGGGTGATACGGAAGTGTCATCACCGGACAGTGGTAGTACCGGACCGAACCAATGCGTAATTCCGCGCAGGCGCCATTCTGGGAATTTCATGCGTATTCCCTAATGCGGGCAGAAATAAATGAAATCAATGATCCGCGGCATAGTCCGGCGGGGTTCGGCAATGGGTCAGTTAACCGAAGGGTTTTCCTTTTTATTCGGAAGGGGGTTCGGCGGGTGCTGGTCGGCGCTGGTCAGCGCGCAATAGGTCGAGCGACCAGCATCCGAGTGGCGAGGTGTACCAACAGTCACGCGGCTGGCGCGACAGCATCACGCAACGACATCATCGCGCAATATCCGCCGTTCGCAACTCACCCAGCACGGCGCCGAGTAGCCGTGCGGCGGCCGCCTTGTCCAGCGGCGAGTTGCCATTGCCGCACTTCGGCGACTGCACGCACGAGGGGCAACCGTCCTGGCAGCCGCAGCTGTGGATCACGCTGAGGGTGGCCGTCAGCCACGCTGTGAGCTGGGCGAACCCACGTTCGGCGAAGCCGGCCCCGCCGGGCTGGCCGTCGTAGACGAACACCGTCGGCGCACCGGTGTCCGGGTGTTCGGCGATGGAGACGCCGCCGATATCCCAGCGGTCGCAGCCCGCTACCAGGGGCAACATGCCGATCGCGGCATGTTCGGCGGCATGCAACGCGCCCGGGAGCTGGTCGTCGCTGATGCCCGCGGCGCTGAGTAGGTGGGGCGTGACGGTGTAGAGAACGGCCTTGGTGTGCAGTGTCTGAGCAGGCAGATCGAGTTCGACCTGGTCGAGCACCTCGCCGGTGACCGAGGTGCGCAGGTAACCGACGACCTGATTTGTCACCGCGACCTGCGCGGATGCGGTGGTGACGGCTCCGTGGACCTGCTCGGAGATGATCGCTTCGATGGTGATGGAGGTGACCTGGCGAGCGCTGGTGGTGAAGCCGGGGTCCACTTCGGTGACGAAGGCGACGCCGCCGTCGAGGTCCAGCTCGTCGACCAGATACGTCTCGCCCTGGTGCAGGTGCACAGCGCCGTCGTGCAGGGTGGCGGGGGCCCGGCCCGCGTCGGCCGTGCCGAGCAGGCGGCCGGATTCGGCGTCGACGATGGCGACCGGCGTACCGAGTCCGCCGCGCACGTCGACGGCGTCGTGCGGCTGGGTGTGCGCGGTGACGTGCCAGCGTGCCGGTCCGCCCCTGGTGCCGGGCCTGCGTCGGATCAGCCCCTGTTCGGCCAGGTCTGCGAGCACCGCCTCGGCGTCGAGCTCGGTGACCTCGGCATCGGTGAGCGGTAGTTCCATGGCCGCGCACAGCAGTTGCGGGCCGAGCACGTACGGGTTGGCAGGGTCGGTGATGGTGGCCTCGATGGGGCGGTCGAGCAGCGCGGCCGGGTGGTGCACGAGATAGGTGTCGAGTGGATCGTCGGTGGCCACGAGCACCACCAGCGAGCCCTGTGAGCGCCTTCCCGCGCGCCCGGCCTGCTGCCAGAACGAGGCCACGGTGCCGGGAAAACCGGCGATGATCACCGCATCGAGGCCCGCGATGTCGACGCCGAGTTCGAGTGCGTTCGTGCTCGCGGCGCCGAGCAGCGTGCCCTCCGAGAGCGACCGTTCGAGCTCACGCCGGTCCTCGGCAAGGTACCCCGCCCGGTAGGCGGCGACCCGTTCCTGCAGCTCAGGCGCTCGTTCGGCGAGCACGCGGCGGGAATCGAGGGCGATCAGCTCGGCGCCGCGGCGCGAGCGGACGAAGGTGAGTGTCCGCGCGCCCTCGGCGACCAGGCTCGCCATGATCTTGGCCGCCTCCCCGGTCGCCGTGCGCCGCACCGGCGCGCCGTTCTCCCCACCGAGTGCGGTGCTCAGCGGCGGTTCCCACAGCGCGACGGTCCTGGCGCCGCGCGGCGAGGCGTCCTCGGTGACGGCGGTGACCGGCGCGCCGATCAGCCTGCTCGCCGAGGTAGCCGGGTCGGCGCTGGTGGCCGAGCAGAGGATGAACACCGGGTCGGCGCCGTACCAGGCGGCCAGCCGCCGCAACCTGCGCAGCACCAGCGCGACATGCGAGCCGAACACGCCCCGGTAGGAGTGGCATTCGTCGACCACGACGTAGCGCAGGTGCCGCAGCACCCGCGCCCAGCGCTGGTGCGAACGCAGCACCCCGACATGCAGCATGTCCGGGTTGGTGAAGATCCACCTGGCGTTGGCCCGCACCCACTGCCTGACCTCGGCCGGGGTGTCTCCGTCATAGCTGGCCGGATGGGCCTCACGCAGCGGGTTGTCGTGGATCAACCCGCCGACGGTCCGCAGCTGATCGGCCCCGAGTGCCTTGGTGGGGGACAGGTACAGCGCGGTCGCGCGCGGATCGGCGTGCAGGGCGGTGAGCACCGGCAGTTGGTATCCGAGCGACTTCCCCGAGGCCGTCCCGGTGCTCACGATCACGTGGTTCCCGGCTGCCGCGAGCTCGGCGGTGCGGGTCTGGTGCTCCCATGGGCGATCGATTCCGGCCGTCCGCAACGCTGTGACCAGCTCAGATGGCACCCACTCCGGCCAATCGGCGCAGCGTGCGCGCTGGGCGGGCAACTCCGTGATGTGGGTCAGCGGGTCATCGCCCGCACCCGCGTCGAGCAGGACACGATTCAGCAACGATCGCCCGTAGCTCTCGCTTCCTGCCCGTGCCAGGAGCCCCGTCTGGTCTGCCGGATTCATCCCCTCGCCCTCTCCCGACACGCCGGAAGTGTGAAACGTGTGTGTGTCTCGAGTGCCACCTGCGATTTCGTAACCCAATAGCGACCTGGGTCACACTGGGTTTGCTGGAAGCTCACCCGGTTATCGAGAAGCAAACAGACTGAAAGTACGGATTCACCCAATCGGTCCCGTACCTGCGCATTCGCAAGATCAAGAATTTTGCAAATTGTCGGTAACTCGACTGTTGAATTGCTCGGAGACATGGTTCACTGGGTCCTGGTCGCAAGCTTCTGTGTTCGAGGGACGGATCGAAAGTCCAACCATCAGCAGGATCGATGTTGCGAACGCCGTGCTCAGGCTTTCCTTGCAGGGGGACCAACAGTACAGCGGTCGGAACGGACCCGGTGGACGAACCCAGTTGTCCGCCGTTCCGGTAAGAAAGAGAAGGAACAGAATGGCACAGGGAACTGTGAAGTGGTTCAACGCGGAGAAGGGGTTCGGCTTCATCGCGCCCGAGGACGGCTCCGCTGACGTCTTCGTCCACTACTCGGAGATCCAGGGGACGGGCTTCCGTACCCTCGAGGAGAACCAGAAGGTCGAGTTCGAGGTCGGCCAGGGCACCAAGGGCCCGCAGGCCACCGGCGTTCGCGCGCTCTCCTGAGCTGCGAATCGAATCAGCGCCCGTCCCCCACCTCCACGCGGAGGTGGGGGACGAGCCATTTCAGGGGTAAGGTCGCCCAGAAGTTCCCAGGCCACGATGGTCGGGAAACCGCGGCGCAGGCCGCCGTGGACGCGGCTACCCAAGCGCGCAAGGTATAAACGTCACTGGTGGCGATGTCGGTACGTCGCGCCGTCTGCCCCAGCCGCGTACCGAGTTGACCTCCCGACGCGCGGATCTAGAAGGAAGGTGTTCGCCGGTGGCAACACGAGACCGCAGTTCAGCCGACCAGGGGCGTCCCCTGCGTCGTCTCGTGATCGTCGAGTCCCCGACGAAGGCCCGTAAGATCGCGCCCTACCTGGGTCGCAACTACACGGTCGAAGCCTCGGTGGGCCACATCCGCGACCTGCCGCGCGGCGCGGCCGACGTTCCCGCCAAATACAAGGGGCAGTCCTGGGCGCGCCTCGGCGTCGACGTCGACCACGACTTCGAGCCGATCTATGTGGTCAGCCCGGACAAGAAGGCCAAGGTCTCCGAGCTCAAGAGCCTGCTGGCCGACGCCGACGAGCTCTACCTCGCCACCGACCCCGACCGCGAGGGCGAGGCCATCGCGTGGCATCTGCTCGAGACGCTCAAGCCGAAGGTGCCGGTCCGCCGGATGGTCTTCCACGAGATCACCGAGCCCGCCATCCTCGCCGCCGCGGCCGACACGCGCGACCTCGACAACGACCTGGTCGATGCCCAGGAAACCCGCCGCATCCTGGACCGGCTCTACGGTTACGAAGTGAGCCCGGTGCTGTGGAAGAAGGTCATGCCGCGGCTCTCGGCAGGCCGCGTGCAGTCGGTCGCTACCCGCGTCATCGTGCAGCGGGAGCGCGAGCGGATGGCCTTCCGGTCGGCCGAGTACTGGGACATCGCCGCCAAGCTCGACGCGGGCGTCGACGAGAACTCCGATTCGGCCAACCCGCGTACCTTCGGTGCTCGCCTGGTGCAGGTCCAGGGCGACCGCGTCGCCTCCGGCCGTGACTTCGGCTCCGACGGTCAGCTCAAGACCGCCTCCGGAGTCGTTGTGCTCGACGAGGCGTACGCGCGCCGCCTCGCCGAGGCGCTCGACGGTGCCGACCTGGTGGTTTCCTCCGCCGAGGCCAAGCCGTACTCGCGCAAGCCGTATCCGCCGTTCATGACCTCCACGCTGCAGCAGGAGGCGGGCCGCAAGCTGCGCTTCTCCTCCGAGCGCACGATGCGGGTTGCGCAGCGGCTGTACGAGAACGGCTACATCACCTACATGCGTACCGACTCGACCACGCTGTCGGAGTCGGCCATCGCCGCCGCGCGTTCGCAGGCCACGCAGCTCTACGGCGCGGAGTACGTCTCGCCGACGCCACGGCAGTACACCCGCAAGGTCAAGAACGCGCAGGAAGCGCACGAGGCGATCCGCCCGTCGGGTGACACCTTCATGACGCCGGGCCAGCTGGCGTCCAAGGTCGACCAGGACGAGTTCCGGCTCTATGAGCTGATCTGGCAGCGCACCGTGGCCTCGCAGATGGCCGACGCCCGAGGCACCACACTGACCCTGCGGATCACCGGCACCGCGCGGACCGGCGAGGAATGTGTGTTCTCGTCTTCGGGCCGCACCATCACCTTCCCTGGCTTCCTCAAGGCCTATGTGGAGAGTGTCGACGAGGAGGCGGGCGGTCAGTCCGATGACGCCGAATCCCGTTTGCCCGCGCTGGAAGAGGGGCAGGGCGTCACGGCGGTCGAGCTCACGCCGGACGGGCACAGCACCAATCCACCAGCGCGCTATACCGAAGCGTCGCTGATCAAGACGCTCGAGGAGCTCGGCATCGGCCGTCCCTCGACGTATTCCTCGATCATCAAGACGATCCTCGACCGTGGCTACGTGTACAAGCGCGGCAGCGCGCTGGTGCCGTCGTGGGTGGCGTTCGCGGTGGTCGGTTTGCTGGAGGCGTACTTCGGCAGGTTGGTCGACTTCGACTTCACCGCGGCCATGGAAGACGATCTCGACGCCATCGCCGGTGGCCGTGAACAGCGCGGAAACTGGTTGTCCAGCTTCTACTTCGGTGGCGATCACGGCGCCGAGGGATCGGTTGCGCGGTCGGGTGGTCTGAAGAAGATGGTCGGCGAGCAACTCGACGACATCGACGCCCGCGAAGTGAACTCGATCAAGATGTTCGTCGACGACCAGGGCCGCGATGTGGTGGTCCGGGTCGGCCGGTTCGGTCCGTACCTGGAGCGTATGGTCGTCAATCCCGATGACCCGGACGGTGATCCGGTCTCCCAGCGCGCGAACCTGCCCGACGATCTGCCGCCGGACGAGCTGACCCCCGAGGTCGCCGAGAAGCTGTTCGCGACGCCGCAGGAGGGCCGTTCGCTCGGTGTCGATCCGGTGTCCGGCAACGAGATCGTCGCCAAGGAGGGACGTTTCGGCCCGTACGTCACCGAGGTGCTGCCCGATCCGCCCGCGCCCGATCCGGCCGCGGCACCGGCGAAGAAGACGGCCAAGAAGGCCGCCGAGGTCAAGCCGCGCACCGGGTCGTTGTTCAAGTCGATGGATCTGGCGACCATCACCCTCGACGACGCGCTCAAGCTGCTGTCGCTGCCGCGTGTGGTCGGCAACGATCCCACCTCCGGCGAAGAGATCACCGCGCAGAACGGGCGCTACGGCCCGTATCTGAAGAAGGGCACCGATTCGCGGTCGCTGGCGACCGAGGACCAGCTGTTCAGCGTCACCCTCGACGAGGCGCTGAAGCTCTATGCCGAGCCGAAGCGGCGCGGGCGGCAGGCGGCCAGCGCGGCGCCGCTGCGGGAACTCGGCAACGACTCGGCCACGGGAAAGCCGATGGTGATCAAGGACGGACGCTTCGGACCGTATGTCACCGACGGTGAGACCAATGCCAGCCTGCGCAAGGGTGACGAGGTCGAGTCGATCACCGACGAGCGTGCCTCCGAGCTGCTCGCCGATCGCCGGGCGCGCGGTCCGGTGAAGAAGGCGGCGAAGAAGACGCCCGCGAAGAAGACGGCCAAGAAGGCGCCGGCGAAGAAGACCGCGGCCAAGTCCACCGCGACGAAGACCGCCACCAAGACGGCGGCCAAGAAGACCGCGGCGAAGAAGACCGCGGCCAAGAAGGTGCCCGCCAAGAAGACGGCGGCGAAGTCCGCTGGTACCGAAGGGGATTGATCGAGTCGGTACGCAGCCTGCGCGTCGCCTGGCGGATTGCGATGAAGTCCGCTGGTGCCGAAGCGGACTCGCCGGTCGGCACGCTACGCAGTTCGAATCGGACTGGTCGGACTGGGCCACGCTGCGCAACCACTCGAGCTGCCGAGCGTCCCTATCACGACAGATCGACGGGTTTGTGAACGGTCAGCGCGGGCACCGCAGCGGTGGTATCCGGGATCGCTGTCGGACCTCGCGGCTAGGGTGTAGCGCGTGGCAGGAGTCTTCGATCGACTGGTCGGCCAGGACGTGGTCGAGGCCGAGCTGACCGCTGCCGCGACGGCGGCGCGGGCCGGGGTGGTCACCGGCGCGATGACGCATTCGTGGCTGTTCACCGGGCCGCCGGGGTCGGGCCGGTCGGTCGCCGCGCTGTGCTTCGCCGCCGCGCTGCAGTGCACCGACCCCGAGACCGTCGGCTGCGGGAAATGTCATGCGTGCACGACGACCATGGCCGGTACCCACGGCGACGTGCGCCGCGTCGTCCCCGAGGGCCTGAGTATCAGCACCAAGGAGATGCGCGAGATCGTGCAGGTGGCCTCGCGCCGCCCGAGCACGGGCCGCTGGCAGGTGGTGGTGGTCGAGGACGCCGACCGGCTCACCGAGGCAGCGGGCAATGTGCTGCTGAAGGTCGTGGAGGAGCCGCCGGACCGCACGGTGTTCCTGCTGTGTGCGCCGTCGGTAGATCCCGAGGACATTTCCGTCACCCTGCGCTCGCGCTGCCGGCATGTCCACCTGGTGACACCGTCGGTGCCCGCCATCGCGCAGGTGCTGCGCGAACGCGACCAGCTCGACGCCAAGACCGCCGAGTGGGCGGCCTCGGTGAGCGGCGGACACGTCGGCCGGGCCAGACGGCTGGCGACCGACGAGGACGCCCGCGGCCGCCGTCAGCGCGCGCTGGCCCTGGTCGGCGCGACGGAGCGGCCAGGCGCGGCCTACGCCGCCGCCGACGCGCTGGTCAAGTCGGCCGACGACGAAGCCAAGCAGATGAGCGCCGAACGCGACGACCGCGAACGCGACGAACTCGCCACCGCTCTCGGCGCCGGCGGCACCGGCAAAGGCGCGGCTTCGGCCACCCGCGGCTCGGCAGGCGTGCTGAAGGAACTGGAACGCCGCCAGAAGTCGCGCGCCACCCGCACCGGCCGCGATGCCCTGGACCGCGCCCTCATCGACGTAGCCGGCATGTACCGCGACGCCCTCGCGATGCGCTTCGCGGGCCGCGGCGTCCCCATCACCCTCACACACCCCGACATGGCCGACGAGATTACCGACCTCGCCACCAAGGTCCGCCCCGAGGGCCTGCTCCGCAGCATCGACGCCGTCCTCGAATGCCGCGAAGCCCTCGACCTGAACGTCAAACCCCGCTTCGCCGTCGCCGCCATGGTCGCCACCCTCATCGCCGCCCGCTCCACCTGACCACCCGTTTTCGCGTTCTGCCCCCACCCGCGATAGACTCTCGACGCCTGACGGCACGCCGCCTTAGCTCAGTCGGTAGAGCGCTTCACTCGTAATGAAAAGGTCGGGGGTTCGATTCCCCCAGGCGGCTCCACGAAAAGGGTCTCTGACATGCACAACGTGTGTCAGGGACCTTTTTGCTGGTCGAACGAAGATTCGATGTGCGTGCAGTATGCGTGTCGGCGTCACTGAACAGGCGTTCGAGGACTGCCCAGCGCCTGCACGCGCCGGGTGGCGGAAACTGCGAGCTTGAGCGCTCGGAGAGACTGCCGATCCTGCTTGGTTGGGGCGGCGAGACGACTGAAATCCACACCCGCCCGTATCGCGTCGGCGATGAGCTTTGACGGGTCCTCGATCTTGGCTCGATCCCGGAATGCCAGCATCGGGTTCGCTGCGGTCCACCATTGCGCGGTCATGGCGCGAATCATAAGAATGTGGGTTTGACCGGAGGAGATGCCGCGCTGAGCGTGTCTGTGAGCATCTGTGCATAACTCGCGCGACAGTGTGTGTCGGTACGAACGTGCGGGCGCGTACGGACGAACCTAGACGCTCTTGCGCGTCCTCGGGATGAACGCGGTCACGTTGTCGGCGGATGTCTGGGCCACGTCCTCGAACATGGAAACGTAGACCTCCATCGTCAGCTTCATGTCGGCGTGCCCCAAGGTCTCTTGAACGGTCTTCGGATCGGAGCCCGACGCGATCATGAGCGACCCGGCGGTGTGGCGAACATCGTGCAGCCGGATCGGTGGCAGGTCGGCGGCTGCGGCAAGGCGCTTGAACAGCTTGGTGAACTGGTTCGGGTCCAAGTCGCGCCCATCCTCGCGGGTGAAGATTCGGTCAGTCTTGGTGTACGCCTCGCCCCACTCCAGCCGTTCGCGTTTCTGCGCAGCGCGGTACGCCTTCAGGAGCGAATCGTTCGTGGTGCCGAGGGCTACGGTGCGGTCGCCAGCATCTGACTTGGGCGTGTCCTCGATGACGCCGGACGGGCTATGCACCAACTGACTTTCGATCGTCACGGCCTTGTTGTCCCAGTCGATATCCGGCCAGTCCAAGCCGAGCGATTCGCCACGACGAAGACCGCGCGTACCCAGGATGTGCCAGAGGGCGTAGAGGCGGTCACCTTCGACGGCATCGAGGAATGCGCCCAGGTGATCGGCACGCCAGACCATGACCGTGGAGGGTGTGGGCGCTTCACGTCGTGCCTGCCTCGGGGTCCGGCCTTCTTCGATGAGCTTGGCAATGGCGTCACGCCAAGCCTTTTCGCGTGCCTTGGTCCAGACGAGCGCCTTGGGTGGCTTGCCTGATGGGAGCTTGACGAGCTTGGCGACGTTCACTGTGACGAGACCCTCACGCAGGGCATCGCTGAGGCAGCTACGGAGCATCGCGCGCATTCGTTGCATGGCAGACGGTCCGGTGACGCGAGCCTTGATCTTGCCGCGCCGGATCTCTTCGTTGCGTTCCTCGATGTGCTCGAAAGCCGCGGTGAGGTGATGGACGCGAAGGTCGTCCAGCTTCACTCGACCGATGTACAGCCCCCATCGCACGGAGTACCGGGTGTAGTGGTCGTGGGTGTTGCCCTTCAGTTCGTGCGCCTTGCCCTTGAGCCAGGTCTCCATGTACTCCGCGACGGTCTGACGCTCGGTGACGACCACACCCCGATTCGCCTTGGCGCGCAGTTCATCGAGGGCGGCCTGTGCTTCGTCCTTGGTCGAGAATCCCGAGCGCGTGACGTTCTTCCGCTTGCCAGCCACGGTGACGCCGAGCGAGAACGCCCAGGTGCCATGATTCGCCCAGTTCCCGTTGGGACGCTTGAGCTTCGGGCACTTCTGCCCCAGCTGACGGCGCTTACCGTCCGGGCCTACTTCCGTACAGCCACACCGACGATGGACGTATCCGGTTCCTGCCATTTTCTTGCCCTTCTTGGTGGAGAAATGCGACGAGCCCCACGCATCGCGCAGGGCCCATCGGGGGGGGTGTGGAGTCAGGCGTCGATACCGCGCTGTGCGAGCCATTGCCTGAAATAGGAAGTCTCTTGTCGGCCTCCGCGTCGGGGGCGCCTCACGCAGAAAACGACGTAGTCGTCATCGTCTGTGCCATCCTTCGGGACTGCGCAGGTCCCGTAGCCGCATTCGATCGACCACGTGTCTCCGGCGTCGGTGATGGAGTCGAACGGCTGTACCGCGTATGCGTGCTCTTCTGTACGGCTGGGCTCATACCTGACGAGGGACCGCGCGGTCGGCAACTTCTCTTCGAGCCATGTACGGAAGAGCTTCGCCCGGAAGTCTGGCGGAAGTTCGTAGTAGTCAATGGAGGGTCGTTCCCGGCCCACGTGATGAATCAATACCGACTGAACGAGGCGGTTGACGATTCGGGTTTGAAGTTGGCGCGGAACCTGCGCGATGGATGTCACTGTCGTTGTCCTTCAGTCGATTTCGAGTGTCTAGGAGGCGCGTAGGCGTCTGTCGGGATTCGGTGCGTGTGCTCGTGTGGTGTCGTCACTCACTGCCCTCTGGAAGCGCGTTCTGTAGCTCGATGAGCTGGCTGTGGAGAGTGGTCAGCGTGCGGCGGTCACGGGCGACCTCGTCAGCCCGGCGCGAATTCGCTTCTGTCAGTTCATCGACCACACGCCCGATGTCGTACGCGACCTCCTTTGCTGGATTACCCGGGATGTGCAAGTCATCGAGGCTGCTCGCTGGATACTTTGTGCCGGAAGAGATTGCGATCTCATCCACACCGCTCGGCGGGGTGAAGAATGAGCCGACCGGCACGCGCAGGATCTGAGCGAATACGAACAGCTCGCTTGCGGTGAAGGCACGTTCGCCCCGCTCCGCTGCGGATATGGCTTGTCGTGGGTACGCCTTGTCGAGCGCTTCGCCGACACGTCGCCCCAACTCGGGCTGTGAGTAGCCCATGGCTTCACGAGCGATGCGGATTCGCTCACCCACTATGCGTTCGATCTTCAATCCATCCTCCTTGTGGCTGCCGTCGCGTCTTAGGGGGAACTGTACACCGTTCCTGTAACCGGACGCAAACGCTACATATTGACTTTCAATCGCGCCGTGTGCATTGTTGATGGCGACACAACATGAAAACAGCAGGTAGGAAGGTGTTTTTGAAGATGGGCATGAACGTCAGAGAAGGACAGAAACAGCTCACACAAGAGGAAGTAGACGATCAGCCGTTGATGCTGGGAGTTCCGGCGTTGGCGGCCTTGCTGGGACTGACGAAGCAGCGGGTTTACCTTCTACTCAGCGAAGGTCGGGTGGGTCTCAGGACGTACCGGATCAACAGCACCAGGCGCTTCTCCACCATCGAGGTTCTGCGATCAGTCGGGGACTACGACACGACCGAGCTCGAAGAACGGCTGATGGCAAAGCCGATGTACAGCGCGGCTGAGCTGTCCCGCATGTTCGGGCTGTCGTACAACCTCGTTAGGCCGATGCTCGAAGAGGCCGGTATCAAGGCCATCCCGATCGGTGCACACCCGCGCTATTCCACTGCGGCGATTGTGAAATGGCTGGGTGTGGAGCCCGATCGCCGTCCACACACACCGGCGTCTACGTCGAGTGAAGAACCGGGCATCTCATCGTGTGTGAAGACGAAGGGCGGCAAGCCAATTCACGCGGGTAAGCCCTATCGATACGCCGGGCGTGTCTACGACGGTGCCGACATCATCGCCATCGCTCAGTTGCTCGGTGTGGCCTGACATGCGCGCCGACAACGAATCACACGCGAACGACGGTGCCAGGCGCTCACGGCGTCTGCTGGGCGGTGGTACCGATGCTGGGTAACGCCGTGCTCGATTACGTGCTCGCGATTGTCGCTGTACCGGGCGACCAGGCGAACGAATGGCCTTACGCCGCAGCGCTCCCCATAGGTCTGGCGTTGTATCTGATCTATCCACACCGGCCCGGAGCGGGGCGAGGATGAGACGCCGCAGATACGAACCGCCTCCGCTGCAAGGAGTGACGGAACCGCCAGTGTCGGCGCTGGAATTCGCCGCGCTGTTCGTGTGTCCGGCGTGTGGAGGTAAGGCCGATCTGCTCGAGAGTCCGCGTAGCTGGGCCGTCGAGATCGACCACGCCGAGGACTGCGCGAACCCGATAGCCGCGCCGGAGTTCGACGAGCCGGACGTGGAGGACCCACGGGACCGGATCAGGTACCCGGAGCTGTTCGCCCCTCCACCCGTGGACCTCGATCACATCGACTGCCGACACGGGCCGTTAGGGCGGCTCTACTGCGAACGCAAGCGGCGATTGGCGGAGCGCGTCCGACGCGCAGAACAGGAAGCAACGAGATGACACAGGAAGAGAAGCCAATGTTCATGCGGTTCAGGTTCGACCGTGCCGCGATTGCCCACGGGACGCTATCCGCGATCTTCGGACGCACGGGCAAGGGAGCGATAGCCGCGATCGCTGGTTGCTCCACACCGGGCGACCAGTACAACAAGCCCGTTGGCAAGGCATCGTTCTTCTCGAACACGGTCAGAGGGCGACGGGAACTCGTCGCATGGTCGCAGCGAAACGAGAAGGCCGGACTCAACAGCTTCTTGAACTCTGCCCTTTGGCCGGCGTCGGCAGTGAAGGCAGAACCCAAGCCATTGGGCAGGGGCAATTACTCGCCTCTTAAGTTCTGGTGCCTCTGGTCGGACCTGGACGAGAAGCCCGGCAAGCCGATCAATCGGGAGCTGTTGCGGAAGCTCATGCGGAAGGGCTGCGTCGTCACGCACTCGGGCGGTGTGGGACCAGATGGCAGGCAGCGTATGCACATTCGGGTTCTGCTCGATGCGCCGATGGCTGACGCGGACGAGTTCCGACACCTGAATCAGTGGCTTGCCTCTGCGCTGAACGCAGACGCCAAGTTCAACGAATACAACTGGCTCACCATGCCGGAGTCTCAGCGCTTCAAGCCCGACTATCCCGCCGATGGGCGCCCCGTGTCGGTCGTCAGGGTAGAGGACGAGAAGCGTTGGTCTAGGGCCGAGTTGGAGGCGTTGTTCGCCGAGTATGCACCCGAGGTGGCAGCACCGACCGTATCTACAGATGTCGCGGCAAGTGCGCCGAAGCCCGCGCGTGGCCTGCTCAAGGGCGCGCTGTACCGAGACCTGCGCGACGCGGCCGACAACGCGAGCGACCGATCAGGGGCTGCGTTCGCCGTGATGAAGGTATGCGTCCGGGCCGAGTTGGACATCGACACAGC
Source organism: Nocardia rhizosphaerae (assembly GCF_042650365.1). Lineage (NCBI taxonomy): Bacteria > Bacillati > Actinomycetota > Actinomycetes > Mycobacteriales > Nocardiaceae > Nocardia > Nocardia rhizosphaerae. The sequence continues at coordinate 743,206 of NZ_JBHSBA010000003.1, forward strand.
CGCGGGCATCCTCTGGCACGCAAGGAGCACCGAACGTGCGCGGGAGAAGTACGACGGCAGCGAAGCAAAGATGCTCGGCGACGTTACGCGCATGTGGCCGAGGGCAATTGCCGCTGTAGCTGCTGAGGCGGACGTACCTCAGAAGAAGCCCAAAGCTGACCGCGCCGAAGGCTGGACGCTCGATGAGCTGATGCGGGTTACGTTCCCGGCTCTCAGGTTCATTGCAGAGGGCTTGGTCACCGAGGGCCTTGCGCTGATCGTCGCGTCCCCGAAGACAGGTAAGTCGTTCTGGCTGCTGGAACTGGCGCTCTCCGTAGCCCAGGGCGTGCCTGCGTTCGGGAGCATCCACACCGCGCCCGGAGAGGTGTTGTATCTGAACCTCGAAGGCGGTGGCGGACGAAGCATCCAGTCACGGGTCAAGGTACTTACTGCGACTAACGCACCCAAGCCCATTCATCAGATCCACTTCAAGACCGAGTGGGACAGCATGAACGACGGTGGTATCGAGGCGCTGGATGACTGGCTGACGGAACACCCGGACTGCACGCTGGTCGTGGTCGATACCTTGGCAGCCTTCAAGGGTGAGCCCCGGTCGAAGTCAAGCGATCCGTTCGCCGCCGACTACGGACCGGCTAAGCAGTTGTCGGACCTCGCGCACAAGCACCGTTGCGCTATCGCTGTTGCCCACCACGACCGCAAGGCGGAGTCGGACGACTTCGTAGATTCCATCTCGGGTACCAAGGGCCTCACCGCTGCGGCTGACGTGCTGATCATCTTGCGCCGCGCCAGGAACAAGCCCGAGGGGCGAATGCTTCTCGTAGCTCGCGAGATGGAGGGCAACGACTGGAACGTCTTGTTCGAGGACGGGCGTTGGCGGATCGCCGACGAGATCGAACTGGAAGAGGCGAAGGGGACAGCGAAAGGAAAGGTCTTGAAGGCGTTGGGTTTCGATACCTTGACCGCGCACGAGGTCCACACCCGAATCATCGAGGCTGGCGATCAGATGTCGCCTGGCAACGTCTCAACCACACTGAGTCGACTTCGGGACGACGGGCTGGTCGTCAGGAAGGGCAACACCTACTCGCGTGCGTGATGCGCGCATGAGGCGTGCGGGCGCATTATGCGCGTGCGTCACGTCATGCGCGACGTATCGGTGTAAAAGTGTAAATAGAACCTTCTGTAATTTTGAAAGCAAGACAGGTCTGTCGTTTTACACATTTACAGTCATACACCGGGTTCGCGCGTGACACGTACGCAGTCTGCGCTCCCATGTGATGCGCATGACATGACGCGAGTAAGACGTTTCGCGCGAAAAAGTGAAGAAACCGATAACGCTCACAGATTAAAGAGGGTTACCTACGCGAGAAAGGGAAAAGGCAATGCCGACTATCGAGATCGACCTTACGAAGGTGTACAGCCGTCATAGGTGCGGGCGGGTACATCGCACAGCTAGGGCATTCATGAAGTGTGTAATTCCACGGGCGGTGTGGATACAGGGCGAGGGTCCGTATGCGCTCATCGCGTGGTGTGGAGTTCCAACGGTTAGTTTGCACAAGACCCGCAAACTCGCGGAGTTCTTTGAGGAACAGATCGACCGCTACGCCTGCGGGCATATGTGCAAAGGTGATCACACCATCGTTCGGGTGAAGCTCGATTGAACGGCAATAAAGTGCAGTCATGGTAATTATCTGACGTTACCGTCCGCCTCGGCATCATCTGTGATTTCAAGATCCGCCATCGATTTTTTCGGAGGGCTCCACGTCCCAGTTGCGTAGTCGATCAGCCGCTTTAGCCTGTCAACGGGCCATTGGTCGAATTTTTGCTCGGACTTCCACCCGCATGAGACACATTCATCGTGGAGTAGTGTACCGAAATGGCCTTCGCGCTCGACGGCACCACTGCTTTCTTCCACAACTTGGTATGAGTCGCAGGCCGGGCACCGTTGCATCTCAGCCTGATCGTGACGGATGCGCAACAGCGTAAAAAGTCTCATGAGTTGTTGAGTTGCGCCAAGAACTATCTCGGCATCCAATTCGGAAGCCTTAGCGTAGTGCTGTAACCACACGGTTAGATCCCACGTCTTATCTGCAAGTGCTTTGAGGTAGGCGCGAGGTTTGCTATTCGCCGTAAGGCTGTTCGCGAAGATTCCGAACCACGCCTTGGCGTTAGCCACTTGTGGTCGTTCTCCCTCAAAGTGAACCCAATCCGCATTCATGTTCTCGCGGACTAATGCCAACACAGCCTCACGGCAACGTATGCCTACGGCCTGAAAATCCTCGGACTCTTCCGCTTCTGCCATCGCATCAACCGCCCCCGCGTACCGACGCCACGACTTGGCAACGTGTTCCACCTGTTCATCGTTTGGCTCAACATTGAATTGCTCCTGAAGAACGAGGTTAAGGCCAAGGTGGTATGTGAAAACCTGATCAAGACTTTTGAAGTCTTCCTGTGCGTATAGATTGGTCATGTTCGTGATGACCCACCATCGCTGGCCACTCGACATCCAAACGTCGTAAAGGTCATGACTCTGACGCAGGACTCTACGTCGGCCAACCTTTTGAACTAACGAAACTTCATCCTCGGATTCCGGCGGTGTTTGGGAAGTCACATACTGGCGAATCTCGCGTTCTTCCATTTCAGTCATTGTGGGCATAGTCGCTAGTATTACATCTAGCCAACATTATGTCGAGTCTGCTTACGTCCAAACGGCATCGAAGTTCGGTCCTCAGTGCCGGCTGTGTCGTCTAACTAATCATTAGATGAGTGGGACTCATGCACAGGAAGGGCGCTGTGTGATGAGACTGTGCGTGGGTCCGATTCAACTGGTGTAGCGGGCGATATGACGTCTGTGAACGATGCGACCGTGTGATTTATCGCGCCACGGTATTACAGGCGCTGTACGGACCTGCTGGCGCTCACTATGTGCGCCTGCTCGGCGCGTGATGTCGGCGACGACGTGCGCGAGAGGCTATGTCAGCCGAATTGCGTAACGGGGGTGTGGGAAATGGTGGCTTTATGCGTGCGCCAATGTCAGATCTTGGCGGAAAGGCTTAAATTCCGAACCCATCAATTTCGGTGAACGATCGCCTGTCGTCGCGCCTGCCTGCGAGTTAGGAAAACTCAGGGGTTTGGATTCGATTATCTTTATGTAATCATCCTGTCAATGGCGCGTGCCGCCGCGCGTCATTCGGAGGAAACCCGGAAGGAAAGTCAAATGAAGGTTCGCGCCCATCGAGTATTCGATCTGGACCTGAGATTGCCGAAGTCGACGGATGTGGCCTATCGGGTCGAGGGGATGGATTGCCTGTTCCTCGGTCACGCTGACGACTTCTGTCCGGACTGCTCCAATCCGGCGCTGAGCCTGGACCTTTCGAAGCCGCCGAACGAAATGGTCTACATGCTGTGGCACGACGAGATGTGCCCGTTGAGTCCGGTTGCCAAGGCTCGAAATCGTGAGGTCGCCTTTCGCTGACACCGAGGGCGATCCATCGTCAGTGGTAAACGTCAGCGGGTAGGACCGCTGGGGAAGGGGAAAAGGAAATGGAAAAGAAGCAATTGACACGGGCTGATCTCGCGAAGATGACGCCCGAGGAAATCGTCAAGGCTCAGAAGGAAGGCCGCTTGGTCGACGTGCTGAGCGGCAAGAAGAAGTATCCCGCCAGTGCGGCGTAAGGCTCACGCATCGCGATAGCGGGTGTGGGTAAGGATCGACCGATGCTCGCGGATAGCGCTGTCGCCGCAATGGCAAGGTGCGCAAGCGATTCGGTGAGTCCCTGAACGACTGAACACATCAACTCAGCGGGTAGAGCCGCTGCCACCGAAAGGGGAAATCAAATGTCCGTTCTCGAAGAGTTGAAGGCCCGCGTCATTGCGGGAGATACCAAGGTGAAGCCTGCCGACCTCGCGAATGCTCGCGGGGCTGACGAACTGGCCGTACTCCAGGCGCAGGCCGCAGAACGCGAGGTCAAGGAGAAGGCCGCCGCTGAACACCGGGCCAAGGTGGCTGAATTCCTAAAGGAGTACGAGGAATTCATGACCACGGACGTCGATCCCCTGCGCGAGGCGTATGCCGCTCTGGTCGTTGCGGTTGCGGATCTCCACACGCTTGTGGAGGAACACCACAAGAAGCAGTCCGACATCAAGGCGAAGGCCGCTCGGCTGGGCCTGAACAACCATCCTCGGACAGGAGCGCCGATTCCCCACCACGCGCCCGTTCGTGAAGATGCGGAGCGGTGGAGGACTCAGTTCGTGAGCGGGGACTACATCAAACTCGCGGTGGAGGAAGGCAAGCGCGGATTTGTGCCAGGGCGCGGCAAGGCCGTCTCCCACGTGCTTCACACCCCCGAGCGCCGGGAAGAGCTTCGTTCGCTTCCGTCGGGGACCAACCTGAAGCAGGTCGGTATCGAGATGCGCGACCGGATGCTGAACGAAGCGCTGGAAAGCGAGTAAGACCGTGCTCCCGTGACGCCGCCCACGGGGCACACCCAACACGAAAGGGGAAAGACGATGGGAACCGGACGAGGCAACGTCGCGGGTGCGAAGGCACGCCGGGCCAAGGCCGTACGGATGAAGATCGAGGGCGCGAGTTACGCCGAAATCAGGGTGGCGTGTGGATACAACTCGCTCAAGTACACCCGTGAGGAAGTGCGCGACGGGCTCAAGGCGTATTGGGCTCAGGACTTCGAGGAGAAGCAACAGCTGTTGGCCCTGGCGATGGGTCGTCTCGACCGCGCGCAGCGAGTGGCTATGAAGCTGATTCTGAACCCCGACGTAGACGCACGCGATCGGGCGAAGGCGATGGATTCCCTGACAGCGCTGCTGAACCGCCAGGCGCGATTCCAGGCTCTCGACGCCAAGCCCACGGCTGATGATGACGGCAACGCTGTCGATCTGTGGCTTATCGAGGTTGGCGGACAGGCCGAGCGACCCACTGAGTTGTCCGACGCCGACGAGGACGAGCCGGAATATGAGGACGGCGACGAAGACCTGGACGACGAGGACGACGAATAGACCTGGGATGTCGAGCAGCCGACATTCCGCCCAGCCCCCTGACAGGGCTTGTTTCCCCATTCACCTGTCAGGGGGCTTTCTCGTTGCTACCAGATGAGGAGGAACAGATGGTCGAGCGTGCCGAGGTCAGGAAGCGCCGTGCGAAAGCCCTTGCGATGCGCGAACGCGGGGCGGGTGTGGACGAGATACGCGAAGCACTCGGGTACAGCACGAATCGCCTTGTCCGACATGACATCCGTAAGGCGCGCGAGGACGCTGCCGCTGTGCGCGTACGCGATCCGCTCGTGGGCGGGCTCCCAGTAGACGTTCTGGCGTCTCGTGATCGTCGCGTGCATGGATTCATCGCGCAACGTGCGCGGATGCGTGAGAATCGCCTTGAGGATCTGCTACGTGCATCTGGGATGAGCGTTGCGCAAATGTCGGTCGAGCGGTTGTGCGGACGGGCTACTTGGCTACTCGAAAAGTACGACGCCTGACGGTCAGATATCCAGAGAGCCCGGTGCCCACGCAGTTACCTGGCCAAGCTGTATCCGCAGGTAGTCATGCGTAATCGTTTGCTGCGTCCCGGCCATCAAGCACCGTGCATTCTTGAGGTGGATTTTGGTGGTGGTGCGGTGTCCTTGGTGAAGCTCGTCATCCATCGACTTGTTGACGTCGGCTGCGGCAAACGGGTCGAACATGGCCGATGCGTACAGTTCCGCGACCTTGGCCTGCATCTCGTCCCCGGAGGTGGCTGCAAAGTCCCGCGCACGTTGCGCCGCGTTCTCGAAGAATTCCTTACCTGAGATGACCAACCCTGTTGCGATACCCCAGGGCATGTACAGGGTCACCATCCCGGAAAGCGCCCCCTTGTCGCGGGCGTAGTCCGCCATCAGCTGAAGGCAGGTATCGGGCGCTGCGTGCCAATCCACAGTCGTGGTGAAGTCCGGCATCTCTGGGCGGTCGGGAGTTGGCTCGGCTGCGTCGGTCTGATCAGAAGTCATGGAGCACAGCGTATCGACAGCTACCGACACCTACGCACGATCTGCGCACACAGGCTCCGACGTGCGGTGTGGGACCGCTCATCTGATCAGTCATCAGAACGCAGGTCAGCCATAGCCGCTGCGATCATGGCGCGCGCATCCTGTCCGTGGATGGCTTGATCCTTGAGCCGGTGGAATGCCTTGTCGTACAACGCGATTTCGCTGGGCTGGGTGATCGTCAGCTCAGCGGAGATGGTCTCGACCTGCACCATGCGGGTGTCGAACATGATGAAGTTGTTGGTGGGCGCAGTGTAGGTGTGCGCCGACGGGACGATCCCCAGCACGACGCGAGGTAGAGACATCGCCGTGAGCAATCGGTCCATCTGTTCGAGCATCGTGTCTGCGGTGCCAACGCGGGTGTGGAGAACTTGTTCCGCCAGCATGAAGTAGAAGCGGTGATTGCCTCGGTACAGGACTTGCTGACGTTCGAGGCGCGCGGAAAGGCTCGCGTCGATCTCGGTCTCCGGTTCGTCGCAGAAGTCGAGCACGGTCCGCAACAGAGCCTCAGCGTAGGGCGGCGTCTGCAACAAGCCTGGCACAAGGACGGGCTCATACCAGCGCATGAGGCTCGTTTTGGCCTCGGAGGCGATCGACTGTTTCTGCCTGTGCGGCAAGCGCATCCGTCGCCATTCGAGGTAGGCGGTTTCGACGTTGCGCAGGTTGGCGATGAGGTCGGGCACTTGATCCGCGGTGCGGGTGTGGATGCACCAGACGCGCACGTCATCGTCTGTCGGCACCTGCCTGCCGTACTCGATCTTCGAGACCTTGGAAGGGGGCCAACCGGCAAGCTCGGAGAGTTGCCTACCGGTCAGCCCTGCATCCTTGCGGAGGTTGCGCAGGCGCTCACCGAACGCCTCGCGGGCCTCTTTCGCGGTAGTCGTCACGCCTTGACGTATTCAGCGTGGGGGACTGCCTTGTCCCACACCCGACTCCACACCGCCCGTGCGTGTTCGACTATCACCGGGTCGTGGCTTATGCCCCATCCGACGTAGCGCCCTGACGGCTCGAAGACGGTGAACGCGAGCGCTCGGTTATCGAGGAGCCAAAAGTCATCCGTAGTCAGGTCGGATGGGTCGATCAGGTGTCGGGGCAGGTACCGGATTTCCTCGCCTACAGCGATGTTCTGTTCTGAGACAACGAGGCCCCACCGGGTGTAGTCAGTGTGCGGCTCGGTGACGACGCGGGCACGTCGAACCTCTCGGCCCGTGCTCGTGACCTCACGAATCAGATTCCACCAGTCCGTGCCCCATGCGTAGTCGTCGGGCTCGCCGGCCAAAAACTTGCCGAACGGCTCGGCTTCCTCCGGCGTCTCGTACGTGTCGAGCACTTCGAGGTGGTAGGCGCTGTGCTCGCAGGATCGGAGAAGGTCGTTGATTTCCTCACCTTGGAGTAGCTGCATGAATCCAAATCTCCTGTCCTACGGGAACCTCGATGCTGGTCTCGTGGTCCGGGGTGTTCATCTGTGCCAACGCCTCAACGTCCGTCACCGGAGTACCCGTCAGGATGAACGTGCCACGTCCGGTGTCCTCCAACGGTGTGCCGACGCTGGTTCCTGGGCGGGTGTGGGCAAGTAGCCGATGCGGGATCTCCACGCGGTCATCGTGCCCCTTGACCTTCCAGCTCTGAACGACGTACGTACCTCGGTTCGTGGCGAAGAGCGTTGGGCTTCCACCGTTCTGGGTGTTCTTACCGAGGAACGTTAGGCGCAAGGGTTGATCTTCTGTTGTGGCGTTTCGTGTGATTTCTTCCATGCGTTAATCGTCAGATACCCGGAGAAACCAGTCAACAGAAATCGTACCAGCGAGAAATCTAGAGAAATATCGTTCAGATTTTCGCAGTCAGGTTCTTAGGTTCATCTGCAATGGGCCGGGTGAGCTTGACGTTTGGTCGTTCACCCGGCTCAGAGCCAATCTGCGCGACATGAGGAGTCCTGACCATGAAGGACGAACTGACCAGACGGGCTGAACGCCGGTCGATGCGCATTGGTCGCTCGGCTGACGGATACGTGCTGGCAAGCCCGTTCCGGGTGCTGGTCATCGGCTCGTTGGCTGACATCGACGCATGGCTGACTGCGGCGGAGAGCCATGATCGCAACCGCAAACCCATAGTGCCGCAAGGCCGTAGCTCTGACCTCTGAGTCATCATGGTCGTAGCCGCCTTCAGTGTCGCCGTAGTCGCGGCGTTCGCGCTCGGCTTTATGCTGGGCCGCCATCGCTCCACACCCCGCCAACCGGGACGGCACAGCTTCGCCTACTTCGAAATGGCCTCTGAGGCGACGATGGAGCTCCCGGTCGTCACCGATGCGCGACGCATGACGCGATGACCTACCGTATCCGTCCCTGATTCGTCTCCAGAGCGACTGTGACGTACGCGCTCGAGTGATCGTATGGTCGACGTTCGCCAGCGCTGCACGGACGCGCCGAGGGCGGATGCGCTGGTAGGGGCTAGCCCTATAGGCTGCACCGTTGTACCGCAATGCCCAGGTATCAGCCCCGTTAGGAGCTCCGTATGTCGAATCCGGTTCGGTATTTCGTCACCAACGGGCCGCTTGCCACCCAAGTGGATGAGGCGGATAAGCGCTACTTCCTGGAGGCCGCGAAGTTCGCGGGGACGGGCGTGATCCGGGTTGTCCTCCCCGACGGGGGTACTGAACTGGTGGCCGGTAGTCGCTACTTGGAAGCGGGCACCAGTATCCGCGCAGAGGTCGAGGATGGTCGTTTGAAGCTGATCTATCTGGGCGAAGTCCTCCGTGAGTATGACCGTTGGGTCGACTTCACCGATCCCCTACCTGAATCTGAGTTCCCCCCTAGGGGGTGACGTTGCGCGCGGTAGGGCATCCACCACAAAGCCCCGGCACATGGCCAGGGCTGAGAGGTCAAACGATCGTTACTCGGCGTCGGGTGTGGGTTCCTCGGTCGCCTGCTTCGCGGCTTCGGCTTTGGCGACCTTCGCGGCCTCGCGATCCTTGGCCCACTTGGAGAATCGCGTCTTCATCGGGCCGACGTCCTTCGTGATGAACGAGTAGCGCGACCCGGCGCCCACGGCTTCGTAGTCGGTCGATGCACGCAGGAACACGCGCAGTGTCTTCGGGTCGGTGCCCAGCGCTTCGGCGACCTGCTTGGTGGTGAGCTTCTCGGTGGTGGTCTTCTTCGCGGGGGCGGTCATCGTGATCTCCTTCGTCGGGGGCGTCCTGGGTGACGCGCAGCAGAACGTTAAGACGAACGAGCGCCGAGTCCATAAGAGTTGCCTATCACCGCACTTCAGCGCCCTGGCCTCGCGACTATGACGGCCGGTGTGGATGTGTGTCGTGTGCGTGCACTGTGTCGTCTGCGATGCGTGTCGACGTCACGGTGCGAACGTTGACGCCAGGGTGCGAAAAGGTGCGCTCACCTGCGCAGGAGCGATACAGCATCGCGTACCGCGTTGACACGAACGAGCGCTACTTGGATTTCTCGTAATGAAAAGGTCAGGGGTTCGATTCCCCTAGGCGGCTCCAAGGTCGACGGCCCTTTCTGGTGAATCCCGGGGAGGGCCGCTGTGGTTTCTGAAAACCGCAGCCCTGGTCGGCCCTGTTTGCCAGGATCCGGGCCGGGCTGACCGAGGTTCTGTCGTTGCGTTCGGTGCTGGCGATCGCTCGCCATCGCGGTGGCGGCGGTGCTCCGGCCGTTGATGCCTGGCAACCGCCGGGACCCGGTGAGCTGAGCGTGGTCGGCGCTGTGTCCCGAGTCATGTCCCCTTCGTCTATACGGCGCCGCATAAATGGCGATACGGTTGCTCTTGTACGCACGCGTATAGATTTGGAGGGGTCGGACATGGTGGTACCTGCGGGTAGTCGGATGATCGCGTGGGCAGGGGGCATTCTCGCCGTCGTCGGTGCCGGGCATCTGCTTCTCGGCCTGGTCTTCAGCGTCGACTATTTCGACGAGTGGCTGACCTTCCAGCTGTGGGGTCGCTGGTTGGAAGACACTCCTGAGGTCAATGGATTCTGGGGTGTGCCAGGAGGTTTCGGCCTGCCGCTGGCGATTGTCGGGGCGCTCGTGCTGTGGATGAATAGCAACGGCATCGTCCCGCCCGCCTTCTTGGCGTGGACGGTGCTCGCCTGGGGAGCTGTATGCGCGATCATCGTCGAGCCGACCCCGGCGCCACTGCTGGTGGTCGCCGCCCTGTTGCTGTTGCGCGGGATACGCAGTGCTGCAAGCGAGGCCGAGGTGGCGGTGTCCTGACAGGTGTGCCGCCGACGTGAGAGGGCCGCTGGCACATCGCGTGTCAGCGGCCCTCCGGTGCCGTCTCCTGTCAGGAGGTGCGGACCAAGGTGGCCTTGGACAGTTCGACGGCCGCGTCGAACTGCCGCTCGATCTCCTCGTTCGGCTGGTAGGTCAGCAGGCTGACGACCACCGCGACAAGCACATTCGCGAGGAAGCCCGGCACGATCTCGTACATGGTGACCCCGTAGATCTGCGGGCCGATCTCCGACCACAGCACGACCACCACCGCGCCGGTGACCATGCCCGCGAGCGCACCCCAGTTGGTGATCTTGCGCCAGAACAGGCACAGCAGCACGGCAGGGCCGAAGGACGCGCCGAATCCGGCCCAGGCGAAGGCGACCAGGTCCAGGATCGTTCCGCTCGGGTTGATCGCGAGCAGGCCCGCGATGAGCGCGACGGCCAGCACGCATCCGCGCCCGAGCAGCAGGAGGGTGCGGTCGGCGGTCGGGCGGCCCAGGATCTTGTACAGGTCCTCGACGAAAGCCGATGAGCTGACCAGCAATTGGCTCGACACGGTGCTCATGATGGCCGCGAGCACCGCCGCGAACACGAAGCCGACGATCAGCGGCGGCAGCAGCAGTTGTGACATGGCAAGGACGACGTTCTCCGGATTGTCGAGGGTGTTGTCGGTGCTCTGGAAGTACGCGATGCCGACAAGGCCGCAGCTCACGGCGCCGATCAGCGACAGCACCATCCAGGTCATGCCGACCCGGCGTGCCGATTTCGCCGAGGCGGCGCCGCGCATCGCCATGAAACGCACGATGATGTGTGGCTGCCCGAAGTAGCCGAGGCCCCAGGCGGCGGCCGAGATGATGCCGACGATCGTCGCGGCGGTGAGCGAACCACCCGCCAGCCAGGACAGCCGGTTCGGGTCGACCTCGCGGATCGCCGCGGCGGTGTCGTCGAGCCCGCCAACGGCGAAGATCGCGACGACGGGAACGGTGAGCAGCGCGAGCATCATCATCACGCCCTGCACGACGTCGGTCAGCGAGGCGCCGAGGAAGCCGCCGATCAGGGTGTAGGACAACGTCACCGCGCCGACGATCAGCAGTCCGGTGAGGTAGGAGGTGCCGAACGCCTGCTTGAAGAATTCGCCACCGGCGACCATCATCGCCGACACGTAGAACGTGAAGAAGACCAGCACGATAACGCCGGAGGCGACCCGTAGCATACGGGAATTGTCGTGCAGCCGGTTTTCGAAGAAACTCGGAATTGTGATCGAATTGTTCGCGACTTCGGTATAGGCGCGCAGTCGTGGTGCAACGAATTTCCAATTCAGGTAGGCGCCGACCGTCAGGCCGATGGCGATCCAGGCTTCGATGAGGCCCGCCGCGTAGATCGCGCCGGGCAGGCCCATGATCAGCCAGCCCGACATATCTGAAGCTCCGGCACTCAAAGCCGCTGCCCAGGAGGGCAACTGGCGGCCTGCCAGCATGTATCCCTCGTGGTCGGTCGTCTTGCGGTAGGCGTAGTAGCCGATGGCGATCATCACCACGAAATAAATGGCAAGCGCGCTGATCTGTAAGCTTCGGTCGGACATCGTGACCTCTATGTTCGATGGTGATCGGCCGATGTCGCGAAACTCGGACGAGCTCGCAAGATATCGGTGATTCGGTGTTTTATACCGTAACTCGAGTCGGCGGTGCGCGCGGGCTTGTTGCGCGCGATTTCGGTGGGTCGCGGGGCAGGTGGAATTTCGTACCTGTGCGGTGTTCCGAATCGGTGGGCGGTCACCGAAACCGCTTGTTCGCGGAGGAAGGTGAGCGCTTCGACGCGGGCGGCCGACACGACGGGTCCGGCGTACACCGCCAGGGTGGGCGCGCCGTTCGTCGCCTCGACGACCTCGCTGGCGGCAGCCCCGATCAGCCGGACCCGGCCGCCGTCGACGGCCAGTTCCGCGACCCGGTTGCGCCAGCTCGCCACCGCCTCCCGCGTGACCGTCACGTCGAGTTCGGCCAGGTAGTCACCGACCGCGGTAGGCAGCGGATCGGCCGTACTGACGAGCATCGGAGCTCCGGCTCGCGCACCGAGCGCGGCGACGCGTAGCAGCTCGGCCACGCGAGTCCCCTCGTACCGAATGGTCACCGGCACCGGGTGATAGCGCAGCACGTTGTGTTCGCAGCTCAGCCCGGTGGCGTCGCGGGCGGCGCCGAATTCCGCGCGCCAGGCGGTGATGTCGGTGCCGACGGCGCCGGCGATCCAGTCCAGGTCGGCGGCGGGCAGCTCCGCGTCGCGGGCCGCGCGCAGGACGCGCGCGCCGACGGCGTCGGTCGGGGTGGCGGGTTCGACGGGCACATCGCTCCAGCTGCCGAAGCCGAGCAGATAGTTCGGGCCGCCCGCCTTGGCGCCGTTGCCGACCGACGACTTCTTCCAGCCGCCGAACGGCTGCCGCTGCACGATGGCGCCGGTGATCCCGCGATTGACGTAGAGATTGCCCGCCTGCACCGTGCGCAGCCAGGTCTGGATCTCGGTCTCGTCGAGCGAGTGCAGCCCGGAGGTGAGGCCGTAGTCGATCTGGTTGACCAGCTCGACGGCATCGTCGAGCGACTTCGCGGTCATGATGCCGAGCACCGGGCCGAAGTATTCGGTCAGGTGATACTCCGAACCGGGACGGACGCCCGCCCGCACGCCAGGCCGCCACAGCGCGCCGGTGTCGTCGAGGGGACGCGGTGTCACGATCCAGCGTTCGCCGGGGCCGAGGGTGGTCAGGGCCGAACGCAGTTTGCCCTCCGCCGGACCGATCAGCGGCCCGACCTGGGCGCCGGGTTCCCATGGCGCCCCCACGTGCAGCGAGGTCACCGCGTCGACGAGCTGTCGGCGGAACCGTGGCGACTCGGCGACCGAGCCGACCAGGATCACCAGCGAGGCCGCCGAACACTTCTGGCCCGCGTGCCCGAACGCCGAGTTCACGACATCGCGGACCGCGAGGTCGAGATCGGCGCTCGGGGTCACGATGATCGCGTTCTTGCCGCTGGTCTCGGCGAGCAGCGGCAGATCGGGTCGCATGGAACGGAACAGCTGCGCGGTCTCGAACGCGCCGGTGAGCACGACTCGCTCCACCGCGGGGTGGGCGATGAGATCGGCGCCGAGCTTGTTCTCGTCGAGCTGCACGAACTGCAGTACCTCGCGGGGGACACCGGCTTCCCACAGCGCCTCCACCATCACCGCGGCGCTGCGGCGCGACGGGTCGGCGGGCTTGATCACCACGGGGGAGCCCGCGGCGAGGGCCGCCAGGGTGGAACCGGCCGGGATGGCGACGGGGAAGTTCCACGGCGGCGTCACCACGGTGAGCCGGACGGGGGTGAATCGCGCGCCGTCGACCGCGTGGAGCTCGCGGCCCGCTTCGGCGTAATAGTGCGCGAAGTCGATGGCCTCGCTCACCTCGGGATCGCCCTGTTCGGCGACCTTGCCGCATTCGGAGCCCATCACCTCGAGCAGGTCGGCCCGCCGCTGCTGCAGTACCTCGCCCGCGCGGTGCAGGATCTCGGCCCGCTGATCCGGTCCGAGCTCGCGCCAGCGCCCGCCGGCGTCGAGCGCGGTGGCCATGATGTCGTCGAGCTGCTCGGAGGTGGTGATCTCGGCGGCCGCGACGGTGTGCGCGCCGAGGGTGCTCTCGCGCATCCTGGATCGGATCTCGCTGCCCCACTGCCGGTTCGCCGGGGTGGACAGGTCGGTGTCGGGGGTGTTGACGAAGGTCGTGGTCGGCGCGACGGCGGGTGGTTCGATGCGGTTCTGCACGCGGTTCGGAGCGGGCGCCTCGGCCGGGATCGAGCGCACCGCGGCGAGGAAGCGCTGCCGTTCGCGTTCGAAAAGCTCATGGTCGCTGTCCAATTCGAAGACGGCCGACATGAAGTTCTCCTGGGAGGCGCCTTCCTCGAGCCGCCGGATCAGGTAGGCGATGGCGACGTCGAATTCGCGTGGATGCACCACCGGGGTGTAGAGCAGCAGCGAGCCGATGTCCTTGCGCACTGCGGCGGCCTGGGCGGTGGCCATGCCGAGCAGCATCTCGATATCGACGTGCTCGGTGCAGCCGCGGCGCTGGGCGAGCAGCCAGGCCAGCGCGATGTCGAACAGGTTGTGGCCCGCGACGCCGATCCGCACGGCGCGGGTGTGCTCGGGGCGAAGGGCGTAGTCGAGGACCGCCTTGTAGGAGGCGTCGGACTCCTGCTTGCTGCCCCAGACCGCGAGCGGCCAGCCGTGGACCTCGGCGTCGACCCGCTCCATCGGCAGGTTGGCGCCCTTCACCACGCGGACCTTGATCGGCGCACCACCCCGCTCCACCCGCGCGCTCGCCCACTCCTGCAGCCGGACCATCACCGCGAAGGCGTCGGGCAGGTAGGCCTGCAGCACGATGCCTGCCTCCAGATCGGTGAACTCGGGGCGTTCCAGCAGGGTCGTGAAGACCGCGATGGTCAGGTCGAGGTCCTTGTACTCCTCCATGTCGAGGTTGATGAACTTCGGTCCGTCCGGCGCCGTTTTGGCCTGCCGGTAGAGCGGGGCGAGCGCGTCGACCGCGTCGGCGACGGCCTGCTCGAAGGCCCACGGACTGTGCGGGGCGACAGTGGAGGAGACCTTGATCGAGACGTAGTCGACGTCGTCGCGGGCCAGCAGACGCCGGGTGCCCTCGACGCGGCGCGCGGCCTCTTCCCGACCGAGAATGGCCTCGCCGAGCAGGTTGAGGTTCAGCCGGGCGTTCGGCTGCGCCCGGCGGATCCGCCGCAGCGCGCGGCCGACCCTGCGGTCGGAGGCGTCGACGATCAGGTGCCGCACCATCTGGCGCAGGCAGGCGCGCGCGATCGGGACGACGATCCGCGGCGCGACGAGCCCCGCCACCGCGCCGAGCCAGATCGCCGCGCGCAGCGGCAACGGCAGGAACTTGGGAATGATCGGGACCAGGGTCCACAGGTGCCTGGCGGCGATGCGGGCGTCTTCGGGGCGGATCACCCCGTCGATGAACCCGACGGTGAACGCCAGTCCGTTCGGGTCACGCAGTACCCCCGCGAGCCGTTTCGCCGCCGGGTCGACCGGCTCGTCCCGGCTGGCGTCGAGCCACTGGCGCACGCGGGCGACGGCATCGCCGATCAGTGCGTCATCGATATCGGTCGCAGCGTTTCCCGATGCGTTCATGGCCGCGGTCCTTCCTGCTCACACGTCGTTTTCCGGTCGGCTGTCCCGATAGTGTTCCACCTCACATAGTTAATGAAAATCAACAAATACCGAACGATATGATTCGGTAGATCCGAAAGGTTGATATGTGGGACATTCATCGACTCCGCCTGCTGCACGAGCTCGACCTGCGCGGCACCATCACCGCCGTGGCCCAGACGCTCAACTTCAGTCCGTCGAGCGTTTCCCAGCAGCTCGCGAAGCTCTCCGACGAGATCGGCGTACCGCTGCTGGAACCCGACGGTCGTCGCCTGCGCCTGACCCCGCAGGGCAAGCGGATCGCGCGGTACGCGGCGCAGGTCATCGAGCTGGAGGAGGCGGTCCGCAGTGAGCTGTCCGCCGGCAAGCCGATCGCGGAGACCGTCCGCATCGCCACGCTGGAGACGGCGGGCCGGGCGCTGCTGCCACGGGCGCTGACCCGCCTCCAGGCCACGAATCCGAACCTGCGGATCGAGGCCGCCGTCGTCCCGCCGGAGACCGGCCTGTCCGAACTGGAAGCGCGCAGTTTCGATTTGGCGTTCGCCGAGCAGTACCCCGGCTATCCGCGCGCGCACCGTGACCAGCTCGACCGGGTCGTGCTCGGCACCGACACGATCCGCCTCGCGGTCGCCGAACACAGCGGCCTCACCGAGCTCGCCGCGACGAGCGACCGCGGCTGGGTGCTCGAGCCCGCGGGAACGGCGTCACGGCACTGGGCGATCCAGCAGTGCAGGGCCGCGGGATTCGAGCCCGATATCCGCTTCGACTCGGCCGATCTGGAGATTCACATCCACCTGATCCGCGCGGGCCACGCCGTTGGTCTGCTGCCGGACCTGGTGTGGTCGGGCAACACCGCGGGCATCCGGCTGATCGATCTACCAGGGCCCGCCTACCGGGAACTGTTCACCTCGGTACGCCGCGCGACGGTCGCCAGACCCGCCATCGTCGCCGTCCGCTCCGCTTTCGCCGCGGCGCTGGCCGACATCCGCCCGCCGGGCTAGCTTCCTGGCGCTCAACGGTGGAACTGGAGCTCGTCGGCGTGCTCAGGGGAGGTCGGAGAGGCGGACCTGGTTGGCGACGGCGGTGACGTGGAGGCCGTCGGTGGTGGGGGTGATGGCGGTGAGGCGGGCGCCGAGGGGGAGTTGGCGTAGGGGGACGACGAAGGTCAGGGTCTGGCGCAGGACGGCGAGGGGGATCGTCGGTCCGCCCGCCGCGGGCTGGACCGAGACCGGGGTGACTTCGATGCCGCCTTCCGTCGGCGCGACGGTGACGAACACCGTTGCGGGGACGGAGATTCCGGCGACCGGGAAGGTGCCGGTCGCGCGCAGGCCCTCGGGGCTGTGGGAGATCGATTCGACGCCGGCCGGCGCGAAACCGCGCACCACGTCGTAGGGGACGACGGCGGTCGCGGTCGCGGTGTCGGCGATCAGGTTCTCGCCGCGGCCACCGAGCGCGTCCGACACGGCCGCGGTGACGTCGGTCAATGCCACGTCGAGGTCGCGGACGGTGATGTCTTCGCTGTGCCAGTCGCCGACCGCGATGTCGATTTCGGGGTAGGTGCCCGCTACGGCCTTGGTCAGGAACGGGATGCCCATGATCGTGACCTCGGGTCGCTGTGGGAGGCCGTACTCGGCCGCGACCTGCCTGCCGATCTCGTTCTGTACCAGGGTGACCGCGACCCGGTCGCCGACGACCAGTGCGATCGCCCCGACGACGAGCAGTATCAGCGCGGTGCGCATGCGTTCCCTCCCTCGGCCATCCCACCATCATGCTCGGTATCGACCGCGAACGCCGGAGACCCACGGCGCCGCTCGCGCTGTACCGGGCATGAGAAAGGAGATGGCCCCGACTTCGAGTCGGGGCCATCTCCTCGTGTTGCTCCCCGGCCGATCGCCGTTGACCGGGTCGGGGAGAACCGGCTCGGGTCAGCGGGCGGCGACGTTGCGGCGGGTGGCCCGAGAGTAGGTGGCCGACCGCAGCACTCGACGCAGGATCGCGTCGAAGGCGTCGGTGTCCTCGATATTGCCGAGGTGGCCGTGCGGCAGGACATGCACGTCGGCCAGGTGGCCGGTGCGGCGCAGGATGTCGACGATCGGGCGGGACATGCGCTGCGGGAGCAGCCGGTCCTTGGCGCCGGCGACCACGGTGGTGGGGACGGTCAGATTGGCTGTGCCTTCCGACAGGTCCATATCGGCCATGGCGGCGGCGTGGCGGCCACGTGCCAGCGGACGGCAGGAGCGGATGATGCCGATCGCGAAGTCGATCTCCTCCGCGGTGGCGTCCGGGGTGAGGATGCGGTAGCGGAACATCTGCTCGGTGAACCAGCCGCCGGGGATCGGCAGCGGCGCGAACAGCAGCGATTCGCTGACCGGCTGGGGCATCCGCACCGGAGCGCCCATCAGGGTCACCGGGTGATCGGCGACGGTGAGCTGCTTGTTGAGTACCGGCAGCATGTCGGTTTCCCAGCGGATCTCGCCGTTGGCGGTGTTGGCGAGCAGCACCGCGGCAGCCCGCTCGGTGACCTGCTCGGGGTGGTGCTTGGCCCATGCCTGGATGGTGAGGCCGCCCATGCTGTGGCCGGCGAGCACGGCCCGCTCGCCCGGACGCAGCGTCGCGTCGAGGACGGCGGCGAGATCGCTCGCGAGGGTGTGCTCGCTGGGCGCGGCGGTGCCCAGGGTCGACTCGCCGTGGCCGCGCTGGTCGTAGGCGACCACACGGTACTCGTCGGTGAAGGCGTTGAGCTGCGGGTTCCAGTATTCGATGCTGCACGCCCAGCCGTGGATGAGAACGAGGGTGGGGGCGGTGTCGGGCCCGTAGACGTGGACCCGGAGGTCGGCACCGTCGGTGGTGGTCACCGGCACGACCGTGGGTGCGGTGGCGGGGGCGTTGAGTTTCGCGGTCTGGTATCCGCGGCTCCGCAATCCGGCCCGGAACTGGGCGGACAGGCCACCGAGCGTCATCATCGACTTCGCAAGCATGTCGGCACTCCTTTGTGTCGTAGGCCACCGTACAGTGCGAGCTGGGGTGCTTGCTAGTGTTAGCGGGTCACAGTGTCCCATTTGTTGTCATCTGGGTCACACGACGCGCCGACACCCGGAAATCGCCCGCGGGCGCCGGAAAATTACAGGCATCGCGCTGGTGTCACCGAACCGCCGCCGCTACCGTGGGGAACGTGGACAGCACGCCCGTCATGGCCGAGAACATCAGCACGGAACCCGCCCTTCCGGCCTGGCGCAGGCTGGCGCCGCCACTGCTCGTCGCCGGACTCGGGGTCGGCACCATGGCGCTGCTGCACTTCCGCGACCCGCACGTCGAGGGTTCCTACGGGCTGTGCCCGGTGTATGAGCTGTTCGGGGTGTACTGCCCCGGCTGCGGCGGCATGCGGGCGATGCACAACCTCACCGACGGTCGCGTCCTGGACTCGCTGCACAGCAACATCATGGTGGTGCCGCTCGTGCTGGCGTTCGCGGTGTTCATCGTCGACTGGGTGCTGCGCGCGCGGCGCGGGCAGAGCTGGCGGCTACCCGGCCTGAGCGCGGTGACGGTGTGGTCGATCCTCGGCGTGCTCGCCGTGTACTCGGTGTTGCGCAACACGCCGTGGGGAACCTGGCTCACCCCGGTCTGATACTGGTGCCCGCGCGAGTCAGCGGGCAACCTGGAGGTATGCGCGATTCACTGAAGGATCGAGTTCGCCAGAAGCTGTTGCGCCAGTTGGCCGAGGACGGCCCAGACCCCGAGCGCGACGACAGCCGCGGCATCTCGGTGGCCGACGACCTGGAGGCGCTGGAGATGGTGCCCTCCGACGATCCGCTGGTCGAGGAACTGGCCCAGCGCTACCTCGTGTTCTGAGGCGCTACCCGCCCAGCGGCGGGAGCGTCGGCAGCGGCTTGGTGCCGAGCCAGAGCGCGAACAGCGGGCGCAGCGGGCTCACGCTGTAATGGCCTGCCAGATCCACGAATTCCTCGGTGGTCACCGAGGCGTGCCGGTAGCGCGCGGTCCACTCCAGGATGAGCTCGAAGAACAGGTGGTCGCGCAGCTCCAGCCGCAACGCGTGCAGGGTGAGGGCGCCGCGTTTGTAGACGCGGTCGTCGAACATGTCCTTCGGGCCAGGGTCGCCGACGACGATGTCCTGGGGCTGGCGCGCCAGGTTGGTGCGCGCGGCTCTGGCCAGCTGATCGGCGGTCGGGCCGCCTGCGGCTTCCGACCAGATCCATTCGGCGTAGCAGGCGAAGCCCTCGTGCAGCCAGATATCGCGCCAGTGCTTCAGCGTCAGGCTGTTGCCGAACCACTGATGTGCCAGCTCATGCGCGACCAGCCGTTCCGAACCGCGTTTGCCGTCACAGTGATTGGCGCCGAACACCGAGATGCCCTGCGCCTCGATCGGGATGTCGAGCTCGTCGTCGGTGACGACCACGGTGTAGTTCTCGAACGGGTACGGCCCGAACTTCTCGGTGAACAACGCCATCATGGCGGGCTGTCGGGCGAAGTCGTGGTCGAAGTTCGCGCGCAGCCGCGGCGGGACGACGGCCTGCATGGGCACCGGCTCGCCTGGCGTGCCGATCCGGTACTTGCGGTAGTGGCCGATCTGGATGGTCGCCAGGTAGCTGGCCATCGGTTCGGGCTGCTCGTACACCCAGGTGGTCTGGCTGGCCTTGGCCTGTTTGCGCACCAGGGTGCCGTTGGCGACCGCGTAGAACGGGCTGTCGGTGGTGATCGAGATCCGATAGGACGCTTTGGAACTCGGGTGGTCGTCACACGGGAACCAGGACGCGGCGCCGTTGGGCTGACTCGCCACCAGTGCGCCCTCGGTGAGCTCCTCCCAGCCGACCTCACCCCACGGCCCGCGCACCGGCTTGGGCGTGCCCGCGTACTGGACGGTGATCTCCAGTACCCCGCCCGCGGGGATCTTCTGCTGCGGGGTCACCGACAGCTTGCCGTGCTGGTGGCTGAACTTGGCGGCCTTGGACCCGTTGACGAACACCTTCGACACCGTCAGCGCCTGCGACAGATCCAGCGAGAACCAGGTGCGCACGGCGGTGGTGACCGCGATGATCACCGCCCGGCCCGCCAGCCGGTTGCTGGCGGGCTTGTAGCCGAGTTCGAGTTCGTAGCGGGAGACGCGGTAGCCGCGGTTGCCGTTCTGGGGCAGGTAGTCGTCGATGGGCTCTTCGTAGAACTTGCGCCGCATCAGGCGGCTCCGCGCTGCCTCGACTCCGACGTCGAGACGGTGCCGGTCCACGGTGCGATGGGGTTGCCCCACCAGCGGGTCGACGGGGGAACCACGTCACCACGCATGACCAGCGACGCAGGGCCGATGGTCGCGCCGGCGCCGATGTGCGCGGCGGGCAGGGCCACACAGTGCGGGCCGAGGGTAGCGCCCGCGTCCAGGGTCACCGAGTCCATGGACATGATGCGGTCGTGGAACAGATGGGTCTGCACCACACAGCCGCGTTCCACGGTCGCGCCGTCACCGAGTGTCACCAGGTCTGCCTCCGGTAGCCAGTAGGACTCGCACCATACCCCACGGCCGATCTTGGCGCCGAGTCCGCGAAGCCACAGGTTCATCACCGGAGTACCCGTGGCGGCGCGGGCGAACCACGGCGCGGCGACGGTCTCGACGAACGCGTCGGAGACCTCGTTGCGCCACACGAACGAACTCCACAGCGGATGCTCCACGGCGCGAATCCGGCCGACCAGCAACCACTTCGCGGCCACCGCGACGGCACCGGCCACCGCGCCCGCCGCCATCAGCACCGGGCCCGACAGCAGCGCGGCGACCAGATAGTCACTGTGCTGGGCGATCAGCGCCAGCGTGAACAACACGCCGAGACCGATGGCGAAGGTCACCATCACCGGGATCAACCGGCAGGTCTCCACGAACGCCCGTGCCAGCTTGAGCCGCACCGGCGGATCGAAAGTGCGCGAAGTATCGGTGGTTTCGGTGGCGCGGCGCAGCCGCACCGGCGGGCTGCCCAGCCAGGACGAGCCTGCCTTGGCCTTGGTCGGCGCGGCCGAGAGCACCGCGACCAGGCCGTTCTTCGGTACCCGGCGGCCGGGCGCGGTCATCCCGGAATTGCCGAGGAAGGCGCGCTTGCCGACCTTGGCCTCGCCGATCCGCAGCCAGCCGCCGCCGAGTTCATAGCTGGCGATCATGGTGTCGTCGGCGAGGAAGGCGCCGTCGGCGACCACGGTGAACTTGGGCAGCAGCAGCACCGTCGAGGCCTCGACGTTCTTGCCGATCCTCGCGCCGAGCAGCCGCAGCCACAGCGGGGTCAGCAGGCTGGCGTAGAGCGGGAACAGGAAGGTGCGCGCGGAATCGAGCAGCCGTTCGGTGGCCCACACCTGCCAGCCGGTGCGGCTGCGCACCGGGTGGTAGCCCTCACGCAGGCCGATGCCGAGCAGCCGGACCGCGATCACCGTGGCGATGGCGTACACGCCGAGGCTGAGCAGGGTGGCCACCGGCAGGATGGCGAAGCCGCGCAACGCGGCGGCGCCGATGGAGGTCTGCTCGCGGACCCACCACGCGATGAAGGTGCCGCCGACGGCGAGCCCGAGCACCGGCATCGCGGCCAGCGCCATCGAGGAAAGGCCGAACACGATCAGCCAGTGCCTGGCGCGATCCGGGGTGTGGTCGGGCCAGCGGTGGCTGGCCTTGCCCGCCTTGGTCGCGGGCGACCCGGCCCATTCCTGTTCGGCCTTCACCTTGCCGGACACGGCAGAGCCGGGCGCGATCTCGGCTTTCTTGCCGATCTTGGTGCCGGGCAGCAGGATCGAGCGGGCGCCGATCACCGCGCCGTCGCCGATGGTGATACCGCCGATGTGCACGACATCGCCGTCGACCCAGTAGCCGGACAGGTCGACTTCGGGTTCGACGCTGGCACCGTCGCCGAGTTCGAGCATGCCGGTCACCGGTGGCAGGGTGTGCAGGTCGACCCCCTTGCCGATCTTGGCGCCGAGCGCGCGGGCGAACGGCACCATCAGCGGTGCGCCGGAAAGGCTTTCGGCGCCGCTGGCCTCCGAAAGGCGCACCGCCGCCCACAGCCGCAGGTGGACCAGCGAACCGCGCGGGTAGCTGCCGGGGCGCAGCCCGGCGAGCAGTACGCGCGAACCGGCGACGCACAGCGTCATCCGGCCCAGCGGCGAGATGAACAGTACGAAGGCCAGCGCGATCCACCACCAGGACAGCCGGGGCAGCCACGGCAGTGAGCCGGACCAGCCGGCGATGGCCGACACCACGGCCAGCCAGGTCACCCACTGCAGGCCGGTGAGGGTGGTGAGCGGAATGGTGGCCAATATCTGGATGAGCTGCGCGCGCAGCGGCGTCGGCGTGACGACACGCGCGTCGACGGCGGCCACCGGCGCGCTGCCGTCGAGCAGTTCCACCAGCGAACCGAGCCGCGGGTGGTCGTACAGATCGGCGACCGTGACGTGCGGATACCGCTCGCGCAGCGCGCCGACCAGCTGCGCCGCCGACAGCGAACCGCCACCGAGGTCGAAGAAGTCGGCGTTCAGGTCGGTCGCCTCGGCGCCGAGAATGGCGTCCCACAGCCCGGCCACCCAGGCCGCGGTGCCACCGAGCCCGGACTCGGCCTGCTCGTCGGTGCTCGGCAGCGGCCACGGCAGGGCATTGCGGTCGACCTTGCCCGAGGTGCGGGTGGGCAGATCGGGGACGACGGCCAGGCGCGGCACCAGCGGGGCGGGCAGCTGTTCGGCCAGGATCTGTCTCGCCTTCTTCACATCGAAGTCGGGTCCGGCGCCGGTCAGGTAGCCGACCAGGATCTTGTTGCCCGCCTTGGTCGTCCTGATCGCGGCGGCCGCGCCGCTCACTCCGGGCAGGTGCTGGAGGGCGTTGTCGATCTCGCCGAGTTCGATGCGCCTGCCGCCGATCTTGATCTGGTCGTCGGCGCGGCCGAGGAAGATCAGGCCGTCGCGATCGTTGCGCACCAGATCGCCGCTGCGGTAGGCGCGCTCCCAGCCGAGGGAGGGCAGCGGAGCGTACTTCTCGGAGTCCTTGGCCGGATCGAGGTAGCGGGCGAGGCCGACGCCACCGATGACGAGTTCGCCGGTCTCCCCTTCCGGTACCGGATTGCCCTGCGGGTCGACCACGGTCAGATCCCAGCCGTCCAGCGGCAGACCGATGCGGATCGGCATGGTGCCGTCGAGCAGCGCGGCACACGCCACCACGGTCGCCTCGGTGGGGCCGTAGGTGTTCCAGACCTCGCGGTCGCCACCGGCCAGCCGCTCGGCCAGTTCGGGTGGCACCGCCTCGCCGCCGAAGATCAGCAGCCGCACCGATTCCAGCGCCTCGGCGGGCCAGGTCGCGGCCAGCGTCGGCACGGTGGAGACGATGCTGATCTCGCGGCGCATCAGCCATGGGCCGAGGTCGGCGCCGGTGCGCACCAGGTCGCGCGGGGCGGGCACCAGACAGGCGCCGTGGCGCCAGGCCAGCCACATCTCCTCGCAGGAGGCGTCGAAGGCCACCGAGAGTCCGGCGAGCACGCGGTCGCCGGGGCCGATCGGGGCACCCTGCAGGAACAGCCCGGCTTCGGCGTCGACGAAGGCCGCCGCGTTGCGGTGGGTGACGGCGACACCCTTCGGGGTGCCGGTCGAGCCGGAGGTGAAGATGATCCAGGCGTCGTCGGCGGGGGTGGGCAGGGTGTTCCAGTCCGAGGCGGGCGAGCGGCCCGCGGCGGCGGTCGCCGACTCGATCCCGTCGGCGGTGGCCAGCGCGCTCACCCTGGCCTCGCCGAAGACCAATCGGGCGCGTTCGGCCGGGTCGTCGGCGTCGACGGGCACATAGGCGGCGCCGCAGTAGAGGACGGCCAGGATCGTCACGTACAGCGCGGCGCTGCCGGAGGGCATCCGCACGCCGACCCGGTCGCCGGGGCGAACGCCCGCTGCGGTCAGCTCGGTCATCCTGGCCTCGATCGCGGTGATCAGCTCCAGGTAGGTGAGCACGACCGTGCCGTCGTCGATGGCGGGCGCGTCGGGGTGGGCGAGGGCGGTGCTGGTCAGGATGTCGACCAGGGTGCGCGCAGGCGCGGCCAGGTCGGCGCGCAGCAGCGGGTTGCGTAACCGGCTCGCCGGGTCCTCAGTGCGTGGCTCGAGCATCGTGCTCAGTCCACCTCTCATCGGTCGACCCCCATCGGTCTCGTCAGTTTTTTCACGGTTGGGTTACCGGAGGGCAAACGGGATGGTCACCGGATGCCAACGGTACTCGGGAGTTGCGCGGCCGGACGGCAGCGCGGGCGTGCCGCCCGGCGGTGTTCACGCGGGTGGTTCACCGAGTGCGGTGAGGGTGAGCCGGTGCAGCTGGCGCTGTTCGTCGGCGTCGAGGCGGTCGAGCACCCGCGCGGTGGCCTCGCTGATCAAACGGTCGGTGCGCTTGCATTGTTTGCGCCCGGCATCGGTGATCCGCAGCCGGTATTTGCGGCGATCCTTGCCGTCGCGCGTGCGTTCGACCAGGCCGGCGCGTTCCAGCGCGTCGATCAGCCGAACCACTTCGCTGCGGTCGATACCGAGCGCGTCCCCGACCTTCTTCTGGGTGAGATCGGCGTTCTCGGCGATGAAGGTGAGCACCCAGTGATCGCGCAGTGGGGCGTCGATCTCGGCGTGCAGTGCCTTGGTGAGCCGTCCGAGCGCGTACACCGGGTAGCGCGGCAGGCCGCGCGCGGAGTTCGGGTTCGTGGACATGGCGGCCACTCTAACAAATAGTGGGGGAACTCAATCATTTGGGTCGTCCACGGTGGGGTAGCTCGATCGTTGAAACATATGCTGATCAGGGGCAACCTGCGGGCAAGCGACGTCTCGGATCGGCGCGCCGGGCTGATGGTGTTGCGCGCGCACGGATTTCGGCCGCTCGGCAGATATCGGTGCGTCGGCGCCGATCCGGCGCGCCGGTCGGGTGGTTGACAGCGTCGCCGCTCGTCTGCCACTCTCGTCGGCAGGTCACGAGTACCAGCGTCAAGCCCCGGCTAGCTGGTCGGCAACCCTCCTCCGCGGTGGGGTGCTCCGGGTGACGACCTGGCCGCCGTCCGCAGTGGGCGCGGCAAGCGCGGACTCGCTGTTTTTCGGAATCGAGTCCATGAGCCGACGGGATTTCGTGATGACCGCAGTAATCGACCCCACCTGCGCCCTGGCCACCGTGTCCGGCGCCGACCTGCTCGTTCCGCTCGTGCAGGGCGGTTCCAGTGGTTACGCCAACTTCGACCTCGCGGCGAGCGCACCCGCGTTGACGCAGGTCACCGACCGTATTTCGCAACTGCTGCCCTACTACGCGAGCGTGCATCGCGGCGCGGGCTATGCCTCGCGGATCTCCACCGAGTGCTATGAGGCCTCGCGCGGCGCCGTCGCCCGGTTCCTCGACGCGGGCGACGACCAGGTGGTCGTGTTCACCCGCAACACCACCGACGCGCTGAACCTGCTGGCCGGGTGCGTGCCGGGGGAGACGGTGGTGCTCGATATCGAGCACCACGCGAACTTCCTGCCGTGGACCGCGCGCGGGCGCAGGGTGGTGCGGGCCGCCGGCACCGTCGAGGAGACGATTCGCGCGGTGATCGGCGAACTATGCAGTAAGCCAACGGCTTTGCTCGCGGTGACCGGTGCGTCCAACGTCACCGGGGAGGTGCTGCCGCTGGCGCGGTTGGCCACCATCGCCCACCAGTGCGGTGCGCGGATCCTGGTCGACGCGGCCCAGCTGGCGCCGCATCGCCGGATCTCGCTGCGCGAGAGCGGCATCGACTACCTGGCGTTCTCCGGGCACAAGCTGTACGCGCCGTTCGGGGCCGGGGTGCTGGTCGGCAGGCGGGACTGGCTCGACGCGGCCGAGCCGTATCTGGCCGGCGGTGGCGCTGTGCGCGAAGTCGGGACCGCGCGGGTGGACTGGGCCGCGGCACCGCAGCGACACGAGGCGGGCTCGCCGAACGTGCTCGGCGCCGCCGCCATCGCCGCCGCCTGCGACGCGCTCGCCGCCATCGACGCCACCGAACTCGTCGCGCACGAACGTTTCCTGGCCGACCGGCTGCGCGACGGTCTCGCGGCCGTCCCCGGCGTCGACCTGGTCCGCATCTGGTCCGACAGCCCGGACACGGTCGGCATCGTCTGCTTCACCGTCGCCGGGTACGCCCCCGGCCAGGTGGCCGCCTACCTTTCCGCCGAACACGCCATCGGCGTCCGCGACGGCCGCTTCTGCGCCCACCCCCTGTTGTCGCGCCTCGGCCTCGACGCCGCCCTGCGCGCCAGCATCGGTCTCGGCACCACCGTCGCCGACGTGGATCGCCTCGTCACCGCCATCGCCACCCTCGTCGACCACGGCCCCACCTGGACCTACGCCGCCACCGACGGCCACTGGAACCCGGTCCCGGAAACCCGCCCCCTCACCCCCGACTCCCGCGCGGGCGCGGCCCCCTGCCTCCTCGGCTGAGCCGTTCGCCGACGCGGCCACCCACCGGCCGCGTCGGCCATGAGCAATGGGTAACAGCCCCTCGGCAGGTCCCGATGAACGGCCCAAGGAACGCTCGAACCCGAGGGGATTCAGTGACTCGACCGATTCAGCCGCCCGATCCGTGGGCCCGTCCGCCCAGGCCACAGGACAAGAAGCGTCGCTGGCCGTTGATCGCCGGAGTCGGCGTCGCCGGATTCCTAGGGCTGGCTGCGATCGGCAATCTCGCCGACGACGGATCGTCGCCCGCGGCCGCGGTCACATCGACCGCGCAGACCACCGAGTCGCCGACTCCTGTCAGCACTTCCGCGGCTACTTCGGCCGTGGCGCCCGGCATCGCGACGATCGTGCCGACCACAACCGTCGAGCCGCCGGTGACCACCGCCGCGCCGACAACCACCGCCCAGGTCACACCGCCGGTTATCGTTCCCGGTCCGGCCGCTTCGGTGCCGCCGCCTCGAGCGCCAGGCGTCGCGGCCGTCCCCGAACCGGAAGCGCCTGTCGCGCCGAGCGCCTACTACCGGAGCTGCGCGGCCGCACGAGCGGCTGGGGTCGCCCCGCTCTACCGGGGTGATCCCGGCTATCGGTCCGGGCTCGACCGCGACAACGACGGTGTCGCCTGCGAGTAGGTAGGCCTCAGGCGTCGGGATCGAGCAGCCCGTGCGCTTCGAACCGGCCCTCTCGCGCGTCTCGCACCGATTGGAGCAACCGTTCGCCGCCGTGGGTGGCGAGGACGAATTCGGTCGTGTCCATCGACCGCATCGAATCGGCGGGATCAACCTGCTGTGACGTCGTGTCCGGGCGCTCGCTCAGGCATTCGGTCCGTTCAGGTGTCGAGGGCGGTGGGGCGGTGGTATCTGCCGTTGTAGTAGAGCAGCGGGGCGGCCGACGGGGATTCCTGGGTTTCGTCGTGGACGCGGGTGACCAGGCCGACGGCGAGGGTGTGGTCGCCGATGTCGATGAGCTGGTGCAGGGTGGTGCGCAGCCAGATGGGGGTGCCGTGCAGGACGGGTTCGCCGGTGTCGAGGGTGGTCCACAAAGATCGGTCGGTGAACCGGTCGGCGGCGGTACGGGAGAAGCGGTGGGCCAGGTGGTGCTGGTGTTCGCCGAGGAAGTGGATCACCACCGAGCCCGCGGTGCGCAGGGCGTCGATGCTCGACGAGGTGTGGGCGATATTGAACGACACCAGCGGCGGTTCCAGCGAAAGCGAGGCGAACGAGGTGGCGGTGAAGCCGACGGGCCCGCTCTCGGCCCCGATGGTGACCACCGTGACC
Organism: Nocardia rhizosphaerae; assembly: GCF_042650365.1. Classification (NCBI taxonomy): domain Bacteria; kingdom Bacillati; phylum Actinomycetota; class Actinomycetes; order Mycobacteriales; family Nocardiaceae; genus Nocardia; species Nocardia rhizosphaerae. Next base: position 771,362 of record NZ_JBHSBA010000003.1, read on the forward strand.
CCGGCCGGATAGTGCCGCATCGAGGCACGATACTGCTCGGCGGTGATCCCGCTCAGATCGTCGGGAATCACGAAGCCGGTCTCGGAAGGTTGAACATCGCCCACCCCGCCAACCTACGCTGTGGTGCTGAAGCGCTGCACCGCCTCACCGCCGCAGTTGATGCGTGATGCGTTACGCATGGAATCATGCGCACGACACTGGACATCGACCCGCGCGTGCTCGCCATGGCGCGGGCACGCGTCAATGCGGGGCAGAACAAGAGTCTTGGTGAAGCTGTATCGGCCCTGCCTTCGGGCGTGCGGTCGAGGGTGTCGGGCGATCAATCGACCTGGATCGGTAAACCCGCGGTGATGCGGACGAGTTCGCGGAAGTTGGTGCGGAACACCGTGTTCGGGTGGCCGCCCGCGGCCCAGACCTCGGGGTGTTCGGAGAGGGCGGTGTCGACCCAGGTGGGCAGGTTGGTCGGGTGGCCGACGGGGGCGGTGCCGTGGATGGGCTGGCCGGTGACCCGCTCGGCCAGGTCGGCGGGGGCGGGGCGCAGGGTGCCTTCCAGGCGTTTGCCGGTGCGCACCAGGTCGACGGTGTGATGGTCGGCGACCAGTAGCAGCACCGGATCGTCGTCGAGCAGGAAGACCTGGGAGGTGGTGATGGCCGTCGGGTGGGCGCCCATGGCTCGGGCGGCATCGGCCGCGGTGGACGCGGGTGTCTCGGGCGAGACGATGACGCCGTGATGCCCGCGGGCGATGAGCGTGTCGGCGACGCGGCATGCGACCGCCGGTAGAGACGACCTGCGCATGAAATCCAGGGTAGGTGGATTGCGGGAAAGATGCCGGGGGAGTGGAATTTTGGCCGCGCGGGTAGGGGGAACGTACGCAGCTGGCCCAGCGCCAATAGACTCGTCGCATGACTGATTGGCAGGCTTTTACCGTCGAGATCGCCGACCACGTCGCCCAGGTCACGCTGACCGGGCCGGGTAAGGGCAACGCGATGGGACCCGATTTCTGGCGCGAGCTGCCGGAGATCTTCCGCGAGCTCGACGCCGACGCGCAGGTGCGGGCGGTCGTACTCACCGGCGCGGGCAAGCATTTCTCCTTCGGGCTCGACCTGGCGGCCATGGGCGGCATGCTCGCGCCGGTGCTCGCCGACGACGCCAAGGCGGCGCCGCGCACCGAGTTCCTCAAGGTGGTTCGCGGTATGCAGGATTCGGTGACCGCGGTCGCCGAGTGCACCAAGCCGGTGATCGCGGCAGTCTCCGGCTGGTGCATCGGCGGCGGCCTCGACCTGATCGCGGCCGCCGATATCCGCCTGGCCAGCGCGGACGCCAAGTTCAGCCTGCGCGAGGCGAAGGTCGCGATCGTCGCCGACATCGGCTCGCTGCAGCGCCTGCCCGGCATCATCGGCGAGGGCAACCTGCGCGAGCTGGCCTTCACCGCCAAGGACATCGACGCGGCGCGCGCCGAGCGGATCGGCCTGGTCAACGAGGTGTTCGACGATCAGGACGCGGTGGTCGCCGCCGCGCACGCGATGGCTCGCGAGATCGCCGACAACCCGCCGCTGGTGGTGCAGGGCATCAAGGACGTGCTCGAGCACCGCACCGCGCCCGCGGTGGCCGACGGCCTGCGTTACGTCTCGACGTGGAACGCGGCGTTCCTGCCGTCGAAGGATCTCACCGAGGCCATCACGGCGGTGTTCCAGAAGCGTGCCCCGGAGTTCAAGGGCGAGTAAAGCCCGTTCAAACGGTTGCCCCGGCGACCGTTCCGCCTACATACTTGCATTACACAACTAATTGATTGATGCAAGTAAAGGTGAAGTGATTGATCGAGAACGAGCCCGCGATCGATGCGATCGCGGTACAGCTCGTCCGGCTGCACCGGCTGCGGGATCGGGCGATGGCCCAGGTCAAGGACCGCTCCGGCATTGATCCGGCGGGCTTCGTCGTACTGTTCCGGCTGGTCTGCGACGGGCCGATGCGCTCGGGCGCGCTCGCCGAGGCCGTGCACTCGGACGCCTCGACCGTGAGCAGGCAGGTCGCGCAACTGGTCGACCGCGAGCTGGTCCGGCGCGTGGCCGACCCCGACGACGGCCGCGCCACCGTGCTCGAGGTCACCGAGGCGGGCCGGGAAGCCGCCGACCGGATCAGGACCAAGCGCAGGGAATCGGTCGCCCTCATCACCGACGACTGGTCCAGTGCCGACCGCGCGACGTTCGCCACCCTGCTCACCCGCTTCGTCGACGACTACGACGCGGCCCGCCCCACTCTGCTCACCCGCGCGCCGGCACTGAGCTCGACCGCGACGGAGAACCATTCGTGACCACCACCGTGGCCCCGGTGACGGACTCGCCCGCAGGCTTCACCCACCGCCAGATCCTGACCATCCTGTCCGGCCTCATGCTCGGCATGCTGCTGGCCTCGCTCGATCAGACGATCGTGTCGACCTCTATCCGCACCATCGCCGATGACCTGCATGGCTATTCGATGCAGGCCTGGGCGACGACGGCCTATCTGATCACCGCGACGATCAGTACCCCGCTCTACGGCAAACTCTCGGACATGTTCGGCCGCAAGCCGTTCTTCCTCACCGCCATCGGGTTGTTCATCATCGGCTCGCTGCTGTGCACGCTGGCGACCTCGATGTATCAACTGGCCGCCTTCCGCGCGTTCCAGGGGCTCGGCGCGGGCGGCCTGATGTCATTGGCGCTCGCCATTTTGGGCGACATCGTCAGCCCTCGGGAACGGGCCCGCTATCAGGGCTATTTCCTTGCGGTCTTCGGTATTTCGAGCGTGCTCGGACCAGTGCTTGGCGGCCTGCTCGCCGGACAGGACACCATTCTCGGGATCACCGGCTGGCGCTGGGTGTTCCTGGTGAATGTGCCGCTCGGCCTGCTCGCGCTGGCCGTGGTGACCAAGGTGCTGAAGCTGCCGCGCCGACCGCGCGCCACCTATCGCATCGATGTCGTCGGCGCGGTCGTGCTCGCGATCGGACTGGTACCGCTGCTGGTCATCGCCGAACAGGGACGTGAATGGGGCTGGGGCAGTACCGGTTCTGTGCTCTGCTACGTGATCGGCGCGCTCGGGCTCGCCGGCTTCGTCGCCGTGGAGCGGTTCATGGGTGACGCGGCGCTGATCCCGTTGCGGATCTTCGCCAATCGCACGTTCGCGCTCGGTGTGGTGATCTCGTTCGTCGTCGGCGCTGCCATGTTCGGCGGCATGCTGCTGCTGCCGCAGTATCTGCAGGTCGTGCGTGGGGCAGGCCCCACACAGGCGGGGTTGCAGATGCTGCCGCTGGTGCTCGGGCTGATGCTCGGCTCGATCCTGTCCGGTCGGCTGATCTCCAAGACCGGGCGCTACCGGATCTTCCCGGTGATCGGCGCCGCCTCGCTGACCGTCGGACTGTTCCTGCTGCACCTGCTCGACGCCGACAGCCCGCTCTGGCTGGCCATGCTGTTCATGGCGCTCACCGGTTTCGGTCTCGGCAATCTGATGCAGCCGCTCACCCTGGCGTTGCAGAACGCGTTGCCGCCCAAGGACATGGGCGTGTCCACCGCGTCGGCCACCTTCTTCCGGCAGATCGGCGGCACCCTCGGCGCCGCGGTCTTCCTGTCGATCCTGTTCTCGCTGCTCACCCCGAACATCACCGAGCAGATGGAACGGGCCGCGACCGATCCGGCCTATCAGCAGGCCGTCGTCACCGGCGCACAGAGCACCAATCCGGCCGACGCCGCGCTGGCGAAGGGCTTGCTCGCGGGCGACACCTCGGCGGCGGGCACCGTCCTCGAGGACAGCTCGATCATCCAGCAGCTCGACCCGGAACTGGCCGAGCCGTTCCAGGTGGGCTTCGCCGAATCCATGTCGACGGTGTTCCTCGCCGCGACCGCGGTCGCTCTGCTCGCCCTGGTCCTCGTGCTGTTCTGGAAGGAAGTACCGCTGCGACAGCAGGGCGGTATCCAGGCGGCAGGGGACGCGAAGGCGGCAGAGGGTGTCGGTGCGCTGGTGGAGACGACCGCGCAGTCGAGCGCGCCCACCGAACCGGGCGCGGCGGGTCGCGCGAGCGGGCCGGGATCGCCGCCCGCGTGAGCCCCCGAGTGCGGTCGACGGTGGGTGGCGAGGTCCGCCGACCGCCGACCAGGGTGGGCAGGAGGCAACGCCGAGGTGGGGTGAAATTCCCCCTAGGGGTGGCTGTTTCGGCGATATCAAGTCCTTAGCGTTCACGGCACCGCGATAAACGAACGCAAAGGAGTACCCGAAATGCGCATCAAGAACACTATCGCCGCCGGACTGCTTGCCCTGGCGACCGTCGCCGGGGTGTCGACGGTCGCCGCAGGCACCGCGTCCGCAGCTCCGGCGGGCACGTACTACGGCACCTATGCGACGCTGGCGGCATGCCGCGCCGACGGCGAATCGCCCTACACCGGCGGCTATTACTGGGAGTGTGTGGAGAACTGGGACGGCTGGGATCTCTACATCTGGTATTAGCATCCGGCCGAAATGGGCACCCGACCTGGCGCCGGGTGCCCATTCCCGTAATCGGTGGCGCCGATGTCTGGTCAATTGGCTAGATTGTCGGTCTGAAGTCCCCCGCCAGAGAGATTTGTCCGCATGCTGAAATTCGCCGTGCTCGGTGAGGTCCGCGCCTGGCGCGAGGCGACCGAGCTCGACCTCGGCTCGCGGCAGCAACGCGCGCTCCTGGCCGCACTCCTGTTGCGGACCGGACGCTCGGCGACCGTGGACGAACTCGTCGCCGACGTCTGGGGCGAGAATCCGCCCGCCAGCGCCACGGGCGCGCTGCGCAACCACATCCTGCACCTGCGCCGCGTCCTCGAACCCGACCGCGCGGCGGGCACACCGCCCACGGTGCTCGTCTCCCTCGGGGGCGGCTACGCGCTGCGGGTGCCTGCCGGCTGCGTCGACATCGAACAGGTAGACGACCTGATGGTCGCCCTGCACACCGGCCATGACACCGGCGCGGACGTCGCGAGCGAGACCGTCGACGCGGCCCTGCGCTACTGGACCGGCACCCCGCTGGCCGGGCTGCCCGGTCCGTTCGCCGAACGCCAGCGCGCCCACCTCGCCGACCGGCGCCTCGTGCTGCTCGAACAGCGCGCCGAACTGGATCTGCGTCGTGGCCACTACAGCGAGGCCATCGCCCAGCTCGGCCCCCTGTGCGCGGAACAGCCGCTGCGGGAACGGCCGCGCGGGCTGCTGATGACCGCGCTGTATCAGTCCGGTCGGCAGGCCGAAGCTCTCGGCGTCTACGCCGAGACCCGCCGCGCCCTGGTCGAGGAACTCGGCCTCGAACCCGGCCCCGAGCTGGCCGACCTGCACCGCCGGATCCTGGCGGGCGAAGTGTCCGCACCGGACGCGGCGCCTGCTCCGCGTGCCACACCGCGGGTGGCGCAGCTGCCCGCCGACGTTGTGGATTTCACCGGCCGGGCCGAGGTGGTCGACCTGCTGGTCGACCGGCTCACCGCCGACGGGCCAGGTGTCGCGGTCTGCACCATCGGCGGCATGGGCGGGATCGGCAAGAGCGCGCTGGCCGTCCACGTCGCGCACCGGGTGCGCGAGCACTTCCCCGACGGACAGTTGCATGTGGACCTGCACGGCTTCGCCGCCGACGGCGCGTCAGGGGCGGACGCGGCCGACACCCTCGGCGACTTCCTGCGGGCACTCGGGGTACTCGAGGGCGAGCTGGCCGCGGGCGGCGCGGAACGGGCCGCCCAGTTCCGCAGCAGGCTCGACGGCAAACGCGTACTCGTCGTGCTGGACAACGCCCGCGCGGTGGACCAGATCGCCCCGCTGATTCCCGGCACACCGGGGTCGGCGGTGCTGGTCACCAGCCGGTCGGCGCTGCCCGAGCTGCCGGGCACCACCGCGGTCCGGCTCGACGTGCTCACCGACGCCGAGGCACATCGGCTGCTGGCCGGTATCGCGGGCCGCCGCCGCATCGCCGCCGAACCCGAAGCCGCCGCCGCGGTGCTGCGCGCCTGCGGTGGTCTGCCGCTGGCCGTGCGGATCGTCGGTGCCCGGCTGGCCGCGCGCCCGGCCTGGACGGTGCACGCCATCGCCGAGCGACTCCGCGATGCGCAACAGCGGCTCAGCGTGCTGCGCACCGGCGACCTCGCGGTGGAACTGGCCTTCCGGATCAGCTACGACCAGCTCGACGCCGGGCACGCGCGCGCCTTCCGCATGCTCGCCGTGCCCGAGGTGGCGGAATTGTGCACGCAGGGCGCGGCCGCCGTTCTCGGCATCGACGCGGCCGACGCCGAGCAGGTGTGCGAGGACCTGGTGGATCTGAACCTGCTCGAATCCACGGCACCCGGCCGCTACACCTATCACGACCTGCTGCGTTTGTTCGCCAGGGAACTGCCTTCCACCGGCCAGGCCGACCCGCCGCTCACCGCGCTGCGCCGGCTGCTCGACTTCTACCTGGCAACGCTGAAAAACACTGTCGCGGTGTGTAATCCGGGCACGAAGCTGCCCGAGAATCTGCGCGCGACCACCGCGCCGGGAATGCGGTTCGCCGACGAACCCCAGGCCCAGGCCTGGCTGGCCGGCCAGCGCTACAACCTGGTCTCGCTGTATCGCCAGTGCGCGCAGACCGGGGGACCGGTACTGGCACCGGCCGCCGATATCGCCTGGGCCACCGCGGAACTCGTCGACGGCGGTGCCAACTGCATCGAAGTGGCGCGAGCGCTGGAGGAACTGCTCGACGCCGCCCTGCGGGCCGGGGACCGTTCGGTGGAGTGCCGGGTGCGGGTGGCGCTCGGTGTCCTGCTCGCGTGCTCGCTCGGCGCGCTGCGCCAGGGGCGTGACCACCAGCGCATCGCGCTGTCGCTGGACCGCGGCACCATCAGCGACGCCAGGCTCACCGCCTTCGCGGCGCAACTGCTGGCGATCTCCACCCGCTGCGGAACCGAGACGGCGGCGCCGCTCGCGCATTCGGCCAGGGCGATCCGGCTCGCCCGCCGCATCGGCGACCGCGCGGTCGAATGCGCCTGTCTGGTGCACGAGGTGAAGACGCTCTCGGACGCGGGGGACTATCCGGCGGCCAGGGCACGCGCGGTCGCGGCCAGGGCGATGGCGGTCGAACTCGGGAACCGCTCGCTCGAGGTGATGGCGATGCACGAACTCGGCGTGACCCTGGTCTTCCAGGGCGAGACCGCCGAAGGGGTGCGCCTGTGCGCCGACGCGGTGGTCGCGGCCAGGGCTGGCGGGATCGAACTGCGGCTGGGCTGGGCACTGTCCCGGCTGACCCAGGTGCTGCTGATGGCGGGCCGGGCCGCGGAGGCCGAACCCGTGGTCGACGAGGCGATCGAGGTGCTCACCCGGGTGGTCGGGCCACTGAGCCGGGCCAGGGTGCTGGTGTTGCGCGGCATGGTGAAACAGGCCGTCGACAAACCGGGGGAGGCGCAGGAGTCCTTCGACACCGCGGCCGAGGCCTTCGCGTCGATGCCGGACCCGCACCTGGCCCGCGAGCGGTTCGCCGTCGACCTCGAGGCGCCGATCACCACGGTCCTGCACGCGCAACGGGCGGCGCTGCGGTCGCGGCTGCGCGTCATCGCCGCGTCATAGCGGCATCATCGCCCTGGTCGCCAGCGATGCGAGTAGCTCGCGAACAATGCTGTTCACGCGATAGATTACGGTACGTACCGCGGTAATCGCCCAGCGCGAGCGGTGTCGTCGCCGGGGGGTCGGCGGCCCGGACCGGGTACACGAGAACGGGAAGTCCGAAGCCCCGAAGGGCCACGGACTTCCCGTTCCTCGTCTGGCGATCGGCTCAGTGGCCGGATTCCTTCAGCCGCGCGAAGGACTCGTCGATGATCTTCTCGGCCTCGGCCCGGTCCAGCCACTCCGAACCCTGGACGAACTTGCCCGGCTCCAGATCCTTGTACCGCTCGAAGAAGTGCTTGATCGCCGACAGCTCGAACTCCGAGACATCGGCCAGGTCCTGGATGTGATCCCAGCGCGGATCGCCCGCGGGCACACACAGCACCTTGTCGTCGCCGCCCGCCTCGTCGGTCATCCGGTACACGCCGACCGGACGCGCCTCGACGATGACACCGGGGAACACCGACTCCGGCAGTAGCACCAGCGCGTCCAGCGGATCGCCGTCCTCGCCGAGGGTGTTCTCGATGAAGCCGTAGTCGGCCGGGTAGCCCATGGAGGTGTACAGGTACCGGTCGAGCTTGACCCGGCCGCTCTCGTGATCGACCTCGTACTTGTTCCGAGAGCCCTTGGGGATCTCGATGGTGACGTCGAACTCCACGCCATCTCCTTGCTTCGAGTGCTTGTCGTAGCCGAATCGCCAGATCGTTCTGGGGAACCGTTGCGCAACGAGGATAGTGTGGTGGGCTGGTACACCGGTGCGGCAGGCGGTGCGAGGCGCGCGGTCGAGCGGTGCCGGACGGTGTTGAGGGAGAGCGACGAGCGTGATCGGTCGAAACGAGCAGAATTCGGGACCACGCTCCGGCGGGGGCCGCTGGATCTGGCTGTCCGCGGTCGTGGTGGCATTGCTGCTGATCGCGGGCGGTTTCGCCGCGATCGCGCGGCCGTGGACCCCGGAGTTCCGGCACGGCGGACTCACCGTCGCGCCGCCGCCCGCCATCGATCGCGTGCCCGCCGCCGTGACACCGGCCGACTCGGCCGCGCCCGCGCCGACGGTCGCCGGGATCGCCGCCGCGCTCGCCCCGGTGGTCGGCAGCCCCGATCTCGGCGCGTTCGCCGGTCAGGTGACCGATCCCGTCAGCGGCACGGTGCTCTGGAGCCAGGATCCGGCCAAGGCGATGATCCCGTCGTCGACGGCCAAGGTCATGCTCACCGCCGCCGCCCTGCTCACCCTGCCCGATGATCAGCGCGTTACCACCAGGGTCATCGCAGGCGCACCGGGAGAACTGGTGCTCGTCGCCGCGGGCGACCCCACCCTGACCAACACCACCGACGGCGGCTACTACACCGACGGGCCACGCATCGCCGACCTCGCGGCCCAGATCGCGGCGTCCGGCCGGCAGGTGACCTCGATCGTCGTCGACACCACCGCCTACACCGGCCCCGCGCTCGCCGCAGGCTGGGACCCGATCGACATCCCGGAGGGTTCGATCACCCCGATCGAACCGATCATGCTCGACGGCGGTCGCTTCGACCCGTCGGCCGACTACTCGCCGCGTACGCACACCCCCGCTCTCGACACCGGACGGGCGCTGGCCGTGGCGCTCGGTGTCGACCCGAACGCGGTACGGGTCGGCGCGGCCGACCGCACCGGCGCCGAGATCGCGAAGGTGGAATCGGCACCGCTGCGAGTCCGCCTGCACGACATGATGATCCACTCCGACAATGTGCTCGCCGAGACCATCGGGCGGGAACTGGCCGCCGCCACCGGGCACGAGGCCTCCTTCGCCGGTGCCACCGCCGCCACCGCCGCCGCGCTGACCAGCGCCGGGTTCGATGTCACCGGCCTGCACCTTGCCGACAACAGCGGGCTCTCCGTCGACGACCGGGTGCCGCCGCGCCTGCTCGACGCGATCGTGGCGACCGCGGCCGAGCCCACCGGCGACGATGCCGTCGTCCCCGCGGGCACACAGGCGCGGCCGGAGCACGATCCGCGCGCCGCCGCGCTGGCACCACTGCTGGACGACCTGCCGGTCGCCGGTGGAACCGGCACGCTGGCGCCACGTTTCGTCACCCAGAACCGGGCGGGCGCGGGCTGGGTGCGGGCCAAGACCGGAACTCTGAGCGTCGCGAGCGCGTTGGTGGGATATGTGCTCGACCGTGACGGACGGGTACTGACCTTCGCGCTCATGTCCAACGACCGGCTGCCGGAGGTCAGCAGGCCCGCCCTCGACGCGGTGGCGGGCGCCCTGCGCGACTGCGGGTGCAACTGAGAGCGGGTAACGGTGAGCGACAACAACGGGAAGAGCTCGGGATTCAGCGGCGCGGTGGATTGGCGGCTCGCCGCACGCACCGGTGCGGTCCTCGCGCCCGCCGGGCCGCGTACCTCGCGGCAGACCGCCGAAGGCGTCGTCGCCGAGCTGGCCGAGGCCTCGGTGCGGGCCGAAGGGCCGGTCCGTGAGGTCAGCGGGCTGCTCGACGACCGGCCGGTGCCCGCGGCCAGGATCGTCGACCGGCCGGGCTGGATCGCCGCCGCCGCCGACTCTATGGCCGTGCTCACCGGCACCGAGACCACGCCGACCGGCAAGCTCGTCGGCAAACCCGCCGGTGTGCAGGCGGGCACCATGCTGGCGTTCCTGTCCACGGCGATCCTCGGCCAGTACGACCCGTTCACCGGCGACGACGGCACCCTGCTGCTGGTGGCCCCGAACATCCTGCACGTCGAACGGGCGCTCGGCGTAGACCCGTCGGACTTCCGGCTGTGGGTGTGCCTGCACGAGGTGACCCACCGGGTGCAGTTCTCCTCGGCGCCGTGGCTGGCCGACTACATGCGCACCAATGTCGACATCCTCAGCGAGGTCGGCGAGGAGCCGATGAGCGAGCTGCTCGGCAGGCTGGTCGGCGAGGTCAAGGCACGGCGCAACGGCGAAACCGCCGACGACCCCAACAGCCGTGGCGTCGTCGGCCTGCTGCGCGCGGCTCAGGCGCCGCCGCAGCGCGAGGCGCTGGACCGGCTGCTGATGCTCGGCACCCTGCTCGAGGGCCACGCCGACCACGTGATGGACGCCGTCGGCCCCGCGGTGGTGCCCACCGTCGCCGATATCCGCGCCGCCTTCGACAAGCGCAGGAAGAAGCCGACAAACCCCGTCCAGCGCCTGCTGCGCGCCCTGCTCGGCGTCGACGCGAAGGTGGCGCAGTACGTGCGCGGTAAGAAGTTCGTCGACGCGGTCGTCGACCGGGTGGGGGTCGCCGAGTTCAACACGGTGTGGACCGACGCGGACACCCTGCCGCGACTCGACGAGGTGGATCACCCGGACCGCTGGGTCGGACGAGTTCTCGGCTGAACGATCCGCGCTGCGCGTGCACAATCGCGCCGATCGGTCGAAATCAGGACAGGCGGCGCGATTTGTGGCGGCGCAGCGCGGAGCCCGGCGGACTTCGAGACGGACAGAGCGCCAACTACGATGACGAGATGCCTACTGTGCTAGACCCGGCGCTGTACGGCGCGTATCCCAGCCCGGTCAACGGCGATTCGGCCGGTCGATGACGCCACCGGTGCGGCTGCCGGAGACCGGGGCCGTGCTGGCCGTGCGGCGGGCCGTGCGGGACTGGGTCGATGCGCATGGTGGGCCGATGCCCGTCGTCGTCGGGCTTTCCGGTGGGGCGGATTCGCTGGCGCTGGTCGCCGCGGCCGTGGTCGAGGTGGGTGAGGTGTGGGTCGTTGTCGTCGATCACCAGTTGCAGGACGGGTCGGCGGAGGTGGCCGAGCGGGCGGCCGCGCAGGCTCGGGCGCTCGGGTGTGCGTCGGCGTTGGTGATGTCGGTCGAGGTCGGACGCGAGGGCGGGCCGGAGGCCGCGGCGCGGGCGGCGCGCTACGCGGCACTGGAGTCGGTGCGCGGTGACCGGCCAGTGCTGCTCGGGCACACCCTCGACGACCAGGCCGAAACCGTGCTACTCGGTTTGGCGCGCGGGTCGGGTGGCCGTTCGATTCAGGGAATGGCGGCGTGGAACGCGCCGTGGGGGCGGCCATTGCTCGGGGTGCGGCGGGCCGAGACCAGGCAGATGTGCGCCGACCTCGGGATCGAGCCATGGGACGACCCACACAATGTGGACCCCGCCTACACCAGGGTTCGGCTGCGGACCGAGGTGTTGCCGCTGCTCGAGGACGTGCTCGGGGGCGGGGTCGCCAAGGCGCTGGCGCGCACGGCCGAGCAGTTGCGCGATGACGGTGCGGTCCTCGACCGGCTCACCGCCGATTTGCTCCGCGCGGCGACGCTTCCGCAATCGGATGCGGGCCCAGCGCCGGAACCTGGACGCGCCACCGGCGATGCCGAACTGCCGGTCGGACCTCGGGCGGGGCAGCCGACCGAAGGCGATGGTGGCCGCCACAACAGCGATCGACCGGCACTCTCGATCGAGATCCTGGCCACTGCCGACCCGGCGCTACGCCGCCGCGCGATCCGCGCCTGGCTGACCGCCCAGGGCGTCGGCCGCCTGCTGAACGCGCATTTACAGGCGATCGACGAGTTGGTGAGCGAATGGCGCGGGCGGGGCGGAGTCGCGGTGGCGGGCGGAAGCAGGGACCACAGGTTGGTCGTCGCGCGCGAGCATGGCACGCTGACGGTACGCGCGCAGCCGCGAAACGATGCCACATAATGGATCGGGCCCGGTCGGGATCGAACACCACGAAGGGAAAACCACTTCCGTGTACGGAGACGACATCGCTTCGGTGCTGATCACCGAAGACCAGATCAAGGCCAAGATCGAGGAACTGGCCGAACTGGTCGCCAAGCGGTACCCGCCGGATGCGCCCGAGGGCGACCTCCTGCTGATCGGCGTCCTCAAGGGCGCGATCTTCTTCATGACCGACTTCGCCAGGGCCTTGCCGATCCCCACTCAGCTCGAGTTCATGGCGGTCTCGTCCTACGGCTCGTCCACCTCGTCCTCCGGTGTCGTGCGCATCATGAAGGACCTGGACAAGGACATCGCGGGCCGCAATGTGCTGATCGTCGAGGACATCATCGACTCCGGCCTCACCCTGTCGTGGCTGCTGCGCAACCTGGCCACCCGCAACCCGGCCTCACTGGAAGTGGTCACCCTGCTGCGCAAGCCCGACGCGCTGCGCACCCCGGTGGAGGTAGCGCACGTGGGCTTCGACATCCCCAACGAGTTCGTTGTCGGCTACGGCCTCGACTACGCCGAGCGCTACCGCGACCTGCCCTACATCGGCACCCTGGACCCCAAGGTCTACTCGTAACATCGGAGCGCTGGCGCGCTCGAGTCGCGGCCCCCTTGGTCCCGTCGATCAGGCGCCGTTTCTTGCTTCTTCGTCGCTTGCGCAACGGCGCCTGATCGACGGGACGGGCCGCGACCGCCGACTTCGTCGGCGCCCCTCCTCGGGGTCGGGTCGTCGGGGCTGGGTTGGGTGGTGAGCTTGCGGACTCGGGGTATACGTCGAGTGCTGGACGGGTGATCACCAGGAGATGGTGCAGGTGTTTGCCGGGTGGAGGTCTGCGGGATCGCCTGATGATCTTGGTCGGGCGGGGTTCAGGTGAAGGCGCGTAAGACCGTGTCGACGAGGGCGTCGGCGAACGCTTCGTCGAGCGGGCCGGCGCCGGGGAGCCAGCGCTGGGTGATGGGGCCGTAGAGCAGGTCGACCATCAGGTCGAGGTCGGCGTCGGCGCGCAGTTGGCCCGCGAGTTGTGCGCTCGCCAACCGGCGCACCTTGGCCGCGTGGATCGGGGCGTTCAGTTTCTCCCGGTAGAGCGCGGCGAGGTCGGGATCGTTGATGACCTCGGTGAGGACGGCGCGGATGGGCGCGCTGAAGGCGGGGTCGGCGAACTCGGCGACGGTCGCGCGCAGCACCGTTTTCAGGTCGGCGGCGATATCGCCGGTGTCGGGGAGTTCGATGAGGCCGTCCTCTGGGCTCGCGCTCGGGGCGAGCAGCGCGTCGAAGACCACCGCGCCTTTGGACGGCCACCACCGGTAGATGGTCTGTTTGCCGACGCCGGCGCGGGCCGCGATGGCCTCGATGGTCAGCTTCGCGTAGGCGGTCTCGCCGACGAGTTCCCTGGTCGCGGTCAGGATCGCGGATCGGGATCGCTCGCTGCGGCGGGTGCTGTCCGGTGTGCGTGCCATGCGCCCGAGTCTAACCCGAAAACAAGACGAGACGTTACGTCTTGACAGTCGAGCGAACCGGGCTCATAGTTGTGAGCGTCAACGAGACGAACCGTCTCGTCGCTACTGGAGGAGGCTCGTATGACCCGCGCAGAAACCCAGCCCCGCACCTGGTTCATCACCGGTGCCTCGCGTGGCCTCGGCCGGGCCTTCACCGAGGCCGCGCTCGCCGCGGGAGACCGCGTCGTCGGCGTCTCCCGTGACGTCAGCCCGCTAGCCGAACTCGTCGCGGGCTCCGGCGGCAGGCTGGTCACCTTCGCGCTCGACGTCGCCGACCGCGCGGCCGTCTTCGCCGGCGTCCAGCGGGCCTACGACGCCTTCGGCGGGCTCGACGTGGTCGTGAACAACGCGGGCGCCGTCGTCCTCGGCATGCTGGAGGAACTCACCGAGGAACAGGCCCGCGCCCACCTCGACACCAACTTCTTCGGCGCGCTCTGGGTGAGCCAGGCGGCGATTCCGCTGCTGCGTGCCCAGGGTTCCGGCCACATCATGCAGGTCTCCTCGATGGGCTCGGCGGGCGGCTTCGCTGCCACCGGCGTCTACAGCGCGGGCAAGGCCGCGCTCGACGCGATGACCGAGGCGCTGGCCATGGAGGTCGAGCGCTTCGGCATCGCGGTCACCATCCTGCAGCCGGGGGGCTACGAGACCGGCCTGTTCACCACCGGCCTGACCATGACCGAGCAGAACGAGGCCTACGCCCCGCTGCGCGCCTGGCTCGCCGACATGTGGAACGAGTCCACCGACGCCGACCCGGCCATGGCGGCCGCCGCCGTCCTGCGTATCGCAGACCTGGACACCCCGCCCAAGCGCGTCGTCCTCGGCGACGCGGCCTACGACATGGTCGGCGATCTCAGCAGGGCGCGTACCGCCGAACTCGCCAAGTGGGAGAAGCTCAGCCGCAAGGCGGGGTGAGGTGCGCGCCGACCACGCGCAGCAGCGCGCGAATATCGGACTCGATCACCCGGAACAGCGCGTAGGAGCCGATGAAACCGATCACCCCGCCCACGCAGATCGCGCGGAGCGGGGTGGTTGTCGTGAGCAGATCGGCGATCGGCAGGAAGGTCGCGCCGACGGTGACCACCAGCGGAATCGACGCCGTCACCACGAGATAGCGCTGGGAGCGGCCCGACAGCGTGGTCAGGGCGCGCCCGTCGCCACGGAAGTCCTGGCCGTGGTGCAGGAACAGTGGGTACACACAGCGAACCAGGTAGAGGGTGATCAGGAAGAACGGGTAGGCCATGGCGATCGCGGCGCAGATCACCGCGACCAGCAGTAGATGCAGTGCGGTCCTGGCAGGCAGTTCCTGGTCGACCAGCCCGATGGTCGTCGCGTACACCCCGGCCGCCGCGATCCACAGCCCCGATACCACCGCGACGGCCCTGCCCGCGAACCGCAGACAGTCCTGTCTGGCCCGGTCCAGGGTGCCGGGGTCGCATCGCTCGCCCCGGCGCAGGCGGGCGGGCACGGTCAGCAGTCTGCGCCCGAGGTAGATCAGCACGATGCCGCCCACCGAGAAGAACACCACGTTGGTCACAACCGAGGCGGTGGCCTGTGCGGCCTGGGTGCCCGGCGCGAGTCTGCTGTGCACCAACGCGACGTTGAGCTGCCTGTTGTAGTAGGCGGCGATCGCATTGGGGATCGTGATAGCGAGCAGGAGCAGCGGAAACAGATACGGGCGCAACCGAAGTCGCCAGCTCGCCTGCGGTGGATCGGTGAGGCCGCGAGCGTGCGGGTCGAGACAGAGGTCGAACTGCGCGGTCAGCGTGCCGCCATCGGGCCAGCGGTCGGCGCGATCCGGTTCGAGACAGGTCAGCAGGACCCGGCGCAGCGCGGCCGGACAGTCGTCGGGCACCTGGTCGAGCGCGGGTGCGGCGATGCCGTCGTAGCGCCGTTCCAGGGCGGCGTCCAGCGCGATCTCCGGGCGCAGGTCGTCGATCGGCACGGTGGTGTCGTCGAACGGCTTGCTCCCGGTGAGTAGTTCCCACAGCAGGACGCCGAGCGAGTAGATGTCGGCGCGGGTGTCCAGATCGGCGGCGGTGCGGGCGTGGCCGGGGTGGCAGGCTTCGAGCTGCTCGGGCGACATGTACGACAGCGAGCCGCCGAAATAGGACACCGGACTGGTATCGATGGATCGGCTGAAGCTGATGTTGAAGTCGGCCAGCTTCGGCACACCTTCGGCGGTGAGCAGCACATTGGCCGGTTTCACGTCACGGTGCAGCACGCCGTGGTCCGCCGCGTGCGCGAGGGCGGCGGCCAGCCTGCTGCCGAGCCAGGCCACGGTCTCCGGCCAGCTCAGCGCGGCGAGCTCGGCACGCACCGTCGAGTCCGTCGGGCGGATCTCGCCCTTCTCCTCCATCGCCGCGTCCACCGCGTCGAGCAGCAGCAGACCGGAGCGCTCGGCGGGTGGGGTCGCGCGGACCCAGCGCAGCACGCCGAGCAAGGTGCCGCCAGGTAGGAACTGCATGTACAGCAGGCGTAGCGGGGGCGACCCGTCGACGGGCAACTCGATGACCTGCTGATCGAAGACCCGCACGATGAAATCGTGATCGAGCTGGGCCAGTGTCTGCGGCTCCGACCCGCTGTCGGCCGAGATCTTCACCGCGACGAGCCGCTGCATCGACCGCTGCCTGGCCAGGAACACCCGGGCGAACGCGCCGGCCCCCAGCTCGGTCAGCAGCTCGAAATCGCCGATCCGGCAGCCGACCTCGATGCGGTCCAGATCGCGGCGGTCGGTCGGGTGCGCGGTAGCGGTGCGGTCGAGTGCGGGCCTGGTGGCTTCGGTGCTCGTCGGGCTCACACCCGGTGGTACGGGTGCGCCCGAGCCGCGGTTCAATCCGCCTCAGCAGACCACCCGGTCCAGCGCGGCGAGATCGGCCTCCAGCGCGCGGAACAGCAGATAGGAGCCGACGAACGCGACGATGCCGCCCACACACAGCACCCGCACGGCCACGATCACCTGCGGGATATCGCCGGGCGGCAGGAAGGTGACACCGGCGACCGCGAGCAGCGGCACCGAGGCCGCGATGGCCAGGTACCACGTGCAGCGGCGGGTCAGCGCGCGCAGCCAAGCGCTGTCGTCGGTGCTGATCTCGCCGTGCCGGAGGAAGATCGGGTAGATGCAGCGCACGAGGTAGAAGGTGACCAGGAAGAACGGGTAGGCCACGGCGATCGCGCCACACACCAGCAGCGAAGCGAGGAAGTGCACGATGGCACGGCCCGGCACATCACCAGCCGCCAGCTGCAGCGCGATCGGGAAGGTGACGCCGGAGATGGCCCACAGCGAGAACGCGACGATGACGAACTGGTCGCCTAGGCGCAGCGTGTCGTGTCTGGTGCGGCGCAGGGTCGCCGGGTCGTAGCGCCGTCCGTGCCGCATTCCCCGCGGCACCGACAGCACGAACCGGGCCAGATACAGCAGCACCACTGTGCCGAGCGGGAAGAACACCAGATTCACCCCGGCGGTGATCACCACGAACGACTGCTGCGCCGTGTCGCTGAGCCTGCTCACCACCAGTGACTGGTTGTGCACGATGTTGTACCAGGAGGCCAGCGCGTTCGGCACGCCGACGGCGAGCACCATGATCAGCAATGGCCAGCGGCGCAACCGCAGCTGCCAGCTGTGCGGCGGCGGGTCGACGAGATCGCGGGCGCGCGCGTCCAGGCACAGGTCGAATTGCTTGGCGAGCACCGCGCCGTCGGGCCAGCGGCGCGCCCGATCCGGCTCGAGGCAGGTGAGCAACACCCGGCGCAGGGCGGCGGGGCAGTCCTCGGGCACCCGGTCGATGGCGGCGCTGTCGACACCGCCGGTGCGGCGTTCCAGCATGGCCTCGAGCGTGGTCTCGTCGCCGCTGCCCGCGGCCGCCGCGGTGCTGTCGTCGAACGGCTTCGCCCCGGTCAGCAGTTCCCACAGGACGACGCCGAGGGAGTAGATGTCGGCGCGGGTGTCCAGGTCGGCGGCCGAACGGGCCAGGCCGGGATGGCAGGCTTCCAGCTGCTCGGGCGACATATATGACAGCGAGCCGCCGAAGTACGACACCGGGCTGGTGCCCTCGACCTCGCGACTGAAGCTGATGTTGAAGTCGGCGAGCTTGGGCACCCCCTCCGCGGTGAGCAGCACATTGGCCGGCTTCACATCGCGGTGCAATACGCCGTGCGCGGCGGCGTAGTCCAGCGCCTCGGCCAGCCGTCGGCCGAGCCAGGCGACGGTTTCCGGCCAGGTCAGCGCGGCCAGTTCGGCGCGCACGCTGGAATCGGTCGGCCGGATCTCGCCCTTCTCCTCCATCGCCGCGTCGACCGCGTCGAGCAGCAGCTTGCCGCTGCGTTCGGTGGGCGGGGTGGCCCGGAGCCAGCGCAGCAGTCCGAGCAGGGTGCCGCCGGGCAGGAACTGCATGTACAGCAACCGCAGCCTGCGCGCACCTGCCGGTGTCGCGTGGGCGTCGAGCAGCCGCTGGTCGAACACCCGCACGATGTAGTCGTGGTCGAGCTGGGCCAGGGTCTGCGGTTCGGTACCGCGATCGGCGGAGATCTTCACCGCGACCAGCCGCTGCATCGACCGCTGCCTGGCCAGGAACACCCGGGCGAACGCGCCGGAACCGAGCCCGGTGAGCAGTTCGAAATCGCCGATACGCTGACCGATTTCGATGCGGTCGAGCGGCTCGAACGCACCGGGCGACGCGTCGGCGGCCGTCGCGGCCGTCGCGGCCGAGGTCGCCGTCGCGGTCAGATCGAGCTCAGGGGTGGTCACCTCAGTAGTACGAGTCTGCTCGGTGGGTTGGTTCAGCGTCGCCTGGGTGCTCTGCTCCAGCTCGTCGCTGTTGAGCAGGCCGCGCAGGCTCGCCGCCTGGTGCGGATACTCCCGTAGACACTCGCGCGGGTCGACCCGCTCACCGCTGTGCCTGCGGATCACGAACTCCTCGAACACCAGCCCGACGGGCAGGCCCGCCAGATCGAGTTCGGGGAATTCGGCGCAGTACTCGGCGAGACGCTTGCGGGCGATGTCGGCGCGCGCGTGGTGCAGCCAGCGGTTGCGCAGATCGACCCGGATCAGCTCGTGCAGGGCCTGCCTGCGCAGGGTGCGCGCGTCGGGCAGGAACTCGGTGATCTCCGGCGGCGCCCCGGCCACCGAACCCCACGCAGCGACGAAGGCCTCCACCACATCGCCACGGAGATTCGTCGGCCGGCCGGTGGACGGGTCGCTGTTTCCGGTGTCTTCGCTCATGCCTCCGCCTCGCCGGCGCTCGGCTGCGGCATGCGCGGTGCGCTCAGGTTCGCGCCACACCGACAGCATCGGCCCCCGAGCCCTCTTCCGAATGATAACTTGCGCATTCACGGCAGATCACCCGAATCTCGAGACCATGCGACGGGGGCGATTCCGCAGATGCACGAGGACAGCACAGCGGTAGCATGGGAGTCCGTCGACGACGACGGCGTGACAGACGCTGAGGTGACGATGGGTGCCCAGGAATTCCCCATCGGCGGCCCGGCAGCGGCGCTGGCCGCCCGGGTGCGCGCGGGCACGATCGCGCCCGTCGACGTGGTCACCGAGGCACTCGCCCGCATCTCGTCGGAGAACCGGAAGATCCACGCGTTCAACGTGGTTCGCGCTCAACAGGCGCGAGCCGAAGCGGTGGAGCTGGCCGCCCGCGACGACCTGGACGCGCTGCCGCTGGCCGGGGTGCCGGTGGCGATCAAGCAGAACATCGCGGTGGCAGGCGTGCCGACGCGGACGGGTTCGGCGGCCGCCGCCACCGATCCGGCGCAGGTCGATCATCCGGTGGTGGCGCGGCTGCGGGCCGCTGGCGCGATCGTCGTCGGGGTGACGGCGATGCCGGAGCTCGGGCTGTGGGCGACCACCGACGAGGCGGAGATCGTCACCCGTAATCCGCGCGATGTCGGGCGGACCGCGGGCGGCTCCTCCGGCGGCGCCGCGGCGGCCGTCGCCGCGGGCTTGGTGCCGATCGCGCACGGCAACGACGGGCTCGGCTCGATCCGGGTGCCCGCCGCCGCGTGCGGGATCTTCGGGATCAAGCCGGGTCGACAGGTGGTGCCCGCGGAGATCGGCGCGAACTCCTGGGCCGGAATGGCCGAGAACGGCGTGCTCGCGACCACGGTTTCGGATGCGGCGCTAGCCCTTTCGGTGCTGGCGGGCCGACCGGACCTGGCCGAGCTGCTGCCCCCGCAGCGATTGCGTGTCGGGCTCGCGGTGGCTCCGCCGTCGCGGCTGGTCAGGATGGATCGGCACTGGACGGCGGCGGCGCGGACCGCGGGCGCGCGGGCGGCGGCGGCCGGGCACCTGGTGGAACCGGTGGACCTGCCCTACGGTGACGCCGCGCAGGCCATGCTGCTGCGCTGGCCCAGCCTCGCGCTGGCCGACGCCGATCGGCTACCGCATCCCGAGCTGCTGCAACGCCGGACCAGACGGCACCTGGCGGTCGGCAGGCTGATCCGGCGGCTGCGGCTGGTCAGGGCGAGCCAGGTCGATCGGATCGAAGCGCAGATGGGTGATTTCTTCGAGAATTTCGACGTGGTGATCACGCCGACGCTGGCGGCGCCACCGCCCAAGGCCAAGGTGTGGAGCGGGCGTGGCTGGGCGGCGAACGTGCTGAGCTCGGCCCGCTACGCGCCGTTCACCGGCGTCTGGAATCTGCTCGGCTGGCCGGCCGCGTCGGTACCGATGGGCACCCATCCCACGGCGCACACCCCGCTCGCGGCCCAGTTGGTCGGTCCGCCGGGCAGCGAGGCCACTTTGCTCGGCCTCGCCGCCCAGCTGGAGCTGACGAACTAGACCGCGACCGCGGTCGGCGTCGGCGACTGTGGCTCGGAGAACCCACCGTCGACGGCGCGGCCCGCGAACTCCAGGATGGTCGGGCGGGTGTCGTCGGCGCGCCAGGCCACCGCGAGCTCGCACGGGCTCAGACCGGTGACCGGGCGTGCGGTCAGACCGGGCCAGCGATACATCGGCACATTGTTCTCGGCCAGCAGGCACACGCCGAGGCCGAGGCTGACGGCCTCCAGCTTGTCCTCGGGGGTGGCGGCTTCGGCGCCGATCTTGGCGGCCCGGCCGCCGCGGGCGTCGTTGCCGAGCCAGAAGTCGCGGACGGCACCGGCTTCGGTGGGCAGGGCGACGAACGGTTCGTCGAGCAGGTCGGCGAAGTCGATGGTCTCCTGCTCGGCCAGCTGATGGTTCTCCGGGAGCAGGACCCAGCGCGGTTCGGTGCGCAGCACCTGCCAGCGGTAGCGGTGCGAGTCGGGCAGCGGCAGCCAGACCAAGGCCAGGTCGGCCTGGCGGCCCGCTAGGCCGCTGGACGGGTCGTTCCAGGAGGCGGCGTGCAGGGCCAGTCGGTGTCCGCTGGCGCTTTCCAGGTCGTTGAGCAGGCCGCGGCCGAGCGCGGACTGGATGCCGACGCGCAGCACCTCGCCCGCTTCCTGGAGGGAGACGTTGGTGACCTCCCACAGTTCCAGGATCTTGCGGGCGCCTTCGAGCAGTTCCTTACCGGCTACGGTGAGGGCGACACTGCGTTGGTTGCGGTCGAACAGGACCACGTCGAGCTGGCGTTCGAGCTGGCGGATCTGGCGGGAGAGCGTTGGCTGAGCGATGTGCAGCCGCTGGGCGGCGTTGGTGAAGTGCAGTTCCTCAGCGACGGCGACGAAATACCGCAGATCGCGCAAATGCGGGTCCATAGCACCTTGCTATCAGAATAGGTCGGGAAAATCCAGCCAAAACAGGCACGGAAGTTCGCGTAAGTGGATCAAAACAGTCGTGGAGTTGGTATCCGACAGCATATGGCCTCGGATGGTGAGGTGCATCATTGAGGTGTCATTGATGTGGTGGATTCGGTCTCCGGATCGCGGCGGGCGCGCCGAGAGCGAGGTGACCAGCGCAAATGCGGCGGGTTTCACATGACTCGGTGCGAAGTGTCGCACGCTGCACGATGGCAGAACGAACCGATGACCACGGTTTCGGTGCCTGACGATCAAATAAGGTGATCTTCATCACAAACAGGTTTCGGTCCGGCTGCGACGGATCGCCGTCGCAGCCGGACCCTGGGGCTACTGCCCCTTCTTCAGCCGCAGCACCGCGGGCAGGTCGATCCGGCGGATACCGCGCGCACCCGCCGCCCGCATCGCCGCCACCGCGACGACCAGCTTGTTCATGTCGTACGGGTACCAGAACAATTCCTTGCCCATGGTCGGCAGCTTCGGCTTCGTCATCGCCTGCGCCCGGCAGTACTTGCGCACCCCGGCCGCGCCGCCCCACCGAGCGCCGACGCCGGACATGCCCCAGCCGCCCATCGGCATCGCCGGGTTGAACAGGTTGGCGAACACGTCGTTGATATTCACCGCGCCCACGTTCAGCTGCCTGGCCACCCGCTCGCCACGGGCCTTGTCACCGGTCCACACCGAGGCAGAAAGGCCGTAGATCGAGTCGTTGGCCTGCCGGATCGCCGCGTCCTCGTCGGCCACCTTCATCACCGGCAGCGTCGGGCCGAAGGTCTCCTCGGCGATGCACGACATCGAATGATCCACGTCGACCAGCACGGTCGGCTCGAAAAAGGTTCCGACGCCGGTGCGCTTGCCGCCGGTGGTCACCCTGGCACCCGCCGCCACCGCCTCGTCGACGTGGCGCGCCACGATGCGCACCTGGTTCTCGTTGGCGAGCGCGCCGACATCGTGCTTCGAGGCCCTACCGTCGGCGCCCTGCCGCAGCGCCGCGACCGCCTCGGTCAGCTTGGCGACGAATTCGTCGTAGACCGGTGCCTCGACATACACCCGCTCGACCGAGATGCAGACCTGCCCGGCGTTGAACATCCCGCCGAAGGCGATGCCGTGCGCGGCGCGATCCAGATCGGCGTCGGCCAGCACGATGGCCGGGTCCTTGCCGCCGAGTTCGAGGCTGTAGGGCACCATCCGTTCCGCGCAGGCCGCGGCGATCTTGCGGCCGGTGGCGGTGGACCCGGTGAACTGGACGTAGTCGGCGTTCTCGACGACCGCCGCACCGGTCGCGCCCGCCCCCGTGACCACCTTGAACACCGGCGGCGCGCCGATCTCGGCCCAGCCGCGCGCCAGCTCGACCGCCGACAGCGGGGTCACCTCCGACGGCTTCAGGATCACCGCGGCGCCGGCCGCGAGCGCGGGAAAGACGTCGATCGCGGGCATGGCGAGCGGGAAGTTCCACGGTGTGATCACGCCGACCACCGGATACGGGCGGTAAGCCACCGTCAGCGACTTCACCCTGGCCAGCGGGCTGTGCGGCGACGGGTGCTCGTCGGCGAGGAACTTGCCCGCGCGACGCGCGTAGTACCCGAGCAGATCCACCGCGAAGGCCGGGTCGATGAGCGCGTCGACGCGCGGCTTGGCCGTCTCCGACTGCAGCACCCCGGCCAGGTGCTCGGTGTTGTCGATCAGCCAGTCCTGCATCTTCAGCAGCCAGCGCTTACGGCCCTCCGGTCCGATCGCCTCCCATTCGGGCTGGTAGAGGCGCAGTTCCCGAACCGCTGCCGCGACATCGTCCGGCGCGAGGACCGGTACGGTGCCGACGCGGTCGCCGGTCGCCGGATTGTGTACTTCGATCACGGCCGTGGACTGGTCGAGTTCGGTCACTGGTGTACTCCCCACTGCGTTGTGTGCTTTGAATCACCAACTGCAAGCGTGGCACAACCCGGCGCGACCGTACAGTGTCAGAACGGCCGTGCGCTATCCCGCTTCGCGGTCCGCGGCATCCCTGGCCGCGATCCGGCGCAGCGGCGGCTCGGTGGGCGGGGGCACCCGGCGATCCGGCAATTCGGCAAGCAGGGTGGTGGTGGCCTCGGCGATGGCGGCCACGGCCTTGTCGACGGCGGGCTTGGTGGTGCTGCTCAGTCCGGAGATGCCGCCGACTTTGCGCACGTATTGCAAGGCGGCAGCGTAGATCTCCTGCTCGGTGGCGGCAGGCTCCAGACCACGCAAGACGGTGATATTTCTACACATGTCAGAACCATAGACCTGTGTGACAGGTCACGCGAGGCATCCGCGGCACTAGACTCTGCTGCATGCCTGCCAGGGGAGTACCAGCGCTGACCACCTTTCCCTACCCCGAACTGGACGAGCGCGAGGAAGACCACTGGTCCGGCGCCGGGGTGAGCGACGACGAACTGCGCGCGCTCGCACTCGGCGCCTTCTATTCCACCCGCTGGGACGCCTTCCACGACGCGATGCTGCTCGGCCCCGAACGCGAGCACCCGCTCGGCGACCGCCGCGAACTCGCCATCGACACCCTCACCGGCGCCTGGGGCATCACCGACGGCACCGAGGCGCGCGCGTCGATGGAGCAGCTGCTCGAAGGCATGCACGCCCCCCTCTACGCGCTGGTGCATCCATTGGTGATGGCCTCGATCAACGCCAGCGAGCGCGACCGCTTCGGCGAGCGCGCCGACCGGCACCGCGCCTTCCTACGACAGGTCGGCTCGTTCCGCGGGATGGAGAACCCCGAGGCGCTCGTCCGCGACTACGACATCTGGGCCCAGGCCATCAAGATCGGCTTCACCGAGCACCTGGCCCGCCCGCTCCCCAACGACATCCAGGCCTGGGACCTGGCCCGGGTGGTCGCCGTCGCCAGGATGGCCTTCACGGCAGGTTACCTGGACGCCGACGTGGCCTGGGAATACGTCATGCGCGCGCTCCCGCCCGCACAGCGCCGCTACCGCAACTGGCGCCAGTTCGGCGACGCCTACCTGGCCGGCTGGACCTACTGGCAGGCCACCGAGGACCTGGCCGAACTCAAGAACGGCGGCGTCGATCGCCGGATGGAACTGCTGCGGCTGTGGACCCGCCCCACCAGCCCGTGGCGCCGCATCGAACTCAACGAGCCGGAGAAGCGGAACCAGCCCGAGGTCACCGAACCGAACTGATCGACAGCGCGCCGCGCGCACCCGAGTCGCCTCACCAGGCAGGTCGCGCGCCGGCGCGCCATCGAGCACATCTCACAGGCTGCGCAGGATCCCGCGGCCGTAGCGCTGGAACTGAGTGTCGTCGACCATGCCGAGCGAATGCCGTTCCACCAGCAGTTCCCACTCCGCGTACAGCTGAGAGACGCCGGGATCGGCGGGGCCCGCTGCGCCGTCGGCGGCCTGCCTGCGGACGGCGAAGTTGACCGCGCAGGTCACCCGCTCGGTGTCGGCGCGGTCGGCGCCGGCGAAGTGCAGAGTGCGATTGCCGTCGCTGACGTCCATGCCGGAGCCGCCGTGCCTGGTGTCGATCTCACCGGGGGCCGAGCGCGCGCCGTCGACGGTGCGGGCGCCGAGGATCGCGGGTACCGGCAACTCGTGCGCGTAGCGCTCACCGCCGATCCCGAGGAACAGCAGCCGGGTGGTTGTCGCGGCGAGCAGGCCGGTGCCGTGGCCGGCGGGTGGCGTGGCCGTGGCGATCGCGGTCTCGAGGACATACTCGTCGGGCGTGACGTAGCGGTGCAGCGCGTTGACCGCCGAGCGGGCCTCCTTGCGCGGCGCCATCCGGCGCACCGCGCGCTCGACATCGGCGCGTACCGGTCCCGATTTGCCCCATTCCGGGGCGGGCGGGGTGAGATCGGGTGCTGCCACGTCGATGCGCTTGCTCGCCAGGATCTGGTCGTTGATCCGGTCGACGATGCCGAGCGCGGCAGGCACGTCGTGTTCGGCGATGAGCACCGGCAGCGGAGTGCGGTCGGCAGGCACGCCGGTGAGCACCGGGGTGGGGTAGCGCTGGTAGATCTCGATCACCACCGCGTCGTCGGCGCGCCTGTTCAGGCGCACCTTGAGCAGGTCGGCGATGGGCACATCGAGTACCCGCTCGCCGTCGCTACCAGGGCGGAGAACGGTGAGCCGTCCCCGGCCGTGGCGCAGAATCGCTGTGGGTGTCCGTAGCTCGACGATGTCCGTACCCCCTGCGCTCTCGTTGTGTCCTCGCCCACGATATGGCGGGCATGACATGATTGTGGCCACTTGCAACAACACGCCCGGGGCGTTCGGGAACCTCCG
This sequence comes from Nocardia rhizosphaerae, assembly GCF_042650365.1. NCBI lineage: Bacteria > Bacillati > Actinomycetota > Actinomycetes > Mycobacteriales > Nocardiaceae > Nocardia > Nocardia rhizosphaerae. The sequence goes on from NZ_JBHSBA010000003.1 coordinate 797,132, forward strand.
TCGTGCCTCGAGCGTTGACCAGTGCAACTGCACCAGCAGCCGAACTGCGCGATGTATCGAACTAGACCGTACGCGGTAACGTGGCATGTCCGCATCCGAAACCCGCCGATCTCGACGCTTCGCTAGGCACACCCGGAGAAATAACCGGAAAGGACTGGGCCGTCCGGCCGACGCTCTATGAACCGCAAGACAGTGTTTCGCACCTTGGCGATCATCTCGGGCATCATGCTCATGATCTGGCTGTTCAGCTATCTCGGCGATGACACGCGCGGCTGGGAGAGTGTCGACACCTCCGTTGCGCTGAGTCAGCTCGAGAACAAGGACAACATCAAGAACATCCAGATCGACGACAAGGAGCAGCAGCTCCGCGTCGAGCTGAACAACGGCAACGAGGCGACGAACAACAACACCAAGATCGTCGCCAAGTACCCGGGCGGTGGCGAGAACTCGGCCAAGATCCTCGACGCGGTGCAGCAGTCCGGCGCGCCGTACGACACCGTGGTCAAGCAGGAGAGCTGGCTGTCGCAGCTGCTGCTGTTCATCGTGCCGATGGTGCTGCTGGTCGGCCTGTTCATCTTCGTGATGTCGCGGATGCAGGGCGGTGGCCGCGGCGGCATGATGGGCTTCGGCAAGTCCAAGGCCAAACAGCTGTCCAAGGACATGCCCAAGACCACCTTCGCCGATGTGGCCGGTGCCGACGAGGCCGTCGAAGAGCTGTACGAGATCAAGGACTTCCTGCAGAACCCGGCCCGCTACCAGGCGCTCGGCGCCAAGATCCCGAAGGGCGTGCTGCTTTACGGTCCCCCCGGCACCGGCAAGACGCTGCTCGCGCGTGCCGTCGCGGGTGAGGCCGGGGTGCCGTTCTTCACGATCTCCGGTTCGGACTTCGTCGAGATGTTCGTCGGTGTCGGTGCCTCCCGCGTGCGTGACCTGTTCGAGCAGGCCAAGCAGAACAGCCCGTGCATCATCTTCGTCGACGAGATCGACGCGGTCGGCCGTCAGCGTGGCGCGGGCCTCGGCGGCGGCCACGACGAGCGCGAGCAGACGCTGAACCAGCTGCTGGTGGAGATGGACGGGTTCGGCGACCGCACCGGCATCATCCTGATCGCGGCGACCAACCGCCCCGACATCCTCGACCCCGCACTGCTTCGCCCCGGTCGCTTCGACCGGCAGATCCCGGTCGGCAATCCCGACCTGGCCGGTCGCCGCGCGATTCTGCGGGTGCACTCGCAGGGCAAGCCGATCTCGCCCGACGCCGACCTCGAGGGCCTGGCCAAGCGCACCGTCGGCATGTCCGGCGCCGACCTGGCCAATGTCATCAACGAGGCCGCGCTGCTCACCGCGCGTGAGCACGGCGCCGTGATCACCGGCGAATCGCTGGAGGAGTCGGTCGACCGGGTGATCGGTGGTCCGCGCCGCAAGAGCCGCGTCATCAGCGAGCACGAGAAGAAGATCACCGCTTACCACGAGGGCGGCCACACTCTCGCCGCCTGGGCGATGCCCGATATCGAGCCGGTCTACAAGGTGACCATCCTGGCCCGCGGCCGCACCGGCGGTCACGCCATGACGGTGCCCGAGGACGACAAGGGCCTGATGACCCGCTCGGAGATGATCGCCCGCCTGGTGTTCGCGATGGGCGGTCGCGCGGCCGAGGAGTTGGTGTTCCACGAGCCGACGACCGGCGCGTCCTCCGATATCGACCAGGCGACCAAGATCGCTCGCGGCATGGTCACCGAGTACGGCATGAGCGCGCGTCTCGGCGCGGTGCGCTACGGCCAGGAGCAGGGCGACCCGTTCCTCGGCCGCTCGATGGGGCAGGGCTCGGACTACTCGCACGAGGTGGCCCGCGAGATCGACGAGGAGGTGCGCAACCTGATCGAGGCGGCGCACACCGAGGCCTGGTCGATCCTGAGCGAGTACCGCGAGCAGCTCGACGCGCTGGCCACCGCGCTGCTCGAGCGCGAGACGCTGAACCGCAAGGACCTGGAGACGCTGCTGGCCGGGGTCGAGAAGCGGCCGCGGATCACCGCGTTCAACGACTTCGGTGATCGGCTCCCGTCCGACAAGCCCCCGGTGAAGACGCCGGGCGAGCTGGCCGCCGAGCGCGGCGAGCCGTGGCCGCCGGTGCAGCCGCCCGCTCCGGTGCCCGCGGGCGCCCCGCCTGCCAACGGGCACCCGGCCCAGCCGCAGTACGGTCAGCCCGCGCCGCCCGCGAGCGGCTACCCGCTGCCTGCCGCGCCGACCCAGGCGTTCCCGCGCCAGGGCGGCACCCACGGCTCACGTCCCGACTACGGCGCACCGGCCGGTTGGTCGGCGCCGGGGTGGCCGCCGCGGGAGGAACAGCAGCAGCCGCAGCAGCAGGGCCAGGGCGGATGGGGCCGGCCGCAGCCGCAGCAAGGCCAGGGCGGATGGAGCCAGCCGGAGCAGCCGCGCGACGCGGGTGGTTTCCAGCCGTGGGGTGAACAGCCCGCCGCCGCGCCGCAGCAGCAACCCGCCCCCGGCACCGAGCCGGAGAACAACGACTGGGAAGGGCCGAACGGCCGCCGCTGACCGGCGGCCAACTACGCTCGACCGTCGGATGCCGGACAGGACCGGCGGGAAGCCGGAGCAGACCCGGTGATGTGGAGGTACGGAGAAGGTGTCGGCCGATGAGAAGGTCGCTGAGCCAACGCGCAACGGGTCGAGTGCCGATCCGGCGGGTGAGCTCGGCGCGAACAGCCCGGTGGAGCTGACGGCACTGGCGACGGGCCGTCGGTTCGACCAGGACCGGGCCGAGGCTGCGGTCAGGGAACTGCTGCTCGCCGTCGGCGAGGACCCGGACCGACCCGGCCTGATCGACACCCCGGCCAGGGTGGCCAGGGCCTACCGGGAGATGTTCGCCGGGCTCTACACCGAGCCCGACGAGGTGCTGGCGACCACCTTCGACGAGGGCCACCAGGAACTGGTGCTGGTCCGCGACATCCCGATGTTCTCCACCTGCGAGCACCACCTGGTCTCCTTCCACGGTGTGGCGCACGTCGGCTACATTCCCGGCCCGCACGGCCGGGTGACCGGGCTGTCCAAACTGGCCAGGGTGGTCGACCTCTACGCCAAGCGCCCGCAGGTGCAGGAACGGCTGACCAGCCAGATCGCCGACGCCGTCATGCGCAGGCTGGAACCACGCGGCGCGATCGTCGTGGTCGAGGCCGAACACCTGTGCATGGCGATGCGCGGTATCCGCAAGCCCGGTGCCAGCACCACCACCTCGGCGGTGCGCGGCCTACTGCAATCCAACGCCGCCTCGCGAGCCGAGGCGCTGGACCTGATTCTGCGCAAATGAGCGAGCACCTCGTGACCGCGCGGGACGGACGCTCGTGTGTGGTCATGGGCGTGCTGAACGTGACCGGGGATTCGTTCTCCGACGGCGGTCGCTACCTGGACGCCGGACTCGCGGTCGCGCACGGTCTCGCGCTGTTCGAGGCGGGCGCCGACATTGTCGATGTCGGTGGTGAGTCGACCAGGCCCGGCGCGCATCGGGTCGACCCGGCCACCGAAGCCGCCCGCGTCGTCCCGGTCATCCGCGAACTCGTCGCCGCCGGCGTGCCGACCAGCGTGGACACCATGCGCGCCGAGGTGGCCGCTGCCGCTCTGGACGCGGGTGTCTCGGTGGTCAACGATGTGTCCGGCGGGCGCGCCGATCCGAATATGGTGAAGGTCGTCGCCGAGTCCGGCGCCCCGTGGATCCTCATGCATTGGCGGGCGGGCGCCGACTACCGGCACACCGGCCCGGCCGACCACTACGACGACGTGGTCGCCGAGGTGCGCGCCGAGCTCGGCGCGCAGGTCGAGCTGGCCGTGGCCGCCGGTGTACCGCCGGAGCGGCTGATCCTCGACCCCGGCCTCGGTTTCGCCAAGAACGCCGAGCACAACTGGGAGCTGCTCGCCGCGCTGCCCGAACTGGTCGGCGGCGGTTTGCCCGTCCTGATCGGCGCATCCCGCAAACGGTTCCTCGGCGCCCTGCTCGCCGACGCGTCCGGCCCCCGGCCGCCCGCGGGCAGGGAGACCGCCACCGCGACAGTGTCCGCGCTGGCCGCCACGCACGGGGCGTGGGGCGTGCGGGTGCACGATGTGCGGGCCTCGCTGGACGCGATCGCCGTCGTCGAAGCGTGGCAGCGCGCCACCGCGGCCAGAGGAGGCACCCGATGAACTCGCCACTGCTTCCCCCGCCGGCGGGCAGGCCGGCGACCTCGCGCATCGAACTGCGTGGACTGCGCGTGTTCGGCAGGCACGGGGTGTTCGATTTCGAGCGTCGCGACGGCCAGGAGTTCGTCGTCGACCTGACGGTGTGGGTGGATTTCGCCGCGGCCGCCGCCTCCGACGATCTCGCCGACACCGTCGACTACGGCGCGCTGGCCGAGCGCGCCGTGCGGATCGTGGCCGGTCCGCCCCGCGACCTCATCGAGACGGTGGTCTCCGAGATCGCCGACGACGTGATGGCCGACCCGCGGATCGAGGCGGTCGAGGTGGTCGTGCACAAGCCGTCGGCCCCGATCCCGCACACCTTCACCGATGTCAGGGTGGTGGCCACCCGGTATCGCACGGTCGAGCCGGGGCCGCGACGATGACTCGCGCGGTCCTGTCGATCGGTTCCAACCTGGGCGACCGGCTCGCACACCTGCGCACCGTGGTCGCCGCGCTCGGCGAGCGGGTACTCGCCGTATCGCCGGTGTACACCACCGCCCCGTGGGGCGGCGTCGATCAGGACGATTTCCTCAATGCCGTTGTGCTCGCCGAGGATCCGGCCTTCGACGACTACGCCTGGCTGCGCTTCGGGCAGGAGCTCGAGCAGGCGGCGGGGCGGGTCCGCGAGGTGCGTTGGGGTGCTCGCACGCTCGATGTCGATGTCATCGCCTGCGCCGACGAGTCGGGCGCCGATATCGTCCGCGCAGGCGATCCCACGTTGATCCTGCCGCATCCGCAGGCGCGGCACCGTGCCTTCGTGTTGGTGCCGTGGCTGGCTGTCGAGCCGTCGGCGCGGTTGTGGGTCGACGGTGCCGAGGTCCCGATCGCCGAGCTGCTCGCCGGGCTGGAGCCCGCCGAACGCGCAGGCGTGGCGCGGACCGACCTGAGGCTGCTCGACGACGAGAGCGTGGACCGGTGCTGAAGCCGACGCGGATCCTCGACCTCGCGTTGAATGTGGTGGTGGCCGCCGCCGTCGCCTGGGTCGGCACCCGCTTCGCGTATTCGACGTTCCCGTCCATCTCGGTGGCGGCCGGTGCGTCGCTGCTTCCGGTCGCGGCGATCGAGGCGGCGCTCGGATTCGTCATCAAGGCCAAGATCGCCGACGAGAAGATCGGCGACGGCCCGAAGGAGCTGCATCCGATCAATGTGGCGCGGTCGGTCGCGTTGGCGAAGGCCTCGCTGCAGGTGGGTTCGCTGGCGGCCGGTGTGTGGCTCGGGTTCCTGCTGTGGGTCTTCCCACAGCGCGGCACGGTGACGGCGGCCGCCGCCGATGCCCCTGGTGCGGTAGTCGGCATGTTCGCCGGTTTCACCCTGGTTGCTGCGGCTTTGTGGCTGGAGTACTGCTGCCGGGCACCGGAGGAACCACCGGACGAACCCGCTACCACCTAGCAATTTGCGAATGGAATCACCGCGTTCTTTGGTAGGCCGACCAGCACTTTCCGGCTACCCTGGCCCACATGGTTTCACCCTCCCGTAGCACCTTGCCCCGTCGACGGCGGGACAACGCGGGAAAGCTCTTCATCGGCGTGCTCATCCTGCTCGGTCTGACAGCAAGCGTTTTCCTGATCTTCAGCGAGAACGTCCACTATGTTCGAATCGGCCTGGTAGCGGCGTTGTGGGCGGCCGTACTCGGCGCTCTCGCTGCCACCAGATACCGCAAGGAAGCCGCGGTCGACCAGGCCAAGGTGCGCGATCTGCAAACGGTGTACGAGTTGCAGCTGGAGCGCGAGATCAACGCACGTCGCGAGTACGAGATGGGCGTCGAGGCCAGGGTTCGTGCCGAGGTCGGCGCCGATGCTTCCGAGATCGCGGCCTTGCGAGCCGAGCTCGCTCTGCTCCGCCAGAATCTGCAGGCCCTCTTCGACGGCCCGCTACCCGACGAGCAGCCCGCGCTCCAGGCCGACGCGGTGCGGATCGACGCATTGCCCGCCGCCGAATTCGACGCCTTCGACGACTCCGATCAGGAATTTCCGGATAGCCCGGTGGATGCCAACGCCGCCTGGTTCGGACCGTGGCAGCAACCGCCCAGCGCATTGAAGCCGGTCTTCATGCAGCCGGGGGCGGCCAACTTCGCCGACCCGTATGACGACCCGGTCACCGCAGAGACCTCCGCGGTCCAGCTCGACGACTACGCCGAGGCCAAGCAGGCCGAGCAGCAGGCGGCGGAGCAGGCGGCCAACGGCAAGACCCCGCCACCGCGCCTGTCGGCACCGAATACCCGCCGGGTCGACAACGACGGCAACCCGATCGCCGACGCGGCGACCACCGGCGAGACACCGGCGGTCGACCGCTCTTCGGCTGAGGAGACCCCGGCCGAAGACGGCACCGAAACGACCTCCGGCGAGTCAGCTCCGGCTGAGACCGTCGGCGCTGAGGCCGCCCCGGCCGTCGGCACCAGCTCGCGTCGCCGCCGCCGCGCCGAGGAGGAGGGCGCCCCACGTCTGTCCGTGGCCGACATCATGGCCAACCTCCAGCAGGAGTCCGGCTCCCGGTCCTGACCAGCGGGGTGCGATAGATCACGTGGCGCCCCCGTGGCGTCGCGTCGGCACCCCCGGATACCCTCGATGCGTACGTCCGGTACCCGCTCGGCGGGACTGGAACGAAATCGAGAGGACAACGTTGACCTCGAGAAGTGTCAATTCCGATGGCGCGCACGTGGGTGTCGACCCTGCGCCCGCACGACTGACGGTGGGAATCGTCTCGGCGGGACGGGTGGGTTCGGCTCTTGGTGTCGCGCTGGAGCGAGCCGGTCATGTGGTGTTCGGTGCCGCCGCGATCTCCGATGCCTCGGTGCACCGGGCGCGCACGCGGCTGCCCGATTCGCAGATCCTGCCGGTGGAACAGATCGCCGCGCGCAGTGAACTGCTGCTGCTCGCCGTCCCCGATGCCGAGCTGGCCGGGCTGGTCAACGGCCTTGCCGCCGCGCGGGTGGTCCGGCCTGGCACGATCGTGGTGCACACCTCCGGCGCCAACGGCGTCGGTGTGCTCGCGCCGCTCACCGACCAGGGCGCACTCGGTCTGGCGATCCACCCGGTGATGACGTTCACCGGCCACGACGAGGACATCGCTCGGCTCGCCAACGCCTGCTTCGGCATCACCGCCGCCGACGAGGTGGGGTACGCGATCGGTCAGGCGCTGGTGATCGAGATGGGCGGCGAGCCGGTGCGGGTGCCAGAGGAGCAGCGCACCCTGTATCACGCCGCCCTCGCGCACGGGGCGAATCACCTGGTCACAGTCATTGTCGACGCGGTCGCCGCGCTGCGGACCGCACTGGCCGGGCCCGGTCTGCTCGGCCAGCCGGTGGTCGACGAGCAGCCAGGCGGCCTGTCCGAACGCCTGCTCGCCCCACTGGTCTCGGCCGCGCTCGACAACGCCCTGCGCCGGGGCGCCGGCGCGCTGACCGGTCCGGTGGCACGCGGCGATGTCGACGCCGTCGTCGCACATCTGTCCGCGCTCGAAGCGGTGGACGAGCGCCTGGCCGCGGCCTATCGCGCGATGTCGCTGCGCACCGCCGAACTCGCCAAGACCAATCCGGCACTGCTGGACCTGCTCGCCAAGGAGGGCCACTGATGGAACCGAGGGAAGTGCACCATCATCGGGGCGGCGCGCGGGCTTCCGGCGCGTACAAGCCCGGCGCGCTGACCGTGCATCACGACCCCGAGGTCATCGAAACGGTGACGCGGACCCTGCGCGGCGCGGGCCGCACGATCGGCTTCGTGCCGACGATGGGCGCGCTGCACGAGGGGCACCTGCAGTTGGTCCGGCAGGCCAAGCTGACCAATCAGGTCGTGCTCGTCTCGATCTTCGTCAACCCGCTGCAGTTCGGCGCCAACGAGGATCTCGACGCCTACCCGCGCACCCTCGACGCAGATCTGGAACTGCTCCGGCATGAGGGCGTCGACCTGGTCTTCGCGCCGACCGCCGCCGACATGTACCCCGACGGGCAGCGCACCACGATCATGCCGGGCCCGCTCGGCGCCGAACTGGAAGGCGAGACGAGGCCGACGCACTTCGCGGGCATGCTCACCGTCGTGGCGAAGCTGCTCAACCTCGCGCACCCTTCCGAGGCGTACTTCGGCGAGAAGGACTACCAGCAGCTCACTCTGATCCGGCAGATGGTGCGCGATCTGAACATGGACGCGAAGATCGTCGCCTACCCCACGGTCCGTGAGCCGGACGGGCTGGCGCTCTCCTCGCGCAACCGGTATCTCGACGCGACCCAGCGCGAGGCCGCGCTGGCGCTGTCGGCGGCCCTTGCCGCGGGCGGGCACGCCGCCGGGCTCGGTCCGGAGGCGGTCGTGCGGGCCGCGCGCGGGGTGCTCGACGCGGTCGACGGCCTCGACCTGCTCTACCTCGAACTCCGCGACTCGAATCTCGGCCCCGCGCCCACCGCGGGCAATGCCCGGCTCCTCGTCGCGGCCAAGGTGGGTACCACCCGGCTGATCGACAACGCCCCGATCGTCCTGGGCGCCCAGCTCGACGGGCACCCCGACGCGAACTCCCTGCCTGCCACCAAGGCGCACTGAGAAAGGCCACCACGATGCTGCGCACCATGATGAAGTCGAAGATCCACCGCGCCACGGTGACCCACGCCGACCTGCACTACGTCGGCTCGGTGACCGTCGACCAGGACCTGCTCGACGCCGCCGATCTGCTCGAGGGCGAACAGGTCTGCATCGTCGACATCGACAACGGCGCCCGCCTGGAGACCTATGTGATCGCCGGCGAGCGCGGCTCCGGCGTGATCGGGATCAACGGCGCCGCAGCCCATCTCGTCCACCCCGGCGACCTGGTCATCCTCATCGCCTATGGGCAGCTGGACGAGGCGGAGCTGCGCGAGTACGAACCCAGGGTGGTCTTCGTCGACGAGCGCAACCGGCAGGTGGAGCTCGGCTCCGACCCCGCGCACGCGCCTGTGGGCTCCGGCCTGACCTCCCCGCGCTCGCTGTCGTTCGCCTGAGCACGGCGGGGGGAACACGATGCTGCTGACCATCGACGTCCGCAATACCGGGATCGAACTCGGCCTGTTCACCGGAAGCGGTGACCATGCGAAGCTGGCGCGGCACTGGCGGATTCATACCGATCCGCTGCTCACCGCCGACGAGTTCGCCATGCAGGTGCGCGGCCTCGTCGGTGCCGAGCTCGACCAGGTGGTCGGCGTATCGGCCCTGTCGACGGTGCCGCCGGTGCTGCGCGAGCTGCGCACCATGCTCGCGCGGTACTGGGCGCATGTGCCGCACGTGCTGGTGGAACCCGGTGTGCGGACGGGGATTCCGCTGCTGGTGGACAACCCGAAGGAAGTGGGCGCCGACCGCATCGTCAACTGTCTCGCCGCGTTCCGCCGGTTCGGTGGCCCGGCGATCGTGGTGGATTTCGGCACCGCGATCTGCGTCGATCTGGTCTCGGCCAAGGGCGAGTTCCTCGGCGGGGTGATCGCGCCCGGCGTCGAGATCGCTACCGAGGCGCTGGTCGAGCGCAGCGCCCTGCGCCGGGTCGAGCTCACCCGGCCGCGCTCCGTGCTCGGTAAGAACAGCATGGAATGCATGCAGTCGGGCGCGGTCTTCGGCTTCGCCGGGCTGGTCGACGGCCTGATCGACCGCATTCGCGACGAGTTCGACGCCTTCGCGGGCGCCGAGGTGACGGTGGTGGCCACCGGTGCCGGTGCGCCGCTGATCGTGCCGGAATCGGAGACCATCGACCAGCACGAACCGCATCTGACCCTCACCGGCCTGCGGCACGTGTACGAACGCAACAAGAAGTAGGTGTGGCGCAGCTCATTTTCGCGGTCGCGGAGCTGAGCTGCTAAACTCACGCTCGTGTATTTCCGTGTGAGCACCCAGGAGTGTTGTCGAGGCTGACTGCCTCGACCGTTCGAGGCTGACGTTTCCCCTCGACCGATTCACACCTCCTGGAGATTCGCTCATGCGTTCCTCTGTCCTTTCCCTTTCCCCGGCGCGCGACGGCTACCCCGTGACGCCCCCGCTCGACCGGGCGGTGGCATCCGCGCTGCCCACCCGGCTGCGGCCCGCCGACCTGCTGCGACTCACCGACGAAGGCGCCGAGGACGTGCTCTCGGGCCGCTACGACCACCTGCTGCCCGGCGACGGAATCTGGCCTGCCGACCGGCGCTGGGCGACCCGCCTGATCGCCGACGACGAGGTCGATGTCTGGCTGATCAGCTGGACGCCGGGTAAATCCACCGAATTGCACGACCATGCCGGGTCGCTCGGCGCGCTCACCGTGCTCAGCGGCGCGCTCTCGGAATTCCGCTGGAATGGCACCGAGTTGCGCAGGCGCACCCTCGCCGCGGGCGATCAGGCCTCCTTCCCGATCGGCTGGGTGCACGATGTGGTGCGCGCGCCCGCGGCCGCCGAATCCGTCGGCCCGCTCGATCCCACGCTCAGCGTGCACGCCTATTCCCCGCCGTTGTCGGCGATGTCCTATTACGAGGTGACCGGCAACGGGACCCTGCGCCGCACCGAAACCGTCCTCACCGACCAGCCCGAAGGTGATCTGTGATGAGTCGTTTGACGATCGATCAGATGCTCGAGAACGCTCGTGCCGAACTGCGCAGGCTCTATGTCTACGATCTGCCCGCCGCGCTGGCCCGTGGCGCCATTCTGGTCGACATCCGGCCCGCCGCGCAGCGGGTGCGCGAGGGGTCGCTACCGGGTGCGCTGGTCATCGAGCGCAATGTGCTGGAATGGCGGCTCGATCCCACCTCGTCGGCGCGTTTGGCACTGGCCACCGACCACGACGTGGAATGGATCGTCTTCTGCTCGGAGGGTTACACCTCGTCGCTGGCCGCCGCCGCATTGCAGCAGCTGGGATTGCATCGGGCCACCGATCTCATCGGCGGCTACCAGGCGCTGAAGTCGGCGGGGATGACCTCGGTCGCGGTCGGCGCCCCGCATTTCGCGCGCGAACTGAATGCGCTCGCCGCGCTGTAGCGTGTTCGCCCGCACCGCGCGGTCGGTGAGTCGTGCTGTCCGCGTACGTGTTCGGGCGGCGCGGCGCCGGGATTTTGTTTCAATCGTGTGACGAGGATTGCATCCGGTCGAGGAATGGTCGGCGAGCTGTCCGGTGACCGCCGAGAACACCACGGGGCGGACGATATCCATTTCCGGGGCACGCTACTGTTATCGGATGTGAGCACCCCTGATCCCGCCGATACCGGCCGCGCCGTCAGTTCCGCCGTGGACAGTGATGTCCCCGAGCAGATGCGGATCCGCCGGGACAAGCGGGAACGGCTACTCGCCGCGGGCGGCGAGGCCTACCCGGTGGTGGTGCCGCGCACCCATACTCTCGCCGAAATCCGGGCCGCGTACCCGGATCTCGAGCCCGATACCCAGACCGGTCTGCGAGCAGGCATCGTCGGCCGGGTCATCTTCGTGCGCAATACCGGCAAGTTGTGCTTCGCGACCCTGCAGGAGGGCGACGGCACCAAACTGCAGGCGATGATCAGTCTGGGCGGTGTCGGCGCCGACGCGCTCGCCGCCTGGAAGTCCGATGTGGACCTCGGTGATTTCGTCTTCGTGCACGGCGAGGTCATCTCCTCGCGCACCGGCGAATTGAGCGTCATGGCCGACTCGTGGTCGATGGCGGCCAAGTCGCTGCGGCCGCTGCCGGTGGCACACAAGGAGATGAACGAGGAATCGCGGGTGCGGCAGCGCTATGTCGACCTCATCGTGCGTCCCGAGGCCAGGGAAATGGCCCGTACCAGGGTGAACGTGGTCCGCGCGCTGCGCAACGCGCTGGAGCGCCGCGGGTTTCTCGAGGTAGAGACCCCCATGCTGCAGACCATCCACGGTGGTGCCGCCGCGCGCCCGTTCGTCACCCATTCCAATGCGCTGGACATGGAGTTGTTCCTGCGTATCGCGCCGGAGCTGTTCCTGAAGCGCTGTGTGGTCGGCGGCCTGGAGAAGGTCTTCGAGATCAACCGCAACTTCCGCAACGAGGGCGCCGACTCGACGCACTCGCCCGAGTTCGCGATGCTGGAAACCTACGAGGCCTACGGCACCTACGACGACTCGGCGACGATGACCCGGGAATTGATCCAGGAAGTCGCGCGGGAAGCATTCGGCACCCTCGTGGTGACGCTCGCCGACGGCACGGAATACGATCTCGGCGGCGAGTGGACCACGGTCGAGATGTACCCGTCGCTGTCGGAGTCGATCGGTGTCGAGGTCACCCCGGAAACGACGGTCGAGGAATTGCTGACGCTGGCCGATCGGGTCGGCCTGGAAATTCCCGTCGGTAAGGGCTATGGCCACGGCAAACTTGTCGAAGAACTGTGGGAACACGTGTACGGCGACAAGCTGTACGCACCGACTTTCGTTCGTGACTTCCCGGTGGAGACCTCGCCGCTGACCCGGCAGCATCGCAGCAAGGCAGGTGTCACCGAGAAGTGGGACCTGTACGTTCGCGGCTTCGAGTTGGCAACGGGCTATTCGGAGTTGGTCGACCCGGTGATCCAGCGGGAACGGTTCGTCGACCAGGCGAGGCTGGCCGCCGCGGGCGACGACGAGGCCATGGTGCTCGACGAAGACTTCCTCGCGGCGATGGAACATGGTATGCCGCCGACCACCGGAACCGGTATGGGAATCGATCGCTTGTTGATGGCACTGACCGGTTTGGGAATCAGGGAAACGATCCTGTTCCCTATTGTGCGGCCGACTAGTCGCTGACCAGTCGATTTGCCAGGGGAAGCCCCCGTGTTGGAATTTTCGTAATTAGAGGTATTCTTGCCTCGGGTATTCGGCCTGGAGGCAGGCTTGACGATTTCGAGAGGACGTTCATCTCATGGCAAAGAAGGTCACCGTTAGCCTGATCGACGATGTCGACGGTGAGTCCATCGCGGACGAGACCATCGAGTTCGCTATCGATGGCGTGTCGTACGAGATCGACCTGTCCGAGGCAAACGCGGCGCGGCTTCGTGAAGGCTTGGACGAATGGGTCGCCAACGCCCGTCGGGTGAGTGGCCGTCGCCGGGTGAAGGCGGCCGGCGCGCCCGCGCCGCAGGGTAAGAGCCGCGTTTCCATGGACCGGGAACAGAGCGCAGCAATTCGTGAATGGGCCCGCCGCAAGGGCCACAAGGTCTCGGCTCGCGGCCGCATCTCGGCCGATATCACCGAGGCGTACAACAAGGAAGTCGGCAAGGCCTGAAGCTCGACGGCGGTCCGGAGGTCGCTCGGCACCAGCGGCTACCGGACCGCCTTCGCGCCTCCGGCGCACCTGGGCCGGGCCATGGGTCGACCGTCGTCCTGGCGATAGACTGATGTTCGTGCGCAAGGTTTTTCACATCGGCGGCCGAGTGGCAGCCACGATCGGGCGAGAACATGGGTAGCTCGCCGGGCACGGGCGAACATCCCGGCGTCCATCCCGCGACCCGCCGACGGAACCGTCGACGCGCACTAGTACGGCCCGAGTCGCGCACAGGCGGGAGAGGAGGCGGTGCAGCGCAATGACAAGCATGTCCAGTTCCTTTTTGCGGTACACCGACGACACCGGGCGTCAGCACGAACTGTCGCTCGATCCCGCACAGCAGCGTTTCACGATCGGCCGGAATGTGCAGGCCGATCTGGTCCTCGGCTGGGATGCAGAGGTCTCCCGGCTGCACGCCGCGGTGGAATATCTCGGCGCGCACTGGACCATCGTCGACGACGGACTGTCCCGAAACGGCACCTTCGTCAACGGTGAACGGTTGATCGGCAGGCGCAGGCTGAGTCCAGGCGACCGGATCCGGGTCGGTACCACGCTGGTGCATTTCTTCGATTTCGGCGGTGTCGTCGACGACGCGACGCACACCTCCTCCGGCTCCATTCCCACCATGCGCTCGCTCACCGACACCCAGCGCGCGGTGCTGATCGCGCTGTGCAGGCCATACAAGCACGGAACCGGTTTCGCCACGCCCGCCTCCAACCAGCAGATCGCCGAGGAATTGTTCCTCTCCATCGATGCGATCAAGACCCATCTGCGCGCGTTGTTCGCGAAGTTCGGGGTGGAGAATCTGCCGCAGAACCAGAAGCGCACCAGGCTGGCGGCGTTGGCGATGCAGAGCGGGATGATCTCCGACCACGACCTGTGAGGGTCGCGACGATCGCGTAGGCGCGTGAGCGTCTGAACCATGTCGGCCGGTGGCGCTGCGGCGTTGACTTGTCCACAACGCCGGAGCGCAGGATCGAGCTCCGGGTAGACGAGTCAGGAGACGTCATGTTCGCACCTCGGATGGCCGCGATCGTGCTGGCCGTGCTCAGCACCGGACTGATCGCCGGGGTGTTCTACGCCTACGCGATCTCGGTGATGCCCGCCCTGGCCAGGACCGGTGATCGCACACTGATCGAGGTCATGCAGAAGGTCAACGTGGTGATCATCAACCCGTGGTTCATGCTCGGGTTCCTCGGCACGGTCGGGTTCACCGCGCTGGCGACGGTGCTCAGCCTCGGCAGGGACCATCGCACGACGCTGGTCTGGCTGGCGATCGCCCTGGCGCTCAATGTGATCGCCTTCGCCGTGACGGGCGCGCTCAACGTGCCGCTCAACAACGCGCTGGACGCCGCGGGTGACCCGGCCGCGATTGTCGACACCGCCGTGGTACGGGCCGACTACGAGGCCGCCTGGGTGCGCTGGAACATCCTGCGCGCGGTGCTGCACACGGCCGCTTTCCTGGTGCTGTGCGGCGCGCTGGTCGCGGCGGGCGTGCAGCATGGCCGGTCGGCCGCGCCGACCGGTGACGCGCCTGTCTGGCAGCGTGTTTCGCAGCAGAGCGTGTCGCAGCCCACCGGCGGGGGTGTGGTGGTGCCGCCCGCGCGCTGACCGAGATCCGCCGATAGCCCACGCGATCACTGGAACGTGTTCCATCATGTCTGGAACACGTTCTAGTGAGGAGTCGTTTCATGCGACGTAGTTCGAGATCGTTGCTTGTCCTGGCCGCCGCGGCGCTACTGACCTGGGTGACCGCGGGCACCGCCACCGCCGAGTACCCGGTCGACTACAACTTCTTCGCCGGGATCGCGCCGGAGCTGACCAACCGGGGAGGTTCGCTGCCAGGCGCGAACGACCCCGGCTGTGTCCCGTCGGCCGCCCATCCGAATCCGGTGGTGCTGCTGCACGGCACCGGGGGCGGTGGGCAGACGAACTGGGGCGTGTACGCCCCGCTGCTGGCCAACGAGGGCTACTGCGTCTATTCGCTCACCTACGGCGCCTACCCGCTGCCATGGCCGGTCTCGGCCATCGGCGGCATGCGGCCGATCGAACAGAGCGCCGCGGAGGTCGCCGCGTTCGTCGATCGGGTGCTGGCCGACACCGGCGCCGCCAGGGTCGACTTCGTAGCCCACTCCCAGGGCAATATCGTCGGCAACTACTACATCAAGCGGCTCGGTGGCGCGGACAAGGTGGACAAGCTGGTGGGCATCGCCACGCCGTGGCTGGGCACCAACCTCCTCGCCGTCGGCGACATCGCCGCGTACAGCCGGGCGCTCGGCCCAGGCCCAGCCTTCGATGCCGTGTCCTCGTCGCTGTGCCAGGCGTGCGGGCAGATGTTCGCCGGGTCCGCCTTCCTGGCCGCCCTCAACGCCGACGGCGTGTACAGCCCGCAGGTCACCTACACCAATATCGTCACCACGCTCGACGAGATCGTCGTCCCGTACAGCTCCGGCGCCGTTCCCGGGCCGAACGCCACCTCGATCGTCGTCCAGGACGGCTGCGCCCAGGACTACTCCGAGCACATGGCCATCGCGGGCAGCCCGCGCGCCGCTGGTCACGTCCTCAACGCGCTCGATCCGGCCAGGCGGGCGCCGGTGCCGTGCGAGTTCGTCCCGCCCTTCACCGGTTGACGCCATCGCCCCGCGCTGTTTCGCTGTCGGCAAAACTCGAGGGGAAACGAATGCCGCGACGTGCGCGTTATGAGTGAATGACCATGTTGCCGCCGGTCATCAATAGGGAGGACCGGCGGCGGCGGCATCCCCTGCCAACTAGAGTGGAAGGCGGGGGCCGCAACCCCCGGGCTTCATGGCAGGCTGACGGCGACAGTTGTCGGTCCGACGCCCTAGGTTGTACCGAGCACACTGCGGCGTCTGTTGCCAGAATGTCGGAGCAGGAGAGTGAGGGAGCGATGTTCGAGAGGTTCACCGACCGCGCGAGGCGTGTCGTTGTCCTGGCCCAAGAAGAGGCCCGGATGCTCAACCACAACTACATCGGCACCGAGCACATCCTGCTTGGGTTGATCCACGAGGGCGAGGGCGTGGCGGCGAAGTCGCTGGAGTCCCTTGGCATCTCGCTGGAGGGTGTGCGCAGCCAGGTCGAGGAGATCATCGGTCAGGGGCAGCAGGCCCCGTCCGGTCACATCCCCTTCACCCCGCGCGCCAAGAAGGTGCTGGAGCTGAGCCTGCGCGAGGCGCTGCAGCTCGGCCACAACTACATCGGCACCGAGCACATCCTGCTCGGTCTCATCCGTGAGGGCGAGGGCGTGGCCGCCCAGGTGCTGGTCAAGCTCGGTGCCGACCTGAACCGGGTCCGTCAGCAGGTCATCCAGCTGCTGTCCGGGTACCAGGGCAAGGAGCCCGTCGAGGGCACCGGCTCGCGCGGCGAGGCGGGCACCCCGTCCACGTCGCTGGTGCTCGACCAGTTCGGCCGCAACCTCACCCAGGCCGCCCTCGAGGGCAAGCTCGACCCGGTCATCGGCCGCTCGAAGGAAATCGAGCGTGTCATGCAGGTGCTGAGCCGCCGCACCAAGAACAACCCGGTGCTGATCGGCGAGCCCGGTGTCGGTAAGACCGCCGTGGTCGAGGGCCTGGCCCAGGCCATCGTCAACGGTGAGGTCCCCGAGACCCTCAAGGACAAGCAGCTCTACACCCTCGACCTGGGCTCCCTGGTCGCGGGCAGCCGCTACCGCGGTGACTTCGAAGAGCGCCTGAAGAAGGTGCTCAAGGAGATCAACACCCGCGGCGACATCATCCTGTTCATCGACGAGCTGCACACGCTCGTCGGCGCTGGTGCCGCCGAGGGCGCCATCGACGCGGCCTCGATCCTGAAGCCGAAGCTGGCCCGTGGCGAGTTGCAGACCATCGGCGCGACCACCCTCGACGAGTACCGCAAGTACATCGAGAAGGACGCCGCCCTGGAACGCCGCTTCCAGCCGGTGCAGGTCGGCGAGCCGACCGTCGAGCACACCATCAACATCCTCAAGGGTCTGCGCGACCGCTACGAGGCGCACCACCGGGTGTCCATCACCGACGGTGCCCTGGTCGCCGCCGCGACGCTGGCCGACCGCTACATCAACGACCGGTTCCTGCCGGACAAGGCGATCGACCTCATCGACGAGGCGGGCGCGCGCATGCGCATCCGCCGGATGACCGCGCCGCCGGACCTGCGCGAGTTCGACGACAAGATCGCCGACGCCCGCCGCGAGAAGGAAAGCGCCATCGACGCGCAGGACTTCGAGAAGGCCGCGCGCCTGCGCGACAAGGAGAAGCAGCTCGTCGCCAAGCGTGCCGAGCGCGAGAAGCAGTGGCGTTCCGGTGATCTGGACGTCGTGGCCGAGGTCGACGACGAGCAGATCGCGGAGGTGCTGGCCAACTGGACCGGCATTCCCGTCTTCAAGCTCACCGAGGAGGAGACCACCCGTCTGCTCCGCATGGAGGACGAGCTGCACAAGCGGATCATCGGCCAGGAAGACGCCGTCAAGGCCGTCTCCAAGGCGATCCGCCGCACTCGCGCCGGCCTGAAGGATCCGAAGCGCCCGTCCGGCTCGTTCATCTTCGCCGGCCCGTCCGGTGTCGGTAAGACCGAGCTGTCCAAGGCGCTGGCGAACTTCCTGTTCGGCGACGACGACGCGCTCATCCAGATCGACATGGGCGAGTTCCACGACCGCTTCACCGCCTCGCGTCTGTTCGGTGCCCCTCCCGGGTACGTGGGCTACGAGGAGGGCGGCCAGCTCACCGAGAAGGTGCGGCGCAAGCCGTTCTCGGTGGTGCTGTTCGACGAGATCGAGAAGGCGCACCAGGAGATCTACAACACCCTCCTGCAGGTGCTCGAGGACGGCCGTCTCACCGACGGTCAGGGTCGTACGGTCGACTTCAAGAACACCGTGCTGATCTTCACCTCGAACCTGGGCACCTCCGATATCTCGAAGGCGGTCGGCCTGGGCTTCACCTCCTCGGACAACACCCAGTCGAACTACGAGCGGATGAAGCTCAAGGTCAACGACGAGCTGAAGAAGCACTTCCGCCCCGAGTTCCTCAACCGCATCGACGACGTGATCGTCTTCCACCAGCTCACCAACGAGCAGATCGTCGAGATGGTGGACCTGATGATCGGCCGCGTCGCCAAGCAGCTGAAGAACAAGGACATGGCGATCGAGCTCACCGATCAGGCCAAGTCGCTGCTGGCCAAGCGCGGCTTCGACCCGGTGCTCGGTGCCCGTCCGCTGCGTCGCACCATCCAGCGCGAGATCGAGGACCAGCTCTCGGAGAAGATCCTCTTCGGCGAGATCGGCCCCGGCCAGACCATCGAGGTCGACGTCGACGGCTGGAACGGCGAGGGCCTGGGCGAGGACGCCAAGTTCACCTTCGTCGGCAAGACGAAGCTCACCAAGGCGCCCGCGGGCGACGACAAGCCCGAGGTCGTGCTCACCGGAGCAGGCGAGGGCACCGCGCCCGAGTCGGCCGCCTCCGGCGAGTAGCGCTCGGCGCGACGACAAGCCCGCCCCTGGGTTTCCTGGGGCGGGCTTTCGTCTGTCAGCCGAAGTGCTGGATGAATCCTGACCCGCGTTCGGCCGCGTACCGGAACACTTCGACCAGTCCGTCGTAGTGATGTCGGAGGTATCGAGCCCCGTCGCCGCTGTCACGGACCCAGATACCCGGATAGATCCGCGCGGCGTCCATCGCCGCGGGATCGAAGAAGGGCACGAGCGCATCGAACGGATACTTGTTCAGCCGTTGCGATGCGTCGGCCACGTCATCGGGGCTCCACGCGAAATAGGTATCCCTAGCGAGCGGATTGCCGGTATAGAACAGGTCAACTCCGGTGCGAGCCTCCGCCAGCAGATACTCCAGGCCCGCCCAAGCCTTATCCAGATACCCACTCGGCTCGCCCTTTGGGGTTTCCAGCTCCGCGAGAAACTCGTCGAGCACCTCCGTCACCGCGCTCACCCGCTCCAGATCCGCAGCGCTCACCCTGGTGAACGACATGATCACCCCCATACTGAGTTCTCCTTCCCCATGAGATACCGCCGAAGGTAGGAACGGGGGCTTGGCGTTCGCTTTCGGGCTGCTTGCGGTGGGGTTCGGCGGTGGGTGGATCGGCGTACGGTGGGGTTGTCCATCGCAGACAGGCACGGGGGTGTTGATATGACGGATTCGCAGCGCACATTGATCGCGGTACTGCTCGACCGGTCCGGTTCCATGCAGTCGATCAAGGCCGATACCGAGGGCGGGCTCGCCGCGTTCTTCGAGCAGCAGCGGGAGGTGCCCAAACGCGTCGAGGTGACCTTGGCGCAGTTCGACACCACCTATGAGGTCGTCTACACGAACCGGCCGCTGGCCGAGGTGCCGCCGCCGAATCTGGTGCCGCGCGGGGGGACCGCGCTCTACGACGCGGTGGGCAAGCTGGTCACCGACGTGGGTGCCGAACTCGCCGCCCGTCCTGAGCACGAGCGCCCCGGTACCGTGATCGTCGTCGTGCTCACCGACGGCCATGAGAACTCCAGCCGCGAATGGACGAACGAGGCGGTGCGCTCGCTGATCGAACAGCAGGAAGACCAGTACGACTGGACCTTCCTGTTCCTCGGCGCGAACATGGACGCCGTGGCGATCGGCACGAGCCTGGGCATCGCTCCCGGCCAGGCCATCACCTACGCCGCGTCACCGGCCGGTGTGGCCGGTGCGTTCGGGGCTGCCGCCGGGTATGCCCGCCGTACCCAGGCTGCCGCACCGGGCGCCCCGCGCGGCACCTTCACCGACGAGGAACGCCGCCGCGCGAACCCCGGTACGTAACTCCGCCACAACTGCCGCCGCGGTAACACGGCTCAGGCCGCATCGTCCTTTTCGAACCTGGCGATGAAGCGGACTTCGAGTGCGAAGGCCAGCCTTTCCAGCATCCCGATTGTCGGGGTGCCGCCGCCGGATTCGAGTCGTGAGACCTCGGGCTGGCGCAGCCCTGCTCGTCCAGCCAGTTGTGTCTGTGTCAGTCCGAGCTCGAGCCGTCGTTCGCGAATCGCTTCCGCCAGTTCGATAGCCAAGATCGCCTCGGCCCGCCCTGCCTCGTATTCCACGGCGTCGAAGCTCGGACTGCTCATCCGTTCCCGCCGCAGGTCATCCATCGATGGGTGCTCGTTCATGATTGGCTATCTCCTGTCGAAATCTGTGTGGGCACAACCATGTTCTGATTCGCACACTTTGCGCAGTGCCATGGCCCGCGCAACCTCGCCCGTTTCCCGCATCCGAGTCTTGCGGAAGACTGTCAGCAGCACGATGCGACGCCCCGGGGCCAACCAGTACGTAATCCGAAGCTCCCGCGGATGGAGGTGGAAGCGCAGTTCCCGCACTCCATCGCCGAGGTTGCGCGACCAAGGTTCACCTAAGGTTGTCGCTCGCTCGGCGAGCATGCCCACATACACGTCTACCTGGGCGAACTCTCGGGTTGTCAGTGATCGCAGCCATCCGGCGACCTCGGGTTCGAGTTCCAACTGATAGAGGTGTATAGGATTGAGCCTATATAGGCTCAATCCTATTTGCAAGGTGGTGCTGCTGGCGGTTCGGGTGGACGAGCTGGATCCGTAGGCGATGGCAATGAGTGGCAGGCGATGCCGCGTCCTGGCTGCGCTACGGTCGCGTCGAGCTGGTAGCCGCGTCGTCGGTGTCCGGCGTGCGGACCTGCGCGGGCAAGCGGGCCGCCACCCGGAACCCGCCGGACGGTCGGGGGCCCGCGGTGAGCGCGCCGCCGAGCGCGTGCGCGCGCTCCCGCATCCCGATGATGCCGTTGCCGCCAGGCCCGCCGCGCGCCGCGACGCCGGTCGGGCGGGTGTTGTCGACGGTGATGTCCACCGAGGCGGGGGTGTAGCGCAGAGTGATCGTGGCGGTGGCGCCGGGAGCGTGCCGCACCACATTGCTCAGCGACTCCCCGACGATCCTGGCCGCGGCCACGTCGATGACATCCGGCAGCTTCTTGGGCGTGCCGATGATCTTGGTTTCGACGGCGAGCCCGGTCGCGCGGGCGGGCGCGAGCAGGCCGTCGAGGTCTTCGAGGGAGGCAGGCGGAGTGTGCCGGGCGGGACGCGGGGGCTGCGGCGCCGGCGCCGGAACGGGCGCGTCGGCCACCGCCGTCTCCGCCGCGGCGATGGGTGAGGCGGGTTCCCCGGCATGGATGGTGTGCAGCAACGTGCGCACCTCGGTGAGCGCCTCCTTGGAGGTGGTCTTGATGGTGGCCAGCGCGGCCGCCGCCTGCTGCGGTTTCCGGTCGAACAGTTCCAGCGCCACCGAGGACTGCGTGTTGATCAGCGAAAGACTATGGGCGAGTACGTCGTGCAGTTCGCCGGTGATGGCGAGCCGTTCCTCACAGGCGGCCCGTGCCTGCCGCGCCTGCTCGTCGCGGCGCACGGCCTCAGCCAGCTGTTCGCGCGCGAGCCGCACGGTCCGGCGTGACCGGATGCCCTCGGCCACACCGATGAGCACGCCCAGCCACGCGAGCAGTCCGAAGACCTGCCAGGAGCCGGTATCTCGGCCGAGCAGTGCGGGCAGCGGCCAGACCAGGAGCAGGAAGCCGACCGCGATGATCGGGTAGGTGCGCCTGCGCGGCCCACGGACGGCGGCGGTGAGGAAGGCGATGACCAGCGAGAGGAAGATCGGCCCGTACCCGTAGTCGCGCAGGACATAAACCAGCGCGGCGAACAGCGTCACCAGCAGCACCGGTACGGGCAGCAGCCGCCGGAATCCCAGCGCGATCGGTCCTGCGAGCAGCAGCAGGTAGGCGAACGCGTCGAGCGAACGCACCCCGGTTTGGTGCGTATCGGCACCGGAACTCGCGGCGAACTGGACTATCGCCACCACCGCCGCGAGGCTCCAGTCGCGGACGACCGAACCACGCTCCCACTTCGCAGACGCTCCCACCTCTGTCAGCCTATTGCGTGTCGGTCCACTGCGCGTCGGCCTGCGGTCCTGGCTCGAGATGACAGGTGCACAGGGCCGGATGCCTACGCACACCCGATGCGGCGAAAAGCGGGTCATGGCCGGTAAGGTCGGCTGATGGACCAGCCGACCGTTCGCCCTCCGGACCTGTCCGCGCGACCGCACGAGCTCACTGTCGAGCGCGTGATGCAGGCGCCGCCGAGCCTGCTCTACGCGGCCTGGACCAAGGGCCTCGACCTGTGGCTGGCCGTTCCCGGATCGGTCCTCGGGCGCCCCGGCGTGAACGAACCGCTGTATTTCGACACCGGCACCCCTGACAAGCGCAACCCGCACTACGGCCGCATCCTGGCACTCGAGCCGGATCGCCGTGTCGAGTTCACCTGGGTCACCGCGGCGACCGACGGCGTGGAGACCGTGGTCGCCGCGGAATTCCGCAAGCAGCCGCGCGGCATCCGGTTGCACCTGCGCCATTCCGGCTTCCCCACCGCCGCCATCCGCGACCTGCACCAACAGGTCTGGCCGGAGATGCTGGAACGGCTCGACGAGGTCACCGGCTCGGTCGGCTGAGCGCGGTTCACCAGTCGGCCCGAACCGACCGGCCCGGCGGTCGCGCCGAGTACGTTCGACATCGAACACACACGTTCCGTGAATCGAAAGGATGGTCATGCCGACTCGTAGCGCACGCACTCTCTGGGCAGGCGGTCTGCAGGACGGCACCGGGCAGGTCGAACTGGTCAGCTCCGGTACCGGCAAGTTCGATGTGAGCTTCCCGCGGCGGGTCGCCGAGACGGCCGAGGGGACGAGCCCGGAGGAGCTGATCGGCGCCGCGCACTCGTCGTGCTACTCGATGGCGCTCTCCGCCGAGATCGCCAACGCAGGCGGTACCCCGGAAAGCCTCGACGTCACAGCCGATGTCACCCTCGGACCCGATCCGGCAGGTGGTCTCCGGATCAGCAAGATCAAGCTCACCGTTCGCGCCGTTGCCCCTGGCCTCGACGCGGAGGGCTTCTACACCGCGGCGACGGCCGCCAAGAACGGGTGCCCGGTCAGCAAGGCACTCGCCGGAGTGGCCGAGGTCGAGCTGGACGCCGAACTGATCTGAGCCCTCGGGCGGCCTGGCGGGCGCGCTCGCCTGCCAGGCCCGTCTAGCGTCGGGTGAACCATCGGTGCGCCGCGGGCGTGTACATGGCGCCGATCGCGATGATCACGGCCAGGATGTGCACCGCCCGGCAGCCGACCAGCACCGCCGAGGTCGGTGCCAGCTCGGCGAACAGCACCGCGTAGTCGTCGGTGGACAACAGCACTGCCAGCGGTTCGATGATCAGCGAGAGCATCCCGACCACCCCGATGCCGACGGTCAGCAGCGCCCGCGCCACCCGGCTGCCGTTCACCATGTACAGCGCGACCGCCGCGACGAGGAGATAGATCGCCAGCCGGGGCAGCAGCCCCGCCGCGGTCGCACCGAACTCGTCACCGCCACGCATCGCGCGGATCAGTCCTTCGGCCGCGCCCGCGGCCAGTGCCGCCATGATGGCGCCGAACGCGACGGTGACCGTGCGCGGACGCGACGCGGAAACAACTCGGGCAGTGGAAACGGAAAGGGCAGTGTCGGTCATGATCCCGACACTGCCCGTCCGCGCCACCTGCGCGAATCACCCCGCGGTAGCGACCTCGCCTGCTACGGGAGTGCTACGCCGCGAAGCGAATTCGGTGAGTGCGGCGAACGCCAGCCCCAATGCCGCCCAGAGCGTGGTGGTCTCGGTCAGCGAGGCGATCCGGAAACGCCACAGCAGCATCGCGGGGAAATCGTCGGCCACCTCGTTCACTCCGGGCAGCAGCACATAGCCGACCGTGGTGACCAGCACGAACGCGAGCACACCCGCGATCAGCCGGACCGTGTCCAGCTGCCCGGCCAGTGCCCGGTACGCCGCGATCGACGCCGCGACGGCGAGCAGCCCGAGCACCACCGCGGCTACCCACAGCCAGGTGCGCTGGTTGATCGTCTCCGGGTCGCCCACCGCCGGTGGGTTCGCCGGGTACTTGAAGAACGGCACGGCCACGATGGCCGCCCACGCGAATCCCGCGGTGGCCAGCGCCAGGTGTGGCCCGGACAGGGTGGTGAAGCGGCGCGCGATATTCACCGCGGCGGCGAACATCGCGCCGAACGCCATGCCCGCCAGGCCGAGCGCGAGGAACTGGCCGGCCTTCTGCCCGGAACGGCTGACCAGCGGCTCCTCTTCGTCGCCGTGGGTGTGGCCCGCGGGCTCTTCGGCTTCGCCGTGGTGGTCGGCCGGAGCCGCCGCGGCCTCTTCGATGGCGATGGCGGCGTCGATCTGGGGCTCGCCGACGAAGTAGCCCACCGTCGCGGCCAGCAGGCCCGCGAGCAGACCGGCCAGCAGGCCGCGCAACAGCAGGGTTTTGAGTGTTCCGGTCAGTGGCACGGGACACCGAGCAGGTGACGTCCGTCGTGCATCAACTCATGCAGGAACATCCCGCTGCGCGAGATAGCTCCCTGGTCGAAACCGACCAGATACAGGGTGAGAAGTGCAGCCAGAACGACACCGACCGTGACGAGCACAGTCGCAAGGGTGTCCAGGCCGGTAGACCGGCTGGGTGAATGCGCGATGGCCATTCGGGTCCTCCTCGGGGATACGCGTCCCTCGGTCGAAGTGTGGTGCGCGAATGCCGGTGTCTGGCTCTCCGGCACCGGGGACCCGGTACGGGAATACAGTGGCGCGACCGCTCCGGACTCCCACCGGAATTACCGCGCACCCACGCGTGTTTCCCCCGAACTGTGACAGCCCTCGCCCGTATACGTCAATATGGGCGCCCGCATGTCCAGGGGAAACGCCGCGAATCAGCCCTTCGCCGGCACGTCGAGGACCACCTCGAACTCGAGCAGCGAAGCCCCGGTCGACACCGGCTTCGGCCGCTCGCCCTCGCCGCCGTGCCCCGCGTGCGCCGCCCTGGCCGGGCCGTCCCGCCACGCCGCGAAGGACTCCTCGGAATCCCACTGCGTCACCACGAAGTATCGGTTCTCGCCCGCCGTCGGGCGCAGCAACTGGAAGCCGAGGAAACCTGGGGAGTTCTCCACCGCGTGCGCACGGGCGGCGAACCGCTTCTCCAGCTCGGGGCCTGCGCCCTCGGGGATCTCGATCGCGTTGATCTTCACAACAGCCATGCCGCCGACAATACGACCGCGTGGTGAATGCCCCGGTCCCGGCCATGATCAGTGGTCGGTCCCGGCCGCTGCCCGCACTGGCACAATCGAGCGGGTGTTGTACGACGAAGGCGGGGCCGGTGTCCCGATCCTGCTGCTCCACGGCTTGATGGGCAGCGCGCGCACCTGGACCGATCAGCTGCCGTGGTTGCGCGAACTCGGCCACGTCTACACCGTCGACGCCGCGGGCCACGGCCGCACCCCGCCCGCCGAACTCACCACCGAGGCCTTCGTCGCCGACCTGGCCGAGCTCACCGCCCCGATCACCGAGCCGGTGGTCATCGTCGGGCATTCGATGGGCGCCATCCACGGCTGGGTCTTCGCCGCTTCCCACCCCGACCGGGTCCGCGCCCTCGTCGTCGAGGACATCGCCCCCGATTTCACCGGCCGCACCGCCGCGCACTGGGCCGAACTCATCCACTCCTGGCCGCAGCCGTTCCCCGACGAGCAGGCCGTGCTCGACTACTTCGGTCCCGTCGCAGGCACCTATTTTCTGCGGGCTTTCACCGGCACCGCCGACGGATATCGCCTGCACGGCGAGGTCGACACCTTCCGCGCCATCTCCGAGGAATGGGGTATTCGCGACTTCTGGGCCGAGTGGAAGTCGCTGCGGATTCCGGTGCTGCTCATCGAGGGCGAACACACCATCACCCCACCCGGCCAGATGCGCGCCATGGCCGAACTGCATCCGGACGCGGAGTACGCGCTGGTCGAGGGGGCGGGGCACCTGGTGCACGATGAGCGTCCAGCGGAGTATCGCGACCTGGTGAGCCGATTCCTGCGGCGAATCATCCGCTGACGGCAGCCCGTCGGCATCCGCGCTGAGCACGCACAAATCGCTCGAACGGGGGAATCGGCGACCGGATCGGCGGAAAATGCATGATCAGCGTGGTATCCGGCGATAGTGCGTCAAGCCCCTGCGCCCCCCTCGCCAGCGAGTGCGAACAGGCCGTCCTCGGTCTGCTCGATCAGCCCGTCGACCAGCAGTGAGTCCAGCGCCCTCGCGCGCTGACCCGGATCGCGGGTCCAGGCCAGATCGAGGCGCACCCGCTCGACCGGTCCCGAGGCGGCGCGCAGCACATCGAGCAGGCGGCCGCGGGCCTGCCGGTCGGTGCCCTCGTACTTCTGCACCTTGCGGGTCACCTCGCCGACCGGCTTGCCCGCCGCCACCCACGCGCAGCTCGGCAGCGGGCAGCGCGCGCAGTCGGGATTGCGGGCGGTGCACACCAGCGCGCCGAGTTCCATCAGCGCGGCCGAGAACTTCGCGGCGCGCGGCACCGACACCGGGAGCAGCGCGGCGGTCTCGGCGAGATCGCGGCTGGACGGGTTACCCGCCTCGCGGCCGTGCACCGCGCGGGCGACCACCCGCCGAACGTTGGTGTCCACCACCGGAACTCGCTGCCCGTAGGCGAAACAGGCCACCGCACGGGCGGTGTAGGCGCCGATTCCGGGCAGGCTGAGCAGCACGTCGACATCGTCGGGGACCACATCGCCGTGGTCGGTGGCGAGTACCCGCGCGCACTCGTGCAACCGCAGCGCCCGCCGCGGGTACCCGAGCTTGCCCCAGGCGCGCAACACCTCCGCCTGCGACGATGCCGCCATCGCCGACGGCACCGGCCAGCGGGCCACCCATTCGCGCCAGATCGGCTCCACCCGCACCACCGGGGTCTGCTGCAGCATGATCTCGCTCATCAGGATGTGCCACGCGGTGGCGTCCGGTCGGCGCCACGGCAGGTCACGCGCCGTGTCGCCGAACCAATCGAGCAGGGCTTGCGCGTCGATGCTCACTGTTCCCGTTCCGCCTCGGCCAGGCAGCCGTTGCCGACGCGTAACGCGCCGGACTCGCTGGTAACCATTGGTCTGTGCACAATGGTCGGTATGCCTGGTTCCAATCCGATAAGTGCCTGGAAGTCGCTGCGCGAGGGTAATGACCGCTTCGTCAACGGCAACCTGCAGCATCCTAGCCAGGGCGCTGCCGACCGAGCCAAGCTCGTCGGCGGCCAGCACCCGCACGCGATCCTGTTCGGCTGCGGCGACTCCCGCGTTGCCGCCGAACTGATCTTCGACCAGGGGCTCGGCGACATGTTCGTCGTCCGTACCGCCGGTCATGTGGTGGACAGCTCGGTGCTCGGTTCCATCGAGTACGGCGTCGATGTGCTGAAAGTGCCGCTGATCGTCGTCCTCGGGCACGACAGCTGCGGCGCGGTGAAGGCCACGGTCGACGCGCTCGATGGCGGTGAGGTGCCGGGCGGATTCATCCGCAGCGTTGTCGAGCGGGTCACTCCGTCGATCCTTGTCGGCAGGCGCGAAGGCCTGACCTCGATCGATGATCTCGAGGCCAGGCACGTGGTGGAGACGAGCAGGCTGCTCATGCAGCGGTCGATGATCATCTCCCAGCGGGTGGCCACCGGCCAGCTGGCGATCGCCAGCGTCACCTACAAGCTCGCCGACGGCCGCGCCCATCTGCGCCGGGTGGTCGGCAATATCGGCGAGACGGTCTGATACCCCCGACACGCCGAGGTCATCGAGCGCCCGCCCGGGCGGTGCGCTTACGGTTGAGGCGTGCTGGAACCGAATGGACCGCTGCCTCCTGAGATCTACTGGCGCCGCCGGGCACTCGCCATCGGCGTGGTCGTCGTCGTGCTGGCGATCGTGATCTGGCTGGTCACGATGGTCGCGCGCGGCGGCGACGACTCCGGGGATACCGCGTCGGCCACCACCACCTCGGCCGCGCCGAGCAGCAGTGCCGCCGCGTCGAGCAGCACCACCGCGAGCAGTGCCGCGGCCACGGCGAGCAGTACGACGCCGAGCCCCACCACCGGCCCGGTGGATCAGCCCGCCGCGGAGCCCTGCGGCGATCAGTCGCTCGCGCTGAAGGTGACCGTCGGGCAGCCGACCTACCGGGTCGGCGATCAGCCGACCTTCGGGACGGTCATCACCAACATCTCCTCGGCGCCGTGCTCGCGCGATCTCGGCCCCGGTCCGCAGTTCCTCGTCTATACCCTCGACGGCCAGCGCAGGCTCTGGGCGAGCAACGACTGCAACCCCGAGGGGCCCGCCGAGGTGAAGACGCTGAAGCCGGGCGAACAGCTGTCCTACAAGGGCACCTGGTTCGGGACGACCTCGCAGCCCGAATGCGCGGGGGAGCGGTTACAGGTGCCCGCAGGCGCGTACATGGTCGTTGCGGAACTCGGCGCCGTTCGCAGTGCCGCGGAGCCGTTCAATCTCGCGGATTGAGTGTCGGCGGGTCCGTCGCGGCCGGTCTCGCTCGCCCGGACCTGGCATTGTGCGGGTGCGCTATAAGTCACATGTTCGGATTCGGGTGATTTGCTGGATTCGCAAGATCGTTCCAGCCGTCAACCGGCGTTGGCGCACAATTGCCGAATTCGGGCGGAATCGGCGGTTTGCCGGGGTTATTCCGCGGTGGACGCTTCCCTGGCTGCGCGGGATTTGCGGAGCGCGGCCAGACGCAGTGCCGAGCGCAGGTCGCCGACCTCGTGGATGCGCATCGAACCGATCTCGGTTTTCCCCGAACCCGGCGGTACCAGGGCGGTGGTGAAGCCCAATCGCTCGGCTTCGGCCAGCCGTCTGGTCAGGCCGGTCACCTTGCGTACCTCGCCTGCCAGGCCGACCTCGCCGAGGATCACCCAGCCCGCGGGCAGCGCGATATCGGCCTCGGCGGAGGCGATGGCCAGGGCGATCGCGAGATCGGCGGTCGGTTCGACCAGCCGCATGCCGCCGACGGTCGCCGCGTACACATCGTGCTTGCCGAGAAACACCCTGCCACGGCTCTGCAGCACGGCGAGCACCATCGCGACCCGGTTGTAGTCCAGCCCGCTCACGGCCCTGCGTGGCTGCGGGATCTCGGTCTTCACGGTCAGGCCCTGCACCTCGGCGACCAGCGGCCGCTTGCCGTCCATGGCGACCGTGACCGCCGTGCCGGAGACGGTGTCGGTGCGGTGGTGCAAGAACAGACCGGACGGATCGTCGACACAGGCGATGCCGTCCTCGTGCAGCTCGAAACAGCCCACCTCGTCGGCGCTGCCGAACCGGTTCTTGATGCCGCGGATCATCCGCAGGGTGGAGTTCTTGTCGCCCTCGAACTGCAACACCACATCGACCAGATGCTCCAGCGTGCGCGGCCCCGCGACATTGCCGTCCTTGGTGACATGCCCGACCAGCAGTACCGCGATGCCGCTGGCTTTGGCCAACGAGGTGAGCGCCGCCGTGACCGCTCTGACCTGGGTGACACCGCCGATCACCCCGTCGACCTCTGGGGCGAGCATGGTCTGCACCGAGTCGACCACCAGCAGCGTCGGCCGCACCTGCTCGACATGGCCGAGCACGATCGACAGGTCCGATTCGGCGGCGAGGAACACCCGCTCGTGCACCGCGCCGGTGCGGTCGGCGCGCAGCCGCACCTGCCCGGCCGACTCCTCGGCCGTCACATACAGCGAGGTCTCGCTGCGCTGCGCGGCCCACCGGTGCGCGACCTCCAGCAGCAGCGTCGACTTACCGACCCCGGGTTCACCCGACAGCAACACCACCGAGCCGGGCACCACCCCGCCGCCGAGCACCCGGTCGAGCTCGCTGACCCCGGTCGACCGCGCCTGGGTGACCTTGGCGTCGATCTGGGTCAGCGGCGCGGCGGCGGTGCTCGGCAGCATCGCCCGCCTGCCCGGCGCAGCGGCGGCCGCGGACACGGCGACCTCGTTCACCGTGCCCCAGGCGCCGCACTCCGGGCATTTACCCACCCATTTGGACACCTCGTGCGAGCACTCGGTGCACCGGAACACCGCTTTGGTCTTGGCCACACGCGCACCCTACGGATCGGCTCCGACAAAAAGAAAAGCCGCCGCGAGACCTCGCGGCGGCTTTCTTCTCGTCGGGGGTCAGTGCCCGCCGCTACCCTCGGGAGCGGGGCCCGACAGCTCGTTCTCGACCCGGTCGACCGCGGCCGCGTCGACCGGAACGGCGATCTGCACGGTGCCTGCGTCCTTGAAGTTGAAGGTGACGTTGTAGGTCAGGCCGGGGTGGATCTGCGTGGTCAGCCCGGTGATCTCGATCGTGCCCGGCTGCGCCTCCGGATCCACCGACGGGGTGTCGCCCGCTGGGGCCGCGGTCGTGGTCGGCGCGGCAGTGGTGGTGCCGTGCTCGTCGCCCGCCTGCTCGCCCGCGACCACGGTCTGCTGCGGCTTCAGCACGAACTCGGGGTCGCCGCTCGGGCCGGTGATCTTCACCTGGCCCAGATCGGTGCTCACGCTGGTCAGCTCGTCGGTGACGGTCTCGCTGGTGTTGATGATCGACAGGGCGAGCACGGCCTTGCCGCCCTTGTCGTGTTCGGCGGCCGCCTCCGGGTACACGATGTGCACGTTGCGCAGGGCGATCGCGCCGACCTCGGCGTTGTTGCCGTTGATGGCGGCGGCCTGCGACGAGGTCTGGGTGATCTGGCCGGCACTGCAGCCGCTCAGGGCGATGCCCGCAGCGGCGGCGATGGCGGCAACCGTCGCCATGCGACGTCGCGCCGACGGGGCGGTCACAGCTTTCAGGGCAGTCACGGTTTGTCCTCCATGTCGACCGGGCTCACTCCGTTCCACACGGCGGATCGGAGGGTAGTAACTAGGCAGCGTAGTAGTTCCCCTCGCGCGCGTGGCGTCCGGGCTCGCGACGCGCGGGCGGACACGTAACAGTTCGGTGTCTCGGGCCCGATTGCCGGATCGATGCCGGGCGGACTCGACGCGACGTTGCCGCGCTGTGCTGGCGGTTAACCCGTTCTGGCACAACGTGATGCACAACAATTCTGCGTTGTCAACCCCTGCGATGCCCTCGTTGTGGCCCTGACCTGCACAGTTGATCGCGCCGTTATCGAGTCGCATGTTAAACTGTGAACATCGAAAGGGGCACGGGACACATGATTTTTAAGGTCGGAGACACCGTCGTTTACCCCCACCACGGAGCGGCGCTGATCGAAGCAATCGAGACTCGCACCATCAAGGGTGTGCAGAAAGAGTATCTGGTCCTGAAGGTCGCGCAAGGCGACCTGACCGTTCGGGTTCCCGCGGAGAACGCCGAATATGTCGGCGTCCGCGACGTCGTCGGCCAGGAAGGTCTCGACCGCGTCTTCCAGGTGCTGCGTGCGCCACACACGGAGGAGCCGACCAACTGGTCCCGCCGTTACAAGGCCAACCTCGAGAAACTCGCCTCCGGCGATGTGAACAAGGTGGCCGAGGTCGTGCGCGACCTGTGGCGTCGTGAGCAGGATCGCGGTCTGTCCGCCGGTGAGAAGCGGATGCTGGCCAAGGCTCGCCAGATCCTCGTCGGTGAGCTCGCGCTCGCCGAGGGCACCGACGACGGCAAGGCCGAATCGCTGCTCGACGAGGTCCTCGCCGCGGCCTCCTAGAGTGCGACCTGTCGTAGCACTGGTCCCTGCCGCCGGCCGGGGCGTGCGCCTGGGTGAATCAACCCCGAAGGCGTTCGTCCCGGTCGGCGGCACACCTATGGTCCGGTTGGCCGTCGACGGGCTGATCGCGTCCGGTGCCGTACACCGCGTCGTGGTCGTCGTCCCCGCCGAGCTGGTCGGCGCCGCGTCCGCACTGCTGTCCACCACCGCACTGACCGGCGGTTCGATGCCCCCTGTGCCGGTGCAGGTCGTCGTTGGCGGCGCCGAGCGCACCGATTCGGTGCGTGCCGGGATCGCGGCCGCCCCCGACGCCGCCTTCTTTCTCGTGCACGATGCAGCTCGCGCGCTCACCCCGCCCGAGCTGATCGCCAGGGTGGCCGGCGAACTGCAGGCGGGGCGCCGGGCCGTCGTACCGGCGCTGCCGGTCGTCGACACCGTGAAATCGGTCGACGCTGCGGGCATCGTCACCAGCACGCCCGATCGCGCCCAGCTGCGCGCGATCCAGACCCCCCAGGGTTTCGACGCCGACCTGCTCCGCCGCGCCTACGCGACCGAGGTCGGTGCCACCGATGACGCCGGGCTCGTCGAACGTCTCGGGGCCGACATCGCCACCGTCGTCGGCGATCCACTCGCCTTCAAGATCACCACCCCACTCGACCTCCGGCTCGCGGAAACCCTGTTCGCCGATGACACCGATGCGTCCGCGAACGTGACGCGCGCCGCTGACGCGGGGCCGGTCGTCGGCCCGGTGTCCGGTGCCGCCCAGGAGGCGGACGCAGGCCCGCCGTACACGGTCCACTCATCGTCCGGCGTCGACCCGGCTACCGGCGCCGACCCGGCTACCGGCGCCGACCCGGCTACCGGCCCGGCTTCTGATGCCGACCTGGTGACCGGCGCGAACAGGGCGGCACGAACTGCCGACGCGCCTGTGCACGGCAGCCCCGCGACATCGAGTGCAGGCCAGGCCGCGTCGGAGTCGTCGCACAGCGGGGCGCGGGCGGTGGCTCGATGAGAGTCGGGATCGGCAGCGATGTGCACCCCATCGAACCGGGCCGCCCCTGCTGGATGGCGGGTCTGCTGTTCGCCGACGCCGACGGCTGCTCGGGCCACTCCGACGGCGACGTGGCAGCGCACGCGCTCTGCGACGCCCTGCTCTCGGCCGCCGGTCTCGGCGATGTGGGCGCCGTCTTCGGTGTCGGTCGCCCGGAATGGGCCGGGGTCACCGGTGCCGCCATGCTCACCGAGGTCCGCAGGCTGCTCGCCGAAGAGGGCTTCACCATCGTCAATGCCGCCGTGCAGGTCATCGGCAATCGGCCGAAGATCGGGCCGCGCCGCGCCGAAGCGCAGAAGGTACTCGGCGAACTGCTCGACGCTCCGGTCTCGGTCTCCGGCACGACGACCGACGGATTGGGTCTGACCGGCCGTGGTGAGGGTGTCGCCGCCATCGCCACCTGTCTGCTGGCGGATTCCCCGAAGCCCTGAGTCCGGGGAATCCGCCGTGATACCCACGCCGCTCCGCCCGGCCGCGCCGTCGCCCGGTTTCCGCACCGAGCCACGAACCGGCCGGTCATCCGCACAGCCATCCCACCGACTAGGATCGAATGCCGTGACCTTGCGCCTTTTTGACACCGACACGCGGACCCTGCGGGAATTCACCCCGCTGGTCCCCGGCCGTGCCTCGGTGTATCTGTGTGGGGCCACCGTGCAGGGCCAGCCGCATATCGGGCATGTCCGCAGCGGCGTCGCCTTCGACGTGCTGCGCCGCTGGCTGCTCGCGCACGACTACGACGTGTGGTTCATCCGCAATGTCACCGATATCGACGACAAGATCCTGAACAAGGCCGCCGAGGCGGGCAGACCGTGGTGGGAGTGGGCCGCCACCCATGAGCGCGCCTTCGCCGCGGCCTACGACGTGCTCGGAGTGCTGCCGCCCTCGGCCGAGCCGCACGCCACCGGCCACATCACCCAGATGGTCGGGCTGATGGAGCGGCTGATCGAGCGCGGTCATGCCTACGCCGCCGAGGGTGACGTGTACTTCGACGTGCTGAGCTGGCCGAACTACGGCGAGCTGTCCGGCCACAAACTCGACGACGTGCACCAGGGCGAGACCCCCACCCGCTGCAAGCGCGATCCGCGCGACTTCACGCTGTGGAAATCGGCGAAGCCGGGCGAGCCGAGCTGGCCGTCGCCGTGGGGTCCCGGCAGGCCGGGCTGGCACCTGGAATGCTCGGCGATGGCCGAGTTCTATCTCGGCGCCGAATTCGATATCCACTGCGGTGGAATGGATTTGATTTTTCCGCACCACGAGAACGAGATCGCCCAGTCCAAAGCGGCAGGCGACGGATTCGCGCGGTACTGGCTGCACAACGGCTGGGTGACAATGTCGGGGGAGAAGATGTCGAAGTCCCTCGGCAATGTGCTCTCCGTGCCGAATGTGCTCACCCGGGTGCGTCCGGTGGAATTGCGTTTCTACCTCGGTAGCGCGCATTACCGCTCGATGCTCGAATACTCCGACAAGGCACTCGACGACGCGGCCGCCTCGTATCAGCGGATCGAGTCGTTCGTGCAGCGCGTGCTCGACCGGACCGGCGAGGTCCCGCTCGGCAAGTGGACCGACGCGTTCGCCGACGCGCTCGACGACGATCTCGCCGTGCCGAAGGCGCTGGCCGAGATCCATCACGTGGTGCACGAGGGCAACCGGGCGCTGGAGTCGGGCGCGGTGGAGACCGCGGTCGAACTCGCGGGGCAGGTGCGTGCGATGCTCGGCATCCTCGGCGTCGACCCGCTCGACGCGCACTGGCACGCCGCGGCCGACAACTCGGCCGCCATGGCCGCGCTCGACGTGCTGGTCCGCGCCGAACTCGACGCCAGGGCCACCGCGCGCGCGGAGAAGAACTGGGCAGCAGCCGATGCCGCACGGGATCGGCTGGTCGCGGCGGGTATCGAGGTCACCGATACCCCGCAGGGGCCGGAATGGTCGCTGGGCGCAGCTAGCGGAAAGGCGAACTGATGGCAGGCAATTCACAGCGACGCGGAGCGATCAGGAAGGGCGGCACCAAGAAGGGCGCCGTCGTGGGTTCCGGCGGCAAGCGGCGCCGCGGCCTCGAGGGCAGGGGCGCCACCCCACCCGCCGAGGCGCGGACCAAGCATCCCGCGCACAAGCGGGCCGCCGCGGCCGCCAAAGCGAAAGCGGCGCAGCAGAATCGGCCGACCGGCAAGGCTGGAGTGCCGCGC
The DNA here is from genome assembly GCF_042650365.1 of Nocardia rhizosphaerae. Lineage (NCBI taxonomy): Bacteria > Bacillati > Actinomycetota > Actinomycetes > Mycobacteriales > Nocardiaceae > Nocardia > Nocardia rhizosphaerae. The sequence continues at coordinate 832,329 of NZ_JBHSBA010000003.1, forward strand.
GTCGGACGCAAGGCCGACGACGGTCCCGAGCTGGTTCTCGGCCGCAACCCGGTGCTCGAATGCCTGCGCGCCGAAGTGCCTGCCACCGCGCTGTATGTCGCGGTCGGCACCGAGAACGACGACCGGCTCACCGAGAGCGTGCAGCGGGCCGCCGATCTCGGCATCTCGATCCTCGAGGTGCCGCGCACCGATCTGGACCGGCTCAGCGCCAACGGCATGCACCAGGGTCTCGCCCTGCAGGTGCCGCCCTACCGCTACGCCCACCCCGACGACCTGATGGACCGGGTGAAGACCTCCGGCGAGCCGGGTCTGCTCGTCGCGCTGGACAATATCTCCGATCCGCGCAACCTCGGTGCCGTCATCCGTTCGGTGGCCGCGTTCGGTGGGCACGGAGTGGTGATCCCGCAGCGTCGCAGTGCCAGCGTCACCGCGGTGGCGTGGCGCACCAGCGCCGGCGCGGCGGCCCGGCTGCCGGTGGCCAGGGCCACCAACCTCACCCGCACCCTGAAGGACTGGGCCAACCAGGGCTTCCAGATCGTCGGCCTCGACGCGGGCGGCGATACCGACCTCGACGATTTCGACGGCAGCACGCCGACCGTCGTGGTGGTCGGCTCCGAGGGCAAGGGTCTGTCGCGCCTGGTCCGGGAGAACTGTGACGCCATCCTGAGCATCCCGATGGCCGGCCCCGTCGAGTCCCTGAACGCCTCGGTTGCCGCGGGCGTGGTCCTCGCCGACATCGCCAGACGCCGCCGCCACGGCTAGCCCCACCCACGTCGCTCCTGGTCGACTGATCACCAGGCGATGGTGCGAGCGTTTTCCCGAGTGGGATCCTGCCCATCGCCTGATGATCTTGAACTGCCGCGCGTAGTGCCGCGTCAGTGGCCCTCCTGCACAGTAGAATTCGACGCGTGGCGATACCCAATCAGCCGATCGGCGAGACGGTCGAGCACCCGCAGGCGAACCTGATCCTCGTGCTCGGGCTGCTGAGCCCGTTCTGCTGCGGGCTCCTAGGGCCGATCGCGTGGGTGCTCGGTAAGCGGGCGCTCAACCAGATCGATGAGTCCTACGGTGCGCTCAGCGGCCGGTCGCAGGTGATGATCGGCTATATCGCCGGCATCATCGGCACCATCCTCATGGTGCTGTTCGCCATGCTGTATGTAGCCGGGTCCTGCAACGGGAACTTCTGAGTCTCAGTCGAGGCCGGGACGCTCGGTAGCTTCTTCCCAGGCAGGCCATTCGGCGTTGATGCTGCCGGTCCACTTGGGCTGGCGGCGTTCCTTGAAGGCGGCCATCGCCTCACCGCCGTCGACGCTCTTGGCGACGTGCGCGTTGAGCTCGGTCTCGAGCTGCCCGACCATGGCGGGCGTCGTCATCCCGAGGCTTTCCCAGATCAACCGCTTGGTCAGCGCGACCGGAAGCGGGGCAGGCCCGGTGGCGATGTCGTGGGCCACCGACATGGCGGTCGGCAACACCTCGCCCGCGGGCAGGCTGGCATTGGCCAGGCCCATCGACTTGGCCTCGTCGCCGTCGAAGGTGCGTCCGGTCAGCATGATGTCGGCGGCGTTGGCCAGTCCGGCCAGCCGCGGCACTGTCCAGTGCGCGTAACCGTCGGCGAGCACCCCGCGGCGGACCTGGCTGAGCCCATAGACGGCATCGGCGGCGAAGTAGCGCAGATCGCATTGCAGGGCGAGCGCGAGCCCGATACCGACTGCGTGCCCGTTGACGGCGGCGATCACCGGCTTGCGCACCTGCCACGGTGCCGGATCGAGGGTGGCGCTCGCCTCGCCCGCGCGTGCCGAGAGATCGGCACCGGCGCAGAAGGCGGGCGCCGTCCCGGTGATGACGACGGCCCTGATGGTGTCTTCGAGGTCGCAGCGGCGCAGCGCGGCGCTCAATTCGGCCGCCATCGTCGGGGTGACGGCATTCTGCTGGGCGGGACGGTTGAGCGTGAGCACGGCCACGCCTGCGGCGACATCGACGAGCAGTTCCGAACCCATGGGACCGAATGGTACTAGTGACGGAGCTCCCGCGGCGCGAGACCGCGGGCGGCGTCACTCCCGCAGCAAATGCCTGCCGATGGCGTACTTGTGTACCTCGGTCGGCCCGTCGTACAGCCGGAAGGCCCGCATGTCCCGGAACAGCATCTCCACCACCGTCTCGTCGCTGATCCCGATCCCGCCGAGCACCTGCACGCAGCGGTCGGCGACCTTGAACAGCTCCTCGGAGACGTAGGACTTGGCCATCGACGACTCATGTCTGGCCTGCTGTCCCCGGTCCATCAACCAGCAGCTGTGCCAGATCGTCAGCCTGCACTGGTGCAGCGCCACCTCGTTGTCGGCGAGCATGAACGACACGCCCTCGTGCTCGCCGATCGGTTTTCCGAAGGCGGTCCGGGTGCGCGCGTAGTCGAGCGCGATGTGCTGGGCGCGTTCGGCGGCGCCGAGCCAGCGCATGCAGTGGGTGAGCCGGGCCGGGGCCAGTCGCAGCTGGGCGTAGCGCAGGGCTTGCCCGGTCCGGCCGAGCACGGCGGTCGGTGGCAGGGTCAGGTTCTCGAACCGCACCACCGCGTGCCCGCCCACGTAGTTGCGGTCCATCGTGTTCATGATCCGCTCGATCACGATGCCCTCGGTGTCGCCGTCGGTGAGGAACAGCGTCGGCCCGGCGGGCAGGTGCGGATTCTCGGCGAGGCGGGCCATGATGATCCAGGTCTTGGCCCCGTCGGCACCGGTGATCAGCCATTTCCGCCCGTTGATCACGAAATTCTCGCCGTCGAACACGGCCTCGGTACTGAGCTGGCCGGGATCGGAACCCGCGCCATCGGGTTCGGTCATGGCGAATACCGACCGTTGCTCGCCCCGGATCATCGGCATCAGATACCGGTCGGCCTGTTCGGGGCCGGCGACCTTGCCGAGCAGGAACATGTTCCCCTCGTCAGGCGCCGCGCAGTTCATCGCGACCGGCCCGAGCGTCGACCACCCGGCCGCCTCGTACACCACCGCCTGCTCCACATGCGAGAGCCCGAGCCCACCGAACTCCACCGGCGCCTGCACGGTCAGCAATTTCTCGGACCGCGCCAGCTCCACCATCTCCGCCCGCAACTCGTCGGTCGGCCCGTGCGCGGTGAGCCGCGGATCCCGCTCGAACGGCACGATCCGCTCGGCGACGAACCCACGTACCCGATCGCGCAGGGCGGCCAGATCATCCGGGACACTGAAGTCGATCATGTCCCGTATTCTGCGCGCCCCACCGTGCCTCCGGGCCTGTTTGGGCGCCGTGCGCAGTCGGTCCGGCGCAGGCTCAGTATTCGAGTTCACGCGCGGGGATGGTGAACGGGAAGGGGAGGTGGTAGGTGAAGTCCCCGGTGCCGGTCCACCGAGCCACCGGCTCGTAGTGGAATTCGCGCAGCGGCTGCACACCCGCCGGACGGTGCTCGGGTGCGGGGAGCAGGGCATTGATCTGGATGACGAGGCCGGTCTCGGTTGCTTCGACTTCCCAGTACCAGGGGATGCCCGCTTCCGCGAATCGGGTCGTCTTGCGTTGCATGTCCTGGACCGAATTCGACGGTGAGAGTACTTCGCCGACAATCACAACAGCCGAGGCTGGAACATCCTGTTCATCCGCGGAAAGGCACTGATACAGCACGAAATCGGGTTTGAGGAAGTCGTTCTTCGCGGTGAAGAAGATCGGCTGTTCGGAGTCTGCCTCGAAGCAGCCGTCATGACCGGAACGGGCGGCGGACCACGCGGATTCGAGTGCGTTTCTCAGCCGGACCGCGGCCCGCTGGTTGCGGCGAGGACCCGTGCGTGCCCAGATGACCTTCCCCCGGTCGAGACCGTCGATGCACTGCGCGATCTCGGTGGGTAGCCCGAGGTACTCCTCCCAGGTCAGGAACTCTGGGAGGGATTCGGCGGTACGTGGGTCACCCGTCATGCGTCCCAGGCTATCCGGTGCGCCGAGTGGTCGGCGCGGCTCTTTCGCGGAGGTCAGTGCGCGCCGACGGGTTGGCGCGCACGACTGCCGACCGCCCGGCACACCAGATAGATCGTGAACGAGATCGCGGTGACGAAGGTCGACACCGGCACGCCGGGAGCCAGCGACAGCAGCAGTCCACCCACCGCGGCGATCTCGGCGAAGATCACCGAGAGCACCGCGGCGCGCAAGGGACTCGCGGTGATCTGGGCGGCGGCCGCGGCGGGGGTGATGAGGATGGCCAGCACCAGCAGCGCGCCGACGATCTGCACGCCGAACGCCGCGGTGATGCCGAGCAGGACCGCGAAGACGACCGACAGGGCCCGCACCGGCACCCCGCGTGCGATCGCGACTTCTGGGTCGGTGCTGGCGAACAGCAGTGGCCGGTAGATCACGCTGAGGGTGGCGAGGACGACGGCGGTGCAGGTGAGCAGCAGGGCGAGTCCGTCATACCCGACGCTGGCGACCTGCCCGGTGAGCAGCGAGAACTTCGAGCCCGCCCGGTCGGGCGCCAGCCACAGGAACAGCACCGAGAGCCCGAGGCCGAACGAGAGCACCACCGCGATCACCGAATCACGTTCGCGCGCACGCGAACCCAGCCAACCGAAGAGTACGGCCGCGACCACCGAGCCTGCGATGGCACCGAACCCGACGCCGACCCCGACGAGCAGTGCCGCCGACGCGCCGGTGAGCGACAGTTCGCTCGTGCCGTGTACCGCGAACGACATCTGCCTGCTCACGATGAGCGGCCCGATCAACCCGGCGAGCAGGCCGAGTAGCGCGCTGGCCAGCAGGGCCTGCTGAACGAAGTCGTAGGTGAGCAGGTCGGCGGTGGTCCCGAAGTCGAACAGCTGCTGCCAGACCTTGGTGAGTTTGTCCATCAGGTGGTACCGCCGAGGGCGTCCATGTCGTCGCCGGTGCCGACGACGACGAGTCGGTCACGCACTCGCAGCACCTCGACCTCGGTGCCGTAGAGCTCCGAGAGCGTCGCCGAGGTCATCACCTCGTCGGGCGTGCCGACCCGGAATTCGCCGTCGACCAGATACAGCACCCGGTCGACGAGCGGCAGGATCGGATTGATCTCGTGGGTCACGAACAGCACGGCCGTGTCGTGCTCGCGGCGGCGCCGGTCGACCAGTTCGGCGACCAGCCGCTGATTGGCCAGGTCGAGACTGAGCAGCGGTTCGTCGCACAGCAGCACCGAGGGATCACCGACCAGGGCCTGCGCGACCCGCAGGCGCTGCTGTTCACCGCCGGAGAGCCGCTCCAGCGGGGCATGGGCGAACCGCTGCGCCCCGACCGCGGCGACCGCGGCCTCGACTTTGCGTGCGCGCTCGCCGCGGCGCCGCCAGCCGAGTCCCCAGCGGTGCCCGTCCACTCCGAGCCCTACCAGGTCCACCCCGCGCAGCTGCACGCCCGCGTCGATGGTTTTCTGCTGCGGGATGTAGCCGATGCCCGCGTTGCCCACCCTGGCCTGGCTGCCCGCGATCTCAGCGCTGCCCGCCGAGAGTCCGAGCGTGCCGAGCAGCACCCGCAGCAACGAGGTCTTGCCCGAGCCGTTGGGGCCGAGGACGGCGATGAACTCGCCGGGTGCCACGTCGAGATCGAGGTTGTGCCACAGCGTGCGCTCGCCGAAGGACAGCGTGGCGCCGCGCAGCCGGATGGCCGACTCGGCCGTCCGCGTCGGCGCGGCGGCCGTCAGTTCGGCTTCCTCGATTCTCGACATGGCCTGTCTCATTTCAGTGCCGCGGCGAGCGCCTTGGCGTTCGCGGTCTGCCACTGCACGTAGTCCATGCCCACCGGCAGGGTTTCGGTCACCTCGACGACGGCGACACCAGAGCTGTCGGCGGCGGCGCGCAGGTCCTTGGTGATCTTGTCGGTGGTCTGGGTGTTGTAGATGAGCGCCTCGACCTGCTTACCGGTGATCAGATCGCGGGTGGCGGCGACCGCGGCCGGGGCGGGGTCGGTCTCCTGCTCGATCGCTTCTTGGAACTCGTGCGGGGTCTTGTCGTCGGCGGTCGCGGCCACCAGCAGGTAGTGTGCGAGCGGCTCGGACTGGGCGACCGGGGAGTTCGGGTGCTGTGTGGCGATGGTGCCGGTGATGGTGCTGATCCCGATCAGCTGGTTCTTGAAGGTGGTGGCGCGTTCGGTGTAGCCGGCCGCGTTGGCGGAATCGACCTCGCCGAGTTCGGCGGCGATCCGGTCGGCGACCGCGGCGACGGTGGTGACGTCGTACCAGACGTGCTCGTTGTCGTCGCCCTTGTCGGTGCGCTGTTCGAACGCCTCGACGGTCCGCTTGTCCTTGCCCGCGATGGCGTGCTCGACGAACTCGTCGTAGTGCCCGCCGTTGAACACGACCAGATCGGCGTCGCTGATCTTGGCCGTGTCGGCAGGCGAGATCTCGAACGAGTGCGGGTCGGCGGCCGGATCGCTGATGATCGAGGTCACCTCGACATCGGGCCCCGCGACCGCCGACGCGATGGATCCCCATACATTGGTGGAGGCCACGACCGACAGTCCGTCGGACTCGTCGGACCCACCCCCACACGCGGTGAGGACGACCGTGGCCACCACTCCCGCCGTCAGACCGGCACACATACGGGCGAATCGACTGTTCACGCGGTACTCCTGGCCCTGCCGACCAGGGCGCGACACGTGCCCCAGGTCATAATGGAAATCGTTACCGTTTTAGATTAGCAGGACCGAGTACCCAGCACGAACCGCATCCAAAAGCCGGACCCGAAGTTCGGGCCCGGCTTTTGGAGCAGGGTGATCAGACCAGCACGTCGGCCGGGTGGCTGAGCAGTTGGGCGCAGCGCAGGAGACCGAGGTGGCTGTAGGCCTGGGGGTGGTTGCCGAGAGAGCGTTCGGCGACCGGGTCGTACTCCTCGCTGAGCAGGCCGGTGGGGCCCGCGGCGGCGACGAGCTGGGCGAACAGGGCCTCGGCGTCGGAGCGGCGGCCGATGAGTAGGTAGGCCTCGACCAGCCAGGCGGCGCACAGGTGGAAACCGCCCTCGCCGCCGGGCAGGCCGTCGTCGTGGTGGTAGCGGTAGACGGTCGCGCCGCTGCGCAGCTCGGCCTCGGTGGCGACCACGGTCGCCTCGAAGCGCGGATCGGCCGGGTCGATCAGGCCGCTCAGGCCGATGTGCAGGGTGGCGGCGTCGAGATCGGTGCCGTCGTAGGCGGCGGTGTAGGACTGCACCTCCTCGTTCCAGCCCTTCGCCTTCACCTCCTCGGCGATGATCTCGCGCAGCGGTGCCCACTCGGGATCGGCGGGGCGGTCGAACCGCTCGGCCAGGGTGAGCGCGCGGTCGATCGTCAACCAGCCCATCACCTTCGAGTACACGTGATGCCGCGGGTTGCCGCGGATCTCCCAGATGCCGTGGTCGGGTTCGGTCCAGCGCCGCTGCACCGCCGACACCATGGCGTGCACGAGCGCCCAGTCGGCGTCGGGCAGCGCCCTGATCGGCTCGGTGATGCCCTGTCGTTCCCGCTCGTGCGCCATGGTGGTGATCAGGTCGACGATCGGGCCGAACACATCGAGCTGCACCTGCATATTGGCCGCGTTGCCGACCCGCACCGGCCGCGAGCCCGCGTATCCGGGCAGCAGGTCGATGACTGCTTCCGGCGGCAGCGTCTCGCCGTAGATCGTGTACAGCGGGTGCAGTCGCTCCGGGCCGGGAATGGTGTCGAGCACCCGGTGCACCCAGCCGAGGAATTCGTCGGCCTCGGTCAGCGAGCCGAGGTGTACCAGCGCCTGCGCGGTGAGCGAGGCGTCGCGCAGCCAGCAGTAGCGGTAGTCCCAGTTGCGCACGCCGCCGATGTCCTCAGGCAGCGAGGTGGTGGCGGCGGCGAGGATCGAGCCGGACGGACGGTGCACCAGCCCGCGCAGGGTCAGCGCCGAGCGCTTCATCAGATCGGGCTTGAGCGGCGGCAGCTGCAGTCCGGCCGCCCACTGCGACCAGTATTGCTCGGCCAGCTGGCGGCGCTGATGCTCCGGCGTCATGGAGGGTGCCAGATCGGCCGTGCCACACCGCAATTCGAGGATCACCGGAGCGCCGGACGGATCGACCACCGCGCGTGCCTGCTCGCTGATCCCGTCGGAGACGATCGCCCACTCCACGCCGGGCGAGCGCAGCACCATCGGATCATTGGTGCCGCTGACCCGCAGGCCGCCAGGCACCGCCTCGATGCGCACCGGCACCTGCCCGAACTCCGGCCGCGGCGCGAAGGTGACCACGGCCTTGGCGTCACCGGTGATCACGCGGGTCAGGTCGGTGCGGTCGGCGGGCACGTCGTGCGGCAGGTAGTCCATCACCTGCAGGCTGGCCCAGCGGGTCTGCACGGTCATCGTGCCGTCCACATAGCGCTGCGACAGCGGCAGTCCGGCGCGCTCCGGTTCCACCGAGAAGTGTCCGGCGGCCGCGCCGCCGAGCAGGTGCGCGAACACCGCCGCCGAGTCCGGTTCCGGGTGGCAGAACCAGGTGACGGTGGCGTCGGGGGTGAGCAGGGCCACCGACCGCGGGCTGGCCAGCATGGTCAGCCGTTCGATCCGCGGCGCGCTGGCACCGGCCAGCCAGGTGCGGCGTTCTTCCACCAGGAACGCCAGCGCCCGCGCCACGTCCTCGGTGGAGCCGACGCGCAGCTTGGCCAGGCTCTCGCCGTCGCCGACCTTGATGCCGACATCGGGACCCGACAGCACCCGGAAGGCCTTCTCGTCGGTGACGTCGTCGCCGAAGAACACTGCCGCCGAGGCGCTTTCCTGATGCCGGATGGTGTCGAGTGCGGTGCCCTTGTCGGTGGGGATCACGGCGAGTTCGATCACCGCCTTGCCCTCGGTCACCTGCACGCCGACCCAGCACGCCGGGCCCTGCCGCACGGAATTCAGTGCGCGCCTGCCGATCTCGGGACTGGCGTTGCGCACGTGCAGGGCGGCGCTGGCCGGCTTCGACTCCACCGTCACGCCGGGGTTCTCGGCCGCGATCTGGGCGAAGGCGTTCTGGATCTCGGTGAGCAGCTGCTTGGCGTCGTTGTCGATCGCGTGCACGAAGCCCACGTCGAATTCCGAACCGTGGCTGCCGATCAGCTGCACCTCGACCGGTAGGCGCGAGAGCGCCGCCAGGTCGCGCAGGGCCCGGCCGGAGATCACCGCCGCGGTGGTGTTCGGCAGGCCGGCCAGCGCCCGTAGCGCGCTCACCGATTCCCGCTGGGGGAAGGCTTTCGCCGGATCGGACACGATCGGGGCGATAGTCCCGTCGTAGTCCGAGGCGACCAACAGCCGTGGCACGCGCGCAACCGACGCCAGTGCACGGCGGACATCCAAGGGCAGATCCTGTGCGCTCACGCATCCAACCTAGTGATCGGAGGGTTTGATCAGGGGGCGCGCAAAACAATACTGCGTCAATTCTGGCGCACCTGCGGCGCGGCGGGTTGTGCGGTCGGTTTCTCGCAAATTCCGGGCCATTGCCAACCGCTATCGATCGGTGACGCCGGGGTTCGCCGAGCTCAGCGCGCGCGTGGACGCTTCGGGACGAGGTAGCGCCCCGGTAGATGCGCGCTTTCGCATATGCGATGTCGGCCATGCATCCTTCCACTGGAAGGCGCACGGCCGACGGGTGTCAACAGCTGTGTGGGATTTGTGGTCTATCCGCGATCGCCCAGCAACAGGTCGACGGTCAGTTCGAGCCGTTCGGTGACGTCGGTGGCCGAGGCGCGCCTGGTGAGCCAGGCGACCAGGTTCGACAGCCACACATCCGAGATGACCCTGGCGATGGCGAGCTGGCGCTCGTCGGGCTCGCCGTCGCTCATCGCGCGAGCGAAGACCCGGTCCATCACCTTGCCCACCCGGTCGACCTCGGCGGCGGCGGACGCGTCGGCGAACATGAACGCCCGTGTCATCGCCTCGGTGAGCAGCGGATCGCGCTGCATCATCCGGGTGATCTGGGTGAGCAGGCCGTGCATGCGCTCGGACGGGCCGTCGCCGGGTAGCGGCCTGCGCTTGCCCTCGAACTGCTCGAACTCCCTGGCCAGCGCGGAAACCAGTAGGTGGACCTTGGACGGGAAGTAGCGGTAGAGCGTGCCGACGGCGACATCGGCGCGTTCGGCGACCGCCCGCATCTGCACGGCGTCGTAGCCGCCCTTGGAGGCCAGCGCGAGGGTGGCGTCGAGGATGCGCTTGCGGCGTTCGCGCTGCGCGTTGGAGCTCAGCTCGTCCTCGGACAGCGTCGTCACGGTGGGCGTTGGGGCGGGACTGTCCATCGTGGAACCTTTCGCTGAGTGCACCTGAATCGTCAGCCGAGCAGGTCTCTTGACTTATACCCGGCCCGGATATTAGAACATGTTCTAGGAGTGCGATCCACGCCGGAAGGGCGGTTTTTCTTGTGACCATCGCCACCACTGACGAGCATAAAGCCGCCGCGGAGTCACTGCGGGGCTGGGCGAGTTCGGTCGCGCCGATTGCAACAATGCGGGCCCATGGCACCGGCGGCTGGCGCCGGTACTGGCCCGCGCTCGGCGAGTTCGGCCTGTTCGAGGTCGCGCTCGCCGAGGAGCACGGCGGACTCGGCGGCACCGTCGCCGACCTGGCCGTCATGCTGGAGCAGACCGCCGACGATCTGGTCGGCGGGCCGGTGCTCGCCACCGCGCTGGCCGGGCTGATCACCGAGGGCGCGGTGACCGGCGCGACACCGTGCGGCATCGCAGTGCCGACCGAGGAGATCGCGGCCAAGGCGGTCGACACCGACACCGGCTGGACTGTCACCGGCGCCTGGGAATTCGTCTACGGCGCCGATACCGAGACGCAGATCCTGGTCCCGGCCAACACCGTCGACGGGGTGCGCTGGTTGCTGCTCCCAGTCGCCGCGGTGTCGATCACGCCCCTGGTCAACGGCGACCATACCGTCGCGCTGGCCAGGGTCGTCGCCACCGAGGTCGCCGTGCCGTCGGCGCTCGGCTTCGCGCCCGCCGTCGAGGTGACCGATCTGTTCGCCGCCCTCGCGGTGGCCGAGCTGGCCGGGGTCGCGGGCTGGTGTCTGCGCACCGCCGTCGACTACGCCAAGGTCCGTGAGCAGTTCGGCAAGCCGATCGGCGGTTTCCAGTCGATCAAGCACATCTGCGCCTGGATGCTGTGCCGCACCGAGCTGATCCGCGCGGTCGCCGCCGACGCGGCCGCCGCGATCGACGCCGGTGGTTCCGAGCTGCCGATCGCCGCCGCCGTCGCCGCGGCCACCGCGCTCGACGCCGCGGTCGACACCGCCAAGGACGCCATTCAGGTGCTCGGCGGCATCGGCTTCACCTGGGAGCACGACGCGCACTTCTACCTGCGCCGGGCCAGCGCCCTGCGGCAGCTGCTCGGCGGTTCGGCCCGCTGGCGGGCCAGGGTCGCCGAGCTCACCAGGGCCGGACACCGGCGCACCACCGGTGCCGAGCGGGTGCTCGGCGACGCGACCGGTGACTCCGCGCTGACCGCCGAGATCGCCGCCATCGCCGCGCTGCCGCCGGACCAGCAGCAGCGGGCGCTGGTGGAGAGCGGCTTCGTGATGCCGCACTGGCCGAAGCCGTACGGGCGTGACGCCGATCCGATGACCGGCCTGCAGATCGCCGAGGAATTGCGCAGGGCCGAGCTGACCACGCCCGACCTCGCGGTCGCCGGCTGGGCGGTGCCGACCCTGCTGCGGTTCGGCACGGCGGAGCAGATCGAGCGCTTCGTCTGGCCGACGCTGCACGGCGAAGTGATCTGGTGTCAGCTGTTCAGCGAGCCGGGCGCCGGTTCCGATCTGGCGGCCCTGCGCACCAGTGCCGAGAAGGTCGACGGCGGCTGGGTGCTGCGCGGCCAGAAGGTGTGGACCTCGCTCGGGTCCACCGCGAACTGGGGCATCTGCCTGGCCCGGACCGATCCCGGCGCGGCCAAGCATCGCGGGATCAGCTACTTCCTCGTCGACATGTCGGCCGCCGGCGTGCAGGTGCGGCCGCTGGTGCAGATCACCGGCGAGGACCGGTTCAGCGAGGTCTTCCTCGACGACGTGTTCGTACCCGACGATTGCCTGGTCGGTGCGTTGAACAACGGCTGGAAGATCGCGCGGACCACCCTGTCCGCCGAGCGGGTCGCCATGGGTGGCGGCGGGATCGGCGGCGCGCTGGAGGCGCTGCTCGACCGTTTCCCGGTCGGCGGATGGGGGACGGAACTGCGAGAAGACCGGTTCGGTGCCCTGATCACCTCCTCGATTGCTGGATCATTGCTGGAACAGCGGATCGCGGAGGCGACCATGGCCGGAATCGACGCGGGTGCCCAGGCCAGCGTTCGCAAGCTCGTCGGTGTGCGCCACCGGCAGGACCTGGCCGAGTACGCGCTGGAACTCTCCGGTAGCGAGGGTGCCCTGGATAACGACGTCCTCAAGGAATTCCTGCTCACCCGCTGTCTCTCCATCGCGGGCGGTACCGAACAGATCCTGTTGACCGTCGCCGCCGAACGGATTCTCGGCCTTCCGCGCGATGCGGACAGTTAGCTGAATGAGGGAGGACGCCGTGGACTTCACCCGCGACGAAAGCGCCGACGCTGTTGCCGAGGTGGTCGTGAGCCTGCTCGAACGTGAGCAGGCCCGCGATATGGAATTGTGGCCGAGCCTGATCGACTCCGGTCTGCTCGCGGTCGCCGTGCCCGAGCGGTTCGGCGGCGACGGTATGGGCCTGCTCGAGGTGTCGGCCCTGCTCATGGAGCTGGCCACCGAGGCCGTCGCGGTGCCTGCGCTACCGACCTTCGGGTTCGGGGTGCTGCCGCTGGTGCCGGTGCTTTCCGACGAGCTGGCCGGTCGGGTGCTCGGCGAGGTGGGCAAGGGCACGGTGCTCACCGCGGCGCTGAGCGAGCCGGGCGCGCCGTTCACCACGTCGCCGACCACCAAGGCGGTTCGCGCCGGTGACACCGTGCGGATCACCGGCCGCAAGGTCGGCGTGCTCTACGCCGAGCAGGCACGCTGGATTCTGGTGCCCACCGATACCGGGGTGGCATTGGTGGAATCGGTCGCGCCGGGGTTGGAGACCATCCCCGTGGCCGGTTCGGCAGGCCTGCCGGAGGCGACACTGGTCCTCGACGAGGTGGAGATCCCGGCCGTACAGCTGCTACCCGCCGATCTGCTGCCGAGTCTGCACCGGTACGCCCTCGCTACGCTCGGAGCCGTCGCCGACGGCCTGCTGAAGGGCGCGCTCACGCTCACCGCCGAGCATGTCCGCACGCGCGAGCAGTTCGGCAGGCCGCTGGCCGAATTCCAAGCTGTCGCGCAGGAGATCGCCGACCTGTACGTGGTCTCGCGCACCCTGCACGTGGCCGCCGAATCGGCGTGCTGGGCGCTGGCGCACGACGATCCGTCGCCCGAACACCAGCAGCGCGTGGACGAAGACCTCGACGTGCTCGCCTACTGGGCCGCCGCCGAGGTCCCGCGCGCGATGCAGCAATGTCACCACCTGCACGGTGGACTCGGCGTGGATATCACCCACCCGATGCACCGCTACTACTCACAGGCCAAAGACCTCGCCCGGCTGCTCGGCGGCGTGGGGCTGCGCCTCGACCTCCTGGGGGCAAGATGTTCATCGATCTGACCGCCGAACAGCGGCGGCTGCGCGAAGAATTGCGTTCCTACTTCGCCGATCTCGTCACGCCGGCCGAACACGCCGAGATGGCGGTCAACCGGCACGGCCCCGCCTACCGGGCGGTGGTGCGCCGGATGGGTGCCGACGGCTGGCTCGGCGTCGGCTGGCCGAAGGAATTCGGCGGCCAGGGTTTCGGCCCGATGGAACAGCAGATCTTCTTCAACGAGGCGGTGCGCGCCGATGTGCCGCTGCCGCTGGTCACCCTGTTGACCGTCGGACCGACGCTGCAGAAGTACGGCACCGACGAACAGAAGAAGAAGTTCCTGCCCGGCATCCTCTCCGGTGATATTCATTTCGCCATCGGCTACTCCGAGCCGGAGGCGGGCACCGACCTCGCGGCGCTGCGCACCACCGCGGTGCGGGACGCGAACGGCGACTGGATCGTCAACGGTCAGAAGATCTTCACCACCGGCGCGCACGATGCCGACTACGTGTGGCTGGCCTGCCGCACCGGGTCGGTCGAGTCGCGCCATCGTGGCATCACGATCCTGATCGTCGACACCTCGGACCCCGGCTACTCCTGGACCCCGATCATCACCTGCGACGGCGCCCACCACACCAACGCCACCTACTTCGACGACGTGCGGGTGCCCGCGGAAATGCTGGTCGGCGAGGAGAACCGCGGCTGGCGGCTGATCACGACCCAGCTCAACCACGAGCGGGTGAGCCTCGGCCCGTCGGGCAAGATCGAGCAGCTCTACAACCGGCTGCGTGACTGGTCGGCCGAACACAAGGTGCTCGGCGAGCCGGAGGTCCGGCGCGCGCTCGGCCGGGTACGCGCCATGGTCCGGCTCAACGAACTGCTGAACTGGCAGGTCGCCGCCGCCGATCCGGCCGCCGCGCAGAACGCCGTCATCGCCGACGCCTCGGCCACCAAGATCTTCTCCACCGAGTCGCTGCAGGAAGCGGGCCGGATCGTGGAGGAGATCGTCGGACGCTACGGCGATCCGGCCGAGCCCGCCACCGCTGAACTGCTCGGCTGGCTGGACCGGCGGACCAAGCAGAACCTCGTCGTCACCTTCGGCGGCGGCGTCAACGAGATCATGCGCGAACTGGTGGCCTCGGCCGGCCTGGAACTGCCGCGCGTCCCCCGATGAACAAGGAGCCGGGCGTGCCGGAAAGCATTACCCCCGAAGATATTCCAGAGGCATTGGCGAAACTCGCCGCGGCGGGCGAGTCCGCGCCGCGGGCCGGTCGCGACCCGGTGAACCAGCCGATGATCAACAACTGGGTCGAGGCGATCGGCGACACCAACCCGATCTACGTCGACGAGGCCGCCGCCGAGGCCGCCGGGCATCCCGGCATCGTCGCACCGCCCGCCATGGCACAGGTGTGGACGATGAACGGCCTGCACGGCAGGCGCACCGCCGACGATCCGCTCGGCCTGGCCACGCAGCTGCTCGACGAGGCGGGCTACACCTCCGTGGTCGGCACCAACTGTGAGCAGACCTACCACCGCTACCTGCGGCCGGGGGAGGAGGTGACCGTCTCGAGCAAGCTCTCGGAATTCAAGGGCCCCAAGCGAACCGGGCTCGGCGACGGCTGGTTCCTCACCTTCACCACCACCTGGTCGGTCGGTGACGAGGTGGTCACCGAGATGCTGTTCCGCATCCTGAAGTTCGCGCCCGCCGCGAAGGAGACCGACGACGCGGACGGGTTCGCGCTCGCGCCGGCGGGCAGGGTCGGCCCGGTCATCTCCAAGGACACCGAATTCTTCTGGGCCGGTACCGAACTCGGCGAGCTGCGGATCCAGCGGCTGCCCGACGGTTCGCTGCGTCACCCGCCGGTTCCCGCGCTCTGGCAGGACAAGACCGAGACCACCGACTATGTCGTCGCCGCGGGCACCGGCACGGTGTTCAGCTTCGTCGTGCATCACGCGCCGAAGGTGCCCGGCCGTGAGCTGCCGTTCGTCGTCGCGCTGGTCGAACTCGACGAGGGCGTGCGCATGCTCGGCGAGCTGCGCGGCATCGAGCCTGCCGAGGTGGCGGTCGGGGCGCCTGTCCGCGTCGCGTTCGAACGGCTGCCCGACGGCACAGTTCTGCCCTACTGGCAGGCCGAGCGGTGAGTGCCGCGCCCCGCCGCGACGGCTCCCGCGCGCCGAGCCCCGCGCGGGGGAGCGCCGTGCCGACTCGACCTGCCCGTCCGGAAAGGACCAGCTTGTGACAACCACCATCGACCCCGCCGCGCTAGCGGTGGGCACCGTGCTACCGGAGCTGGTGATCCACGCCGATCCCACCTTCGTGATCAGCACCGCCCTGGCCACCAGGGATTTCCAGGACGTGCACCACGACCGCGACAAGGCGGTCGAGCGTGGATCGAGCGACATCTTCGTCAACATCCTCACCGACACCGGCCTGGTGCAGCGTTTCGCCACCGATTGGGCCGGTCCGGCCGCACGGGTGAAGTCCATCGCGCTGCGCCTTGGTGTGCCGCTGTATTCCGGTGACACCCTGACCCTTTCGGGCACGGTGACCGAGGTGTCCGGCGGGCTGGTCACCATCGATGTGCGTGGCCGCGACAGTCTCGGCGAGCACATCACCGCCACCGCGGTGATCGCCCTACCCACTCTGGAGAACTCATGACGGGCCTGTCCGGGCGCGCCGCCATCGTCGGCATCGGCGCCACCGATTTCTCGAAGGACTCCGGCCGCAGCGAGCTACGCCTGGCCGCCGAGGCCGTCTCCGCGGCACTGGCCGACGCGGGGCTCACCCCCGCCGACGTCGACGGCCTGACCACCTTCACCATGGACACCAACACCCAGGCCGCCGTGGCGAGGGCGGTCGGGATGCCGAGCCTGAAGTTCTTCAGCCACATCGGCTACGGCGGCGGCGCGGCCTGCGCGACCGTGCAGCAGGCCGCCATGGCAGTGGCCACCGGGGTCGCCGACGTGGTGGTCGCCTATCGCGCGTTCAACGAGCGCTCCGGCGCGCGGTTCGGGCAGTTCTCGCCCGCGCTGGCCGCCGCGCCGACCTCCTCCGGCATCGACGCGGGCTGGGCCTACCCGCAGGGTCTCGGCACCCCGGCCGCGCAGGTTGCCATGGTGGCGCGCAGATACATGCATGTCACCGGTGCCACCAGCGCCGATTTCGGTACTGTCGCGGTGGCCGATCGCAAGCACGCCGCGGTGAACCCGAACGCCTTCTTCTACGGCAAGCCGATCACCCTGGAACAGCACCAGGCCTCGCGCTGGATCGCCGAGCCGCTGCACCTGCTCGACTGCTGCCAGGAATCCGACGGCGGTGTCGCCATCGTGGTCACCAGCGCCGAACGGGCCCGCGATCTGCCGCAGAAGCCGGCGATCATCGCCGCCGCCGCCCAGGGCAGCGGTGCCGACCAGTACGTGATGACCAGCTATTACCGCGACGCCATGACCGGCCTGCCGGAGATGGGTCTGGTCGGTGACCAGCTGTGGGCGCAGAGCGGTCTGACCGCCGCCGACATGCAGGCCGCCATCCTCTACGACCACTTCACGCCCTTCGTACTGATGCAGCTGGAAGAACTGGGTTTCTGTGGCCGCGGCGAGGCCAAGGACTTCATCGCCGACGGCGCCATCGAGATCGGCGGCAAGCTCCCGCTCAACACGCACGGCGGCCAGCTCGGTGAGGCCTACATCCACGGCATGAACGGCATCGCCGAAGGCGTGCGGCAGATCCGGGGCACCTCGGTGAACCAGGTCGCGGACCTGGACCGCATCGTCGTCACCGCGGGCACCGGCGTCCCGACCTCGGGCCTGGTGCTGACTTCGTAGGCTCGTCGGGTGAGCCCACAGCACCTGGTCGATGTCCATGTCCTGCTGATCCGCGACGGCACGGTGCTGTTGAGTCTGCGCCGCAGCGCAGACGAGTACGACAACCGGTGGCATCTGCCGTCGGGAAAACTGGAGGTCGGCGAGTCCGCGGCCGCCGGCGCGGTCAGGGAGGCCGCCGAGGAGATCGGGGTGGGGATCGAGCCGGCCGACCTGCGGCTGATCCACGTCGCGCATGTCACCGCGCCGGGCCGTCCGGCGCGCCTCGGGCTGTTCTTCCGCGCCGAACGCTGGCGGGGCGAGCCTGTCAATCAGGAACCCGACAGATGCTATGCGGTGCGCTGGTTCCCGCTCGATGACCTGCCCGCCGAGGTGATCGAGTATTCGGCACTCGGAATCGACGCGCTGAATTCGCGGTCGCCGTACTCCGAATTCGGTTGGACCGGTCGCTGATCCGACCGGTGTGGGTGTGCTCACCTTCGCCGCCGCCGGGCCGTTCGGTGCTCTAGAACGGGAAGCGTGGAACCAGGGGCGGTGGTACTCGACTCGGCGCAGTCGGCCGCGGCGCGGCGCCTCGCGGCCGTGCTCGACCGGCACGGCAGGCCGCGCAAGCGGCATCGGGGCGTGTACCTGCACGGCAGGCCGGGGCGTGGCAAGACCATGGTGATGGATCGGTTCTTCGCGACCGCCGATCCGCGGCGCAGGCGCCGCTTCCACTTCCACGGCTTCTTCGCCGAGCTGCACGCCGCCACCCACGCGCTCGGCTCCGTCGAACGGGCCGTCGAGAGGCTGCTCGGCGACGCGGAGCTGGTGTGCTTCGACGAGTTCCACGTCAACGACATCGGCGACGCCATGCTGGTCGCGCGGCTGCTCGACACGCTGTTCGCGCAGCGCCGGGTCCTGGTGGTCACCTCGAACTATCCGCCGCGAGCGCTGCTGCCGAACCCGCTGTTCCATGACCGTTTCGTGCCGAGTATCGAACGCATTCTGGCGCATCTGGACGTGGTCGAACTCGACGGCCCGCTCGACTACCGCACGCGCGGCGCGCGGCGCGGCAGTGGGTTCGTGGCCGGTGGCTATCTGGTCGAGACGCCTGTCGAGGCGAGCGGGCCCGGTGTCGTCGCGGACCTGGGCGCGGGCCGGACGGTACGCGCCGAGGCCGTTGACGGCGAGGCGGTCGTCTTCGACTTCGCCCACCTGTGTGGCACGCCGACCGGGGCGGCCGACTACCTGCGGCTCACCCGCCGGTTCCGGCGCTGGACCCTGCGTGGAGTACCGATTCTGCGCGCGGTGCCGCCGGATCGGGCGATGCGGCTGGTCAACTTGATCGACGTGCTCTACGACGCCGATCTGCCCTGCACGATCGAGGCCGCCGCCCCGGTCGCCGAGCTCACGGCGGGTGTCGCGGCGATACCTGAGGTGGCCAGAACGGCGAGCAGGCTCAGTGAACTACCACAGATCGAAGCCCGCACGGTTCGTACCGTGTAACACGATTCGCGAGGACAATAAAAGGGGAGGTCATCCAAAGTATCGATTTCCTCGCGGGCGAAGCTACCGGCGTGTAACGATGTGGCTGTTTTGTGCAGGCTCTGGGGTTTGGTGGTACAGCAGTGATCGGGGTGAGTCAGCCCATTACGCGCGCGATCGCCGTGATCGCGCTGCTCGCCGTCGCGACGGTCGCGCTGCACGGATACCTCCCCGGCGCCGCGCCCGACGAGGCGGTCGTCAAGCCCCCTTCGCCGCTGTTGGTGGCCGTGATGCCGGTGCTGTTGCTGGTGTCCATCGTCATCCTGGTCGCCGGGGTGATCGCCAGTCAGCACCGACTACCGCTGGCCATGCCCCAGGCCGACCGGGACGTCGTCCCGCGCATCCAGTGGCGCAGGCTCGCGGTGCTCGGACCGATCTTGCTCGCCGCGCTTGCCCTGCTGTTCGCAGGCGGTATCACCGCGCTGTTCCTGCTCCCCGGTGCCAGGACGACGCGCGAAGTCGTCCCCACCGGGCCCGAGGGTTCGGGCCCGGTGCCGAGTCCCGACGGCGCGCCCGCCCCGGATCCCGGTACCGGGCCCGCCGAACTCACCGGCACCGCGCTGCTCGTCGCGGCCGGGCTCGCGATCGCGCTGATCGCGGTGGCCCTGCTCGGGCTCATCGTGGTAGCGGTGGCCACCCGTCGCGAGCCCGTGCCCGCCGCCCCCGCCCAGCCGGAGGCGCCGCCGAGCGCGGTCGACTCGCTCACCAGGGCCGCCGAGATGGGCCTGGCCGCCATGAACGCGCCCGGCCAGGATCCGCGCACCGCCATCATCGCCTGCTACGTCGCCATGGAGAGCGGCCTGTCCAGCGACCGCGCCGCCCGCCCGCTCGCCTCCGACACTCCGATGGAGGTGCTGGCCCGCGCGTTCGAAAGCGGTGTGCTGCACGATGCTTCGGCCCGTGAGCTGGTCGCGCTGTTCGAGGAGGCGCGGTTCAGTCCGCACTCGATGCTCGAATGGCAGCGCATGCGCGCCGAGCAGCTGCTGCGCATCGTGCTCTCGGACCTGCAGCGCGGACTGGTGCCGGCATGAGCGCGTGCGGTGCGCCGGGCACGGGCCGACGCGCGGCGTGGTCGCCGCGGCCGAGTGGGAGTGAGGCGCTGCGATGAGCCGGTCGGCGGTCGTGTGGAGCGCGGTGATCGTGGTGCTGCTGCTCGAGGTGGCGTTGGTGCGGATGGCCCGCGAGGCGGTCCTGCTCGCGGTCGCGCTGCCGGTCGCGGTCGCGCTGGCCACCCTGGTCTGGTCGATGCGGCATCGGGTGGTGCGCGAGGAACCGCTCACCGAGTACATCGACAACGGCCCGGCCGAGATGCTCGGCCGCTGGCACGCGCGCGCCGAGATGCTGACCGCCCGTGCCGACGGCACCCGCGCCGACTGGGATCGCCACCTGCGGCCGCTGCTCGCCAAGGAGTTCGAACTGTCCACCGGCCTTCGGGTCGCCAAGAACCGGCGCGCCACCGAGGCCGCCGGACAACTGCAGTTCGGTCCCGAATTGTGGCGCTGGGTCGACCCGGCGAACTCGGCACTGCGCGATCAGGTCGGCCGGGCGCCGGGTAGGGCAGCGCTGGATGAGATTCTGCGCCGATTGCAGACGATGTGAGGGGTTAGAGGCCACCGATGACCATGCCGTTGAACGTGACCGTCCAGCGCTCCGACGCCGTACTGCGGGAGCTGGGCCGGGTCGTGGTCGGCAAGCGAGATGAGTTGCAGCTCATCATGATCGCCGTGCTGTCCGGAGGACACATTCTCATCGAGGACCTGCCAGGGCTCGGCAAGACGCTGATCGCGCGTTCCTTCGCCGCCGCCCTCGGGCTCGACTTCACCCGCGTGCAGTTCACCCCCGACCTGCTGCCCGCCGACCTGCTCGGCTCGACGATCTACGACATGTCCTCGGGTCGGTTCAATTTCCGCCGCGGCCCGGTGTTCACCAATGTGCTGCTCGCCGACGAGATCAACCGCACCCCGCCCAAGACCCAGGCCGCGCTGCTCGAGGCCATGGCCGAGGGCCAGGTGAGCATCGACGGCGAAACCTTCCTGCTGCCACAGCCGTTCGTCGTGCTCGCCACCGACAACCCGATCGAATACGAGGGCACCTACCCGCTGCCGGAGGCGCAGCTCGACCGCTTCGCCATCCAGCTGCGCCTCGGTTACCTGTCCGAGCAGGACGAGACGCAGATGATCCGGCGCAGGCTCGAACGCGGGGCGACGCCGCCGCAGGTCGGCCAGGTGGTCGACGCGCAGGGACTGATGGAGATGCGGCAGTCGGTCGAATTCGTGACGGTGCATCCCGATGTCGTGAACTATGTGGTCGCGCTGGCCTCCGCCACCCGTAGCCACCCGCAGGTCGAGGTCGGGGCGAGCCCGCGCGCCGAGCTCGATCTGGTCCAGATGTCGCGGGCCCGTGCCCTGCTGCTCGGCCGCGACTACGTGATTCCCGAGGACGTGAAGGCGCTCGCGGTGCCCGCCATGGCCCACCGCATCACGCTGCGCCCGGAGATGTGGGTGCGCCGCATCAGGGGCGAGGACGTCATCGCCGAACTGCTGCGCAGGCTACCGGTGCCCCGCGCCACCAGCACATGAAGCACCGCGACGAATCGAGGACCGTCGAGGTCGAGCTGCGCTGGCGGCCCGCGCCGCTGGTGTTCATCCTGGCCGCCTGCGCCGCGGTCGCCCTCGTCGTCGCGGTGCTGCGCGGGCAGTGGCAGCTGGTGATCTTCGCCGCCCCGATGCTCGGGGTACTCGCGACCGCGCCGTGGCAGCGCAATCCCACCAGGATCCAGGTCGACGGCAGCGGCACGGTGCGTTGTTTCGAAGGCGAGGTGGTCGGGTGCACCGTCGCGGCGTTCGTCGAGAGCGGGCACGCCTTGCTGCGGATGACATCGGTGCCGCTGTCCGGGCTCGAGATCGAGGTCGAGCACGCGCACGACTCCGGTGGTGCGCCCGCGGGGATGCAGCTGGCGCTCTCGGCGGCGCGCTGGGGACGCTATCCGGTGCGGGTGGCGGTTTCCGCGCTGAGCCCGGCCGGGCTCGCGGTCGCCACCGCCGACCTACCGGCGGCCGAGCTGTACGTGTACCCGATCGCCGATCCGCAGCGAATGCGCCTGCCGCGCACCGAACTTCCCGACCGCATCGGCACCCACCTGACCCGCAAGCACGGACCCGGCGTCGAATACGCCGATATCCGCGCTTATCTGCCCGGCGATCAGCTGCGCACGGTGAACTGGCCGGTGAGCGCGCGGCGCGGCAGGCTCTATGTCACCCAGCGCTTCACCAATCGTTCCGCCGATGTGGTCGTGCTGGTCGACACCTCCCAGCAGGCGCCGGGCCCGGCAACCGCGTCGCTGGAACTGTCGGTGCGTGGTGCGGCTCAGGTGGTGCAGTCCACCCTGCAGGCAGGCGACCGCACCGCTGTCGTCTGCCTCGGCGATTCGCCGCGCTGGCTGCGGCCCGACATCGGGCGCAGGCAGTTCTACCGGATCGTCGACACCGTGCTCGGCGTCGGTGACGAACACCTCGCCACCACCGGCACCCTCGCCCCGCATGCCGCGGTGCCGATCGGGGCGATCGTCGTCGCCTTCTCCACGCTGCTCGACACCCAGTTCGCGCTGGCCCTGATCGACCTGCGCAAACGTGGTCACGTGGTAGTCGCCGTCGACGTGCTGCGCGGTACTCCGTTCGCCGAGAACCTCGACCCGACCATGGCGCGCATGTGGCAGCTGGAACGCGCCTCGATGTATCGCGACATGGGCTCGGTCGGTGTCGACATCATCGCCTGGCCCGCGGAAACCCGCCTCGACCAGGCCATGCGCTTGCTGCCCGACCATCGGCGCACGGTACGGGTGCGCCGATGACCAGATTCCTCGCTCTGCTCGCCGGCCTGCTGCTGGTCGCCGCGGTCGCGCTGATCCAGCCGGTGGCCGGGGTGGCCGCGCTGGCGCTGGTGGTCGCGAGCTGGTGGTGGCGGCCCGCCGCTGTCGGCGCGGTCCTCGTGGCGATCGGGGTGCTCGCCTTCGCCGAGATCGGCGTGCTCGCCGCCGCGGCCACCGGCCTGGTCGCGACCACCTACCTGCTCAACGCCGCGGTGCTGCACGCGCCGGAAGGCGTTGTGCCGACCACGATTCCCTCGGTCGGCGGGGCCGTGCTGTTCACCATCGCCGCGGCGACGGCGGCGCTGGTACCGGTGGAACTGGTGTGGGCCCCGCTGGCGGCGCCGGTGTTGATCGTGTTGATCTACGCGCTGCTGGTCGGTGGGCTGACCGGTCAACCGGTCCCGGAAGCGCCCGCACCGACGGGCGAGGACGCGAACGCCCGCGAATAGCCCGGCGCGCTGACGGTACCGCCGCACAGGGCGTGGGTAGACCGGGCGCGGGTGGACAAGCCGCGGGTGCACCCGGCGCGGCGGGTGGACCGGACGCGGGTGGACCGGGCGCAGGTGGATCGATGGTGGCGCGAAGCCTGGAAAGGCTCGCCGGTCGCGGGACCGGCGAGCCTTTCAGTGGGGTCGAATCAGTTGATGCGCAGGGCGATTTCGCCGAGCACCGGGGCGTCGTCACGCTCCACCACGGTGGCGGCGCCGATCAGCTCCGCGCCTTCGCGCCACACCTTGATCCGCAGCGTCTCGCCCGGGTACAGCACCCCGGCGAACTTGGCCCGGAATCCGCCGACCCGGCGCGCGTCACCGTCGAGCAGCGCGTCGGTGATCGCCTTGCACACCACGCCGTAGGTGCACAGGCCGTGCAGGATCGGCGCGGGAAACCCGGCGCCCTTGGCGAATTCGGGATCGGAGTGCAGCGGGTTGCGGTCACCGCAGAGGCGGTAGAGCAGGGCCTGCTGCGGCAGTGTCGGGGTCAGCAGTTCGGCGTCGGGTGCGCGCTCGGGCAGGGCCGGCTTGGCGCTCGGGCCGCGCTCGCCGCCGAAACCGCCCTCGCCCCTGGCGAAGATCGACGACCGCACCGTCCACAGCGGGTCGCCGTCGGAGCCCACCACGGTGTGCTCCTGCACGATCACCGCGTTGGCGCCCTTGTCCCAGATCTCGCTGATCCGGCCGGTGCTCGTCGCCTTCCCGTCGGCGGGAATGGGCCTGTGCACCAACACTTCCTGGTGGCCGTGCACCACCTTGGCCAGATCGATCTCGATACCGGGGAAGCTCACCTTGGGGGCTTCGGTCTCGCCGAGGGTCGGCGCCACCGTGGCGAAGGTGGGCAGCACCTGCGGCGCGCGGTCGTCGAGGTAGGTGAGTTCGGTCGGATCGGTCGGCCGCGCGCCTGCCCCGAGGCCGAGGTGATAGAGCTGCACATCGGTGGGGGTCCAGCTGAACTCCCGCGCGGGCAGCGTCGCGCCGAGTGCGGTCGCCAGATCAATGGGCACGGTGTTCTCCTGTCTCGTTCGCCGACTCGTTCGCGGAGACGTCGAGCACGGCGAGGTAGCCGATCGTGATCGTGGGGTTGACACTCATGCGCTCGCCTGCACCGAGCCGGTCTTCTTCTTGGCGGCGATGTCGAGGACGGCCAGATAGCCGAAGGTGATCGCGGGGCCGATGGTGGCGCCCGGGCCCGCGTAGGTGTGGCCCATCACCGGGGCGCTGGTATTGCCCGCGGCGTAGAGGCCATCGATCACCGAGTCGTCTTCGCGCAGGACGCGTCCGGCGGTGTCGGTGACCAGGCCGCCCTTGGTGCCGAGGTCGCCTGGCACCATCTTGGCCGCGTAGAACGGGCCCTGCGAGATCTCGGCCAGGCACGGGTTCGGCTTCACGGTCGGGTCGCCGTAGTAGCGGTCGTAGTGGCTGTTGCCGCGGCCGAAGTCCTCGTCGGAGCCCGCGGCGGCGAAGCCGTTGAACCGCTCGACCGTGGCGGTCAGCTTCTCGGCGGGCACGCCGATCGCGGCGGCCAGCTCCGCGATGCTGTCGGCCTTGACGATGTTGTCGTTCTCCAGCCAGCGCGAGGGGAACCGCTGGCCCGGCTGCAGGCCCGCGAAGATATAGCGGTTGCGGTAGCGCTGGTCGAATACCAGCCAGGCCGGGATGTTCTCGCCCGGTCCGGCGCCCTGCCCGTACTCGCCGCCATACATGGTGTGCACCGCCTCGACATAGGGCGCCGATTCGTTGCCGAACCGCTCGCCCCGGTCGTTGACCATGATGGTGCCGGGCAGATTGCGCTCGGCCAGCGCGAACCAGGGCTTGCCACCCTTGAAGATGGTCGGACCCCACCAGGCGTCCTCCATGAACCCGACCGTTGCACCCGCTGCCATGCCCGCCACGATGCCATCGCCGGTGTTGGCCGCGGCGCCGGTTGTCCACTCAGTGGTTATCGGCTGTCGCTGGTACTTGGCGCGCATGTCGGCGTTGTGCTCGAACCCGCCGGTGCCGAGGACGACGCCGTAGCGGGCGGTGAAGGTGACCGGTTCACCATCGACGGTGGCCTTTACGCCGGTGACCCGGCCGTCGGTGATGACGAGATCGGTGAGCGGGGTGTCGAGCAATACCGGAACGCCCGCGTCGAGCAGGCCCTTGCGCATGGCGGCGATAATCGCCTGCCCCATGCCGAGCAGGTGCTTGCCGGTGAACTTGGCCAGATAAGTGCGAGCGCCGACCCGCAGTGCCCGCATCATGCCCTTCGGGTGGCGGCGGATCAGGTTCAGGCGCACGAAGTCGGCCTGCATGACCACCACGTTCAGCGGTGCCTTCGCATACGGCGGTTCCAGCTTGGCCAGCTCGTCGCCGAGTACCTTGCCGTTGAACGGCGTCGGCTCGCAGGAGCGGCCCTGGCCTAGCCCGCCCGGCGCCTCGGGGTAGTAGTCGGAGTAGCCGGGCACCCACTTCATCTTCAGCGGGGTGTGGTCGAGGACGAAGTCGAAGGCCTCGGCGCCGCGGTCGAGGTAGGTGTCGATCTTCTCGGCGGGCACCACATCGCCGATGATGCTGTGCAGGTAGGTGCGCGCTTCCTCGCGGTCGTCGGGGCGGCCCGACGCCTTCAGGGCCTTGTTGCCCGGAATCCACACACCACCGCCGGATCGGGCGGTCGATCCGCCGTAGTGGGCGGCCTTCTCCAACAGCACAACGCTGAGTCCGTTGTGGGCCGCGGTGAGGGCGGCGGTCATCCCGGCGGCGCCGCTACCGACGACCACTACATCGTATTCCCGATCACTCATGTGGAACACGTTATAGAAGGGGTCCGATGCTTGGCTACTCAAAACTAGAACTTGTTACAGTCGAGATCCGATGTTCGGCGACCTGAAGCTAGAGCTTGTTTCGGGCGCGATCCGGCACTCGGCCGGTTTGCCTACCAAATAGTGGAACGTGTTATAGAAATCACCTCCGGTTGCGTTGTATGGTCAGGTGAACGGCTGACGCAATGCTGCGCAACCGGTTACAGTTCTGGCATCCAGGACTGCGGGCTTCGTCGCCCGGCTCGATGGGCCGGGCGGCCTGGCCGCACGGGCCGGCTCGCTGCTGATCGTGCGGCCTGGCCCGACCGGTCGCGGTTCCAGTTCCGCTGGAAGCGTGGCCCGGCTGCTCGGATGGTGTGGGTGGTCCGCCTGCTTCGGCGCACCGCACCGGCCGGGCTGCCCACACCCATTGACCGTGCTGCCAAGGAGGTCCGCGTGCTGCCCGACGCGGTACGAACTCAACTCGCCGATGAACTGGCCGATGCCGAGGAGAAGCGTGTCGCTGTGGCGCCGCTCGTCGACCGGTATCCCGAGATCGATGTGGTCGACGCCTACGAGATCCAATTGCTCAATATCCAGCGCCGGTTGAAGGCGGGCGCGAAGGTGGTCGGGCACAAGGTGGGGCTGTCGTCGAAGGCGATGCAGCAGATGATGGGCGTCGACGAGCCCGATTACGGTCATCTGCTGGCCGAGATGGAAGTGTTCGAGAACGTCCCGGTCGACACCTCGAAGTATCTCTTGCCGCGGGTCGAGGTCGAGGTCGGGTTCGTGCTCGGCGCCGATCTGCCCGGCGCGGACTGCACCGAGGCCGATGTGCTGGCCGCGACCGTGGCCTATGCGCCCTCGATCGAGCTGATCGATTCCAGGATCGAGGACTGGAAGATCGCACTGGCCGACACCATCTCCGACAACGCGTCCTCTGCCGGGTTCGTGCTCGGCGAAGGGCGGGTGGCGCCTGCCGATATCGATATCAAGGCCATCGATGCCGTGCTCACCCGCAACGGTGAGGTGATCGCGCAGGGCCGCAGTGACGCGGTGCTCGGTGATCCGGTGATCGCGGTGGCGTGGCTGGCGCGCAAGGTCGCCACCTTCGGGGTGCGGTTGCGTGCCGGCGACATCGTGCTGCCCGGTTCCTGCACCCGCGCCATCGACGCCCGCCCCGGTGACGACTTCCACGCCGAGTTCACCGGACTCGGCTCGGTCCGCCTGTCCTTCCGCTGACCCAGATTTCCCTAGGAGTACACCGTGACCAGCAAAGTCACCGCCGCGATCGTGGGGTCCGGCAATATCAGTACCGATCTGCTCTACAAGCTGCTGCGCTCGGACAAGATCGAGCCGCGCTGGATGATCGGCATCGACCCGGAATCGGAGGGGCTGAAGCGGGCGGCCGGGCTCGGGCTGGAAACCTCGGCCGAGGGCGCGGACTGGCTGCTCGCCCTCGACGAGAAGCCGGATCTGCTGTTCGAGGCCACCTCCGCCTACGTGCATCGCGCCTACGCGCCGAAATACGAGGCAGCGGGTATCCGGGCCGTGGATCTCACCCCCGCCGCGGTCGGGCCCGCGGTGATCCCGCCGGTGAACTTGGACTCTTTGCGCGACGCCCCGAACGTCAACATGATCACCTGCGGTGGCCAGGCCACCATCCCCATGGTCGCGGCAGTATCGCGTGTCGTGCCCGTGGCCTACGCCGAGATCGTGGCCTCGGTGTCCTCGGTCTCGGCCGGGCCAGGCACCCGCGCCAACATCGACGAGTTCACCAAGACCACCTCCAAAGGTGTCGAGACCATCGGCGGCGCCAAGCGCGGCAAAGCCATCATCATCCTGAACCCGGCCGAACCACCGATGATCATGCGCGACACCATTTTCTGCGCGATCCCAGAAGACGCCGACCGCGACGCCATCGCCGCGAGCATCTTCGCCATGGAGAAATCCATCCAGGAATACGTGCCCGGCTACCGGCTGCTCAACGACCCGCAATTCGACGACCCGTCGGTGATCTCCGGAGGCATGGCCAAAGTCTCGATCTTCGTCGAGGTCGAGGGCGCAGGCGACTTCCTGCCGCCCTACGCGGGCAACCTCGACATCATGACCGCCGCCGCGACCCGCGTCGGTGAGGTTGTCGCCGACCAGATCATCTCGGCTCGGGTGTAAGGAGTTCCATCAATGAGCAATATCCTGAAGCCCTTCTCGGGCCAACTCGACGTGCGCGTCACCGACACCTCGCTGCGGGACGGCTCGCATCACAAGCGCCACCAGTTCACCGTGGACGAGGTGCGCAGTATTGTTGCCGCTCTCGACAGTTCGGGCGTTCCGGTCATCGAAGTCACTCACGGTGACGGCCTCGGTGGCTCCTCGTTCAACTACGGTTTCTCCAAAACCCCCGAGCAGGACCTGATCAAGGTCGCCGCGGAAACCGCGAAGCAGGCCAAGATCGCCTTCCTCATGCTGCCCGGCGTAGGCGTCAAGGAAGACATCAAGATCTCCCAAGACAACGGCGGCAGCATCTGCCGCATCGCCACCCACTGCACCGAAGCCGATGTCTCGATTCAGCACTTCGGACTCGCCCGCGAACTCGGCCTGGAAACCGTCGGCTTCCTCATGATGGCCCACTCCACCACCCCGGAGAACCTGGCCAAGCAGGCCCGCATCATGGCCGACGCGGGCTGCCAATGTGTCTATGTCGTCGATTCGGCGGGCGCCCTTGTGCTCGAACAGGTTTCAGACCGCGTCTCGGCCCTGGTCGCCGAACTCGGCGACGACGCCCAGGTCGGCTTCCACGGCCACGAGAATCTGGGCCTCGCCGTGGCGAACTCGGTCTACGCGGTGCGCGCGGGCGCCACCCAGATCGACGGCTCCGCGCGCCGCTTCGGCGCCGGCGCGGGCAACCTCCCTGTCGAAGCCTTCATCGGCGTCTGCGACAAGCTCGGGATAAAGACCGGCGTCGACTTCTTCGCGGTGACCGACGCCGCCGAAGACGTGGTCCGCCCCGCCATGCCCGCCGAATGCCTCCTCGACCGCCAGGCTCTCATGATGGGCTACGCCGGCGTCTATTCCAGTTTCCTGCGCCACGCCGAACGCCAAGCCGAACGCTACGGCGTCTCCGCCGCCGAAATGCTCGTCCGCGCAGGCCAACGCAAACTCGTCGGCGGCCAAGAAGACCAACTCATCGACATCGCCCTCGAACTCCAGCGCGAACCCTAACCCCCCGCCATATCGGCAGGTGGACACTTGATCACCACGCTCTGGTGGCGGTATCGGCCCGAGAACGGCGCGCCACCAGAGCGTGGTGATCAACTGTCCGCCTGGGAAAATCGCTGGACGGGGGGGATATAAGTGGGGGATGAGTGGAAGCGGGATGGGCACCTTGTTCGGTGGCGGCGAGATCGGGGCTCGGATCGAGCGGGCGGAGGCCGATGCCATTGTCGGGGCGGTGCTGGCGGCGAAAGGGCGGGGCGTCAGTGGCTTCGTTCGGGAGTTCGGGGGCGGGGCCGCTTGTTTCGCGGAGCCGGGGTCGCCGTTGAACAAGGTCGTCGGGGTCGGGTTCGGTGGAATTCCGTCCACGGAGGAGTGGGACGACGTAGAGGCGGCGTATGCGGCGGTGGGGGTGCCGGTGCAGGTCGAATTGGCGCATGTGGCGGATCCGCGGATCGGGGCGGAGCTCACCGGGCGTGGATACCGGCTCATGTCGTTCGAGGACGTGCTCGAAACGGAACTCGCCGGGCGCGCCTGGGCGGCGCCGCTCGGCGTGGAAGTTCGGCGGGTCGACGAGGACGGTTTCGACACCTGGCTGGATGTCGCCGTTGACGGCTTCGCCCATCCCGACGAGGACGGGCTCCCCGCGCACGAGGAATTCCCTCGCGAGTCGCTCGCCGCGGTCATGCGAGACGTGGCTTCCGGCAACGACACCCGGATCTATGTCGCCTACCGCGACGGCGTACCGGTCGGCGCGGCGAACATGCGCGTCGCCGACGGCCTGGCGTCGCTCGGGGGCGCGTCGACGTTGGTCGCCCACCGCCGCCACGGTGTCCAGACCGCCCTGCTGTCCACCCGCCTGACCGAAGCCGTAGCGGAAGGCTGCGACCTCGCGATCGTCACCACCCAGCCCGGTTCCAAGTCCCAGCGAAACGCCAAGGGCCGCGGCTTCTCCCTCCTCTACACCCGCGCGGTCCTCGTCAAAGAGGTGTGACAATCGGCAGCCCACGCTCAGCCGCGGTACGCCATCGCACCCCGATTGTGGCGCGGCGATACGGCGGCGACCGGTTCCAGCGCCCGTCGCTCCACGCCGGCGAGTCGACGTTTCAGTTACCGAGCGGCTGAGCGGAGCTCTGGCAATCGGTTGCTGTGCGAGCCATGGCCCACCTGGCGATGCGCAGGCCAGGGCCGTAGACGGTTGTGCAGGCCTGCCACCGAGAGGCGCCCGATCGCCGGAACCGGGCTGTGGCGCACAACGGCTGGGCCGCGCGGTAGCCGAATCAGTCTGCCCCGCAGGTGGTCTCGAACGCTCCCCAACCGGCACCGGATCGCCGGCAACTCGGTAGTGTCCGCGAGCAGCGAGCCGAGCATCACGGGCGAGGTGGCTGTGTCGGGCGTATCCGCTGCCCATCGTGGGCCGTGGCGCCGCATCGTCAACAGCGAGTCGCCGCACAGCGTCCGATGGGCGCGCGGACACACGAAGGCCCCGTTCGCCGGGACGAACGGGGCTTTCGAAACTCACAACCAGGTGTCGAGGCTGGTCGTCGTGAGAAAATGGTCCAGATCAGCGCGCCAGGGCGCGGGCGTGGTCTTGTCCGGTTCGATGCCGGTGTACTGGCCGCGGTAGAAGAGCAGCGGGCGCCCGTTGGTGGTCGCCGATTCCGCGAGCGACCGCACGCGGCCGATGACGATGTAGTGGTCACCGCCGTCGACCACCGAGTCGACGGTGCATTCGATGGTGGCCAGTGAATCGGCGAGCACCGGAACCCCGAGGTCGGAGGTGTGCCAGGAGACTCCGGCGAACTTGTCCGGTTCGCGGGAGCCGAAACGCGCGCAGGTCGGCTGCTGTTCTTCGGCCAGCACATTCACACAGAACTTGCCCGCCGCCTCGATCGCCGCCCAGGAGCGCGAGCCCTTGGTCGGGCAGAACAGCACCAGCGGCGGGTCGAGGGAAAGGGCGGCGAAGGACTGACAGGCGAACCCGATCGGTTGTCCTTCGGGGTCGAGCGCGGTGATCACGGTGATGCCGGTGCAGAACTGCCCGAGCACGTTACGGAATTGCCGGCCGTCGATCGCCGGTGTCTGTTCGGTCATGTCCGTCGCCGCCGTTCCTAGTCCTGCTTGAATCCGACGGAGAAGTCGTGACCCCACAGGCTGACCGCGGTCGATTCGCGGGCCACCCAGTCGTCGTCATCGACTTCCAGTCCTTCGCAGCCGAATTCGATGTCGAATCCGCCCGGCGTCTTCATGTAGAACGACAGCATCTTGTCGTTGATATGCCTGCCGAGGGTGGCCGACATCTTCACCTTCTTGCGGTACGCCCGGTCCAGGCAGAGGCCGACGTCGTCGGAGTTCTCCACCTCGACCATCAGGTGCACGATACCGGTCGGGTTGGGCAGCGGCAGGAACGCCAGCGCGTGATGGCGCGGGTTGCAACCGTAGAAGCGCAGCCAGGCCGGGTCGCCGTCGGCGGGACGGCCGACCATCTGCGGGGGCAAACGCATGGAGTCGCGCAGCCGGAAGCCGAGCACGTCCTGGTAGAACGCTTGCGCGGCGGCGTCATCGGTGCAGGTGAGCACCACGTGGCCGAGACCCTGTTCGGCGGTGACGAACTTGTGCCCGTAGGGGCTCACGAAGCGGCGGCCCAGATACTGCGCGCCGTAGAACGCCTCCAGGGTGTTCCCGGACGGATCCTGGAACCGGATCATGCCCTCGACGCGGCGCTCGCCCAGTTCCTCCTTGGTGCCCTCGACGAAAGCGACTCCGGCCTTGTCCAGGGTCTCGCGCAACTGCTGCAGGCCGCGCGCGTCGGTGACCTCCCAGCCCGAGACCAGCAGCCGGTCCCGCTCGCCGGGGACGATCACCAGGCGCGCGGCGAAATCGTCCATCCGCAGGTAGAGCGCGTCGGGATCGTTCCCGCTGCCCTCCATCATGCCGAGCACCTTGAGGCCGTACTCGCGCCAGGCCGCCATGTCGGTGGCCTCGATGCGCATGTAGCCGAGGGCGCGAACGCTCATTGCTTCTCCCCGAGGAAATCGAGTGTGAGCCGGTTGAATTCGTCGAACTTCTCCAGCTGCGCCCAGTGCCCGCAGCCGCCGAACACATGCAGCTGCACCCGCGGGATGACCTTGGTGGCCACCAGCGCGCCGTCGAGCGGGTTGACCCGGTCCTCGCGACCCCAGATCAGCAGCACCGGCTGACGCAGCTTGTACGCGTCACGCCACAGCATGCCCTTCTCGAAGTCGGCGCCCGCGAACGACTTGCCCATCGCCCTTACCGCGGCAAGCGATTCCGGCGTGCTGGCCAAAGCGAACCGTTCGTCGATCAGTTCCTCGGTGATCAGCGACTGGTCGAAGACCATGATCCGCAGGAACTTCTCCAGGTTCTCCCTGGTCGGCGCGTAGCTGAACGCGGAGAGCAGCTTGACGCCCTCGGTCGGATCGGGCGCGAACAGGTTGGTGCTCAGCCCACCGGGGCCCATCAGCACGAGCTTGCCCGCGCGCTTGGGATTGTCCAGGGCGAAGCGCACCGAGGTGCCGCCGCCGAGCGAATTGCCGAGCAGGTGCACCCGGTCGGTGATCTGGAGGTGGTCCAGCAGGGCGAGCAGCGCGGTGGACGCGTGCACGAAGTACTGCGGGTGGTCGACCGGCTTGTCGGACTTGCCGAAACCGGGCTGGTCGAGCGCGATCACATGGAAGTTCTGCGCCAGCACCGGGATATTGCGCGCGAAGTTCGACCACGCCGAGGCGCCGGGCCCGCCGCCGTGCAGCAGCACGATGGTCGGGCCGTTGCCGACGCCCGCCTCGTGGTAGTGCAGCTTCAGCTCGGGGGTGACCTGCGCGTAGCGGGAGGTCGATGCGTAGGTGAGTTCAGCGGTCTGAGTCATCGGCTACACCATGGCGTCGGTGACGGGCAGACCGAACTCGTGCGTGCCGTACATGACGTAGGCGCGCTCGGGATCGTTGGCCGCGTGCACCCGGCCCGCGTGCGCGTCACGCCAGAAGCGCTGCAGCGGCGTGCCGTTGGCCAGGGCGGTCGCGCCGGAGGACTCGAAGAGCTTGTCGATCGAGGCGATCACCCTGCCGGTGGCGCGGACCTGGTCGCGGCGGGCGCGCACGCGCAGATCGAACGGGATCTC
Source organism: Nocardia rhizosphaerae (assembly GCF_042650365.1). Taxonomy (NCBI): domain Bacteria; kingdom Bacillati; phylum Actinomycetota; class Actinomycetes; order Mycobacteriales; family Nocardiaceae; genus Nocardia; species Nocardia rhizosphaerae. The sequence continues at coordinate 865,705 of NZ_JBHSBA010000003.1, forward strand.
CTGACCAGCCCGCAGCAGCGCGTACTCCTCGGCGACGTTGCCGGAGAGCTGACGCCACGCGGCGTCGATATCGCTGGCGGCCTCGGCGACGCGCACCTTGGCGAACGGGTCGTCCTTGGCGTTCTCGCCCGCGTAGGCCGCGCGCACGCGCTTGCCCTGGTGCTCGACGTGGGCCTCGTAGGCGCCGTAGCCCATGCCGACGATCGGCGTGGAGATGGTGGTGGGGTGGATGGTGCCCCACGGCATCTTGTAGACGGGGTCGGTGTTCTGCGCGAGGCCGGGCGCGCGGCCCTCGCTCATCGCGCGGAAGCTCAGGAAGCGGTGCGAGGGGACGAAGACGTCCTCGACGACCACGGTGTTGGAGCCGGTGCCGCGCAGGCCGACCACGTTCCACACGTCGTCGATGCGGTAGTCCGAGCGCGGGATCAGGAAGGAGCCGAAGTCGACCGGCTTGCCGTTCTTGATCACCGGACCGCCGAGCACCGCCCAGGTGGCGTGATCGGAGCCGGAGGACCAGGCCCACGAGCCGCGCACGAGATAGCCACCGTCGACGACTTGGCCCGCGCCCATCGGCGCGTACGACGAGGAGATCCGCACATCGGTGTCCTCGCCCCAGACATCGTCCTGGGCCTGCTGGTCGAACAGTGCGAGGTGCCAGTTGTGCACGCCGATGATGCCGGCCACCCAGCCGGTGGAGCCACAGGCGCTGGCGATCTTGCGGACGGTGTCGTAGAAGACGACCGGGTCGGCGGCGTGGCCGCCCCACTGGGTGGGCTGGAGCAGCCGGAAGAAGCCGGTCTCCTGCAGTGCCTTCATGGATTCGTCGGGAATGCGGCGCAGGTCCTCGGCCTCCTGCGCGCGTTCACGCAGTGTCGGCAGCAGTGCCTCGACCCGTTCGGTCACTTCTTGCGTCATTTCGGAGCCCGCTCCTGCCTGTGTGTCGGATCGACAACCGGTTCTTGTTCGTCTCTGAGACTAGAACACGTTCTCATTTCTGTCGAGAAGATCGCTCTACCTCGGATATAACAAAGGCGGGGAGCGAAGTTCGCTGGACAGCTGGCGTGAAGCGGCCTCGTTTTGTAACGTGTTCTAGTGAACAAGGAGGGTTCGGGATGGCAGTCAACCCCAAGGTGAGGGAACTCGACGTCGGCACGGCGCCGACGAGGTTCGCGCGCGGCTGGCACTGCGTCGGCCTCGCGAAGACATTTCGCGACGGCAAGCCGCACGCGGTCGAGATCTTCGGGACCAAGCTGGTGGTCTGGACCGACACCAACGACGAGATCCGGGTGCTCGACGCCTACTGCAGGCATATGGGCGGCGACCTGAGCATGGGCACGGTGAAGGGCGACGATATCGCCTGCCCGTTCCACGACTGGCGGTGGGGTGCCAGCGGCAAATGCACCGCGATTCCGTACGGCCGCCGGGTGCCGCCGTTGGCGCGCACCAGGAGATGGACGACGCTCGAGCGCAACGGTCAGCTGTTCATCTGGCACGACCACGAGGGCAACGAACCGCCGCCGGAGGTCACGATCCCGCACATCGAGGACGTGTATACCGACGCCGACGGGAATCCGAGCGAGACCCACGACAGCGGCTGGACCGACTGGACCTGGAACTCGCTGCTGATCGAGGGCGCCAACTGCCGCGAGATCATCGACAACGTCGTGGACATGGCGCACTTCTTCTACATCCACTACGCCTTCCCGACGTACTTCAAGAACGTCTTCGAAGGCCATGTGGCCACGCAGTTCCTCGAGACCAAGGGCCGTCCCGACGTGGGCATGGCGGCCAAGCAGTCCGGCGAACTGCTGCTGAAGTCGGAGGCCTCGTACTTCGGCCCGTCCTACATGATCAACCCGCTGCTCAACATCTACAGCGGGTACGAGATGAAGGTCGTGCTGATCAACTGCCACTACCCGGTCAGCCAGGACTCGTTCGTGCTGCAGTGGGGCCTGACCGTCGAGAAGCCCAAGGGCATCGACGACGAGACCGCCACCAAACTGGCGCAGACGATGACCACCTTCTTCGGTGACGGCTTCCTGCAGGACGTGGAGATCTGGAAGCACAAGTCCAAGGTCGAGAACCCGCTGCTGTGCGAGGAGGACGGCCCGGTCTACCAGCTGCGCCGCTGGTACGAGCAGTTCTACGTCGACGTCGCCGACGTGACCGACAAGATGACCCAGCGCTTCGAGTTCGAGGTCGACACGACCAAGGCGAACGAGGCATGGGAGGCCGAGGTGGCGGAGAACCTGCGCCGCAAGGCCGAGGCCGAGGAAGCGGGCGTGTAGCCATGTCACCGGGGCCTGGCAGTCCACGTAGTGTGCCGGAGACGAAGCAGCGCGCGGCTATTTCACCCACCTGGGCCAAGGCACCGGACTTCGCCGATCAGCCCGCGCGGCAGGCCGCGGTGCGGGCCCAGACCACGGTCGACAAGCAGCACTATCTGGATTCAGGCCTGACACCGCTGCGGTGTCAGGCCTGCTCCGCCGAGGTGCTGGTGCGCAAGTCCAGCGCGCACCAGACTTCGGTGCAGTGGACCGAACCGCCCGCGACCCGGTGTCCGGTCTTCGCCGAACTCCAAGCGAAGAACCCACGCCCTGGACGGCCGGAATCGTGTCCTTCGCTGGAGAGATCGATCAAATGGGCGGTCGACGAGGGTGTGCTCGAGATTCCCGAATAGCGGGCCAAGACCTGTCCGGACCACGCCGGGCAGGTCTCAGGCCGGATCGGCGTCTGCCAGAGACCGCCGAGGGCGTGATCCTGATCGATGCGAATCTGCTGGTCTCCGACGCAGCCGCGCTCGCGGCCCGGCTGGCCGCGCCGCACAAACCGCTGCTCGCGGCGTTCGTCACCCATCCCCATCCCGACCATTTCACCGGGCTGCCGTACGTGGTACCCGAGGACGTCCCGGTGTACGCCACGGCCACGGTGGCGAAGGTGATCGAGGAGACCGCGGTCGCCAAGCGCGAACAGTGGGTCCGAACTACGGGGACGAGTGGCCGGACCGGTATCGGGTACCCGATCAGCTGGTCGACAGCGGCGCGACCGACGAGCTCGGCGGCCTGCGCATCACGGTGCGTGAGGTGGGCAGGGCCGAGAGCGACGCGGACTGCTACCTGCTGGTCGAGGCGGGCGAGCGCGCGGTCGCCTTCATCGGCGACCTCGCCTTCGGCGGCACGCATTCGTATCTGAGCGATGGGCACTCCGGTGACAGGCTGGCCGCGCTCGAGCTGCTCGGCACCGATCTGGCCGGGCTCGCGCTGTATCCGGGGCACGGACCGGTCGGCGATGCGGGCCCGCTGCTCGACCAGCGCAAGTATCTGCTGATGTACCGGGAAGTGGTCGAGCGGGTTGCCTCCGGTGCGTCCCAGCTCGACGAGGCGGGCAAAGCCGAACTGACCGAACGGATGTCGGCCTTCCTGCCCGGCGCTGCGCTCGACTGGCTGGTGGCGCTCGGCGCCGACCCGGTGGCCGCGGAGCTGGCCGAACTCAGCTGAACGGGGTGCGCGGGCGGTCCTGGCGGACGCCGTCGAGGTAGATGTCGACCTTTTCGTTGTAGAAGCACGCCAGGCCGGCGATCTTCTGGCTCTCGGGCAGCGGTGTGCGGTAGATCCACACGATGTCGCGGTGTTCCTTGCCGTCCAGCCGCACGTGCCAGTAGTCGGCGGTGCCCTTGTACGGGCAGCTGGTGTGCGTGTCGGACGGAGTGAGCAGGTCCGTTCGGACATCGGGTAGCGGCAGGTAATATCGTGCGGGCAAACCGGTTTCGAACAGGATGCGGGGGGAAGAGGAATCGGCGACGGTGACGCCGTCGATCTCCACGCGCACATTCCGCGAGGAGCCGAGGATGTCGACCCTGGAGTACGGATCGCGCGGATGGACGATGATCGGCTCGTCCTCCTCGAACCAATCGAAAGCCGCGAAGTCCAGGCGCACCGCGTCTTTCAGGTCGGGCAGCGGGGAGTCGAGATAGCGTAGCGCCGCGCCGTCGGCACGTGCCCCGTCGACGGCGACGTCGTAGCCGGTGCCCTCGCCCCGGCTGGGGGAGTGCTCGTCGGCGCCGTTGGGTTCCAGGTCCGCGAGGACATCGGTAAGTGGTACGTAGTAGGTGGGGTAGTAGGGAAGTTCCCACACCAGCAAGGGCCGCAGCGTATCGGCCACCAGCCGACCGCCGAGGTAGACGCGCACCCGCTTCTGGCCGCTTTCGGTCCTGACCCGGCCACGCTTGTCGTCGCTCATGATCTCGACGCTACGCCGGTGGGGTGACAAGCCGTCCTGCCCGACCCGGACTGTGCCGTGCCCGTAGTGCGGTGATGATATCGACGCCACCCGGTGATGCCAGGCGGTTCGGCGGGACGAGCCGGGCGCCGACGGTGCGGGCGCCGCCGTGGGTCGACGAGGCGGTGCGACGGAATGGTCAGTCGCCGACCGTGATCGCTTGTGCCTCGTCGACGCTGTGTGGCGCCGGGTTGTGGTCGTCGAGGTGAGCCAGTGCACGACGGCCGGCGAACAGCACCGCGACAGCCGCAGCGGTGCAGGCGGCGCCGAGCCAGAACGGCAGTGCGATGCTGTGCTCGCCGAGCTTGCCCGCGATCCAGGGCGCCGCGGCGCCACCGGAGAACCGGACGAAGCTGTAGGCGGCCGAGGCGGTGGACCGCTCGACCGGCGCGGAGATCATCACGGCTTCGGTGATCAGCGTGTTGTTCACACCGAGGAACAAGCCGGCGACGACGACGCCGACGATCAGCACGATCTTGTGCTCGGCGAACAGCCCCATCACCGCGAGGTCGGCGGCGAACAGGCCGAGCGAGAGCCCCATCATCGGCAGGCTCCCGAAGCGCCGCTGCAACTTCGGCGCGAAGAACACCGAGGCCACCGCGAGCAGGATGCCCCAGCCACAGAAGATGAAGCCGATCGCGTAGGTGCCCATGTCCAGCGGGAACGGGGTGTAGGCGAGCAGCGTGAAGAAGCCGAAGTTGTAGAGCAGCGCGGTGAGACTGACGGTGAGCAGACCGCGGTGCCGCAGGGCCTTGAAGGGCGCGGTGATCGAGGTGGGTTGGGAAGGCTTGGGCAGCTCGGGCAGTAAGACGACGACCGCGACGAAGGCGATGGTCATCAGCACCGAGACCCCGAAGAACGGTCCACGCCAGCTGATCCCACCGAGCAGGCCGCCGAGCAGCGGGCCGGTGGCGATACCGATGCCGAGTGCCGCCTCGTACAGGATGATCGCTTTGGCGACGCCGCCGCTGGCCGCGCCGACGATGGTGGCCAGCGCCGTCGCGATGAACAGCGCGTTGCCGAGACCCCAGCCCGCGCGGAAGCCGACGATCTCGCCGATCGTGTTCGACACCCCGGCCAGCCCGGCGAACACGATGATGATCGCCAGGCCGGCGAGCAGCGTCTTCTTCGCGCCGAACCGGCTGGAGATGACGCCGGTGACCAGCATGGCGATGCCGGTGACGGCCATGTAGCTGGTGAACAGCAGCGAGACCTGCGCCGGGCTGGCGTGCAGCTGCTCGCCGATCGGCTTGAGAATGGGGTCGACCAGGCCGATGCCCATGAACGCGATGACACTCGCGAAGGCGACGGCCCAGACCGCCTTGGGCTGGCCGGTGCGGGCGGTGGCGTCGGCGCGGGTCAGCGGCTGGACGCTCATGCCTGCGCCTCGACACTCGGCCGTGGCAGGTTCCGGCATCGGGTTCGTTCGCTGGTGTTGCTCATCTGCGCTCCTTCACTGCGGGCCGCCTGCGACCGCGCGCAGGGTTGTCAGCAGGTCGTTCATCTCTGTGTCGAGCCGGATCAGCCGTTCCAGGGGGAAGTCGCTGAGTCCGGGTGCCGCGGCGGCCGCGAAGGCGCGCCTGGCGGTGTCGAGCCGGGTCCGGCCGGCCGGGGTGAGCTCGACGAGTACCGCGCGGGAGTCCTCTGGATCCTTGGCTCGGGTCGCGAATCCGTCGGTGACGAGCCGTCCGAGCAGCGCCGTCGCCGCCGGTTGGGAACATCGATCGCGCCTGGCGAACTCGCTGACCCGCATGCCGCCGTGTTCGTCGAGCACGGCGAGGGCGCGCAGGACCGCGCGTGGCAGATCGTCGGTGCTCAGCGCACCGGCCAGCCGGGTGAGCCGACCGGCAGTGACCAACAGGTCGACCACGATGTCGTCCGGGGAAGGCTGCTCGGTCTGCTGCACGCCAGTATTATTGCATAAGCTAACTATATAAAACTAGGCAGGCTGAGGCGCCGGGCCCGTGAAACGGCGCACAGCTGGGCCGGTGTACCGCGCTGAGCGTTCACTTTCCCGCCGATCGGTCGCATACGGGACCGATCGAGCGGTAAGTGCATGCTCAGCGCGGTGTGAGCGGGCAGGCCTTATGCGGCGACCGGCCGCTTGCCGGTGCCGAAGAGCTCGGCCGTGGCATGGGCGCGCTTGAAATACAGGTGCGCGTCGTGTTCCCAGGTGATGGCGATGCCGCCGTGCAGCTGGATGGTCTCCGCGGCCACGTGGGAGAAGGCCTCGCTGCAGTGTTTGCGGGCCACGTAGACCTCCTCGGCCGCGGTCGGGCTGTGCTCGGCCAAGGCCTGGGCCGCGGCCAGCGCCGTCGATTCCGCCGACTCCACCAGCACATACATATCGGCCATCCGGTGCTTGAGCGCCTGGAAGCTGCCGATCGGCCTGCCGAACTGCACGCGTGACGCGGTGTACTCCACCGTCATGTCGAGGCAGCGCCGGGCCGCGCCGACCTGCTCGGCGGCCAACGCGGCCCATGCGATGTCGCGCAGGCGGGTACGCAGCGCGACCGGGTCGCCGGTGCCGATGCGGGTGGCCGGGGTATCGGTGAAGGTGATGGCCGCGAGGCTGCGAGTCGGATCGAGGCCGGGTGTCGGGGTGACGGTGACGCCCGCCGCGTCGGCCGCCGTCTCGAACAGCCCGTCGTCGGTGAGCACGAGTAGCAGGTCGGACTGGGCCCCGTGCAGCACGTAATGCGCCGCACCGTTGAGCATCCCGCCGGCCGCGGCGACGCCCGCGGAGTCCCAGCCGGTGGCATCGGCCCAGCACAGTGCGGCCGTGCGCGAGCCGTCGGCCAGATCGGGCAGCAGCCGGGCGCACGCCTCGTCGTCACCGGCGAGCAGGATCGCCTGCGTGCCGAGCACCGCCGACCCGAGCATCGGGACCCCGGCCAGCGTGGCACCCAATTCGCCGACCACCATCAGTGATTCGACCAGTCCGGCGCCCGCACCGCCCCATTCCTCCGGCACCGCCAGCGCCGCGACCCCGACCTGCTCGCACAGCATGGCCCACAGCTTCGGGTCGTACCCGAGCTCGGTGTTCATCGCGGCGCGGACGGCCGCCGCGGTGGCGTGCTTGCTCAACAGCGCGCGCACAGAGGTGCGGAACTCGAGCAGTTCATTCGATGTCATGGGGTTTCCTCGCTCTGGATGTGCGTGCCGGGCCTGCACTGGCGCGGCGGTAGTCGTCGGCGCCCGCCCGCAGCCTGCGCCTGGGAGACCGGGTGGGGGTGGGCCCGCCAGACCATCTCACCGACCTCAGGCCGTCGCGGGGGTGCGCAGGGCCGTCGCGATGCGGGCGCGGTGGAAGTCGGCGGTGCCCCAGGCGGTTCGGAGTGCCGCGACCCTGGTCAGCCACAGCGACAGGTCGCATTCGGCGGTGTAGCCGATGGCGCCGTGTACCTGCAGGCCGGCGCGCGCGGCACGGTGGGCGGCATCGCCGCAGGCCACCAGGGCCGCCGACACATCGCGCGCGCGGTCGGGCGTATCGAGCGTCAAGGCGGCCCGGTACACCAGCGGTTCGGCCAGATCCAGGGCGATCAGCACATCGGCGAGCTGCTGCTTCACGGCCTGGAATTCGCCGATCACCCGGCCGAACTGCTTGCGCTGCTTGGCATAGGTGGTGGTCTGGTCGAGGATCGCCCGGCCCGCGCCGAGCAACTGGGCGGCGCACGCGAGCACACCGACGTCGAAGGCATAGTCGATGGCGTCCTCGACGTCCTCGGCCACGGTTTCGCCGGCAACGACCCGGAAAAGCTTGCGTGCCGGGTCGATCGAAGCGATCGGCCCGGACCCTGCGCCGTCGGTGGGTTCGTGGCCGGGCCTGCCGACGGCGACCCGCCTACCTTCGGCGACGAGCACCAGCTCGGTGGTGCCGGCATCGAGCGCGATACCCGGCTGCGCCCGATCGAACCCGACGGTCCCGAGTAGCGCACCGGTTGCGAGTTCGGGAAGCCAGCGCTGTGCAGCCGCGGTATCGGGAAGACGTTGTAGCAGTGCCGGGATCACCGCGGCGGACTCGATCACCGGACCCGGCGCCGCGGCCCTGCCCAGCTCGATCATGGCGACCACGAGGTCGACGGCGGTGGCGTCGGCGCCGTCGTACCGCTCGTCGACGATCAGGCTGAAGACGCCCATCTCGGCCACCTGCCGCAGCAGCGCGGTGCCCTTGGCGGTGTCGCCGTCGGCCCAGGCACGGACCGCGGCGGGCACCTGCCCGGCGTCGAGGACCTTGCGCAGTTCGGTAGCGAAGTCCAGCTGTTCGGTGGCGAGTGCGAACCTCATCGCAGAACTCCTGTGATCGAACGGATGGCGGCCCGGCAGGTGGCCTGGCGGCTGGGGGTGGTCGGTGGGCCGACCGGGCGGATGCGCGCGCCCGGTCCGGTGCCGTTCATCGCTTGCTCTCCCGCGGCAGGCCGAGGATGCGCTCGGCGATGATGTTGCGCTGGATCTCGTTGGTGCCGGCGTAGATCGGGCCCGACAGCGAGAACAGGTAGCCGTCGGTCCACCGGCTCTGCTGTTCGGCGGCGGCGCCGAGCAGGTCGAGGCCGGTCTCGTGCATGGCGATGTCGAGCTCGGACCAGAACACCTTGGTGATCGAGGATTCCGCGCCGAGCTGGCCGCCTTCGGCCAGCCGGGTGACGGTGCCGAAGGTGTGCAGGCGATAGGACTCGGCCCCGAGCCAGGCGTCCACCACGGCATTGCGCGCGGCGGTGTCGGTGGGTTCGGCGGTCCGCGACCACAGGTCGATCAGGCGCTCGGCGGTGGCGCTGAACCGGCCGGGGCTGCGCAGCGACAGGCCACGCTCGTTGCTCGAGGTGGCCATGGCGACGCGCCAGCCCTCGTCGACCCCGCCGATCACGTCCTGATCGGGGACGAACACGTCGTCGAAGAAGATCTCGGCGAAGCCGGGCTCGCCGTCGAGCTGGGGAATCGGGCGCACGCTCACGCCGTCGGCGGTGAGCGGGAACATCAGGTAGGTGAGCCCGTGATGGCGCTGTGCTTCCGGATCGCTGCGGAACAGGCCGAAACCCCAATCCGCGAACGCCGCACGCGAACTCCATGTCTTCTGGCCGTTGAGTAGCCAGCCGCCCTCGGTGCGCCGGGCGGTGGAGCGCAGGCTCGCCAGGTCGCTGCCCGATTCGGGCTCCGACCAGGCCTGGGCCCAGATGTCGTCGGCCCGTGCCATCCGCGGCAGAATCCGGGCCAGTTGTTCGGCGGTGCCGTGCTCGAACAGGGTGGGCGCGAGCAGGAAGATGCCGTTCTGGCTCACCCGGCCAGGAGCGCCCGCCGCGTAGTACTCCTGCTCGAAGAGCACCCACTCCAGGATCGAGGCGTCGCGGCCGCCGAACTCCGCGGGCCACGACACCGCCGACAGCCTGGCATCGGCAAGCGTGGCCTCCCACTCGCGGTGCGCCTCGAATCCGGCCTTGGTGTCCATCGATGGCAGCGGTTCGCGCGGGACGTTTGCGGCGAGGAAGTCGCGCACCTCCAGCTGGAACTCCCGGACTGCGGGGTCGATATCGAGATTCATGAAATTTCCTTCATCGAGCGGGCGTTCATCCCGCCGAGCGAATCGGCGCCGACTTCGGCGTTGTGAGCGTGCGCGAAATGGTGCAGCCCGAAGACCGAGTCCATGCCGGAGCGCATCCCCATCAGGTCTTCGGCCTGGTTGACGGCCTTCTTGGTGAGCGCGAGGCCGAATTGCGGCATGGCGGAGATCTTCTCGGCCAGCGCCATCGTCTCGGTTTCCAGTTCCGCGCGCGGCACGACCCGGTTGACCATGCCCCACTCCTTGGCCTTGGCGGCGTCGAAGCGGTCGCCGGTGTAGAGGAATTCCTTGGCCGCGCGCGGACCCATCACCCACGGATGCGCGAAGTACTCCACGCCAGGAATGCCCATCCGGACGACCGGGTCGGAGAAGAAGGCGTCGTCGGAGCAGACGATGAGGTCGCACACCCAGGCCAGCATCAGACCGCCCGCGATGCAGGCGCCCTGCACCATCGCCACCATCGGCTTGGGGATCTCCCGCCAGCGGCGGCACATACCGAGGTACACCTCGGACTCGCGGGCGAAGCGCTGGTCGCCGCCCGCGCGGTCGAGGTGGTCCCACCACAGCGCGGCCTTGTTCTCGTAGTGCACATGGTGGTCACGGCCCGGCGTGCCGATGTCGTGGCCCGCGCTGAAGTGTTTCCCGTTGCCCGCCAGCACGATCACCTTGACCTCGGGGTCCTCGACAGCCCGCGCGAACGCCGCGTCGAGGGCGTAGGTCATCTTCGAGTTCTGCGCGTTACGGAACTCTGGCCGGTTCATGGTGACGACGGCGACCGATCCGCGCACCTCATAGGTGACGACCTCGTCGGTTTCGGAATTCACGACTTCTCCTCACGTAGCTCGCGCTTGAGCACCTTGCCCGCCGCGCTGTAGGGCAGCTGGTCGCGGAACTCCACGAACCGGGGCACCTTGAAATTGGCCAACTTGCTCGCGGCGAAGTCGAGTACCTCGTCCGCGGTCAGCGACGAGCCGGTCTTGCGGACGACGACGGCCTTGCCGACCTCGCCCATCCGCTCGTCCGGTACGCCGAACACGGCCGATTCGGCGACGCCGTCGAGCCGGGCGAGGGTCTGTTCGATCTCGGCGGGGTACACGTTGAACCCGCCCGTGATGTACATGTCCTTGAGCCGGTCGGTGATCTTGAGGTAGCCGCGCTCGTCGACGACCCCGATATCGCCGGTGTGCAGCCAGCCGTCGGCGTCGACGGCCTCGGCGGTGGCCGCGGGATCGTCGAGGTAGCCGATCATCACGTTCGGTCCGCGCAGCAGGACTTCGCCCGCGTCGGAGAGTCGCAGTTCGAAGTCCGCGATGGGCCCGCCGCAGGTGTTGGCGATGGTCACGGCGTCGTCGTCGGGGCGGCACATGGTGCCGAAGCCTGCCGATTCGGACAACCCGTAGGCGGTGATGACCACCTCGAAGTCGAGGTCGTCGCGCATCCGCTCGATCAGCACCACCGGCACGGTGGCCGCGCCGGTCACCGCCACCCGTAGTGAGCTCAGGTCGTGTTCGCCGCGCCGTGGGTGTTCGAGGATGGTCTGGTAGATCGTCGGCGGACCGGTCAGCACGGTGATCCGTTCCGACTCGATCATGGCGAGGGTGGCGGGCACATCGAAGGTGGCCTGCGGCACGATCGTGGCGCCGGTGACCACGCAGGCGAGAATGCCCGCCTTGTAACCGAAATTGTGGAAGAACGGCGGGATGATCAGGTAGCGGTCGCCCGCGCGCAGCGTCGAGCACTCGACCCACCCGCGCACCACGCCGAGCGCCTGCCGGTGCGCGACGAGCGTGCCCTTGCTGCGGCCGGTGGTGCCGGAGGTGAACAGGATGTCGGCGATGTCGTCGGGGGACACCTGCGCGGCGCGCTGCTCACCCGCCTCGGCGGAGACATCGGTCGCGCGGTCGAGCAGTTGCGACCACGTCAGCACCGCCGTGTCCGGCCCCGCGCTCGCGGGCAGCGCCGTCGACGGTGTGCCGTCCTCGACCGGGATCACCACCACGGTGCCGATGCCGAGGTGATCGGCGCTGTCGAGGAGCTCGGCGGCCCGGTCGCGCCCGAGGAACGGGCCTGCGACGAACAGCGCCTTCGCGTCGACGCGGGCGAGCACGTCGGCGGCCTCGGCCACGACATAGCGGGTGTTCAGCGGGACAAGGGCGGCGCCGACCGAATGCGCGGCCAGCGCAGCGACCACCCAGTGGTGGGTATTGGGTGCCCACATGGCGATCCGGTCGCCGGGCGCGATGCCACGCGCGATCAGCGCGCGCGCCGCGATCCTGACCTGATCGAGCAGTTCCGACCAGGTCAGCCGGGTCGCGCCGTCGAGCAGCGCCGGCTCGTCGGGATGCGCCGCGGCGACGTCACGCAGTGCCTGCGGGGTGGTCTGTGCAGGGGTTCTCACGAGGTCCTCACCAATCGGCTAACAAAGCAAGTGCTTGGTAGGTTATCCTACCGAGGTGGGCGTGATCCAGACCTCAGATTCCGATACCGCGACCTCCGACGCGGAGTTTTGCGCGGAAATACGCGACTGGCTGGCCGAAAACCTGTCCGGAGAGTTCCGTGACCTGCGTGGCACCGGTGGGCCGGGGCGCGAGCACGAGTTCTTCGAGGAGCGGCTGGCGTGGGACCGGCATCTCGCCGCGGCGGGCTGGACCTGCCTCGGCTGGCCGGTCGAACACGGCGGGCGCGGCGCGAGCGTGCGCCAGCAGGTGATCTTCCACGAGGAGTACGCCAAGGCCGACGCGCCGGCGCGGGTCTCGCACGTCGGCGAGGAACTGCTCGGCCCCACCCTGCTCGCCTTCGGCACCGAGGAGCAGAAGCGTCGCTTCCTGCCGGGCGTGCGCACGGTGAGCGAGCTGTGGTGCCAGGGCTACTCCGAGCCGGGCGCCGGTTCCGACCTGGCCGCGGTGAGCACCACCGCGCGCCTGGACGGCGACCGCTGGGTGATCAACGGCCAGAAGATCTGGACCTCGCTGGCGCACGTGGCCGACTGGTGCTTCGTCATCGCGCGCACCGAGAAGGGGTCGAGCAGGCACAAGGGCCTGTCCTACCTGCTGGTGCCGATGAACCAGCCGGGCATCGAGGTACGCCCGATCGAACAGCTCACCGGCACCTCCGAATTCAACGAGGTGTTCTTCGACGACGCCGTCACCGAGGCCGGCCTTGTCGTCGGCGAACCGGGCGACGGCTGGCGCATCGCGATGGGCACCCTGACTTTCGAGCGCGGCATCTCCACGCTCGGCCAGCAGATCCGCTTCGCCCGCGAGCTCGCCGATATCGAGGCACTGGCCCGCCGGACCGGCGCGGCCGAGGACCCGATCGTCGCCGACCGCATCGACCGCGCCTGGGTGGGCCTGCGGGTCCTGCGCGCGCACGCGCTGCGCACCATGAGCGAGGACACCCACGACGCGGGCGGCGCCTCGGTGTCGAAGTTGTTGTGGGGCAACTGGCATCGCGAGCTCGGCGAACTGGCCATGGCGGTGCAGGGCGCCGCCGGGCTCGTCCTCGGTCCCGACGACATGACCGCATGGCAGCGGCTGTACCTGTTCAGCCGCGCCGACACGATCTATGGAGGTTCGAACGAAGTGCAGCGCAACATCATCGCCGAGCGGGTGCTCGGTCTGCCGCGGGAGGCCCGCCCGTGACCGGTCCACTCTCCGCCGCGCCCCCGTCCATCCCCGGTCACGGTCTGCTGACCGGCCGTAAGGCCGTCATCACCGCCGCGGCGGGTACCGGCATCGGCTCGGCCACCGCCCGCAGGTTGCTCGAGGAGGGCGCCGATGTGGTCGTCTCCGATTGGCACGAGCGCAGGCTCACCGAGACCGCCGAACTGCTGGCCAAGGAATTTCCCGAGCGCAAGGTCGGCGCGGTCGTCTGCGACGTGCGCGACACCGCGCAGGTGAACCAGCTGCTCACCGATGCCGCCGCCGAGCTCGGCCGGATCGACGTCATGGTCAACAACGCGGGCCTCGGTGGCGAGACCCCGGTCGTCGACATGACCGACGAGCAGTGGGATCAGGTCCTCGACATCACCCTCACCGGCACCTTCCGCTGCACCAGGGCCGCGCTCGGCTATTTCCGGTCGGCAGGCCACGGCGGCGTGATCGTCAACAACGCCAGCGTGCTCGGCTGGCGCGCCCAGCACGGCCAGGCCCACTACGCCGCGGCCAAGGCCGGCGTGATGGCGCTGACCAGGTGCAGCGCGGTGGAGGCCGCCGAGTTCGGGGTGCGGATCAACGCCGTGGCGCCGAGCATCGCGCGGCATCCGTTCCTGGACAAGGTGAGCTCATCGGAGCTGCTCGATAAGCTCAGTGAGCGCGAGGCCTTCGGTCGCGCCGCGGAGCCGTGGGAGGTCGCGGCCACCATCGCGATGCTGGCCAGCGATTACACTTCGTACCTGACCGGCGAGGTCGTCTCGGTGAGCAGCCAGCGCGCATGACCGCGCACAGCTCGCCAAGCAAGTGCTTGGTTGTACGATGTCCAAGGTGACCGCACCCGACGCCAAACGTAACCGCCGCGCCGAACTCCTCGACCTGGCCGCGAACCTGTTCGCCGAACGTGGCCTGCGTGCCACCACCGTGCGCGATATCGCCGACTCGGCCGGGATCCTCTCTGGCAGTCTCTACCACCACTTCGACTCCAAGGAGTCGATGGTCGACGAGATCCTGCGCGGCTTCCTCGACGACCTGTTCGGCCGCTACCGCGAGATCGCGACCTCCGGCCTGAGCTCGCGCGAGACGTTGGAAGCGTTGGTGACCGCCTCCTACGAATCCTTCGACCGGCACCATGCCGCCGTCGCGATCTACCAGGCCGAGGCCAAGAACCTGCGCGACGTCGACCGTTTCGGCTACATCCGCGACTTCAACACCGAGTTCCGCGAGCTGTGGCACAAGGTGCTCACCGCCGGTGTGGCCGACGGCAGCTTCCGGCCCGAACTCGACGTGGAACTGGCGTTCCGCTTCCTGCGCGACACCGTGTGGGTGGCGGTGCGCTGGTACACCCCCGGCGGTCCCATCTCCGTGCAAAGCCTCGCCCAGCAATATCTGACCATCGTGCTCGACGGGCTCACCGTGCCCGCGAGCGCACCGAAGTAGGAGTACCCATCATGACCGAGCGCCGCCCGTACACCCCGCTTCGGGACGCCTATGTAGTCGATGCCGTCCGCACCGCGGTCGGCAAGCGCGGTGGCGCGCTGGCCGGAGCGCACCCGGCCGACCTCGGCGCCGCCGCGCTGCGCGGCCTGATCGAGCGCACCGGCGTCGACCCGGCCGCCGTCGACGACGTGATCGTCGGCTGTGTCGACAACATCGGCCCGCAGGCGGGCAATATCGGCCGCACCATGTGGCTGGCCGCGGGCTACCCCGAGTCGGTGCCCGGCGTCACCGTCGACCGGCAGTGTGGGTCAAGCCAGCAGGCGATCAACTTCGGCGCGCAGGCGATCATGAGCGGCACCGCCGAGGTGATCGTGGCCGCGGGCGTGCAGAACATGAGCGCCATCCCGATCTCGGCCGCCATGCTGGCGGGCAAGGAGTACGGCTTCGAGTCGCCGTTCGTCGGCGCCACCGGCTGGGACACCCGCTACGGCACCGGCGAGGTCTCGCAGTTCCGCGGCGCCGAACTGATCGCCGAGAAGTGGGGTATCAGCCGCGAGGACATGGAGCAGTGGGCGCTGCGCAGCCACGAGCGCGCCCGCGCCGCGATCGCCGAAGGCCGCTTCGAGTCCGAGATCGTGCCGGTCGGTGACTTCACCGTCGACCAGGGGCCGCGCGAGACCAGCCTGGAGAAGATGGCGTCGCTGCAGCCGCTGACCGAGGGCAGCCCGTTGACGGCCGCGGTGGCCAGCCAGATCTCCGACGGCGCCAGCGCGACGCTGCTCGCCTCGGAGTGGGCCGTCAAGGAGTACGGGCTCACCCCGCGCGCCCGCATCCATCACGTCAGCGCGCGCGGCGCCGACCCGATCTTCATGCTGAGCGCGCCGATCCCGGCCACCCAGTGGGCGCTGGAGCAGACCGGGCTGAGCATCGATGACATCGACGTCATCGAGATCAACGAGGCCTTCGCGCCGGTAGTGCTGGCCTGGATCAAGGAGATCGGCGCCGATCCGGCCAAGGTGAACGTCAACGGTGGCGCCATCGCGCTCGGCCACCCGCTCGGCGCGACCGGCGCCAAGCTGTTCGCCACCCTGCTCAACGAGCTCGAGCGGGTGAACGGGCGCTACGGTCTGCTCACGATCTGCGAAGGCGGCGGCACCGCCAATGTGACGATCATCGAACGGCTCGGCGCGAGCGAGTAACTCGAGGTAGGCCAGCTGACGGTCCGGTGCCCGCTTCCGGCACCGGGCCGTCGCGCGTGCGCGGCCTTGGTACGCGCGCTTGCGAGCGGACGATCTATCCCTGACACTGGGCGGTTGCTCATTTCGCCGCGGTAACACGTTGGCGCGGCGGGTAAGCCAGATGCTGAGGCGGCGCCGGAAAGGCGCCGTCCGAGAAACAGGGAACAGGAAATCTGAATGGGTTACCCACAACCGCCCAATCCATATCAGGGTCAGCCGTATCAGGGTCAGCCGATGCCAGGTCAGGCCTACCCGCAGGGTCAGCCGATGCCCGGCCAGCCGTACCCGCAGGGGCGCCCGATGCCGGGCGGGTCTTATCCGCAGGGGCCCATGCCCGGCTATCCGCAGGGGCAGCCCGGTCAGCCGTACCCCCAGGGTGGGCCGCAGTACGGTGCGCCGGGTGGCTACGGTCAGCCGCCGCGTCCGTCCGGCGGCAACGGCGGCAAGATCGCACTCATCGCCGGTGGTGCGGTCGTGTTGATCGCGGTCGCGGTCGGTGGGCTGTTCCTGTTCGGCGGGGGTGGTCCGTTCGGCGGTGGCGGTTACGACACTCCGCGAGAGGCCGCGCAGGCGTGGGTGGATAAGAAGGGTGATCTCGAGGATCTGGTGTGTGCGGCTGATCGGGAGGAGATCGCGAACTACCCGGGGCTGAGTCTGGCGACGCCGACCGAAACCCCTTCTGGTGGTAGCAATCTCCCGAAGTCGACAACGACATTGAAGAGCGTGGATGTCGCGTCCGGGAGCAGTTCCGGGACGTTCACCACGACTATGACCATGGACTTTCTCGGTACCGAAACCACATCGACCGCGACGTACAAGTTGGTCGACGAGGACGGCGGCTGGAAGGTGTGTGGAATCCTCAACCCGGTCATCGAGACAGAATGAGGTGGTAGCCGGCCCAGGCGCCGACCGGCGCGACGGTCGGCGGGTCGCAGGTACTCGATCCGGCCCGCCGACCGCTGTCTCGTTCACCACCAATACGTCACGACATCCCAGCGCTGCAGGGTGCCAGGGAAATCGCAGTGGGCCCAGGACTGCTGGCCGTCCCATGCGATGTGACCCCGGCGCTCGTAGGTGGCCCAGCTGCTACCGAACCATGCCCACCAGTGCCTGCATTCGATCCGCACCTGATGCCGTACCGGCCAGAAACACTGCGAGTACGCCGACGTGTTGTTGACCGCGTGTGCCGCGCATCCCGGCTGCCACGGCTGTGCCTGTACCGGCCCAGCCCCCATCACCGCCCCCGCGCCGAGCAGCACAGCCGCCGACGCGCTCACCATCACCTTCTTCGCAATCGACCTCATCTCGTCCTCCCACCAGCGTGGGGGCACGTCGCCCGACCCCGCGGCCGGGCCTGGCGCGCCTACTCGGAACCTGGTGCCACCGCGGAATCCGCGAAACCACCCTTACGTGATTTACATCACATATCAGACGGCTATCGTTACCGGTCGCAGCGGTCGGTGACCTGGTGCGGCCCCGGCATACGATGGACCGGGTGAAGGTTCTCGGTGCGTGCCCGCTCGACTGCCCCGACGCGTGCTCGTGGGTGGTCTCCGTCGAGGACGGGGTGGCGACCGGCCTGCGCGGCAACAAGGACCATCCGGTGACCCGCGGCGCGCTGTGCGTGAAGGTGAACCGCTATCTCGAGCAGGTCGGTGCCCCGGATCGGCTGCGCTACCCGCTGCGCCGGGTCGGGCCGAAGGGATCAGGCCGGTTCGAGCGGATCAGCTGGGACGACGCGCTCGACGAGATCGCCACCCGGCTCACCGGCATCATCGACGAGTTCGGCGGCGAGGCGATCTGGCCGTTCCACGGCACCGGCAGCCTCGGCTATCTGCAGGGGATGGAGGGGTTCCCCGGTCGGCGGCTGTTCAATGTGCTCGGCGCCTCGCACCACGTCCCGACGATCTGCTCGGTGGCCGGGAGCGCGGGCCTGGGTTACACGCTCGGCACCGCGGGCGGGATGGATCCGGAGGATCTCGCGCACGCGAAGCTGATCCTGCTCTGGGGCACCAACCCGCTCACCTCCGGGCATCACCTGTGGAAGTTCGTGCAGGACAGCGGCGCCTATCTGGTCTCGATCGATCCGGTGCGCACCAGAACGAGCGAGCGGTGCGACGAGCACATCGCACCGCTGCCAGGTACCGACGCCGCCCTCGCGCTCGGGCTGCTGCACGTGATCGTCGGGCTCGGCGCCCAGGACGACGAGTACATCGCCGAGCACACCGTCGGCTGGCCCGAATTCCGGGACCGCATCATGGAATTCACCCCGGAACGCACCGCGACCATCACCGGCGTGCCCCGTGAGCGGATCACCGCGCTCGGCGAGCGGATCGCCCGCACCAGACCCACCGCCATCCGCGCCTCACAGGGCATGCAACGGCACGCGGGCGGCGGGATGGCGTTGCGGGTGCTGGCCTGCCTGCCCGGAGTGACCGGCGACTGGGCGATTCGCGGTGGGGGACTGCACTACTCGACCAGCGGACACTTCCGGCTCGACGTCGCGGCGCTCACCCGCGACGACCTGCTCCCGCATCCGGTGCGCACGCTGACCATGACCCGGCTCGGCGAAACCCTGCTCGACACCGAGAACCCGCCGGTCAAGGCGCTGTTCGTGATCGCGGCCAACCCCGTCGGCTCCAATCCCGACCAGCGCAGGGTGATCGAGGGCCTGTCCCGCGACGACCTGTTCACGGTGGTGCTCGAGCATTTCGGCACCGACACCGTCGACTACGCCGATATCGTGCTGCCCGCGACGATGCAGCCCGAGCATCTCGATGTGATCGCCGGATACGGCCATCTCTACCTGGTCTGGAACGAGCCGGCGGTGCGACCGCAGGGCGAATGCCTGTCCACCACCGAGACCTTCCGCAGGCTCGCGCGGCGACTCGGCCTGACCGATCCCGCACTCTTCGACTCCGACGAGGACCTGGCCCGGCAACTGCTGCGCGGCTACGACCTCGACCGGCTCCGAGCCGAGGGCTTCCTGAAGATCCCGCCGGGCCGGGTGCCCGCGGACAAGCTCCACTTCGTCTCGGCACGAGCCGAACTCGACGGTCACGACCCGCTGCCGGGCTACACCCCACCGGCCGACCACGGCGACGGCCTGATCCTGATCTCGGCGGCCTCCCACTACTTCCTGAACACCACCTTCGGCGCCAACCCCGAACTGCGCCGCCGAGCGGGCGAATCCACCATCACCCTGCATCCCGCTGACGCCGCCGCCCGTGGCATCACCGACGGCGCGCCGGTCGAGGTCAGCAATGCCCGTGGCTCGTTCGAAGCCGTCGCCGAGGTGTCCGAACAGGTCAGACCCGGTGTCGCGGCGACAACCAAGGGCCGCTGGGCCAAGTTCACCGGTGGCGCCACCGTCAACGCGACGATCGCTGAACGCGACGCCGACTACGCGGGCGGCGCCGTGTTCCACGACAATCGCGTGCAGGTGCGAACCCGCTGACTCGGCCTGGCCGCGCCGCACCGATCACGTGTGGCGGGAGATGTCACGCTGATGGGAGATGGCCGCCCCACCGCGGCCACGATGATCGGCAACGAAGGGACGAAGTGATGTACCAGCTCATCGGTCGTGCGACCCTCGTCACCGCTGCGGCGACCGGCCTGATTCTCGGCACCACGACCACCGCGTCCGCCGCCACCTCGTTCGGGCCCACCTACACCCTGGCCACCGGCTGGACCTGCGCGGGCCAGGTCGACGGCACCGCCATCCCCGGACCGAGTGATTACAGCGGTCCCGGCGAGGCGGCGGTCTATCTGCGTGGCACCTTCTGGAGCGCGACACCCGGTTCGCACGAGAGCGGGTGCTCGGTCACCGCCACCGTCGAATGGCGCAATCTCGACACCGGCGCGAGCGGCTCGACCGCGACCGTCGTCGTCGGCGGCCCCGCCGGACAGACCGGGCCCGCGGTCGGCGTCCTCCTGCCCACCGGTCCCGGCCGGATCGAGGCCGCGGTGCGCACCACGCCGCTGGCGCACCTGCCTGGCACCACGCAGTTCACCGTGCTCGCGTCCTGAAAAGAGAGCACCGGACCCGGTGCGCACCTCGTGAGTGCGGCACCGGGCCCGGTGTTCGATCGCCCCATGGGGACCGACGGTTGGCTCTGGGCCGTCGATCGGGGGCGAGTTCTGGGGGCGGAGTCCGCTCAGCCGACCTCGGTGGCGGGCTCGGTGGTGAGGGCCGAGACGGCCTCGATCCGGGCGACGGCGTCGGTGACGATCCCGTCGATCAGTTCGGCGACCGTCGGCAGGCTGTCGATGATCCCGGTGACCTGTCCCGCGGGCAGCACGCCCGCGTCGGTGCGGCCCTCGACCAGCCCGGCCTTGGTGAGCATGGCCGAGTTGGCCGCCATCACGACCTGCGACCAGCTGAGATCCTTGGTCTTGCGCATGGCCAGGCCGTCGCGCATCAGCGTCGACCATTTCATGCCGGTCATCGACTTGAACCTGGCCGCGTTGGACACCGCCGCGGACAGGCCTCGCCAGCCGCCGGAGTGTTCCAGCTTGTCGACCAGTTCGGTGTTCAGCATCCGGTGCGGCATGCCGTCGACCTTCACCGAAACCACGGTGTCCTGCAGGCCACGTGCCAGGTACTCCTGCTTCACCGCGTCGGGCACGGTGCTCTCCTGGGTGAGCAGGAAGCGGGTGCCCATCGCGACACCGGCCGCGCCGTAGGACAGCGCGGCGGCCAGACCGCGGCCGTCGAAGAAGCCGCCGGCGGCGACGACCGGGATGTCGACGGCGTCGAGTACCGAGGGCAGCAGCAGGGTGGTGGCGACCGGACCGGTGTGCCCACCGCCCTCACCGCCCTGCACGATCACCGCGTCGGCGCCCCAGGAAGCCACCTTCACCGCGTGCTTGGCGGCACCGATCGAGGGAATCACCACCACGCCATGGTCTTTCAGCTTGGCGATGAGGTCCTGCTTGGGCGCGAGCGCGAACGAGGCTACCTTCACTCCCTCGCGGATGAGCAGGTCGATGCGCTCGGTGGCGTCGGTGGCGTCGGCGCGGATGTTCACGCCGAACGGATTGCCGGTGAGCGACTTGGTCTTGGCGACCGCCGCCTCGAGTTCCGCGAAGGTCATCGTGGCCGAAGCCAGGATGCCGAGGCCGCCCGCATTGGCGGTGGCCGCGACCAGCCGCGGCCCGGCGACCCAGCCCATCCCGGTCTGCACCACCGGATGCTCGATGCCGACCAGCTCGGTCAGCGGCGTCCGGAGCCTGGTCATGACGCCACTTCCTTCTCCCGGAAGCCCTTCGGGTCGAGCACGGTACGGATGATCCGCAGCTCCTCCCCGGTGGGCAGCCTGGTCTCGCCCGCGGTGCCGAGCTCGGCGACTTCGAAGGAGGTGTTCTCGGCGACCTCGTCGGCGGTCACGCCGGGATGCAACGACAGGGCGCGCAGGGTGTGGTCGGGCCCGCCGAAATCGAACACGCCCAGGTTGGTCACCACCCGGTGCAGGTGGTGGAACCGGTAGGCGGGGTTGTCCGGATCGATGCGGTCGTAGCCGATACCGGAGATGATGTCGACCTGGTCGACGAACACCCGCTTGCTGTGCCTCGGCACGAAGTAGCTGGTGGCGTGGTTGATGGTGTTGCCAGGCGCGCCGCGCACCCCGAACATCTGCCGGGTCGGCTGCTGCAGCGGGCCGAAGGCCGACAGGTTCTGGTTACCGAACCGGTCGAGCTGGTTGGCGCCCATCACCACGTGGCGGCGCCCGGAGGCGACCACGTCGAACACCTTGGAGAACGGGATCCAGCCCTCGACCGGCGCCTTCGCGCCGATGGCCGGAACCTCGGCGAAGAACAGCGCCTCGCCGTCGGACAGCAGCAGATCGGGTTCGAAAGTGAGCCGGGCCAGCCGGGCACCGATGGTGGTGACCGTCGACATCGGGCTCGCCATGATCTCGCCCGCCCCGCGGAAGATCTCCGCGGCGGCAACCACGCAGACCTCGGCGCGGGTCACCGGCGCCGCGGTCGCCCCGCCGTCACCCGGCACGGAATCGGCTAGCGATGCTGAACTCATTTCTGCTCCTCGGCGAAGGCGTGGACGGCGGCCTGGTAGTCGGCTTCGGAGACATCCAGATAGCGGGCCTTGAACTCGGCCCACGACTCCGGCGTCTGCGCGGCGGCCACATAGTGCTTCTGGAACTTCTCGTCGCGCCCGTAGCTGCCGGAGAAGGTGAAGTGCGCGCCACCCGGTGCCTCGACCACGCCGTCGACCATCATCCGGTTGAGGATGATCGACTGCTGCGGAACGGCTTTCACCAGTTCCTCGGTCTCGACCAGCCGGTCGGCGGTGACGTAGCGCCGCTCGGCGGCCAGGCAGTACAGGTCGTCGAAGTAGGGGTCGACGCCGGTGTAGGCGGCGTTGCCGTGCTTGTCGGCCAGGTCGAGGTGCACGAACGCGGCGTCGAGATCCAGCGCGGGCATGGCGACCAGGGTCTCGGTCCTGCCGTCGGTGGGGTACGGCGAGTCCACCGTCTTCAGCTCGCCCTCCCAGAAGTCGAGCACGGCGGAGCCGAGCCCGGCCCGGATCGGCAGGAACGGCAGGCGCGCGGCCGCGGCCTGCAGCCCGCACTTGACCATGCCCTCATCCATCTCCCGCACGGTGATGGCGCCCCCGGTGCGCGCCTTGGCGAACCATGGGTCGTAGAAGGGCGCGGAATCCAGGGACACGAAGCCGTAGTAGGCCTTACGCACTTTGCCCGCCGAGCACAGCAGGCCGAGGTCGGGGCCGCCGTAGGTGACCACGGTCAGATCGGTCACATCGGAGCGGAGCAGCGCGCGCACCAGCGCCATCGGCTTGCGCCGGGAGCCCCAGCCGCCGAGGCCGATCGTCATTCCGCTGCGCAGCTCGCCGACTACCTCGTCGAGCGTCATTCGCTTGTCGCGCATGGCTTTCTAGTTCTCCTTCTTCTGCGCGGCGAGGTCGTCGTCGAAGCGTGCCCTGATCTCGTCGGCGACGCCCGCGAGGTTGAGCTCCATGGTGAAACCCTGCTCGTAGCGGTAGGAGCGGTGCACGTCCTGCACGTCGATGCCGTTGAGCGCGCGCTTGGCGGCGCGGATCACGCGGCCGTCCTTGTTCGCGATGTTCTCGGCGACCTCCATGGCCGCGGCGTCGAGTTCGGCGCGCGGCACCACCTTGTAGACCGAGCCGTAGTGGTGCAACTGCTGGGCGGTGAGCTTGCCCGCGGTGTAGAACATGGTCCGCATCAGATGCTGCGGGACCAGCCGGGCCAGGTGGGTGGCCGCGCCGAGCGCACCGCGGTCCACCTCGGGCAGGCCGAAGGTGGCGTCGTCGGAGGCGACGATCACGTCGGAATTGCCGACCAGCCCGATGCCGCCGCCGAGGCAGAAGCCGTTGACGGCGGTGACCACCGGGACCTGGCAGTCGTAGACGGCCGCGAAGGCCTCGAAGCAGCCGTGGTTGGCGCGGATCAGCGCGGTGTGCCCGCTGTCGGCGTTCATCTCCTTGATGTCGACGCCGGCGTTGAAGCCGCGACCCTCGGCCCGCAGCACCACCACCCGGGTGGCCGGATCACGTCCGGCGTCCCTGACCGCGTCGGCCAGCGCGAACCAGCCGTCCGACGGCAAGGCGTTGACCGGCGGGTAGTCGACGGTGACGACTTCGACGCCCTCGGTTTCGGTGTGACGGATTATCCCCATCGCATGTCCCATCGTGCGCGCCCCGGCGAACCCGAGACAAAGCAAGCAATTGCTTGGTAGGTTAGCACGGTGGCTGTAGAAATCGACCTTTCCGCGCAGATCGTTCTGGTGACCGGTGGCGTCCGCGGCGTCGGCGCCGGTGTCAGCCGGGCCTTCCTCGCCGCCGGTGCGACCGTGCTGACCTGTGCCCGCCGCCCCGCCGACGAACCGATCGAGGTGGGTGGGCGCAGCACCGAGCACTTCACCTGCGATGTGCGCGACCCCGACGCGGTCGCGGCGATGTTCGAGCGGATCCTCGACCGGCACGGCCGGATCGATCACGTGGTGAACAACGCCGGTGGCGCCCCGTTCGCGCTCGCCGACGCGGCGAGCCCGAAGTTCCACCAGAAGATCGTCGAGCTGAACCTGCTCGCTCCGCTGCTCATCTCGCAGCGGGCAAACGCCGTGATGCAGCAGCAGGACACCGGCGGCTCGATCGTGATGATCACCAGCGTCAGCGGGCATCGGCCCTCGCCCGGCACCGCCGCCTACGGTGCGGCCAAGGCCGGTCTGGACAATCTGACCACCTCGCTGGCCGTCGAATGGGCGCCCAAGGTGCGGCTGAACTCCGTGGTCGTCGGCCCGGTGGAAACCGAACTCAGTCACCTGCACTACGGCGACGCCGACGGGGTGGCCGCCGTGGCCGCGACCGTACCGCTCGGCAGGCTCGCCAGCCCCGCCGACGTGGGCGGTGCCGCGCTGTTCCTCGCCTCACCCATGGCGGCGCACATCAGCGGCGCCGCCCTGCTCGTCCACGGTGGCGGCGAACGCCCCGCCTTCCTGGACGCAGCCAATACCAACCACTAGATCGATGGACACAGGAGCAACACACATGGACCAGCAGTTGATCTGCGCCGGGCGCACCGTCATCGTCACCGGCGCGGGCCGGGGGATCGGCCGCGCGCACGCGCTCGCCTTCGCCGCCGCGGGCGCGCGCGTGGTGGTCAACGACGTCGGCACCGCGCTCGACGGCGCCGCGACCACCGAGACGCCCGCGCAGCTGGTGGTCGACGAGATCGTCGCCGCCGGTGGCGAGGCCGCCGCCAACTACGACGACGTGGCCGACTGGGCGGGCGCACGCCGTCTGATCCACCAGGCCGTCGACACTTTCGGCGGCCTTGACGTGCTGGTGAACAATGCCGGCTTCGTGCGCGACCGCATGCTGGTGAACCTGGGCGAGGACGAGTGGGACGCGGTGGTCCGGGTGCACCTCAAGGGCCACTTCGCCACCATGCGGCACGCGGCCGAGTACTGGCGCGGCGAGTCGAAGGCGGGCAGGGCGGTCGATGCCCGCGTGATCAACACCAGCTCCGGCGCGGGTCTGCAGGGCAGTGTCGGGCAGGGCAACTACGGCGCTGCCAAGGCCGGCATCGCCGGGCTCACCCTCACCGCCGCCGCCGAGTTCGGCCGTTACGGCGTGACCGTCAACGCGATCGCCCCCGCGGCCCGCACCAGAATGACCGAGACGGTCTTCGCCGAGACCATGGCGGCCCCGGACTCGGGCTTCGACGCGATGGCACCGGAGAACATCTCCCCGCTGGTCGTGTGGCTCGGCAGCGCGGAGTCGGCCGGGGTGACCGGACGGATGTTCGAGGTCGAGGGCGGAAAGGTGGCGCTGGCGCAGGGCTGGCGGCACGGTGTCGCGGTGGATCGCGGTGCCCGCTGGAACCCGGCCGAGCTGGGTCCGGTGGTCGCCGAACTGATCGAGAAGGGCGTGCCGCCGGAGCCGGTGTACGGCGCATAGCAAACGCGCTAGGCGCAGGTCGGTGGAAAGTCCCCGGCCTGCGCCGATGGCATGTCACCCGTGTTCAGGGGGCTGAACGACTTTTGCTGGCTTCTGCGGTATCGGGGCCGTGGGTTTACTATGGGCTACTGTTCGTCGAATCCCGGAATGTGTCGCGACCGGGGGTAAATCTGCGCTGAGAAACTAAGGGGATGACAAGCGCATGGCCGTTGGTCGCATCTTGCGCGTACTTGCCGCCGCGAGTGTGCTGGCCGGATCCGCGCTACTCGGTCCGGCGATCGCTCTCGCCGCGCCCGAAAACCCGTCGACACCCGTCGCGCAGCCGCCGGGCAGCGGCAGTAGCGGCATCGGCGGCCAGGGGGGTGCGAACGGTCAAGGGGGTAATGGTCAGGATCTGGTGCAGCCCGGTGAGCTCCGCCTGCCGAGTGGCTCGTCCACGGGTCGGGCAGGCAACGCTCCGCAAACGCCCGCCGCGCCGCAGGCGCCAGAGGGTACCGAGGTCGCGGGCGAGGAATGGCAGCCGCTGACCATCCCCGGCCAGTCCCAGGTACCGAAGAAGGAGGTCGCCGGTTCCGGCTCGGCCGCGGGCTCGGCGGCGGTGGGTTCCGCCGCGGGTGCGGGCTCGGCGGCCGCGGGCGCGGTGCTCGGCACGGGTTCGGCGGGACTCGGCCTGCTGATCGGTTCCGGCTCCGCGGGCCTCGGTGCCATCCTCGGCACCGGTTCGGCCGGCGTCGCCGCCGTCCTCGGCACGGGTTCGGCCGGCGCGGCAGGCGTGCTCGCGACCGGTTCGGCCGGTGCCGCCGCGGTGCTCGGTACGGGTTCGGCCGCCGGTGCCGCCGTGCTCGGTACCGGTTCGGCCGCCGGTGCCGCGGTGCTCGGTACGGGTTCGGCGGCCGTCGGCTCCGCCGCCGTCGGAACCGGCTCGGCCGCGCTCGGGCTCGGCTCAGTGCTGGCCGGAACCGGTTCCGCCGCAGTGGGTTCCGCCGCCGTCGGGTCGGCTGCCGTTGGTTCGGCCGCGGTGGGTTCTGCCTCGCCGCTGCTGCTGTTGCTGCTGCTCCAGGTGCCGACCCCACCTGCGGCTCCGGCTCTGCCGTCGATCGCGATTCCCCCCGCGCCCGGCGCGCCATCGATGCCCGCCGTGCCGAATATCGCGGTGGCGGCACCGGTTCCGGCCGCTGTCCCGCCCGCACCGGAGGCGCCTGCCCCGCCCGCGCCTGCCGCCGCCCCGCCCGCTCCGCAGGCGGCGCCGAATCACGAGGTGAAGCCGACCAGCGACAACGGCGGGTTGCCCGAACCCGAGCTGCTCTCGGTGATCGGTGGCCTGATCGCGCTCACCCTGGCCGGAACCGGTTCGGGCGCAGTGAGTTTCCAAGGTGCCGCGGCAGCCCAGGCCAGGGTGAACGCGGCGCGTGCCGAATTCTTCGGACCGAGGTCGTGAGGGGATCTTCGATGAGTAAGAGCAAGACCCAGAGCACCTCCAGGTCCTACCGCCGCGTCGCCGCCGCGGTGGACGCGGTCTGCGCGGTCGCGGCGGACTCCGACGCGACCACCCTCGACGAGGTGGTCGCCGCCATCTCGCTCGAGCGGCAGCGCGAGATCGAGATCACCAGCGCGCAGCTCGGCCCCGGCGTGTGCGGTCAGCGCCGGTTCTATCCGGAACGCGACATCATCGTGCTCGCCGACGCGCTGCCGAGTCGCGACCACACCCTCGCGCACGAACTCGGCCACATCGTCTTCGACCACGAGGGCGCCCCGGCCGTCGAGACCACGCTCGAGGTCAGCGACGACCTGATCGCCTACATGCTCAGCCAGCGCGCGCACGCGCAGATCGTCGACGACGGCGCCGACGACCTCGCGGAATGGGAGGCCGAGACCTTCGCCGCCATGCTGATGACCCGGCTTCGCGTGTTCAACAACCGGGGCGCAGGCGTCTCGGTCCTTCGATTCGATGAGGCACTCGGATGACACTCTGGTTGACAGCCCTGCTGGTCTGGGTTGCCGCGGGTGCGCGAGTGGGTCGCGTGCTGGTGAAGCCGGCCACGACCGCCCGCGTGGCCATCGTCGTCGCGGTTTCCGCCGTCGCGCTCGCGTCGACCGTCGCCATTCCAGAGATGGCGGTCGCCATCGACAACCTGCTTCCCGGCGGGGTGCGTGGCGGGTGGTTGTCCACCGGCATCGTGGCTTCGGCCTGGATCCTGTTCACCGCGGCCACCTCGGTGGTGGCCTCGGCCGCGTGGCCGGTGGTCTCGCGCCGCAATCTGCGCCAGATCGCGATGGTCATCTACGGGATCGGTGCGCTGGCGATCGTCATCACGTTGGCGTGGTCGTTCACCTTCGGCTGGATGGTGGTGGCGCTCGGCGCCGTCTTCATCGTCACCACCGGTTTGCGCAATCTCGACTGGACCACGCTCGGTCGCGGCATCGCGATCTACACGGCGGGAACCGCGTTGGTGGCGGTGCTCGCGGTCGCCAACGCGGGCCGGGCACTGCAGGACGCCGAGCCGACGCCACCGGGGGAGCCGCTGTGGGGGTGGCAGGCCTGGGAGATCGCCAGTCTGCTCATCGCGCTCGGCGCCGTGTCGATCGTGATCGAGCTGTGGTGGCGGGCGCGGATACTGCTGCGCCGGATCCGTCCGCTGCACAAGCTGATGGTGGGGCGCTTCCCCGAGGTGGTCGCCCCCGAACAGAACGCCACCTCCACTCAGCTGAAGGCCTCCGATCACGTGGCGCAGGTGATGGACGCGCTGTATCTGCTCTCCGGCAGCGGCATCGTCATCCCGGCTGCGGGCGAGCCGCCTGCCTCGGTGCCGGAGCGGGCCGCGGTGGTGGCGGAGTGGGCGCGAAATCCGTTGGGGGACTTGTTCGTCGACGCGCGCTGGATCGCGCCGCCGCCCGGAGTGAGCCCGCGCGGCTGGGTACTGGCGATCGCGAACAAGTATCAGACCGCGGTGGAGGTCGAAGGCGCACCGCAGAACGCCACCGCCTGAGCGGAAGGGTGCGGAGGCGGCAGCGGAGCGTCACCACACAGCGCCCCGCTCAGGCGGCGTCGACTACAGCCTGAGGCTTACTCGCCGATAGCGAACGGGCCTGAGCTGGTGGAATCCACCGTCTCAGGCCCGCTCGCTGAAGCACGTATCCGGTCTTGCGTGATCCTTTATTCGGTTCCGTCCGGAGGAATTTCGGGCAAGCCTTCGCTGGCCCGCAACTTCTCCGCCATGGAGGTGAGCAGATTCTGTGATTCTTCGGAAAGGTCGAATGCCCTGCTGGACAGTCGGCGCAGCCCGTAGCCCTGCAGCTGCGCGAGCAGCTCCAGGTCGTGATCGATCTTGGCCGCGTAGATGTCGTTGAAGAAGTAGTCAGGCTTGACCTTGAAGAACTTCGCCAGGGCGGCCACCGTCTCGTCGGACGGGTTGGTTCGTTGTCCCGACCGCAGCTGCGAGAGATACGGCTTCGAGATCGGATGCCCGGAGGCAGTCAGCGCAGCCGCAACCTCTGCGTTGGTGTGCGGCTTGCGCCCCGGGGGATGCACGGTTTCGAACAGCTTGTTCAGCCGCGCCGCGAAATCAGCCATTGTGAGCCGCCCAATTCCCTTCACTGTACTAACAGTCGTTATCTCGGATACGTATCATTGATATTAGCGGCTCAGTAACTGAAAACCTACGCCTGAATCCGGATTTCTCTGCGGTTTCCGGCGTTCACCTGCGTACAGGGGCGCCGGCGGCCGCGTTTGCGGGTCACGCCAACGACTCTTGTGGAGCGGTGGGGTGTCCGAGTTCGTGCCCGTCGCGGGGTTCTTCAACCTTGGGTCGATAGTAGCCTGATGTTAGCTGATGCCTCATGTTCCCCCTCGGCCCCTGGATTGTGTGGCGTACGACACGTTCCGGGCGCCCGGGGATGAATGTTCAACCTGGGCGCCCGGTTTCGGTGCCGCCCAGTCTACAGGCGTTCGATGATCGTTCCGGTGGCGAGGGCGCCACCGGCGCACATGAGCACCATCGCGGTGCCCTTGCCGGTGCGTTCGAGCTCGTGCAATGCGGTGGTGATGAGCCGAGAACCGGTGGAGCCGACCGGGTGCCCGATTGCGATCGCACCGCCGTTGACATTTACCCGGTTCATGTCCGGCTGGTGTACAGCGGCCCAGGAAAGGGCAACCGACGCGAATGCCTCATTGATCTCGAAAAGGTCGATATCTGCAATCTTCATTCCGGAGCGCTCGAGCAGCCGGGTGCACGCCTGCACCGGCCCGTCGAGGTGGAACTCCGGCTCGGCGCCGACGAGCACCTGGGTGTGGATGCGCGCCCGCGGCCGCAAACCCCTACTGCGCGCGACAGTTTCGTCCATCAGCAGCACCGCGGCGGCTCCGTCGGAGATCTGTGACGAGGTGCCTGCGGTATGGATGCCGTCGGTCATCACCGGCTTCAGCGCGGCGAGGCCCTCCAGTGTGGTGGCGCGCAGTCCTTGGTCGCGGGTCACCTCCAGCTTTTCGCCGGTGGCATTGCCCTCGCTGTCGAGTACCGGCGCCGAGACCGGAAGAACTTCACGATCGAAACGGCCCTCGGCCCAGGCCTGTGCCGCCAATTCTTGTGAACGCAGACCGAATTGGTCGATATCGTTCCGGGTGATGCCGCGCCTGCGGGCAATTCGTTCGGCGGCGCCGAATTGGTCGGGCATATCGATCGACCACGAGGCAGGGCGTCGCGTCCCCGCCTCGGTGCCGACATTCGCGCCGAGCGGAACGCGGCTCATGGCCTCGACGCCACACGCCATGCCGACATCGATCCCGCCGGTCGCGATGAGCCCGGCGACGAGGTGGTTGGCCTGCTGGGCCGAGCCGCACTGCGCGTCGATGGTGGTCGCGCCGGTCTGCCAGGGCAGGCCCGCGTGCAGCCAGGCGACCCTGGTGACATTGTTGGACTGCTCACCCGCCTGGGTGACGCAGCCGCCGATCACCTGCTCGACCTCGGCCGGGTCGATGCCGGCCCGGTCGAGCAGACCGCGCTGGGCCAGGCCGAGCAGCTCGGCGGCGTGCAGTCCCGAAAGCTGCCCGCGCCGTTTACCGATCGGGGTGCGAACGGCCTCGACGATCACGGGTGTACCCATGAGATTCTCCCTCGTAACTGCAACAAGTTCTGTTCTGTAGCTCAGCGTAAAACCGCGTGGTTCTTCCGTCACGGCAACCCCTGTGCTTGAATGATTGTAGAACGTGTTTCAGTTTGTCGAAGGAGACATCTGGTGGTAGATCCGCGCACCGAACACGCCGGCCCCGCGACCGCTACGGGTACCCGGCCGAACCTGCCGGACGGGTTCGACGTCACCGACCCCGATATCTACGCCGAGCGTGTCCCGGTGGCAGAGTTCGCCGAGCTGCGGCGCGCCGCACCCATTTGGTGGAACGCGCAGTCGCCCGAGGTCGGCGGCTTCCACGACGACGGCTTCTGGGTGGTGAGCAAGCACGCCGATGTCAAGGAGGTCTCCCGGCGCAGCGACGTGTTCTCCACCTACGAGAACACCGCCATCCCGCGCTTCAACGACGATATCCAGCGTGAGCAGATCGAGCTGCAGCGCTTCGTCATCCTCAACAAGGACGCTCCCGAGCACACCAAGCTCCGCAAGCTGATCGCCAAGGGCTTCACCCCGCGCGCGGTCAACGGCCTGCGCGCCGAGTTGTCGGACCGGGCGGAGAAGATCGTGAAAGCCGCGGCCGAGGCCGGCTCGGGCGACTTCGTCACCCAGGTCGCCTGTGAGCTGCCGCTACAGGCGATCGCCGAGCTGATCGGGGTGCCGCAGGAGGACCGGATGAAGGTCTTCGAGTGGTCCAACGACATGACCGGCTACGACGATCCCGACAATGTCGACATCGACCCGGTCAAGGCGTCGATGGAGCTGCTCGGCTACTCCTACCAGATGGCCGAGGCCAGGAAGGCCTGCCCGGCCGACGACCTGGTCACCACGCTGATCGAGGCCGACGTCGACGGCGAGGCGCTCACCCCGGAGGAGTTCGGCTTCTTCGTCATCCTGCTCGCGGTCGCGGGCAACGAGACCACCCGCAACGCGATCAGCCACGGCATGATCGCCTTCATGGAGAACCCCGACCAGTGGGAACTCTTCAAGAAGGAACGCCCGGCCACCGCGGTCGACGAGATCATCCGCTGGGCCACCCCGGTGACCTCGTTCCAGCGCACCGCGCTCGAGGACACCGAACTCGGCGGCGTGCAGATCAAGAAGGGGCAGCGGCTGGTGATGCTGTACCGCTCGGCCAACTTCGACGAGGACGTCTTCGAGAACCCGGAGAAGTTCGACATCACGCGCGCGGACAACCAGCACCTTGCCTTCGGCGGCACCGGCGCGCACTTCTGCGTCGGTGCGAACCTGGCCCGGCTCGAGGTGGACCTGATCTTCAACGCGATCGCCGACCACCTGCCCGACATCACCAAGCTCGGTGACCCCAAGCGCCTGCGCTCGGGCTGGCTCAACGGCATCAAAGAGCTCCCGGTCGACTACCAGACCAAGGGCTGCCCGGTAGCCCACTGAGTTGTTGGAGCGCTGGCGCGCTCGAGTCGCGGCCCCCTTGGGTCCCGTCGATCAGGCACCGTTGCTTGCTCCTTCGTCGCTTGCGCAACGGCGCCTGATCGACGGGACGGGCCGCGACCGCCGACTTCGTCGGCGGACCCTCCTCGGGGTCGGGTCGTGCGGGGCTGGGTTGGGTGGTGTCGCTGCGGTGTTTTTCGGAGCGCTGCCGCGTCCGCCGACTTCGTCGGCGGACCCTCCTCAGGGTTGGGTCGTGTGGGGCCGGTAGTGCGCATAGTTCAGCCCCGGTACCGAGCGGTGCCGGGGCTGAACCCTTGTTGTGTTCGTCAGCTGACGGGTCGCGTGGTGGCCATGGCGCGGTCCACCTCCCAGAACGCGCGCAGCGCGGCGATCTTGCCCTCGCTGTCGACCTTGTAGGTGAACACGCCCTCGGCGTCGATCACATGGCCGGCCATGGTGGTGCGGATCCTGCCGGTGAAGGCGATCTCGTTGCCGCAGGCGAAGGAGTCGTCGAAGCGGAATTCGATCGACTCGGTGAGCGCGATCGCCTTGTCCCAGAACGCACCGATCGCCTCGTGGCCACGGTGGCCGACGCCGTCGGGGTCGAAACCCGAAGGGCCGACCGGGTCTTCGACGATGCCGTCCTCGGCGAACAGGGCGATCCAGGCGGCCCGGTCCCTGGCCCGCACGGCGGCCTGCGAGGCCAGGCCAGCCGCTCGCGCCGACCGGTCCACGGTGGTGTCGGTCATGCCTGCCCCTTCGCGACGATCGGATCGGCGATGTACTTCTCGGCGAACCTGCGCATCGAGTCCTGCTTGGCGGCCAGCTCGCCGTCGAAGCCGATCCCGTCTGCCAGCCACGGCACCACGATGGTGTCGGTGACACCGGCGTCGGCCAGATCCTGGTAGCCGTCGCGGCCGAACTTGTCGATGCAGACGGCCTGGATCTCGAACGGCACCTCGGTCCGGTCGTACTCGGCGCGCAGCTCGCGCAGGGTGCCGATGGTGGTGACCAGATCGTCGAACTTCATCATCGCCGAGGTCCAGCCGTCGCCGATACGGGCCGCCCGGCGCAGCGCCGGACCGGTGTGGCCGCCCACGTAGAACGGCACCCGCTCACTCGGTGCCGGGCTCATCTGCAGCTCGTCGAAATCGTAGAACTCGCCGTGGAACTCGACCATGCCGCCGTCGAGCACCAGCCGGATGATTTCGATCATCTCGTCCACCCGCGCGCCGCGCTTCTCGTACGGCACGCCGCACCATTCGAATTCCTCTGGCGCCCAGCCGATTCCGAGACCGAAGCCGAATCGGTTGCCCGACATGTTGGCGATCGAGCCGACCTGCCGGGCCAGCAGCAGCGGATTGCGGGAGCCGAGCTTGAGGACATTGGTGTAGAACCGCAGCGTGGCGGTCACCGCGGCCATCGAGGCGGCGGCGATCAGCGGGTCGACCCACGGGGTGTCCGGCCCCCAGAACCGGCTGCCGTCGGGGGTGTACGGGTAGTCGGCGGCCTGCGACTTCATGTAGAACAGCGAGTCGGGCAGACCGATGGAGGTGAATCCGCATTCCTCGGCGGTCTTGGCCAGCTCGGTCAGCTGGTCGAGCGGGCTCAGTGCGATGCCGACGGTGAACTTCATTCCGGACGCTCGCTTCCGACGACCCACATCGAGAAGTACTGCGAGCCGCCACCGTACGCGTGCCCCATCGCCTTGCGCGCGTCCGTCACCTGGTACGCGCCCGCCCGGCCCATCACCTGCTTGGCCGCCTCGGCGAAGCGGATCAGGCCGGAGGCGCCGATCGGGTTGGAGGACAGCACGCCGCCCGACGGGTTCACCGGGATGCGGCCACCGATCTCGGTCTCACCCTTGTCGGTGAGCTTCCATCCGTCGCCCTCGGCGGCGAAGCCGAGGTTCTCCAGCCACATCGGCTCGAACCAGGAGAACGGCACGTAGATCTCGGCGACGTCGATCTCCTCGAGCGGGTCGGTGATCCCGGACGCCTTCCACAGGGCGGCGGCGGCGTCTCGACCGGCCTGCGGATTCACCTGGTCGCGGCCCGCGAAGGTGGTCGGCTCGGTGCGCATCGCGGTTCCGTGCACCCACGCGACCTTCTTGCCCTCGGCCTCGACCGCCGCGGCCGCCTCGGCATTGCCGATCACCAGGGCGCAGGCGCCGTCGGAGGACGGACAGGTCTCGTCGAACCGGATCGGGTCCCACAGCATCTGCGAGGCGAGCACCGATTCCATGGTGATGTCGGGCTGATGCAGATGGGCGAGCGGATTCTTCGCACCGTTGCGCCGGTCCTTCACCGCGACCATGGCGCCGATATGGCCTGGCGCGTTGGAGCGGCGGATGTAGGAGCGCACGTGCGGGGCGAAGTAGCCGCCCGCCCCCGCGCCGACCGGCATGGTGAACGGCACCGGAATCGACAACGCCCACATGGCATTCGATTCCGACTGCTTCTCCCAGGCGATCGCGAGCACCTTGCCGTGCACACCCGCCTGCACCAGGTTGGCGGCGACGACACCGGTGGAACCGCCGACCGATCCGGCGGTGTGCACGCGCAGCAGAGGCTTGCCGATGGCGCCGAGCGCCTCGGCGAGATACAGCTCGGGCATCATGACGCCCTCGAAGTAGTCGGGCGCCTTGCCGACGACGACGGCGTCGATGTCGGCGATGGTCAGACCCGAATCCTCGAGTGCGCGATCGATCGCCTCGCGACACATGCCTGCCATGGACACGTCGGAACGTTTCGTCACGTGATGAGTTTGTCCGGTGCCGAGCACCGCGGCGGGGAAGGTCATTTCGCCTCCAGAACCGCGACCAGGTTCTGCTGCAGCGCGGGGCCGCTGGTCGCATGAGCGAGAGTCCGGTTCGCGTCACCGGAGATGATGGCGGTGGCGGCATTGCCGATCCGCTCCAGGCCCGCCGCGAACATCGGGTTGCCTGCGAGCGCGCCGCCGGACGGATTGATGGTTGTCCCGGCCGGCAGGCCGATGGCCTCGGCGAGGATCAGCTGCTGATGGCTGAACGGCGCGTGCAGCTCGGCCAGGTCGAAGCCGGAGGTGTCGCCACGGGTGGCCGCGGACGCGGCGGCGGTGGCCGACGGGGCACGGGTGAGGTCGCGCGCGCCGAGCGCTTGGGCGTCGATGTTGTGCGCGATTCCGGTGATCCACGCCGGGCGCTCGCACAGTTCGCGGGCCCGATCGCCGACCGCGAGCACGATCGCGGCGGCGCCGTCGGTGACCGGCGCGATGTCGTGGGCGCGCAAGGGATCGGCGACATACGGTGCGGCGAGCAGGGATTCGACGTCACTACCGGCGACCTCGGCCATCTCCCGCTCGGTCCAGCGGCCCGCGTCCAGGCCGGCCCGCGCCTGCAGGCCCGCGATCGATACGGCGTCCGGCCACAGCGGCGTCACCAGGTAGGGGTCGAGCTGCATGGTCAGCACCTGGTGGATGGACTCGGCGGCCGAGGATTTGCCGAAGCCGTACACGAGCGCGGTCTCGGCCTGACCGGACAGCAACTTCACCCATGCCTCGTACAGCGCCCAGGCGGCGTCCATCTCGACGTGCGACTCGTTGATCGGCGGCACGGCGCCGATCGCGTCGACCGCGGAGATGAACGAGAAGGCCCGGCCTGCAAGGAAATCCGACGACCCGGAGCACCAGAAGTCGATATCGGACTTCGTGATGCCGAGCTCGGCGTAGAGCTGCTGGAAGCACGGCACGAGCATCTCGACGCCGTTGGTGGTGCCGAAGGTTTCCGGCACGTGCGGTGCGTGGGCGAATCCCACCACCGCGATCTCAGGGATAGTCACGTCGCCTCTCAGAGGTGGTGCTGGTAGGACTCATACGGCGCGTCGGGCTCGCCGGAGGGCCGGAAGTGGTCGATATTGGCCAGCGCGTGGCCCCATTCCTCGCGGGGCTTCCATACGGCCTCGACCCGCATGCCCATCCGCACCTCCGTAGCCTCGCAGCCGAGAACCAGGTGCAGGAACGGGATGTCGGCGCCGTCGAGGAGTACGTAGGCGGCCACATACGGCGGCTTGATCCGCTGGCCGAGGAAGGGCACGTTGACGATGCAGAAGGTGGTGACCGTGCCCTTGTCGGGCAGTTCGACCAGGTCGTCGGTGGGCGTGCCGTCGGTCGGATTGGCGCCGCGCGGCGGGAAGTACACCTTGCCGCCCGCTTCGGACCGGCCGCCGATCAGTTTGCCTTCGGCGAGACCGCGCAGGTAGACGCTCTCCTGTGGGGACGCGGTGTGCTTGTAGCTCAGATCGACGGGGGTGGTCAGGATGGTCACCGGCTCGGCGGAGTCGTCCACGGATGCCGCCGCCGCCGCGGTCTCGCCCGGTTCGAAGCAGGCGATATCGGTGATGCTGCCGGTCGGCTCGTCGGCCCACCGGACGCGCACCCGCATGCCGGTATGCACCTGTTCCGGTTCGGTCACGTCCAGCGCGTGCAACAGTGCCGTGTCGGCACCGTCGAGCTGGATCAACGCCCAGGCGAACGGCCGGTCGAACGGCTGCCCTGGCAGCGGTCGCGCCACCCATGTCCATGACTGCACCGTGCCCGTCGGTGCGACCTCGACCAGCTCGGCCAGCGGGGCCGAGGTGATCGGGTCGTACTCCTGGGCGGGCACCAGCACCCTGCCGTCGCTGCCACGGACACCGAGTATCCGGCGTTCGCGCAGCCCGGTCAGGAAGGCGCCGATGATCGGTCCGACGGACCTGGTGTAGTCGAACTGCACCCGAAGGGGTGCACTCAATACTTCCACTGCGGTATTCCCCTGGGTCACGATATCGAGTAGAACAGGTTCTTATTCTGCTGGCAAGGATTCGCCGGAAAGGACGTCGGTCATGAAATTCGGACTGCAACTCGGATACTGGGGCGCACAGCCGCCCGCGAACGCGGGCGAGCTGGTCGTCGCGGCCGAGAACGCCGGGTTCGACGCGGTGTTCGCCGCCGAGTCCTGGGGCTCGGATGCCTTCACGCCGCTGGCCTGGTGGGGGTCGCGCACCGAGCGCGTGCGGCTCGGCACCTCGGTCGCGCAGCTGTCGGCGCGCACCCCGGCCGCGGCCGCGATGCACGCGCTGACCCTCGATCACCTCTGCGGCGGGCGCGCCATCCTCGGCCTCGGCGTCTCCGGTCCGCAGGTGGTGGAGGGCTGGTACGGCCAGCCGTTCGCGCAGCCGCTGCGCCGCACCCGCGAGTACGTCGAGATCGTGCGCAAGGTGCTGGCCCGCGAAGCCCCGGTGACCTCCGACGGCAAGCATTACGCGCTGCCCTACGCCGGGCCCGGCGCGACCGGGCTCGGCAAACCGCTCAAACCGATCGTGCATCCGCTGCGCGCCGACCTGCCGATCTGGCTGGGTGCGGAGGGTCCGAAGAACGTCGCTCAGACCGCCGAGATCGCCGACGGCTGGCTGGCGATCTACTACGCGCCGCGCCTGGCCGGCATGTACAACGAGTGGCTCGACGAGGGCTTCGCCCGGCCGGGTGCCCGCCGCGGCAGGGCCGATTTCGAGATCGCCGCGAGCGCGCAGGTGGTGCTCACCGACGAGCCGGAGGCCGAGATCGAGCGGATGCGCTGGGTTACCTCGCTCTACATCGGCGGTATGGGCGCGCCGGAGCTGAACTTCCACGCGCAGGTCTACCGGCGGATGGGGTACGCCGCGGAGGTCGACGAGATCTCGGCGCTGTTCCAGGCGGGGCGCAAGGCCGAGGCCGCCGCGGCGGTGCCGGACGAGCTGATCACCGACACCGCGATCTTCGGCGACGAGGCGCATGTGCGCACCCGGCTGAAGGAATGGGAGGACGCCGGCGTGACCATGATGCTGATCTCGGTTTCCGACGCCGATCAGATGCGTCGGCTCCAAACCCTTGTATCGACTTAGAACACGTTCTAAATTCGATGAGGTGAGCAGTCAGCAGACAACGGAAGTCCTCGGACTCTGGAATATCGCCGCGGCCGATCCGGAGCGGATCGCCGTCGTCGATCCGGACGGCCGCGAGATCACCTATCGAGAATTGGCCACCCTCGCCAATCGGTACGCCAACGGACTACGCGGCATCGGATTGCGCACCGGCGACGTGGTCGTCAGCATGCTGCACAACGGTGTGGAGGCGATCGCCGCGTACTTCGCCGCCTATCAGGCGGGCCTCTACATCGTCGCGGTGAACTGGCACCTCACCGCGCCCGAGATCGCCTACATCCTCGGCGACAGCGAGGCGGCGGCCTTCCTGGCCAGCGAGCGGTTCGCCGCCACCGCCGCCGAGGCCGCCGACCTCGCCGAACTGCCCGCCGACGCCCGATTCTCGGCGGGCACCATCGAGGGCTTCCGGCCGGTGTCCTGGCTCGGCGCCGCAGACACCGGACGCCCCGACGAGCGCTCGGTCGGCGCGCCGATGCTCTACACCTCAGGAACCACCGGCCGCCCCAAGGGCGTTCGCCGCCCGCTGACCGGCGCCGATCCCGACCAGGTCCCCGCGCCGAACAAGGCCTTCTTCGCCCTGTTCGAGCTCGCGCCCTACGACGACCACGTGCACATCTGCGGTTCACCGCTGTACCACACGGCCGTGCTGAACTTCTCGACCATCTCGATCCAGCTCGGCCACAAGCTGGTGCTGATGGACAAGTGGGATCCCGAGGACATGCTGGCGCTGATCGAGCGCCACAAGGTGACGCACAGCCACATGGTGCCCACCCAGTTCCACCGCCTGCTCGCCCTGCCCGAGGACGTCCGCGCCCGCTACGACGTGTCCTCGCTGCGCAGCATGGTGCACGGTGCGGCGCCGTGCCCGCAGGCCACCAAACGGCAGATGCTCGACTGGTGGGGCCCGGTCGTCACCGAGTACTACGCGGCCACCGAGGGCGGCGGCACGGTGATCAACGGAACCGAATGGCTCACCAAGCCCGGCTCGGTCGGCAAGGCCTGGCCGTGGTCGGTCATCAAGATCCTCGACGAGACCGATGGCTCCGAATTGCCGGCGGGCAAGGAGGGTCTGGTCTACATGAAGATGGGCGCCTCGAGCTTCGAGTACCACCACGCCAAGGAGAAGACCGAGGAGTCGCGCGTCGGCGACCTGTTCACCGTCGGCGACATCGGCTACCTGGACTCCGACGGCTACCTGTTCCTCTGCGACCGGCGTTCGGATCTGATCCTGTCCGGTGGCGTGAATATCTACCCGGCCGAGATCGAGGGCGTGCTGATGAGCCACCCGAAGGTGGCCGACGTGGCGGTACTCGGTGTGCCCGACCCGGATTGGGGCCAGCAGGTGAAGGCGTTCGTTCAGCCGGTGGCGGGCACCGAGGGCGATGACGCGCTCACCGCCGAGATCTTGGAGTTCGCGGCCGGTCAGCTCGCCAAGTACAAGCTGCCCCGCACGGTGGAGTACCGTGCGGAGCTGCCTCGCGACCCCAACGGCAAGCTGTACAAGCGCCGCCTGCTGTGAACGATGTTCCCGCTCAGACGGCTTCGCGCCACTCCGGCGCGAGCCCGAAGAGCGGGAACAACTTCTCGGTGTCGAGGAAGAAGTTCAGGCCAGAGATGGTGCCGCCCTGGAGTTCGAGCACCGTGATCGACCACGGCACCCACACGCCAGGCTCCTCGCTCGGCTTGTAGTGCCCGAAGGCCGGCAGGCCGTTGGCGCCCGCCAGTGGCACCATCCGGGAATCGCGGCACGCGCTGCCGGTGCTGAGCATGAACGCGGCCACGTTCTCCGGGCCGGAGATCCAGAGGTCGAACGGCGGCATCGACAGCGCCACATCGGCTTTCAGCAGGGTGGTGAGCGCGTTCATATCGTAGGCCTCGAAGGCCTTGACGAAATCGTCGATCAGTTTGCGCTGCTCGGGATCGGATTCGTCGAAACCGTCGGTGACGGTGGGCTGCACCTTGGACATGGTGGCCCGCGCACGCTGCAAGGCGCTGTTCACCGACGCGGGCGACATCATCAACGCCTCCGCCGTCTCGTTCGCGGAGAACCGCAGCACCTCACGCATGATCAGGATGGCGCGCTGGGTGGCTGGCAGATGCTGACAGGCCGCGACGAACGCCAGGCGCAGGGTGTCCTTGGTAGAGGCGTGCTCGGCCGGATCGGCGCCGAAGGCGAGCCCGTTCGGGATCGGCTCGATCCACACGTAGTCCGGTTGCGGGGCGGGCAGGGGTGAATCCGGTCTGCCAGGGCCGTTGAGATCCATGGGTCTGGCTCGGCTCTGCGGCCGGTCGAGCATGTCGAGACAGATATTCGTGGCGATCTTGTACAGCCACGAACGCAGACTCGCCCGCCCTTCGAACGAATCGTAGGAACGCCAAGCACGGGTGAAGGTTTCCTGCACGGCGTCCTCGGCCTCGAACGAGGAGCCGAGCATGCGGTAGGCGTACGCACACAACTCGCGCCGGTGCGTCTCGAATTCGGCGAGGACCTCGGGGTCTGGGCCGGTGGTGGCGGTTGTGGCGTCGCTCATATCGCTCACGATGCCACAGGGGTCCGACAGCCGACAGGGGACAAATGTGGGGGCAACCTCGGGTAGGAGTTTCGCCCGCGCCGATTAATCGGCGGTGGGGGCGGCGTCTACATGAACGAGACAGCACGCCACGCTTGCAGAAAGGCATCCGATCATGAGCAGCAAGATGATCTTCATCAACCTTCCCGTCGCCGACCTGGCCCGCTCGAAAAGCTTCTACGAGTCGCTGGGCTGGAAGGTCAACGAGGATTTCACCGACCAGAACGCGGCCTGCATCGTCGTCGACGACAACATCTGCCTGATGCTGCTGACCAAGGACTTCTTCACCACCTTCAGCAAGCGCCCGATCGCCGATACCGCCGGTGCGGTGGCCGCGGCGTACGCGCTGTCGCTGGCCAGTGCCGAGGAGGTCGACGCGCTCACCGAGGCCGCGCTGGCCGCGGGCGGCACCGAGGAGACCAACGACGACAAGCGTGCCCAGGAGGCCCAGGTCGGCATGCACGGCCGCACCTTCATCGACCCCGACGGCCACCAGTGGGAGCCGTTCTTCATGGCTGTGTCTGATTGAGCGCTGGCGCGCTCGAGTCGCGGCCCCGAGGGGCCGCCGGTCAGCGCTCGAGACTCGCGCCTGCGGCGCATGCGCTTCGAGCGCTGACCGGCGACCCGGCCGCGACCAGCCGCTTCGCGGCTGCCGCTCCTCTGGGTCGCGGGTGCGGGGCTGGGAGTGCGGTTGGTGAGCCCTATTGACCGGTGAAGTTCGGCTTGCGCTTCTCGGCGAAGGCTCGCGGACCTTCCTTGGCGTCGGCTGACTTGAACACCTCGATGCCGATCTTCGCCTCGATGGGGAACGCCTCGTTCTCCGGCATGGCCTCGGTTTCGCGCAGGGTGCGCAGCATCGCCTGGACGGCGAGGGGGCCGTTGTCGGCGATCTGACCGGCCAGCGCCAAGGCCTTGTCGAGAGCGGTTCCATCGGGGACCACGTGGCCGATCAGCCCGATGTCCTTGGCCTCGGCGGCGGTGATGTGGCGACCGGTCAGCAGCAGATCGGCGGCCACCGTGTACGGGATCTGCCTGGCCAGCCGCACCGCGGAACCGCCGAGCGGG
The DNA here is from genome assembly GCF_042650365.1 of Nocardia rhizosphaerae. Lineage (NCBI taxonomy): Bacteria > Bacillati > Actinomycetota > Actinomycetes > Mycobacteriales > Nocardiaceae > Nocardia > Nocardia rhizosphaerae. The sequence goes on from NZ_JBHSBA010000003.1 coordinate 907,427, forward strand.
AACAGGCCCCAGCGGGCCTCGGAGACGCCGAACTTGGCGCTTTCCCCGGCCACCCGCAGATCGGTGCCCTGCAGGATCTCGGTGCCACCGGCGATGGCCGGGCCCTCGACCGCCGCGATCAGGGGCTTGGACAGCCGCCGCCCCTTCAGCAGCGCGGGGAGATAAGCCGGGTCCCAGCCGCCGCCGGTCGCGGTGTCTCCCGGATGCTGCGAGCTCATCGCCTTCAGGTCCATGCCCGCGCAGAAGGCCCCGCCCGCGCCGGTGAGGATGGCGACGCGGATGTCGGGATCGCTGTCCACCTGGTCCCAGGCGTCGCGCATGATCGCCATCATCTCGCCCGACAGCGCGTTGCGCGCCTCGGGACGGTTCATGGTGACGATGAGAACGTGGTCTCTCTTCTCGACCAGACAGTGGGCCATTCGACTACTCCTTCGTGGCTGGTTCCGTTGCTGTCCAGATCGAGACGCCGGAAACCTTGTCAGAAACAGTAACACGTTCTATTTTTGTCTCTGTGAGCTACAACATAGCCGATCTCGTCGAACACGCCGTCGACCTGATGCCCGACCGGATCGTGCTGGTCGGCGAACATCGCGAGTCGACCTACGCCGAACTGGAGGAGCGGGCCAACAAACTGGCCCATTACCTGCAGGAACAGGGTGTGAAACCCGGCGACAAAGTCGGAATCTATTCCAGGAACACCGTCGAGGCCGTCGAAGCGATGGTCGCGATCTTCAAAGCGCGGGCGGTGATGATCAATGTCAACTACCGCTACGTCGAGAACGAGCTGCTGCACATCTTCGACAACTCGGACATGGTCGCGCTGATCCACGAGCGGCGCTACACCGACAAGGTCGAAGCGGTCCGCGCCAAGGTGCCCGGCCTGAAGACGGTCCTCGTCGTCGAAGACGGCACCGAGGGCGCGACCCCCGCGGGCACTGTCGAGTACGAGGCCGCGCTGGCCGAGTCCTCGGGTGAGCGCGACTTCGGCGAGCGCTCGCCCGACGACATCTACATGCTCTACACCGGCGGCACCACCGGCCTGCCCAAGGGCGTGATGTGGCGGCACGAGGACGTCTGGCGCGTGCTCGGTGCGGGCATCAACTTCATCACCGGCGAGTACGTCAAGGACGAGTGGGAGCTGGCCAAGGTCGGCGCGGCCAACCCGCAGATGGTGCGGTACCCGATTCCGCCGATGATCCACGGCGGCGCGCAGTGGGCCACCTTCCACAGCCTCTTCGGCGGTGGCAAGGCGGTGATGGTGCCCGAGTTCAGCGGCCACGGTGTCTGGCAGGCCGTGGACAAGCACAAGATCAATCTGATCTTCATCACCGGCGACGCGATGGCGCGGCCGATGCTCGACGCGCTGGAAGAGGGCAACCCCGAAACCGGTGAGCCCTATGACCTTTCGTCGCTGTACGTGCTCGCCAGCAGCGCGGCGCTGTTCTCGCCGCCGCTCAAGGACAAGTTCCTGGAGCTGCTGCCCAACCGGATGCTCACCGACTCGATCGGCTCCTCGGAGACCGGCTTCGGCGGGCTGGCGACGATCGCCAAGGGGCAGACACACACCGGTGGCCCGCGCGTGAAGATCGATGCGGCCACGCAGGTGCTCGACGACGAAGGCAATCCGGTCGAACCGGGTTCCGGTGTCGTCGGCCTGCTCGCCCGCAGCGGCCACATCCCACTCGGCTACTACAAGGACGAGGTCAAGTCGGCCGCGACGTTCAAGGAGTTCAACGGGATTCGCTACGCGATCCCCGGCGACTTCGCCCGCGTCGAGGAGGACGGCACCGTCACCATGCTCGGCCGCGGCTCGGTGAGCATCAACTCCGGTGGCGAGAAGATCTACCCCGAAGAGGTCGAAGGCGCCCTCAAGGCGCATCCCGACGTGTTCGACGCGCTGGTCGTCGGTGTCGAGGACGCGCGCTGGGGTCAGCGGGTGGTGGCCGTGGTGCAGTGCCGTGACAACAAGCGCCCGACCTTGGCCGACCTGAAGCCGGTTCTGGCGCAGGAGATCGCGTCGTACAAGCAGCCGCGCAGCCTGTGGTTCGTCGACGAGATCAAGCGCTCGCCCGCTGGCAAGCCGGACTACCGGTGGGCCAAGGCGCAGACCGACGAGCGCCCCGCCGACGAGCACGCGGACGCGGGTTCCAACTAGATCCACCCGACGATTCGGCCCGCACGACATCACGTGCGGGCCGAATCAGGGTGTATTGGAATTTCTTCGGCAGACCACCGAATTCGCCCCCGGCCAATCGATCGGGTGCTACTGCTTCAGGACGGCGATGAGGCGCGTGGCAATGGTCGCGACCTCGTCGACCTCGCCACTGGCGACATCGATCATGAGATCGTAGGCAAGGTCTTCGTCCAGCGCCGTCGTCTCGATCCCGTTGCGAGCCAGGAAAACGATCGCGGCCGCGATGGCGAGCCGCTTGTTGCCGTCGACGAGCGGATGGTTGGCTGCGATCGAATGGAGCAGGGCCGCCGACTTCTCCCAGAGTGTCGGATAGGCGTCGGCGCCGAAAACGGTGGCTTGTGGTCGTGCCGCCGCAGAAGCGAGTAGGCCGGCATCGCGGACTGTGTGCTGCCCGGCTACATCATCGGCGATGGCGCGGAGGTCGGTGTCGGTGAGGTAGTAGATCTCCGCGTCGGTCATTCGGCGAGCCTGTCGAGCAGGCTCCTATGACGTTCCGCGAACTGCTTCGATAGCGCCCGGACCTGGCTATCAGCCGTTTCGGCCATGGATTCGGGCACAACGGCGGCGACGCGGCGGCCATGCCGAGTCAGATGGACCACCTTGCCGGATTCTGCTGCCGCGATGACCTCTGCCAGGCGGTCTCGCGCTTCGCTGACGGGAATCTCCCAGTTCTCGGGCACGGGGGCGGCAGTCATAGATGAATCGTACAGGTTCCTCTCAAATTTGTACGGATACGCCGCAGCGTTGGTACCCGGGGCAGGTGCGGGCGCAGCGGCGTCCAGGTGCGGATCAGCTCGCCAGTTCCGCGCCCAACGCGAGGAGGTGGGCGGTGGCGCCACCGAGAGCGAATTCGTGGTGTTTGGCGGCGGTGAAGTAGTTGTGGGTGATGTGGTCGCGGTCGATACCGAGGCCGCCGTGCACGTGGACGACGGTGTGGGCGACTCTGTGGCCCGCGTCGGCCGCCCAGAACTTGGCGATGTGGACGGATTCGGCGGCGGGCAGGCCCTCGCTCAGGCGCCATGCGGCCTGGGTGACGGTCAGGCGCAGGCCGTTGATGTCGATGTAGGCGTCGGCGAGGCGCTGGGCGACCGACTGGAACGAGCCGATGGCCTTGCCGAACTGCTCGCGGGTGCGGGTGTGCTCGGAGGTGATGTCGAGCGCGCGCTCCAGGGTGCCCAGCTGCAGGGACGACAGCCCGAGCCAGGCGTGTTCGCGCAGCCAGGTGAGGATGTCGGCGCCGGATTCGACGGTGCCGAGCAGGGTGGCCGGGGTGGCCGCGAGATCGACGGCGAACTCGGGGCTCAGGTCGACGACCTGCTGCGCGGTCCGGGCCACCGAGGCGTGCTCCGGATCGACGACGAACACCGCGGGACGACCGGACACACTGGCGGGCACCAGGATTCGCTCGGCCCGGTCGGCGTAGGGGACGGTGGTCGCGGAACCGGTGAGCGTCCACGAGTCCCCGGCGGACTCGGCGACGATGGCGGGCGCGTCGGTGGTGGCGCGCAGTTCCTCGGCCAGCGCTGCCGTCAGCACGACCTCGCCGGTGCCTGCCCTGGCGGCCAGCTGCCGCTGCTCGGCATCGCCGAAACGGGCCAGCGCACCGGCGCCGAGCACGATCGACCACAGGTACGGCACGGCGGCCACGACGCGACCCAGCTCACGCAGAATCGCCGACTGCTCGAGCATGCCGAAGTCGCTGCCGCCCAGGTCATCCGGCAGGGCGGCGGCCAGCACACCGGTCTCGGCGAGCGACTTCCACAGCTGCTCGTCGTAGCGGCCCTGGACGTCGAGTTCGCGCAGGCGGTCGGCGGTGACGAGTTTGGCGCAGATCTCGCCGGTCAGCCGGGCGAGATCGGTCTGGGCTTCGGTGGGGGTGAAATCCATGAGGGGATACCGGCTTTCGAGATTCAGCGGGCGGCGGCGGGCTGGCGCAGGGCGGTCATGGCGATGATGTCGCGCTGCACCTCGTTGGTGCCGCCGCCGAAGGTGAGGATCAGCGCGGCGCGGTGCATCCGCTCCAGCCTGCCGAGCATCTGGGCGCCGGGGGAGTCCTGGCGCAGGTAGCCGTGCGCGCCGACGATTTCCATCAGCAGCCGGTAGGTCTCGGTGGCCAGCTCGGTGCCGTAGACCTTGCAGGCCGAGGCGTCCCACGGCTTCGGCGCCGCCTCGCCGCCCTGGTCGGCGCGGCTGGCGATCTCCCAGTTCAGCAGCTTCAGGTATTCGACCTTGGCGTGCACGCGGGCCAGATTCAGCCGCACCCATTCCTGGTCGATCACCCTCGTGCCGTCGGGCAGCAGGGTCTCGCGCGCCCAGTCGACGGTCTGGCGCACCGCGAGCGCGAGCGGGCCCGCCGAGGTGAGTGCGACGCGTTCGTGGTTGAGCTGGTTGGTGATCAGCGACCAGCCGCCGTTCTCCGGTCCGACCATCGACGACGCGGGCACGCGCACGTCCTGGTAGTAGGTGGCGCTGGTGTCGGGCCCGGCCATGGTGTGCACCGGCGTCCAGGAGAAACCCTCGGTATCGGTGGGCACGATGAACATCGTGATGCCCTTGTGCTTCTTGGCCGTCGGGTCGGTGCGCACCGCGAGCCAGATGTAGTCGGCGTAGGCGATCAGGCTGGTCCACATCTTCTGGCCGTTGATCACGAAGTCGTCGCCGTCTCGCACCGCGGCGGTGCGCAGCGAGGCCAGGTCGGTGCCCGCGCCCGGCTCGGAGTAGCCGATGGCGAAGTGCAGTTCACCCGAGGCGATCTTGGGCAGGAAGAACTTCTTCTGCTCCTCGGTGCCGTACTGCATGATCGTCGGCGCGACCGAGTTCAGGGTGAGGAACGGGACGGGCGCGCCCGCGATGGCCGCCTCCTCGACGAAGATCAGCTGATCCATCGTGGTGCGGTCCTGGCCGCCGTACTCCTTGGGCCAGCTCAGCGTGAGCCAGCCGTCCTTGCCCATCTGCCGGACGACCTCGCGGTAGACATCGCCCTCGCCGTATTCACCGGTCTGCAGGCTCAGCGCCTTGCGCCGCTGCGGCGTCATCAGGCCGGCGAAGTACTCGCGCAGCTCGGCGCGCAATTCTTCCTGCTGCGGCGTATACGCGACGCGCATGGGTTCTACCTCGGTATCTGCTGCGAAAACGGGCGGTGACGAGGCGCAGGGGATGGGCCCCGCCGGAACCGATCATTGCATATCGACTGAAACATGTTCCAGTATTGACAATCAAGCGGCACTCATTCCGCTCCGTGGACCGCACTGTCTGGGTTAGTGTCGCCGAGACCGCGTGGAAGGAAGTTCTCATGAAGATCATCGTCGATTTCGATCGGTGCGAAGCGAACGGCGTGTGCGTCGGAATCGCCCCTGACTTGTTTGAACTCGATGACGACGACAACCTGCACGTGCTCGACGGCGATGTCGCCGACGATCGCGTCGCCGATGTCGAGGAGGCGGTGGCGCAGTGCCCCAAGGCCGCGCTGAGGCTGGCGTGATCCCCTCTTGTCGTTCGGTGGAACACGTTCTAAAGTCGGCCCGATGAGTGTGATGCAGACTTCACTGGACGGCCGGGTCGCGATTGTCACCGGTGCCGGCGCCGGGCTCGGCCGCGCCGAAGCCCTCGCGCTGGCCGCGGCGGGCGCCGCGGTCGTGGTCAACGACCTCACCGAGGACGCGGCCGCCGAGACCATCGCCGCGATTCGCGAACTCGGTGGCAAGGCGGAATTCGTCGGTGGCAGCATCGCCGAGCGGGCCACCGCCGACGCACTCATCGCCACCGCCAACGATTCCCTCGGCGGGCTCGACATCGTCGTCAACAACGCGGGTATCACGCGCGACCGCATGCTGTTCAACATGTCCGACGAGGACTTCGACGCGGTGATCGCCGTGCACCTGCGCGGGCACTTCCTGCTCTCGCGCAATGCGGGCGCCTATTGGCGCGCAGCCTCGAAGGCGGCCGGTGAGCCGGTGTACGGCAGGCTGGTCAACACCTCCTCGGAGGCCGGACTGCTCGGGCCGGAGGGGCAGGCGAACTACGGCGCGGCGAAGGCGGGTATCACCGCGCTCACGCTGTCGGCCGCGCGTGGGCTGTCCCGCTTCGGCGTGCGGTCCAATGCGATCTGCCCGCGGGCACGGACCGCGATGACCGAGGCCGTGTTCTCCGAAGCGCCGGAAAACGTGGTCGACCCGCTGGCGCCCGAGCATGTGGCCAAGCTGGTCGCCTACCTCGCCTCGCCCGCCGCCGACGCGGTCAACGGGCAGGTCTTCGTCGTCTACGGTCCGATGGTGGCGCTGATGGCGGCGCCGGAAGTCGAGGCCAGATTCGATGCCGCAGGCGCCGAATGGGACTCCGGCGATCTGGCCGCCACCCTGCACGGATATTTTTCCGGGCGACCTGCCGATCACACCTTCTCGGCCCGCGCCCTGCGCGATCTAGGCTGACGCTGGATCCGGCGTCGTTTGCTGGAAGTTCTCCGGTGACGCGCCACCGCGCCGACCGCTCTCGTGTCCTGTTGATCACCGGTCCAGGTGTTGGTAGACATGAGCATCGGGGTGTGTGGTGTCTCACAGGAGGGCGTTTCGCGGCAAACAGGTGTCGTTCCAGTTTTTCGACCGAAATTAGCGAAAAAGTCCTGGTCCAAGTCCACTCAAATGGCGGACATTAGCAGGAACGTGTTCTAGTCTTTGATCAGTCTTCAGATCGGGGTGGCGGTGGAGTACGGGTACGCGGACAGTCAGGTCCGCCCGTCGGACAAGGAGGTTCGCCCATGAACGATCTCCTTGCTGTCCCGTTGCGGGCAGTCGGCGGATTCTTCGAACTCGGCGCGGATGTGGCCAAAGCCGCCGTCCGCCGCCCTTTCCAGTGGCGTGAGTTCATCGACCAGTCGTGGTTCGTCGCACGCGTGTCCATCGTGCCGACACTGCTCGTCGCCATCCCGTTCACGGTGCTGGTGGTGTTCACCCTCAACATCCTGTTGCGGGAGATCGGTGCCGCCGACCTCAGCGGTGCGGCCGCCGCGTTCGGCGCCGTCACCCAGGTCGGACCGATCGTCACAGTGCTGATCGTGGCGGGCGCGGGTGCGACGGCGATCTGCGCCGACCTCGGCGCCCGCACTATCCGCGAGGAGATCGACGCCATGAAGGTGCTCGGCATCGACCCGGTCAGTCGGCTGGTCGTGCCGCGTGTGCTCGCGTCGATGTTCGTCGCGCTCATGCTCAACAGCCTGGTGTGCACGGTCGGCATCGTCGGCGGCTTCGCGTTCTCGGTCTTCCTGCAGGGCGTGAACCCGGGTGCCTTCGTCAACGGCATTCCGCTGCTGACCAGCCTGCCCGAGCTGATCATCTCCGAAATCAAGGCGGGCCTGTTCGGGCTGATCGCCGGAATGGTGGCCTGTTATCTCGGGCTGCAGGTGAAGGGCGGACCGAAGAGTGTCGGTGACGCGGTGAACCAAACGGTCGTCTTCGCCTTCATGGCGCTGTTCGTGGTGAATGTGGTCGTCACCGCGATCGGCCTGAAATTCACGGTGCGGTGACACCATGGCCTTCGTAGTACGCAGCAAGTTCCCGCGCACGGTCCGCCGATTCGACCGCGCGTCGAAATCTCTGGATTCCCTGGGCGACAAGGCGATCTTCTTCGTCAAGGCGCTCGGTTCGGTGCCACGCGCGCTGGTGCACTACCGCACCGAGACCATCCGGCTCATCGCCGAGATCAGCATGGGCAGTGGCGCGCTGGCCGTGATCGGCGGCACCGTCGTGATCGTCGGATTCCTGACGCTCATGGCGGGCGGCACCATCGCGGTGCAGGGCTACAGCTCGCTCGGCAATATCGGCGTCGAGGCGCTGACCGGCTTCTTCGCCGCCTTCATCAACGTGCGCATCGCGGCGCCGGTGATCTCCGGCATCGGCCTGGCCGCCACCATCGGCGCGGGCGCGACCGCCCAGCTGGGCGCCATGCGGGTCGCCGAGGAAATCGACGCGCTGGAATCCATGGCGATCCGGCCGGTGCCGTTCCTGGTCGGCACCAGGGTGCTGGCGGGCCTGATCGCGATCATTCCGCTCTACGCGCTCGCGGTGATCGCCTCCTTCCTGGCCAGCCGCTTCGCGACGGTGGTGATCTACGGCCAGTCCGCGGGCGTCTACGACCACTACTTCTCCACCTTCCTGATACCGAGCGACATCCTGTGGTCGTTCGCGCAAGCGATCGTCATGGCGCTGGCCGTGATGCTGATCCACACCTACTTCGGCTTCACCGCCGCGGGCGGTCCGGTCGGCGTCGGTATCGCGGTGGGTAACGCGGTGCGGGCCTCGCTGGTCGCGGTGGTCACGGTGACCCTGCTGATCTCGCTGGCCATCTACGGCACCTCCGGCAACTTCCACCTCTCGGGATAACGCGATGGAAACCAATCGGTTTGTTGCCGCACTGCAGGGCGGGCTCGGGCGCAAGCTCGCGGCGCTCGCACTGGTCGGCCTACTGGTCGCGGGCGCCTCGCTCGCGATCGCCCTGTTCCAGGGCGCGTTCACCAACACCGCCGTCGTGCTGATCGACACCCCGCGCACCGGCCTGGTGCTCGACCCCGACGCCAAGGTGAAGGTGCGTGGCGTCGAGATCGGCCGCGTCACCGACATCGACCTGCGCGACGACGGCGCTCAGCTGCGGCTGGCGGTCGACCCCGACCAGCTGAAGCTGGTGCCTGCCAACGCCGGTGTCGATATCCGTTCGACCACGGTGTTCGGCGCCAAGTACGTGAACTTCATCGTCCCCGAGCAGCCGTCGGCCGCGTCGCTGGCCCCGGGCAGCACCGTGGCGGCAAGCTCGGTGACGGTCGAGTTCAACACCCTGTTCCAGCATCTGTCCGATGTGCTCGCGCAGGTGGAGCCGGAAAAGCTCAATGCCACGCTGACCGCGCTCGGCACCGCTCTGGAAGGCAGGGGCGACAAGATGGGCGATCTGCTGGTTCGTTCGGATCGCTATCTGCGGGAGATGAATCCTTATCTGCCAACGCTGGAATCGGATCTGGACAAGACCGCCGCGGTGACCGGTCTGTACGCCGAGGTCACCGACCCGCTGCTGCGCACCGTCGACAACGCGACCGAGACCTCGCGAACAATCACCGAGATGCAGGGACAGCTCGACAATGTCCTGGTGAATGTGATCGGGCTGTCCGACACCGTCGGCTCGGTCCTGCGCGAGAACGAATACGATCTGGTGACCGCGCTCGATCTGCTGCGGCCGACGACCGCGCTGCTGTTCGACTACGCGCCCGCACTCGGCTGCGTCATCAACGGCCTCGGCCCGCTGATGCCGACCGCGGAAGAGATGTTCGGTGGCAGGCTGCCCGGTGTCGGCATGAACACCAACTTCATGTTCGGCGCCACGCCGTACACCTACCCCAACGACCTGCCGAAGGTGAACGCCACCGGCGGACCACGCTGTGACGGTGTGGTCGATCGGGTTCCGAACAGCCACGCCGACTATCTCGTGACCGACACCAACGAGGGCGCGCCCTACGCGCCCCGGACCGGTTCGCCCGAATTCAACGGTGTACCAAAGGTTTTCCAGCTGCTGCTGGGCGGACTGCCGGGAGTGACGGAGTGAAGAATACGGCGACGACGATCAAACTGGGGATCTTCACCGTGGTGATGACCCTGGTGTTCGCCGGCCTGGCGATCGTGTTGAGTCAGGCCCGTTTCGCCAGCGAGAACGGTTATCGCGCGGTGTTCACCAGCTCGTCGGGCATGCTGCCCGGCGCCAAGGTGCGCATCGCGGGCGTGCCGGTCGGCTCGGTGACCTCGGTGAAGGTCGGCGACGACAACTTCGCGCATGTCGAATTCGATGTCGAGAGCAAGTACGCCGTGCTGGCCAGCACCAGGGCCGCGATCAAATACGAGAACCTGGTCGGCGACCGGTACCTGGAACTACTGGAGGGCCCTGGCTCGGCCCGGCGGCTCAACGACGGTGAGACCATCGGCCGCGACCAGACCGAGCCCGCGCTCGACCTGGACCTGCTGCTCGGCGGCTTCAAACCGCTGCTGCGCGGCCTCGACCCCGCCCAGGTGAACGACCTCACCGCGGCCCTGCTGCAGATCTTCCAAGGACAGGGCGGCACCCTGGTCTCGCTGCTGAACAGCGGCGGCAGCTTCACCAAGACGCTGGCCGACCGGGACGCGCTGATCGGCAGCGTGATCGACAACCTGAACACCGTGCTGGCCACCATCGACGAACGGGGCGACCAGTTCGCCACCACCATCGAGGACCTGCAGCGCCTGGTCAGCGACCTGTCCGCGCAGCGTGACCCGATCGGCGCCGCGCTGCCGCGGATCGCGGGCGCCACCCAGGAAGTCAACGACCTGCTCGTGCAGGCACGCCCCGACCTGCGCAACACCATCGAGCAGACCGGCAGGCTGGCCACGAACCTCGACAACGGTTCGGATCACATCGAGTGGGTCCTCGGCAAGCTGCCCGACACCTACAAGAAGCTCATCCGGATCGGCGCCTACGGATCGTTCCTGCAGTTGTACATCTGCGGGACTGTCCTCCTGGTCGACGGGCCGGACGGCACACCGATGGAAGTCGGCCTGCCGGGTGCGCACTCGACCGGAAGGTGCACGCCCAATGAATGAGAACAAATCGTCGGCCGCGACGATCGGAGTCGTCGGCGTCGTCCTCGCCGTGACGATCTCACTCGCGACCCTGCAGTTCACCGAGCTGCCCTTCATCCGCTCCGGTGCCACCTTCACCGCGAACTTCCTCGACGCGGGCGGCCTCGTACCGGGCGATCCGGTCCACGTGGCCGGTGTGCGCTCGGGTGAGGTGCGACAGGTCTCGCTCGACGGTGACAAGGTGCTGGTGCAGTTCGAACTCGACGAGTCGATCGTGCTCGGCGAGAAGACGACCGCCGCGATCAAGACCAACACGGTGCTCGGCCGCAAGTCGCTGGACGTGGTGCCCACCGGTCCCGGCGCGATCGATGCCGACGACACCATTCCCGTCGAGCGGACCACCTCGCCGTACTCGCTGAACGAGGCGCTGGGCGAGCTCGGCGCGACCGTGCGCGACCTGGACCTGGACCAGGTCGACCAGACCCTGGACACGCTCTCGGCCGCCTTCGCCGACACTCCGGGCCCGCTGCGCGACGCGCTCGACGGCGTCACCGCCCTGTCGCGCAGCATCAACGTGCGCGATCAGGCGCTGACCGATCTGCTGGCCAGAGCCCAGAACGTCACCAAGATCCTCGCCGACCGCAGCACCCAGCTCAACACGCTGCTCCTCGACGGCAACGAACTGCTCGGTGAGCTGGACCGGCGTCGCGCGGCGATCAACCAGCTCGTCGTCTATGTCGACGATGTGTCCAGGCAGCTTTCGGGTCTGGTCGCCGACAACGAACCGCAGATGCAGCCGGTGCTCGACCGGTTGAACTCGGTTCTCGCCCTGCTGCAGCGCAACAAACAGAACCTCAGCGACGCGCTCGACGGACTCGGCCCCTACGCCGCCGCGCTCGGCGAGCAGGTCGGCAACGGGCCGTGGTTCAACGCCTACGTGGTGAACGCGACCAGTACCCAGCTGCGCACCCTCGTCGACGCGCTGGTCTGGCCCGAACACCTGCCCCAGGACCTGATCGACGCCTTCACCCACCCGACGCCGCCCTACATCCGTCCCGCCGAACAGGATCCGCCGCGATGAACGTGACCGAGCAGGTGCGCGAACTGCCGCGCTGGACGATCGCCGGGGCGCTGGTGGTGATCGCCGCGCTGGTCGCCGTCGGCGTCTACCTGGTGACCGGCGCGGGTAAGAACACGGTGACCGCGTCGTTCACCTCGACGACCGGCCTCTACGCGGGCGACGAGGTGCGCGTACTCGGCGTCACCGTCGGCAGCATCGACTCGATCGAACCGGGCGAAGGCCAGGTGCGGGTGCGGATGAGCATCGACAGCGGCGTCGACCTGCCCGCCGACGCGCGCGCGGTGATCATCGCGCCGTCGCTGGTGTCGGCGCGGTTCGTGCAGCTCGCGCCTGCCTACACCGGCGGCCCGAAGTTGACCGACGGCGCCCTGATTCCGCTGGAACGCACCGCGGTGCCGGTGGAGTGGGACGAGATCAAGAGCGAGCTGACCAAGCTGTCGGCAGCGCTCGGCCCGGTGGGTGACGACGAGCAGGGCTCCTTCGGCCGGTTCGTCAACACGGCGGCCGACAACCTGGACGGCAACGGCCAGAAGTTCCGCGACACCCTGCGCGAGCTGTCCGCGACGCTGACGACCCTGTCCGACGGCCGGACCGACCTGTTCGGCACCATTCGCAACCTGCAGAAATTCGTGGAGGTGCTGTCGGCGAGCAATGAGCAGATCGTGCAGTTCAGTGGCCGGCTCGCCTCGGTGTCGTCGGTGCTCGCCGGTGCCTCGGAGGACCTCGGCAACGGCTTGGACAGCCTTGACATCGCACTGGCCGATGTGCAGCGCTTCCTGGACGGGACCGGCGGCGAGCTCACCGAGGGCGTCGAGCGGCTCGCCGACGTCACCCAGACCCTGGTCGACAAGCGACCCGAGATCGAACGGGTGCTGCACGGCGCGCCGACCGCGATGGTGAACTTCTACCAGATCTACAAACCCGCCCAGGGCACGCTCAGCGGCGCGGTGTCGCTGAACAACACCGCCAATCCGCTGTCGTTCCTGTGTGGTTCAATCCGGGCGCTCGAGATGAACGAATCCGACAAGTCCGCCGATCTGTGCGCGGAGTTCCTGGCCCCGGTGATCAGCTCGCTGGCGATGAACTACGCGCCGATCATGGTCAATCCGGCCAGCAGCGTGACCGCCTTCCCCGATCAGCTGGTCTACAGCGACCCGAGCCTGGCCGGGCGGGTCCAGCAGAACCCGCCGCCCGCGGTCCCGATCACCGTGCCCGAGGGCTTGGCCGGGCTCGCAGTTCCAGGAGGACAGCGGTGAATATCAACGGCAATCCGTCGTCGAGCTCCCGTCGGCCCAGAATCGAGGCGGTCATGAGCCGGCGTCGGCAACGCGTACTCGCCGGGATGGCCGTCGGCGTCGCCGTCGCGCTCGGCACCACCGGATGCCAGTGGGACGGGCTCAACTCCCTGCCGCTGCCTGGCTCGGAAGGCCGCATGGCCGGGTCCTACACGGTGCGGATCCAGATGCCCAATGTCACGACCCTGACCCGCAATTCGCCGGTGCGGGTGGACGACGTGGAGGTCGGCAACGTCACCGGGATCGAGGTCGAGGACTGGCACGCGCTGGTCACGGTCTCGCTCAACCCCGATGTGCGCCTGCCCGCCAACGCCGTCGCCAAGATCGGCCAGACCAGTCTGCTCGGCAGCAACCATCTCGAACTGTCGGCGCCGACCGATGTCGCGCCGACCGGCCAGTTGCGCGGCGGCGACGTCATCCCGCTCGACCGGGCCGGTGCCTATCCGACCACCGAGCAGGTGCTGTCGTCGTTGTCGGTGGTGCTCAACGGCGGCGGTATCGCGCAGCTCGAGACGATCACCACCGAACTGAACGCGATGGTCAGTGGTCGGGAGGCCGAGATCGCCGATCTGCTGCCCCAGCTCAACGAGCTGACCACCGGTCTGGCACGCCAGACCGGCAGCATCATCGCGGCGATGGAGGGCCTGGACCAGCTCGCAGGCAAACTCGCCGGACAGCGCGAGGTGATCGCCGAGGCGATCGAACAGATCCAGCCCGCGGTCACCGCGCTGGCCGACCGGTCGGCCGACATCACCGCGGCGATCATCGCGCTCGGCGAGCTCGGTGATGTCAGCGAGCGACTCATCCGGACCAGCGGCGACGACCTGGTGGCCAACATCCGCAGTCTCGGCCCGGTGCTGCAGACGCTGGCCGACACCGGCACCAACCTGATCGACGCGCTTGGCATCCTGCCGACCTTCCCGTTCCCGATCAGGAACATCGACAACGCCATCCTCGGCGACTACATGAACCTGTTCATCACCGTCGACATGACCGGCAAGCGCCTGGACAGCAACTGGCTAACCGGCACGCCGCTCGGCGGACGGTTCGGTGGTGTCGAGGGCGTCATCGGTACCTTCGCGCCGACCACCGCCACCGACGCGGGCAACCCGGCCACCGGGCCGCTGGAGCCACCGAGTACCGGGCCGACGCCCACCGTGCCCGGCTTGCCGCCGATCCCTGGCCTGCCCGCCATCCCCGGTCTCACGGTGCCGTTGCCCGGCCAGGAAGGGGCGGGTCGATGAAACTCACCCGGTTCGTACGCATTCAGCTCGGGATCTTCGCGGTGCTCACGGTGATCGGTCTGGCCGTGATGAGCAGCACCTATCTGCAGGTTCCCGCGATGTTCGGGATCGGCCGGTACGCGGTGACGGTGCAGCTGGCCGCCACCGGCGGGCTCTATCCCACCGCCAACGTGTCCTACCGCGGGCAGAACATCGGCAAGGTCGAGGCGGTCCGCCTCACGACCGCGGGTGTCGAAGCGGATCTCTCGATCGATAGTGACTACAAGGTGCCCTCGGACTCGAGCGCGTGGGTCCGCAGCGTTTCGGCGATCGGCGAACAATACGTCGACCTGGTGCCGACCGAACAGCCCGCCGACAGCTTTCTGCGCGACGGCTCGGTGATCCCGGAGCAGCGCACCCACCTGCCCCAGGATGTCGGCGCGATGCTCGATCAGGCCGACAAGCTGCTCGCCACCGTCGCCGATACCCGCCTCGCGCAGGTGATCGACGAGGCGTTCCAGGCGTTCAACGGTGCCGGACCCGACCTGCAGCGTTTCATCGACTCGGCGGCGCTGCTCGTGCAGCAGGCCGAAACCGATATCGAACCGACCAAGAAGCTGCTCGACCAGATCGGGCCGCTGCTGGACACCCAGACCCGCTCCGCGGACGACATCCGGTCCTGGACCGCGGATCTGGCCACGGTCACCGACCAGTTGCGTGAGCACGATCCGGCCCTGCGCAATCTGCTGAACAACAGCCCGTCGGCGATGGAGACCGTGAACAAGCAGTTCCAGGATCTGCGGCCCACCCTGCCGCTGCTGGCCGCCAACCTGGTGAGCCTCGGGCAGGTCGGCGTGACCTACCACGCGAGCCTGGAACAGCTGATGGTCGTGTTCCCGCCGCTGATCGCCGCCCTGCGGACAGCGATCCGCGGGCCGATCCAGTACGGCGTGATGGTGGACTTCATGACCGTGGTCCACGACCCGCCCGCCTGCACCACCGGGTTCCTGCCCGCGGACCAGTGGCGACAGCCGAGCGAACTCGAGCAGGTGGACACCCCGCCCGACCTGTACTGCAAGGTGCCGCAGGACTCGAACATCGCAGTACGCGGTATCCGCAACACTCCGTGCATGGAGTTCCCCGGCGTCCGGGCACCAACGCCCGAACTGTGCCGCACCGGGTTCGTGCCGGAAGGCAACAACCCGCCGTTCGGCCCGGTCCAACCGGTCGCTCCGGCCTCGGCACCGGCAGGCGCATCGACGGGCGGTGTGACCCCCGCCGCAGCGCGCCCTTATGATCCGTCCACCGGCAGCTATCTGGGCACCGACGGACGCACATACCGCCAAGGCGACATCGCCGCGGACGGGTCGGGCACCGTTCCGGCCAGCTGGCAGGCGATGTTGGAGGAGCAGCAACGATGAACGACAACGACAACCGCCGCCCGCGCAGGCGGGCCGCACGCTCGGCCGGGCCGCCGGTCGAGGAGAAGGCGGCCGAGACGATCAGCATCGGTAAGAGCGAAACAGCATCAGCGACCGGCGACACGGTGAAGCTCACCGAGGCGACGGTGAACCCCGCTGCCGAGACGGTGAAGTTCGCCGATAACGACGTGCCGTCCGGCGACGACACCGGGAAGCTGGTGAGCTCCACCGCCGAGACCGTGAAGCTCGCCGACGCGAAGGTGAAGCCCGCCGATGCCACGGTGACGCTCGCGGACGACACGGTGAAGCTCGGGGGCGCGATCTCGACCACCGAGCCCGACGCCCCGGATTCCGCGGGCGATGCCCGCCGCTCACCCGGTCCCGTCCTCGCTCTCGCCGCGGCCATCGTGCTCGTGTTGGCGCTGATCGTCGGCGCCGGGTTCGCCGCGTTCACCGCGCACTCGGCGAACCGAGACGAGGACCTGCGCGCCCAGTACACCGAGACCGCCCGCCAGGCGGTGCTGAACCTGACCACCATTCGCGCCGACACCGCCGAGGCGGACATCGACCGGATCCTGGCGGTGGCTTCCGGCGACTTCAAGACCGAGTTCGACGGTCGGGTCGATCCGTTCACCGAAGTCGTCAAGCAGGCGAACGTGGTGTCCACCGGTGAGATCGCCGAATCGGGCATCGTCACCGCCGATGACGAATCCGCGCAGGTCCTCGTCGCCGCGAAGCAGACGGTGAGCAACAACGGTTCACCCGAGCCGCAGGCGCGCCAGTACCGGTTCCGGATCACGGTGTCCAACGACGACACCGGGATGACAGTGTCGAAGGTGGAGTTCGTCGGATGAGCAAGTGGATGAAGTACGTGTTCGGCGGCCTCGCCGCGCTCGGCCTGATCGCCGCGATAGTGCTCGGCGTCAGCGGCTACCAGCTCTGGCAGCACGACCGCACCGAACAGGCCCGCACCGACGCGATGAGCACGGCCGGCCGCACCGTCAGCGCCATGTTCACCTATGAACCGGCGACCGTCGACACCGAGCTGGTCCGGGCGGCCGACGGGCTCACCGAGTCGTTCCGCAACGATTACCTGCAGCTGATCCGGGAGGCTATCGCCCCCGGCGCCAAGGAGAAGCAGCTCACCGTCAAGGCCACCACCCAGGCCGAAGCCGTCATCTCCGCCGACCCCGACCACGCCGTCGTGCTGCTCTACCTCAACCAGCTGACCACCAGCAAGGACACCCCCGACGGCACCACCTCGGGCAGCCGGGTCCGCGTCTCCCTCGACAAATCCGACGACCGCTGGCTGGTCTCCCAGGTCACCCCGGTCTGACGTGCGTCAGGCATCACGGCTGGTCGGTTGATCAGTAGGCTCTCAGGTAAGCATTCCCCGAGAAGGATTCTGCGCCAGAGCCTGGTGACCAGGTGCCGGATCGGGGAGGGCCCGATCAGCGGCCGTCGCGGGGGAGCCGGACCAGGAATGCGGCTCCGCCGCCGGGGGTCTCCTCGACCGATACCTCACCCCCGTGGGCCGCGACCAGTGCCGCCACAATGGACAGCCCAAGCCCCGTCCCGCCGCTGGAGCGGGTACGTGAGGTGTCGGTGCGGTAGAAGCGCTCGAAGACGCGGGCCGCCTCGTCGGGAGCGAGTCCGGGGCCGGTGTCGGCGACCGCTATGCGCACCTCGTTCTCGGCGGGGGTGAGCCGGACGGTGACGGCCGTCCCGTCGGGGGTGTGGGTGTGGGCGTTGGTGAGCAGATTGGTGAGGATCTGGCGCAGACGGTGTTCGTCGCCGAGCACTTCCAGGGTGCCGGCACCGTCGGCGATCTCCAGGGTGATCGGGCGGTGTTCGCCTGCGGCGGCCTCCGCCGCGCGGGCGCTGTGCACGGCATCGCCCGCGACGGCGAGCAGGTCCACCGGGCGCAGCTCGATGGGGCGTTGCGCGTCGAGCCTGGCCAGCATGAGCAGGTCCTCCACCAGCAGGCCCATGCGTTGGGCCTCGTGCTCGATGCGGTTCATGAACATGGCCGGGTCACCGGTGGCGCCCTGCCGGTAGAGCTCGGCGAAACCGCGGATGGTGGTGAGCGGGGTGCGCAGTTCGTGGCTGGCATCGGCGACGAAGCGCCGCATCCGCGCCTCGGACTCGCGCGCCGCGGTCTCGGAGGCTTCGGTGGCGGCGAAGGCCTGCTGGATCTGGGTGAGCATGGTGTTCAGCGACCGCGACAGCCGGTCGACCTCGGTGTCGTTGCCGCGCACCGGAATCCGGTGGTGCAGTTCACCGCCCGCGATGGCGGCCGCGGTGGCCTCGACCCGGCGCAACGGGCGCAGGCTGCCGCGCACCACGAAATAGGCCGCGACGGCAAGGGCGATCAGCACGATCGCGCCGACGATCAGCTGGAGCACGATGAGATCGCGGACCGTCTCGGTGTTCTCGGCCAGCGGCCAGGCCACCGTGGCCGTCGCGCGATGGCCGTTCACCGTCAGCACCCGCCACTGCTCCGACGCGTCGCCGACCGAACCGACCGTGACCGGCTGCAGCGCAGGCGGATCGGGCAGTGCGGGCTCGGCGTCGGTACCGAAGACATTGTCCAGGGTGATATTCCTGGTGCCGTCCGTGCTCTCGGCATGCACGTAGTACCGGCCGGGCGGCTGCGAATCCGGCGCGGGCGAGGGGAGCGGCGCCGGGATCCCCACCCGTCGCTCCCACTCCATCGCGGCATCGATGAGCTGCTGGTCGGTGCGGTTGCGCAGCGAGTTCTCCATGGCCTTGGTCACCACGAAACCCGAAGCGACCAAACCGAATCCGGCCAGCGCCACCAGCGTCAGTACCAGAGTTACCCGCAGCGGGATCGCCGAGAGCGGGCCGGTTCTCACCGAGTCGCCTGCTCCCGCATCACGTATCCAACGCCGCGCAGGGTATGGATCAGCCGCTGCTCGCCGGTGTCGACCTTCTTGCGCAGATACGACACATACGTCTCCACCACGCCGACCTCGCCACCGAAGTCGTAGCGCCACACGTGATCCAGAATGCGCGGCTTGCTGAGCACGCTGCCCGCGTTCACCATGAAGTAGCGAAGCAGGGTGAACTCGGTGGGCGAGAGCGCCACCGGCTCGCCCGCCTTCCACACCTCGTGCGTGTCGTCGTCGAGCTCGATGTCGGCGAAGCGCAGCCGAGTGCCCGCCTTCTTCGGCGCGGTCTGACCGGAGCGGCGCAGGATCACCCGCAGCCGGGCCACCACCTCCTCGAGGCTGAACGGCTTGGTGACGTAGTCGTCGGCGCCGAGGGTGAGGCCGGTGATCTTGTCCTCGATCTCGTCGCGGGCGGTCAGGAACAGCACCGGCGCGTCGATCCCGTCGGCGCGCAACCTGCGCAGCAGGCCGAATCCGTCCATGCCGGGCATCATCACGTCGACGATCAGCGCCTGCGGCCGGAACGAGCGCGCCTTGTCGAGGGCCTCGGCGCCGTCGGCGGCGGTAGCGACCTCGAAGCCCTGATAGCGCAGGCTCACCGCCAGCAGTTCCACGATCATCGGTTCGTCGTCGACGACGAGCACCCGCGCTTCGGGCGTCTCAGGCACACCGGTCATGGATCCCATGGTCCACCACCGCGCTGGGAGGTCGCTGGACCTCGGCTGTGAAGTCGC
The DNA here is from genome assembly GCF_042650365.1 of Nocardia rhizosphaerae. Classification (NCBI taxonomy): domain Bacteria; kingdom Bacillati; phylum Actinomycetota; class Actinomycetes; order Mycobacteriales; family Nocardiaceae; genus Nocardia; species Nocardia rhizosphaerae. The sequence goes on from NZ_JBHSBA010000003.1 coordinate 926,872, forward strand.
TGTGTGCGCTCAGCGCGAGCCGCGGAACACGTCCTGGTCCTCGCTGAGCAGCGCGGACCCGGCGATGCTGCCGTGCGAGAGCGAGTCGAGGAAGGCCCGCGCCCAGCGTTCGACATCGTGGGTGAGCACCTGGCGGCGCATCGAGCGCATCCGGCGGCGCCTGGTGTCGCGGTCGTCGTCGAGCGCGCCGACGATGGCGTCCTTGACGCTGTCCAGATCGTGCGGATTGCACAGGTAGGACTGGCGCAGCTCGGCCGCGGCGCCGGTGAACTCGCTCAGCACCAGGGCGCCGTTGAGATCGCTGTGGCAGGCCACGTACTCCTTGGCGACCAGGTTCATGCCGTCACGCAGCGGCGTCACCAGCATGGCGTCGGCGGCGACGAAGAAGGCGATCAGCTCGTCGCGGGGGATCGGGCGGTGCAGGTAGTGCACCACCGGGTACCCGACCCTGGCGAACTCGCCGTTGATCCGGCCCACCTGGCGTTCGATATCGCCGCGCATCTTGATGTAGCTCTGTACGCGCTCCCGGCTCGGCGTCGCCAGCTGCACCATCACGGTGTCGGCCGGGTCGACCCTGCCCTCCTCCAGCAGCTCCTGCAGCGCGTTGAGCCGGATGTCGATGCCCTTGGTGTAGTCGAGCCGGTCGACCCCGAGCAGGATGTTCTTCGGATTGCCGAGTTCGGCGCGGATCTTGGCGGCCCGTTCACGCACCGAACGGCGCCGCGAGTGCTCGTCGAGCTCGGCCGAGTCGATCGAGATGGGGAACGCGCCGACCCGCACCGTGCGGAACCCGACCTGCACCACACCTAGTTTGGAACGCACCCCGACGGTGCCGCGGGAGGTGGGCTGCCCGGCCAGCCTGCGCGCCAGATACAGGAAGTTCTGCGCGCCGCCGGGTAGGTGGAACCCGATCAGATCGGCGCCGAGCAGGCCCTCCACGATCTCGGTGCGCCACGGCATCTGCATGAACAGCTCGACCGGCGGGAACGGGATGTGCAGGAAGAAGCCGATGGTCAGGTCGGGCCGCAGCATCCGCAGCATCTTGGGCACCAGCTGCAACTGGTAGTCCTGCACCCACACGGTGGCGCCCTCGGCGGCCACCTTGGCGGTCTCCTCCGCGAACCTGCGGTTGACCTCGACATAGGCGGCCCACCAGGCCCGGTCGTAGACCGGGCGCACGATCACGTCGTGATACAGCGGCCACAGCGTGCCGTTGGAGAAGCCCTCGTAGTAGTCCTCGACCTCCTGCGCCGTCAGCGGCACCGGATGCAGTTCGAGACCGTCCTCGATGATCGGCTCGATCTCGACGTCGGGGACGCCTGCCCAGCCGACCCACGCCCCCTTGTTGCTGCGCAGCACCGGCTCCAGCGCGGTCACCAGGCCGCCGGGGCTGCGCTTCCAGCGGGTCGTCCCGTCGGGCAGGCGCTCGAGGTCGACCGGCAGCCGGTTCGCGACGACCACGAAACCGGAACCCGCCCCGCTCGGTGTGGGCGCGACGGATTCGCTGTTCTCGGACGGGCGGTCGTTGGACTGTTTATCGATCATCTGGTCCACTCACGCATCCTTTGCGCGTCGCAGGGTTCCGCTTTGTGATTGTGGTCGTCGGGGAGGGTCAGCTGGGGCCGATGCCGAGCATCGACAGCAGCATCCGGCACTCGTCGGCGTCTTCAGCGTATGCCGCGACGACGCGCTGTGCCTGGCGAGCGGTTTCGTCGGCCAGTGGCTCGAGCTCGTCGTCGGCGATGTCGTTGGCGCTGCTCTTGGCGGCCATAGTGGTACTTCCTCCCGAATTCCAAACGCTGCGGCGTGCGAGTAGTCAATAGTATCGGGCGTCGGTGCACAGTCGATGAACTCCCGGCCCGACCACCCCGCCCCGGTGCGGTGTCGGCGTGCTCCCGTTACCGTGGAGGGTCGGACAGCTCAACCCCGCAGAGAGGTTTGTTTCATGCCACTGGCCACGGTGAACGGCATCGCACTGAACTATCAAGTCAAGGGCGACCGTACCAAGGGCACCGACGTCAAGGGCGGCGGACCGCTGGTGGTATTGATCATGGGCACCGGTTCGCCGGGCCGGGTGTGGGAGCTGCACCAGGTTCCCGCGCTGGTCGCGGCCGGTTATCGCGTCTGCGTGTTCGACAACCGCGGCATCGCGCCGTCCTATGAGGGCGGCGGCAGCATCCGGATCGAGGAATTGGTGGCCGACACCGCCGCGCTGATCGAATTCCTCGACGAGGGCCCCGCCCTGGTGGCTGGTACCTCCATGGGCGCCCGCGTGGCTCAGGAACTGGCCCTGGCCAGGCCCGACCTGGTCAAGAAGGCTGTCTTCATGGCGGGCCACGGCAGGCTCGACCAGTTCCAGAAGACCCTCGGCGCAGGCGAGCAGGACCTCGACACCGCCGGGATCAAGCTGCCGCCCAAGTTCGAGGCCGCGCTGACCGCCGTGATGAATCTGTCACCGGCCACCATGGCCGACACCAACGCCGCCCGCGACTGGCTCGACCTGTTCGAGTTCACCGGCGGCACCCCCACCCCCGGAATCCGGGCCCAGCGGGCCATGGACCACGAGTTCGACCGGGTGGCCGCCTACCGCGCGATCACGGTGCCGTGCTTGGCAATCGGCTTCGCCGATGACAGAATGATCCCGCCTTACCTGTCGCGGGAGGTCGCCGACGCCATTCCGGGCGCCAGGTACCAGGAGATCCCCGACACCGGCCACTACGGCTACCTGGAACGTCCCGAGGCGGTCAACAAGATCCTCCTCGATTTCTTCGCTGCTTGACAGCCGAGGCCGAGGTAACCACCAACGCGTAACGTCAGCCTTGCTAGTGTCGACACAACGCCCGGGTGAGCGCCCGGCGCGATCCCGTACACAGCGCCAGTATCCAGTGAGGTGAAATTGAGCACCAACCCCTTCGACGACGAGGACGGCCGCTTCTTCGTTCTGGTCAACGACGAAGAGCAGCATTCCCTGTGGCCCGCGTTCGCGGAGGTCCCGGCGGGTTGGCGCGTCGTGTTCGGCGAAGAGAGCCGGGCCGCGTGCGTCGAGTACGTCGAGAAGAACTGGACCGATATGCGTCCCAAGAGCCTGCGCGACGCGATGGCCGCCGACGATGCGGCCCGCGCCCAGTCCTGAGCAGTAACACCGATACTGCGCCGGGACCCAGCTGAGCGTGCGGCCGCGTGGCTCCTACCGATGCCACGCGGCCGCAGCGCCCCGCTATGATGGTCGCTGCCCTCCGGGGCCGCACCAACCCGCCTCCTTAGCTCAGTGGTAGAGCACCGCTCTTGTAAAGCGAAGGTCGTCAGTTCAATCCTGACAGGGGGCTCACATCCCGAAGCCTCTCGAACTGTATTGCAGAGTTCGAGAGGCTTCGGTGTTTCACCAACGGCCCTCTTGCCGGAACCTCCAACTACGCCGTCAACAGAATCGGCTATCGAGTCGACAGCGTTTCGGCGGGCCAGATCACGACCTACGAGCTCGCCACACCGAGCGCCGACGGTCGGCCTGCCGAGCTCTGTTTCGTCGAGCGTCGACCGCTGTGAGGGATCGGTGAGTCGGGGTCAGCCGCGGCCGGTGACCATCGAGCGGGTCGAGGGTGCGTGGCCGGATCCGGGGCCCGGCGCTACCCGGTTGATCCGCAGGGTGCATGATCTCCGGCGCGCGCCGATCCGGGAACTGCGCGTGGAGGACCTGCGAATCCTTGTCTCGCAGCGGGTGTCGGTCACGGTGCTTCGGCGGCGAGTGATGGCAGAGCTCGACGAGGATCCCCTGGTATCGGGTGATCTCCATCCCGGCGATCTGCTGGTCGCGGTGCTGCGCGCTGCGGTTGCGCTCGAGCTCGCCGATCGTGGACGGCTGAGCGAGGTGGTCGAACGGATCGATCCGGGCGAGTCTGCGCGGGTTCCCGCCGAGGCGTGGCGTGAGATTCGGGAACTGGTGGGCAGGCTGTGAGGACGAGCGTATGTCTGCTGGAGGCTGAGCTGAGCTCATATCCGGAACTCGTAGGTGCGCTGCTGACGGCATCTGAAGAGTCTTGTCTACCAGGCTGATTGGCGAGAGCTGATGGTCTGTTCGATGAGGTCGTCGAGGGCTGTGGTGAGTTGGGGAGTGGTGACGGGGCGGGCTTCGATTCGGTCGCCTTCGCGGAACAGGTAGCGGCCGTCGTTGGTGTAGTCGACGATCTGGAGGCGGGTGCCGCCTTCCTTCCAGCCGTCGAGGGCTGGGCCGAGGTCGGCGCGGAACTCGGCGTAGGTGCGGAAGGGGCGTTGCAGGAAGCGGGTGGCCAGTTCGGCGGGGGTGCGGCGGGAGCCGGTGGGGTGGGGGCCGGAGAGTTCGTCGCGGTGGAGGTTGAAGCCGTCGTGCTTGCCTGCGGCGACCGTGGGGAGGACGGTGACCAGCCGCTGGGTGACGGCGGCCGCGGTGCGCAGGTAGATCAGGATATTGCCACCTTGGCCGTATTCGGGGCCGGGCAGCTGGGCGGCGACGACGCCGTTGCCGGATTCGGTGGCGGCGCAGGCCCGGATCATTCTGGTGCGGCCGTCGAAGCGGTGGCCGAACAGCTCCACCCGTAACTCAGGGTGGGCGAGTGCGTGCAGCGCGTGGTAGAGCGACTCGTCGGAGCCGATCTTGGCGATCAGCGAATCCGCTGCCCGGCGGCACTCCTGGTCGAACTCGTGCTGGGTCTCGACGCCCGAGGTGAAGGTGAGTGGCCACGGCATCCGGTCGCGGCCGAGGGTGTCCCAGGCGACCCAGAATTCGAACGGGGTCAACTCCCAGGCTTCGGTCATGCGTCGCCGCCGATCACCGGCGGAACCTGGGGGCGGTCCGGGCCGAGTAGTTCTTCGTGGACGCCGCGCAGGTAGTCGGGGGCCTTGTGCTCGTCCTCGTCGTCCTTGCCCGCGCGGGCGCCAGGCGCGCCCATCATGCCGGGCATGCCGGTGCGGCCCGCCGCCGTGCCTGCGGTCGTGGTGGTGCCGGCGCGCGGATTCTGGGTGCCGCCACCGGGCAGCGCCTGACCGGCGCCGGGCGCGCTCGGGCCGCTCGGGCCGCCACCGCCTGGGCCGCCGGTGCTGGTTCCGCCCGGACCGCTACCTGGAGTGGTGCCGCCGGGTGCGGTGCCGCCGGGTGCGGTGGTGCTCGCGGCGGTGGTGTCGTCTGTGCTGGGGGTGGTGGTCTCGGGGGTGGTGCTCGGGGTGGCCGAGGACGAGGTGGTGTCGCCATCGGTGCCGGTGTCGTCGCCGGGAGTGGTGGTCGCCTGCTCGGACGGCGTAGTGGCGTTCGGGTCGCCGGGGGTCGTCCCGTTGGTGGTGCCGTTGACCGAACCGTCGGTGGTCGACCCGTTGTCGGTGGATCGGCGCTGGGTGCCGTCGTCGGTAGGCTGGCCGCTAGGCGCCTTGGCCGGCGCGGGAACCTTCGGGACCTGGGTGTCGGATTGCACGGCGACCGGTTTGTAGACGGTGTTCATCACCTCGCGCGCGGCAGCCTGGGCCGCCTCGGCGCGCGCGGTGGCGGCGCTGTCCATCAGAACCGGTGTGCCCGGCATCAGATACGAGACGACCAGCCCCATCTTGCTGCCGGTCTGGCTTTCCGACTCGTGTGGAACCGAATACTTCACCTGCTGGAATCCGGAGCGCGCTTCGGCCATCTTGTTGGCGATGAGCCGGGCGGCCTGATCGACCCGGTGGATATCGGCCAGATACTGCCTGGTATTCGCCAGCGCTTGCGTCGCCGCGCTGCCCGCCCAGCCCCGCTCCATTTCCCGCTGGATACTGTCGTGAAAGGCGGTGGCCTTGGTGGTCGTGTCGTCGGCGAGCTGGTTCCAGCCGTCGATGCTCGTGCTCATCTGGCCGACATCGATCGAATCGACGAACTGCATGATCCGCGAGTGCGACATGTCATGAAAGCTCTCCATCACCGGACCGAGCACTTGCGGTGCGTACTCGCCGCGGAAACCCGCACTCAAGGTGCTGTTGGCGGCATAGAGGTCGGCGCGCTCGCGATTGCCGTCGGCCTGCGCGGTGAGCTCGGACTCGGTGGGGGCGATATCGCTGTCGAACAGCGAAGCGACGCGGTCGCCGATCCTGGACGGGCTCGACGCCGTATACGCGGCATTGCCCAGCGCGGTCATGAAGTCTGAGAACGTCATCGGATCCCCCCGGAATCAGTCGAGCTGAGTGGTCTGCTGCCTGATGGCGAGTTGGGTCGCTTCGTCGCAGTTCTTGTATGCGGCACCGGCTTTGCGGTACATGTCGGCCATTTGGGTGAGGATTTCGATGTGTTGCCGGGCTGCATCGAAGTACGATCCGGTACCTTCGCCGCCTTCCGCCAGGTCGGCGAACTTTTTGGCGAGTGTCTTGGCGGAGTTGAGGTCGCCGAACGAGTCGATGGTGACCATGCGCTGAGTTCTTCTGGCCAGGCCATTGAGGTCGTTGATGTAGTCGTCGCACAGCTTCGCGCAGCGCTCGGCGGCGTCGTACTCGATGATGAGCCGACCAGCTGCCGCTTCTCCTGCCAGCGTCTGGAACTGCTGGGCCAGTTCGTTCGGCGATGTCATCGAGTTTCTTCCTTCCGCTTCGTGGCCGCTACTGCGGCAGGAACGCTACGAAATGTGGCGCTGCCGCGTTTGCCCACTCGCAGGGGTCGGTTGTCGACTTGTTGCTCAGGAACCTCATCGCTGATACCGACACCCGGCCCTGGCTCGTGTCGAAGGTGATCTGGCACTCGTTCGGCGGTGTTTGTGAGCCAACGTAGTGCTGGACGGCGCGGCGATTCCCGATCGTGACGTCACGGAAACCGTGAAAGCGGTCGTTGGATCGGAACTCCTCCAGCGTGTGGGTCGTAGAAATTATGCCGATGTAGTAGCCATCTGCTGACCAGTCACAGCCTTTCCAGTCGTCGCGTCCGACGGTGAACGGATTGTCGTCCTTCGACGCAGGATCAACCCCCGCCGCGACCAACGCACTCTCCGGCACCCCACACGGATCGAACAACTGCTCCTTCGTCAGCGGAGCCCCACTGACCTCGGGCTGCCCGACCACATCATCGGAACATCCCGCGAGCACGAACACCGCGAACACTCCGCCAACCAGGCCGACCAGTCGCATCGTCTCTCCTCTTCCGCGCAACAGCTCTCGATAGTCTTTGACGCGGCCGGAGCCGATTCGGTTCCCGATCCCGGATCAGTCGGGAACGTTGGCGCCGTAGCCGAGGTCGCGGAGGGCGGCCTTGATCTTGGAGTGGGCCTCGTCGAGGGATTCGGGGGTGGGGTCGGTGTCGGCGCCGGAGATGTCGAAGTCGCCCATGGTGTAGGCGGGGAAGACGTGGGTGTGCAGGTGGGGGACCTCGAGACCGGCGATGAGCAGGCCGGCGCGTGGGGCGTCGAAGGCGGTGCGGACGGCCTTGCCGATGGTCTGGGCGAGACCGGTCATGCGGGCCATGACGGCGGGGTCGACGTCCTGCCACTGGTCGATCTCGGCGCGCGGCACGATCAGGGTGTGGCCCTGGGTGACGGGGGCGATGGTGAGGAAGGCGACGAACTCGTCGTCGGTCCAGACGAAGCGGCCGGGGAGCTGTCCTGCGATGATCGCGCTGAAGACGGATGCCATAGCCGCGAGCCTAACTAGATCGCGACGAAGTGCGACAGGATGCCCTGGACCTCGTAGATGTCGACCTGGCGGTTGAAGCGCTGCTTGATCGGTTCGGTGTCGCTGCCGATCCAGATGTAGAGCTCGGCGTCGAGGTCGAAGGTGCCCGCGGTCTCGACCGCGAAATGGCTGATCGACCGGTACGGGAGGCTGTGGTAGCTCACCTTGCGCCCGGTGACGCCCTGTTTGTCGATCATGATCAGGCGGCGGTTGGTGAACAGCATGGCGTCGCGGACCAGCAGGAACGCCGCGTACACCTGCTCGCCCTGGCCGAACAGTTTGGCGTATTCCTGCTGGGCGGCGGCGGGGTCGATGCGTCCCGCGTTGCCCATCATCCCGTCGAGCAGGCCCATGGTGTTCTCCCTTCGCCCGTGCTCCGGCGGACCGGATGTCGCGCCAGGTTCATTGTCCCCCAACCGAACCCGTTGCGGGCGGGGTGCGCGGGTGAATTCCTGGTGCCCGACGGCGGAGCGGGCGGGTGAGCTCGGGCTCGTGCTCGCGGGTCGGGCCGGTGAAATGGGGCGTGCGCGCTTCGCGCGAAGTGCGGGGCTAATCTCTTTTGCGTGCGCGTACTCGTCATCGGTTCCGGAGCCCGTGAACATGCCCTCGTCCTTGCGCTGCGCCGGGACCCGTCCGTGACCGCGGTCGTCGCCGCCCCGGGAAACCCGGGCATCGGCCAGTACGCCGAGCTACGCGCGGTCGATCCCTGCTCGGCCGAGGCCGTTGTCGCGCTCGCTACCGAGGTTGCCGCCGATCTCGTGGTGATCGGACCCGAGGTGCCGCTGGTGCTCGGCATCGCCGACGCCCTGCGCGCGGCGGACTTCCCGGTGTTCGGCCCGTCGGCGGACGCGGCGCGGATCGAGGGTTCCAAGGCGTTCGCCAAGGATGTGATGGCGGCGGCGGGTGTGCGGACCGCGCACAGCGAGGTCGTCGACAATCCGGCCGAGCTGGACGCGGCGCTCGACCGCTTCGGTCCCACCTGGGTGGTGAAGGACGACGGTCTCGCCGCCGGCAAGGGTGTGGTGGTCACCGCCGATCGGCGCGCGGCCCGCGATCACGGTGCCGAGCTGCTGGAGCAAGGGCATCCGGTGTTGCTGGAATCGTTCCTGGACGGGCCGGAGGTGTCGCTGTTCTGTCTGGTCGACGGTGAGACGGTGGTTCCACTGCTGCCCGCGCAGGACCACAAGCGCGTCGGTGACGGCGATTCCGGGCCCAATACCGGCGGCATGGGCGCCTACACGCCGCTGCCGTGGCTGCCCGCCGAGACGCTGACCGAGATCGTCGATGACGTGGTGAAGCCGGTGGCCGCCGAGCTGGTGCGCCGGGGGAGCGGGTTCTCAGGTCTGCTGTACGCGGGTCTCGCCATCGGTGCCAACGGTCCCGCCGTCGTCGAATTCAATTGCCGTTTCGGTGATCCCGAGACCCAGGCGGTGCTTGCTCTGCTCGACAGCCCGTTCGCCGAACTGCTGCACGCCACCGCCACCGGCCGCCTGGCCGAGGTCGAGCCGCCGCGCTGGAAGGACGGCGCGGCGATCACCGTAGTGCTGGCCGCCGAGAACTACCCGGCCCGCCCGCGCACCGGCGACGTGATCACCGGTGCCGAGGACGCCGGCGACGGCGACACCCTGGTCCTGCACGCGGGGACCGCCCAGCGCGCGGACAAGACCCTGGTCTCGGCGGGCGGGCGCGTGCTGAACGTGGTCGGCGTCGGTGCCGATCTGGCCGAGGCGCGCGAACGCGCCTACGCCCGCCTGGCCCAGATCAAGCTGCCCGGCAGCCACTTCCGCACCGATATCGGCGCGACGGAGGTTGTCGTCCCTGAGCGGGTGTAGTTCGAGGGTTCCGGTCGGTGACCTGGACGTGCCGGTCGCAGACTCCGCGCTGAGCCGTCACAAACCATGCTACTGGTCCCGATTTCGACCGTTTGGCACGACTATGGATACGCCAGCGCGGCGATAGGCCGCGTGTTGCTCGGGGTCGTTGGCGATGCGATGTCGCAGCCCGCGTCGGACTAAGTCAGGCGGAGGCCGTGCAGGGCCAGCCAGGCCGCGGGGTCGACGTGCTGACCGTTCTGGACGATCTCGAAATGCAGGTGTGGGCCGGTGGAGTCGCCGCGGTTGCCGATGCGGGCGATCTGCATGCCCGCGGGGACGCGTTCGCCCTGGGAGACGAAGAAGTCGTACATGTGGCCGTAGATGCTGATGGTGCCGTCGTCGTGGCGGATGCGGACCCACAGGCCGAAGCCCTGGGCGGGGCCCGCCTCGACGACGGTGCCGTCGGCGACCGCGTAGATGGGGCTGCCGATGGGGGCGGCGATGTCGATGCCGCGGTGCATGGTGCCCCAGCGCTGGCCGAAGCCGGAGGTGAACGCGCCCTTGGCAGGTAGGGCGAAGCCACCGCCGGACGGGGTCGAGCCGGGTACGAGGACGCCGGGAACCACCGGCGCCCGCGGGCCCATCCAGTCCTGCCACTCGCCGGACGCCGCGGCCGCGGCTTCGGCCTTGGCGCGTTCCAGGGTCGCACGGGCCGCCGCGGCGACGACCTTGGCCTCACGCCGCTTCTCCCCGGCGGCGATGGCGGCGAGCAGGCGCTTCGACGATTGCGGATTCGGCGGCAGCTGCGGAATGTAGGCGATCGCGACGTGCTGCGCCTCGCCGAGCGCCAGCGGGCGATCGGTCGGCGTGTCCCCGGTTTGCCCATCGGCGGCGACGAAGACCGCGACGGCGGCGACCCCGGCGATCAGCACCCGGCGTTCGATCAGCACCTGCCGCACTCGCTCGCGGCTCGGTCCGCGGCGCCAGAGTTCCTCGGCCGCCGTGCGGGGGCGCTGCCACAGCAACGTGCGGAACTGTCCGGCGCGCGCTTCGGCCGCGAGTTCACCGACCAGCGGGTGCTTGTCAGCCCAGGTGGTGGCCCAGGTGGCGATCCCGGCGCGCACCGGGACCTGGGTGCGCCAGTTCGAAGGCAGGACGCGACCGTTGATCACCCGCGCGGAGGCTGCTGTCGCGCGGTGAACGTCGTGCGGCTGCTCGCCCCTCGAGTCCGCGTTTGCCTGGGCCGCCGCGGGATCGGAGGTGGCACCGCCGGCGGTTCGTCCGGGATCCGCGGGTCCGATGCCCCGTTTTCTCCTTGCGGTCCAGAGCTGCCGGGCACGGCCCGCTTGACGCATGGGCACGAGGGCCGGGGCGGTAGCGCTTTCGGCAGGCAGATCGTCGCCAGCCCACTCCGCGGTGCCTGGGGTGGGTGTGTCGTGGGTGGCTGGTCCGGTGGTGTGCGGAGTGGGTGTGTCGTGGGTGGCAGGCCGGGTGGTGCCAGAGGTGTGCGTGCCGTGGGTGGTCGGCTCGGTGGTGTCTGGGGTGGGCGTGCCGTCGGTGGTCGGCTCGGTGGTGCCTGCGTTCGGTGTGTCGCGGTCGGTCCACTCATCGCCGGTGGCGCGATGCGCGGGCGGCGCGATGCGGGCGTGGTCCGGCGGCGCGTCGGCCGATCGCGCGCCGACCCGCCGTCGTACGGCCGTCCTCACCCACTCCATCTGGCCCCCGCGCCCGTGCCCCGACGCAGCCCCTCGGGGCAGGTCGGTGGCTGCGTCTTCGCTGTCGGAGCCATTCTGCCGACCATATCCGTGAACGACTACAACCGGGTGCTCTACCGTTTTCCTGGTGTCCAGACAATCGCGCCGGTCGACCATTCCCCCCTTCTACGTGATGGACGTGTGGAAGGCGGCCGCCGAACGGGCCAGATCGCACGGTGATGTGCTGGTGCTCGCGGCGGGGCAGCCGTCGACGCAGGCGCCTGCGCCGGTCCTGCGCGCCACCAGGACCGCGATCGACGATGAGCTGCTCGGCTACACCGAGACCTTCGGCATCCTGCCGCTGCGGGAGGCGATCGCGGGCCACCACAGCGAGACCTACGGCTGCGACGTACACCCGGACGAAGTGGTGGTGACCACCGGTTCCTCCGGCGCGTTCACGCTGATCTTCCTCGCCGCGTTCGACGCAGGCGACACGGTGGTGGTGGCCCGCCCCGGCTATCCGGCCTACCGCAATACCCTGACCGCGCTCGGCTGCGAGGTGGTCGAGCTCGACTGCGGCGCGCAGACCCGCTTCCAGCCGACCGTCGCCATGTTGGAGGCGCTACCCGAACCGCCTGCGGGCCTGGTGGTGGCGAGCCCGGCCAATCCGACCGGCACCATGATCGACCCGGCCGAGCTGGCCGCCCTGGCCCGCTGGTGCGAGGACAACGGCACGCTGCTGATCTCCGACGAGATCTACCACGGCATCACCTACGGTGCGAGCACGCCGACGGCCTCGGCCTGGGAGTTCTCCCGCCAGGCGGTGGTGGTCGGCTCGGTGTCGAAGTACTTCTCGATGACCGGCTGGCGGCTGGGCTGGATGCTCGCCCCCGCCGATCTGCGGCCCGCGCTGCAGCGGCTGGCGTCGAACATGACCGTGTGCCCGCCCGCGATCTCCCAGTACGCCGCGGTGCACGCGTTCGGGCCGGAAGCCAGAGATGAACTGGACGGGCACGTGCGCCGGTACGCGCGCAACCGGGCGCTGTTGCTGGAGGGGCTGCCGAGCATCGGCATCACCGAACTCGCGCCCGCCGACGGCGCCTTCTACGCCTACGCCGATATCGGTCATATGACCAATGACTCACTGGCGTGGTGCGCGCGGGTGCTCGCCGAGACCGGCGTCGCCATCGCGCCCGGACTCGACTTCGACACCGAGCGCGGTCTTCGCACGATTCGCTTCTCCTTCGCCGGCGCCACCGACGACATCGCCGCAGCACTCGACCGGTTGGGGCGCTTCCTGAAGGACTGACCAGTCCGCCGTCAACAGTGATGTGCGACAACAACTTTGCGTAGTACGAACACTTCTCTGCCGGGATGCGGTAAAACTCAGTTATCCCTGTTTCCCGCGTTTCCCCGATGACGATTGCGCACGGTTGAACTGATGATGACTGGCACGATGGTGCGGTGACCACCGCGACGACCCCGAAAGGCGAACGACGTCGCCAGGCTCTGGTGGCGGCGGCCGCTGAACTGTTGCTCGAAGGCGGCTTCGACGCCGTTCGGCATCGTTCGGTGGCCTCGCGGGCCGATCTTCCGCTCGCCTCGACCACCTACTACTTCGAGTCACTGGAAGATCTGATCGCCCGCGCCGTCGAATTCAGCGGGGCCATCGAACTCGACGCCATGCGCCGCCGGGTCGGTGAGGTGAGCCACCGCAGACGCGGCAGCGAGGCGACCGTCGACCTCGTCCTCGACCTGCTCGTCGGCCCCGACGACAGCGACCTCGACGCCCGCGGTCAGCTGATCGCGCGTTACGAGCGCTCGGTCGCTTCCGCCAGGCACCCCGAGTTACGCGAGGTGCAGCTGCGACTACGCACCCAGCTGGAGGACCTGCTCGCCGACGTGCTGCGCCGCTCCGATCGAGTCGTGCGCCCCGAACAGCTGCGCCGCCTGGTCGCCGTCGTCGACAGCACGGTGGTGGCCGCGCTGATCGAAGGCCACCCGGAACCTCGTCGCCCGGCCAGGGCGGGCCTGCTGGAGATGATCGATATCGTCGCCCCGCCCGTGGTGCCCAACCTGGTGCCCCAGCAGCTGGAGCGGGCGCGGCAACTAGACTGAGTGTTCGTGAGCCTTGTCCCGAACGTCCTCGCCACCCGTTACGCCAGTCCGGAGCTCGTCGCGCTCTGGTCGCCCGAGAACAAGATCGTGCTCGAGCGCAGGCTGTGGCTCGAGGTGCTGCGCGCGCAGGCCGCGCTCGGGATCGACGTGCCCGCCGGGGTGATCGAGGACTACGAGCGGGTGCTCGAACACGTCGACCTGGCCTCGATCGCCGAGCGGGAGCGGGTCACCCGCCACGACGTGAAGGCGCGGATCGAGGAGTTCAACGCGCTGGCCGGGCACGAGCACGTGCACAAGGGCATGACCAGCCGCGACCTCACCGAGAACGTCGAGCAGCTGCAGATCCGGCTATCGCTCGAGCACGTCTACGACCACGGGGTCGCCACCGCCGCGCGGCTGGCCGAGCGGGCCGCCGAGTACCAGGCGCTGGTGATGGCGGGCCGTTCGCACAATGTGGCCGCGCAGGCCACCACGCTCGGCAAGCGCTTCGCTTCCGCCGCCGACGAGGTGCTCGTGGCGCTGGCCAGGCTGCGCGACCTGATCGACCGCTACCCGCTGCGCGGGATCAAGGGCCCGATGGGCACCGCCCAGGACATGCTCGACCTGCTCGACGGTGACGCAGGCAAGCTGGCCGCGCTCGAGCAGCAGGTGGCAACGCACCTCGGTTTCGCGAATGTGTTCACCAGCGTCGGCCAGGTGTATCCGCGCTCGCTCGACCACGATGTGCTCTCCGCGCTGGTGCAGCTTGGTGCGGGTCCGTCGTCCTTCGCGCACACCATCCGGCTGATGGCGGGCCACGAGCTGGTCACCGAGGGCTTCCAGCCCGGCCAGGTCGGCTCGTCGGCGATGCCGCACAAGATGAACACCCGCTCCTGCGAGCGCGTGAACGGCCTGCAGGTGGTGCTGCGCGGGTACGGCTCGATGGCAGCCGAACTGGCGGGCGCGCAGTGGAACGAGGGCGATGTGTTCTGCTCGGTGGTGCGTCGCGTCGCGCTGCCCGACGCGTTCTTCGCCATCGACGGCCAGACCGAGACCTTCCTGACCGTGCTCGCCGAGTTCGGTGCCTACCCGGCGGTGGTGGCCCGCGAGCTCGACCGGTACCTGCCGTTCCTGGCCACCACCCGCATCCTGATGGCGGCGGTGCGGGCCGGGGTCGGCCGCGAGACCGCGCACGAGGTCATCAAGGAGCACGCGGTGGCGGTGGCGCTGGCCATGCGTGAGCAGGGCCGCGAACCCGACCTGCTGGACCGGCTCGCCGCCGACGACCGGATGCCGCTCGACCGCGCCGCCCTCGATGCCGCGCTGGCCGACAAGTCGGCGTTCATCGGCGCCGCCTCGGATCAGGTGTCCGAGGTGATCGCGCGGGTGCAGAAGCTGGTCGAGGCACACCCGGACGCCGCGCGCTACACCCCGTCGCCGATTCTCTAGCGCCGAGTCTCCGGAGCGATTCGTTCAGTTGCCGTCGGACCCCCGTGGGTCGTCGGCGGGGTTGACGTAGGTGATCGTCCAAGGGCCGCTGGCGTTGAGTTGGACGATCGTCTCGCCTTCGGCGGCGACGTAGTGCGCGGTGTCGGGTGCGATGCTCAGGTAGCTACCGGCCGGGTACGACGTGGTCTTGTCCCAGGCGGCTGCCTCTCCGTGGCCGAAGTTCGCGGTTCCTGACAGCACCGTCACCCGTTCGGTGCGGCTGTGCATGTGCGGCTGTACCTGGTAGCCGTCCGGGAATTTGAGTCGCATCGTGAAGAAGTCGTCGGCGCTGGGGTCACCTTCGAGCAGAACGTACTCGACGCCCGCGGGTAGCGAGGCGGGTCCGGGCTGCCAGTCGAGGTCATCCGGTGTTTGCAGGATCATCCCGTCCTGGTCTCCGGTTTGGGCGATGCTCGCGGGCAGGGCGACGCCGAATCCGGTGACCAGGGCCGCGGACACCGCCCCCACGGTGGCCAATGCCGACATTCTCGGGTGTGGTCTCATCAGGGTCTCCTCTCGATCCAGAGCGGAGTCGAGGTCGATGGGAAACCCGTCGGAGGTTTCCCTCCATCCAGGAATTGTCCCACTCGGCGACGCCGTCCGGCATCGTCCAACTGTGTGAGCGGGCGGAACCTCGGTGCTGATCGCGGGGCATCTTAGGATTGGGTGTGAACCCCTACACGATCTTCGCTGACATCATCGCCGGGCTCGCCCCCTCCTCCAAGGTCTACGAGGACAGCGATGTGCTGGCCTTCATGGATATCCGTCCCGTGACGCCGGGGCACGTGCTGGTGGTGCCCAAGGTGGCCGCGCCGAGTCTGGCGGATCTTGATCCGGTGCTCGGCGGCAAGCTCTTCCAGGTGGGGCAGCGGATCGCGGCCGCATTGCGCAGTAGCGAGGTGGCCGCCGACGGGGTGAACTTCTTCCTCGCCGACGGCGTGACGGCAGGTCAGGAAGTGTTCCATGTGCATCTGCATGTGATCCCGCGGACGCCGGGTGACGGCTTCGGGCTGCGCGCCAGGCCCACCTCTCCGGCGCGTGCCGACCTCGACTATCTGGCCGGGTCGATTCGCGGCGCGCTGTCCCGCTGACCTGCGTTTTCGGGCGAACCGGTCATCGCGTACCGGAAGGTTTGCTGATGAAACGCCCATAACGTCGAATGCTTTCTGATCGTTCACCGGTGAGTTACCTTGGGCTGTCATTGGCATGCGGTTATGGAGGGTGGGTCGTGCGTCGTACAGGTGTTGCTGCTGCAGTGCTGGCATTCGCCACAGCGTTGATCGGACCCGCGGTGGTGCACCCCACACCCGCGGCTGCCGCGCAGATCGTCGCGGCGCGTGAACTCAGCTCCACCAGGACGGCGATCACGGTGACCTCACCGGCGATGGGCCGCGATATCACGCTGCAGGTGCTGCATCCGGCCGGCGGCGGCGCACGTCCCACGTACTACCTGCTCGACGGTCTCGACCCCGGCGTCGAGCAGAGCACCTGGACCAACGCCACCGACGCGGAGGCCTTCTTCCGCGGCAAGAACGTCAATGTCGTACTGCCGCTCGGCGGGCAGGCCAGCTACTACACCGACTGGATCAGCGACGATCCGCGCTTCGGCCGGTACAAGTGGGAAACCTTCCTCACCCAGGAACTGCCCGGCCTGATCGACGCCAGGTTCTCGGGCAACGGGGTGAATGGCATCGGTGGGCTGTCGATGGGCGGGAATGCCGCCTACATCCTGGCCGCCCGGCATCCCGCGCTCTACCGCGCGGTCGCCGGCTACAGCGCGTGCCCCGACACCGCCATGGCGGCGGGCGCGATCATGTTCTCGGTGGCCAATCGCGGTGGCAATCCCGGCAATATGTGGGGCGCGCCTGGCGGTCCCGAGTGGGCGGCCCACGATCCGGCGCTGATGCTGGAGCGGCTGCGCGGCAAGGCACTGTACATGTCGACCGGCACCGGTATCCCCGGCCCGCACGAGGCCGAGCTGAAGCCTCAGCTCGCGGAGAACATCTTCCTCGGCGGCCCCATCGAACTCGGCGTCAACACCTGCATGGTCTCGTTCGAGCAGCGGCTGCGCGCGGCGGGCATCCCCGCCAAGATCGACTGGCACCCCGTCGGCACCCACTCCTGGTCCTACTGGGGCGAAGCGCTGCGCGCCTCCTGGCCGACCATCGGCCCAGCCCTCGGAGCCTGATTTCTCGAACCGGCGGCCCGGCTCGACGGCGTTCCTCGCCCGAGAGCCGGGCCGCCGTCGTCACCGTGGTGACCGCCCGCGCAGGACGGCACCCGCCACCACGGCGGCGACCGAGAATCCGGCCACGATCAGGACGTAACCGGCTGGGAAGCCGAGCAGTTCGACATTCTCGTGCCGAACGATGGTGTCGCGGAACGGTTCG
Source organism: Nocardia rhizosphaerae (assembly GCF_042650365.1). Taxonomy (NCBI): domain Bacteria; kingdom Bacillati; phylum Actinomycetota; class Actinomycetes; order Mycobacteriales; family Nocardiaceae; genus Nocardia; species Nocardia rhizosphaerae. Next base: position 943,999 of record NZ_JBHSBA010000003.1, read on the forward strand.
TCGGAGGACGCGCGCACGAAGGTGGCGTCGGTGGCGATGGTCGACGGGTCGGGGACGGTGGTGGTGAGCACGGTCAGGTAGTCGTTGCCGAGCGCCATCGGTCGACTCAGTGCGGCGCGGCCGGATTCCGGCAGGGGACCGGCGAATTCGACGTCGACATTGTGCTGGGTCGCGTCGGCGTCGCCCCTGGTGACGCGGTGGTCGGCGAGGACATACATCCTGGTCAGCGTGGGTCCGGGGAGGCCTCGGTCGATACGCGTCGGGTAGATGAGGCGGTCGGTGTCGAACCGCAGCAGGAATTCGTCGGTGGACACGACACCGGATTCGGACGAGAAGGCGTCGCCGTCGTCGGCGAGCTGGACCGCGGTGAACGACCATCCCTCCCGCTGGTATTCCGCCAGCGCGCTCGCTGGTGAGGTGTCGACCGCGACCCCGCGGTTCGACAACCAGTCGGCGACCGCGGACAGCGACCCGGACAGGTGCGGTGGCCCCGGTGGTGGTTGATTGATGAGGACGCCGAACAGCTGCTCGGACTCCGGGATGTGCGCCTGTTGGAACCAGTGCCGCTGCGTCACAACGTCCGCTGCGGCGACCTCGTTCAGCTCGACGAAGAGCCCGGATTCGACCGGCCGAAGCGTCGCCGGTGCCGGCGTCGGAATCACCATCGCGGAATAGGGCGTCTCGGTGTCCATCGACGTGGTGTCGACGATCATCGTCTCCGTCCGCCCGTCCCAGGTCAGGAATACGTTGGTGAACTCGGCGCGTGGTTGCGGCTGCCCGGCGGGGCCGAGTGGCACCGCATCCGCCGAGGCGACGAACGGCACCCCGGTGCACAGTGCCGCGACGGCGAGGGCCAGGCGCAGCGCGGTGGTGGTCACCGGTCCAATGTAGTGACCGGCGGAGCGCTACGGCCGACAGCGGCCGAGTTGGCGGGACCGGGGGCATCGGTCCGGCTACGGTGGACGCATGGCTGGCGAGAATCTGACGGTGTCGGCGCCGATCGCGAAGAAGGTCCCCTTCGAGCGGGTGCATCACGGCGATACGTTCGTCGACGAGTACGAATGGCTACGGGACAAGGAAGATCCCGAGGTCATCGCGTATTTGGAGGCGGAGAACGCCTACACCGAGGCGCGGACAAGTCAGTTGCAGCCGCTGCGGGACAAGATCTTCGACGAGATCAAGGCGCGTACGCAGGAGACCGACCTGTCGGTGCCGACCCGGCTCGGTGAGTACTGGTACTACTCCCGCAGCTTCGAGGGCAAACAGTACGGCGTGCACTGCCGGTGTCCGATCGATGCGACGGCCGATGGCATCGACGCGTGGACCCCGCCGCAGCTCGAGGTGGATACCGAGATCGAGGGCGAGCAGGTGCTGCTCGACAGCAATGTGCTCGCCGAGGGGCTCGACTTCTTCGCGCTAGGCGCGTTCTCGCTGAGCCACGACGGCAATCTGCTCGCGTACTCGGTCGACAGCACCGGCGACGAGCGCTACACGCTGCGGATCAAGGATCTGCGCACCGGCGAGCTGCTGCCCGACGAGGTGGTCGGGGCCGCGCCCGGTGCCACCTGGTCGCTGGACGGCACGCACGTGTTCTATCAGACCGTCGACGAGTCGTGGCGGCCCGACACCGTGTGGCGCCATCGCGTCGGCAGCGGCGCCGATGCCGATGTGACGGTCTTCCACGAACCGGACGAGCGCTACTGGGTGAGCATCGGCGCGACCAGGTCCGAGAAGTACCTGATGATCTGGCTCGGTTCCAAGATCACCACCGAGGGCTGGGTGCTCGAATCCGACAACCCGGAAGGCGAGTTCCGGGTACTGCTGCCGCGCCGCGAGGGCGTGGAGTACTCGGCCGAGCATGCCGTGATCGGCGGCGAGGACCGCTTCCTGATCCTGCACAACGACGTGGTCGACGGGGTGAAGGCGGAGAACTTCGTGCTCGCGCAGGCGCCGGTCACCGATCCGTCGGACATGACGATTCTGATCGGGCACCGCGAGGACGTGCGGCTCGAGGACATCGACGCCTTCGCAGACCACCTGGTACTCGGTTACCGCCGCGACGCCCTGCCGCGAGTCTCGGTGTGGCCGCTCACCGAGCAGGGTTACGGCGAGCTCACCGAACTCGACTTCGGGCTCGAATTGTTCGCCGCCGGAACTGGTTCCAGCCCGGAGTGGGAACAGCCGACCTTGCGGGTCGGGGTCACCTCGTTCATCACCCCGATGCAGGTGTTCGACTATGTGCCCGCCACCGGTGAACTGCTGCTGCGCAAGGAACAGCCGGTTCTCGGTGGCTACGACGCGAACGACTATGTGCAGCATCGTGACTGGGCGGTGGCCGCCGACGGCACCCGGATCCCGATCTCGATCATCGCCCGCCGTGATCTGCCCGCCGACGGCCCGAAACCGGTGCTGCTCTACGGGTACGGCTCCTACGAGGCGAGCATCGACCCGTCGTTCTCGGTGTCGCGGCTGTCGCTGCTGGACCGGGGCATGGTGTTCGCGGTGGCGCATGTGCGCGGTGGCGGCGAGATGGGCAGGCTCTGGTACGAGCACGGCAAGACGCTGCAGAAGAAGAACACCTTCACCGACTTCGTCTCCTGCGCACAGCATCTCGTCGACACCGGAGTCACCGCGGCGGACCGGCTGATCGCCGACGGCGGCAGCGCGGGCGGCCTGCTGGTCGGCGCGGTCGCCAACCTGGCGCCGGACCTGTTCGCAGGCATCCTCGCCAATGTGCCGTTCGTCGACCCGCTCACCTCGATCCTCGATCCGTCGCTGCCGCTGACGGTCATCGAATGGGACGAGTGGGGAAACCCGCTGGCCGACGCCGACGTCTACCAATACATGAAGTCGTATTCGCCGTACGAGAACGTCGAGGCCAAGGACTATCCGGCGATCCTGGCGATCACCAGCCTCAACGACACCAGGGTGCTGTACGTGGAGCCGGCCAAGTGGGTCGCCAAGCTGCGCGACACCAAGACCGGTGACAGCGAACTGCTGCTGAAGACCGAGATGAGCGCGGGGCACGGCGGGGTCAGCGGCCGCTACGAGAAGTGGAAGGAAGTGGCCTTCGAGTACGCGTGGGTGCTCGACAAGGTCGGTCTGGCTGGATAACTGGCGGCTGGTGCCGCGGTTCTCTCCGCGAAGGCCTCGACCGTGCGGTGATGTTCGTCGGGGCGTCATCGCCGGAGCACGCGGGTGTCACCTGGGGCTGACACCGTAGGTACATGAACGCTGAGCTGATCGTTTCCGTGTCGGGGATCCGGGACACCACCCGCGACGCCGCGATCGAGTTCGCGGCGGAGATGGACCAGCGGAATGTGCGGCTGTCGCTGCTGGTGGCGCCCCGATTGAAGGGCAAGTACCGGCTGGTCGACGATCCGGCCACGCAGTCGTGGTTGCGCGGCAGGCGCCTGGAGGGCGACGCGATCGTGCTGCACGGGTACGACCAGGCCGCGACCAAGCGCAGGCGGGCCGAATTCGCCGGCCTGCCGCGGCACGAGGCGACCTTGCGGCTCAAGGCCGCCGACCGGGTGCTGGAGCAGGTGGAACTGCGCACCCGGTTGTTCGCCGCGCCGCGCTGGGACGCCTCGGCGGGCGCGCTGGCCGCGCTGCCGGATGTGGGCTTCCGGCTCGCGCTCGGTCTGACCAGCATCATCGACCTGGAGCGCGACACGGCCCAGCGGGCCAGGGTGTACGGCATCGGCGAAGGATTCCGCGCGGAGCCGTGGTGGTGCCGGGCCCTGGTGATGGGTGCGGAGCGCACCGCCCGGCGCGGTGGGCTGCTGCGGCTGGCGATCTCGGCCGCGCAGTTGCAGCGCTCCGGTCCCCGGCAGGCGATGCTCGACGCCGTCGACCTGGCGCTCTACCACGGCGCCCGCAGCGATGTGTACCGCTGGGAACCGCTCACCTCCGCCAAGGCGGCCTGACCGCCACCGCCGCGCGCGATCCGGCGATTACGCGCGCGGCGGTGGCCCTGCTATGGCACCTCGGGCGCGCCGTCGTGGGTGAAACCGCCCGCCTGAGCGCGGGTGAGCGGGCTGCGCCACGGATTGCCCACGAGCTGGTGCAGGCCGCGCCGGATGTCGGCCAGCAGCAGCTCGGCCATATCGAGGGTGAAGCCGTGCCGGAACACCGCCCGCATGATGGTCTCGTGCTGGCGATCGGCGGGCAGCGGGTAGGCGGCGATCAGCCAGCCACGGGTGCGCAACCGATCGGACAGGTCGTAGAGGTTGTAGGTCGCGTCGTCGGTGAGCCGCCACGACACCGCCGTGATGCCCTGCTCCGGGTGGCCCGCGTGGATCATCTCGAACGGGCCGAGCGCGCTCAGTCCCTTCGCGAAATGCCGGGCGACCAGGTAGATCGTGGACTGCACGCGGGTGTAGCCCGCACGGCCGAGGCGGATGAAATCGTAGTACTGGGTGATCACCTGGCCGCCGGGGCGCGAGAAGTTGAGATTGAACGTCGGCATGTGCCCGCCGAGATAGTCCACATCGAAGATCAATTCCCTCGGCAGGTCGGCCACCTCGCGCCAGATCGCCCAGCCGACCCCGAGCGGGGCGAGGCCGGTCTTGTGGCCGGATGCGTTGATCGACTTCACCCGCGGTAACCGGAAGTCCCACACCAGCTCCGGCGCGGTGAACGGGGCGAGGAAACCGCCGCTGGCCGCGTCGACATGGATCGGGATGTCCGGGCCGCCGTCGGCATGCAGGCGGTCCAGGCCCGCGCTGATCGCGGCGACATCCTCGAACAGGCCGGTGAAGGTCTGCCCGAAGGTGGGCACGACGGCGATGGTGTTCGCGTCGCAGTAGTGCGGCAGATCGTCGGGGTGCAGGGTGTAGCGGTCGCCGCGCAGCGGCACCTGGCGCAATTCGACATCGAAGTAGCGCGCGAACTTCTCCCAGCACACCTGGACCGGGCCGGTCACCAGATTCGGCGTCCCGGTCCCGCCGCCTGCCCGCCAGCGGAACTTCGCCGCCAGCCCGCCGAGGATCGCGGCCTCGCTGGAGCCGGTGGTCGAGGTGCCGAGGGTGGTCGCCGGATCCGGTGCGTGCCACAGGTCGGCGAGCATGCGCACGCAGCGGTGCTCCAGTTCGGCGGTCTGCGGGTATTCGTCCTTGTCGACGATGTTCTTGTCGATCGATTCGATCATGAGCCTGCGGGCCGGATCGTCGATCCAGGTGGTGCAGAAGGTGGCCAGATTCATCCGCGCGACGCCGTCGAGCAGGAGTTCGTCGTGCACCATCTCGTAGGCGACGTCGGGGAAGAGCTCATGTGCGGGGAAACCGCCGTGCGGGGCGGGTCGGGCGAAACCGGGGAGACTGAACAGATCGTGTGGATCGGAGTTCTCGGCCACTGGACTTCCTCCCGTCAGCGGGTGTACTGCCGAGTGTTTGCTCTGCCGTGATTCTGCAACAATTACGTTGCATAAGTGCTCGATCCGAGCCTACCGCGCGGATGCTCAGCGGTTACTATGCGTGAGCGGTTGATCAAGGGTTTCCGTTGGTTGTGGCACAGCACAGCAGGAGGCAGCGTTGATGACGGGCACCGCGACGAAAGCCGCGACCACAACGAAGTATCTGTCCTGGGTCACCTTGGCGCTGATGACCACGAGTTCGGTGGCGAGCCTGCGCTCCGCGCCGACGATGGCCGTCTACGGATTGGCCTGTGTCTTCCTCTACGTGATTCCCGCGATCCTGTTCCTGCTACCCACCTCGCTGGTCGCCGCGGAATTGGCCTCCGGCTGGGAGGGCGGGGTCTACAAATGGGTCGGGGACGGGCTGAACAAGCCGCTCGGCTTTCTCGCCGTCTGGTGCCAGTTCGCCATGACGATTTTCTACTATCCGAGTCTGCTCGCCTATGTGGCAAGCACTTTCGCCTACATCATTCATCCGTCGCTGGCCTCCAACGGGTTGTATGTGGCGATCGTGATCATCACCGTGTATTGGGCGGGTGTGTATGTGTCCTCGCAGGGCACCAAGACCGTGGCCGGATTGTCGAGCATGGGGCTGGTGATCGGCACGCTGATCCCCGGCACCGTGCTGGTGGTCCTCGGCCTCGTATTCCTCGCCCAGGGCAATCCCTCCGCGGCGCCGATGGATTCGAGTCATCTGCTGCCGGCCTGGACCGGCCTGGCCAGCCTGGTGCTGATCGTGAACAACTTCCTGTCCTACGCGGGTATGGAGATGAACGCGGTGCACGTGTCGTCGTTGCGTAACCCGGCCAGGGAATTCCCGAAGGCGATGTTCCTGGCTATGGGTCTGGTGCTGGTGATCTTCATCCTGCCCGCGCTCGCGATCAGCTGGGTCGTCCCGTCGGCCAGTCTCAGCCTCACCGCGGGCGTCATGCAGGCCTTCGACGGATTCTTCAGCCACTTCGGGATCGGCTTCCTCACCCCGATCGTGGGGATCGCCCTGGTGGCCGCCGCGCTGGGCGGCATGCTCACCTGGCTGGCCGGACCGTCGAAGGGGTTGCTGCTGATCGGGCGCAGCGAAGGCTATCTGCCGCCGATCCTGACCCGGCTCAACAAGCACGGTGTGCAGCAGAACATGCTGGTGGCGCAGGGCATCTTCACCACCCTCATCGCTCTGCTCTACGCCTTCATCCCGAATGTCTCCAGCGCGTACTGGATTCTGTCGGTGATCACCACCCAGGTGTATCTGATCATGTACGTGCTGATGTTCGCGGCCGCCGCCAAACTGCGCAGGGACGATCCCGATCATCCCCGCGGCTATCGCGCGCCCGCCCTGCTCGCGCTGTGCGCGCTCGGCGCGGCGTCCTCGATCGCCGCGTTCGCCATCGGTTTCGTGCCGCCCTCGCAGTTCGGCGCGGGCAGCCCGTGGATCTATGTGCTCATCGTCGGTGGCGGCATGGGCATCGTCGGCCTGCTCATTCCCTACCTGTTCTACCGAAATCGCAGGGACAGCTGGAAATTCACCGTCCCGGAAGGGGAGCGGGCATGACCACCGGAGACGCGCCCGACCGTACACGACACTGGATCTACCTCACCGCAGCCGGACTGCTCGTGGTGTTCGCGCTGATCGGGCTGTTCACCTTCTCCGCGATCAAGGAGAACACCGCGGCGAACAGCAAAGCCGAACAGTTGCGCAACGATCTGCTCGCCGCAGGCCTGCCGGCACCGGAGCCGGAGGTGATCGCGGCCGCGCTCGGCGACGACGGCGGCTCGGTCTGCCAGGATCCGAGCTCGCCACTGATCCGGGCGAGATATCAGGCCTCGCTGAGCAACGGCGCGTCGGGGCCGGGCCAGCGGCCGGTGATCGGCCCGCGCGCCGCCACGGAGGCGACGGCGCTCACCATCGCGGTCTACTGCCCGGATCGGTTGCCGGACTACCTTTCTCATCTGGACACCCTCCAGCTGGACGATACGACGAAGTGAGGCGGGCGTGATGACGGAGACTCCCGAGGTGGCCGCGCTGCGCGGCAAGATATCCGGTCTGATGGGTCAGGCGAAAACCGATCTGACCCAGCTGGTGTCGATGAAATCGGTGGCCGATCCGCGCCAGTTCCCGCCGGAGGGGTGCGTGGCGACGGCGCAGTGGGTGGCCGACGCGTTCGCCGCGGCCGGGCTCACCGATGTCGGGCTGCATGAGACACCCGACGGCAGCAATGCCGTGATCGCGTCGAAGCCGGCGCCACCCGGAGCACCGACGGTCCTGCTGTATTGCCACTACGACGTGCAGCCGCCGCTCGACGACGCCGCCTGGCACACGCCGGTCTGGACGCTCACCGACAAGGACGGCCGCTGGTACGGTCGCGGCGCCGCCGACTGCAAGGGCAATATCGTCACCCATCTGACCGCACTGCGGGCGATCGGTCCCGACTTCCCGATCGGCATCAAGGTGGTGTCGGAGGGGTCGGAGGAACAGGGGACCGGCGGGCTGGAGAAATTCGTCGTCGCCAACCCCGAGCTGCTCCGCGCCGATGTGATTCTGGTGGCGGACTGCGGCAATTTCGCGGTCGGCGTGCCGACGTTCACCCAGACCCTGCGCGGGAATGTGAATGTGGTCGTCACGGTGCGCACCATGGCGGGCCCGATGCATTCGGGCATGTTCGGCGGGCCCGCGCCGGACGCGCTGGCCGCGATGATCCAGCTGCTCGCCTCGCTGCGCGACGCCAAGGGCAACACCACCATCGACGGGCTCACCGCCGATCAGCAGTGGTCCGGCGAGCAGTACCCGGATGCGCAGTTCCGCGCCGATGCCGGGGTGCTCGACGGGGTCGACCTGGTCGGCAGCGGCACCGTCGCCGACATGGTGTGGGCCCGCCCCGCGCTGACCGTGCTCGGTATGGACGTGCCGGCCGTCGTCGGCTCGTCGGCGGCGATCCAGCCGAGCAGCAGGGCCAGGCTCAATCTGCGGATCCCGCCCGGCACCGAACCGCAGCATGCCTACGAGCTGCTGGAGAAGCATCTGCGGGCGCATCTGCCATGGAACGCGCAGCTCGAGATCGAGCTGGAGGCGCTGGGTGAACCGTTCACCGCGGCCGAACACGGGCCTGCACGCGCGGCGCTCGCCGCGGCCATGGCGACCGCGTACGGCCGTCCGGTGACCACCGAGGGGCAGGGCGGGTCGATCCCGCTGTGCAATGTCTTCGCCGACACCTACCCGGAGGCCGAGATCATGCTGATCGGTGTGGAGGAGCCGAAATGCCTGATCCACGCGCCCAACGAGAGTGTCGACCCGAGCGAGATCGAGCACATGGCGCTGGCCGAGGCGCTGTTTCTGAGCAGCTACCGCTGATCAGAACTGGCCCTGACTCTCCGGGTCGATCACCCGGAACTCGGTGCCCGCCGGGGCCATCTCGGTGAGCCTGCCGAAATAGATGCCGTGCGCGGCCGGGTCGATGATCCCGTAGTGGATGGGCACGGCTGTGCGCGGATTGACCGCGCGCAGGTAGTCGACCGCGTCCCAGATCCGCATCCACGGCGCCGCGGCCGGAATGGCCAGCACACCCACCGGGACCGGCGGCACCCACAGCGAGTCGCCGGGGTGCACCAGCTGCGCCGGGTCGGCCGCGGTGCCGAGCTGGAACACGGTGTTGTCGATCACGGGCAGCTCGGGATGGATCACCGCGTGCCTGCCACCACCGCCGGTGATCTGCAGCTCACCCAGCTCGAGTACCTGACCGGCCGAGACCGGCTCCCAGCCCTCGGCGCGCTGCTGCGCGGTTTGCGGATCCGACAGCAGGCGGGCGGACGGATTGGCCTCGATCAGCGCCTCGATCCGGTTCGGGTCGATGTGATCGGGGTGCTGATGGGTGACGGCGATGGCGTCGAGCCCGGTGATGCCCTCGAAGCCGTGCGCGAACGTGCCCGGATCGAACAGCACTTTCGCGCCGTGCAGTTCCACGAGGATGCAGGAGTGACCGAAGTGGGCGATGCGCATACCCGATGCTAAGCGCCGACGACCCCGGAAGGCGGGTACGACGGCCGGGTCAACTAGGATTTCCGATGTCACCCACACACCACATGAGGAGCAACGCGTGGCACGAGTCGTGGTCGAGGTCATGCCGAAGGCCGAGATCCTGGACCCACAGGGACAGGCCGTGGTCGGCGCGCTCCCGCGTCTGGGATTCGCCGGAATCTCGGATGTGCGGCAGGGCAAGCGGTTCGAGCTCGAGGTGGACGAGAGTGTCTCCGACGCCGAGCTCGAGCAGATCGCCGAGGCGCTGCTGGCCAACACGGTGATCGAGGACTGGAAGGTCGTGCGGGTCCAGTGACTGCTCGTATCGGCGTCATTACCTTCCCCGGCACGCTCGACGATGTCGACGCCGCCCGCGCGGTGCGGCTGGCAGGCGGCGAGGCCGTGAGCCTGTGGCACGCCGACGCCGACATCAAGGGTGTCGACGCGGTCATCGTGCCCGGCGGTTTCTCCTACGGCGACTACCTGCGCTGCGGTGCCATCGCCCGGTTCGCGCCGGTGATGGGCGAGGTCGTGCGCGCGGCCGGTCAGGGCCTGCCGGTGCTGGGCATCTGCAACGGCTTCCAGGTGCTGTGCGAGGCGGGGTTGCTGCCCGGCGCGCTCACCCGCAACGAGGGCCTGCACTTCATCTGCCGCGACGAGTGGTTGCAGGTCGAGGCGACCGACACCGCCTGGACCTCCCGCTACGAGCAGGGCGCGCAGATTCTCATCCCACTCAAGTCGGGTGAGGGCCGCTACCAGGCCTCCGCGCAGGTGCTCGACGAGCTCGAGGGCGAGGGCCGCGTGGTGTTCCGCTACGCGAGCGAGAACCCGAACGGCTCGCAGCGTGGCATCGCGGGTATCGCCTCGGCCAACGGCCGGGTCGTCGGCTTGATGCCGCACCCCGAGCACGCCACCGAGCCGCTCACCGGCCCGAGCGACGACGGCCTGGGCATGTTCTACTCGGTCATCGACAGCCTCGTGGGGGCCTGAGTTTTTGGAGCGCTGGCGCGCTCGAGGCTGTGTTGGTTGGAGCGCTGGCGCGCTCGAGTCGCGGCCCCCTTGGGTCCCGTCGATCAGGCGCCGTTGCTTGCTCCTTCGTCGCTTGCGCAACGGCGCCTGATCGACGGGACGGGCCGCGACCGCCGACTTCGTCGGCGGACCCTCCTCGAGGTCGGGTCGTGCGGGGCTGGGTTTGCTGGCGCGCTCGAGTCGCTGCGCGGCATGACCCTTCTCTGGTTCGCGTGGGTTGCTAGGGCAGTTGCTCGATGATGTCGAAGAACACTCCGTCGGCCTTCGCGAGATATGCGGGGCCGACGGCTTGGTTTCCGAGGAAGCCGCGGCGGGTCGACGGGCCGTCCAGGACGACGCCGCTGGACAGGTGCGCGGTGATGGTCGGCACGTCGAGGGTGCCCACCGTGTCGGCGAGGGTGCGTAGCAGGTGCATCGCCTCGTAGGTGGAGTTGCTGAACGTGGTCAGGGCAGGGGCGAATTCGCCCTGGTGCCTGCGGTAGCGGGCGCGGCGGGCGCGGCCGTCGGCGGTGTGCTCGTCGACGAAGAAGCTCGACGCCACATACAGGTCGGTATTGGCTCCCGGCCCCGCGCTCAACAGCACGTTCTCGTCGACCGCCGGGCTCAACCGGGCCATCGCGGTCGCCAGCCCGGCCGCGGTGAACTGCCGGTTGAAGCGGGCGGTGTCGGCGCCGACCAGCAGGATCAGCACCGCGTCGGCGCGGAGCAGGGCCGGGCTGTCGAGAAAGGCGCGGAAGTCGGTGGTACCGAGCGGGACATACTGCTCGGCCACGATGTCGGCGGGTGACGGCAGCGCGCGGCGCAGCGCGTGCACGGTCTGCCGTGGCCAGATGTAGTCGTTGCCGATCACCGCCCATCGGCGCACTCCGAGTTCGCGCCGCAACCAGGCGACGGCGGGCACGGTCTGATGATCGGGATGCTCGCCGACCAGCAGCACGCCGGGACGTTCGTCGGGCAGGCCCTCGTGATCGGTGGCGTAAAGATACGGAACTCGTCCGCCGACCGCGTCGGCGACCGCGCGGCGCACCGCCGAGGTGTGCCAGCCGGTGATCGCGCCGACCATTCCGGTGGCGAGGAACGCCTCGACCTCGGCGGCGACGGCGTACGGTGAACGGCCACCATCGATGGTGGTGAGCCGGATTTCCCGGCCGAGAATTCCGGTGCCACTGTTGATTTCGTCGACCGCGAGGGAAATGGCCGCGGTACACGACGGCGCGATGATGCCAGCAGGCCCCTGAGTCGGCACGATCGAGAGAATCTCGATCGTTTCCTCCCGGCTCTCGTCGCGCGTTGGCATTCTGTACTCTATCGCTTGAATTACTCGGCCAGGTGGGGAATACGATCGGTGACCATCATAAGTGGGTGTTCCACCCTGCACGGCGCGCTGCGTTCAGCCGAGCGTAACTGGGTCCGGCGCATCGAATCGGCGTTGTCGGCGGAGAATCTCACCGCCGACCATTGGGCCATTCTGTCGCAGCTGTCCAACGACGACGGGATGACCATGTCGGATTTGGCCGCCGCGGCGCGGCTCGCTCCGTCCTCGGCCACCCGGCACGCCGACTTTCTCGCCGAACGCGGCCTGATCTTCCGGGTCGCCGCCACCGACGACCGCAGGCGGATCCTGATCGGCCTGAGCAGCTTGGGCGCCAAGCTCGTCGGCCGGGTCAGGGCCTCGGAAAAACTCGCCGAAGACGAATTGCGCGCCCGCCTCGGCGCCCGCCGCTACGGTGACCTGCTGACCGCCCTATCGGTCATCGCCGAGCTGGATTGACACACCGTCCGCCTGCCCGGCCGCGGCGATCTGCCTAGGATCGCAGCATGCCCGTATCCCTGACTGCGGCCACGGCGAGTGGCCTGTGTGCCTTCATCGACGCATCGCCGTCGCCGTTCCACGTGTGCGCGACGGTCGCCGAGGAATTGGTGGCCAACGGATTCACGCCACTGCCGGAGGCGCGGGCGTGGGACAGCGCGGGTGGGAAACACTTTGTAGTGCGCGGTGGTTCGCTGATCGCCTGGGCCGATTACGACGCCGCGCCCACCGACCCGTTCCGGGTGGTCGGCGCGCATACCGACAGCCCGAACCTGCGGGTGAAACAGCATCCCGATCTGGCGGCGGCGGGCTGGCAGCTGGTCGGGCTCGAACCCTATGGCGGCGCCTGGCTGAACTCGTGGCTCGACCGCGAACTCGGGATCTCCGGCCGCCTCAGCGTGCGCGACGGCGCCAAGATGCGTGATGTGCTGGTGCGGATCGACGAGCCGATCCTGCGGGTGCCACAGCTGGCGATCCACCTGTCCGAGGACCGGCGCGGGGTGACGCTGGATCCGCAGCGGCACGTGAACGCCATCTGGGGGACCGGTGATTCACCCGCTTCGTTCCTGGATTTCGTGGCCGAGCGGGCCGGGGCCGACGGCGCCGATGTGCTCGGCTGGGAACTGATGACCCATGATCTGGCGGCGAGCACGCTGGTCGGTCGCGACAACGACCTGGTCAGCGCGCCCCGGCTGGACAATCAAGGCACTTGCTACGCGGGCCTGCAGGCGTTCCTCGCCGCCATCGATGACCCCGGCGCGGCGACCCCGGTGCTGGTGATGTTCGATCACGAGGAGGTGGGCAGCCAGTCCGATCGGGGCGCGCAGTCGGATCTGCTGCCCGCCGTGCTGGAGCGGATCGTGCTCGCCCGCGGCGGCGGCCGCGCGGACTACCTTGCCGCACTTGCCGGTTCGGTGGTCGCCTCCGGTGACATGGCGCATGCCACGCACCCCAACTACCCCGACCGGCACGAGCCGGCGCACCGGATCGAGGTCGGCGGTGGGCCGGTACTCAAGGTGAACCAGAACCTGCGCTACGCCACCGACGCCGCGGGCGCAGGCGCGTTCGCGCTGGCCTGCGCGCAGGCGGGAGTTCCGTTGCAGCGCTATGTGCATCGCGCCGATCTGCCCTGCGGTTCCACCATCGGCCCGATGACCGCGGCGCGCACCGGAATCACCACCGTCGATATCGGCGCACCACAACTCGCCATGCACTCGTGCCGGGAACTCATGGGCGCGGCCGATGTGCCCGCCTACGCCGCCGCGCTCGCCGCCTTCCTCACGCCTGCGATCGAGGAATGACCAGGCTGCGGCAACACAATCGCGTCGATCGGTCGGAATCGGGACCGGTTCATCGATTCGTGGCCGCTCAGCGCGGTCGATTCGCGGCCGCCGCCGCGCGATCGGGCCGATAGGTGACCACCGCATAGGCGATCACCGCGAACGTCGCCCACACGTAGCTGCTGCCGAGGATCTGCTGCCACCACGACCAGGCGAGTTCCTTGCCGTCCGCGTGTGGCAGCACCCACTGCGGGCCGACGACGAACAGCACCGTGAACAGCCCGACAATCACGCTGAACACGCGTGAGCGACGGCGCACGGCCTGATCCACGGCCACCACCAGCGCCGGGGCGACCCACACCCAGTGATGCGACCACGACACCGGCGAGACCAGCAGCACCGCGGCGGCGTTCACCAGCAGCGCCTGGACCCGATGCCCCGCGCCGAGCAGGCGGTACATCCACACCGCGGCCAGCGCGACGGTCAGCGCCGAGAGCGCCAGCCACAGCCCGGTCGCCACCGACTCGTCGAGGCCGAGCCGGAACAGGGTGCCCTTGATCGACTGGTTGCCCGCGAAGTACGGCGTGCCGATGCGGCCGGTGTCGACGATGGTGTGGAACCAGTACTCCACCGAATCGTTCGGGAAGAGCAGGAAGCCGATGCCGATCGCGCCCGCGGCCGACGCCACCATGGTGCCTGCGGCCTTCCAGTCCCTGCGTAGCAGGAAGTACAGCAGATAGGCCGCGGGGATCAGCTTGATCGAGACGGCGATGCCGATGAGCATGCCGCGCGGCCAGACCGGCTTGCGGACCAGCACGTCGAGGGCGATCACCGCCATCAGGATCAGGTTGATCTGACCGAAGTTGAACGTCTGGCGCACCGGTTCGAGGAACTGGGCGAGGCCGAGAGCGGCGATCACCAACGTGAGCACCGAGATCCGGTCCAGCTGGGGACGTACCCGCACCAGGACCAGCCACAGCACGATGCCCAGGCTGAGCAACGAGCTGAGCAGCACCACGATCTCGGCCACCGGCAGCGGCATCAGCGCCAGCGGCACGAAGAACGCCGCGGCCAGCGGGGGATAGGTGAACGGCAGGCCGAGTCCGTAGACCGGGGGCATCGGGCCGTAGAGGTCGCCGCCGTCGAGCCAGACCCTGGCACCGTTGCGGTAGACCTGCAGGTCGATGTAGCCGTGCCACCAGTGCGCGAGGATCGCGGCGGTCGCGGAGAACACGAACAGCCCGATCGCGGCGGCCAGCCAGCGGCGTCTGCGGTCGTCGGTGGCGGAATCCGCCGGAGATCCGGCAGGCGTGGAACTCGGCACCGCGTCCCGCACGGGAACAGGCGGCTCGGCCTGCTCGGCAATCCCCGGTCTCTCGTTCACGGCCGTCAGACTAACGGGTCGGCACCCGGTCCAAGCGCAGGTGTGACCAGGCTGCGTGCGAGGTCGCTCACGTCGGTCCCAACGTGCGGGCCGGGGCGGGCGGCCGCGACGCGGCCAATTAGACTCGGGACTCAAGTTCCCCCGGCCGAAAGGACCCTGGTCTCCCGTGACACTGCAGGTCGACACCGTCGCTACCGCCGCAGCCACCCCGGATGCTCCGCAGCCGTACAAGGAACTCGGTCTCAAAGACGACGAGTACGCCCGCATCAAGGAGATTCTCGGCCGTCGGCCCACCGACGCCGAGCTGGCGATGTACTCCGTGATGTGGAGCGAGCACTGCTCCTACAAGTCCTCCAAGGTGCATCTGCGCTACTTCGGCGAGACCACCACTCCCGAGATGAAGGCCTCGATGCTGGCGGGCATCGGCGAGAACGCCGGTGTGGTCGACATCGGTGACGGCTGGGCGGTCACCTTCAAGGTGGAGAGCCACAACCATCCGTCCTACGTGGAGCCGTACCAGGGCGCGGCCACCGGCGTCGGCGGCATCGTGCGCGACATCATGGCGATGGGCGCGCGCCCGATCGCGGTGATGGACCAGCTGCGCTTCGGCGCCGCGGATGCCCACGACACCCGCCGCGTCGTCGACGGCGTGGTCCGCGGCATCGGTGGTTACGGCAACTCCCTCGGCCTGCCCAATGTCGGCGGCGAGACCGTCTTCGACGCCTCCTACCAGGGCAACCCGCTGGTGAACGCGCTCTGCGCGGGCGCGATGCGGGTGGAGGACCTGCACCTGGCCTTCGCCTCCGGCGCGGGCAACAAGATCATCCTGTTCGGCGCGCGCACCGGCCTCGACGGCATCGGTGGCGTGTCCGTGCTCGCCTCGGACACCTTCTCCGGCGAAGAGACCGGCACCGGCCGCAAGAAGCTGCCCGCAGTGCAGGTCGGTGACCCGTTCACCGAGAAGGTGCTCATCGAATGCTGTCTGGACCTGTACCGGGCCGGGCTGGTCGTCGGCATCCAGGACCTCGGCGGCGCCGGGCTGTCCTGCGCCACCTCCGAGCTCGCCGCGGCGGGCGACGGCGGCATGCACATCGACCTGACCAAGGTCCCGCTGCGCGCCAAGCACATGACCCCCGCCGAGATCCTGTCGAGCGAATCGCAGGAGCGCATGTGCGCGGTGGTCACCCCGGAGAATGTGGACGCGTTCATGGCCGTCTGCAAGAAGTGGGACGTGCTCGCCACCGTCATCGGTGAGGTCACCGACGGCGACCACCTCGTCATCACCTGGCACGGCGAGACCGTGGTCGACGTGCCGCCGCGCACCGTCGCGCACGAGGGCCCGGTCTACGAGCGCCCGCTGCGGCGTCCCGACACCCAGGACGCCCTGATCGCCGACACCACCGCGAACCTGCCGCGGCCCAAGACGGCCGACGAACTGCGCGAGACGCTGCTGACGATGATCGCCAGCCCGCAGCTGTGCAGCCGCAAGTGGATCACCGAGCAGTACGACCGTTATGTGCGCGGCAACACCGTGCTCGCCGAGCACGCCGACGCGGGCGTGGTGCGCATCGACGAGGAGTCCGGCCGTGGCATCGCGCTGGCCACCGACGCCTCGGGCCGCTACACCAAGCTCGACCCGTACACCGGCGCGCAGCTGGCGCTGGCCGAGGCCTTCCGCAATGTCGCCACCACCGGCGCCACCCCGAAGGCCGTCACCAACTGCCTGAACTTCGGTTCGCCGGAGGATCCGGGCGTGATGTGGCAGTTCCAGCAGGCCGTGCGCGGTCTCGCGGACGGCTGCGCGGCCCTCGGCATTCCGGTGACCGGCGGCAACGTGAGCTTCTACAACCAGACCGGCAAGGACGCCATCCTGCCGACCCCGGTGGTCGGCGTGCTCGGCGTGATCGACGACGTGCACCGCCGCATCCCCACCGGGCTCGGGCTGGAGCCGGGGGAGTCGCTGATCCTGCTCGGCGAGACCCGCGACGAGCTGGACGGCTCGATCTGGTCGCAGGTGGTGCACGATCATCTCGGTGGTGTGCCGCCGAAGGTCGACTTCGCCCGCGAGCAGTTGCTGTCGGAGGTGCTCACCTCCGGATCGCGTGACGGCATGATCTCGGCCGCGCACGACCTGTCCGAGGGCGGCCTGGCACAGACCGTGGTCGAGGCCGCGCTGGCCGGGGAGACCGGGTGCCGCATCATCCTGCCCGAGGGTTCCGATCCGTTCGTCGAGCTGTTCTCCGAGTCGGCGGGCCGGGTGCTCGTCGCGGTGCCGCGTTCGGAGGAGACCAGGTTCACCAAGATGTGCGATGCGCGGCAGCTGCCGTGGGTCCGCATCGGCGTGGTCGACCAGGGTTCGGATTCGATCGAGGTGCAGGGGCAGTTCTCGGTGACACTCGCCGAATTGCGCGAGGCGTTCGAGGGCACGCTGCCTAAGCTGTTCGGAGCGCATACCGCCTGATCGGTAGGCGTCGGCGCGGCGGTAGCGCGGCATGACCAGGGCTCACGCCTGAGTGTTCCGGCTCGGAGCGGAGGGAACGACGATGACCGTGCAGGACACCGCCGAGCGGGCGGCCACCACACCGCAAGGCCCCGCGAATCCGCTCGTCCGGGCACTTCACCTGGCCGAGCGGTTCTTCCACCCGAACTACACCGGCCTCGTGGTGGCCACGATCCTGTTCTGCTGGTCGATGACGCCGTCGCTGCTGCCGCGCGACTGGTTCTTCCAGGGGCTGGTCAGCGGGATCAACGCCACCATCGGCTACGGCCTCGGCTGTCTGCTCGCCTGGGCCTGGCGTCGGTGGGTGACCCCGCGGCTCACCCTGCCCGCTCGTGCCGCCGAGCTGTGGGCGAGCAGGCCGAGCTGGACCGGGCTCGCGCTGAAGGCGGCCGTCGTGGTGGTCTGCCTGATCGCGTCGATCCTGATGACGATCCAGTCCGGGCACTGGCAGCGGGAGATCACCGATCTGATGGACATGGCGCCGATCGGCGATTCCGGCTATCTGCGCACCCTGCTGGTCGGCGCGGTGGTGGTGGGGCTGCTGATCTGGATCTCGCGCGCGATCGCCCGGCTCGCCCGCAGCGTCGCTCGTGGGTTGAACCGCTGGGTGCGGATACCCACCTCGGTGGCGAAACCGCTCGGTGCGCTGGTGGTCGGGGTCGTCGCGGTGCTGCTCTTCAACGGCGTGCTGGCGAAAGCCTTCTTCGCCGTGGCGAACTCGGCGTTCAGCGCACGCAACAGCCACACCTCCGCGCACGCGATCCAGCCGACGCTGCCGGAGCGATCCGGCAGCCCCGATTCGCTGGCGGCCTGGGACACCCTCGGCTCCGAGGGCCGCTGGTTCGTGTCCAATGCGCCGACCGCGCTGGCCATCTCGCAGGTCACCGGCAAGCCGGCGCGCGAACCCATCCGGGTCTACACCGGGCTGGAATCGGCCGACGGCTTCGAGGCACAGGCCGATCTCGCCATCGCCGAACTCGACCGGACCGGGGCGTTCGAGCGCGCGGTGCTGGTGGTGATCAGCACGACCGGCACCGGCTGGGTGGATTCGACCTCGGCGGAATCGGTCGAGCTGATGTTCGGCGGTGACACCGCGCTGGTGGCGACCCAGTATTCGTATCTGCCGAGCGCGCTGTCGTTCCTTTCCGATCGCGACAAGTCGATGACCATGGGCCGCTTGCTGTTCGACAAGGTCTACGAACGCTGGGCCGCGCTGCCCGAACAGACGCGGCCCAAGCTGCTCGTCTACGGCGAGAGCCTGGGTTCGCAAGGTTCGGAGGGCGCGTTCTCCGGGCTGGCCGATATCCGCAACCGCACCGACGGGGTGCTGTGGGTCGGCCCGCCCAACTCCAACCGGCTGTGGTCGGAGTTCGTGCGGCGTCGCGATCCCGGTACCGAGGAGATCACCCCGATCTTCGCCGACGGGCTCTCGGTGCGGTTCGCGTCCAGCGCGCAGCAGCTGACGCAGCCCTCGGACAAGTGGACCGACCCGCGCATCGTCTACCTGCAGCACGCCTCGGATCCGGTGGTGTGGTGGTCGCCGGATCTGCTGTTCGAGCGGCCGGACTGGCTCACCGAGCGGCGCGGACCCGATGTGGCATCGGCCATGTCGTGGTATCCGATCGTCACGTTCTGGCAGGTCGCGGCGGATCTGCCACGCGCGCAATCGGTCTCGAACGGGCATGGCCACAACTACGGCAACGTGGTGCCCGACGCTTGGGCGATGGTGGCCCAACCGCCGGACTACACACCGGAACTGGCGGCGCGGATCAAGGCGTTCCTGGTCGAGTCGGCGGCCATGGAACATCAGCTGAAGTAGCCTGGTGGGGCAGCGCCGAACCCCTCGATCACCGCTGCCCCGTCCCGGCTACGACCCCGACCGGAACGGATTGTGTTCGGCGATCAGCTGTTCGAGCCGAGGCTCGTCGATCCGTCCGATCAGCGACTGCGCCTCGTGCTGGTCGCGCACGACCTTGGCGAGGGTGAAACAGCTGGTCACCAGGAACAGGCCCGACATCGCGAGGAAGCCGCGCTGCCAGGTGTCCAGCGGCAGGTAGTAGACGCCTGCCGCGGTGCCGAACAGACTGACGGCGAAGGCGATTACCGCCTGGACCAGGTAGGCCGAGGTGTTCTTCGGCTTGGCGGAACTCATGCTGATCAGTGTGCGGATCGGGCGCCCGGCCCGGCTGCGGGAAACTACTCGAGTGCGATGGGTAGTTGTCTGCGCGGTGCGGACGTGACGACCCGCACGCGCCGACCTGGCGTGTGCTGTCGGTGCCGCCAGCCATACTGGACCGGTGTCGGCCCAAGGCTCCACCCTCGAGTCGCTGCGTACGCGCGGCGCCGCGGTGTTGCGCCGCGTCGAGGCGGTGGTCGACCTCAACTATCCCGGCCTCGCACTCGCCACGCTGTTCTTCGCGCTGTCGGTGACGCCGTCGCTGGTGCCACGGGATTGGCTGTTCCAGGGCCTGATCAGCGGGATCAACGCCGCCATCGGCTACGGGCTCGGGTGCGTGCTGGAGTGGCTCTTCCGGCGCTGGGTGCGGGCGCGTATCCCGATTCCCAGCCCGTCCGACCGGGTGCGGTACGGGATCAAGGCGACAGTGCTGGTGGTGTGCGCGCTGGTCGCGGCGCTGATGTTGGTGCAGTCGGCGCGCTGGCAGCGCGAGATCACCTCGCTGATGGGAATGACCGGCACCACCACCCCCGCGTACCTGCGCACCGGGCTGCTCAGCGTCGCGGTGGGGATCGCGGTGGTGGCCGCTTACCGGACGCTGCGGGTGCTCGTGCTGGTGCTGGCCCGCCAGCTCAATCGGTGGGTTCGGGTGCCACGGGAGCTGGCGCCCGCGGCAGGCGCGCTGGTGCTGGTGGTGTTCGCGGTGACGATCTTCAACGGGGTGGCCTCGCGGGCGTTCTTCGCGGTGGCCAACTCCGCCTTCAGCGTGCGCAACGACCGCATGTCGGAATTCGCGGTGCAGCCGGTGCAGCCGGAACGCTCGGGTAGCGCGGGCTCGCTGGCCCCGTGGCGGACCCTCGGCTTCGAGGGGCGGTGGTTCGTCGCCAACGGGCCGAGCGCCGCGGACATCACCGCCGTCACGGGACAGGCCGCGCTGGAACCGATTCGGGCGTACGTGGGCTTGGAGTCGGTCGAGGGCGAGCAGACTGCGGCCGAACTGGCCGTCGCGGAACTGGAGCGCACCAAGGCGTTCGAGCGTTCGGCCATGGTGGTGGTGACGACCACCGGCACCGGGTGGGTCAACGCGATGGCCGCGGGCGCGCTCGAGTATCTCTACGGCGGCGACACCGCGATCGTGGCCACGCAGTACTCGTATCTGCCCAGCGTGCTGTCGTTCCTGTCCGACCGGGAGAAAGCGGCCACGGCCAGCCGCGAGTTGTTCGACGCGGTGCATCGGCGCTGGTCACAGCAACCGGAGGGGCAGCGGCCCGAGCTGTTCGTCTACGGGGAGAGCTTGGGGTCGCAGGGCTCGGAGGAAGCCTTCGACGGGCTGGCCGATCTACGGGAACAGGTCGACGGCGCGCTGTGGGTCGGCCCGCCGAACTCGAATCGGTTGTGGCGGCAGTTCGTCGACCGGCGCGATCCCGGCTCACCGGAGGTGGCGCCGGTCTACGCCGACGGACTGGTCGTCCGATTCGCCGATGACGCAGGCGATCTCGGTCCGCCCGCCACATGGCTGGAGCCACGCATCGCCTACCTGCAGCATCCCTCCGATCCCATCGTCTGGTGGTCGGCCGATCTGATTCTCACCCAGCCGGACTGGCTGAGCGAGCCGCGCGGCCCCGATGTGTCCACCCAGATGCGCTGGGCGCCGTTCGTGACGTTCTGGCAGGTCACCGCCGATCTGACCAATGCGCAGGGGGTGTCCGACGGGCACGGGCACCGGTACGGGACGCTGGTGCTGGACGGGTGGCTGGCCGTGGCCGAGCCGCCGGGGGTGAGTGCCGAGGTGATCGAAAGGATCAGGGCAGCGCTGGAATCGGCCGAGGAGTTCGAGCGGGAGGTGAAGTGATGCGCGGCGCGACGCACTCGGCTCGGACGCGGCTCGCCGAATTCGGCAGGGGCCGGGCCGCGACGGTGTCCGGCTTCGGTGCGGGGCTCAGACGTGAGTGTCGTGGTCCGGCCGTGGCGCCGCGCTCCGGTGGGAACAACCTGGTTCGGCAGCGGCTCTATGCCGGTTCCGGGCCGGGCTTCGAGGTCGAGCGCGGGTGCGGGACCGTGCGGTGAAACGGCTCGGGCGCCGGGCACGGATCGCGGCCGCGCTGGGAATACCGGTGCTGTGGAGTAATCGGGCACTGCCGGCACTGGAGTTGCGGTTGCGTGGGCGGACCGTGGCGAATGTGGCATTCGCGTTCGGGTATCGCGCGGTATTCGGCGGCAGCCCCAACTGGTTGTCGGCCAGTGGATTTCGCTGGGGGCTCGGCAGCTCGGCGCTGGTCTTCGCGGGTTACATTGTCGCGCTGATGATTCCGGCGCTACGGCGGCTGCCGCTCGAGGTCGCCGAGCGGGTGCCGGAGACGTCGACACTGGAATGGATCGTGCTGCACATTCCGGTCGGCACCGTGCTGGCCGAGGAGGCGGTGTTCCGTGGCACCCTCGATCCGCTGCTCGACGAGGTGGCCGAGCCGCACCACGCCGCCGCACTCGGCGCACTCGACTTCGGCCTCTGCCATGTGCACCCGGCCCGCGCCACCGGCGAATCGGTGCCGGGCACCGTCGCACTCACCACCCTGGCCGGCCTGGTCTTCAGCGCCCTGCGCCGCCATACAGGCAGCGCGACGGCACCCGCCCTCCTGCACCTGGCGATCAATGCCGGTGGCGCGATGCTGCCGCTCGCGGCGGAGTGGATCGAGGTGCGATCGCGCGGCTAACCCGCCAGGGGGGTGATGCGCAGGAGATCGTCGGCGATCGTGGCACGCGCCAGATCGGCGTCGTAGCGGGCCTGCATGTTGATCCAGAACATGTCCGTCAGTCCGAGTCCGCGAGCGAGGCGGAGCCCGGTTTCCGCGCTGATGGAACGCCTGCCGTGAACGATGGCGTTGATGCGGGTCAGCGGGAGGCCCGTTGCCTTGGCCAGCGCGTACTGGCTGATGCCGAGGGGCTCGAGGAATTCGGTGAGGAGGATTTCGCCCGGATGAATGGGCATGAAGTCGGGCATCGTCGGCTCCTTTCTGCTAGTGGTAGTCGACCAGTTCAACGTCGTGAGCTTCGTCGTCCCAGCGGAAGCAGAGGCGCCACTGATCGTTGACCCGGATGCTGTACTTGCCCTGGCGATTGCCGCTGAGCTTCCCGAGTCGGTTTCCTGGTGGCAGACGAAGGTCGTTGATGTTTCCTGCCGCATCGATGAGCTGCAGTTCGACGCGCGCTGTCCTGGCCAGTTGGGGGCTGAACCGCTTAACGTGGGCGAGGTTCCAGATGGCCTCCGTATCGCCATCCTTGAATGAGCGGATCGCCTAGCGCTAGTACCGTACGGCGATACTATCGCGGAACGATACTATTCCGATCAGGCGGTGGCGACGAAGCCTGCGACGGCGTCGGTGAAGGCGTCGTTGTCGTCGCCCGCGGCGGTGTGGGCGGCGGCGGCGATCTGGGCGAGGCGGGCGTGCGGGGCGAGGGCGAGGAAGGCCTGGGTGCCCTCGTCGCTGACGACGTCGGATTTGGCGCCGCGGACCAGCAGTACCGGGATGGTCAATGCCGCTGCGGCGGCTTCCATTTCGGCGATGCGGGCGCCGGGGTCGCGGTCCAGGTTGCTGATCAGATCCGGGTCCCAGTGCCAGTACCAGCGGCCATCGCGCTGCCGGAGGTTGCGGAGCAGGCCGTCGGCGTTGTCCGGGCGGGGGCGGTGCGGGAGGTAGGCGGCGACTGCGTCGGCCACCTGGTCGAGGGTGTCGAAGCCGTCGCGGTGCTTGCCGAGGAAGTCCATCACCCGTTCCACCCCGGCCGCCTCCGAGCGCGGCACGATATCGACGAGCACCAGCGCGCGGATCGCCGCGCCGCCGGGCGCCGCGGTGGCGAGCAGGCCGGTGATGCCGCCCATGCTGGCACCGACCACCACCGCGCCGTTGTCCGGTGTCGCGCCGAGCTGGTCGAGCACGCCGAGCAGATCGCCCACCAGCGAATCGCGGGTGTAGTTGCCGTTCGGCGACCATTCGCTGTCGCCGTGCCCGCGTGCGTCCACCGCGACCACCCGCATTCCGGCCGCCGCGAGCGCCCGCCCGGTGCGCTTCCAGGAGTGCCGGTTCTGCCCGCCGCCGTGCAGCATCACCACCAGCGGCCCGTCCGTCGGCCCGAAACTGTCCGCGACCAGGGTGAGTCCGTCGCAGGCGCGCAAGCGCAGCGTCGTCGGTTCGAGCGCTTCGGCGGAGCTCGGCATGACACCTCCTGAACGTTGTTCACTGTGCTGAACGTTGTTCAGAATGTAGCCTGAGCCCCCGACCGAAGGGAAGTGGGGACCAGTGGCCGAAGCCAGCCGGGCCGGACGGCGGGACGAGATCGCCGAGGCGAAGCGGGCGATGATCCTGCGCGCGGCCAGGACGATCTTCGAGGAGGACGGCGTCGAGGCGGCCAATATCCGGGCCATCGCCACCGCCGCCGGCTATACCCCCGGCGCCCTCTACGCCTACTTTCCGAGCAAGGAGCACATCTACGCCGCGCTGCTCGGCGAATCGCTGGAACGGCTGTCGGACGCCGTCGCCGCGGCCATGACCGAGGACAGCCCCGCCCAGCGCTTCCGTGCCGCGGGCCTCGCCTTCTTCGACTTCTACGACACCAACCCGCGCGACCTGGACCTCGGCTTCTACCTGTTCCGCGGCGGCATCCGCCCGCACGGCCTCGGCGCCGAACTGAACGCGGGCCTCAACGCGGCGATGTTGCGCGGCCTCGCGCCGGTGGTCACCGCCCTGATCGAACTCGGCGCCACCGAGTCTCGCGCGCGCGAGATCACCGCCGACATGCTCGCCCACCTCTCCGGCCTGCTGCTGCTCGCCCACACCAAACGACTGGCCCTGCTAGGCGGCGCGGACGCCCGCCGGATGATGGGTGACTACCTCGATCTCCGCATCGACGCCCTGCCCGCCGGCAGCGACTGACCCGCGCGATCTGGAATTGGCGAGTTGCGCGGCGCGCTGGAACGAGACGCCGAGGACGGCGCCGCCATCGCGGACGGGCACACCGTCGGCGGCCAGCTTGCGCGCGGTCGCGGCCGCAATCGCGAGAGCACGCGCTTCCAGCCGCGCCGCCTCGGCTCGTGCCGCCGTCACCTCGGCGGCCGCCGCCGTCACATCGACCAGACGATTCGGGTGTCGCGCGGGGTCTCGGTAGCGTTGGGGAATGGCAGGACGGCGGGTGGATGCGGCGGCGGTGCGGGCTGCGGTGGCGGCGGTGGCCGACTGGTTGCGGGCGGCGGACGCTCCGGTGCCGGAGCGGTCGGTGCTGGCCGCCGCGGTGCGCAACACGGCGCGGGCGCTGGCGGCGGACGCGCCAGGGCATTCGGTGGAGGTGCGGGTGCCGCCGTTCGTGGCAGTGCAGTGCGTCGATGGACCGCGACATACCAGGGGGACACCGCCGAACGTGGTGGAGACCGACCCGCGCACCTGGCTCCTGCTGGCCACCGGCTTGCTCGATTTCGACGCCGCCGTGGATTCCGGCGCCCTGTCGGTCTCAGGCACCCGCGCCACCGAGATCGCGGCCCGGCTCCCGATCGTCCCGGTCCGACCGGTGGGCGGACCCGAGTGATCCCGGTCTATATCCGGATGTGAGCGCCGCGCGGCCCCAGCGGAGCGTGCTGAGCATGATGAAGACAGCGCGTGAGGGATCTTGCGGTAGGGGTGATGCGACTCCCTTATCGGGGTGCAGTTATGAGAACCGCACCCCGAGAGGGGTCATGCTCAGGCGTTCGTGCGGTGCAGGCCCTTGTAGTCGTAGTACTTCGTCACCGCGACGCCGACGACGACGGCGAGGAAGATGCCGAGCAGCGACATCCAGACGCCCCGGTCGAGACCCGCTTCGTAGCTGGAGTCGAAATAGAGGATGGAGCGGACGCCGAGGAAGACCTGGTGCATCGGTTCGAAATCGGCGAGCCAGACGAAGTGGGAGGGGATCGCCTCGATCGGGACCGTGCCACCGGAGGACGGCAGGCCGAGGATGACGAACAGGACCAGGTTCACCAGCAGGCCCGCGGTGCCGAGGGCGGCCAGCGAGGCCAGCGCGGTCCAGCCGACCGCCTCCATCGCCAGCACCGAGAACAGGAACAGCGCGAGCGGGTTGTCGACCGGCATGCCGACGATCCTGGCCGCGAGCAGGAACACGAGCGAGACCACCACCGAGACCACGCTCATCACCGCCCACTTGATGAGCAGGGTGTGGAAGCGGGAGATCGAGGCTGTCGGGTAGTGCACGTACCAGGGGCCGTACTCGGTGGGGACGAAGCCGAGGTGGGCGTCGACCATGGTGTGGATCACCATGCCACCGACCATGCCTGCCAGCAGCAGGAGCAGCGCGTAGAAGAACGCCGTCAAGCCCTCGCCGGTGCCGGACGGCAGCGGCCGGAACTCCTGCGATACCACCTCGACCGGGCTCTCCAAGGTGAGCATCGCCGCGCCGGACACCTCGGGGACCGGCGCGCCCTCCGGGGTCTGGGCGAGCGTGTCGCGCACCTGTCCGGTGAGCTGATCGCCGACCTGCTTGTTGACCTCGGCCAGCGCCTGATCGCCGACGCGGTGCACGATCTGGGTGCCGAACGCGCCCATGCCGGGGTTGGTCTGCAGGGTGATCACCGGCCGCTCCATCTCACCCGCGACCACACTGCCGACACCGAGATTGCCCAGCCGTTTGCTGAAATCACCGGAGATGATGACGGCGCCGTACACCTGGGCATTGCGCAGCAACTGCTCGGACTCGGCCTTGCCGACCACCCGCAGGTCGATCTTGTCGTCGGGCACATTGGCGATCAGTCCATCGGCCACCTGTTTGCCGTAGTCGACTCGCTCACCGGTGCTGGTCACATCGCCGACGTCGAGATTGACCAGCGCGATGGGGAAATCGTGCAGGTTCTCCTCAGGGTCGGCCACGTAGCCGAGGTACATCACCCCGAGCAGGGCGGTGAGCACCGTGAGGACCAGGGTCGGCATCACCACAATGTGGGACCAGTGCCGCCGAATCGGCCCAGATGTGGCCGAGGTCGCTCCGCCCGATTCGGGCTTACCGGAATCTTTTGGCTCCGACCTGGTGTTTTCAGGTTCAGAAGCGGTGCCATCGGCTGGTTCGCGCGCGCTGTCATCCGTCGTCACGATGCGCACGGTAACAGCTCGCGGTAACCGATCAGCGGGTTCGCGACCGGGATTGCTGCCCGGATGCGAGCGCGCGTACAACCCGGCGCCGTTCACCCGTAGAATGACGGGTGCCCCCAGCCCGCCCGAACAGGGAGCAAACGGTGAATGACGCCGATCCGATGATCGACAGCACTTCCGCGCCCGCAGACCAGCCCGAGAACGAACCCCGCGAGGAGTGTGGCGTCTTCGGCGTCTGGGCTCCCGACGAGGACGTCGCCAAGCTCACCTACTACGGCCTGTACGCCCTGCAGCATCGCGGGCAGGAGGCGGCCGGTATCGCCGTCTCCGATGGCTCCCAGATCCTGGTGTTCAAGGATCTCGGCCTGGTCAGTCAGGTCTTCGACGAGCAGACCCTCGGCGCGATGCCGGGCCACATCGCCGTCGGTCACTGCCGCTACTCCACCACCGGTGGGGTCACCTGGGAGAACGCGCAGCCGATCTTCCGCACCACCGCCGTCGGCTCCGGCCTCGCGCTCGGCCACAACGGCAACCTGGTCAACACCGCCGAGTTGGCAGGGCGCGCCCGTGAACTCGGGCTGATCGGGGCCGGCGTCGTCGACGGCCGCCCGCAGATGACCGGCGCCACCTCCGACTCCGACATCGTCACGGCGCTGCTCGCGTATTCCGCGGCCGACTCCAGTATCGAGCAGGCCGCGATGGAGCTGCTGCCGCAGCTGCGTGGCGCGTTCTGCCTCACCTTCATGGACGAGCACACGCTGTACGCGGCGCGTGATCCGTACGGGGTGCGTCCGCTGGTGCTCGGCAGGCTGGAGCGCGGCTGGGTGGTCGCCTCGGAGACGGCGGCGCTCGACATCGTCGGCGCGGCGTTCGTCCGCGAGATCGAGCCGGGCGAGCTGCTCGCGATCGACTCCGACGGCGTGCGCTCGATGCGGTTCGCCAATCCCGAACCCAAGGGCTGCGTCTTCGAGTACGTGTACCTGGCCCGCCCAGACACCACGATCGCCGGCCGCTCGGTGCACTCCACTCGGGTCGACATCGGCCGCAGGCTGGCCAAGGAGAACCCGGTCGAGGCAGATCTGGTGATCCCGGTGCCAGAGTCGGGCACGCCCGCCGCGGTCGGCTACGCGCAGGGCTCCGGTATCTCCTACGGCCAGGGCCTGATGAAGAACGCCTATGTGGGCCGCACCTTCATCCAGCCGAGCCAGACCATCCGCCAGCTCGGCATCCGGCTCAAGCTCAATCCGCTGCGCGAGGTGATCCGGGGCAAGCGGCTCATCGTCGTCGACGACTCGATCGTGCGCGGCAACACCCAGCGCGCCCTGATCCGCATGCTGCGCGAGGCGGGCGCGCTGGAGATCCACGTGCGGATCGCCTCGCCGCCGGTGAAGTGGCCCTGCTTCTACGGTATCGATTTCGCTTCGCGGGCGGAACTGATCGCCAACGGCACCGGGTCCGACGACAGCTATACCGACATGGTCGAGAACGTGCGCCGTTCGATCGGTGCCGACAGCCTCGGCTACATCTCCACCGAGGGCATGATCGCGGCCACCGAGCAGCCCGCCTCGCGGCTGTGCACCGCGTGCTTCACCGGTGACTACCCGATCCCGCTGCCCGAGGAGGCGGCCATCGGCAAGAACGTGCTCGAGGGGATGCTCTCGGGCAAGCCCGAGGCGAAGCTGCTCGCCGAGAACGTCAACGCGGACGCGCTGAGCAGGCCGTAGCGGAAAACCTTTCGCGTCGAGGGCCGGTGGACGAGCTGTTCGCGAGCTCGGTGGCCGACTACACCAGGAAACTGCTGGCCGCCGTCCCGCACCTCGGCGCGCCCACCGCCGCGCGGCCCGTCATCGACGCCGATGCCGAGCCGGTGCTCGAGGTGCGGGATCTGGTCGTGCGGTTCCCCGGACCGTTCGGGCGGCCCGCCTTCCGCGCCGTCGACGAGGTGAGCTTGCGGATCCGGCCGGGGGGAGACTCTCGGGCTGGTCGGGGAGTCGGGGGCGGGCAAGGGTCGCGACGCTGCTCGACGATGTGCAGCTGCCCGCGGGGGCGCAGAATCGCTACCCGCACGCACTGTCGGGTGGGCAGCGGCAGCGGGCCGGTCTGGCCAGGGCGCTGGTACTGGACCCGGACCTGCTCGTCGCCGACGAACCGTCCAGCGCGCTCGACGTGTCGGTACAGGCGGGAGCCGCACGACAGCTGAAGGCGCGGATCACTTAGAGTTACTAGGCATCTATCCGCCGATTCGGTTTGGAGCTTTCCCCCACAATGACTGAACAGACCCCAAGCGGTGCGGGCGCTTCGTACGCCGCGGCCGGCGTGGACATCGAAGCCGGTGACCGCGCCGTCGAGTTGTTCGGACCATTGGCGAAGAAGGCCAGCCGACCCGAGGTGCAGGGCGGGCTCGGCGGATTCGCGGGCATGTTCGCGCTCAAGGGCGGATACCGCGAGCCGCTGCTCGCCGCGTCCACCGACGGCGTCGGCACCAAGATCGCCGTCGCCCAGGCGCTGGACAAGCACGACACCGTCGGCCTCGACCTGGTCGCCATGGTCGTCGACGACCTGGTGGTCTGCGGTGCCGAGCCGCTGTTCCTGCAGGACTACATCGCCATCGGCAAGGTCGTCCCGGAGAAGGTCGCCGAGCTGGTCTCCGGCATCGCCGAAGGCTGCATCAAGGCCGGCTGCGCGCTGCTCGGCGGCGAGACCGCCGAGCACCCCGGCCTGATGGACCCGGACGACTACGATCTGTCGGCCACCGGCGTCGGTGTCGTCGAGGCCGATTCGGTGCTCGGTCCCGACCGGGTCCGCCCCGGGGACGTGGTGATCGCCATGGGCTCGTCCGGTCTGCACTCCAACGGCTACAGCCTGGCCCGCAAGGTGCTGCTCGACATCGACCGCATGTCGCTCACCGGCCATGTCGAGGAGTTCGGCCGCACCCTCGGTGAGGAACTGCTCGAGCCCACCCGCATCTACGCCAAGGACTGCCTCGCGCTGATCGCCGAGACGGAGGTGCGCACCTTCGCGCATGTCACCGGTGGCGGGCTGGCCGCCAATCTGGCGCGCGTGCTGCCCGCCGGGCTGGTGGCCGAGCTGGATCGCGGCACCTGGAATCCGGCGCCGGTGTTCAAGCTCATCGCGCAGCGGGGCCGGGTCGAGCGGGCCGAGATGGAGAAGACGTTCAACATGGGCGTCGGCATGGTCGCGATCGTGGCCCCCGAGGACGCCGACCGCGCCCTCGCGGTGCTCACCGCCCGGCACATCGACTGCTGGACCCTCGGTCAGGTCAAGAAGGCCGCCGATGCCGCGGCGCCGCGCGCCGTGCTGCTGGGAGATCACCCCCGGTTCTGAGTCAGCTTCATCACCCGAGCCGGGCAGCGCTGGATCGCGCCCGGCTCGCGTGGTTTGCTGGGGTTTGTCCCCTCAGCGAAGGGCTAATCCTTGATGGCGGGGTAGTGCCCGTCGGCTCGAGGAGGTCGGGGCCTCGAGGCGGCGAACACGGCGAGCGTCCTGTGTGTGCACAGGACGCTCGCCGTCTATTTTCGGATGTTCGCCGTACTTCTGCGAGCCAGGCGCCGATCACCGGACAACGGCTGAAGGGGGAGGCCCCGCGGCCTCCCCCTTCACCGGCGTTCGGTCAGCGGCGCCAGCTGTCGTAGTCGTCGTCCTCGTTCCAACGGGATGCCGACTCGTCTGCGTCGTGCTCATCGGACAGCAGTCCACCACTCCTGGGGGAACTCTCCGACAGCTCGCGCTGAAGGCTCGCGAAGTCGGTCGGCGCGGAGCTGTACTTGAGCTCACGTGCGACTTTGGTCTGCTTTGCCTTAGCCCGGCCACGGCCCATGGCTGACCCCCTCGCGTCACTGCGGGGCGGCCTGGGGTTTGTTGGCGGCCCCGTTCGAATTAATACTCTTCCTGACAGACACTTTAGCGTGTGTCAGGCGGTCGCGCTTCCAGGAGTGGGGGAAGACCTGCCGAAGCGGTGCCGTTTGCCCCCGCTTCGCCGAGACCACCCGGTCTCAGAGCACCCCCGGAATCGCGCGGATCACACCGACTCTGGCGTCGCCGCCGAGGACCGCGGTGGCCGCGAGGTCGGTGTGCGCGTCGGTCCAGTCGACCCCGAGCCTGCGCAGAATCGCCAGCGTCAGGGGCATCCTGGCGCGGTCGTGACCGTCGTCGATCTTGTACGCGAAGGCCCTGCCGTCGGGCAGCGCGCCCGCGTGTACGCCGTCGGCGCCGATCTTGCAGAACAGTCCCGGCGTCGTCGCCATGGCCAGCAGGTCCGGGCCGTTCGTGCCCGAAATCACTCGCGGATCGGCCCGCACCGCGTCGGCGATCCGGCGCGGCGCGGTACCTGGCTCGGCCGTGGTGAAACCGGCGAACGCGCGCGCGAGATTGATCAGCGAGACGGGCACGATCGGCAGGCCGCAGCCGTCGATCCCGAGGTCGGTCTCCGGTTCGCCGGTGACGTCGGCGACGGTGGCGAGCACGGCCTGCTGCAAGGGGTGCTCGACGTCGAGATATCCGGTGCGCGGCCAGCCGTTGATCGCGCAGGTCGCCAGCATCGCCGCGTGTTTGCCCGAGCAGTTCATGTACAGCGGGCTCGGGCCTGCGCCGGTGAGCGCGGCGGCGCGGGCGCGGTCGTCGAACGGCAGATCGGGCGGGCAGGCCAGCTCCGCCTGGGTGAGGCCGAACCGGTCGAGCAGGCGGCGGACCAGCGCGACGTGGTCGGGCTCACCGAAATGGGAGGCGGTGGTGATGGCCAGTTCGTGGTCGTCGACCGGGTCGAAGCCGTGCCGCAGCAGAGTCAGCGCCTGCAACGGCTTGTTGGTCGAGCGCGGGAAGATGGGACCGTGCACCTCGCCGAGCTCGAGCTCCGGGGTGCCGTCGGCGGCGAGCAGCACCACCGAGCCGCGGTGCACGCACTCGCGGAAACCGGACCGGACGACCTCGACCAGTTCCACACTCATGGGCGGGCCTCCAGCGTGATGTCGGTGCGGCTCCTGGTGTGCCGGTCGATCTGCATCCGCACGTCGTCGGAGATGGTCGGCTCCTCGGTGCGCAGGCGGGCGAGCAGGTCGGGGTCGGCGCCGGTGAACAGGTCGCGCACGGTGATGCCGTGCTGGGGGACGTGGACGACCGAGGCCACGTCGCCCGCGCCGACGGTGCCCTCGGTGCGCACCCGGAAGTAGGTGCCGGTATCGGCCTGCAGGGCGAACCGCTTCACCCACCGCGGCTCACCGGACCACTCCTGGAAGGTCGCGCACGGGACGCGGGGCGCGCTCACCTCGAGCAGGGTGTCGCCGATGGCCAGGTGCGCGCCGAGGACCGCGTCGCTGAGCGGAAGGCCGGTGATCCGCAGGTTCTCGCCGAACCAGCCCGCGGGCAGGTCGCGGCCGAGTTCGCCCGCCCAGCGTTCGGCGTCGGCCGTGGCATAGGCGTACACGGCCTGATGTACGCCGCCGTGGTGGACGGTGTTGCACACGTGGTCGCCGTCGAGGCCGAGCGCCCGCACGGCAACCCGGCCATCGACGGGGCGCTTGTCGATCGCGGTCCGGCCGACCCGGCCGCGCACCGCGAGCTCGGCGTGCACCACGCACACGGCCTCGACCCGGCCGGTATCGCCGACCCGCATCAGCGGGCGGCTCATCGACCACGCAGCCGGTCGACGGCGGCCCGACCCGGCTGCACGACATCCTCGGCCGGGATCGAGTCGGGGTCGATGGCGGCGGCCATGCTGCCCGCCACCAGCTCGGTGCCCGCGGGCACCGAGCGCTTCACCAGTGCCAGCGCGATCGGGCCGAGCTCGTAGTGGTCGATCACCGTGCCGAGCCTGCCGACGGTGCGGCCACCCGCGGTGACCTCGGCGCCGGTGGCCGGGCGTTCGTCGGCGGAACCGTCCAGATGCAGCAGCACCAGATTGCGCGGCGGCTTGCCCAGGTTGTGCACCCTGGCGACGGTTTCCTGGCCGCGGTAGCAGCCCTTGTCGAGATGGACGGCGCCGTGCTCGTCGACGCCGCCGATCCAGCGGGCCTCGTGCGGGATGGTGCGCTCGTCGGTGTCGATGCCGATGCGGGGACGCAGATCGGCCACCCGCAGCGCCTCGTAGGCCCACATGCCCGCCGGTGTGGCTCCGGCGGCGGTGAGCCTGGCCCACCAGTCGGTGAGCTCGGCGCGCGGGATGACCAGATCGAAGGAGTCGGCACCCGGCCACGGCATGCGCCGCAGGAAGCCACCCGGCACCGCGACGGCCTCGTAGACGCCCGGCAGCTCGGCGATGCCGAGCGTGTCGAGCAGGGTGTTCACCTGTGGCCCGAGCAGGCTCAGTACCGCCTGTTCGGGCGCGGCCGCCGGCTTGGCATCGGCCCAGAAGACCATCTTCTGCAGGAAGGCGAGCAACTCGGGGCCGCGGTCGGCCTCGGTGTCGAGCCAGACCGTGCCGTCCAGGTCGGTGAGCACGAAGTGGTGCTGCACGCGGCCGTTCAGATCGAGGTCGAGATTCTCGGCGCTGTGCCCGTTCGGCAGTGCGGCGATGTGCTGACTGGTGATGGTGTGCAGCCAGCTCAGCCGCTCGGCACCGGTGATCGTGGCGACACTGCGATGCGAGCGGTCGACCACCGCGACCCGCGCGACAGCGGCCTTCTGCTCGCCGAACGGATCGCCGTAATGCCAGGCGACCGCCGCATCGGGCGAGCCGGGAGCACCCGCGACGGCACCCGGAGTGTGGAGAACAGGACTGGGGGCGACGACCACCGACACACCACCACTGTAGGCGCGTCCTCCGATACGCGCCGCAGCCGGGCGTCCGATCGGTGGTCGGCGAGCGGGGAGGAGACGTGCGAGCCGGTGCGGCCGCCCGAGCATGCCGATCTGCGCAGCCGTAGGCATAACGGACCGATAACGCCTACGCTCGTCACATGGGAGAACGGGTTCTTGTGACACTCGACGGCGCGGTCGCTGATGCGGACGCGCCGTCGCTTTACGCCGACGACATCGGCGCCCTGCGCGGCGATGGCGTCTTCGAGACAGTTTTGGTGCGCGGCGGCACGGCCACCGCGCTGGAATTCCACCTGGCCAGGTTGCGCCGCTCGGCCCAGGCGCTCGACCTACCCGAGCCGGGGCTGTCGAAGTGGCGCTCCGCGGTGGAGGCGGCGTGTAAGGAGTGGGGCGAGGACGAGGAGGGCATGCTCCGGCTCATCTACACCCGCGGCCGCGACTCCGAATACGACACGCCGAGCCTGGCATCGCCGGACCCGAAGCCGACCGCGTACGTGCTCGTCTCCCCGGTTCCCGCTCGCGTCGCCACGGCCCGCGCCGAAGGCGTGAAGGTGATGTCGCTGGCGCGCGGCATCTCGGTCGATCTGGCGCAGGCGGCGCCGTGGCAGCTGCTCGGCGCGAAGACCCTGTCGTACGCGACCAATATGGCCGCGCTGCGGTTCGCGCGGCGGATGGGCGCCGAGGACGTGATCTTCCACAGCACCGAACACCGGGTGCTGGAGGGCCCGCGTTCGACGGTGGTGATCGCGCGCGACAAGCAGCTCATCACCCCGCCCGCGAAAATCGGTGTGCTGCCGGGGGTCACCCAGCGTTCGCTGTTCGCCGTCGCGGAGAAGAAGGGCTGGGAGTGCAAGTACCAGTCGCTGTTCACCGCCGACCTGTTCGACTGCGACAGCATCTGGCTACTGTCGAGCATCACGCTCGCCGCGCGGGTGAATCAGCTGGACGGGGTGCGGATGTCGGCGCCGGACAATGCCGACGAGATCAGGCAGATGGTCGACCTCGGCATCGACAATCCGGGGACCATCGGGGACTGGTGAGCCGGGTACGGGGCACGGGTGGGGTGCCCCCGCGGCGCACGGATATCCAATCGTGCGGCAACTTTTCGGCGTGTCGTGTCCGTTGTCACGTCGAGGGAGGGTGACCGAAGGCGTACGATCTACTACGACATGTCGTAGTAGTGGCTGGAGGTCGGATGGACACGCTGGACGTCTCCCGGTGGCAGTTCGGTATCACTACCGTCTACCACTTCATCTTCGTTCCGCTCACCATCGGTCTGGCGCCTCTGATCGCCATGATGCAGACCGCATGGGTGGTCACCGGCAAGGAACACTGGTACCGGCTCACCAAGTTCTTCGGCAAGCTGTTCCTGATCAACTTCGCGCTCGGTGTCGCCACCGGCATCGTGCAGGAATTCCAGTTCGGGATGAACTGGAGCGAGTACTCCCGCTTCATCGGCGACGTCTTCGGCGCCCCGCTCGCGCTGGAAGCGCTGATCGCCTTCTTCATGGAGTCGACGTTCATCGGCCTGTGGATCTTCGGCTGGACGCGGCTACCGAAACTGCTGCACCTGGCCACCATCTGGATCGTCGCGTTCGGCGTGAACGCCTCCGCCTACTTCATCGTCGCCGCCAACTCGTTCATGCAGCACCCCGTCGGCGCGCGCTACAACCCCGAGACCGGTCGCGCCGAGCTGGAGAGCATCTGGGCACTGCTCACCAACAACACGACGCTCGCCGCCTTCCCACACGTCATCGCTGGCGCCTTCCTCACGGCGGGCACCTTCGTCGCCGGTATCGCGGGCTGGTGGATGGTGCGCAACGCGCGCAGTGGTGATCCGGCGAAACTCGCGGAGGCGCGCACCATGTGGCGACCCGTCGGACGAGCCTCGCTGGTGGTGGTGGCCATCTCCGGTGTCGCGCTGATCTTCACCGGCGACATCCAGGGCAAGCTGATGTTCGAACAGCAGCCGATGAAGATGGCCTCGGCGGAATCGTTGTGCCACACCGAAACCGACCCGGACTTCTCCATCCTCACCGTCGGTACCCACAACAACTGCGACAGCGTCACGCACGTGCTCGAAGTGCCCTATGTGCTGCCGTACCTGGCCAAGGGTGAGTTCACCGGGGTGACCCTCGACGGCGTCGTCGACCTGCAGGAAACGTACAAGGTGAAATACGGTCCGGGCGACTACCGGCCGAACCTGTTCGTCACCTATTGGTCCTTCCGCGCCATGATCGGTCTCGCGGCGGGCTCGGTGGCGCTGCTGCTCGCCGGGTTCTGGGTGACGCGCGGCGGCCGGGTGCCCGATCAGCGCTGGTTCTCCTGGCTGAGCCTGCTCGCGATCCCCACCCCGTTCCTGGCCAACAGCGCGGGCTGGGTGTTCACCGAGATGGGACGCCAGCCGTGGGCGGTGGTCCCCAACCCGACCGGGGACCCGAACATCAGAATGACGGTGCAGCAGGCGGTCTCCGACCACGCCACCGCCACCGTGTGGTTCTCGCTGATCGTGTTCACCCTGGTCTACGGCTTGCTCGCGATCGTGTGGTTCTACCTGATCCGGCGCTACACGATCGCCGGTCCCGACGAACCGGCACCGACCCCACCGGAGGACGGCCCCGACGGTCCGCCGACCGGCAGGCACCACAAGCCGGAAGGGCCTGCCGTCGAACAACTTTCCTTCGCGTACTAGGAGCCAGCCATGGGTTTGCAGGAATTCTGGTTCGTCCTGATCGGCGTGCTGTTCACCGGTTACTTCGTGCTCGAGGGCTTCGACTTCGGCGTCGGCATGCTGATGCCGATCCTCGGCAAGGGCTCCGACACCCGCCGCCGCGTCGTGCTCAACACGATCGGACCAGTGTGGGACGGCAACGAGGTGTGGCTGATCACAGCCGGTGGCGCGATGTTCGCCGCCTTCCCAGAGTGGTACGCGAGCATGTTCTCCGGGTTCTACCTGGCGCTGCTGCTGTTGCTGGTGGCGCTGATCCTGCGCATCTGCGCGATCGAATACCGGGCCAAGATCAACGACCCCAAGTGGCGGGCCTGGTGTGACGTCGGCATCGGCATCGGGTCCTGGATTCCGGCGCTGGCCTGGGGCTGGGTGTTCGCGAACCTGGTGCGCGGGGTGCCGCTGAACGCCGACCGGCAGATCGTCGGCTCGGTGTGGGATCTGCTCAGCCCCTACGCACTGCTCGGCGGCCTGGCCACCGGCATCCTGTTCGCGCTGCACGGCGCGGTGTTCCTGGTGCTCAAGACCGGCGGCGAGGTGCGGGCCGACGCGCAGCGGGTCGCGCGGCTGCTGCTCGTGCCGACCGCGGTGGTGGTCGGCGCGTTCGGGCTGTGGACCCAGCTCGCCTACGGCACCGGCTGGACCTGGATCGCCCTGGTGGCAGCGGTACTCGGGCTGCTGCTGACCGGCGCGGCCAATGCGGCGGGTCGCGACGGCTGGGCGTTCGTCGGTACCGCGATCACCGTCATCGGGGCCACCGCGCTCATCGTCGGCTCGATGTTCCCGAACGTGCTGCCATCGACCATCGACCCGATGTTCGACCTCACCGTCTACAACGCGTCGTCTTCGCCGTACACGCTGAAGGTGATGAGCTGGGCCGCCGTGCTCGCCACCCCGGTGGTACTGGTGTACCAGGGGTGGACGTACTGGGTGTTCCGCAAGCGGCTGACCGTCGAGCAGATTCCCGCGCCGACCGGGTTGACGCTGACCAGCGGAGACTGAGCATGGGGTCGGCGAGATCGTCCGACGGCCCGGCCGGTGTCGGTGGGGCGATGTCGTCGGCGGAGTCGACTTCGGTAGGCGACGGGTCGGTGGCGGGTGAGCGCGGGCCGGTAGCAGGCGAGCGTGGGCCGGCGGCGGGGGACGACGTGCGCTCGCCTGGTACCCGGCCCAAGCCCCGGCGTGCACCGGTGGACCCCAGGCTGTTGCGCTATGCCCGCACGGCGCGGCCGCACCTCGTGGTGGCGGTGCTCCTCGCGCTGGTGATCACGGCGAGCATCGTGGTGCTCGCGGTGCTGCTCGGCCGGGTGCTCGCCGGTGTCATCACCGATCCGAGTTCGCGCGAATTCGGTGCGTGGACAGCGGAATTGCTCGGCATCGCGATCGCGGTGGCGGTGCGTGGGGCGGCCACCTGGTGGCAGGCGCGGCTCGCGCACCGAGCCGGGGCGTCGGTGGTCGCCGAGCTCGAGTCGGCGGTACTGCGGGCGGGCGCCGAACTCTCGCCACGCGAACTCGACACCCGGCGCACCGAACTCGCCGTGGTGGTCGGCAACGGCCTGAACGGGCTGCGCGGCTGGTTCACCGGCTATTTGCCAGCCCTGCTGCTCGCCTGTCTCGTCCCGCCGATCGTGCTGGTCGTCATCGCCGTGCACGACCCGACCTCGGCGCTGATCGCCGTCATCACGGTGCCGCTGATCCCGCTGTTCATGGTGCTCATCGGTCTGCTCACCCAAGGGCGAGCCGAGGCCACCCTGGCCGCGACCACCCGCCTGTCCGATCAGCTGCTCGACCTGTTCGCCGGAATGCCGACCCTGCGCGCCCTCGGCCGCGAGGGGCCGACGGGTCCGAGCATGGTGGATCAGGTCCGCGCCCTCGGTGATTCGCTGCGGCAGCGCACCATGCGCGCGTTGCGGATGGCCTTCCTGTCCTCGATGGTGCTGGAATCGCTGGCGACCCTGAGCGTCGCGTTGATCGCGGTGGCGATCGGGTTGCGGCTGGTCTACGGGGAGATGACGCTGTACGCCGGGCTGGTGGCACTGATCCTCGCGCCGGAGGTGTACTGGCCGCTGCGGCAGGTGGGGGAGAAGTTCCATGCCGCGCAGGACGGGATGGCGGCCGCGGACAAGGCGTTCGCGGTGCTGGATTCGCGCGGGGCGGCGGCGGTGTCGAACGAAGCGTCGGGCGGTGTCGCTGCGGCCGCGCCTTGCTCGGCATCGGCTCGTGCGGGAATCGTGCTGCGTGAGCTCACGGTCGGCGCGCGTGGCGGAAACGCGCCCGACCGGCTGAGCGCTGTGCTCGCTCCGGGCACCGTCACCGTGCTCACCGGGCCGAACGGATGCGGGAAATCGACCACCCTCCAGGCGATCCTGGGCCTCATCACGCCGGACGCGGGTGCCGTCGACGTCGACGGCGCCGATGTCCGCGAACTCGACCCCGACACCTGGTGGGGCCGCATCGCCTGGCTGCCGCAGCGGCCCGTGCTTGTCCCCGGCACGCTGCGCGAGAACGTCGAACTCCTCGGCGCGCGTACCGGTATCGATGCCGCACACCTCGACGAGATAAGTGCTACAACGGGATTCGATCGCGTCCTCGCGGCCCTCCCCGACCGCTGGGACACGGTGGTCGGCCAGGGCGGCGTCGGCCTGTCCCTCGGCGAACGCCAGCGCCTCGCCCTCACTCGGGTACTGGCCGCCCGCCGCCGGATCCTCCTGCTCGACGAACCCACCGCCCATCTCGATTCCGCAGCCGAACAACATGTCCTGGCCACCTTGCGCACTCTCGCCGCCGACGGCGCGACGGTCGTCGTCGTCGGCCACCGCCCGACCGTGCTCGCCGCAGGGGATGTCGTCATCCGGGTCGCCGGAAGCGCGGGGACGCCGGATTCGGACGTCGCCCTGCCCGATCGGCCCGGTGGCACCGAGCCGCCGAGTGCCGGAACGGGCAGTGCCGGTCGACCGGATCCTGATGCGGTTGGCGGAGCACACCCGATGCTCGACAGCCACCTCGGCGATCGAGAATCGGCAGCCGGTGCGGAGGCGGACGATCAGGCGGGGGTGTCGGTGCGGTGATGTCGGAGGATCGGGTTCGGCTCGGACGGGATCTGCGGGAGATGTGGCGCCTGCTCGACCTTTCGGTGTGGCGTGTCATCGTGGCGATCGCGTGGGGGGTGGCAGCGCTGGGCAGCGGGCTCGCGCTGGCGGCGCTCGCGGCCTGGTTGATCGCGCGGGCCTGGCAGATGCCGCCGGTGCTGTACCTGAGCGTCGCGGTGACTTCGGTACGGGCGCTCGGCATTTCACGCGGGCTCTGCCGCTACCTCGAACGCCTGGCCTCCCACGATGTGGCGCTGCGGGCCATGACCACGGCCCGCACCACGGTGTACCGGCAGCTCGCGCATTCGAATATCTGGTGGTGGCGTAGCACCTCCGCCGACCGTGCGCCCGCGGTGCTCGACGCCGTCGACAGTGGCACAACCTTCGCCCGCGGCGGCGGAACAACCGGTGACGAGTCCGCGGTGGCGCGCTGGCGCGCCGGCGCAGACACGAGTCGTGGTGCCGGCGCTGACGCCGCGGGCCGGGGCGGAGGTGAGCTGGCGGAGTTCCGGCGTGGCGATCTCCTGGTCCGGGTCGGCCGGGATATCGACGACCTCGGCGCGGTGGTGGTACGGGTGCTGGTGCCCGTCGCGGTGGCGGTGGTGCTCTCGCTCGCCGCGGTCGCGCTGATCGCGTTCATCTCGGTGCCCGCCGCGGTGATCCTGGCGCTCGCCCTCGCGGTATCGGGGATCCTCGCGCCGTGGCTGTCCGGGCTGGCGGCCAGGGAAGCCGACGAGGCGGTGCAGGCGGACCGGGCCGAATTCACCGCCGAGGCGCTCACCGTGCTCGACCACGCGCCCGAACTGCGCGTGGCGGGCAAGCTGGAGACAGCACTCGCCAAAGCCGACACGGCGACCCGCCGGGCCGTACTCGCCGAGGACACCGCCGCCGAGCACAGCGCCTGGGCCGCCGCCGCGAACCCCTTTGCGCTCGGCGTCAGCGCGCTCGGCGCTCTCCTGGTCGGCATCGCCGCCTACGGCCCAACCGGCGGGCTCCCCGGCGGCATGACCCCGATGGCCCTCACCATTCTCGTCC
Organism: Nocardia rhizosphaerae; assembly: GCF_042650365.1. Taxonomy (NCBI): domain Bacteria; kingdom Bacillati; phylum Actinomycetota; class Actinomycetes; order Mycobacteriales; family Nocardiaceae; genus Nocardia; species Nocardia rhizosphaerae. The sequence goes on from NZ_JBHSBA010000003.1 coordinate 984,350, forward strand.
TCGTCCCCCTATCCGCCTTCGAAGCGGTCGGCGTCCTCCCTGCCGCCGCTACCGCCCTCACCACCTCCCGCGCGGCCCTACACCGCCTCGCCGCCACCCACGGTGGCGGAAGCGGTGGTGCGGTGGGTGAGAGCGGTGGTGCGGCGGGCGGAAGCGGCGGTGCGGCGGGCGAGAGCGGCGGTGCGGTGGGTGAGAGCGGCGGGCTGGCGGAGGCCGTCGGCGGTGGGGCCCGGCGAGAAAGCGACCGCCGTAACTACTTTGCCGAGGACGCCGTACCACTGCCCGACGGTCGCCGGATCGCTGTCGTCGGGCCGAGCGGGGCAGGTAAGACCACGCTGTTGATGCGCTGGGCCGGGCTGTTCGATACGCCGCGTGCCGGTGTCACCTTCTTCGCCGAGGACGCGCACCTGTTCAGCACCTCGATCCTGGAGAATTTGCGGGTCGCCAGGGGCGATCTCACGGTTGCCGACGCCGAGCGGGCCCTGCGGGCGGTCGGACTCGGACCATGGCTGGAGTCGCTGCGCGACGGCGTCCACACCACCCTCGCCGGTGGCGCCGCCGCCGTTTCCGGCGGGCAGCGGCGCCGTCTCCTGCTTGCCCGCGCCCTCGTTTCCCCGGCACAGACCCTGCTGCTGGACGAGCCGACCGAACACCTCGCCGCCGCCGAGGGCGAGCGGCTACTGCGTGATCTACTCGACGTCGACAGCGGACTCGTCGAACCGGAACGCACCGTTGTCGTCGTCACCCATCAGCTTCCCGATGGGCATTGTGCCGACGTGGTCGTTGCGGTGGAGGCTGCCCCTCGTCGTCGCGGTTGAGTTGCGGTTCGAGGTACACGCCAAGCGACCACAAAACGCTCCTCTGGTCCCGGATTCCACAGATCGACGCGATTGTGTGCGCGCAGCGCGGCCGTGGACGTCGGCTCGGCGATCGGCATCCGCCCAGCTCAGCACCGCGATTAATTCGATTGCCGAGAACCCGGCACGACGATAAATTCATCGGTACACAAGAGAGGAGGTGATCTGAGGAATGGTTATTCATCGGATGCGTGAGGTGGCTGCCCGCTAGCACCACCACTGCGGGTTTCCCCAGCGGTGCGCTGAGCGAATCCCAGGCAGTCACCCGACCCCCGAGTCCCCGGAGTATCCAACCGGGACCGTCGCGTTCCCCGGAACGCGGCGGTATGGCTCGGGGGTCGCTCCATGTCCGGAGGAAACTCCCTGAACAGCGGCGGTGTGCACCGCTACGATGGCGCCATGACCGTCGACCCGGTGCACGAGTGGCCGATCCCACGCGCCGGTGGGTTCACCGTTGACGACTTCCTGCAGATGCATGACCTGCCCAGCCGGGGAAGTATGCGAAGGCAGGCATCCCCCACTTCTGGCGGGTCGAACGCAGCTCGGAAGACCGTGTCGTGGTCTACGCCTATGAGCTCGACACCGTCTCTACCCGCTATGTCCCGGTCGGGATCTACCACGACCGGTTGAAGACGGTCTCCCCGTTCGATATCGACATCGACTTGACCACCGCCAAGGAGCGCGGCTGAACCGTCGGTGTCCCACCCGGTAGCGGGTGGGACACCGGGGAATTCTCAGCCGATGTAGCGCTGCAACCGCGCCGACAGACGAGGCTCGAGTGCGCCGTCGGCGTCCACCCGTTCCTCGACGTACGCCAGGTCCCCACCCTCGACGATGCCGTACAACCGCTTGGCGCCGCCGACGACCGCGCCGGACTGGCTGCGGATCACCACGTCGGTGGCCAGTTCCCAGGACGACTGGGTGCGGGCAGTGCCGTAGAACAGCTCGACGATGCCGGAGCTGTGGGTGAGCAGCAGTTCCAGCATCTCGTCGTCACCGTCGGTGCCGACCCGCCAGAAACCGCTCTCGCGCAGATCGGGGCGCTCGTAGTTGCCCTCGCCGTCGAGCTTCCAGGTCTGCGATTCCCAGACCAAGTAGTCGCCGCCGTCGTGGGAGACCACGATCTGCTGACCGAAGCGGTAGTCGCCATCGGTGGGATGGTTGCCCTCACCCTCGCCGCGCCACACGCCGACCATCGGCAGCAACGCCAGCATGGCGTGGTTCAGGTCGGGACCCTCACGCAGATTCGCGGTGTCCTCGGGCAGCGGAAGATCCGGCAGGACCGAAATATTTCGGACGCCGGTCTCTTTGGCGCGCTCGGCAGCGATGTTCACCGCCTCGTCGCCGCTTCGACGCTCGGCCGGAGCGCCTGCTGTGTCACTCGCTCGCTCGGCCGGATCGGAACCCTCGCTCGCGAGTCCGCTCATGACACCGACTCCATGACGTCATGACCGGCGGCCTGCGTGGTTACCCGTCGCTGCCGCCTCCGGCCGACCCTCATGACTCGGTGAACAGCCGGTAGAGGACGTAGAGGCCGAACCAGCCGATGAGAATCGACACGGCGATGAGGAGAAACTCGAAGAAGAGGACCACGAATCGGAGTCTAGCGACTGCCTCGCGCGGATACGACAACGGCCCTGGCGGTTCCCGCACGGGAACTACCAGGGCCGTGTGAGGCTTACTACTTCGCGACCGCGACGTCCACCGAGTGGATGCCCGCGCCCTCGGGGCGGACCTCGGCCGAGCCGTTGCCCGACGCCGACAGCGCGCGCAGGGTCCACGAACCCGGCGCGGCGAAGAATCGGAAGTCACCGGTGCCGGAGGCGACGACCTCGGCGGTGAAGTCACCGTTGCCGTCGAGCAGACGCACGAACGCGCCGCCGACCGGCTGACCGTCGGTGCTCAGGACGCGGCCGGTGATGACCGTCTCCTTCTCCACGTCGACGCCGGCGGGAATGGCCTGACCCTGGGTAGGTGCTGCACACATATTGATTACGCTCCCAACTCGATAGGTGCACCGACGAGCGAGCCGTATTCGGTCCAGCTGCCGTCGTAGTTCTTGACGTTCTGGTGGCCGAGCAGCTCCTGCAGCACGAACCAGGTGTGCGAGGAACGCTCGCCGATGCGGCAGTAGGCGATGGTCTCCTTCTCGCCGTCCAGGCCCGCATCCTGGTAGAGCTCGGCGAGCTCGGCATCGGAACGGAAGGTGCCGTCCTCGTTGGCCGCCTTGCTCCACGGCACGTTGATCGCGCCCGGGATGTGGCCGGGACGCTGGCTCTGCTCCTGCGGCAGGTGCGCGGGAGCCAGGATCTTGCCGGAGAACTCGTCGGGGCTGCGCACGTCGACCAGGTTCTTGGTGCCGATGGCCGCGATGACCTCGTCGCGGAACGCGCGGATCGAGTTGTCGGGCGCGGCGGCCTTGTACTGGGTGGCCGGGCGCGAGACCGCGTCACGCGAGAGCGGACGACCGTCGAGCTCCCACTTCTTGCGGCCGCCGTCGAGCAGCTTGACGTCGTTGTGGCCGTACAGCTTGAAGTACCAGTAGGCGTACGCGGCGAACCAGTTGTTGTTGCCGCCGTACAGCACGACGGTGTCGTCGTTGGCGATGCCACGCGCCGAGAGCAGGTCGGAGAACTGCTCCTGGTTCACGAAGTCACGACGAACCTGATCCTGCAGGTCGGTCTTCCAGTCCAGCCGGACGGCGCCCTCGATGTGGCCACCCTCGTAGGCGGAGGTGTCCTCGTCGACCTCGACGAAGACGACGCCGGGGGCGTTGAGGTTCTCTTCGGCCCAGTCAACGGAGACCAGGACATCGGAGCGAGCCATGTTGTTCCTTTCAGAGATGACTTGCAGGGTCAGTTCGGTGCCGGGGCATGCCGGCGGAGACGGGCTACCAACGGATAGATCTGGCAGCCGAGGCAGACCCCGAACGCCGCGTTCAACAACGCCGCGAACAGGGCGAAGCCGGCGAACACCGCGCCGACGATCGGGGAGCCGAGCACGAAGCCCAGCAGGGCGAGACCGGCGAACGCGAAGCCGAGCAGCTGCGCGAAACGCAGCGGCGGCACCGGTTCGGTCTCGGTGGGCCGACCGAGCCGCGGCGCGATGAGCGCCGCGTAGATCCGGCCGTAGGGGTGCTTGGCCGGGCCCGCCGACGCGCCGATCGCGAACACCACGGCCTGCAGGCCGATCAGGATCGCGGCGGCGACGGGAGCGAAGGCGGCGGCGACGAGCACCAGAACCAGCACGCCGGTGGTCACCCAGGCCACGAAACGGGGCCCGCGGACGTCGACACGCTGTGGGGAATCGAGAGAAGTGGTCATGGTGCGAACTCCTGCGCTGATGAGTCTGTTGACTTCGGATCTGCCAGTTCGCCGGGGGATCGAGACGATCACTCGCGCGGCGGACATAGGTCGGCGTCAGGAATCTCGAGGTGAGACAGCCGACCGTTCAGCGGCACAGGCAGCAACAACCACCGAGGCGACACAGATCAACTGTGCGGCGTCGGGTGAGCATCAGCTCGTGGTCGGATTGCACGAGAGGTAGTTTACCCGGTCTTCTCGGGAAATGTCCCGGCCCCCCTGTAGTGGGGGCTGGATCACACCGTCAGCGGCTCGAGCGCGGTGCGCAGATCGCCGGCCTTCGGTACGCCGGAGATGCGGAAACGCTCCTTGCCCTCGGCGTCGAAGACGAAGGTCGTAGGCAGGGAGAGCACGTTCAGTTCCCGGGCCAGCGCGGGATCGGCGTCGATATCGATCTCGATGTCGCGCGGGGCATTCGGTGAGTCCGACAGCTCGGCGGTGACCCCGGCGACGACCCGGCGGACCGCCTCGCACGGCCCGCACCACTCGGCCGAGAAGTGCAGCACCGCAGGGGCCGCCCCGGTGACGCCAGCCGCGTCGAGCAGCCTCGCGCGCTGCGCGGTGTCCGGGTCGAGGCCTGCGGGCCGCATCCGGCCCTGGTTGCGCCGCAACAGCAGGCCGACCGCGACGGCGGCGAGCACGATGACGGCGAGGATGGCGAGTTCGATCATGGTTGCTGCAACTGGTCCAGGTCGATGGTCATGGAGCGGCCGATCCCGTACACGATGATCTGGCCACCTTTGGCCTCCACTTCGGTGGGGGCGATGCCGAACGGCAGTTCCTTCGTATCGATCGTACGGCTGAACCGCTCGAGCACGGCCGGACGATCCTCGTCGAGGATCTCGGACTTGGTCGCCGACGCCGGGGTATCGGTGGTGGCGGTGCGGTCGGTGTAGAAGCGGGTGGCCTGGATGCGGATCTGGTCGCCGTCGAGCAGCAGATCGGCTTCGACCTGGACTTCGACCTTGGTGGCTGTGCTGCCGGGGGTGACGCCGACCGGCAGGATGCGCCCGTCCGCCGCCACCGGCAGGCTGCCCTTGAGCACGTGGGCGCCCGCGGTGGTCAGCCCGGAACCGCCGGAGCCACCGGTGCCGTCGGACTTGTCCGCCGGCGGGCCGAGTACCTGCAGGTCGGGGATGCCGAAGAGGCGGCCGAGTTCGATCGGCTCGATCGCCATCTGCGCCTCGACCCGGTCGACCGCCATCGTGCCCGCGGTGCCGTCGAGTAGCTGACCAACCGGAGCGTGCAGACCGTAGAGATTGGCCTCGAGCGCGATCTCGCCGGGGATGTCGGGGCGGTTGCTCCTGGCGCGGATCAGCACGTCGTCGTAGCGGCCCGACATGGCCTGGGCGACGAACGGGAAACCCTTGATGGTCACTTCGGGGTCGGCCGACAGTTCGGCTCCGGCTCGCAGCTGCCGCGACACGTGGTACTCCGTGTAGGCGGCGGCGCCGAAATCGATCACCACCGCCACACCGGCCAGGCACAGCAGCCCGATGATCAGCTTGCGCATGGTGCCCACCCTAGCCGCGCGCACCCGGCGCGATGGGGGCGGAGTGGCGCTGCGAAGGCGCGTCGAACGGACATGGTGCGAGGTCGTGGCGGTTCAGGGGCTAATGTTGCACACGACTTACCTGTGTTTCGGCGACGTAGCTACGCGGCTGCTGTCGTCCGCGGAGCCACGAGATAGGAGGAGAGCCCGGTGGAGCTGCTCCTACTGACCTCCGACCCCAACCCGGATTCGGTGCTGCCCTCGTTGTCGCTGCTGGCGCACAACGTGCGGCCCGCGCCGACCGAGGTGTCGTCTCTGCTCGAGGCGGGTAGCGCCGATGTGGCGCTGGTCGACGCCAGAACCGACCTGGCCGCCGCGCGCGGGTTGTGCAGGCTGCTCGGCAGCACCGGGTCGTCGGTGCCGGTCGTCGCGGTGCTCACCGAGGGTGGGCTGGTGGCCGTCAACGCGGACTGGGGCCTGGACGACATCCTGCTGCCCGGTACCGGTCCCGCCGAACTCGACGCGCGTCTACGGCTGCTGGTCGGCCGCAACGGCGGCGTGGCCAGCCCGGAGAACACGGGCAAGATCACCCTCGGCGAGCTGGTGATCGACGAGGGTACCTACACCGCCCGGCTGCGCGGCCGTCCGCTCGACCTCACCTACAAGGAATTCGAGCTGCTCAAGTACCTGGCCCAGCACGCGGGCCGGGTGTTCACCCGCGCCCAGCTGCTGCAGGAGGTGTGGGGCTACGACTTCTTCGGCGGCACCCGCACCGTCGACGTGCACGTGCGGCGCCTGCGCGCCAAGCTCGGCAGCGAATACGAGTCGCTGATCGGCACGGTCCGCAATGTCGGCTACAAGGCGGTGCGCCCGGCCCGGACGCCTGCCACGAAGGGTGAGTCGGTGAGTTTCCCCGACTCCGACGTCGACGGCGACGATTCGCTGACCCCGATCAACGGCACCGCGCAGTAGCGGCATCCGATGGCGCAGACGGCAACCATGACCTGGACCGATCGGGTCGAACCCGAGGTAGCGACCAGGATCCGTGCCCTGCTCGACCGCGCGAACACCGCCGACGGGGTGGCGCCGGTCTCGGAGCAGGTGGTCCTCTCGCTGGCAGACACCGACAGCGCGACCCGGCATCTGCTCGCCGAGCGTGACGGTGAGCTGGTCGGCTATGCCAATCTCGTCGCGGCCCATGGTGAGCACCCGGCGATGGTCGAGGTCGCGGTGGATCCGTCGGCTCGCCGGGCCGGGATCGGTACCGATCTGGTTCGGGTCGCGCTGGCCGAAGGCGGCACCGGCACCCGGGTCTGGGCCCATGGTGATCTGCCCGCCGCCAAGGCGCTGGCAACCCGCCTCGACTTGGTCACAGCACGTGAGCTCTGGCAGATGCGCCGATCGCTGGCAACTCCTGAGCTACCGGAATTGACGGTGCCGGACGACCTGCTCCTGCGGACCTACCAGGGACCCGTCGACGACGCCGAACTGCTGCGGGTGAACAACGCCGCGTTCGCCTGGCACCCCGAGCAGGGCGGCTGGACCGAACGCGATATCGCGGCCCGCCGCGCCGAATCGTGGTTCGACCCAGCGGGCCTGTTCCTCGCCTTCGACGTCGCCGATCCGGCCCGTCTGCTCGGCTTTCACTGGACCAAGGTGCATCAGGACGCGGCACCGGCGGGTGAAGTGTACGTAGTCGGCATCGATCCGCCCGCGCAGGGCCGTGGCCTGGGCCGATTGCTGACTTCGGCCGGTCTGCGGTACCTGCGGGACAGGGGATCGGCCGAGGTGCTGCTCTATACCGAGGCCGACAATGTGGCCGCTGTGCACACCTACACCAGGCTCGGTTTCGCGCCCGCGCATATTGATGTGGCCTATACGGCGCCACAGTGAGTGATATCTCATGCGACGGTCCGGCCCTGCCGCGCCGCTGAATATCCGGCGGCTGACCGGCGAACCATGAGTAAAACTGGGGCAAACGTCACATTCGTGGCCGAAACCGCGCTGGGCTGTTCATTCTCCGTTAACCCGCGTCCGGCCAACTGTCAACCACGCGAACCTACGTTACTTCTGGGCGGCACACGTCGTCGCCTGGTGCGCGCGTTACCCGCGATCTGCACCGCCCAGCTCGCCCGGGCCGGTGAGGGACCGAGCGAGTCGTCAGCAATGTCGGAGGAAATGTGAACTTCAAGCGCACCAGCGCCCTTGTCGGTATCTTCGCCGCGGGTGCCATGACCATGACCGCCTGTGGCAGCGATGACAACGCGACCGACAACGGCATGACTGCCAACACCAGTGTCGAGTGCGGTGGCAAGCAGGCTCTCGCGGCCAGCGGTTCCTCGGCGCAGAAGAACGCCATGGAGCGCTTCATCGCCGCCTACGAGGCCAACTGCGATGGCGCGACCCTGAACTACACCTCCAGTGGCTCGGGCGCGGGCGTCAAGGAGTTCATCGGCGGCCAGACCGACTTCGCAGGCTCCGATTCGCCGCTGAAGGAAAGCAAGGACGAGCCGGCCAAGGCGCAGGAGCGCTGCGGTTCCACCGCGTGGAACCTGCCCACCGTCTTCGGCCCGATCGCCATCACCTACAACATCGACGGTGTGACCGACCTGGTCCTCGACGGCCCGACCGCCGCCAAGGTGTTCAACGGTGCCGTCACCACCTGGGACGCCCCCGAGATCAAGGCGCTCAACCCGAACGCCGCGCTGCCCGCCGAGCCGATCGCCGTGATCTTCCGCTCCGACGAGTCGGGTACCACCGACAACTTCCAGCTCTACCTCGACGCCGCGTCCGACGGCGCCTGGGGCAAGGAGACCGGTAAGACCTTCAACGGTGGTGTCGGCGAGGGCGCCAAGGGCAACGAGGGCACCTCGGCCGCGGTGAAGAGCACCAAGAACGCGATCACCTACAACGAGTGGTCGTTCGCCAAGGCGCAGAACCTGTCGATCGCCCAGATCATCACCCCTGCCTCGGCGGAGCCGGTGACCCTGAGCACGGAGTCGGCCGGTAAGGCCATCGACGGCGCGAAGATCAAGGGCGAGGGCAACGACCTGGTCCTCGACGTCAGCTCGTTCTACAAGCCGACCGAGGCCGGCGCGTACCCGATCGTCATGCCGACCTACGAGATCGTCTGCTCGAAGTACGCCGACGCCGACACCGCGACCGCCGTCAAGGCGTTCCTGACCTCGGCCGTCACCAACGGCCAGAACGGGCTCGAGGACAACGGCTACATCTCCATCCCGGAGAAGTTCAAGACCAAGCTGACCACCGCGATCAACGCCATCTCCTGATCGCTTCCTGGCCATGACCACGCACCCTGAGGTGACCGCCGCGGGCTCGTCGAACTCGACGGGCCCGCGGGCGGCCGGAGATACTGCGACTATGCCGACCGATCCGAAAACCGACAAGGCCCCTGTCAAGGGACGTCTTGGGCTGCTCAACGCCGAGACGTTCTTCCGGTGGCTGGCCACCGCGGCGGGTGCGACGATCGTCGCGGCCATCGCGCTGATCGCGTTGTTCCTGTTGATCCGCGCGGTTCCTTCCCTCAGGGCTGACCAGGTCAACTTCTTCACCAGCACCGAGTTCGCCACCGGCAACGCGGACAATCTGCGATTCGGTATCCGTGACCTGTTCATGGTCACGGTGCTGAGCTCGATCTTCGCGCTCGTCATCGCGGTGCCGATCGGTGTCGGCATCGCGCTGTTCCTGACCCACTACGCGCCGTCGCGGCTGGGCAGGCCGTTCACCATGCTGATCGACCTGCTCGCCGCGGTGCCGTCCATCGTGTTCGGTCTGTGGGGCTTCCTGGTGCTCGCTCCGCAGATCTCGCCGGTCCAGGAGTTCCTCAACGACAACCTGGGCTGGTTCTTCCTCTTCGCCGACGGCAATGTCTCGATCGGTGGCGGCGGCACCATCTTCACCGCGGGCATCGTGCTCGCCGTGATGATCCTGCCGATCATCACCTCGGTCTCGCGCGAGGTGTTCGCGCTCACCCCCCGCGCGCATATCGAGGCCGCCCAGGCCCTCGGCGCCACCAAGTGGGAAGTCGTGCGGATGACCGTGCTGCCCTACGGCCGCAGCGGCGTGATCGCGGGCTCGATGCTCGGCCTCGGCCGCGCGCTCGGCGAGACCATCGCGGTCCTGGTTGTGCTGCGCACCGCGGCCGAGGCGGGTGGCTGGTCGCTGTTCGACGGTGGCTACACCTTCGCCTCCAAGATCGCCTCGGCAGCGGCGGAGTTCAGCGCACCACTGCCCACCGGCGCCTACATCGCCGCCGGCTTCGTCTTGTTCGCGCTGACCTTCGTCGTCAACGCGCTGGCCCGCCTCGCCTCCGGCGGAAAGGTGAACGGCTGATGACCACCACGACGACCCTCGACAAGCCGATCAAGGCACCGACTTTCCGCGAGGTCAGCACCGGTCGCCGGATCAAGAACAACTTCGCGACCGCGCTGGTCACCATCTGCTTCGTGATCGCGCTGATCCCGCTGGTGTGGGTGCTCGGCCTGGTGGTCACCAAGGGTGTCACCGCGATCGTCAGCGCCGACTGGTGGTTCAACTCGCAGAAGGGCATCCTGCCCGATCAGACCGGCGGCGGTGTCTACCACGCGATCTACGGCACCATCGTCCAGTCGCTGGTCGCCACGCTCATCGCGGTGCCGCTGGGCATCATGGCAGCGGTCTTCCTGGTGGAGTACGGGAGGGGCAGGCTGGCCAAGGTCACCACCTTCATGGTCGACATCCTCGCCGGTGTGCCATCGATCGTGGCCGCGCTGTTCATCTTCGCGCTCTGGATCTCGACCATGGGGATGCCGCGGAGTTCCTTCGCGGTCTCGCTGGCACTGGTGCTGCTGATGCTGCCAGTGGTCGTGCGCAGCACCGAGGAAATGCTCAAGCTGGTGCCTGACGAACTGCGCGAGGCGTCATACGCGCTCGGCGTGCCGAAGTGGAAGACCATCCTGCGGATCGTCATTCCCACCGCAGCGCCCGGCATGATCTCTGGCGTGCTGCTCTCGGTGGCCCGCGTCATGGGTGAGACCGCGCCGGTGCTGGTGCTGGTCGGCTACAGCAAGTCGATCAACCAGAACATCTTCGACGGCGAAATGGCCTCGCTGCCGCTGATGATCTACCAGGAACTGGCCAACCCTGAGGCGGCGGGCCGCGAGCGCGTGTGGGGTGCGGCACTCACTCTCATCCTGATGATCGCGCTGCTGTACCTGGCCGCCGCCGGCGTCAACAAGTGGCTCACCCGGAACCGATAGAAGCGAACGGATAACTCAGATGGCCAAGCGGATCGACGTCAAAGATCTGAATATCTACTACGGCTCCTTCCAGGCCGTGGCCGGTGTGGACCTGACCGTGCTGCCCCGCAGCGTCACCGCGTTCATCGGTCCCTCGGGTTGTGGCAAGTCCACCGTGCTGCGGTCGCTGAACCGCATGCACGAGGTGACCCCGAACGCCCGCGTCGAAGGCGCGGTGCTGCTCGACGGCGAGGACATCTACGGCGCCAACATCGACCCGGTCGGCGTGCGCCGCACCATCGGCATGGTGTTCCAGCGGCCCAACCCGTTCCCCACCATGTCGATCAAGGACAACGTGGTGGCGGGCCTGAAGCTGCAGGGTGTGCGCAACAAGAAGGAGCTCGACGAGGTCGCCGAGCGCTCGCTGCGCGGCGCCAACCTCTGGAACGAGGTCAAGGACCGGCTCGACAAGCCGGGCGGCGGCCTCTCCGGTGGTCAGCAGCAGCGTCTGTGCATCGCTCGCGCCATCGCGGTCTCGCCCGACGTGCTGCTGATGGACGAGCCGTGTTCGGCGCTCGACCCGATCTCCACCCTGGCGATCGAGGACCTGATCACCGAGCTCAAGAAGGAGTTCACGATCGTCATCGTCACCCACAACATGCAGCAGGCGGCGCGTGTGAGTGACCAGACCGGCTTCTTCAACCTCGAGGCCCAGGGCAAGCCGGGCAGGCTCATCGAGATCGACGACACCGAGAAGATCTTCTCCAACCCCACCCAGCGCGCCACCGAGGACTACATCTCCGGCCGCTTCGGGTAAGCGAACACGGTGAGAGCCCCCGCCTCCTTCCGGAGTGCGGGGGCTCTCGCGTGGATGTCGGGAAACAGCACTGTGCCTGCGGTGCGACCTGTGCCCCAGGCATGCGAAGGGCCCGTGCATCCGATGCACGGGCCCTTTCGGCGGTACTCAGCTCTCCAGGTCGGTATCGGCCGGGAGAACGCCGGTGACCAGGAAGATGACCCGGCGGCCGATTTCCACGGCGTGGTCGGCGAAGCGCTCGTAGTAGCGGCCGAGGAGGGTGACGTCGACCGCGGCGGCGACGCCGTACTTCCATTCCCGGTCCATCAGCAGGGTGAACAAGTGGCGGTGGAGGTCGTCCATCGCCTCGTCGTCCTGGTTGAGCTGGGCGGCGCGCTCGGGATCGCGGGTCTCGAGCACCTCTTTGGCGCCCGCGCCCATGTTCACCGCGATCCGGCCCATCTCGGCGAAGTAGCCGTTGACGGCCTCGGGAACGGCGTGGTTGGGGTGGCGGCGGCGCGTCACCTTGGCGACGTGCAGGGCCAGGGTGCCCATCCGATTGACGTCGTTGACGATCTGGATGGCGCTGACCACCTGGCGCAGATCGCCGGCGACGGGGGCCTGCAGCGCGAGCAGCGCGAAGGCCTTCTCCTCGGCCTCGGCGATCATGACCGCGATCCGGTCCTGCTCACCGATGACCTGTTCGGCCAGCGCGAGGTCGGCCTGCAGTAGCGACTGAGTGGCCTGCTCCATCGCCTGGCCAGCGAGACCGGCCATCTCGCCGAGGAGGTTGGCGAGATCGGCCATTTGCTCGTTGTAGATGACACGCATGTTTGCAGACAGTAGTAGGTGCGGGGGCCGCTGTCACCCAACGCCGGGTGAATGCCGGATGGCAGCGTCCTACCAGCTCAGCGGCCCCACGCCGCGAGCTGAATCAGCGGGTGATCACCCAGTAGCCACTCGGCGTCTGCTTGCAGTAGTAGGTGAAGGGCGGCGCGTCGTATGTTCCGTTTCGCGTCGCGGCCGCGATCGCGTCCCAGCAAGCTTGCGAGGTCGGGTAGAGCCCGTCCATATTGCCCGCGGCCGCGACCGCTGGAACCACCATGGTCATACCTGCCGCGGCTGCGCCCGCGACAAGAGCGGCCGAGATTGCCTTCTTCATCATGTCCTCCCGTAGAAAAGTGCAGATCAGCCGATCGGGTATGAATTACCCTCCCCAGCAACAATTTTCGGCTGATCTACCAACTAGGACGCGGTGGCTGCACGCCCGGTTCCATGATGTGATGTATGACACATCCAACAGTCAGTCGCAGCTGGTGTCGGCGGCGTTCATGTGCTCGAGGTCCGACGGCAGCGCCACCGGCGCGGCGGTGACCGGTTTGCCCTCGGTGATGGGGGGCAGCTCGGAACCCACATCGGTGGGGGTGCGGATCTGGCCGGAGAAGTCCGCCCCGATCACCACCTCCACGATGCCGTACAGATCGTCGTTGCGTTCCAGGGTGGCCCCCGGAATCGCGCTGGCGACAGTGGCCGCGGCCGCCTCGTTGCCCTCGGAGTAGCGCACCTTGGTGGTGTCGCTGCCTGCCGGGTCGTTGCCGACGCTGTAGATGCCGAAGCCCTGCGTACTCAGCTTGTTGGCGGTCTGGCGGGCGATGCCCGCGGTCATGCTGGCGTTGTTCACCTGCAGCGAGACCGTGCCGGGGCTCACCGCGTACATGGTGGGCGCCGGCGTCGCCGGGGTAGGGGTGCTGCTGGACGAACTCGTCACCGGCGGGGCGGTCTGCTCGCCGGGGAGCGGCTGGTTATCGATGATCGCGCGAAAGATCGACTTGATGTCGGACTCACGCGGGATCTCGTTGCCGTAATCCGTGGTTCCGGCGGTCGGCGCGGTGATGAAGGTGACCGCGCCCGCGTTCACCTTCTGTAACGAACGGCCGAGCAGGATCAGATCCTTGGCTTCTACCCCGTCGACGAAGGTGTGCTGACTGAACGCGTTGACGAAGCCCTGCAGCTTCGCGGGGTCGAGCAGGACCTGACTCGACAGTGCGCCCCGGAGCAGCGCGGCCAGGAAGGTCTGCTGCCGGTGGATGCGGTCGTAGTCGCTGCGTTCGTCACCGATCACGTGTCGGGCTCGCACATAGTTGAGGGCGGTCTCGCCGTTGATCCGCTGCTTGCCGGAGCTCTCGAGCACCGTTCCGAGGACACCATCGATGATCGGCTTGGTGGAGCACACCTCGACACCGTCGATGTGGTCGACCATGGCCTGGAAGCCCGCGAAGTCGATCCCGATGAAGTGGCCGATATTGAGGCCGGACATCTTGCGGATGACGTCGACCAGGCAGCGCGGGCCGCCGAACGCGTACACCGCGTTCAGCTTGTCGCCGACGGCGCCGGGCGATTTCTGTGACTCGTACTTGTTCGCCGCGTTGTCGAACTGCGCGCACTGCGGGCGCGTCACGTCGAGATCGCGGGGGAAGGACACGACGACGACCCTGGAGCGGTCCTGCGGAATGTGGACCAGCATCACCGTGTCGGCACGGGCACCCTCGGCGTCGTCGATTGTGCCGGCGCCCACGTCGGCGTTGGCTCCGGCTCTGGAATCGGTGCCGACGATGAGGTAGTTCTCGTCACCGAGCTGCATACTGCCGTCGAGCACGTCCTCGGTGCTGCCGTCGAGCGCAGAGACCTGGGTGAAGCTGTTGTTCGTCGCCTGCAGATAACTCCAGCCACCACCGGTGACGACCAGGGTGAGCACCGCGAAAACGGTGAGCGTGATCCGGCCCGCCATCCTGGCCTGCTTGCCGCGGCGCTCCCCAGCACCGGGACGGCGCGGTGGCGCGGTAGGCGCGGTCTTGACCGGCTTGGCGCGCTTCGCCGGTGCGGCGGTGTCGGTGACCGCAGGCAGGATGTCGGTGACCGGATCACCGGCGGGGTCGGCGGCGCGGCGCGGCGCGGCGGGCTTGCGGGCCCCGCGCGTCGTGCCGGTGGGTAGTGCGGTGGTCGCGATCCGATCAGCGGGGGACTCGGCCCGTTTGATCGGCGCGGAGTCGGCCCGCGGGGTTTCGGCGCGCGGCGGGAGCTCGGGACGCTGGGTAGGACGCGGCGCCTGCTCGCGGGCTCGCCTGCCCGCGCGCGAGCCGGTGGTCTGCGCGTCGGCGGAGCGCCGTCCGCGCCTGGTGCGCTCGCTGTCGACCCGGTCGACCAGATCCTGCACCGTCAGCGGCGGCGCGGTGGGGTCCTGCGCGGCGTCCGCGTGCCTGGATCTCCGAGAGCCGCTCTCCGGCTGCTCAGGAGGGCCCGGCGGGGGATAGCGCTCCCAGGGGGCGCGACCTCCGGACCGGGGTGTTCGCCCACGCCGATCGTCACCCACCAACGAACCTCACTTCTCTAACTGCCGCAGCTTGCGCGTCGTCGACGGCCCCGATTCGTACCGCAGCGCAACGATGTCCGCAATGATAACGATTCCGCCACGAGTAGCCACTCCAGTACGCATTCGAATCGACGGCGAACTCGTTGCACACCCCTTGACGAATGCGCGGTGACCTCGCGGGATCAGCCGCCGCTGTGCATCACATCGGCCGCGGCGGGGACCGTGTCGTCCTCTGGATCGTCGAGCCAGCCATCGGGCAGGGCGACCTTCGCCTGCGGCGAGCCTTGGCGGCCGCGCGGGCCGAGCGCGTCGGTGGGGAACGGGATCGCCGGGTCGAGCTGGGCGACCAGATCGTCGAGCTGGGCCAATCGGGAGACGGTGGCGAAGCTGCGCCGCAGCTGGGAGCCGACTGGGAAGCCCATCAGATACCAGGCCATGTGCTTGCGGATATCGCGCATGGCCTTGTCCTCGCCGTCGTGCTCGGTGAGCAGGGTGGCGTGCCGGATGAGGATCTCACCGACGCGGCCGAGGGTTGGCCCCTCGGGGATCGGCTCGCCGCGCAGGGCGGCGCTGAGCTCGGCGAACAGCCACGGCCTGCCGAGGCAGCCACGGCCGACCACCACGCCGTCGCAGCCGGTCTCGGCGATCATCCGCAGCGCGTCGTCGGCGGAGAAGATGTCGCCGTTACCGAGTACCGGGATGGTGGTGACGGTCTCCTTGAGCCGCGCGATGGCCGACCAGTCCGCCGCACCGGAGTACAGCTGGGCCGCGGTGCGCGCGTGCAGGGCGACGGCCGCCGCCCCTTCGGCCTCGGCGATGCGGCCGGTGTCGAGGTAGGTGAGGTGGTCGTCATCGATGCCGATGCGGAACTTGAAGGTCACCGGGACACCGGCGGGCTCGGCGGCCCGCACCATCTCCCGCACGATATTGGCGAACAGCCTGCGCTTGTACGGCAGCGCGGAACCACCGCCGAGCCTGGTCACCTTGCGCACCGGGCAGCCGAGATTGAGATCGATGTGGTCGGCCATGCCCTCGCCGACGATGATGCGCACGGCCTCGCCCAGGGTCTTCGGATCGACGCCGTAGAGCTGCATCGAGCGCGGGCTCTCGTCGTCGTCGAACGACATCATGTGCAGTGTCTTCTCGTTGCGCTCCACCACCGCGCGCGCGGTGATCATCTCGCACACGTAGATCGAGGTGTCGCTGCCGAACTCCCGGCACAGACTGCGGAAGGCGCGGTTGGTGATGCCGGCCATGGGGGCGAGCACGACCGGCGGATCGACCGGGTACGGTCCGATCCGCAGCGCCGTCGGGGCCGTTGGCATCGTCAGAGTCACATCGGCCATTGTCGCATCATCCGAGGTCGGGCCTGCCTCGGCCCAGGTGGGGGCGATCACATCGGCCCGGTGGAGCGGTCGGTTCCGTCGGCGGGTGTGATCGATATCGCGCAATACCTGTTTCGCGTGGTTACAGCATTGTTTTCGGCTGTGCCGCCACCGCGCACGCGGCGGTGGGCACGGTCGGTGGATCGATCCCTCCGCAACAGCTCAGTAACCTTGGCTGCGCTGGCACCGCCGCCTCGAGGTGGTGCGCTGTCCCCACTCATCGGAGAAGACACCCATGGCCGACGCCACCGATCTGACCAAGCCCGCCACCGAGCCGACCCCGCCGCAGCCGGGTAGGGGCACGGTCTCGGTCCAGCTCTCGTCGCTGATCGGCGGCGCGGTGATCGCCGTCCTCGCGATCGCCGCGATCGTGCTCGGCGTCCTGTACGGCTCCGCCCGCGCCGATCTGTCCGCGCTGCGGGCGCAGGAGACCGACGACGCGAAGGCAGAGCAGATCGCCCTCGACTACGCCGTCGGCTCGGCCACGCTGAACTTCGAGGACGTCGATGCCTGGGTGGGCAAGCTGAAGGCGGGCACCTCGCCGGAGTTGGCGAACAAGTTCGCCGCCACCGGTGACAAGCTCGAGCAGATCATCGTCCCGCTGCGGTGGACCTCTTCGGCGACTCCGATCACCGCCAAGGTGCTCTCGCACGAAGGCCAGGTCTACGAGGTGGCCGCGTTCGTGGATGTGAGCACCACCAACGCGCAGAACCCCGACGGCCTGCGCAATACGGTCACCTACAACGTCACCGTCGACGCGGGCAAGGACTGGCAGATCACCGACGTCGGCAGCACCGACGGCGCCCTGCCGACCAAGTAGGCAGCACCACGGCAAACGCGCCGCCTCCCGGCAGGGAGACGGCGCGTTTCGGTGTCGTGGTGGCTAGACGCCTGCCAGCTCGCGCTTCTTGGCCTCGCGGGCGAGCATCTTGTCGCGCTGCTCCTCGAACTTGAGGACATCGCCCTCCAGCTTCTCCAGGAACCCGGCGAGCCGCTCCCTGGTGGCCTCGCCGCGCGCGGTGAAATCGGTGCGCTCGAAGACGTCCCACTTCTTGAGCACCGGCTGGACCACCTCTTCGAGGTGCTGACGCAGGTCGTAGATGCCGTGCTTGGCCATCAGCACGCCGTTGCGCCGGAAGTTCGGCATCCCGGCGCCGGGCATCTGGAAGTTCTCCACGATCAGCGAGATGGCCTCGATCGCCTGGTCGGGGCACAGGTCGAGGGCCGCGCCACACATATTGCGGTAGAAGATCATGTGCAGGTTCTCGTCGGCGGCGACGCGCTGCAGCATCCGGTCGGCGATGGGGTCGTCGCACACCTTGCCGGTGTTGCGATGACTCACGCGGGTGGCCAGCTCCTGGAAGGTCACGTAAGCGACCGAGTGCAGGAAGCCGGCGTCCACCTCGGTGGGCGAGGCGAAACCGTTGGTCATGTGCACCATGCGGGCGTTCTCGAGCGCCACCGGATCGACGCCGCGGGTGACCACCAGGTAGTCCCGCATGACGATGCCGTGGCGGTTCTCCTCGGCGGTCCAGCGACCGACCCAGGTGCCCCAGGCGCCGTCCTGGGAGAAGTTCTCGGCGATCTCACGGTGGTAGGAGGGCAGATTGTCCTCGGTGAGCAGGTTGGTGATCATGGCGGCCTTGGCCACCTCGCTGAGCTTGGACTGCTCAGGATCCCAATCGATGCCGCCCATGGCCGCGAAGTTGCGGCCCTCATCCCACGGCACGTAGTCGTGCGGATGCCATTCCTTGGCCAGCGACAGGTGCCGGTTGACGTTTTCTTCGGCAACCGGCTCCAACTCCGTGAGTAGTTCGAGTTGAGTCAGATCCCTTGCCATGTAAAAAACCCTTCGCTGTCGTGCTTGCGGTCGAACGTCGCGATGCGGCCATACCTTACGGCACCGTAGGTGTGATGCGAAACGCAACTGGGCGGATTTCCGCCGAAGTTGAGCAACGCCACAACCTCGGCGGACGCCGTTGGGTGATGCGGACGAGTCTAGGCGTTCGGCCCGCAGCGTAGGGACTATCGCTGCGGGCCGTCCGGTGTTAGCCCACGTAACGAAATCTCACCGTTTCCCGCCGAGCAGACCACCGAGGATGCCGCCGAGCGCGCCGCCCGCGTTCTTCGACAACGCCTCGCCGATCGCGCCGCCGAGGCCGCCGCTGTTGGTGCTGCCGCCGAGCAGGCCGCCGAGCAGATCGCCGAGGCCGCCGCCGGAGGCCTGCGGCGCCGGTGCGGCCGTGCCGCCACCACCGCCGGTGAGCTGCTTGGCCACATAGGCGAGCACGATCGGGGCCAGGATCGGCATGAGCTTGCCGATCAGATCGTTGCCGCCGGTGCCAGCCGTGTCGCCGAGCGCGCTGATCACGGTGTTCTTCTCGTCGCCGAACACGTTGTTCACGATCTTCTCGCCGTCGGCGGTGTCGACCTGCTGCAGGTCGACCGCGCCCTCGCCCTCGACGAGTCCGCCGTGCTGGTCGAGCGCGCCGAGCAGGGAGGCCGCGCCCTGGGGTTGGGTCGCGTTGGCCTGTAGGCCGCCGAGCAGCGTCGGCAGCGCCGCTTGGACGGCGGTGGTCGCGGTCGCCTGGTCGACACCGAGCTGGTCGGCGATCTGGGCGATCGGAACTTGGGAGAGCAAATCATCGAAAGAGGTCATCAGCTCCGCCTGGTTGGGGTGTGCCCGGTAGTGCCGGGTCGCGCTCAGGGTAGAAGACCGAGGTGGCGGGATCGAGGGTTTCGGCGTCGCGGCCGAGATGTGGCGTCGCCACGTGACGATGGTCACGTGGCCCGCGTGGTGCCCCCTGTAGGACTCGAACCTACGACCTAGTGATTAAAAGTCACCAGCTCTACCAACTGAGCTAAAGGGGCGCGGTGGGGAGTCTAGCGGACACCGTGCCGCTGAGCCGAATACCGGTCGGTGCGCTCGGTCACCGCGAGGCGATCCGGGCTGGTCGGCGCAGGTAACGAAGTACGCGGTGCCGACGATGCGGTGGGAAACGGCTGGCCCTCATCGCTGTTCGCACTTCCGGTGGCGAGGTGGTATCGAATACTGTTGTATTGCAACAGCTTTCGGAGATCAGGGGTTTTGTGGCGGATCAGGTGGTGCGGTGGGGAGGCGCGTCTCGCGCACGTCGGGGGGTCGGCGCAGCGGCGGCGGTGTGGTCAACCGGGCTGCGCGCCTGCGGATTTCATAGCGAACGAAACAATTTCGGTTGCGCCCCGTTTGCTGGGCCGGATATCCGTGCCGGGTGTTCCATTTGCCGCGTGTCGGCGGATGAATCCGGGTACGGTGATCGCCTGGTGAATTTCGGGACTATCACCGGCGCCGTGCTTTCCGACGACCGGTGCCGGTCGAGGTGCCGAGGAATTCAACGAGGGTTCGCGAGTGCCGGGGTGATCACGAATGGCACCGGGGCCCTCGGGCGAAGGGGTCGGCGTTACCGCAAGAGGAGGCGGTTCTCACAGGTAGTTGGGCCCGAGTGTGCACCCCCTGCGGCGCACTCGGGCAGGCGAACTATAGCAGCCGGAGGGGTACCGGCTTTTCTGCGAGATTTCATACCGAAAGTTTGAATTAACACCACTATTTTGCGCTCACGGTCCGTTATGGATCGTGAGCGGTGAGAAGGTTCGGAGGCGTTTCGAGCATGGCACGGCAGCAAGAGCGGGCCCGCCGGACACGCGCGGCGATAATCAAGTCCGCGGCCGTCGAGTTCGGGAAGAGCGGGTATGCCGCGGCATCGCTCAACCGCATTCTGGAAGGTTCGCGCGCGACCAAAGGGGCGATGTACTTCCACTTCGACTCCAAGGAGGATCTGGCGCGCGCGGTGCTGGAGACCGCGGTGGAGCGCTACCGGATCTGTGCCGAGCGCTGGCTGGCGCGCTCGGACCTCGGGCCGCTCGATGTCCTGCACGGGCTGGTCGACGAGATCGCGCTCCGGCTCGAGCACGACACCGTCGTGCAGGCCGAGTACCGGCTGGTGATCGAGCCCGACTTCCATCGTGATGTCGGCAACGGCGGCGCCCGCATCGTCGGCCGCGCCACCAGGGTGCTCGCGGTCCGCGCGATCGATCGCGGGCAGCTGCGCGCCGACGCCGACCCGGACCGCTTCACCCGCACCCTCGCCGCGGCCCTCGCGGGTCAGCGGTATCTGGTCGACCCGATCGCCGGTGGCGCGGCCGCCGATCTGCGTGCCCGCTTCGCCGAGGTGCTGGAGGTTATCGTGGAGGCGATGGCGACCCCGGCGTGGCTCCAGCAGTTCCGAGTCGAGGGGTGGCGCGCCGACGCTCGCCTGGACGACCTCGGTTTGGGCGCCTGACCAGGCGATTTGGAAGACCGCACGCACCTGTCATAAGCTATGCGAGCTCCCAACGGAAACGTTGAAAGCCGGTCCGGAGAGATCCGGGACGAGCCCCCTTCGTCTAGCGGCCTAGGACGCCGCCCTTTCAAGGCGGTAGCGCGGGTTCGAATCCCGTAGGGGGTACAGTCTTCGGACTGTGTAGCAGTACAGCAAGGCCCTGTGGCGCAGTTGGTTAGCGCGCCGCCCTGTCACGGCGGAGGTCGCGGGTTCGAGTCCCGTCAGGGTCGCAAGTGAGCGCCGGAGCAATCCGGCGCTTCGCGTATGGCATTCAGTACGGGTGCCTGCGGCCAGGTAGCTCAGTTGGTACGAGCGTCCGCCTGAAAAGCGGAAGGTCGCCGGTTCGATCCCGGCCCTGGCCACCACAATCCCCTCACCAGAGTCCCTGGTAGAGGGGATTTTTCGTATCCGGCGTTGGTCAGTGCTCGCATTCGTTATGAATCGGTGGGCAGTACATCGTGGTGCCGCAGGCGAGGCAGGTGTGCGTGCGATGGTGGCCGCCGATCCGCAGGCAGGGCAACACGCCGACGCGTGAGCGCCCGGGCCCCAGTCGATGTCCATGGGGGCAGAAGTGCGGAGCTGTCTCGGTGTGCCGGTCGGCGCGCAGGTAGGGCTGACGGGAGTCGCACATACGTTCGATTATGCAACCCCGTCCGAAACGCGGCGAGCCGGGGCCGACCACCGGGACAGCGGACCGGGTGAGGTCAGGGCTTGGTTGGCAGGCGCAGGGCGTTCACCCAGAGGCGGGTGACGGTGTAGACGAGGTCGTCGACGGGCTTGGGTTCGCCGTCGACGTGGCCGTCGCCGATGACGAAATAGGCGAAGGCCAGCCGGCTGACCATCCCGGAGAGGGCGCGGGAGGCCAGCATGGGGTCGAGGTCGGGGTCGGCGAGGCCGCGGCGCTGCAGGCTCGCGATGCTGCGGGCGTTGCGGCGGATGAAGGCGTCGGAGCGGAGCTGGCGAAGCTTGCTGAACTCGGGGTCGATATTGGCGACCTGCTCGAGCAGGCCCATCAGTTTCGCATTGCGTTTGTAGGCCTCGAAGTAGGCCCGATTACTGGCCTCGATGATCGAGGCCGGGTCGTCCTCGCCGACGACATGTTCCATGCCGGGATGCATCATGTCTTCCTGGGCATGCTCCAGGATCGCCGCGAAGATCTCCTCCTTGCCGGCGAAGTAGGTGTAGAACGTGCCGGAGGAGCAGTTCGCCTCCTGGGTGATGTCGACCAGCCGGGTATCGAGATAACCCAGTCGCTCGAACACCTTCCGGCCCGCGTCGATCAATGCCGTTCTGGTGCGCAGGCCGCGCGGAGTGGCCGGGAGCTCGCGCAACAGCGAGGTCCGCGCCATCGATGGCGCGGCCTCGCTGTCGGCATTCGCGGGACGTTCCATGGGAACAGTTATATCCTGGGCGCGAAGATCACCCGGCCGACGGTGTGACTCATCTCTGCTGGTACCTGCGCAGTTCCTGGCGCGCGATGGCCCGCTTGTGCACCTCGTCGGGGCCGTCGGCGAGCCGCAGGGTGCGCAGATGCGCCCAGGCGGAGGCGAGCGGGAAGTCGTCGGTCACGCCGGCGCCGCCGTGCACCTGGATGGCCCGGTCGACGATCTTCAGCGCGATGCTCGGCGCGGCCACCTTGATCGCGGCGATCTCGGTGCGCGCGGCCTTGTTGCCGACGGTGTCCATCAGATGGGCGGCCTTCAGCGTGAGCAGCCGGATCATCTCGATCTCGATGCGCGCTTCGGCGATCCAGTCCTGGATGTTGGCGTTGTCGGCGATCGGCTTGCCGAATGTCACCCGCGAAAGGGCGCGCGTGCACATCAGTTCCAGTGCGCGCTCGGCCATGCCGATGGTGCGCATGCAGTGGTGGATGCGACCGGGGCCGAGCCGGGCCTGGCTGATGGCGAAACCCTCGCCCTCGCCCTTCAGCACGTCGGTGGCGGGCACCCGCACATCGGTGAAGTCGATCTCGGCGTGCCCGTCGCGGTCCTGATAGCCGAACACCGGAAGGCCGCGCATGATGGTGATGCCCGGCGCGTCGATGGGGACGACCATCATGGTCTGCTGCCGGTGTGGCGCCGCGGTCGGATCGGTCTTGCCCATCACGATGAGCACCCGGCAGTTCTTGTGCATGGCGTTGGTGGCGAACCACTTGCGGCCGTTGAGCACATAGGAGTCGCCGTCACGGACCATCGACAGTTCGATATTGGTGGCGTCGGAGCTCGCCACCCGCGGCTCTGTCATCGCGAAGGCCGAGGCCATGGTGCCATCGAGCAGCGGCTTCAGGTACTTCTCTTTGTGCTCCTCGGTGCCGAAGAGTTCGAGCACCTCCATGTTCCCAGTGTCGGGGGCGTTGCAGTTGCAGGCCTCCGGTGCGAGTTCGCTGCGACCCATGATCTCGGCCAGCGGCGCGTATTCCAGATTCGTCAAGCCGGGACCGCGGCCGGGATGCGGGTGGAAGAGATTCCACAGGCCGCGCCGCTTGGCCTCGGCCTTGAGTTCCTCGAGGACCGGTGGCTGGAAGTGCGGGTCGCCCGACTCCCGCATCTGCTCCTCGTACACAGGCTCGGCCGGATACACGTGGGTATCCATGAAGTCCAGCAGGTCCGCCCGGTACTTCTCGGCGCGGTCGGTCAGCTCGAACATCGTTCTCCTTCAGTTGATCTCGTCCAGCAGGGCCGACTGATAGCGGCGCATGCCGCGCAACCAGCGGTCGTAGTCGGCGCCCTTGTTGCGGTACATGTCGAGCACCTGTGGGTGCGGCAGGATCAGGAACTGCTCGGCGTCGACGGCGGCGAGCACGACCTCGGCCACCTCGGCGGGTTCGAGCACCGCGCCCGCCGAGACGACCGCCCTGGTGGCGGCGGCACCGAGCCGCTCGCCCGAATCCTGGCCCGCGTACAGCAGTTTCGTGTTCACGCCCATCGGGCACAGGCAGCTCACCCGCACACCCTTGTCGCCGTAGGTGACGTTCAGCCATTCGGCGAACCCGACGGCGGCGTGTTTGGTGACCGCGTAGGTGGCGGAGCCGATCTGGGTGAGCAGCCCCGCCGCCGACGCCGTGCTGACGAAATAGCCTTCGCCGCGTTCCACCCACTGGGGGACGAGCAGCCGAGCCGCCCTGATGTGCGCCCGCAGGTTCACCGTCAGGGAGAAGTCCCAGTCGTCCTCGGTGGCGTCGAGACCGGGAGCGCCACTCACGCCCGCATTGGCGAAATACAGGTCGACCGGACCGAATTCGCGTTCGGCGAGGGCGATCATGCCCTCGATGGCGGCGCTGTCGGCGGCATCGGCGCCGACCCCGACACTCGCGCCCGGATACTCGGCGGCGATCCGCTCCGACACGGCCAGCGCTGCCGCCGCGTCGATATCGGACACGACCACCTTGGCGCCCGACGCGGCGAGCGCGGCGGCCAGGGCCGCCCCGATTCCGGCGCCGCCGCCGGTGACGATGGCGACTTTCTCGGCAACTCTCACAGTGGGGTTCCTTCGTTCAGCGGTACGGCTGGGTATCGGGGATCGCGGCGGGATCGTCGCGCACCCCGGCCGGATTGTCTCCCGCAGCCGCCGAGCGCCGAACACGTTCTCGGTGCCATGCCGATGGAAAACTGAAACCCACGGTGTCGGCGATGATCGTGGTCGTCGGGAATGGTGGCGAGTGGTTCGCGGTGTGTGCTGGATCTGCGTCTGAATTTAATAGAAGTTGACGTCAACTTCAAGTTTGCGGGTCGCGGGAGATGTCGACCACGGGCGTCGATGGCCCCACGCTGCGCGAGAATGTCCGGCCGACGGCACTGATCTGCGGGATTACCCGCGAAGCCGCGCTCCGGGGTACAGTCCTACGCGCGATGCGGCGACGCATCACGGCCCTGTGGCGCAGTTGGTTAGCGCGCCGCCCTGTCACGGCGGAGGTCGCGGGTTCGAGTCCCGTCAGGGTCGCACCGAAATCCCCTCACCCGATCCGGGTCGAGGGGATTCTCGCTATTCGCGGTGATTGATGCTGGTGATGCGGAAGCGGCCCGGTGCCACCTCGGCGGTGCGCATGACCTGCTGGATCTTCTCGATCTCGGCGTCGCCCGGCCACTGTTGCTGCACGGTGACGTTCCAGAGGGTGGGGTCGCCCGCGTCGGCTCTGGTGATGTGGATGCAGTATTTGACGCCGGTGGGGAAGGTGGCGATGCCTGCGGCGATGGCGGCTTCGTCGCCGACGTGGGCGTCGGGAGTGACGTAGGTACGAGCCTTGGCGGCGTCGCGGTCCACGTAGTAGCTGTACTCGAAGCCGAGGATCGCGCCCTGCGGGGTGGCGGTGTCGCCGCGTTCGGCGCTGATCGTGATGGACTGGCTGCGGAACGATTCGCAGCCGGCCACGGCGTGCGCGGGCAGCGGCGGCACGGTGGTCGCGGCGGATTCGGTCGTCGGCGAACCGGATACGGCCGCCTGACCGGCCTGCGCCTGCTCGCCAGGGCCGAGGAAGATGGTGGCCGCCACGCCGACCAGCGCCACGAACAGCAGCGCGCCGACCACGCCCTTCACCGCCGCGGCGGCCTTCGCCCTGCCGTGCGGATCGTCGTAGCGCTCGTCGTCGTAGGACTTGCGTGGGCGCCGGGAGATCGTCCCGCCACCGCCGAAATCCTTGAGTCGCGGCAGTACCGGCATCTCCACCCGGTCGCTGCTCTGTTCGGTGGCGGTGGTGGTGGCCCAGTCGTTCCAGTCCACTTCCTCGCCGTGGCGCGGTTCCGGTGCGGCGGCGTCGCTGTGCCAGTCGTTCCAGTCGCCGGTGAAGCCGTCCTCCTCGTCCTGGTTCCGGTGGATCGGCTCGGTCGGCGCGTACGGATTGTCCTGGGCCGCTTCGACATACGGTTCCGGGTCCGGGGGCGGCCAGGTCTCCGGGTTGGTGCCGATGGTCTGCGGTTCCGCCTCGCGCCTGCGCCGCCGCCTGCCTTTGGGGCGGCGGCGGGCTGGCTCCGGCGATGGCAGATAGGCGCCGAACGGGTTGTCCATCCGCGGTGGCCTACGCGGTCGCCGGGACGACTCCCGGCTGGCCGTGCTTCGGCGCGGCCGACGGACGTTCGGTCTCCTGGTCCTGTTGCGGACGCGCGGCCGGCGGGATCACCCCGGTCTGCGTCGGTTGCTGCGGCGCCGCCGGCGCGGGGGCCGGTTTCGTACTCTGTTGCGGCTCTTCGGTCGCCGGTGTCTGCGGGGACTGGGCGAACGGCGCGGCCGGGGCCGGCCTCGTCGAGTTGTTGTTGCTGTTGTTCGACGGCTCCGGCTTGGTGGTGGTGTCGCCGTTGCCGAGTCCGGCGAACAGCCCACCGGAATTGCCGCCGTTGGTCGACGGCGTCGTCGGCGTGGTGGTGGCCGGGGTGGTCGCCGCGCTCTCGGCGCCGGTGCCGGTGAGGTTGGCGGCGAGGGTGTCGATGCCGGTGGTGCCGAGTTCGGCACCCTTGTCGATACCGTGCATGGCCACCTCGGCGATCTTGTCGATCAGGTGGGTGCCGAAGGTGACACCCGCATCGATCGCCGCGGTGCCGAGGGCGACGCCGCCGTCGATCAGGGCCTCCTGCAAGGCGAGCTGGGCGGCCAGCGCCGGATCGGTGGTGGTGGTGTCGGCGTCGAGGGTGTCGGTGGCGGTGCCGCCACGGCCGAGTACGTAGACGCCGGGCGCCACCTCGGTCGCGCCATCGGGGACCGTCACGCCGTTGGTGCCGCCGAGATCGGAGGTGAGCTCGTTGGTGTCGCGGGTGTACTGGTCCATTTCGGTACTCGCGGTGCCGACCACACCCACGGCCTCGGTGATCGCCTCCTCGGCGAGCTCGACGATGGCGTCGAGGTTGTTCTCGTTCACCGCGGGCGCGGCGGCCCTTGCCTTCCGCCGGAAATCGGCGATGATCGCGTCGACCTTGGCGGCCGCGCTCGCCTGGGTGGCGTGGGCCTGGCCGAGCAGGGTGCTCAGGCGCCGGCCGCGATCGGCGGCGGCCGAGACCTCGGTGGCCGTCCGGCGCAGTGCCGGGGTGGCCGGGGCCGCGGTCTCGGTGGATTCCAGTGCGTAGAGGCCGAGCCGGTGTGGATCCTCGGTGGCGGTGGTCGCGGCGGAGGCCGAGGTGAGCGCGGCGGCCACGTCGGCGTTCGGTGCGGCGGCGGTGTTGCTGCCGAGCGACTTCCGTAATTCCAGCAGCGGCACTTCGAGCAGGGCGATGACCGGTTCGATCTTGGCCTCCGCTTCGGCGGGCGAGACGGTGCTGAGCGTGGTCTCGGTGGCCAGCGACTTGGCACGCATCACGCCACCTCGCCTTCGATCGCACCGAGCTCGCCCGCGAGCCCGGTGTCGATCCCGGTGACATCGGCGCCGTAGCGACCGAGAATCCCCTGATACACCGTGACGAGGTTCCCCGCGGTGCTCAATGTCGACGCGTGCGCCGCCGCGGCGGCGGTCCAGGCCGCGGCGAACTCCCGCCCCAGCACCCCCAGCCCCGACAGGTCGGCCCCCGCCGCCGTCGTCGTCTGCGTCGCCGCTTCTCCGAGTAGATCTGCGACCCGAGCTGCGGCGCGCTGATACGCGTCGAGCGCTGACGGGTCGAATGACATTTCCGCCACGGTGACATCCCCTTCACGATCGCGGGTGCTCGTCGGGCACTCCCGGCACGAAAAGCGTAACCAGTAAGCGGCCCCGAGGTGCAAGGTTCGTTTTCGAGGCGCCGCTGACCGGCGAGTAGGGTCGCTGGGGTCATGGGTGTCCTGCTGATCACGTTGCTCGGGTTCGCGGTGCTCGACGCACTCGATGTGTTGCTGGTGGCGATCACCACCGCGGTGGTCGCTGACAGCCGGTTGACGCGGCGCTCACCGGTGGTGAGTGGGCTGAGTTTCCTCGGTGGCGTGTTCGTGGTGTCGGTGGCGTTCGGGGTGGTCACCGTGCTCGGGATCGATTTCCTGGTCCGGCTGTTCGATTTTCAGCTCACCCCGTTGCAGCGGTACTGGGGTGAGCTGCTGATCGGTGTGGTGCTGCTGGTGGTGGCCGCGTTGCCGATGGACACGACGATGCGCGGGAGTGGGCGGTGGGTCCAGCCGGTGCGCCGGTATCCATGGCTGCTCGGCGTGTTCGGATTCACCCTCGGGTTGGCGAAGGTGCCGACCTCGGTGCCGTATCTGGCAGCCCTGGCGCTGCTGTCGGCGCAGCGGCCGCTGCCGGTGGTGTGGCCGTTGATCGTGGCCGGGTACTGCGCGATCGCGCTGCTGGTCCCGCTGCTGGTACTGGCCTTGGCCACCCGCCGCACCCCACGCGCCCGCAAGGTGTACCGGGTGCTGGTGCGCGGCGTGATCAGGTTCGGCCCGCCGGTGGTGCGGGTGCTGTTCGTGGTGTTCGGCGTGATCTTGGTGGTCGACGCTCTGGTCCACGCGAGCCAGCTGTGGTAGACGGTCTCGGCCTGCCCTCGACTCCGGACTGACCGGAGGGCACGACGAAGGGGTGCCCGCAGAGAGGGAAGAGTCGAGGTTACCGGGCCGAGACCCGCGGCGCCAGCCGCCATACAACAGCCACTCAGGTTCGCGTCAGGTCGATCGAGTACGGTCATAACGAATCGATGACAGCTCCGGCCGTAGTGAGCGGGGCGTAACCAGGTGAGCAGGGAGGGCGACCCTTGAGGGTTACCGTTGTTGTGCCGACCTACAACGAGCGGGAGAATCTGCCGGTGGCGGTGGAGCGGCTGACGGCGCTGCCGGTCCCCGACCTGCACGTGCTGGTGGTGGACGACAACTCACCCGACGGCACGGGCGAGGTGGCCGACAAGCTGGCCGCCGAGCTGCCGAACGTGGTGAGTGTGCTGCATCGCACCGAGAAGGACGGCCTCGGCCGCGCCTATATCGCGGGCATCACCAAGGCGCTCGACGACGGCGCCGACGTGGTGATTCAGATGGACGCCGACCTCTCGCATCCGGCCGAGGTGATCCCGGCCATGCTGGAGCAGCTGAGCTCCGCCGATGTGGGCGTCGTTCTCGGTTCCCGCTATGTGCCGGGCGGCTCGACCGCCGAGGAGTGGAAGTGGTACCGCAAGGCCCTCTCGGCCTGGGCCAATTTCTACGTGAATCTGATCCTGCGCCTCGGTGTCAAGGACGCTACCGCCGGTTTCAAGGCGTGGCAGGCCGACACCTTGCGCGCGATCGACGTGGCCTCGATCCGCAGCAACGGCTACTCGTTCCAGGTCGAGATGAACTACCGCGCGATCAAGAAGGGCTACACGATCGCGGAGGTGCCGATCCGGTTCGAGGAGCGCACTGTGGGCGCGTCGAAGATGAGCCTGAAGGTGCAGCTGGAATCGGCGCTGATGCCGTGGAAGCTGCTGTTCGGCCGCTCGGTCTAGCGCACGACAGACGATGGACCCCACCGCCAGGTGGGGTCCATCGTTGTATACGGGGGTCAACGGGCACTGATGGAGCGCCGCACCCCTTCCAGCGCGATCACCAGCACCGGCACCAGCACCACGTGCATCAGCGACAGCGCGACGGTGGAGGCGGTGTCGAAGTCGGCGGACACGGTCATGGCGATGGTGCCCAGCGACAGCAGCGAGCCGACGACCGCGCCCACCCGCAACACCCCGGTCCACAGGTAGGACACCAGCACGGCGACGGTCATCCCGACCAGCAGCGGTACGGCCGACATCAGGATCACCCCGCCCGGCGCGACATCGCTGACGACGCCTGCGTTGGTCATGGTGAACGAGCCACCCGCGAGCTCGCCGATGCCCCAGACGATCAGATTCAGCACGACGGCCGCGACGACGGCGCCGATGACCGCGACCGGCCTGGTCAGCGCGGGCAGGGCGGGGACGGTGCGGGTTGTTGCGGTTGCGGTGGTCATGATGTGCTCCCTCATTCGGTGGTGAGACCATCATCAAACCTAAACAATTGTTTAGGTCAAGCCCTGCTGTCGAATTCGTCGCGCGCGGCGATGAGATGCCGGTCACAGGCCGCTCGCCGAGCCGGTACGACACCGGGTCGTAGGATGGTTCGGTGCGTTCACCGTCGGATCACACCGCGCGCCTACGCGGCGCGGCGGTGGGTGCCGCATCGGGTGCGGTCGCCGTGCTCGCGCACGGCCTCGGTGGCGCGACCGGCGCTCCGTCCGGTTCCTCGCTGACCCTGCTGCTCGCCGCCTGCGCCCTGATCGGCGTGGTGGCCGCCGCCCTGCCACGCGGGATCACCCCGCTGTCCACGATGGTGGTGCTCGCGGTCGGTCAGCTCGTCGGCCACAGCGCGCTCTCCCTCGGCCACGCCCAGCATCACCACGTGGCCTCGGTCGCCATGCTGCTCGCGCACCTGGTGGCGATCCCGGTCGGCGCGCTCGCCATCCGGGCCGCCGAGGTGGGGGTGCGGCGAGCGATCACCAGTGTGCGCGGGCTGGTATGGGTGCTCGGTGCCGCTCCGGCGCCCGAGGTCCGGCTCGGTTCGGCGCCACGCACCGACGAGCGCGCGATCCTGCGCGGGCTGTACCGGCGATCCGGGATCGTGGTGCGTGGTCCGCCCATCGCGGACCACACCGCACTTCATCCCGTACCGGCCTAGTTCCGGTCGGACGTACGCCGACGCAGGGCGAGTTCACGCCGGGTCGAGACGTCGCGCACGGTCTTGTCCGGCCGTTGCCGACACCCGCCCGGCATCCCGCCTCCGGGTA
Organism: Nocardia rhizosphaerae; assembly: GCF_042650365.1. Lineage (NCBI taxonomy): Bacteria > Bacillati > Actinomycetota > Actinomycetes > Mycobacteriales > Nocardiaceae > Nocardia > Nocardia rhizosphaerae. The sequence goes on from NZ_JBHSBA010000003.1 coordinate 1,014,871, forward strand.
CGCCGACCCGGCAACCAGATGCGGCCGCCGCACCGGTGGTCGGCACCGCGAACCGGTCCGGGCGTCACTCATCCCGATGATCGGAGCTCCACGATGTTCCCCCGTGCCAACGCGCCGTCCGCCCGTGCTGTCCGCCGTCTCGGCGGGGCGGTCGCCCTTTCCCTGCTCACCGTCTTCGCCTCCGCCTGCGCGGAGTCCGACCCGGCGCCCACCGCGTCCGCCGACCAGGTCACCATGAGCGACCAGTGGATCAAGGCCGCCGACTCCGGCATGTCGGCCGCCTTCGGCAACCTGAAGAACTCCGGGGACACCCCGGTGACCTTGATCTCGGCCACCAGCCCCGCCTCCGACCGGGTCGAGATCCACGAGGTCGTGCCAGACAGCGAAGGCGTGAAGTCCATGCGCCCCAAAGCCGGTGGTATCACGATTCCCGCCAAGGGCGAGGCCGTCCTGAAGCCGGGCGGCGAGCACCTGATGTTCATGGATCTGACCGAGCCGCTGCGCACCGGCGGGGAGACCACGCTCACGCTCACCTTCGCCGACGGCTCGAGCACCGTCGTCACCGCGCAGGTGCGTGACTTCGCCGGTGGCAAGGAGAACTACGTGCCGGGCACCGAGAACCCCTCGCACGGTGGCTGATTCGCGGTACCGGCTGTCCCGGCGCAGCTTGCTCGGCGGTGGCGCCGCGGTAGCGGGCGTCGCCGGCGCGGCCGGACTCGGCTGGGGCGCCGCCGGTCTCACCGACGATGCGCGGGACCGGGACGAGGCGCTCGACGTCGTCCCGTTCTACGGCGCGCACCAGGCCGGCATCGAACAGGACCCGCCGGGGCACGTGGCCTTCGCCGGGTTCGATCTGGTGCCCGGCGCCGACCGGGACGACGTGATCGGCCTGCTCCGGATCTGGACCGACGACGCGGTGCGGCTAACCCAGGGCGTGCCGGCGCTCGCCGACACCGAACCGGAGCTGGCCGCCCGTCCGGCCCGGCTCACGGTCACCGTCGGTTTCGGGCCGGAACTGTTCACCGTCGCCGGGCTCACGCAGCGGCGGCCGTCGTGGTTGCGCCAGCTCCCGCCGTTCGCCATCGACCGGCTCGAGCCCGCCTACACCGGCGCCGACCTGGTGCTCCAGGTGTGCGCGGACGAGGCGACGACGGTCGCGCACGCGGTGCGGGTGCTGTGCAAGCACGTGAAATCGCTGGTGACGGTGCGCTGGGTGCAACGCGGGTTCCGGGACGCGCCCAAGGGCCAGACCATGCGCAATCTCATGGGTCAGGTCGACGGCACGGTCAACATCGCCCCCGGCACGCTCGATTTCGATCGGCTGGTCTGGGACGACGGCGCGGCCGTGCCGTGGCTGGCCGGTGGCACCTCGCTGGTGCTGCGGCGCATCGCCATGGACCTCGACACCTGGGACGAGCTGGACGAGGACGGCAGGGAGCTGACCGTCGGCAGGCGGGTCGGCAACGGCGCCCCGCTCACCGGGACCGCCGAACACGACGAACCGGACCTGGCCGCGGTCGACCGCAACGGCATTCCGGTCATCCCGCCGTCGTCACATGTCGCGCGGGCCAGGCACACGCACGACGGGGAACGTTTCCTGCGCCGCGGCTTCAACTACGACGAGATGCCGGCGCCAGGGCAGGTGTCGAACTCGGGGTTGCTGTTCGTGGCGTATCAGCGCGACGTCGACACCCAGTTCCTGCCGGTGCAGCGGCGACTGGCGGAATTCGACGCGCTCAACGAGTGGACGACGCCGATCGGATCGGCCGTGTTCGCCATCCCGCCCGGCGTGCCGGGGCCGGGGCACTACCTCGGACAACAGCTGTTCGAGAGCTGAACGGTCCGGCCGGGCGCATGGCCCGGCCGGGCTCAGGCCGTCGGCCAGTTCAGCAGGGTGTCCTCGAACAGCCGCCGTACCTGTTCCACCCGGTCGTCCAGGTCGGCCGGGTCCCAGCCGGAGACGTCGATGGGCGCGAGCACCGCGACGTCGACTACGCCGGAGCGCGCGATCGGCGAGTCCCGCCAGGCGATCTCGCCCGCGTTGCGGATCACCACCGGGATCACCGGCACCCCGGCCTGGATGGCGATATGGAACGCGCCCTTCTTGAACGGGCCGACGCCAGGGGTGAACGAGCGGGTGCCCTCCGGGGCGACCGCGATCGACAGCCCACCGCGCAGCGTGGAAACCACCGGGGCCAGTGCGGCTTTGGCGCGCTCGGTGTCGGACCGGTCGATGAAGGTGACACCCGCGAAGCGCATGAGCGGCCCGAACAGCGGGTTCTTCGCGAGTTCCCGCTTGCCGATGCCGGTCACCGCGCCGCCGAGCACCTTGGGCACGATGATCACGTCGAACTGGCTCTGGTGATTGAACAGGAACACCGCGGGCCGAGGCGATCCGGCGTATTCGGCGCCGACGACCCGCAGGCGCACCCGGAGGGCCGCGAGGGTCGCGGTGGTGGCGTCGTGCATGAGCGCGTCGGCCATCGGCTGCCGCGCCCTGGTGTAGGACTTGCGCACGACACCGGTGCAGGCGCCGACCACCAGCGCGGCGAAACCGAGGACGGTGCGCAGGTAGTCGACGGGGCGCGGCGCGCGGCGCGGGCGGAAAGTGAGACTGGGCCAGCCGCGTTCGGTCGCGATCTCGGCCAGGTCCGGGTCGGGGTCGACGACGGTCGGGATCTCGGCCAGGTCGAGCAGCGCCAGGTCGGTCGAGCTGTCGGCGTAGACGTAGCCGACCTGTGCGTCGGCGGCCGCGGCGAATTCGGTGACAGCCTCGGCCTTTCCGGCCCGCCAGAGTGGATCGCCTTCGGTGCGGCCGGTGAGCACGCCGTCATCCTCGGCGAGCCGGGTGCACAGCACATGCTCGATCCCGAGCCGCGCTGCCGCCGGTGCCACCTGGAAGCGGGTGAGTTCGCTGACCAGTACCACCGTGTGCCCGGCGCGCTGATGTTCGCGCACCAGCTGCCATGCCTCGGGGAACAGGCGGCCGTAGATTTCGCCACGGAAGGCCTTGCGGCCCAGTTCTTCCAGCTCCGCGACGGTCGAACCGGCCCAGGTGCGTTCGACGGCTTGCAGGAAGCGCCCGTAATCGCCGTCGGTACCGCCGCGTCGGATGCCGCCGAGCAGAGTCGCCAGCGGTGCTTCGTGCCGACGGAACATCCTGTGCGCCAGGCTTCGTCGCGGCAGTCCGTCGACGATCGTGCCGCCGAAGTCGAAGACGGCGGCGACCTGGGCGCCCTGCGGGCCGGTGCGAATCGCGGCGACCGCGTCGGCGAGGCCGCCCATCAGAGCACGGTCCGGTTGGACGGATCGAGACTGGCCGCCCTGGCGATCCGCTCCCCGATATCGCGCAGCTGCTCGGCGAATTCCTGACGCCGCGCCGTGAGCTCGTCCTCCGCTCCGGCGGCGGCCGGGGCGACGAGCCCGTGGTTGTCGGCGAGTTTCCACGCGCTGGTGAACAATTCGGTCGAGACCGACTCGGCACTGTGTAGTCGCTGCTGCAACAGCATCTGTTTGCCGACGGCCACGCACTCGTCGATGAACTCCGTGCGATCTATCGCCGCGTCGGCTGGGCGGGCGGCCAGCCGCTCGGCGACAACGAGTTGCGCGTCGAAGAACGATCGCAGCACCCGATGCGCCATCACGAAGCCGGAATCGGTGAGGGCGCCGAGGAATTGGCGGTCGAGCCGGTCGTCGGGGGTGTTCTCGTCCCATTCGGGCACGATGACGCGCACCTCGTCGATGATCTGCTCGGCGAACTCCGTGCGCTCGGGGAAGAAGAATTCGAACTTGAGCATGTCACGCAGTGCGAAGGCGGCCTGCCAGGCCGAGCGCAGCGGGTCATCGCCGGGTGCCTCGACCGCGGTGAGCGCGGCCAGTTCCAGAATGGCGCGGTTGACGAACCAGTGCACCGCGCTGTTGCGGTAGAACGCCGCTTCCAGATGCGCCCCGGATTCGATCGCGTACACCGGTTCCAGGCCGCCGCGGTACACCGTCACCACCCCGGCCAGCGCGAGCTGCTCCAGCACCACCCGCAGGCCCTGATCGTCGCGCAGTGCCGACAGCTCACCGCTCGGCAGGCCGCGCTTGTCGATGTAGCCGAGCACCGGATCGACCACGGTGCGCACCTGACCGAGCGTCAGCGCTCGCTCGTGCACGCCGAGCAGAGCCAGGGTGACCAGCGCGTTCACCGTGATCGGGGTGACCGCGTTGATCCCGACGGCAACATCGAAGGCCAACCGCTGTACGGCCTTGCGCTCGGTCTCGGCGAGCGCGGATTCGTCGGGGACGCTGGCGGCGCCGGTGCCGGTGTCACGCAGCGGGATGGTGAGTGGGCGCGCGTCGAGCGGATCGCCGTGCGCGCTGAGCCGTTCGCGCGCCGAGAGCGGTTCGCCGAAGCGCACATACACCCGGCCCGCCGAATGCTGCTGGCTGCGCACGTATCTGGCCAGCCAGCCGATGCCCTCCGGCTTCTTGGTACCGCCGGACTGCTCGCTCGCGATCGCGCCGAGCTCGTTGAGCCGTTCGTAGGTGATCGAGACCGGCACCAGCATCACATCCTCGACCCGCCGCGATCGGACCGCGGCGGCGAGGTAGTTCAGCAAGCCGTAGCGAGGTGGGCGCAACTTGCCGGTGCGGGTGCGTCCGCCCTCGAAATACCACTCCATATTGAAGCGCTTGGCGAGCAGGTAGGCGAAGTACTCCTCGACGACGGCCTTGTAGATCTCGTCGTCACCGAAGCTGCGCCGGATGAACACCGTGCCGGTGCGCCGGGCGATCGGGCCCATCGGCCAGAAGTTGAGATTGGCTCCGCCGATCACGTGGTTGGGCGGGAAGTCGTTGCGCGCCAGCACGTCACCGAGTACGAACGCGTCCACATAGGAACGGTGCGATGGCAGGAACACCAGCGGGTACTTGCGATTGAGTTTGCGCAGCGCGTCGAGTCCGGGCAGATCGGTGTCGACCTTCCAGGTCGAGGCGTGCACCGGGCGCATGGCCTGGGTGAACAGGTCGGAGACCAGCCTGCTCTGCGCGGCGACCAGCTCGCGCAGTGCCTTCTCGGCATTGCGGTACACCTGCGCCGGTTCGCCGCCGGTCTCCTCGGCGATGTAGTCGAGCTTGCGCTGGAATTCGGGGGAGTCGAGGATCTCCTCGGCCACCAGCTGGGGCACCTTGTACCGATCCCCGATGACGGTGCGTTCGGCCCGCTCGAGCGCCACCACCGCCGCGCGCACCACCGCGCGCGCGAACGGTTCGCCCGAGCCGGCGCGCAGCAGGGCCGCCGCCTCGGGGTTGTTCGCGCGCAGCTCGCTGAGCCGGGCGGGCGCGCCGACCAGCACCCGGTGCCGGTCGGGTTCGGTGCGCAGCAGTCTGCGCTGGACCAGCCGGTTGGGTTTGCGCGGATTGGTGAGCATGGCCAGATCGGCGAAGGTGACCCGGCGCACGCCGTCGCGTTCCGGTGGCAGCCACAGCACCCGGACCGGGACCACCAGCGGATCGTCGTGCCTGCCGACCAGCCGTTTGCTGATCGCCTTGGCGTCCAGGTCGAGCTGGGTCACCGGGGCCTGCGAACCGATCTCGCCTGCGAGACCGCCGTCGGCGATCCAGGTGCCGATCAATTCCCGTTCGACGCCGGAAGCCGCGTCGACAAGGGCGACCACCGAGTCGGCCAGTGGCCCCTGTCGCGGGCCGCGCCGCCCACCGATGTCGATCATCCCTCCATTCAAGCGCCAGTTCCGTCTCGGCGCACCGAACTTCGGCTACGGCGCGTTCCCCTACGTGGACGGGTGGCGAAGAATACCCACTATGGAGGCGGATAGTCGCCGAGGTAATGCTAACCTAACCTGCGTTGGTTAGGTCTGCTTCACCTTGGAGGATCGTTGTCGTCGACGGAACAGCCCGTTCGGGTGGAGTTTGTGACCGACCCGGCGGCGGCGATGTCCCGCCTGGCGGCGGCCGATCGCTTCGGGGAATACGTGATGTACGAACGCCCAGGTGAATGGGTGTTCGCCGCCGATCCGCTCGGCACCGTCGAACTCGACGCGGGCGAGCTGCGGACCGTATGGAACGGCAAGACCACCGCGCGCGCGTGGACCGGCAGCCCCGCCGAGGTCGTCGACGCCGCGCTGGCCGAGCTGCCGCACGGCGGCCGCGACGCCTACGGTTGGATCGGGTTCGAATTCTGCGCCTACGCGCTGGCCGCGACCGGCTACCTGAACCAGCGGACCCCGCTCGCGCATCTGATGATCCCGCGGATCGAGGTCCGCATCGACGCCGCCGGTGTGCGGATCGAGGGCGCTACCCCGGCGGAGGCGCGCGATATCGCCGAGCTGATCGCCGCGTCACAGGGCAGTGACCTGCCTGTCGCGCACCCGGTCGACGTGCGGCCCGATCCCACCGGCTACCAGCAGCGGGTCGCCGCGGCGGTGGCCGAGATCCGCGCGGGCGAATATCAGAAGGTGATTCTGTCGCGCAAGGTCGAGCTGCCGTTCGCGGTCGACGTGCCAGCCACCTACCGGCTCGGCCGGGCGGCCAACACCCCGGCCCGCTCGTTCCTGCTCCGCCTCGGCGGGCTGGAAGCCGCCGGATTCAGCCCGGAACTGGTGGCCTCGGTCGACGACGCGCGCGTGGTCACCACCGAACCGCTCGCCGGAACGAGGGCCTTCGGGCTCGGTGCCGATCTCGACGACGCCGCCCGCGCGGAGCTGCTCGCCGACCCGAAGGAGATCGTCGAGCACGCCATCTCGGTGCAGACCTCCTTCGCCGAGATCGCCCAGGTGGCGCAGCCCGGCACGACCGCCGTCTCCGACTTCATGGCGGTGCGCGAGCGCGGCAGCGTGCAGCACCTGGCCTCCACCGTGCGCGGAGTGCTCGCCGCCGAGTACACCAGCTGGGACGCGCTCGAGGTGCTGTTCCCCTCGGTGACCGCCTCCGGTATCCCCAAGCAGGCGGGCGTCGACTCCATCTTCCGCAACGATCACGACCCGCGCGGACTGTATTCCGGTGCGGTCGTGTGTGTCTCGCCGACCAGCGCACTGGAAGCGACGCTCGTGCTGCGGGCGATCTACCAGACCGGTGCGGGCGCGTGGTTACGCGCCGGAGCCGGTGTCGTCGGGCAGTCGCGGCCGGAACGGGAGTTCGAGGAGACCTGCGAGAAACTCGGCAGCGTCGCCCCTTACGTCGTAAAGGCTTGACCGCCTCTCCGCGTACTTTGGCCGGACTCGGGAGCGGGGGGAGGACCGCGCTGGCGGCAAGACTCAGGTAGGTGGGCGGGTCAGCCCGTACCCGGTGAGTTACCCATGTGCCGGCGAGATCAGTGGGTCAGCGAAAATCGGCTAGTCAGCTGAAGGTTGCGCGGAGGGCCTTCTTGTCGATCTTGCCCACGGCGGTGATCGGGAGTGTATCCGCTCGGCGGACCAGGTCGGGCAGTTTGTAGGTGGCCAGGCCGCGGGCGGTGAGGAAGGTCTTCAGTTCGGCGAGGGTGGGGAGTTCGCCGGTGACGACCAGGACTACGCAGGCCTTCTCGCCGAGGGCGGCGTCGGGGAGGCCGACCGCGGCCGCGTGCCGGACCGCGGGGTGGGCCAGCAGGTGCTCCTCGAGTTCGTCGCAGGAGATGTTCTCGCCGCCGCGGTTGATCACGTCCTTGATCCGGCCGCTCACCACCAGATGCCCGCTTGGCAGCTGTCGCACCAGGTCACCGCTGCGGTAGAAGCCGTCGGGGGTGAAGGCGCGCGCGTTGTGTTCGGGCGCACGGTAATACCCGCGCAGCGTGTAGGGGCCGCGGGTGAGCAGTTCGCCCTCCTCGCCCTGCGCAACGGCGTTGCCGTCGGCGTCGACGATACGGAGTTCGTCGGCGGGGGACAGCGGCCTGCCCTGGGTGGTGCACACCAGTTCGGCGTCGTCGTCGAGGCGGGTGAAGTTGAGCAGGCCCTCGGCCATGCCGAACACCTGCTGGAGCCGGCAGCGCAGCGCGGGCTCGACCTCGCGGGCATTGACCTCGGCCAGGCGGGCGCCGCCCACCTGGAGCAGGCGCAGCGAGCTCAGGTCGGCGTCCTCCCATTCCACCGCGGCGCTCCACAGCTGGGCCAGCGGCGGGACCACGGCGGTGACGGTCACGCCGTACCGCTCGATCGCGGCGAAGGCCGACTCCGGGCTGGGGTCGAGGGTGAACGCGATCGCGCCGCCGGTGGCGACGGTGCCGAGGATGCCGGGGCAGGCGAGGGGGAAGTTGTGCGCGGCGGGCAGGGTCGCCAGGTAGACGTCGGCGGGGGAGAGCCCGCACACCTCGGCGCTGGCGGTGGCGTTGTAGGCGTAGTCGTCGTGTGTGCGGGCGATCAGCTTGGGCAGGCCGGTGGTGCCGCCGGAGACCAGCATGAGCGCGATGTCGGCCGGGTCGATCGCGGGCAGGGAATCGCCGTCGCGCGGCACCGAGGTCAGCGCGGTGAACTCGCCGGGGTCACCGGCGACCAGCACGTGGCGCAGGCTCGGGACCTTCGCCCGCACCGTCGCGGCCAGTTCGCGGTAGTCGAAATCGGCGAGCCGGTCGGGGATCAGGTAGGCCACGGCCCCGGCGAGCGTGGCGAGGTGCTCGATCTCGGCGCGGCGGTGCGCGGGCAGGGTGAGGACCGGGATGATCCCGGCGCGCAGCAGGCCGAACAAAGCGGTGGCGAATTCGGGGATGTTGGGTAGCTGCACGATCACCCGGTCGCCGGGCGCGATGCCGAGGGCGAGCAGGCCCGCGGCCATCCGGTCGGCCGCGGCGTCGAGTTCGGCATAGGTCTGAACGGTGTCGGCGAGAACCGCGGGGCGGTCGGGCTGGGCGCTCGCGGTGTCGCGGAGGAGATCGCCAAGGGTGCGCCCGGCCCAGTAGCCCGCGGTGCGGTACGCCGCGGCGGCGGTGTCGGGGAAGGGGACGTAACCCGCGCGGTGGTCTGCGGCCGATGTCGACGTCACGAACTGCCTCACTGTGCTCCGGCGGCTGCCGCCGCGTTCCCGGCCGCTGACGGCCGCCTTCCGCCCCTCCGGTCCCGGCGCGTTCCGCTGGAGGCCATGGGCGCCGACATGGAAAGGTTAGGCAACCCTATCTCAATGGAGTAGGCTGCCGCCGGGCAGTACCGAGAATCCGTCCGTTCCAGGGCGGCGAGCAAGGAGTTGATCGGCAGATGACAGCACCCGCAGGCGGCGCCGGGATCGATCGTGCCGAGATCCGGGCCGCGATCGCCCGCCAGCTCGACCTCGACGCCGACACGATCACCGACGCCACCGACCTCATCCAGCTCGGCCTCGACTCCATCCGCACCATGAAGCTCGCAGGCGCCTGGCGCAAACGCGGCATCGGCGTGAACTTCGCCCTGCTCGCCGCCCACCCCACCGTCGACGCCTGGCACGCCCTGCTCAACGGCGCCGACCCGGACGAGTTGAGCGCGGTTGCCGATGGCGATCAGGGTGCGAACGCGGGTGATCCGGCGACTGGCGCCCCTGCTGCCGGATCCGCGGCGGGCGCCTCGGTGGCGGGTGGCTCTGCTGCCGGCTTGCCAGGGACCGCCGCGTCCGCCGCACCGGGCACGGTCCCGACCGCCGGCGATTCGGTCGCTGACCACCTTGTAGCAGAAGGGGATTCGGGTTCCGTCCCCGACAACGGCACCCCGTTCGCGCTGGCGCCGATGCAGCACGCGTACTGGATCGGGCGGTCCGAATCGCAGGAGCTCGGTGGGGTGGCCGCGCACCTGTATGTCGAGTTCGACGGTGCCGGGGTGGACCCGGAGCGGCTGGAGCGGGCGGTCGAGCAGTTGCTGGCGCGCCATCCGATGCTGCGGACCAGGTTCCTGCCCGACGGCACCCAGCAGACCCTCGATCGGCCCGGCCGGGCGGTGTTCAGCGTGGTCGACCTGCGCGCGGAGACCCCGGCGGCCGCCGAGCGGCGGCTCACGGAGCTGCGGGACGCGCGCACCCACCAGAAGCTGGCCGTGCACGACGGCCAGGTGATCGATATCGTGCTCACCCGCCTGGCCGACGGCCGCACCCGCCTGCACCTCGATGTCGACATGCTCGCCGCCGACGCCATGAGCTACCGCATCCTCGTCACCGACCTGGCCCGGCTCTACCACGGTGAGCAGCTGCCGCCGCAGGACTACACCTTCCGGCAGTACCTCGCCGAGCACGGGTCCGGTGCCGAACCCGCGTCCGGTTCCGACGCCGTCGCCACGAAGGCGGCTGAACGCGCGCGGGACCGCGCCTGGTGGCAGGCCCGCCTGCCCGAACTACCTGGCGCGCCGGAACTGCCACAGTCACAGCACATCTCGGACCCGAGCCGGACCGTTCGGTTGCACCGCTGGCTGGCGCCGGAGGCCAAGGCGCAGGTGTTCGCGGCGGCACACGCCCGCGGCATCACCCCGGCCATGGCGCTGGCCTCGGTGTTCGCCGAGACCATCGGCGGCTGGTCGGCGCAGCGCCGGTTCCTGCTGAATCTGCCGCTGTTCCATCGCGAACCGGTGCACCCGCAGGTCGACGGTGTGGTCGGCGACTTCACCTCCTCGGTGCTGCTCGAGGTCGACGTCACCGAGCCCGCGACCGTCGCCGACCGGGCCCGCACCCTCCAGCAACGGCTGCACGAAGCGGGCGCGCACTCGTCCTATTCGGGCCTGGAGGTCCTCCGCGACCTCGGCCGCCACCGTGGCGAACCGGTGCTGGCCCCCATCGTCTACACCAGCGCGCTCAACCTGGGCGAACTGTTCGCCGACACCGTCACCGAGACCTTCGGGGATCCGGTCTGGATCATCTCGCAGGGCCCGCAGGTGCTGCTCGACGCGCAGCTCACCGAGGTGCGCGGTGGCCTGCTGCTGAACTGGGACATCCGCGAATCCGCCTTCCCCGCTGGCATGGTCGAGGCCATGTTCGCCCGCTACATCGAGGCGATCGAACGCCTCGGCGGGCACACCTCGAACCCGCCAGAAACCGGCGCCACGCCCACCGTCACCTCGTCGACGGGCGCGCACGGTGGTGCAGGCTGGCAGGCCGAGGCCGGGGTGCGTATCCCGGTGGAGCAGGCCGCGACCAGGGCACGGGTCAACGCCACCGACCGGCCGCGCAGCGGTGCTCTCCTGCATTCGGGGTTCTTCGTGAACGCGGCGACGAATCCCGCCGCGCCCGCGGTGCTCTGGGATTCGGCCGGTCAGCTGACCTACGGTGAGCTGGCGGCCGATGCCCTCGCCGTCGCCGGCGCGCTGCGCGAAGCCGGTGTGACGCCGGGTGATTCGGTGGCCGTGCAGCTGCCGAAGGGGCCGGACCAGGTGGTCGCCGTGCTCGGTGTGCTGGCGGCGGGCGCGGTGTACGTGCCGATCGGATTCGACCAGCCGGTGGCCAGGCGGGCCGAGATCCTGCGGACGGCGGACGCGGTCGCGGTGCTCACCGTCGGTGGTGCGCGGATCGACGAGGCGCGCGCGATCGACCTCGCCGAAGCGCGGGCGCACCGGGAACCCTTGGCACGGCCGGTCTTCGGCGATCAGGAGACCATCGCCTACGTGCTGTTCACCTCCGGTTCCACCGGCAAGCCCAAGGGCGTCGAGGTGCCGCACCGGGCCGCGATGAACACCATCGACGACCTCAACGAACGCTTCGCCCTCGGCCCCGACGACCGCGCACTCGCGCTGTCGGCGCTGGAATTCGACCTGTCGGTCTACGACATCTTCGGTCTGCTCACCGCGGGCGGCGCGGTGGTCGCCGTCGACGACACCGAGCGCGCCGACCCCGGCACCTGGGCCGACCTGATCCGCCGCCACCGGGTTTCGCTGCTCAACTGCGTGCCGAGCCTGCTCGACATGCTGTTGACCGCCGCGGCGGGCGAACCGCTGCCGTCGCTGCGCACCGTGATCCTCGGCGGTGACTGGGTCGACACCGGGCTGCCGGGCAGGCTGGCCGCGGTCGCGCCGCGGTGCCGGTTCGCCGGTCTCGGCGGTGCCACCGAGACCGCGATCCACTCCACCATCTGCGAGGTCGTCGGTGCCGAGGTGCCCGCGCAGTGGAGCGCGGTGCCCTACGGTACGCCGCTGCGCAATGTGCGCTGCCGCGTCGTCGGGCCCGCGGGCACCGACTGCCCCGACTGGGTCACCGGTGAGCTGTGGATCGGTGGGGACGGCGTCGCGGCAGGCTACCGCGGCGACCCGGAACGCACCGCCGACCGGTTCGTCACCCACGAAGGCCTGCGCTGGTACCGCACCGGCGACTTGGCCCGCTACCTGCCCGACGGTGGCCTGGAATTCCTCGGCCGCGCCGATCACCAGGTGAAGATCCGTGGTTATCGGGTGGAACTCGGCGAGGTGGAAAGTGCCTTGCGCGCGGTCCCCGGTATCCGGCACGCGGTGGCCGCCGTGGTCGGCTCGGCGGCGCCGAAGCTGGTGGCCGCGGTGGTGCCGGCTCCTGACACCACCATCGATGTCGATACCGTCCTGTCCGCGTCCGCCGAACTGGTACCCGGCTACATGGTCCCGGCCCGGCTGGAGGTGCTCGCCGAAATGCCGCTCACCTCGAATGCCAAGCCGGATCGCAAGGCCGTGCGCGCCGTGCTCGAAAAAGGTGAGACCGCAGCGGAATTCGTCGCGCCACGGACCGACCTGGAACGGGCGCTCGCCGCGGTGATCGGTGAGGTGCTCGCGGCCGAGCGGATCGGTGTCACCGACGACTTCTTCGCCCTAGGTGGGGATTCCGTGCTCGCTACCACGGCGGTCGCGCGCGTCCGAGAATGGCTCGACGCACCCGACACCGTGGTGGCCGATCTGTTCACCGCCCGCACCGTGGCCGGGCTGGCTGCCCGAATGCTGGAGCGGGAGAACGAATCCGGCGGCAGCGGCAGGCTCGACGCGGTCGCGACGATGTATCTCGAGGTGGCCGCGATGAGCGATGCGGAGATCCTGGCCCAGCCGTGATCGTCGATTCGCGCTTTTCGCAGGTCGAAGTAAGATTTCGCCAGTGAGTAAGTGGACTGCCGCGGATCTGCCCGACCAGACCGGCCGCACGATCGTCGTCACCGGAGCCAACAGCGGACTCGGCGCCGCCACCGCGCGGGCGCTGTCCGCGGCGGGCGCCAGGGTGATCCTGGCCTGCCGGGACACCGTCAAGGCGGAGCGGGTCGCGGCAGGCCTGCCCGGCCCCGCCGAGGTGCGCGAACTCGATCTGGCGAACCTGAACTCGGTCCACGCCTTCACCGACGCCGTCGAGCGCGTCGACGTGCTGATCAACAATGCCGGGGTGATGGCGCTGCCGCTGCGCCGCACCGCCGATGGCTTCGAAATGCAGTTCGGCACAAATCATCTCGGCCATTTCGCGCTGACAAACCTGCTGCTCGACCGGATCGCCGACCGGGTGGTGACAGTGGCCAGCCTGGCGCATCACATCGGCCGGATCGACCTGGACGATCCCAACTGGGAGCGCCGCCGCTACGACCGCTGGCTCGCCTACGGCCAGTCCAAGCTCGCCAACCTCATGTTCGCCTACGAGCTGCAGCGCAGGCTGGCCGGTGAGGGTTCGGCGGTGGTGTCGGTGGCCGCGCATCCCGGTTACGCCGCCACCGAACTCATGTCGCACACCGAATCGGTGCGCGACGCGGTCATGGCGCTCGGCAATCGGCTGTTCGCGCAGAGCGCCGAGCAGGGCGCGCTACCCACGCTGTACGCCGCCACCGCCGATATCGTGCCCGGCGCCTACTACGGCCCCGACGGGCCGCTCGGCCTGCGCGGATACCCGGTGCGCTGCGGGAGCAGCGGCGCGTCGAAGGATCGCGAGGTCGCCGCCGAGCTCTGGGAGTTCTCCGAGAAGATGTGCGGGCTGATCTGAACGGTGTGACCGGCGACACTCTCGCCTGACGTCACACCAGGGGGTGGCTGCTTCGTCGTCTCAGTGAACCCACCGACGAAGGAGCTCAGCATGGAACAGCGTTTCAACCTCTACGGCAACCCGGTCGCCGCCAGCTTCGTCAAGCGAATGACGATGGCGAGCAAGGTGATCGACGATTCCCCGCTCGACAAGGCCACCTACGAGCTGGTGAAGCTGCGTGCCTCGCAGATCAACGGCTGTGGTTTCTGCACCGATATGCACAGCAAGGACGCGGCCGCCGCAGGCGAATCCGCGGTGCGCCTGAACCTGGTCGCGGCCTGGCACGAGGCCACCGTCTTCACCGATGCCGAGCGGGCCGCGCTCGCCCTCACCGAGGAGGCGACCCGCGTCGCCGACGGCGGCAAGGTGTCCGACGACACCTGGGAGCAGGTCCGCAAGCACTACGACGACGACCAGATCGCGGCCCTGATCGCCGCCGTCGCGATGATCAACGCCTGGAACCGGCTCAATGCCATCGCCCGCACCCCCGCGGGCAGCTACGTGCCTGGCCAGTTCCATTGAGCACCGGCCTGGTCGGCTGATCACCAGGCGATGCCGCGAACATTCCGCGAGCGGGATTGCGCGCCATCGCCTGGTGATCTTGTATCAGGCGGTCGGGCGGGCGAAATGATGCGCGTGTTCGGCGGCCCACTGGGTGAAGGTGCGTGCTGGGCGGCCGAGGAGGGTCTCGACGGTCGGGTCAACGGTGTAGGACTCGGGGCTCGATTCGGCGTACCAGCCGATCACGTACTCCGCGTCGGCCTGGGACACCCCGGTCGCCAGCAGCCGGTCGACGGCCTGCTGGTGGGTGATCCTGGCGAATTCGATCGGCCTGCCCGCGGCCTCGGCCAGGATCGCGATGCGCTCCCGCGTGGTGAGTGCGGCGGGGCCGGTCAGGTTGTAGGCCCGCTCGACCGGGCCGACCCCGCCACCCCACACCACGGTGATGCGCCGCACGCCCGCGGCGACCGCCCGGTCGATCAGTTCCGGCCCGACCTCGGCGAGTCCGGCGGTCACCGTCACATGCAGCCGGTCTACCCCCGGCCAGGCGTCGTCGAGCGTCGACGGCGCGGTGTGGGTTCCGGTGACCAGGTCCACCTCGGGGCCGAGCAGCGCGCGCGCCGCTGCGGCATCGCGGGTGAGGGCCTCGACCTTCTCGCCGCGCCGGACGAGTTCGCGCACCACGTGGCGGCCGGTATTGCCGGTCGCGCCCGTAACCAGTGTTGTCACAGTCGATTTCCTTTCCTCGACTGCCGACGCTAAGACCTCGACTAAGGTAGAGGTCAAGCCGTCTGCCTCGTGCGCTCGAGTGTGACGGTGCGCACTCCCGGCGAACGTGGCTCGCCGGGCGCCGAACGGCCGGTGGTACAGTCCTCAGCATGCAGCGCGCGTATTTCTGGTTTAGCAAGCCGGCCCTGGGTGGGCCGGTCTGCGACGCTGCGCGCTGACCTCTTCCACCCCGAGCCGGACCTGACCGGCTCAACGGGGATCGTGATTCCGTGGGTCGGCCTCGAAGAATAGGAAACCCACACACAATGACCACCGCAGCCGATATCGACGCGCGGCATTCCGATCTCGACGACCAGCGCACCCTCAGCGTGAGCCCCCTGCGCTCGCCCGCCGAGGTCCGCATGGTCCATCCCATCACCGACGCGCTCGCCGACACCGTGCGCACCGGCCGCAAGGCCACCGTCGACGTACTCAACGGCGACGACGACCGCCTGATGGTGATCGTCGGCCCGTGCTCGGTGCACGACCCGGCCGCCGCCCTCGACTACGCCCGCAAGCTGGCAGCCAAAGCCGCCGAACTCGGCGACCGGCTGCACGTGGTGATGCGCGTGTACTTCGAGAAGCCGCGCACCACCCTCGGGTGGAAGGGCCTGATCAACGATCCGCACCTGGACGGCTCGTTCGACGTGAACACCGGCCTCGGCATCGGCCGCAAGGTGCTCGTCGACATCACCGCGCTCGGCCTGCCGGTCGCCTGTGAGTTCTTGGACCCGATCACCCCGCAGTACATCGCCGACCTGGTCTCCTACGGCGCGATCGGCGCCCGCACCGCGGCCAGCCAGGTGCACCGCCAGCTGTCCTCGGCGCTATCGATGCCGGTCGGCATCAAGAACGGCACCGACGGTGACGTGCAGGTCGCCGTCGACGGCGTGCGGGCCGCCGCGGCCAGCCACGTGTTCCCCGGCACCGACCTCGACGGCCGGTCCGCGCTGATCCGCACCACCGGCAACCCCGACTGCCACGTCATCCTGCGCGGCGGCAGCAACGGCACCAATTACGACGCCGCCTCCGTCGCCGAGGCCAAGCTGCGGCTGGAGAAGTCGTCGCTGCCGCAGCGCGTGGTTGTCGACGCCAGCCACGGCAACAGCAACAAGGACCACCGCCGTCAGGTCGACGTCGTCACCGATATCGCCGAGCGGCTCGCCGCCGGTGAGGAAGGTGTGGTCGGTGTGATGCTGGAGTCGTTCCTCGTCGCGGGCCGCCAGGACCTGACCCTCGGCAAAGCCGACGAGCTCACCTACGGCCAGTCCATCACCGACGCCTGCATCGACTGGGACGTCACCGCCGCCCAGCTCGACCGCCTCGCCGCCGCCGTCGAAACCCGGCGCGGCTGAGTTCGCCACGCACCCGTGGCCCCGGAGAAACCCGGGGCCACAGGGCGTTTCGGGACCGGACAACCCACGGTGTAGGCCCAGGTGCCCTGCGGTCGCCGCCCCAGTACTGCTCGGCGCTGTAGCGCCAGGTGCCGTTGTTCTCGATCACCAGCCACGCGCCCGGTGCCGAACCGGCCTGCGCGGCGCGGCCGACGCCACCGATGCCGCGGCGACGGTGAGACCGATCCCCTGCTGCGCATCCGCATCGCGGAGTGATGCAGTGTGGGCTGCGAAGGTTTCGGCTACGTGTCGGTTCTACCCGGCAGGCTTGGCGAGATCCTGGCCGATGGCTTGCGGCGGTCGGCGGGGGCGTACCTGTGTGGAGGTGAGTGGGATGACAGGCAGACTTGTCGGTGATGAAGCTGCCTGAACTGCCTGATCTGCCCGTGCGGTCCGCGCTGGGGGAGATCGTCGAGACGCTGGCCGGTCGTGGGGTCGCGGTGCTGGTCGCGCCGCCGGGGACCGGGAAGACGACGCTGGTGCCCTTGGCGCTCGCGGCGGGGTCCGATGGCCGGGTCGTCGTGGCCGAGCCGCGGCGGCTTGCGGCGCGGGCGGCCGCGGCCAGGATGGCCGACCTGCTCGGGGAGAAGGTGGGCGAGAGTGTCGGCTATTCGGTGCGTGGGGACCGGAAGGTGGGGTCGAGGACGCGGATCGAGGTGGTGACCTCGGGGCTGCTGGTCCGCCGCCTGCAGGGTGACCCGGAGCTGGCTGGGGTGGGCACCGTCGTCCTCGACGAGTGTCACGAACGCCACCTCGACGCCGACCTGCTGCTCGCCCTGCTGCTCGACGCCAGATCCGGCTTGCGCCCCGACCTGCGGGTGCTGGCCACCTCGGCGACGGTTGCGGCCGGTCGGCTGGCGCAGCTGCTCGGTGACGCCGTGGAACCGGCCGAGGTCACCGGGGCGAACGCTGCCGGGATCGCCGCCGAGACCGGTCGGGCCGCCGCCGACGTGAACTCCGAGCGGGCACCGGACACGCGGTGCGGTGCGGCATCGGACATGCGGTTCGGCGTGGCATCGGATCCGGGGACCGTGCGGTCGGAGTGTGCGGGACGCGCGCCGGTCCTCGAAGTGCGCGGGCGGACCTATCCGGTGCGGGTGCGGTATCTGCCCGCGCTGGCACGGGAACGGGTCGAAGCGCAGGTGGCGCGGGCCACCAGGGCGGCGCTGGCGGAGACCGAAGGCGATGTGCTCGTCTTCCTGCCCGGGGTCGGCGAGATCAACCGGACGGCCGGGCTGTTGCGTGACCTCGAGGTCGAGGTCGTGCCGCTGCACGGCAGGCTCGGGGCAGCCGCGCAGGACAGCGCGTTGCGGCCCGGTGCGCGGCGGCGCGTCGTCTTGTCGACGGCGGTGGCCGAATCCAGTCTCACGGTGCCCGGTGTGCGGGCGGTGGTGGACTCGGGGCTGGCTCGGGTGCCACGGATCGATCATCGGCGCGGACTGTCCGGCCTGGCGACCGTGCGGGTCTCGGCCGCGGTCGCCGAGCAGCGGGCGGGCCGAGCCGGGCGCGAAGCACCTGGCGCGGCTTGGCGATGCTGGCCGGAGTACGAACACCAGACCCTGCCCGCCTATCCGGAACCGGAGATCAGGACCGCCGAACTCACCCGGCTCGCCCTGGAATTGGCGTGCTGGGGTACGCCCGACGGCAGTGGCCTGTCCTGGTGGGACGCGCCACCGGAGGGTGGTCTCGCCGCCGCCCGCGCCGTTGTGCGTACCCTCGGCGCCCTCGACGACACCGACCGGGTCACCGACCGCGGCCGTGCCATGGCCGCCCTCGGCCTGCACCCTCGCCTCGCCCGCGCGCTCCTCGACGGCGCCTCTCACCTGGGCCGACGCGCCGCCGCCGAGATGGTCGTCCTCATGGACGACGATTCCCTGGCGTCCGGCACCGACGCCGCCGCCGCGCTGCGCGCCCTGCGCGCCGAACGCCCCGCCCGCTGGGCGAAGGAGGTCAACCGACTGGTCCGGTTGCTCGCGGCCGACCGCGTCGCGGGGGGAGCGGACACAGCGAGCGCCGGGCCTGGTGGACGGGCAGACCTCGTGGTCCCGAACACTGCGCAGTCATCGGATCCCGCCCCCGGAACGGCTGCGCAGCGGCATGCGGCTGCCGATACTTCTCGGGTGGCGGCGGTGGGCGATCGTGAGAAATCCGTTGGCGCAGGCGCTTCCGTCGGCGAGACCGCCGCGTTGATGATCGCGCTGGCACAACCGGAGCGGTTGGCGCGGCGGCGAGCGAACGGGACCTCCTATCTGATGGCAGGGGGTACGGCCCTCAGCCTGCCGCCGGGATCGGGACTGGCCGAGGCGGAATGGCTCGCGGTGGCGGTGGCCGATCGGGATCCTGGGCGGGCGGAGGGTCGAATCCGGTTGGCGGCCATCGCCGATGAGGAGCTGGCGCGGGTGGCAGCGCCCGCGCTGATGTCGCGTGCCGAGGAGGTCCGGTGGGAATCGGGCGATGTGGTGGCGCGGCGGGTGGAGCGGCTCGGGGCGATCGTGCTCTCGGAAAAGGTACTGCGCGAACCGGATCCGGGACTATTGGAACGGGCCGTGCGCGAAGGTCTCGCCACCGAGGGGCTCGAACTACTTCGCTGGGACGACGACGCCCGCACGCTGCGTCGGCGCCTCGATTTCCTGCACCGCACCCTCGGTGAACCATGGCCCGCCGTCGACGACGACACCCTGCTCGCCGACCTGTCCACCTGGCTCGGCCCCGAACTCGCCACCGCCCGCCGCCGCGCCGACCTCGCCCGCGTCGACGCCGGCACCGCCCTGCGCCGCCTCCTGCCCTGGCCCGAGGCTGCCCGGCTGGACGAACTCGCCCCCGAACGCATCGAGGTGCCCTCCGGCAGCCGGGTCCGGCTCGACTACAGCGCCGATCCACCGGTGCTCGCCGTGAAAGTCCAGGAGATCTTCGGCTGGACCACCCCACCCACCCTCGCCGACGGCCGCGCCACCTTCCTGCTCCACCTGCTCTCCCCGGCCCAGCGCCCGGTCGCCGTCACCGCCGACCTCCCCTCCTTCTGGCGCACCGGTTGGCCCCAGGTCCGCGCCGACCTGCGCGGCCGCTACCCCAAACACGCCTGGCCGGAGGACCCGACCACCGTCACCGCGCACCGTGGCACCGCCCGTCGTGCCCAGTCCCGTTGACCACTTCCCCTCGCGGCGCCGCGTGCCGGGCTGAGTCCTGTCGGCTGCTTCTCTTCGCGGGGCCGGTGGTCGGCTCTGGTCGGTGACGCTGACTTCGCTGGGGGGCGAGAACGACGGTGTCGGTCTGTCGTTGGAACTGTGGAGTGCGGGAACTCCAGCTCCGAGTGAGGTGGCCGGCGCCACTGCTGAGCCGACGGGCCAACCGCACCAAGGACGCCCCTTGGCCGGGTCCGAATTCGAGCACCCGATCCTCGGGGCGGACGTCGATGACGTCGGCGAACCGGTCGAACCGCGCGCCGTCAGGCATCGGCGCCTCCGCCGAACACCGCGGCGGGCCAGCCGTCGGCGGGGCCGGGTGGGTCGGTGGCGAGCCGGGCGGCGTGCCATTCGTCGACCCGCGCACCGCGCTGGAGGCCGCCGAGCCGGGCCAGCCCCTCGTATCGGAAGCCGTTGCGGCGCGCCACCGCAGCCGAGGCCTGGTTGCCGACCATGGCGCGCCAGGTCAGCCGCGCCACGGCGAGGCCGTCGGGCGCGAAGGCGAAGTCGCAGACCAGGGTCACCGCTCGCGACATCACGCCGAGGCCACGGCACCGCGGGCTGAGCCAGAAGCCGATCTCGCGGACGCCGGGACCACGATCGTGCAGCCCGAGCATGCCGTCGACCGGGCCGTCGGCGGCGGTGCGGACGGCCCAGACCGGGACCTCGCTCGCCCAGCCGGGGGCGACGACCCCATCGAGGAAGTACTCGGCGTCGGCGCGGCCGTAGGGCGACGGGATGGTCGTCCAGCGAGCGATGTCGGGGTCCTGACAGCACTCGACGATGCGGTCGATATCGGCGGCGGCCGGGCGGGTGAGCCAGACGGTGCCGTCGGTGAGCGTGTGCTCGAACATCGTGTCATCGTGCCAGGTCGGCGGCCGGTTTCTCAGCTGGTTTTCGGCGACCGTAGGATCAGCGGCGATGGTTTCCCCGTTACTCGCCGACCTGTTCGAATCGCATCGAACCCACTTGCTTTCGGTTGCCTATCGGCTCACCGGCAGCGTCGGCGACGCCGAGGACGCGGTGCAGGAGAGCTGGCTGCGGCTGGCCGGGGTACACCAGTCCGAGATCGATGACCTGCGCGCCTGGCTCACCACGGTGGTGAGCCGGATCTGCCTCGACCATCTGCGCAGTGCGGCGGTGCGCCGGGAAACCTATGTGGGGCAGTGGCTTCCGGAACCGATC
This sequence comes from Nocardia rhizosphaerae, assembly GCF_042650365.1. Classification (NCBI taxonomy): domain Bacteria; kingdom Bacillati; phylum Actinomycetota; class Actinomycetes; order Mycobacteriales; family Nocardiaceae; genus Nocardia; species Nocardia rhizosphaerae. Next base: position 1,035,767 of record NZ_JBHSBA010000003.1, read on the forward strand.
GTGACCGCACCGAGCCGCACGCCCGACCCGCTCGACGTGGTGGTCCGCAATCAGGACAGCCGGATGGCGGCGATGGTGGTGCTCGACGCGCTGACCCCGCAGCAGCGGGTGGCCATGGTGCTGCACGACAGCCTCGACGTTCCGTTCGACGAGATCGCCGCGATCATCGGCGTATCCGCCGACGCCGCACGCCAATTGGCGGTGCGCGCCCGCAAGGCAACGGCCAAGGCGCCGGCACCGGTGGCCGACGACGTACACGATCAGGCGGTGCGGCGATTCCTCGCCGCGCTGGCCACCGGAGACGTCGCCGCGGTGGCGGCCGCCCTGCATCCCGACGCGACCTTCACCGGCGATTCGGGTGGTACAACCAGGACGGCGGTCAATGTCGTTGTGGGAGTGGAGAAGATGGCCCGGCTGGTGGTCGGGCTATGGCGGAAGTACCTGGAAGACACCGGCCTCGAACTGGAAACCGCGATGGTGAACGGGCAGACTGGGCTCGTGCTCACCGATCCGAACTCGCCGTTCGGGCGGCCCGCCCGGGTCATCGGGTTCGCGGTGCGGGATGAAAAAGTCTGGGCTGCCTACGATTTCGCCAATATCGCGAAACTCTCCGGGGCGCGGAAACGCTGAACCCGGTGCGCCGGACCGGACCCGCGCGATCCGGTCCGACGTGGCACGTGGTTACGGGTAGGTGGACCCCCACTGATGGTTTCCGGTGGACGAGCCGAGATTGTGGTCGCCCGTCGAGGATCCCATGTTGTTGTCGGGCGTCGCCGAACCGGTGAAGAAGTCGGCGATCGGGCTCGCCAGCAGTTGGTCGGCGATGAACCGCAGAGCCGAACCGGCAACCTCCGACGCAGCCGGGCCGACGATGAAGTCGAGCAGAGGTGAGGCCATAGAGAGCCCCTTTCGAGATGTCACCACGCTGTGGTGTGTGAGGTAGAACACGGCGAGGCTAGCTCAGCTTGGGTCACCGCACAATAGTGCAGGTCAACATAGAAAAACGTTTGTGAAACATGCATGTTCGCTATCGGTCGGCAACGGTGCGGAAAAGTGGGATACTCTGCGGGGATGTCGTCTGTGCCGCCCACCGTCGCCCGTCTGCGCCCGTTCGGATCGACCATCTTCGCCGAGATGACCGAGCTGGCCGTCCGCCATGACGCGGTGAATCTGGGCCAGGGCTTCCCGGACACCGACGGGCCTGCCGGCATGCTCGAGGTGGCCCGCGCCGCCATCGCCGACGGACTCAACCAGTACCCGCCCGGCCGGGGTATGCCCGTGCTGCGGCAGGCCGTCGCCGCCGATCGTGCCCGCCGCTACGGCACTGTCTACGACCCGGACACCGAGGTGCTGGTCACCGTCGGTGCCACCGAGGCGATCAGCGCGGCCGTGCTCGGGCTGGTCGAACCGGGACAGGAGGTGGTGCTGATCGAGCCGTACTACGACTCCTACGCCGCGTCGGTCGCGCTCGCCGGGGCGCGGCGGCGGACCGCGCGCCTGGTCGCCGACGGTGACCGGTTCGTCCTCGACCTCGACAGCCTGCGCGCCGCGATCACGCCGGAAACCCGGATGCTGGTGATCAATTCACCGCACAACCCGACCGGTGCCGTCCTCGATCGCACCGAGCTCGCCGCCATCGCCGCACTTGCCGTCGAGCACGACCTGCTCGTCCTGGCCGACGAGGTGTATGAGCATCTGGTCTACGACGGCGGCGAGCACATCAGCATCGCTACCCTGCCCGGCATGCGGGAGCGCACCGTCGTGGTGTCGAGCGCGGCGAAGACCTTCAATGTCACCGGCTGGAAGATCGGCTGGGTGTGCGCGCCGGTGCCGCTGCTCGACGGGGTACTCGCCGCCAAGCAGTTCCTCACCTTCGTCGGCGGTGGCCCGTTCCAGCCCGCCGTCGCGCACGCCATCACCGCGGAACAGCCGTGGGTGCGCGAGCTGCGCGACAGCCTGTCGGCCAAACGGCAGCGCCTGTCGGCGGCCCTGCGCGACACCGGTTTCGGCGTCTCGGCAAGCGCGGGCGGCTACTTCGTCTGCGCCGACATCCGGCCACTGGGCGCGACCGACGGCATGGCTTTCTGCCGCGAACTGCCCGCCCGCCTCGGCGTCGCGGCCGTCCCGGTGAGCGTGTTCGCCGATCATGGCGCCGACTGGCGGCACCTGATCCGCTTCACCTTCAGCAAGCGCGACGAGACCATCGACGAGGGCGTGCGCCGCCTGCGCGCGGGCATCGCCGTCACCGGGTGAGCGCGGCGGCCCGGCCGCGCGCGTAGTGCCGCCGCGTCCCGCGCGGTCCAGGCCGGGAGTCGGAGCCGACGGATCGCGGTCGGCGGGTGAGCACGGACCTCCGCTGCGTGTGCGGCGCACGCGGTTCAGGCGTCCACCGGTGCCGTCAGTCGTGGGCACGGCGATGTGCCGGCCCAGCTATCCGGTTGGCCGACCTCGGCGCCGGGTCAGTCGCGGGCGTGGCGGGCGGTCGGCGCGTGCCATCGGTAGTGGCGGGCAAGTAGGCGGAAGCCGATGGCGCCCGCGGCGGCGAGCAAGCCGGTCCAGGTGCGGTAGAGGTCGAAGTGCAGCAGGGTGGCCGTCGTCGCGGCCCCGAACAGGGCTGGAATCGCGTAGAGGTCCTGGTCGGGGCGCAGCACGAGGGGGACCTCGCCGCTGAGCACATCGCGCAGGACGCCGCCGCCGATCGCGGTCGTCATGCCGAGCAGGGCCGCGGTCGGCGCGCCGAGACCCGCGGAATCGGCGATCACCGTGCCGGTGACGCAGAACAGGCCGAGCCCGATGGCGTCGGCGATCTCCAGCGGACCCTTGGTGAGCCGCGGCGACGGTGCGATGAAGAACAGCACGAAGGCCGTCACCAGCGACGCGGTGAGATAGGTGAGGTCGGTGAACGCGGCGGGCGGGGTGCGCCCGATCAGCAGATCGCGCACGATCCCGCCGCCGAGCGCGGTCGCCGCCGCCAGCACCGCCATCCCGAACAGATCCAGCCGTTTGCGCGCGGCGACCAGCGCGCCCGAGGCCGCGAACGAGATGACCCCGAGCAGTTCACCGCTGCGATGGACCGCGGTGGCGGCCGAATCCAGCTCGGACACCGACGGCCCGGTCGCGACGGCCGCCACCAGCATCCCAACACTCACCGCTCACTCCTTCTCCCGTTGCCACGAGCAGCGTGACACGCAGGTGGGAGTGGACAGGCATCCGCCTCACCGTGTCGGCCAGAGCACCGCCTGCGCCACGATGACGCTCGCCCCGTCGAAAGTGACGGACGGGCCTTCGTGGAGCTGATAGCCGAGCGTGAGCAGCTCACTCACCCGTCGGCAGAACGTGGCGTCGTCGGGTCCGGTGACGACCCGGTAGATCGGTAGTCCCTCTGGTGGTGTGCTCATGCGGAGAGGATGCCAGATATCCACCGGGCCAATGCCTTTGCGCGACGGGGTCAGGCGGGGGTGGGGCGGGTGCGGTCGGTGGCGAGTAGCACCGCGATGGCGCCGAGCGCGGTACCCATCAGGTACCGCTGCGTCCGCAGCCAGAGTGGGCGGGCGGTGAGGAAGCTCGCCAGTCCGGCTGCGCCGAGCACGATCAGCCCGTTCACGGTGAGCGCGACCGCGATCTGCACGGCGCCGAGCGACAGGCTCTGCAACCACAGCGCGCCCCGCTCCGGATCGACGAACTGCGGGATCAGCGCCATGTACATGATCGCGATCTTCGGATTGAGCAGGTTGGTGACGAACCCCATGGTGAACAGCCGCCGCGCCGGATCGGTGGGCAGCTCGACCGGCGCGAACACCGAGATCCCGTCCGGCCGCACCGCCTGCCAGGCCAGCCACAGCAGATAGCACGCGCCCGCCAGCTTGAGCCCCAGGTACAGCCCCGGCACCACCGCGAACACCGCCGTGATCCCCACCGCCGCGGCCAGCAGGTACACCGCGAACCCCGCGGCCACCCCGGCCAGCGAGATCAGCCCGGCCCTTCGGCCCTGCGCCACCGTCCGTGACACCAGATACATCATGTTCGGCCCCGGCGTCAGCACCAGGCCGAGTGCCGCCGCCGCTACCCCGAGAACCGCCGTCGTCTGCAACACCCCATGAGTCTGGCCTGGTCAGGCCCGTCTTGTCGCGGTCCAGTCGGGAATCGCTGGACCGCCGGGGTAGCCGCACACAAACCCGCCGGATCGGTGGAAATCGGCTCGGATTCCGGCGTTGTGTGTGGTGCGCCCGGTGCCAACCACACAGCACAGATCGGTAGCCGCCCGATATCCTGGGGCGACCCCGCCGACGATCTATCAGTGCGTGGCCGCCCCGCTATCGCGCCCCGGTCGGTGTCGGACCGGGTCCGTACAATCGATCAGGCCGTCGGCGAACTACCACGGCAGACAATCCGCAGAACAATCCAGGCCGAACGCACCCCGCACAGGGCGAGTCCAACGAGCCCGTTCGGGGCCGCCCCTCGACGCGCATGCGCCGCAGGCGCGAGTCCCGAGGGGTCACCAGGCCCCGAACCCGCGGCCACGGCCGCCGAGGAGCACTGTGACCGACGGTCCGCTGATCGTGCAGAGCGACAAGACCCTGCTGCTCGAGGTCGACCACGAGCTGGCGGGCAACGCGCGGCAAGCCATCGCGCCGTTCGCCGAGCTCGAACGCGCACCCGAGCACGTGCACACCTACCGGATCACCCCGCTCGCCCTGTGGAACGCGCGCGCGGCCGGGCACGACGCCGAGCAGGTGGTCGACGCGCTGGTGAGTTTCTCGCGGTACGCGGTGCCGCAGCCGCTGCTGGTCGACATCGTCGACACGATGGGCCGCTACGGCAGATTGCAGCTGGTCAAGCACCCGGCGCACGGGTTGTGCCTGGTGAGCCTGGATCGCGCGGTGCTGGAGGAGGTGCTGCGGCACAAGAAGATCGCGCCGATGCTCGGTGCCCGCATCGACGACGACACGGTGGTGGTGCATCCGTCCGAACGCGGCCACATCAAGCAGATGCTGCTGAAGATCGGCTGGCCCGCCGAGGACCTGGCCGGATATGTCGACGGCGAGGCGCACGACATCGGCCTCGATTACACCGGCGGCAAATGGCACCTGCGCGACTACCAGGAGATGGCCGCCGACTCGTTCTGGGCCGGTGGCTCCGGCGTTGTGGTGCTGCCGTGCGGCGCGGGCAAGACGATGGTCGGCGCCGCCGCCATGGCCAAGGCGAAGGCGACCACGTTGATCCTGGTCACCAATACGGTGGCGGGCAGGCAGTGGCGCCGCGAGCTGCTGGCGCGCACCACGCTCACCGAGGACGAGATCGGCGAGTACTCGGGCGAGCGCAAGGAGATCCGCCCGGTCACCATCGCCACCTACCAGGTGATCACCCGCAAGACCAAGGGTGAGTACAAGCATCTCGAGCTGTTCGACAGCCGGGACTGGGGCCTGGTGATCTACGACGAGGTGCATCTGCTGCCGGCACCGGTCTTCCGGATGACCGCCGACCTGCAATCGCGCCGCCGCCTCGGCCTCACCGCGACCCTGGTCAGGGAGGACGGAAGGGAGGGCGATGTGTTCTCGCTGATCGGCCCCAAGCGGTATGACGCGCCCTGGAAGGACATCGAGGCGCAGGGCTGGATCGCCCCCGCCGAATGCGTCGAGGTGCGGGTGACGCTCACCGACGCCGAACGGATGGCCTACGCGACCGCGGAGCCCGAGGAACGCTACAAGCTGTGTTCCACCGCGCGCACCAAGATCCCGGTGGTGGAGTCGATCCTGGCCAGGCACGCCGACGCGCCGACCCTGGTGATCGGCGCGTACCTGGATCAGCTGGAGGAACTCGGCATCGACCTGAACGCGCCGGTGATCACCGGCGCGACGAAGAACAAGGAGCGCGAGGCGCTCTTCGACGCGTTCCGTTCCGGTGAGATCCCGGTGCTCGTGGTGAGCAAGGTCGCCAATTTCTCCATCGACCTGCCGGAAGCCTCGGTGGCGGTACAGGTTTCGGGTACGTTCGGCTCACGGCAGGAGGAGGCGCAGCGTCTCGGCAGGCTGCTTCGCCCGAAACAAGATGGGGGACAGGCGCACTTCTATTCGGTGGTCGCCCGCGACACCCTCGATGCCGAGTACGCCGCACACCGGCAGCGGTTCCTCGCCGAACAGGGCTACGCGTACCGGATCACCGACGCCGACGATCTGCTCGGGCCGCCGATCGGGGACTGACGCATCGGCGCCCGTCAGCGGCGCGTAGCGGCGTCGCGCCGGTCGGATCGCGGTACCGTGCGGTGACATCCCTCGGCAGATAAGCGGAGGCAATCCCTCCGCAACCTGTGCTAGGAAGGAAACGTGCGCCGCTTCGAATTCGTGGTCGACCGTGAGCACGCTCACGCGGTCAACGAGACGTTCACCGGGCTACGCCGGTTGCGCGTGGTCGCGCTGCTCGCGGCCGGGCTCGCCATCGCCGCCACGGCCGCCCTGCTGTGGAGTGGGCAGGCGTGGGGTTACCTGCTGGCCTTCGTCTTCGCGCTCGGCGCGGCGATCGCGCTGTGGGTGGCGCTGTGGACGCCACACCGCTCCAGCATCGAAAAGCTCTACCAGGACGGCGCTTTGGTGCCCGCGGTGGTCACCGGGGCGGACCAGGGCGGCATCGTGCTGCTCGCCCTCGTCGATATCGCCGAACCGGCCGCACCGACCCGCAGCTGGGCGCTGGTGACCCGCAAGGTGCGCACCCTGCCCGGCCACCCGCCGGAGCCGGGCGAGCGGGTACCCGCGGTCGCCGTCCGCACCGACCACGCTCCGCGCCAGGTCGGCGAGCGCTGGCAGCTGGTCACCGCCATGCCGATCGCGTGGGCCACCCGCGACAGCGCCGTGATCGAGCGGGCCCGCGGTGCCATCACCGAACTCGAATGGCGGCTGCTCGCGGAGAATCTGGAACTGGCCGACCGGGTGCGGCGCACGGCGACGAAGCGGGTCATGCTCGATCCGGAGCACCTGCCCGGTGAGTTGCGCTGAGCGGCCACTTTCGTGGCCGATGGTCGGGATCGGGACCATCCCAGCGGATTGTGTTGGTCCACCGCGGCTGGTTTCGGCCATCGGGAGCCGCGGGATGATGCGACGATGATCGCCGTGGAATCCACCGGCGAACGACGGTCGACGATGCGACTCTCGGCGGCCGCGTGCGCGGTGCTCACAGCGCTCGCACTCGGCACCAGCCCGGCAGGCGCGGATCCCGGCTTGATCGGGGAGCCCGGCCTCGACGACCCGTACTTCCCGATGGACGGCAACGGCGGCTACGACGTCACCCACTACGACCTGACCATCGACTACACACCCGAAACCTACGCCCTGCGCGGCACCGCGCGCATCGACGCCGCGGCCACCCAGCCGCTGGCCCAGTTCAACCTCGACTACCGGGGCCCCGAGGTGCTGATGGTGACGGTGAACGGGCATCCGGCCGGGTTCCGCCGCGACGGCGATCGCGAACTCGTCGTCACCCCGCTGCTGCCGCTGCCACCCGGACTGCCGATGCGGATCATCGTCGACTACGCCGGTCCCACCGCCGACACCGCGGGCGCGGGCTGGACCCACGCGCCGAGCGGCGGCGCCTTCGCACTCGGCCAGCCGCACAGCGCGAGCACCTGGTATCCACTCAACGACACCCCGCTGGACAAGGCGACCTTCACGCTGCGCGCCTCGGTCCCCGCTGGCTGGGAGGTGATGTCGACCGGCGACCGCACCGCGCACGAGGTGCGCGAGGACCACCTGCACACGGTCTGGGAAACCAGGCAACCCGTCATCGGGTACCTCACCACCATCGCTGTCGACCACTTCACCTTCCTCGAACAGCGCACGGCAGGCGGCCTACCGGTGCTCAGCGCCTTCGCGCCCGGATCGGCCGACAACCGCGAGGACGAACAGCGGCTGCCGGAGATCCTCGATTTCCTCGAGAACCTCTACGGTCCCTACCCGTTCGACGTCGCGGGCGGCATCTACGTGGACACCGAGATCCCGTTCTCGCTGGAAACCCAGACCAGACCCGTCTACGCGCCGTGGGCCGAGCTGAACACGGTGGTGCACGAGCTGGCCCACCAGTGGTGGGGCGACACCATGTCGGTGCGGCAGTGGTCCGATATCTGCCTCAACGAATGCTTCGCCAGCTACACCGCCGACTACCTGTGGCTGGAGCGGGTGCACGGCGCCGATGTCGACACCAAGTACCGCGACACCATCGAAAAGAACCGGGACGACCAGGATTTCTGGGACATTCCGCTGGCCGATCCCGGCGCGGAGAACATGTTCACCTCCGTCTACTACCGCGGCCCGCTGTTCCTGCACGCCCTGCGCAAACTGCTCGGCGAGAATGTCTTCTTCACCGCTGTCCGCGATTTCGTGAACGCGCACCGCAACGGCCACGCCTCCATGCCGGAGTTCCGCGAGTTCCTGCAGAGCCGAACCTCGCTGCCGCTCGGCGAGTTCCTCGCCGAATGGCTGGACGCCACGACCGCACCACGCGAGGACTTCCTGTACCCGGGGACCCTGCGCCGCTGAGCTTCAGTCCTGCGACATCCGCGCGCGGGCCCGCTCGGCCCAGCGCTGCATCCGCTCGAACTGGCTACGCGCCGAAGTGAACTCGCCGCGCGCGCGGTGTTCGGCGGTGCGGGCGAAATGGCGCTGCTGCTCGGCATGTTCGAGTTCGGTGCGCAAGCGGTCGATCCGCGTCTCGACCTCGTCGAGCTCGGTCTTGGCGCTCGCGGCCGCTGCCTCGGCGACGTCGCGGGCCGAACGCGCCTCGGCCAGCGCGGATTCGGCATCGTCGAGTTCCTGCTGTGCCTCCGCGCGGCGTTTCGCTGCCGCGTCCTCGGCAGACGGTTGGGCGCGCGGTGCGCTCGACCGCTTCGGCGCGGCCGCCTTGCCGCCGGTGATCGCGACCAGCCCGGCCGGACCGAAACCGTCGTAGGTGACGGTGGTCGGCAGCACCCCCGCCCGGACCAGATCGGCCACCTCGGGATCGGCCAGCGCCGCGGTCAACGTCTGGCCGACCTCGCGCAACACCTGATCGCTGGCCGGCCGATCGTGCTCGGCGGCCAGTTCCCCCGCCCGCTTGGTCATGGCGTTGACCACCTGCTGACGCTGGGTACCCAGCGCGCGCAGCTTCTCACCGGAGAGCTGACGCTGAGCCGCGCGCAACGCATCGCCGAGGTCGAGCAGTGCCGCGATATCGGCCGGTGCGTGCCGGGCCAGCAGGTTCACCGTCCAGGCCGCGACCGTGGGTTTACGCAGGGCCGTGATGGCCTTGGCCAGCTCACGGTCGCCGTCGGCACGCGCCTGCGATGCCCGCTCGGTACGGGTCGCCACGAAGTCGCCGGGGTCGAGACCGTACAGCTCGTCAACGACATCGTCGATCGTCACCTTTGTGATGGTAGCCAGGGTTCGACGCGGTCGAGCGCGACCGGCACCGGCTTGGGTATCGTCACCGGCGGTCAACCATGTCTGAACCGTTCGGTGAGTGAGGTTTTCAGTGTTCTTCCCAGGAAAGCGGCTGCTGGCGCGAATCGTGCTCGCCCCGGTGGCGACGGTCGCACTGGTCGGGGCGGTCGTCGCCTGTTCGTCGGACAGCGAATCCGACGCGGGCTCGCTGAGCAAGGGCTCGTGCGTCGAGGTCACCGACAACGCGGTCGACGCCATGCGGGCCACCATCGGTGACTGCGGCGCCGCGACCTCGAACTACCGCATCGTGCAGGCCGGATCGGCCCCGCTGGACTGCGCCGCCGAGGACACCACCTTCAACGGCACCGTCGGCGACACCGAGACGGCCCTGTGCCTGTCGCCGAACTTCGCCCAGGGCAACTGCTACGCCGACGCGGGCCAGCGCCCGGCCGAAACCGTGCCGTGCACCGCCCCCGAAGCCAGCTTCAAGGTCGTCAAGCGCATCGACGGCACGATCGACGAACTCCAGTGCGACTCCGGCGCCACCATGTACCGCACCGTCGCCGACCCGAAGACCACGTTCTGCATGGCGAGGCCGTGATATCGGAGCGCTGGCGCGCTCGTGTCGCGGCCCCTTGGTCCCCGTCGATCAGGCGCCGTTTCTTGCTCCTTCGTCGCTTGCGAAACGGCGCCTGATCGACGGGGACGGCCGCGACCGCCGCTGCGCGGCGTGACCCTCCTGGGGGTCGGGCCGTGCGGGGTCGGGTTGAGGGCGTTGGCTGCGGGATTTTAGTGGTGCGCTGAGGTCGCTGTTTGTTGGAGCGCTGGCGCTGTTCGTGTCGCGGTCCCTGGTGTCCCGTCGTTCGGGCGCCGGTGCTTGGCTCCTTTGGTCGCCTGTGCAGGGGTGTCTGCTCGACGGGACGGGCCGCGACCGTGGTGACGGGGGCTCAGTCCAGCAGGGCGACCGAAGCGATGCGGTGCAAGGTGAAGTGGCGGGTGGTGCCGGTGACGGGGTCGACGGCGTCGAGCTGGCCGTTGCCGACCCGGACCGGTTCCACTACGCGTTGGCTCGCCACGCCCTGGGCGTCCACGTAGCCGATGTTCACCGGGCGGCCCACCCTGGCGGCCAGCTGGAGCAGGGCCAGGGTGGCCGCGGTGCCGGTGCGGGTGCCGTCGGCGCGTACCTGCTTGCTCGCTCTGGCGCCCGCCGCGCGTTCACCCGCGCGTAGCTCGGTGACCAGCAGTTCGAGCTGCTCGTCGCTCGGCGGGGAAGGGCGGTAGGGCTTGCGGGCCAGCGGGCGGACCGCGATGCGGGCGCCGCGCGGGCGCAGGTCGACGATCGCGCCCGCGGAATCCTCCCCGGCAGGCGCGAACCCGGCCGCTCGCAGCTGGTCGAGCAGCTCGCTCAGCGGTGCCAGCGCGATGGCGACGGTCGGGGCGATCGCGCGCAGTGCCAGCGTATCGGCGACCGGGGCGGCGAGGACCTGGGCGAGCAGCGCCGGGTCGTCGCTGCGCAGGAACGACTGGGCCATGCCCGCCCGCAGCTGACCGTGCCTGCGAGCCACGTCGTCGATGAGATACGTCAGCGACTGCGGCACCGGCGTACGCGAGTGCGTGGCGAACAGGGCGTGCAGTTCGGCGGCGGTGAGACCGGCGTCGAGCGCCCGGCGCACCGAGGCGTCACCGACCCGGTACACCGTGGCCGCCCCTGCCGACTCCACATCGGCGACCAGCGCGATCCGCGCACCGAGCTCGGGGACCAGCGGACCCGGCGCGATCACCGTCAGATCCGCCTGTACCAGCACGTGATCGACCGGCTCCGGCAGCGCGGCGGCCATCTCCGCCTCGGCGTCGGCCACGCTGGTCGGCGCGCCGTGCAGCAGCGCGCGGGCGGCCGAAACGAGGGCGCCGCGGCCCAACAGACCCAGCGTCGCCGCCTCGGTCAAGGTCGCGGTCACCGCGTCGAGCCGGAAGTGTCTGCGCCGCCGCGGCATCCGCCAGGCCAGCAGTTTGCCGATATCCGGCGCGGTCAGCGCGGTGCCGGTGGGGTATTCGCCGAGCAGGCCGAGGATCGCGTGCCGGTCGCGCACCGCGTGCGGGATCCGCAGCTCGGCCGAGAGTGCGGCGATGGGCTTGTCGGCCGCGTCGCGCAGACCGATCATCCACGGCATCCGGTCCAGGTCGAGCCAGGCCTGAGCCAGTAGCACCCAGCGCGTCGCCGGTGGCGCGTCGAGCCAGGCGTCGGCGGCGGGAGTGGGGGCCCAGAAGTCGTCGGTGGTGTCGAGTTCCGGGGTCGGTTCCGGCAGCCCCTTCTCGACCAGCTTGGCCGCGGCGAGCAGTTCCAGCAGCAGGCCGGTGCGGGCTTCCTCGATCCCGGTCTGCTTGGCCAGCCTGCGCAGTTCGCGAACGCCGAGCCCGCCTGCGCGCAGGGCGGGCGCGGGTAGCCTGCCGAGCGCGTCGAGCAGATCGGCGCAATCGCGCAGCAGCTCGCCGACCTCGCCGGCGCCCACCGCGTTCACCTCGGCGGGCGTGTTCTTGGTGAGGGTGGGTTTGGGCGGGGCCAGCGCGTGTGGGTCGGTCACCGGTTCGCCGCGCAGGACCTGGCCGACGGTCACCGGCAGCTCCACCGTCTCGTCATCGATTCGGTGCAGCAGGCGGGCCGCGAGCAGGTGGGGCACCGGCCGATCGGCGGGCGCGTCCGGCGCGGCGTCCCTGGTGCGCCCGCGTGGGCCGGTGGTGGCCAGCTTGTCGAGCAGCGCGCGTTCGGCCTGGCCCGCGGCGGCAAGCGCGGCGGTCACCTCGGGTTCGGTGAGTGCGTCCGGCAGCATGGTCGTCGCGCCGACCGGCCACGGCAGTGCCTCGACGGCGCTGGGCGCCAGATGCAGATCGTCCCCGGTCTGCCAGACCAGCGCCCGGTCGAGCAGGCGGGTGAGCGCGGCCGTGAACGCGGTCTTGGTGACCCGGTCCTCGAGCGCTGCGTGCAGCGTCGCGCGGGTCAGCGGCGTGTGTGCGGTGCCGATCGTGCGGGCGTCGGAGTTGGCGGCGAGCGCCTCGATGATCGCGAACTCGAGCGTGTTCAGGTCGTCGGCGGCACGCAGGACCGACGCGCGCTGCTGGGCGCGCACCGCGAGCACCGACATCGAAGCGGGCAGCGGCACCGCCAGATCGGGCCGCAACCGCAGCAGTTTCACCAGCTGGGCATCGGTGCGCGCACCGAGCCAATCGGCGAGGGAATCCGTCGCGATCATCCGATCCAGCCTACTGCCGCGTCAGCCGCCGAACGACACCGATGGGGTATGCCAGAATGAGCCCGTGGTGAACAAATCGAAGAAACCCTACGTCGACAATGGCTGGCCGCAGGTGGCCGACGGCGAGCACGCCGTGACCGAACTGTCGGCGACCCGCGCCGGTAACCTCTCGCCGTTCGGCGAGGAGACCGAGTTTCCCGTCCCGGCCAGTGAGCTGCCGTACGTCCACCCGCAGACGGTCATCAACCGGGTGTAGTCCTTCGGACGGGAAAAGCAAGAGCCCGCATCCATGACGGATGCGGGCTCTTGTTGTCTGCGTGAGCGATCAGGAGGGCAGCAGGCCCTTGTTCGCCTCGAAGAAGTCGATCACGGCCGGGTCGAGCTGCGTGCCCTTGGCCGAGTTGAGGAAGTCGATGGCCTGCTGCGGCACGGCGACACCCTGCTGCTGCACGACGGTGATGGCGCGGTCGACGGCCGAGAACACTTCCGCGCTCGGGTCCTGGACCTGGGGGACGGTGACCTCGGGAACCCAGCTGGGGGTCGAGGGGACGGCGCGTTCGGTCGGGCCGCTGCTCAGGCCGAGCTTCGCCGAGCACGAAGGCCACGCGCCCCAGCCCTGCGAGGCGAGCACCTTCTCGGCGACCGCGATCTGCTGTTCGCGGGTGGCCTGGTTGGCCGTGGCGGCGTACTCGCCACCACCGTGAGCGGTCCAGGTCGACGGCGAGAACTGCAGCCCGCCGTGGTAACCGTTGCCGGTGTTGATGCCCCAGTTGCCGCCGGCTTCACACTGTGCGAGGCGATCCCAGTCGGAGTCGGGGGCCGCGCTGGCGTTTCCCGCGAAGGCTGCACTGGCGGTGCCGATGATCGCGCCGGTGACGGCGACCTTGGCGACCGTGCGGCCGGTGGAAGTCGGCTTGCGGTGGCGTCCACTCATATCGGGTTTCTTCCTCTCGTGCGCACCTGCATGTGGTCCGGACTGAGAGGTCTCCCGGTCCGCCCTCACCCCTGATTCCAATCGGGGTCCGGTACCCGCGGGGTGAGGTTCGGTGCGGCGGGCCGGTGGTTCCGGGGGTTGCCCCGGCTGAGAGAAACGGTACGACGGACAGCGGGGAAAGTCACTATTTGGTAACCGGCGTGTACAGGGTGGTCTCGGGGTGGTCTCAGGGTGATCCCCGAGTGTCCGCGCAGGTAGTCGGCTTGGTTTGTGTGCGCGACGGTTGCACACACACTTCGTGACCTCACTGTTATGTGATGAGGATCACATGCAAGTCTGGGTAACGATGGGTACGGGTAATCGGTTGACGCGTCAACGCGCGCGACGGCCCGACCAGAGCGCGAAAACCAGCCCGAGCAGGAAACCTACCGGCGCGAGCATCGCGAGGCAGTACAGCACCAGCCCGGGTTTCGCGTCCGAGACGATCGGCGTCACGAAGATCGCGACCACGGCCACGATCCCGATCCCGAACAGCGCGACAGCCAGCTGCAGCAGGCGATCACTCGCCCGGCGCGGTCCCTCAGGAGAAGAATTGCTCACCGACGCACAGTAAAACTGATGTGCTCGCGGTATCGCCACCGGGGTAGACTCTGGGCACATCGCGTCCTGCCTTGTTGTGGGGCGCGTTCTTTTACGTGACAAGCAGAACCAACCTGAGCCACAAGGGTTCGGGTGTCGAGCGATGAACGGGTGAGCGCAGTGCCGACCGGCCGGGTGAAGTGGTACGACGTCGAAAAGGGCTTCGGCTTCCTTTCCCAAGACGAGGGTGAGGACGTCTACGTCCGCTCCTCCGCGCTGCCCGAAGGCGTCGAAGGCCTCAAGCCGGGCCAGCGCGTCGAGTTCGGCATGGCCGCGGGCCGCCGCGGCCCGCAGGCGCTGAGCCTGAAGCTGCTCGAGGCCCCGCCTACCGTACGCGGCAACCAGGGCCAGCAGGCCGCCCGCAAGGACACCGGTCCGCGCAAATCGCCCGACGAGCTGCACGGCCTCGTCGAGGACATGATCACGCTGCTCGAGACCAAGGTCCAGCCCGACCTGCGCCGCGGCAAATACCCGGACCGCAAGCTGTCCCAGCGCATCTCCGAGGTCGTCCGCGCCGTGGCTCGCGAACTCGACCACTGAATCATTGGAGCGCTGGCGCGCTCGTGTCGCGGCCCCTTGGTCCCCGTCGATCAGGCGCCGTTTCTTGCTCCTTCGTCGCTTGCGAAACGGCGCCTGATCGACGGGGACGGCCGCGACCGCCGCTGCGCGGCGTGACCCTCCTCGAGGTCGGGTCGTGCGGGGCTGGGTTGAGTGCGTGGGCTGCGGTATTTGTGGAGCGCTGGCGTGGCCTTTCAGGGGGTCGGGGTGCCGATCGACCACACGCCGTATACCTCGCCGCGTTCCTGGCCGGTGGCCGGATCGGTGAACACGATCGGTAGCTGGAGTTCGATGCCGAGTAGCCGCAGGTCCGGGTCGGGCAGGGTGTCGACGCTGATCGCCATCGTGCCCTCGGGGTAGTCGAGCCAGCTCACGACGCGGTCCTCCCGCTCGCCGGTGGGCCGCACGTACTGCTGGAGCAGCAGCCACGGCGCGTCGGCGATGCTCTTCGGCAACGACACCTGCACCGGATCGCCCGACGGCACCACCAGGTAGTAGGTGTGTTCGGCGTTCTCGCAAGCGCCGGTGGCCAGATCGCAGTAGCCGAACGGCTCGGCCTGGACGGTCTCGCCGCCGCCGTAGACGGTGACTCGCGGTGAAGAGTCGGACGCCTTCGACACCGCGTACGCCACCACCGCGGCGGTCACCGCTACCACGGCCACCAGGCCCGCCGCCACCAGTGCGACGATCGTACGGACATTGAGCTTGCTCACCGGATGGGATCTCCTGTTCCTCGCGGATTGTCGGTCGGCACTTCCTGCTCGGCGTGCTGGGGACGATTGCCGCCGAGGCCGGGCAGCAGCGAATGCCCGGTATAGGTGACGAAGGTCTGGATCAGTCCGGCCACCAGGATCACGCTGATCACCGCGAAACCCTTCCAGAACTCGATCGGCAGCAGTACACCGGCCGCGCCGCCGATCACCCAGCTCAACTGCAATACCGTCTCCGACCTGCCGAAACCGGAAGCGATCGACTCCGGCGGCAGATCGTCCTGGATCGCGGCGTCCAGCGACACCTTCGCCAGCGCGCTGGCCGCGGCGGCCACCAGGGTCGCGAACGCGGCACCGAACAGATTGCCGGTGAACATGGCGAACAGCGCGACCGCCGCGCAGGCGGCCGTGCAGCCGAGCACCACCAGCGAAGGCCTGCCGAGTTGCAGCCTGGCGCCGGTGGCGTTGCCGCCGAAGTTGCCCACCGCGGCCGCCGCGCCCGCCACCCCGAGCATGGCCGCCTGTTCGGTGGGGCTGCCGCCGGAACCCTTGGCGACGAAGGCGATATAGAAGGTCAGGAAGCCGGTGAGCACCCGGATGGAACTGTTGCCCCACAGTCCGGTGACCACCGCGCGGCCGAGCGGCTGCCGGCGCTTCCTGGCAGGCACCGACGACTCCTGACCGGGGTGGATCACCTCGGTGTGCGCGTCGGGGCCGTGATAGCTCAGCGTCGCAGGCACCTCGCCCTCGGTGACCTCGACCCAGGACGGAATCCGCAGGCTCAGATACGCGCCGGCCAGCGCGATCCCGGTGGCGAGCACGAGCGCACCGGTCGACCCGGCGATCAACGCGGCGAGCGCGGCGAGCGCACCCGCGCCGATCGTGCCACCGACCAGGCCGAACACCGTCAGCCGGGAATTGGTGCGCACCAGGTCGATATCCGGCGGCAGCACCCGCGGCGTGACCGCGCTCTTGAGTACCGCGAACGATTTCGAGCCGACCATCATGCACAGGGCAAGCGGATACAGCCCCCAGGTGTCGATATTGACGATCAGCAGCACCGCGAAGACGGCCCGCAGCCCGAAGGTCGTGGCCAGCGCCATCCTGCGGCCGCGCTGCAACCGGTCGAGCAGCGGTCCGATCAACGGTGCGATCACCGCGAACGGCGCGATCGTGATGAGCAGATACAGCGCGACCTTCGTCTTGGACTCGGCGGTCGCGCTGGCGAAGAACAGGGTGTTGGCCAGCGCGACGGCGATCGCGGCGTCGAGCGCGAAATTGGCCATGGTGGCGTAGGTGAGCGCGGTCAACCCGGACTGGTCGGCGCCGTCGGCTTTGGCGGCGCGCTGGAAGGTCGCGAAGCCGCGCTCGGTGAGTTCGCGGCTGCGCATCGCCGCGACCCTGGTGACCGTGAGCTTGCGCGGAATCCGCTGCTTGACCTGGTCGGTTTCGTCCTCCGCGTGGGGGAGCGGGCGGGTGCTCTCCGGGCCGTGTGCCGTGTTGTCGATCGGGCGTGCTGTCCGCTCGCCCGGATGCTCGGCGCGGCCGGGAGGTGGACCAGCGGGTTTGCGGGTCGGGGTGGTCGGTGCGGCCTCGCCGGGCCGGTCGCGGTGGAACAGGCGACGGGTACGGCCCGGCGGTGGTTCCAGCGGATCGGGGCGGGGGAAGACCTTGCGTGGTGCCGCCGGACGACGCGGTTCGTCGCGCGGCGGCGGGTACTGCCCGAAGCCGGGGTGTCGGCCGGGTGGAGTGCCCGCGGCGGTACCGTCCCGGCGACCACGGTCGGGACCGGCGGGATCGCGGGGCGTAGTCACAGTCCAATTCTGTCGTACGCGGGCGTGCGGCGTTCACTCGCGGGCACGGCGGTGTCGGCCACACCGGGGTCAGTTCGGGACGAACCGCACCTCGAACATGCGCGGCCAGTACTTGCCGGTGATCAGGAAGTGGTCGGTGCCGGGCAGGTGGGCGATGCCGTTGAGGACATCGGCGCCGGCGCGCTCGGTGGGGCTGAGCAAGCCGCCCGCCTCGATCACGGCGAGCACCGCGCCGGTATCGGGATCGATGCGCAGGATCTCGTCGGACGGGTAGTTGTTGGCGTAGACGGTGCCGTCGGGGGCGCAGTCGAGTTCGTTCGGTTTCGGGGAGCGGTAGCCGGTGAGCGTCACCGAGCCGGTGCGTTCGAAGGTCACCGGGTCGCGGAAGGTGATGGTGCCGGTGCCGTCGCTCATGACCAGGCGGTCCGGTTGCGCGCACAGGCCCCAGCCCTCGCCCTCGTATTCGGCGCGGCCGGTCTCGGCCAGCGTGCGCGGATCGCGGGCGATGGCGATGCCGTCCTTCCAGGTCAGCTGCCAGACGATGTCGTTCGCCCTGGTCATGCCCTCGCCGAACATCTCGGCGGGTAGGTCGGCGCGGGCGGTCTCGATGCCGGTGGCGTGGTCGGCGGCCCGCGCCGTCGACACGCCCCACATGCCGGTGCTTTCGTAGCGGATGCCGTCGACCACTTCCAGGCCCTGGGTGAAGGCGCCCGGATCGTGCGGTGACGAGCCGATCACCTCGACCCGCCACCGCGGCGGACCACCCTGCTCGGGGGCGCCGCAGGCGGCCACGCCGAGCAGGCTGACCAGCGTCGCGACGGCCAACGAACTCCGATTGCGCTTCATACGGCAAAATGTATGTCGTGAGCGCTGTTTCTGTTTCGGAGTCCGGTGTGCGTCCGATCTTGGCCGATGCGGCCGAAGTCGCACGCCGCGCGCTCGTCGAGTTGGAACCCGACGGGGTCGGCGGTCATCTCGGAGTGACCGCCGAGGACGACACCGCGGCCACCCACCGGTTCGAGGCCACCCTGCCCGGCTATCGCGGCTGGCAGTGGGCCGTCGTGGTCGCCGCGCCGCCGTCGGCCGAATATGTCACGGTCAGCGAGTCGGCGCTGCTGCCAGGGCCCGACGCCCTCGTCGCCCCCGATTTCGTTCCGTGGGAGCAGCGCGTGCGCCCCGGCGACCTCGGCCCCGGCGATCTGCTCGCCCCGCCCGCCGACGATCCGCGCCTTGTCCCCGGGTACATCGCCACCGGTGATCCCGTCGTCGACGAGGTCGCCGAGGAGGTCGGTCTCGGCCGCACCCAGGTGCTGAGCCGGGAGGGCCGCCTCGACGCCGCCGAGCGCTGGTATGCAGAATTCGGCCCCGACACCGACATGGCCAAGGCCGCCCCCTCCACCTGCGGCCTCTGCGGTTTCTACCTACCGCTGGCCGGTGCCCTGCGCGAATCCTTCGGTGTCTGCGGTAACGCGATGGGCGCCGACGGCCACGTCGTCCACGTCGAATACGGCTGCGGCGCCCACTCCGACGTCGTCGCCCCCAGCGGCAACGGTTCACCCCGCTACGAAGCCTTCGACGACCACGCCGTGGAATACGTCGAGATCACCCGCCCCGAAGCGACCGCGGGCGAATCCGGCGACGCGCCGACGCCCGTCGCGGCGATGACGGAGACCGCCGTCGAGCCGGCGGTCGGGGCCGAGCTGGAATCCGCTGCCGAGGCAGGGGCCGCCATCGAGCCGGAAACCGCTGTCGAGTCGGTGCCTTCGGTCGGCGAGCCGGACACCGCGGTTGACGATCAGGAGACCGCCGAGGCCGAAGCCGTCGACGAGGCCGCCGCCGCCCGCGCGGCGCTCGCCGAGGACATGACGCCCGAGCCCGCCGCCGAGGTCGTCGCCGCGGATTCCGTCGCCGAGATCGGCGCGGCGACCCCGTCGACCACCGAGCCGGTCAGCGAGATCGCGAAGGTCGCCGAAGCCGAAGCCGAAGCCGAAGCCGGAGCGGACAGTGGCAGCGGCGTGGCCGACGCGCCCACCGTGGAGGCGGCCGAGCCCATCGCGTCGGACTCCGCTGACGCGGCCGAGCCCGGATCGTCGGTGACCCGCTGAACGGTTCGGCGGACCCCTTCGGCACCGCGGAGCTGCGTGCCGGAGTGCTCGCCGCCTGGCGGGACTCACCGACGCGGCTGCGCGAGGACAGTGCCGCCGAGGCGGATCTGGTAGCCGCGGGCTATCGGGATCGGGTGCTCACCGAGCTGGCACAGAACGCGGCCGACGCGGCAGCGCAGGCCGGGATCGCGGGCGAGCTGCGGGTGCGGGTGCTCGACGGGCGGCTTCATGTGGCCAATACCGGTGCGCCGCTCACCGTTTCCGGGGTGCACGCGCTCACCGCGCTGCGTGCCTCCGGCAAGTCCGAGCCGGAGTCCGTTGGCCGGTTCGGGGTCGGGTTCACCGCGGTGCGGACCCTCGGCGCCGAGATCGAGGTGCGCTCGACCACCGGCTCGCTGCGTTTCTCGCGGACCGCGACCTCGAACGCGCTGCACGACACCGGGATTCGGGTCCCCGAGGATCTGGCCGAGCTCGCGCCGCCGGTACTGCGGCTGGCCTGGCCGGTGCCGACCACTCCACCCGCAGACGCCGACACCGAGGTCGTCATCCACCTGCGCGACGAGATCGACGCCGACGCACTGCTCGACACGATGCGCGCCGAAGCGCCCGACCTGCTGCTGGAACTGCCCGCGCTACACCGCGTCCGCATCGGATCCGACGAATTCACCAGCACGACAACGGAACTCGGCGCCGATGGGTTGACCGAACTGACCATCACGCTGCCCACCGGCGACCGGCGTACCTGGTGGCAGTACCGCACCCGACGTGCCCGCTGGCTGCTCCCCGTCCGTAACGGGCGCCCGGTCGCCGCCGCCCCCGATGTGCTGCGCGCCCCCACCCGTTCGGACGAGGAACTCTCGCTTCCCGCGATCCTGGTCGCCGATATCGCCTTGCAGCCCGACCGCCGCCGCCTTCTTCCAGGCGCCAGGCTCGCCGATATCGCCACGGGCTACGCTGATTTCGCCTGCGCACTGCCACCCCGCGACCGCCTCGTCGTCGTTCCGTCGCCCGGTTTCGCGCGCAGCGAGGCCGATGCCCTGCTCCGCGAGGCCGTCACCACCGAACTCCGCGCGCATCCCTGGCTCCCCATCTGTCCCACCTCGGATACCGGGGCCACGCGCGGCAGGCACGCCACGCCGCCCACCGACATCCTCGGCCCCCTCGACGACCCCGAATCACCTGCCGGTGCCGTCGGGGGCACCCACG
Organism: Nocardia rhizosphaerae; assembly: GCF_042650365.1. Lineage (NCBI taxonomy): Bacteria > Bacillati > Actinomycetota > Actinomycetes > Mycobacteriales > Nocardiaceae > Nocardia > Nocardia rhizosphaerae. Next base: position 1,056,385 of record NZ_JBHSBA010000003.1, read on the forward strand.
GTGAGGTCCCCACTGTCGCTGACCCGCTCGCCACCCACGATGCCGAGCCGGCTCGGCAGGAGCAGGGCCGTGGCACCGTGCCCGAACACCCCGTCCGCCAGGCCGAGCGCACCACCGCGGACCGCCTCGGTTCGCGCGAGGACGGGCGCATGCGCTCCGGCGCCGTATCCCCGGTGGCCCTACCTGCTCGGGCGAGTGTCTTCCCCGACCTCACCCCGGAACTGGCCACCTTCCTCGCCGAGTTCACCGGCCCGCTGGTGCTCCCCGAACTCGCCGACCGGGCCGCGCAGGAGAAGCTGGCGGTCCTCGACGTGCACCGCCTCGGCCCCGCCGCCGTCGCCGAGGCGTCGAGCGGACTCGACCGCGAACCCACCTGGTGGCGCCGGTTCTACGCCGCGCTCGAACCGTTCGTGGTCGACACCAGGACGGCCGAGGAGTTCGGCGCGCTCGCCGTGCCGCTGGCCGACGGCCGGGTGGTCACCGGGCCGCGCACCGTGGTCCTCGACGATCAGCTCACGGTCGCGGTGCCGGTGCACTGGGCCCGCCTGGTGCACCCCGATGCCACGCACGCGCTGCTGTCGCGGCTCGGCGCCCGCAGCGCCACCGCCGAGGATCTGCTCACCGACCCCGGTCTGCGCGACTTGCTCGACCATGATCCCGCCGATCCGGACACCGTCGAGGCCGTCCTGCGCCTTGCCCCGTTCGCCGCGCCGGAACAGCTGCCGAGCTGGCTCGGCAGGCTCGAATTGCCCGACGACACCGGCGAATCACGCCCTGCCGACGAACTCCTGCTGCCCGGTGCCCCACTCGCCGAGGTCCTGGAACCGGACTCGCCGTTCGGCACGATCGACGACGCGACCGTCACCGAGTACGGCGCGCAGGCCCTGCGCGCCATCGGGGTCGGCTGGGACTTCGCCGTGCTCACCGACCCGGACCCGGTCGGTCCCGATCACGATCTCGACGACGAACCCGCCTGGTGGGAGAGCCTGTCCGCCGATCCGCGTGAGCTCACCGCCGTGCGCGATCTCGACCTGGTCGACGAGCACCGCTGGCCCACCGCGCTGCGCCACCTGCTCGGCGATCCGCGCACCCGCGCCCTGCTCGCCGACCGCGACGGCTACACCGCGTGGTGGTTGCATCGCCACGCCCAGCTCGACGGCGTCGCGCTGGGACGCCTGCGCCATCCGGACGACACCGAATTCGCCGGTCTGCTTCCCGCGGTCACCGGCATCGACGGCCGCGATCTCGACGTCTTGCGTCCCATCCTGGTCCGCCCGGAGGTGATGTCGGCCGAACTGGCCGAGGAGCTGCTCGACGCGCTCGCCGACCCGTCGAAGTCCCCGGCGCCCGAGGTCGTCGCGAGGACGCACGCTCGCCTCGCCGCCGCGGTCGCCGCGGGCGTGCTCGACCCGCGTGAACTCGACCTGCCCGAACAGGTGCGCGCCCTGTCCGGTGCCGTTGTCGACGCGAGCACCGCGATGGTGCTCGACCAGCCCTGTTTCGGCCTGGTCGTGCCGCCGGAGCGGCTGGTCGCCGGCGATCCGGCGCACGCCGAGGCGCTGGCGACCCTGCTCGATCTGCCGCTGGTCACCGAGGAGATCAGCGCCGAGGTCCTCGGCGCCGGCACCAGGACCACCTGGGCCGCGAGCCCGATGGGCGTGGTGCTGCGGCAGCTCTGGTCACCGTCGGACACCGCGGGCGCGCTGGTGCTGCACGAGACCTTGGAGGTGCACCTGCGCGGCGCGCTCACCGGCACCGTCGCGGTGCCGTGGTGGCACACCGACGACGCCGTCCACGTGCAGGTGCCGCGCGGTTAACGCGCGTGCGCGACAATCATTTCCGCGAGCAGGTCCAGCTGGGGCTGCACGGCCTCGCTGTCGTTGTCGACCAGCCAGCGCAGCACGATGCCGTCGATCACGTTGAGGATGAACCGGCTCAGCTCGGCGATCGGGGTGGTCCACTGGGTGTCGGTCGCTTCCCGGCAGTGGTCCATCACGTCGGCGACGGTGCTGTCGTTGAACGCGTACTGCTCGCGGGCGATCGCGATCTTGGCCGGGGTCGACTCACCCTCGCGCAGGGCGTAGGTGGTGGTCTCGTAGGTGAGCAGCTGACGCTCCGGGGTGGCCTCGATGTTGCGCCACATCAGTTCGAGAGCGCCGCGCACCAATTTCTGAAGCGCTTCTTTTCCGGTTTCGGCTTGATTCCAGATCGCGTCGTCGGTGTCGACGGATTCGCGCAATTCGATGGACAGCGCTTTGACCAGCTCGGTCATCAGTGCGTCCTTGTTTTCGAAACAGTAGTGCACCACACCGAGCGAAACACCGGCCGCTTGCGCGACATCACGCGTGGTCACGCCTGCCACGCCTTTTTTCTCGGCGAGACCGATCGCAGCCTCGATCAGATGGGCTCGTCGTTCTTCGACGCTCAATCGGGAGGACACCTGTGCGAGTTAAGCGCTCGCGTGGCAAACAGTCAATTCGCCGGTCCGCCGTGAAATGCTGGACATCTGACCAGTTGATGTGGTTGTCTCCCAACCGGAACTTCGCGAAGGAGCCCCGAATGCCCGTTACCCGCCGAACCGTCCTTGCCGCCTCGGCGCTCGGTGCCGCCGTCGCGCCAGTCATCGCCGCGCTACCCGGTGGCGGCGCGAGCGCGCGTGCGAATCCGGATGGATTCGAATTCGGCCTCGGCATCGCCGATCTCACCGGGCCCGCCGCGGAATGCGGCATGATGGGCTACTCCCAACTCGAACAGACCACCGCCGGAATTCATCTGCGCCCGCGGGCACGCGCGTTCGTGATCGGCTCCGGCGGAAATCGGATCGTGTATGTGGCGGTGGAGAACGGCGCGGTGTTCGGTTCGGTCCATCGCGGTGTGCTGCTCGCGCTCGCCGCCCGATTCGGCGACCGCTATACCGAGCGCAATGTCGTGCTCACCTCTACACACACCCATGCCGGTTGCGGCGGTTCCGCCCACGATTACGCCTACACCCTGGCGACGCTCGGATTTCAGCGGCAGGTCTACGAGGCCGAGGTGCACGGCATCGTCGAGGCGATCGCCGACGCCGACGCCGATGTCGGGCCCGGCACCATCGCGCTCGGCCGGTCCACCCTGCGCGACGCGAGCGTGAATCGGTCCCGCGCGGCTTTCGACCGCAATCCCGCGGCCGAGCGCGCGGTGTTCCCGGACGCCATCGACCCGGCGGTGACCACCCTGGTCTTCGCCAGAGCCGGACGCGAGGTCGGCGCACTCACCTGGTTCGCCACCCACAACACCTCGATGACCAACGCGAACCGGCTGATCAGCGCGGACAACAAGGGCTACGCCAGCTTCGCCGCCGAGCACCTCGAGCACGGCGTCCGGCATCTGGACGGAAAGCCCTCGTATATCGCGGCATTCGCGCAGACCAACGCGGGTGACATGTCGCCCAACCTGAACCTCGCGCCCGGCGACGGCCCGACCACCGACGAGTTCGAGAACACCAGGATCATCGGCGAGCGCCAGTACGCGGCCTCGAAAGCGGCGGCGGCGCAGGCGGTGCCGATGACCGGCGCGATAGACGCGATGCTGTGCTACATCGACCTCGCCGACCTCACCGTCGACGGCCGGTTCACCCCGGACGGCGCGCCTCGGCGCACCGCACCGGCCGCCGCCGGGGTCTCCCTGGCCGCAGGCAGCGTCGAGGACGGGCCCGGCCTGCCCGGTGGGCCGGTTCCCGAGGGCGTGCGCAATCCGCTGGTCGAGTTCCTCGGTGGCATCGACCAGCCGCACCCGGCTTGGCTGGCCGATGCGCAGGCGCCCAAGGCGGTGGCGGTGCCGCTCGGCCTGCTGCCCCCGGTGCCGTGGGTGCCGAACGTGGTGCCCATCCAGCTGGTGCGGATCGGCGGGCTGTATCTGGCCGCGGCGGGCGCGGAGTTCACCATCGTCGCGGGCCTGCGGGTGCGGCGCGCGGTGGCCGAGGTGCTCGGTGTCGATCCCGAGCAGGTGCTGCTGCAGGGGTACGCGAACTCCTACCACGAGTACGTCACCACGCCGGAGGAGTACGACGCGCAGCACTACGAGGGCGCCTCGACGCTGTTCGGCCGCTACACCCTCGGCGCCTATCAGCAGGAGTTCACCCGGCTGGCAGCGGCTTTCGTGGCGGGTGCGGCGATCGGTCGCGGTCCGGCGCCCCGCGACGTCTCCGCGCTGCAACCCGATCTGGCCACGCCGCCGGGGCCCGATACCACGCCGCCCGGCCTTGCCTTCGGTGACGTGCTCACCCAGCCACCGGCACGGTGCGCGCCCGGCGAGCGGGTGGCTGTCGAATTCGTCTCCGCCCATCCGAAACACAATCCGCGCCGCGGCGGCACCTTCCTCGAGGTGCAGCGCCGCACCGGTGCCGGCACCTGGACCAGGGTGGCCAACGAGGGGCAGTGGGCGGTGCGGTTCCACTGGCGCAAGGAGGGACACGCCACGTCGATCGCGCACTTCACCTGGGATGTCCCGGCGGCCGCCGCGGGGACGCACCGATTCGTGCACTACGCCGACGCGCTCGGCGCTGACGGTGCGCTGCGCCCGGTCACCGGGACGAGCGCGGAGTTCGAGGTGAATCCCTAATCGGCGTCGAGTCCGACCTGGGCGCCCTTGTCACCGCGCCGCGCCGAGCGCAGTTGCCCCAGCCAGATCGCGACACCGAGCGCTCCGACCACCAGTCCCATCACGCACACCGGCCTGGCGTCCGACCACGCTGGGTTCACCCACACCAGCACCGTGGCTACGAGCCAGGCGAGGAAACCGGCGAGCACGACCGGTCGCGGATCGACCAGTCTGCGTGGCAGCTCGGGGACGCGGCCGGTATCCATACCCCAACAGTAGCCGCGTGAAACCCGTCAGGGGTCGCGGCCGTACCGTAGAGTGCTGCACTGTGACAACGCCATCCGACGTCCGGGCCCTGGCCGGTGACCTCTCACTGGCCGTGGTGCGGCTTACGCGACACCTGCGCGGCCGCCGTGCCGAAGCGCAGATCTCGCTGACCCAGCTGTCGGCACTCGCGACACTGGCGCGCGATGGCGCGATGACGCCCGGCGTGCTCGCGGGCAAGGAACGGGTGCAGCCCCCGTCGATGACCCGCGTCATCGCCTCGCTGTCGGACCTGGACCTGGTGCAGCGCCGCCCGCACCCGACCGACGGCAGGCAGATCATCGTCTCGCTCTCGCCCGCGGGTCGCGCGCTGATCGAGGACGAGGCCCATGCCCGCGAGGCTTGGATGACCGAGCGCCTTTCGCATCTGCGCCCCGACCAGATCGCGGTGCTCGATCAGGCCGTGGCCATCATGAACGAGATCGTGGCCGAGTCGGAGTGATCAGCTGGTCACGTCGTCGGCGTCGACCACTTCGTGGCCGAGCGGGAACAGCGACAGCGGCACCAGTTTGAGATTGGCCCAGGCGAACGGCAGGCCGATGATGGTCACCGCCAGCGCGATGCTGGTGGCGATGTGCCCGATCGCCAGCCACCAGCCCGCGAAGACGAACCAGATGATGTTGCCGATCAGCGAACCGGCGCCCGCGCCCGGCTTGTCGACCACCGTGCGGCCGAACGGCCACAGCACGTATCCGGCGAGCCGCAGCGAGGCGATGCCGAACGGGATGGTGATGATGAGGATGAAGCAGATCAGCGCGGCGAGAAGATAGCCCAATGCCATCCAGAACCCGCACAGCACCACCCACAGGATGTTCAGGATCAACTGTACGAGCTTCATGTCTCCATCATGCCAGGATTGTCCGGTGGCCGAAGTGATCGACATCGACGACCCCGCCGACCCCCGCGTCGACGACTTCCGTGACCTGTCCGCCGCCGATCGCAGACCCGACCTGCCCGGCCGCAAGGGCCTGGTCATCGCCGAGGGTGTGGTGGTCGTGCAGCGGATGCTGGACTCGCGGTTCACCCCGAGCGCCCTGCTCGGTGTCGCGAAACGGTACGAGGCGCTGGCCGCCGATCTGGCGGGCCGCGACATCCCGTACTACCGGGCCTCGGCGGACGTGATGGCCAGGGTGGTCGGGTTCCATCTCAATCGCGGGGTACTCGCGGTCGCGCCGCGCCCCGCCGAGCTGTCGCCGGCGGAAGTGCTCGACGGCGCCCGCGCGGTGGCGGTGCTCGAGGGCGTCAACGACCACGAGAACCTGGGGTCGATATTCCGCAACGCCGCGGGTCTCGGCGCCGACGCGGTGCTCTTCGGCGACCGTTGCGCCGACCCGCTGTACCGGCGTGCGGTGCGGGTATCGATGGGCCACGTGCTGCGGGTGCCGTTCGCGCAGCTACCCGATTGGCCGGGCGGTCTCGACGAGTTGCGTGCGCGCGGTCTCCGGATCATCGCGCTCACCCCGAACCCGGCGGCGGTCAACCTGGCCACCGCGATGACGGGGGAGCGGGTGGCGTTGCTGCTCGGCGCCGAGGGGCCGGGGCTCACCGAGGAGGCCATGCGCGCCGCCGACGTCAGGGCCAGGATCCCGATGTCGGCGGGCACGGACTCGCTCAATGTGGCGACGGCCGCGGCGATGGCGTTCTACGAGCGGGTGCGATTGTCGTGAACGAGGAGGAGCCGGACGGTCCCTATCGCGCACAGCCGGATTCGGTGCCGTACGCGGCGGGCGCCACGGTCGTCGCGCTGGTCGCCGTGCTCACCGCGGTCGGGGTCTACGCGTTCGCGACCGCGCTGGCCGCGGTCCATCCGCTGGTGGCGGTGGCGGTGAACGTGGTCGCCGCTGTCGGGGTGGCGCCGACGGCGTGGCGTTGGCGGTTCACGCCGGTGGTGCGGTGGGTGCTGGCAGGCGCCGCGCTCGGGGTGGTGCTCGGCTGGCTGGCCGCGGTCATCGACCAGCTCGCAAGCTGATCCTCACAGCACCCGGTCCGAGCCGCGCAGCCGGCCGAACAGGCCGCGCCGACGTCGGGTGGCCGCGCCGGGACTCGCGACCTGCACCGGCCGTGGCCGCGGGGCGGTGCCCTTCGGGTACAACGTGAATCCGCAGACCGCGATGTCACCTGGCGTGAGCTCGCCCGGTTCGGGCTGTCCGCGATAGCGGAAGCCGAGCCACGCGGCATCGGCGGCATCGGCGAAAGCGGGGGGATCGAACGGCAGCGTCTGCGGGCCCGGCTGCCCTTCGGTCCACGGCACCGGGTGCTCACCGGCCCAGAACGGTCGCTCCCACACCATCGGCAGGCCCTCGTTCTCCAGGATGTCGACCCTGGTCGAACTGAACGAGCGCCGGAATTCCCCGCGCTCCCAGTGGGCGAACGCACCCCAGTGGATCCGCGCGTCGAACGACACCAGATACGTGTGCTCGGAGGCGAGCGGCCGCACCAGCAGATCCGGCAGCCGCGTCGGCCGCACCAGCGAGGCCTCCGCGGTACACACGACCGTGAGCCCCGGATAGCACCCGATGTACACCTCGTCCCGGTCCGGCGCCGCGCACCCGTTCAACGTCCCGATCATGATCGGCAATACGTCGTGGTCGGCGTACAGCTGCCCGGCCAGCGCCGCCGCGGCCGCCGCGTCGGGCTCGGGTCGCTCCCGCAGCAATGCGGCGGGATCGTCCCCGTCGCAGTACCACAGTGTGGAAGCCGACATCACCGAAACCACCTCCCACGCACCGACTGATCACGCAAGAACATGGGCAACTCGCCGGGTACGGGCTACGTCGACCGCACGCCCGGCCGCCGATCCCGGCCGCGATACGCGGAACGGCGGAAGCCCTCCTAGCGGCCGGAGCTCCGTACGCCCAGGAGTACGTCTTCCCACGACGGCATCGGCGCCTTGCCCCGCTTGGTCTTGGCCTTCGCCGCCGGCTTCTCCGGTGCCTGCTCCTCGGCGGCCGGCTCGGTCTCCGGCTCGGCCTGCTTCTCCGGGGTCGCCGGTGCGGCCGGGATCGACGCGGCGGGAGCGGCGGGAGCCGGGATCGCCGCGGCACCGCCACCGGCCGCGACCGCACGCTGCTCGAAGAACTCGTCCAGCATCGGCTGAGCGGGCCGTGCCTGCGGACGCGCGGTCGGGGTGGCCTGCTCGCGTGGCCGCGGCTCCACCGGCTTCGGCGGCTCAACGGCGGGCGCCTGCTCCACCGGGGTCGGCGCCACGGTGGCCAGGCCGCGCAGCGCGCGCCCGAAGTCGGGGTCGATGAGGTCGCCTGCCGGATCGTCGAGCGGGGAGACCGAGCCGCCGTGCGCGTCGGGCTGGTAGCGCCAGTGCGCGGCGATCTCGGAGTGCCCGTGCCGCCACTGCAATTGCGCGACCCAGAAGCCCTTCTCGTCCTTCCAGGCGTCCCATTCGGCTTGTTCGATGGTGTGGCCGCGCTCGGCGAAGGCCGCGGTGACGATCTCGTGCAGCGTTTCCAGCGCGGGACCGTCGGGGCGCACCGGATGCGCCTTCTGCGCGAGTTCGGCGGCCCGCGCGCGTTCCAGCAACACGGGGTAGGCGAAGCGCTCGACCTTGCCGGCCGGCATTCCGGATTCCGCCGTGACCTGCTCGACGGACGCTCCGGCTCGAATACGGGCCTGGATATCGCGAGGACGCATCGACGCCTCCGTTTCGATCTCGATCTGGCCGAATCGTGCGAGGTCGCCACGCGCTGCCGCGCGGAGCTTGTCATCGGCGGGCAACCGGAACTTCGTGCCGGACTCGGTGTCACTGCACACGATGTGCGTGGAGTCGGGCGTCACCCCGATCACTCGAAGTTCACGCACCGCTACCTCCCTATCGCGTCGGCTACGACACCGCCCACTTTCCTAGACAGTAGTGCACATTACTTGGCCGCGGCAGCAGACACGCACGACCGAAATCGCGCACCGAGTGCCCCGGTACGGCTAATCTGATCGGCTCACCGCCTGAATCTCGCACGTGTGCAGGCGTTTTGGTGATGGATCATCAGCGAATTCCGGCTGTTGAACGCCTCGGGAATGCGAATATTGCGAACCCGTGGCGAACCGACACAAAGGGCCGGTGCGGGTGAATCCGAAAAACATTCACCCGCACCGGCCCGGTGACCGAGTTATCTCAGAGCTGGCCGACGACCCAGTCGATCGAACGGGTCAGCTGCGACACATCTTCCGGATCGATCGCCGGGAACATGCCGACGCGCAGCTGGTTACGTCCCAGCTTACGGTACGGCTCGGTGTCGACGATGCCGTTGGCCCGCAGGATCTTCGCCACCTGGGCGGCGTCGACCGCGTCATCGAAGTCGATGGTGCCGACGACCTGTGAGCGGTGTGCCGGATCGGTGACGTACGGGGTGGCGAACGAGCTCGACTCGGCCCACGAGTACAGGCGCGAGGACGAATCGAGGGTGCGCTTGACCGTCCAGTCCATGCCGCCGTTGGCGTTCATCCACTCGATCTGGTCGGCGAACAGCAGCAGGGTGGCCAGTGCCGGGGTGTTGTAGGTCTGGTCCTTGGTGGAGTTGTCGATGGCGATCGGCAGCGACAGGAAATCGGGAGTCCAGCGACCCGACTCCTTGATCTCGGCGACCCTGGCCAGCGCGGCCGGGCTCATGATCGCGATCCACAGACCACCGTCGGCGGCGAAGCACTTCTGCGGGGCGAAGTAGTACACGTCGGCGTCGGCGATGTTCACCGGCAGACCGCCTGCGCCGGAGGTGGCGTCGATGGCGATCAGGGCGTTCTCCGACCCGGCAGGCCGCGACACCGGGATGGACACGCCGGTGGAGGTCTCGTTGTGGGCCCAGCCGATGAGGTCGACGCTCGGGTCCGACACCGGCTCCGGCGCGCTGCCCGGCTCGGCCGAGACGACGATCGGGTCACCGATGAACGGGTTGCCCTTGGCCACCGAGGCGAACTTCGAGGAGAACTCGCCGTTGGTCAGGTGCAGCGAACGCTCGCGGATCAGGCCGAAGGCGGCGGCGTCCCAGAACGCGGTGGTGCCACCGTTGCCGAGCACGACCTCGTACCCGTCGGGCAGGGCGAACAGCTCACGCAGGCCGCCCCGCACCCGCGCCACCACGTCCTTGACCGGCTTCTGGCGATGCGAGGTGCCGAACACGGACGCGCCGACAGTCACCAGGGACTGCAGCTGCTCCGGGCGAACCTTGGACGGGCCGCAGCCGAACCGTCCGTCGGCGGGCAAGAGATCGGCGGGAATGGTCGGGAACGCACTGGTCATGCGGGGGAGTTTAGTGGTGGAGTGGCCGGGGCGGTTGCGGTGGGTAGCCGCTGTGAGTCGGGCCACTGGGGCGTGGCATCCGGGGCCGGCCGAACCGTCCAGCGCTGCGGCGCGGCTACCGTGGCACGGTGAGTGCGGGGAATTCGCCCTTGCCGGAAGCCGGTTCGCATTACAGTTTCGCTATGAGCCTAGCCTTGGCCGACCCTGGTCGGACCTTGCTCGACCGGTGTGCGTGGTTGTTCGGGCGTCGGCCACGGCTGCTTGCCGAGGCGGCACGGCGGGAACTGCTGATCAGAGGATTGCCCGCCACCGCGACGGTGCTGTCGGCGCGGTCACGGCGCGGGGAGGGCGGATACCGGTTCACGGTGCGGGTGCAGCTGCCCGGCGAACTGGCCTACGACGCGCGGGTGCGGCAGCGGGTGCGTAGCCAGGATCTCGAGTGGATGCAGCCCGGCGACGCCATCGGCTGCCGGGTCGACCCCGGCGACCGCGAACGCGTCGTACTGTTCGTCCCTGACCTGCCGCAGTCGGGCCGCAGCGCCGCCGCCAAGATCCTCGCCAACGGCCGCCGCGCCGAGGCGACCGTCCTGGCCGTCGCCCCGATCGCCGCCGACTACACCGGCCGCGACGACCCGGTCCTTCGCCTCGACCTCGAACTCCGCGCCTGGGACGAACCCACCCCGTGGCGCGTCCGCCTCATCCAGCCCGTCCCCCTGACCGCCGTCGGCCAGATCGAACTCGGCACCCGCCTCGACGCCGCCTTCTTCACCGTCGACCGGGGAAGTTCGGTTGCCATCGATTTCACCTCGCTGGGCTAGGGCCTAGCTGCCCGCGGAACCGCCCAGCGTCGGCAGCGGAATGAGCATCGGTTGACACGGCATCCCGACCACCGTCGGCATGCATGCTTCGTAGTGGCCGGACCCGCTGCCGTCGACGTCGGCGGCAGCCAACCTACCGCTGAGGTTCGGTGGCAGGCGGACCGAGCCGGGTGGCGAATGCCGTCAACGCTCGTCCGGATGGGTGACGGCCCTGAGCTCGACGAGTGCCTCCAGCCCGGCGAAATCCTTCGGGTTCACCGTGTACAGCGGCAGCCGGTGCACCGACGCGATCGAGGCGATCAGCAGATCGATGCGCCGTGGCTTGGGGTTTCGGTCTGCGGCGAGTACCGCGGCGATGAGGTGACCGTAGCGGCGGGCGGCGCGGGTATCGAACGGAAGTGGATCGAACAGCGCCTCGGCATTCTGCAGACGTTCGATGCGTACCGCGCGCTCTCCTGCGTCGGCGGCATAGTGCGGGCCGGATGCCAACTCTGCCATGGTGATCGAGCTGACGACGATCTCTTCGGGTAGCTCGGCCGCGTCCAGCTCGTCGAACAGGATGACGACGTTGGTGTCGACCAAACCGCGCGTCGGGTCCGTCGTCACCGGGAGTCCTCGGCGGCGAAGGTGCCTCGGCGATGCGCGCGATCGTAGGGGTCGTACAGCGAGTCGTCCACGGCGCTCTCGGCCGACGAGTGCGCTGTGTCGCGCGGCGAAGCCAGGTCGGCGAACGCGTTCAGTACCTCGTCGCGCGGCACTGCGATGCGGCGTCGGCGGTGCCGATGCGGAATCAAGTCGGCCACCGGCGAGCCATCGACCGTGATCGTGTAGGACTGTCCGCCACGAACGTCCCGCAGCACCCTGCTCGCCTCGTTTCGCAGCTCCCGTTGGGGGATCTCAGGCATCTCGGCTGGTGAGCTCATACCCAAGTTTAGCCTGCAGTGCTACAGATGAGCTACACCTTTGCTACGACGTCGGTTCACCCAACGAAAAGGGGCGCCGACGGCAAGGAATGCCGCCGACGCCCGGTCGGTGCGTACTCGCTGGGTCAGCTCCTGGCGATGGTGGACCAGCCGGCGACCTCTTCCGGCTTCCGCGGGCCGGGCCCGGTGTAGATGGCGGCGGGGCGGACGAGCTTGCCCAGCTGCTTCTGCTCCAGGATGTGGGCGCACCAGCCCGCGGTGCGGCCGCAGGTGAACATGGCGGGCATCATGTGGGCGGGGACCTCGGCGAAGTCGAGGATGACAGCCGCCCAGAACTCGACATTGGTCTCGATGGCGCGGTCGGGACGGCGTTCACGCAGTTCGGCGAGGGCGGCCTGCTCGAGCGCGGCGGCGACCTCGAAACGGGGGGCGTCCAGGCGCTTGGCGGTGGCGCGCAGCACGCGGGCGCGGGGGTCCTCGGCCCGGTAGACCCGGTGGCCGAAGCCCATCAGCTTCTCCTTGCGGTCCAGGATGCCCTTGACCAGTGCGCGGGCGTCACCGGACTGCTCGACGGCCTCGATCATCGGCAGCACCCTGGCGGGCGCGCCGCCGTGCAGCGGGCCGGACATGGCGCCGATCGCGCCGGACAGCGAGGCGGCCACGTCGGCGCCGGTGGAGGCGATGACGCGGGCGGTGAAGGTGGAGGCGTTCATGCCGTGTTCGGCGGCGGAGACCCAGTAGGCGTCGATGGCCTCGGTGTGGCGCGGGTCCGGGTCGCCCTTCCAGCGGGTCATGAACCGCTCGGTGACGGTGCCGCACTCGTCGATCTGCTTCTGCGGCACCGCGGGCTGGTAGATGCCGCGCGCCGACTGCGCCACATACGACAGCGCCATCACCGAGGCGCGGGCCAGGTTCTCGCGGGCGGTCTCGTCATCGATGTCGAGCAGCGGCTCGTAACCCCAGATCGGGGCGAGCATGGCCAGGCCGGCCTGCACGTCGACGCGCACGTCGCCGGTGTGCACCGGCAGCGGGAACGGCTCGGCGGGCGGCAGGCCGCGACCGAACTGGCCGTCGACCAGCAGGGCCCACACATCACCGAAGGTGACCCGGTTGGTGACCAGGTCCTCGATGTCGACGCCGCGATAGCGTAGGGCGCCACCGTCTTTGTCCGGCTCGGCGATGTCGGTGGTGAAGGCCACCACGCCTTCCAATCCGCTGACGAAATCCTGGGGTACCGAGCTGGTAGTCATGGGTGACTCTCCTTGCGGGGGCATGCCGATCTGTCTGAACCTTAGACCCGGCGATACCGGGTAGTAATGTCACCCCTGTCCGGGCTGATCCGGAATGGGTGCGCGCTGGAGTAGCGTCTGACCTCATGCGTGACCCGGAACCCGCGACAGCGGCCGACCTCGCCGCCATGCGTGTCGACTACGGCGACCCCCTCTTCGTCCCCGCCGACGAGCCCGATCTGGACGAGACCTGGGTGTCCGGTGGCTGGGAACCGTTGCTGCGCTGCTGGATCGAGCAGGCCACGAGCCTCGGTGTCGCCGAACCCAACGCGATGGTGCTCGCCACCGTCTCGCTGCACGGCCCCGCCCCGCGCCCGGTCGCCCGCACGGTGCTGTGCAAGGGTCTCTCGCCCGATGGGATCACCTTCTACACCAACTACGACTCGGCCAAGGGCGCGCAGCTCGCGGGCGACCCGTACGCCGCGGCGACCTTCCTGTGGCCAGCGCTGGCCAGGCAGGTGCACGTGCGCGGGGTGGCCGAGCGGGTGCCCGCCGAGGTGACCGCGGCGTACTGGGCGGCGCGGCCGCGCGACTCCAGGCTCGGTGCGTGGGCGTCGGCGCAGTCGCGGACGGTGGCATCGCGGGCCGAACTGGATCGCAGGCTGGCCGAGACCACGGCGCGCTTCGCCGATGTGGACGACATCCCGGTGCCGCCGTTCTGGGGCGGCTATCTGCTGCGCCCGGACGAGGTGGAGTTCTGGCAGGGCAGGCGGGGTCGGCTGCACAACCGGATCGTGGTGCGGATCGATGGGGCGAGCACCCGGGTCGAGCGACTGCAACCCTGAGCGTCGGTGGTCTATGTCACCGAAAAATTCGTGGGACCTTTCCTCGTCGATCGCTAGCGTTCCGTGAGTGAAGTTGCTCGCCGACACCGAACCGCTGCGGCACCCGGACTATCGCAGACTCTGGACGACCAACATCGTCACCGTCATCGGCGCGCAGCTCTCGGTCGTCGCGGTGCCGCAGCAGATCTTCCAGATCACCGGCAGCTCGGGCTATGTCGGCCTGGCCGGGCTGTTCGGCCTGGTGCCGCTGGTGGTGTTCGGGCTGTGGGGCGGCGCGCTCGCCGATGTGATGGACCGGCGCACACTGCTGATCATCACCACCGCGGGCACCGGAGCGACGGCCGCCGCGTTCTGGGTGCAGGCCGCGCTCGGGATGACGAACGTATGGCTGGTCCTCGGCCTCTTCGCCGTCCAGCAGGCCTTCTTCGCGGTCAACCAGCCGACCCGCAGCGCCGCCATCGCCCGGCTGCTGCCGCCGGAGCAGATCGCCGCGGCCAGCTCGCTGAGCATGACGGTGCAGAACGTCGGCATGATCGCCGGACCGGTGCTGGCCGGCGTGCTCATCCCGGTCATCGGGTTGCCGATGCTGTATCTGCTCGACTCGATCGCGCTGCTCGCCACGCTGTGGGCGGTGTGGCGGCTGCCCGCCTTCCCGCCCACCGGTGCGCATCGCAGGGCCGGGCTGCGCGCCGTGATCGACGGCTTCCGATATCTGACCGGGCAGCGCGTGCTGCTCGCGTCGTTCGTGGTCGACATCATCGCCATGGTGTTCGGCATGCCTCGCGCGCTGTTCCCGCAGATCGCGCACGAGACCTTCCGCGATCCGGCCCAGGGTGGTGTCGCGCTCGGCCTGCTGTTCGCGGCGATCTCGGCGGGCGCGGTGCTCGGTGGCGTCTTCTCCGGGTGGGTGCCGCGCATCCGCAGGCAGGGGCTGGCGGTGATCGTCTGCATCGTGGTCTGGGGGCTGGCGATGGTCGGATTCGGGGTGGCGGTCGGGATGGCCGGGCACCTGCTCGGGCTCGGTGTGTGGTTGTGGATCGCGGTGGGTTTCCTTGCGCTCGGCGGCGCGGCCGACATGATTTCGGCGGCCTTGCGCACCGCGATGTTGCTGAACGTGTCCACCGACGAGATGCGTGGACGGCTGCAGGGGGTGTTCATCGTGGTCGTGGCGGGTGGACCGCGCATCGGTGATGTTTCCCACGGTTTCGCCGCCGCCAGTCTGGGTACCGCTGTAGCTGCCGCGGGTGGCGGCGTCCTGGTCGTGATCGGGGTGCTGCTCGCCGCGCTGGCCTTCCCGGCGTTCGTCCGCTATCGGGTGACTCGTCCGCACGCCGGTGTCGTCATGAATTGACTTGTGCAAGAAGGGAATTGCCGGTGACAGCAGGCGCTTCGGATGGCCCCGCCCGCGGCGGTGCCCACGATGTTTCCTACACCTCGCAGTGGGCCGATCGCCGCAGGTCGGCGACCTCACGGCCGTCGCGTCGCATAGTGAGGACCGCGCAGGACAACCCTGATTGCTCATCGTCGTCCAGTAAGAGTTAGCGTTAGACCACGCGCGCCGATGCCGACCGCACCGGCGCCGCAGGTTCGGCGCCGGGTTTCAGGGCTCGGCGAGAATCTCAACTAGCCTGAGAGGGATCCTTCCGTGCCCGCTGAGAACATCACCAACGTCGCCGAAGACGCCAAGGCGGTACTGCAGTACCCCGGTGGCGAGTTCCCGATCTCGGTCACCAAGGCCGCGGAGGGCAACGACGGACTCGACCTCGGCAAGCTGCTGGCCAGCACCGGCTACGTCACCTACGACCCCGGTTTCATGAATACCGCGTCGACCAAGTCGGCCATCACCTACATCGACGGTGAAGCGGGCATTCTGCGCTACCGCGGCTACCCGATCGACCAGCTGGCAGGCCGTTCGACCTTCATCGAGGTCAGCTACCTGCTCATCTACGGTGAGCTGCCGACCCAGGCCCAGCTCGACGAGTTCACCGACCGCATCCGTCGCCACACCCTGCTGCACGAGGACCTGAAGCGGTTCTTCGACGGCTTCCCGCGCAACGCGCACCCGATGCCGGTGCTGTCCTCGGCGGTGAACGCGCTGTCGGCCTACTACCAGGACTCGCTGGACCCGCGCGACCCCGAACAGGTCGAGCTGTCGACCATCCGCCTGCTGGCCAAGCTGCCGACCATCGCGGCCTACTCGTACAAGAAGTCGGTCGGCCAGCCGTTCCTCTACCCGGACAACTCGCTGAGCCTGGTCGAGAACTTCCTGCGGATGACCTTCGGTTTCCCGGCCGAGCCCTACGAGGTCGACCCGGAGATCGCCGCGGCGCTGGACATGCTGCTGATCCTGCACGCCGACCACGAGCAGAATTGCTCCACCTCCACGGTGCGCCTGGTCGGTTCCTCCGACGCCAACCTGTTCACCTCGGTCTCCGGTGGCATCAACGCGCTGTGGGGCCCGCTGCACGGCGGCGCCAACCAGGCCGTGCTGGAGATGCTCGACGAGATCAAGGCCAACGGCGGCGACGTCAAGGAATTCATCCGCAAGGTCAAGAACAAGGAAGACGGCGTGAAGCTCATGGGCTTCGGGCACCGCGTCTACCGCAACTACGACCCGCGCGCGACCCTGGTCAAGCAGGCCGCCGACAAGATCCTGTCGAAGATCGGCGGCGACGACCAGCTGCTCGATATCGCCAAGCAGCTCGAAGAGGCCGCCCTGACCGACGACTACTTCGTCTCCCGGCGCCTGTACCCGAACGTCGACTTCTACACCGGCGTCATCTACCGGGCGATGGGCTTCCCGACCCGCATGTTCACCGTGCTGTTCGCCATGGGCAGGCTGCCGGGCTGGATCGCGCACTGGCGCGAGATGCACTCCGAGCCGCTCAAGATCGGCCGTCCGCGCCAGATCTACACCGGCTACGGCGAGCGGGACTACGTCGAGATCGGCACCCGCTGATCCGCCGGATCTGCATCGCGACAAATTCACACTATCGAAGGGGATAGCCCGAATGACCAAGCCGGAGATCGAATTCCAGGAGGGCCCCGCGCCCACCCAGCTCGTGATCAAGGACCTCGTCGAGGGCGAGGGCGCCGAAGCGGTGCCCGGTGGCACCGTGGAGGTGCACTACGTCGGCGTCGAGTTCGAGACCGGCGAGCAGTTCGACTCCTCGTGGGACCGTGGCGAGTCCATCACCTTCCCGCTGCGTGGCCTGATCCAGGGCTGGCAGGACGGCATCCCCGGCATGAAGGTCGGCGGCCGCCGCCAGCTCACCATCCCGCCGGAGCTCGCCTACGGGCCCGCGGGCGCGGGTCACGGACTGTCCGGCAAGACCCTGGTCTTCGTGATCGACCTGCTCGCCGCCCACTGAGCTGAGCGCATCGAAAGCCGGTGGCCGGATTCCGCTCGGAATCCGGCCACCGGCTTTTCGGCACCTACAGCTCGACCAGTTCGAGGTCGGTGCGGCAGAAATCATCTCCGACACACAGCAGTGGCTCGCCCGATGACCACGCCACGGCATAGGTCAGGCAATCGCCGAAGTTCAATGCGGCGGGGTGTCTACCCTCGCCGAATCGGAGAAACGCTGTTTGTGCCGCTCGCCAGTGCTCGGCGCCGAACGAGACGACGTCGAAATCTCGTTCCTGCAGGAAGGTCGCCAGGAGAGGTTTGCCCAGCGGGCCCGCCTTGTGCGCGAGGACCAGGCTCGTCTCGACGAGCGTGGGTGCGCCGATTCGGCATACCGCGGCCTCGCCGATCTTGCGTCCCAGCTGTTCGGCGGTGGGTTCGCCGAGGATACATGCGACGATCGCGGAGCTGTCGATGATCACACGCCACCTGGCCCGTATCCGAGTATCTCTTCTCGCTCTGCCTTGGTGACCGGCGCTCCGAACACTTCCCGCGGAACCTGCGGCCAGATTTCCGACCGTAGGAAGCGGACGAACTCATCGCCGCTGTCTCGATGGCCGGTGCTGCGGTCGAGTCGTTCCAGTTGGTCGTGCAGGGCGCTACGAACGGCTGCGGTCTTGCTCATGCCGGTGCGTGCGGCCAGCTCGGTTGCCAGCCGTTCTGCCTCGGGGTCCTTGATGTTCATCGCCATGGTTCCATGGTACCTACGATTGACGAATGGTACCAATGGTCGAGTCGCGGTCCGCGCCGCTACTCGCGCACGACCTCCACCGGGTCGGTCAGGGCGAGGGCAAGGGCCGACTGCTGGGCCTGGCCGAGCGGGGGGAGGGCCTCGAGTGCCTTGCCGGTCTGGGTGTTCAGATTGCCGACGATGTTCTGCAGGGCGTCGACGCCGGTGGTCATCTGCTCGATCGCCGAGGTGATCTGGGCACCGCCCTGTTCGGCGAGCGCGGGCAGACCGGCCGCGAGTTCGGCACCCTGGGTGAGCTGGACGCGGGCGCTGTCGAGCCGGGCGACGACCGTGCGCAACAGGGTGCCGAGGTCGGTGTTCGGGTCGACAGCGGCGCCGGTGAGTTCGGCGAGGCCGGTGAGCTGGCTGCCCGCCTGGTTGGAAAGGCCCTGCAGTGCTTCGAGTTTGGTGATGATATCGGCGAGCTGCGGGTCACCGGCGAACGGCAGGGCGCGCAGCAGTGGCAGGATCTGATCCAGGCCGGTGCTCAGCGTGTTGGCGCTCTGCTCGACGCCCGCGATGGTGAGGCCGGTCGCGTCGAGCGCGTCGGCGAGCTGGTCGGCCTGGGTGGTCGCGCCGGTGACGGTCCGGTTCAGCAGGTCGATGGCGGCGGTGAGCTCACCGGCGCCCTGCTGCGCGGAGTCGAGGAAGCCGAGCATCTCCTGTGCGCCGCCACCGAACTGGTCGGCGCCGTCGGCCGCCGCGTTCACGCCTGCGCGCAGCAGCTGGGCGGTGAACTGCACCGAGGTCATCTGGTTGCGCGCCTGCGCCACCGCGCTCAGCGCCGCGTCGACACCCGACGCGCCGATCCGGTGCGTCACGGCCGCCACCGCGCCGTTCACCTCGCCCTCGTCGGCACCGTCGTGCGCGGCGACGGTGACCTTGGCGCGCTGCGGCTGCGGCGATGCCAGCGTGGCCATCGAGGCTGTGAGATCCTCGGGCAGGGTGATCACCGCCGCGTAGTCGGCCGGATCGATCTGGCCGGGCGCGGCCACGGTCCACTCGTAGCCGCCCGCCTCTTCCACCGCCTTGGCGACGCGGGCTCCGGTCGGCCCGGAATCGGCGTTGACCAACGCGAAACCGGTCGGCACGTCGGCACCGCTCGAACACGCGGCGATGCCGCCCCCGGCCAGTGCTACTGCCGCGACGAGAAGAGCCAACCGGCCCCGTTTTCCGATCATGGCGCCGACCGTATCGGGGGAGTTCGCTGCGGGTCGTGGGAGAGGTCTGAGAGTTCGGTGAGAAGGCGCGTTTCGGTAGCTGACGGTGTGCTGTCCGGCTCGCGATCCCGGTCAGCGGGACTTCTCTTGGTGATTCGATATGTGCTGCGTCACATCACCTTTCATGGCCTTCTCGCATCCGGTACAAATCTCGAGTCAACCGACATCGAGATATTTTCGATTCGTCCGGGGGGTTGCGGGGATTCACCGGGGGCATCGGGAGGGAGACTTGAACATGGTCCACCACAAGATCGTTCGTTCTGCGCGCCGCGTGTTCGTCGCCGCGCTGCCGCTGGCCGTCGCCACCTCGCTGGTCACCACGGGTACCGCGGTCGCCGACGTCGACACCGAGCGGCAGGCGCAGATCGCAACCGGTCTGTCCAGCAACGTCAGCGCCGAAGGCGTCGACTTCCGCACCGAGGTGGCACCCGACCTGCGCACCATCTCCGCGACCGTCGACAACGGCCGTTTCGTGATCACCCCCGACGCGGTCACCGTGGTCTCCGACTCCGGCGCCACCGTCGGCCAGGTGCCGCTGAAGTTCACCACCGCCACCGGCAACGCCATCGCGATCGCCTCGGTGGTCTCCGAGGACGGCAAGAGCCTGGCCATGGCGCCGCAGCTGTCCACCGACACCGGCGCCGAACTGAAGAACATCGCCACCGACCCGGCGGCGGGCAACAGCGACCCGGTCCAGAACGGTGCCGCCGCTGGCGCGACCGTCGGCGCGATCGCCGCCGCGATCCTGTGCATCCCCGCGCTGGCCGCCTTCATCATCGGCTACGTGTTCTGCGCCATCCCCGGCGTGATCAACATGGCGATCGTCGGTGCCGTGATCGGTGCCGTCATCGGCCTGGTCATCCCGGAGGCCGTGCCGCAGGTGCTGCCCTGACGTCTGAGGTCACGGCACCGGGCTCGCGATCACCGGCCGGTGCCTGAGTATCGATCCACAGAGCCCCGCCGCCGTGCTGTCACGGCCGCGGGGCTCTGTGCTTTCACGTTCAGTGCGCAGGCCGGATCGGCAGGTCGAGGACCAGGCGCGCGCCGCCGAGCCCGCTCGCCTCGAAATAGGCACGGCCGCCGTGCAATTGGGCCTGCTGGGCCACCAGCGCCAACCCGAGCCCCGAGCCGCCCTTGCTCGCGGTGGAGCCGCGAGCGAAGCGGGCGAAGACCGTCTCGCGCTCGGCGACGGGGACGCCGGAGCCGTTGTCGTCGACCGCGATGACGATGCGCGCGTCGGGGGCGCGGTGCGCCGAGACCACCGCGTGGTTGGCACCACCGTGTTTCACCGAGTTGGTCAGCGCGTTGTCGACGGCGAGGCGCAACCCGGCGGGCAGCCCCCGGATCACCAGTTCGGCGTCGGTGTCGATCCGCACCGTCAGGCCGGGATAGTGCCGCATGGCGTCGTGCGCGGCCTTGTCGCACAGTTCGGCCACATCGGTGGGAACGTGGTCGGCCTCGGCGGTGAGGTCGCCCCTGGCCAGCCGTTCCAGCGCGCCGAGTGTGGTCTCGACCCTGGTCTCGTTGCGGGCGAGGTCGTCGAGGATCTCGCGGCGCTGCGCATCGGTGAGGTCGAGGGTGCGCAGCACCTCGAGATCGGTGCGCAGCGCGGTCAGCGGGGTGCGCAGCTCGTGTGCCGACACAGCCGCGAAGTCGCGGGCGGTCTCCAGCGCTGCCGCGGTCTCCGCTTGCGCCTCGTCGACGCGGGCGAGCATGGTGTTCACCGCCTCGGCCAGCTTCACCGCCTCGTCGACGCCGGAGCCGTCGACCGGCGTCGCCCGGTGGTCCGGGTCGCCGAACGCGCTGCGGGCCGACACCTGCTCGGTGAGCTTCACGATCGGGCGCACGGCGCGCCCCGCCAGCAGCCAGCCGAGTGCCGCCGCCGCTGCGACCGCGATCGCCGCGCCGAGCAGGACGAGCCGCTGCTGCTCCGCGGTGGCCTTCGCGGCCTCGGTGGTCGGTATGGCAAGTGAGACGGTTCTGCCTTCCGGCTGGTTCTCGGTCGAGGTCAGTACCCGGTACGGCTGGTCGTTCACCTCGACGGTCTGTGAGCCCGGCGCCAGGTCGGGCAGCTGGGTGGAACTCGAGGCGGTGACCTGGCCGTTGTCGCGCACGGTGAGCGCCATGGTGTTCTGCAGGCCGGTGAGGTTGACGAAACCGGTCGCCAGCACCGGTTCGATCAGCACGATCCGCGAGGCGATCTCGAGCTGCTGGTCGGTTTGGGTCACATTGTTGCGTTCGATGGCCTGGAAACTCACGAAGGTGGCGACCGTGACCACGATGACGGCACCGGCCGCAGCCGCGCCCGCCACCCTGGTTCGCAGCGAAAATGATTGTCTCCGAGGACCTTTCGCCGCGGCATCGATCATTTCGACTCCCGGAGCACGAACCCGACGCCGCGAATGGTGTGCAATATCCTTGGCGTGTCATCTATTTCGAGCTTGCGGCGCAGATATCCGACGAACACGTCGACGACATTCGTATCCGCTATGAAATCGTAGCCCCAGACCAATTCCAGCAGCCGCTCGCGCGTGAGTACCACCCCGGTATTCCTGGCCAAGGTCGAGAGCAATTCGAATTCCCGTTTGGTGAGCTCGATTTCGCGCCCGTGCAGCAGTGCGCGGTACCCGGCCACATCCACCCGAAGCGGTCCGACGGTGATCGTGCCGGGTGCCGTCTGCTCCGGCCCGTCGGTGCGGCGGCGCAGCAGCGCGCGGATCCTGGCCACCAGCTCGGCCAGTTCGAACGGCTTGACCAGATAGTCGTCGGCGCCCGACTCGAGGCCCGCGATCCGCTCGCCGACCGAGGAGCGGGCGCTGAGCACGCAGATCGGTACGTCGTTGCCCATCGCGCGCAGGGCTGTCACCACGCCGGCGCCGTCGAGCACCGGCATGTTCATGTCGAGCACCACCGCGTCGGGCGCGTGCTCGGACACCGAGCGCAGCGCGGCGGCACCGTCGGCGGCGACGAGCACCCGGAACCCGGACAGCCGCAGACCGCGCTCGACCGAGGCGAGGACATCGGCGTCGTCGTCGACGACAAGGACAGTGGCGGCAGCGCGATCGGTCACGGTGCCATGGTAGGCAGCTACCAGCGGCGACGCCGCCGTCAGCTAGTCGGTGCCACCGGGTCGCCGTCGAGATCGCCCGCCTGCTCGTCCTGTGCCGCCGGAGTCCCGAGCGGGGGATTGGCGAGGATGCGATCCGCGAGCGCGGTGAGCACAGCGGGATCCTCGATGGTCGCCGGGGGCTCCACGTGTTCGCCCGCGGTGAGCTGGCGGATCGTCTTGCGCAGGATTTTGCCGGAGCGGGTCTTGGGCAAACCGGAGACGATGATCGCGCTGTGCAGGGTCGCGATCGCGCCGATCTGGGTGCGCACCCGCTCGGTGAGCTCCTCGCGCAGCTGCTCGGGGTCCACCTCGACGCCCTGCTTGAGCACCACATACGCCAGCGGCAGATGGCCCTTGATCTCGTCGGGAACGCCGATCACGGCGCATTCGGCGATGGCGTCGTGGCCCGAGATCGCGGCCTCGATGCTGCCCGCAGAGAGCCGGTGCCCGGCCATATTGATCACATCGTCGCTGCGCCCGAGCACGTAGAGGTAGCCGTCCTCGTCGAAGTAGCCCGAGTCGCCGGTGAGGTAGTGACCGGGGAACGCCGACAGATAGGAGCGGAGGAACCGCTCGCGGTCGCGCCAGAGCCCGGTCAGCGCGCCGGGTGGGAGCGGCAGCCCGATGACGATATTGCCCTCCACTCCGGTGGCCACCGGATTGCCGTTGGCGTCGAGCACCCGCAGCCGGTAGCCGGGCACCGGCACGCACGAGGACCCCGGCTTGACCGGCAGCTCCTGGAGTCCGAGCGGATCGGCGCAGATCGGCCAGCCGGTCTCGGTCTGCCACCAGTGATCCACGACGGGGGTGTCGGGGTGGTCGGCGAGCAGGGTGTCGGTGGCCCACTCGAAGGTGGCCGGGTCGAGCCGCTCGCCCGCGCAGAACAGCGCGCGCAGCCGGGACAGATCGCAGCGCCGCGCCATGGTGGCCGCGGGGTCGGCGCGACGGATCGCGCGCAACGCGGTCGGCGCGGTGAACAGCACCCGCACCTCGTGTTCCTCGATGATCCGCCAGAACACGCCCGCGTCCGGGGTGCCGATCGGCTTGCCCTCGTAGAGCAGCGTGGTGGCGCCGACGAGCAGCGGAGCGTAGACGATATAGGAGTGGCCGACCACCCAGCCGACATCGGAGGCGGCCCAGAACACCTGACCGGGACCGACGTCATAGATGTTGCGCATCGACCAGGACAGTGCGACCGCGTGCCCGCCGTTGTCGCGGACGACGCCCTTCGGCTTCCCGGTGGTCCCCGAGGTGTAGAGGATGTAGAGCGGATCGGTAGCGGCGACCGACACCGGCTCGGCGGGCGCCACCCCGGCGACGGTGGCGTCCCAGTCGACCCAGCGGGCCGCGACGGTCTGCGCCGAGGACGGCAGCACATCGGTGGCGGGCTGCGGTGCGGCGAACTCGATGGTGGGGAACTCGGGCCGCTGCTTGACGATCACCGTGCGCACCGAGGTGGTCTCGGCCAGATCGAGTGCCTGCAGCACGATCGGCGGGTACTCGATGCGCCGGTTCGGTTCGAGGCCGCCGGACGCGGTGACGACGAGCACCGGTTCGGCATCGTCGATCCTGGCCGCCAGCTCGGGGGCGGCGAACCCGCCGAACACCACCGAGTGCACCGCGCCGATCCTGGCGCAGGCCAGCATCGCGATCACGGCCTCCGGGATCATCGGCAGATAGATCACCACCCGGTCGCCTGCGGTGACCCCGAGATCGCGCATCGTGCCCGCGAACCGGGCGACCTCGTCGAGCAGCTCGGCGTAGGTGTAGACCGTGGTGGTGTCGGTCATGGCGGAGACGTATATGAGGGCGGCCTGGTCGGCCCTACCGCCCTCGGCGACGGTGCCTGCCCGCACGTGCCGGTCGAGCGCGTTGACGCTGGTGTTGAGCCGGGCACCGGGGAACCAGCGGGCCGCGCGCTTGTCGGCGGCGTCGACGATCTGGTCCGGCTCCACATCCCACTCGAGGTCTTGGGCTGCGGCGGACCAGAAGTGGGCTGGATCGACCAGACTGGTCTGATAGACCGGCCGGTACTCGTGTTCGGTGTCCAAACCCGTGACTCCCTAGCCTCGCTTCGATGCCCGCTCGATAGATCCAGATGATTGTGGCAGACTTCACGCGACGCCCGTTGTGGTGCCGCGACCTTTGGTTTTGCCTGGAACGGGCAGGTCATCGCGCGGACTCGCACCGGGAGTCTGCCAAGAAGTTATTGATCCGTTAGAATCTGTTGTCACTTATTCGGGCAGTCGTAGACGCAATTTCTCGGCCAGCCGCAGTTCTCGGCCAGTCACTCCGGCGAGCCACCATTGCGCCTGTGGAGGTTCGCTGATGGCGCAAGGTACCGAGGCCAGTTTGGAAAGTGAGTGGGAGATGCGTGACGCCGCTAGGTCCGGCAGCAAGCGCTGGGCGCTCGGCAACTGGGACCTGCGTTGGAAGGTTACGGCGGTGCTCGCCGTGCCACTTGCGGTCGCGGTCGGGCTCGGCGTGTCGAGAATTACCTCGGAGTTCTCCGAAGCCAACCGGCTGTCGAGCATCAACGAGCAGGTCGACACCATCCCGTCGGTCACCGCGCTCAGTGCCAGCACCGCCAAGGTCGCCGGTAGTCAGATGGTGCCCGCCGGCGGCGGTGCCACCCTGGTCACCGACCAGGACCTGACCGAGCTCGACGCCGCCATCGGCGCGGCGCAGTCCTCGCTGGGCAGGCTGGTCGATCTGCCGACCGCGCACGGCGCGCTGGAGCGGATGATCACGCAGGCCCAGGCGGTGCGCGCGCAGGGCAAGGGGCTCACCTCCTCGGCCGAGCCGGCGCTGGCCGGGGTCGACCAGATGCGCCGCGACAGCGTCAGCGTCGTCGAGACCACCGTGGCGCAGGTCAGCGACCCGGTGATGGATACCGCCAAGCTCCGCCTCGTCGACACGCTCAACACCCGTTCGGTGCTGGTGACCGAGCTCGCCGGCATTTCCGAACTGTTGCGCGGGATCCCGACCGGTCCGCAGACCTACCTCACCGGTGTCAGCACCGAGCGCCACATGCTCGATGTGCTCGCCAACCGTCTGGCCGAAGGCGATCCGGTCATCGCCGAGCTGAACGCCCAGGCCGATGTACGACAGAACCTGATCAGCGGGCTGGACGTCCAAACGGGCAAGCTGCCCATCGGCGAGATGCGAACCTCGCTGTACACCAGCCTCGCGGCCTACCAGGGTCTGGTCGACGACTCGAGTAAGTCCATCGAAGTCCTGATGGACGACCTCACCAGTTCCGCGGCCACCGGCGCGTGGACCTACACCGGCGTCGTCATCGCGACCATCCTCGCCGCGCTGCTGCTCGCAGTGTTCGTCGCCCGCTCGATGATCGTTCCGCTGCACCGCCTTCGCCTCGCCGCGCTGCGCGTCGCCGAATCCGATCTGCCGCACGAGGTGGCCCAGCTCCGTAACGGTGCCTCGCCCGAGGACGTGCCGCTGGAGCCGATGCCGGTGCGCTCGGCCGAGGAGATCGGTCAGCTCGCCCGCGCGGTCGACGACATCCACGGCCAGGCGCTGCGCCTCGCCTCCGACCAGGCCCAGATGCGTTCCCAGGTCAACGACATGTTCGAGACCCTGGCCCGGCGCTCCAAGTCGCTCGTCGACCATCAGCTCACGCTCATCGAGGCGATGGAGTACGACGAGAAAGACCCGCGCCTGCTCGAGAACCTCTTCCGCCTCGACCACCTCGCGGCGCGTATGCGCCGTAACGGTGACAACCTGCTCATCCTCGCGGGCACCAAGCAGCGCAGGACCAAGTCGGCCCCGGTCGAGATCGCCGACGTGCTGCGCGCCGCGATCTCCGAGGTCGAGGACTACGAGCGGGTCAAGCTCGGCGCCACCCCGCGCGGCTCGCTGGTCGAACCGGCCGCCTCCGACCTGGCGCACCTGTTCGCCGAGTTGCTCGACAACGCGCTGCGGGCCTCCCCGCCGGAGACCGACGTCAAGTTCACCTTCGCCCAGGCACACGACCAGGGCCTGCTGATCGAGGTCGCCGACCGCGGTATCGGTATGCCGCCCGCGGAGATGTCGGAGATCAACCGCAGGCTCGAGCAGACCGCGGAACCCGGTCCTGACACCGCCCGCCACATGGGTCTGTTCGTGGTCGGCAGGCTCGCCGAGCGGCACGGCTTGACCGTGCGGCTGCGGCCGACCTTCGACACCGCGCGCGATCCCGGCGTCACCGTCACCGTGCACGTGCCGGTCGGGCTGATCGTCACCGGCGCGGCCGGTGGTCCGGTGATTCCGGGGCAGATCGCGCCGCAGCAGGTGCGGCCGAACCCGCAGAACCAGCCGGCACCGCAGAACCCGCAGAACCAGCCGAGCACCATGCAGACCAGGGCGATCACCCGCACTCCTGGCGGCAACATGATGGTCACCGTCGACCCCGGCGTGAACAGCGGACCCATCCCGAGCGGCCCCGGCGGGCTGCCGCAGCGTCAGCCGGGCAACGCGATGTCCCAGGGCATGCAGTCCGACGCCACCGAGCAGTCCTCGCCGACGCTGCGTCCGCCCGCACCCGGCCAGGGCAATGTGCCGCAGCGCGGCAAGCTCGCGGCGGCCAACCTGCCCAAGCGCAGTGTGCAAGGCGGTCCGAACGGGCCACAGCGTCCGCAGGGTGGCGCGCCGAGCCAGCCCGGTGACGGCAAGCCTGCCGGTGCGCCACAGTCGCAGGGCGGTGGTCTGCCGCAGCGTCAGCCGGGTGCCAATGGTGCGCCCGCCCGCGATCAAGCCTCGCCGCCGCGTGAGGCGATGCCGCCGCAGCGCGACACCACCGCGGGTGGCCTGCCGCAACGTTCGCCCGGCGCCAACGGCGCGCCGCCGCGCGATCCCGCCGCGGGTCTGCCGCAGCGCGATCAGGGCAACCGGATGCCGCCGCGGGACCAGACCGGTGGCCTGCCGCAGCGTGATCAGTCGCCGGGCCTGCCCAAGCGTGACCCGTCGAACGGTCTGCCGCAGCGTGATCAGACCGGTGGGTTGCCCCAGCGCGACCCGGCCACCGGCCTGCCGCAACGCGATGCCGCAGGCAGTGCTGCGCCGCAGCGTGATTCGGCGCCGATCCCGCGTGATCCGGCGACCGGCCTGCCGCAGCGCTCGCCGTCCAATGGTCTGCCGCCGCGCGAACCCGCGCCGCGACTACCGCACCGCGAGCAGTCCGGTGGGTTGCCGCAGCGTGATCCGCTGAACGGTCTGCCGCAGCGCGAGCAGTCCGGTGGGTTGCCGCAGCGTGACCCGTCGAACGGTCTGCCGCAGCGCGAGCAGTCCGGTGGGTTGCCGCAGCGTGACCCGTCGAACGGTCTGCCGCAGCGCGAGCAGTCCGGTGGGTTGCCGCAGCGTGACCCGTCGAACGGTCTGCCGCAGCGCGAGCCGACCGGCGGTCTGCCGCAGCGTGACCCGTCGAACGGTCTGCCGCAGCGCGAGCCGACCGGCGGTCTGCCGCAGCGCGATCCGGCCAACGGCCTCCCGCAGCGCGGGGCGACGCCGTCCGGTCTGCCGCAACGCGAGCCCGGTGCTCAGCAGCCGCCCGCCACCGGTCTCCCGCAGCGGGGCGACACGGGTGCCGCAGCGCCGCAGCGCGATCCCGGCGCGTCCGGCCTGCCGCAGCGCGCGCCCGCGGCCGGCCTGCCGGTGCGCGAGACGCCGAACGGCACGCCGCCGCGGCCTGCCGAGCCGATTGGGCTGCCGCAACGTGATCCCGGCGCTACTGTGGTACCGCAGGCGACCGCTGGGCCAGGAGTGGCTCTGCCGCAACGGGATCGGGATCCTGCGGAGCCGGAAAACGCTGCGTCGGCAGGGCGTGATCCGGGTCGGCACAGTCTCCGGTCCAACCCGGCCAAGGCTGCGTCGTTCTTCCAGACCAGGTTGCAGCCGGCAACGGAGGGCGATTCCGTGATGGGCGGAACGCCGATCTTCGCGGAGATGATGTCGGCATGGCTGTCGGACGAGAATTCCGACCGGTCCCAGATGGCCGCCGCCTTCGAATCACCCGGTGACGAAGGATGGCAGGCCGCACGCAGGGCCAGCGAGGCGCAAGCAGAGGTTCGTACCGCTGCCGGCTTGCCTCAGCGCAACCCGGGCGGCAGGCTCGTGCCCGGTGGTGTCAGCGGTAAGGCCGACACCACCCCGCACCGTGATCCCGAAACGATCAGGTCCAGCTTGAGTCGTCACCAGCAGGGCGTCCGGGATGGCCGCGCAATGAAGGCAATGAACCTAACCGGAGATAAAGGAGACCGATGAACCCCGATCTAGGTGGTACGAACCGTCAGCTGGATTGGCTGGTTTCGAACTTCGCCAACGAGGTTCCTGGCGTAGCCCATGCCGTCCTGGTCTCGGCTGACGGCCTGCTGATGGCCGCGAGTGCCCAGCTCCCGGTCGACCGCGCGGAACAGCTCTCCGCCGTCACCGCGGGTCTGGCCAGTCTTTCCGTCGGCGTGTCGAATCTGTTCGAGGGCGGTACGGTACTGCAGTCCGTCGTCGAGATGGAGCACGGCTACCTACTGCTCATGGCGGTCGGTGACGGGTCCTATCTGGCTGTCCTGACCAACACGTCGTGTGACATCGGTCAGGTCGGCTACGAAATGGCTCTGTTGGTCGAGCGTGTGGGCCAGACCGTCCAGGCCACGCCACGCGTCACGATGGGTTCCTGATGGTGGGATGGACATAGACGATCACCGCATGGGGAGCGCCGAGCCCAGTCTCGTTCGCCCGTACTCGCTGACTGCAGGCCGCACCAGGCCTGCGGTCGAGTTGGCGTTGGAGGCTCTCGTAGCATCGCATCCGGTCGCCATGGAGCGGCAGTTCGAACTGAACAACCTCGAAACGTCCATCGTGGAGTTGTGCAGGCAATCGCCGTCCGTTGCCGAGATAGCTGCCCAATTGGGTATCCCGATCGGTGTAGCGCGGGTACTCGTGGCCGACCTCATCGAGGCCGGTCATGTCCGGGTCTCGGCGACATTGAAAGACGATTCCAGCGACGATGAACGTCGCGAGCTGATCGAAAGGGTTCTCAGTGGACTCCGGCGTATTTGATTCGACGGCGCAGGTCGACACCCGCACGAGCAAGCCGACTTCGGCGAAGATCGTTGTCGCCGGTGGCTTCGGTGTCGGTAAGACCACGTTGGTCGGTGCGGTGTCGGAGATCGTTCCGCTGCGCACCGAGGCGCTGGTCACCAACGCCAGTACCGGAATCGACAACCTGACCGGTATTCCGATGAAGTCGACCACCACGGTGGCGATGGACTTCGGCCGTATCAGCCTCGCCGACGACCTGGTCCTGTACCTGTTCGGTACCCCTGGCCAGTACCGGTTCTGGTTCATGTGGGACGACCTGATCCGCGGCGCCATCGGTGCCGTGGTGCTGGTCGACACCCGCAGGCTGGAAGACAGCTTCGCCGCTGTCGACTACTTCGAAGCGCGCGGCCTGCCGTTCCTGGTCGCGCTCAACGAGTTCGACGACGCGCCGAAGTACCCGCTCGAGGACATCCGTCAGGCGCTTGCCGTCCCCGCCGACGTGCCGATCATGTCGATCGACGCCCGCCGCAGGGAGCCTGCCAAGCAGGCCCTGGTCTCGCTCACCGAGTACGCGCTGCGCAAGGTGATGCAGGGCTACTGACCCGCGACGGGGCTGCCGCGATGAAGGCCGCAGCCCCGGCCGGGAACGTCGCCGGAGCACGCCCCTCCGGCGATGACCGCTGCCGTCAGGAAGCCGGACTTCGCTCTCGCGGCGGTGCGCTGTCCGAACGGACTGCCCGTTACGCTCGGTGGGTGCGGATATCGGCGGAGGATCTGATCGGGCAACTGCTCGACGCCGGGACGTTCCTGAGCTGGGACCTGCCCCCGGTCGAGCCCGCGGTCTCGCCGCACTACCGCCGGGAACTCGACGCGGCGGCGGAGCGAGCGGGTACCGATGAGTCGGTGCTGACCGGCGAAGGGCTGTTGCGCGGCCGCCGGATCGCCGTGATCGCCTGTGAATTCGCCTTTCTCGCCGGGTCGATCGGCGTTGCCGCCGCCGAGCGGATCGTCACCGCGGTCGAGCGCGCCACCGAACTCGGGCTGCCGCTGATCGCCTCGCCCACCTCCGGCGGCACCAGGATGCAGGAGGGCACAGTCGCTTTCGTGCAGATGGTGAAGATCGCAGGCGCGGTCGCGGTGCACAAGGCGGCGGGTCATCCGTATCTGGTGTACCTTCGCGACCCCACCATGGGAGGGGTGTTCGCGTCGTGGGGCTCGCTCGGTCACATCACCTTCGCGGCGCCAGGCGCACTGATCGGGTTCCTCGGCCCTCGGGTGTATGAGGCCC
This sequence comes from Nocardia rhizosphaerae, assembly GCF_042650365.1. Classification (NCBI taxonomy): domain Bacteria; kingdom Bacillati; phylum Actinomycetota; class Actinomycetes; order Mycobacteriales; family Nocardiaceae; genus Nocardia; species Nocardia rhizosphaerae. The sequence goes on from NZ_JBHSBA010000003.1 coordinate 1,087,132, forward strand.
TGTACGGCAAGCCTTTTCCGTCCGGTGTGCAGACCGCCGAGAACCTGTACCGCAACGGTGTGATCGACGGTGTTGTCCCGGTGGAGGTGTTCCGCCGGATCGCGCATCGCGCGTTGAGTGTGGCCGGCGGGAAGGTGCTTCCGGTCTCGGCGGAGCCGGGTTGGGCTGCGCCGGTCCGTAATCCGGCGGGCGGTCGCGGCGCGGAACCGAGTGCGTGGGACTCGGTGCTGAGCACACGGCGGCCCGGCAGGCCCGGCATCCGCGACCTGTTGCGCCATGTCACCCAACGGGTTCCGCTCAGCGGCACCGGCCAGGGCGAATCCGATCGCACGGTGGTGCTCGCGCTGGCGCGCTTCGGTGGGCAGCCGTGTGTGGTCTTCGGGCATGATCGCTCCGGGCAGGAGGGCGAACACACCATGGGCCCCGCGGCGCTGCGCGAGGCGAGGCGGGCGATGGCACTGGCGCAGGAGCTGCGGCTGCCGCTGGTGCTGGTGATCGACACCGTCGGCGCGGCGCTGTCGAAGGAGGCCGAGGAACGCGGCCTCGCCCCGGAGATCGCCCGCTGCCTCGCCGACCTGGTCACCCTCGACACCCCGACCGTCTCGATCCTGCTCGGCCAGGGCACCGGCGGTGGCGCGCTCGCGCTGCTGCCCGCCGACCGGGTACTCGCCGCCAGGCACGGCTGGCTGGCGCCGCTGCCGCCGGAAGGCGCGAGCGCCATCGTCTTCCGCGATATCGACCATGCGCCGGAACTGGCTGCCGCGCAAGGCATCAAGGCCGGGGACCTGCTGGCTGACGGGGTGGTCGACCGGATCGTCGACGAGTTCCCCGACGCCGCCGACGAGCCGGTCGCGTTCGCCCGCCGGATGGTGCTCGCGGTCACCGAGGAGCTGGCCGTGCTGCGGGACCGGCCGCTGCCCGATTTGCGCGCCCGCAGACACACCCGCTACCGCCGGATCGGGCTCACCGGGGGCGCCGGCTGACCTGTGCCCCGCTTACCACCCGAATCCGCAGGTGGGGAAACACGCGAGGTGCCGTCGTTGACGCTGCGGCGAAGCACTTCTACCGTCGGAAGGGTGACCTTCCGTAGCGCAAGCAGCCAAGTTCCCACCATCGTGCTCAACAACGGGAACGTGATCCCGCAGCTCGGCTTCGGTGTCTTCCAGGTACCGGAGGACGATGTCACGCCCGTGGTGGCCGAGGCACTGAAGGTCGGCTACCGCAGCATCGACACGGCCGCGATCTACGGCAACGAGGAGGGCGTCGGCCGCGCCATCCGGGCCTCGGGCATCCCGCGCGACGAGATCTTTGTCACCACCAAGCTGTGGAATTCCGAGCAGGGCTACGACAGCACGCTGCGCGCCTTCGACGCCAGCATGCAGCGGCTCGGCCTGGACTATCTCGATCTGTATCTGATCCACTGGCCGGTGCCGACGGCCGGTCGTTTCGTCGACACCTTCCGGGCGTTTCAGGCGCTCGAGGCGCAGGGCCGGGTCGGCTCGATCGGCGTCTCCAACTTCCGGGTGATCGATCTGGAGACGGTGATCGCCGAGACCGGCCAGATCCCGGTGGTGAACCAGATCGAGCTGCATCCCACGCTGGCCCAGCACGACCTGCGCCAGTACGACGCCAACCACGCGATCGCGACCGAGGCGTGGAGCCCGCTCGGTCAGGGCACCCTGCTGGACAATCCCACCATCGTCACGCTGGCCAAGGAACTCGACCGCACGCCCGCGCAGGTGATCATCCGCTGGCACCTGCAGCTGGGCAATATCGTCATCCCCAAGTCGGTCACGCCGTCGCGGATCGCGGAGAACTTCGACGTGTTCTCCTTCGAGCTGGATTCGCAGGCCATGGCGGTGATCAACCGGCTGGATGCGGGCAAGCGGGTCGGCCCCGATCCGGCAACCTTCAGCGCCGGTCTGGGCTGATCCCCAGGTAGCTCGTCAGTTCGGCGGCCGCGGCGCGGCCCGCCCGGTTCGCGCCGATGGTGCTGGCCGAGGGCCCGTAGCCGATCAGATGGATCCGCGGGTCGACCGCCACCTGGGTGGCCAGCCTGCCGGTCATGGTGATGCCACCGCCCTGCCCGCGCAGCCGCAGTGGCGCCAGGTGGTCGAGTGAGCTGCGGAACCCGGTGGCCCACAGGATCACCTCGGCGGCCTGGAAGTGCCCGTCGGCCCAGCGCACGCCGGTGGGTTCGATCCGCTCGAACATGGGGTGCCTGGTCAGTGCCCCGCGGTCGCGGGCGGCGCGCAGCCGGGCGTCGAGCGGCAGCCCGGTCACCGAGACGACCGAACCGGGCGGCAATCCGCGCCGTACCCGGTCCTCGACCACGGCTACCGCGGCGCGCCCGTCCTCCTCCCGGAACGGCTCGGACCGGAATACCGGCTCACGCCTGGTGACCCATGTGGTGGAGGTCACCTGGGAGATCTCGTCGAGCAATTGCACCGCCGAGATGCCGCCGCCGACGATCACCACGTGTTTGCCCGCGAACTCCGCCGCGCTCCGGTAGTCGCGGGTGTGCAGCTGGCGCCCGGCGAAGGTGTCGGCACCGGGATACCGGGGAACGAACGGGTGCTCCCAGGTGCCGGTGCCGTTGATCAGGCCACGGGTGCGCAGCGTGCCCGCGCCCTCGGTTTCGACCTGCAGCACCTCGCCCCGCCCGGCGCAGGTCTGGCCGTCGGCGGTGCGGTCGCAGACCACTCGCACCGTCACCTGCCGGTGGACCCGCAGGTCGAAGCGCTTCTCGTAGAGCTCGTAGTAGTGCGGGACCGCCGTCGCCGCCGGTGCGGACTCCGAGCCGGGCGGCAGGGTCTCGGCGAACGACATCCCCGGCAGATCGTGCACCCGGTTGACCGTGGTCAGGGTGAGCGAGGGCCAGCGGAACTGCCAGGCACCGCCGGGGCCGGGCGCGTGGTCGACGATCAGGAAGTCGCGTTCGGGGACGAGTCCGCGGCGGCGCAGGTGGTAACCGGCCGAGAGCCCCGCCTGGCCCGCGCCGATCACCAGGATGTCGAAGTCGGTCGCCACAGCCGCCGATGGTATCGCCTTACCCGGTGTTGTCAGTTCGCTGTGGCAGAGTGATGACATCCATGGTGTCGGAGTTCTCCTGGGGAGGATGCATGCTCGGCGTGACCCGCGATGGTGATGTGATCACCATCGAAATGCGGCGCGAGGAACGGCGCAACGCGCTCAACGAGGAGCTGGTCGGCCAGTTGCGCGCGGCCATGCTCGACGCCGTCGACCAGGGCGCGCGGGTGGTGGTGCTCACCGGCCGTGGCCCGATCTTCAGTGCCGGAGCCGACCTGTCCGGGGTGTACTCGGAGTCGTTCCTCGACGGCCTGCTCGACATGCTGCACACCATCGAATCCCTGCCGGTGCCGGTGATCTCCGCGATCAACGGCGGCGCGCTCGGCGCCGGGGTGCAGCTGGCGCTCGCCTCGGATCTGCGGGTGCTCGAGGCCGATGCGTTCATCGCGGTCCCGGCCGCCAAGCTGGGTATCTCGGTCGACCGCTGGACGGTCTCACGACTGGTGTCGCTGATCGGTGGCGGTCCGGCCCGCACCATCCTGCTCGCCGCGGATCAGGTCTCGGCGTCCGACGCCTACACCTTCGGCTTCGCCAACAAGATCGGCACCCTGGCCGACGCGCAGGACTGGGCCAAGGCCATCGCCGCGCTCGCCCCGCTGTCGCTGCGGGCGATGAAACTCATGCTCAACGACGACGGCACTCGCGACCCGGCGAGCGCACAGCAGCGTGCCGCCCTCGAAGCGGCTTGGGCCAGCGACGACGCGAAGGAGGGCCGCCAGGCCCGGCAGGAGAAGCGCCCGGCGAAATTCCAGGGGCGCTGATGGGGATCGCACGCGTCGCGGGAACGGTGGCGAGCACGCTCGGCCTGGCCTGGGTGGCGCGTGCGGCGTGGGGCCTGCCCGCGGCGCTCGGTGCCGGACAGGCCGAGATCGCGCCGACCGCTCTCGGCAAGTCGTCGTATCGCGACGGCCGCTTCCACAACACCGAACCGAGCAACACGATGGCGCCCGGCGCCGCGCCGTCGCTGCTGTGGTCGGGACTGACCAAGCGCGGGGTCGGCAAGCCCGCCCGGCCGGTGCCGCTGGTCACCCCGGCGCCGCCGGAGCGGGCCGCCGAGCTGGCGGTCACCTGGTATGGGCACGCGAGCGCGCTGGTGGAGATCGACGGGTACCGGGTCCTGGCCGATCCGGTATGGAGCGAGCGGGTCTCGCCGTCGCCGGTGATCGGCCCGGCCAGACTGCATCCGGTGCCGGGCGACCCGTCGGCGCTGCCCGCGGTCGACGCGGTGATCATCTCCCACGATCACTACGACCACCTGGACAAGCCGACCGTCGAGCAGTTGGTCCGCGAACAGCGCGCGCCGTTCGTCGTGCCTACCGGCATCGGTGCCCACCTGCGGCGCTGGGGTGTGCCGGCGGACCGGATCGTCGAACTCGACTGGGGTGGTTCGGTCGAGCTCGGCACCGGCGATCTCACCATCACCTGCGCCGAGGCGCGGCATTTCTCCGGCCGCGGACTGGTCCGCAACACCACGCTGTGGGCTTCCTGGGCGCTGACCGGTCCGACCAGGCGGGTGTACTTCGGCGGCGATACCGGCTACACGAAGGCGTTCGCCCAGTCGGGCGCGGTGCTCGGTCCGTTCGATCTCACCCTGCTGCCGATCGGTGCCTACGACGAGCGCTGGACCGATATCCACATGAATCCCGAGGAGGCGGTGCGCGCGCACGCCGATCTGTGCCTCGGCGACCCCGGTCACGGTCTGCTCGTCCCGATCCACTGGGCCACCTTCGACCTGGCCTTCCACGGCTGGTCCGAACCGGTCCACCGGCTGGTGGCGGCCGCCGATGTGGCCGGTACCCGCGCAGTTGTCCCCAAGCCGGGTGAGCGGGTGGTTCCGAATGACCTCCCACCGCGGGTTTCGTGGTGGAAAGATGTGGAGTGATGCGACCCAGTTCGGGAAAGGACATCGGCAGATGAGTATCGTGGACACCTTGAAGGGCCTGCTCGGTAAGGGCAAGGAAACGGTCGAACAGAACGCCGACAAGATCAACGAAGCGGTCGACAAGGCCGGCACGTTCATCGACGAGAAAACCGGCGGCAAGTACAGCGACAAGATCGAGAAGGGCAAGGACGCCGCCAAGAAGGTCGTGCCGCCGCAGGCAGACACCGGCGACGCGGCGCCCAAGACCGATCCCGGCACCACGCCGGGTGGCACGGCTCCGACCGATCCGGGACCGCAGGCCTGATTCGGTGCGCGGGGGCCGGGAGCGATCGGTCCCCGCCGCCGAACCGCGTCGATGGTCTACCGGGAGTTCCGGGGCCGACCGGGTGAGCCGGAGATCGAGGTTGAGCTCAGCAACCTCGACAAGGTGCTGTACCCGGAAACCGGGACGACCAAGGGCGAGGTGATCGCCTACTATTCGGCGATCGCCGAGGCGATGCTGCCCCATATCGTGGGGCGCCCGGTCACCAGGAAACGGTGGCCCAACGGGGTGGACCACCCCGATTTCTTCGAGAAGAACCTGCCGGAGCACGCGCCGGCGTGGATCCAGCGCCGCGCGATCGAGCATGCCAGCCGCAGGGTGGTCTACCCGCTGATCGACTGCGAGGCGGGAATGGCCTGGCTCGGTCAGCAGGCGGCGCTGGAAGTCCATGTGCCGCAGTGGCGTTTCGACGGTGCCGAGCGTGGGCCTGCCACCAGGATCGTGTTCGATCTGGATCCCGGCCCCGGCGCCGGGCTGGCCGAATGCGCGCGGGTGGCGCTTGCGGTGCGTGCGCTGGTCGCCGAGATCGGGATGCGCGCCTACCCGGTAACCAGCGGTAGCAAGGGAATTCACGTCTACGTGCCGCTGGAACGGGCGGTGAGTTCGCCGGGCGCGTCGACCGTCGCCAAGCAGGTGGCCACGAATCTCGAAGCGCTGCACCCGGATCTGGTGACCGCCACCATGGCGAAGAGGGCCCGCACCGGCAAGGTGTTCCTGGACTGGAGCCAGAACAACGCGGCCAAGACCACGATCGCCCCGTACTCGATGCGCGGCCGGGCCGAGCCGAATGCCGTCGCACCCCGCAGCTGGGCCGAGATCGAGGACGCGGAGTCGTTGCGCCAGTTGCGCTTCGACGAGGTGCTCGCGCGCTGGCATGCCGACGGCGATCTGCTGGCCGATCTCGATCCGCCGCTGCCGAGCGGCCCCGACGCCCTGACCAGATATCGCAGTATGCGCGACCCGGCGCGCACCCCCGAACCGGTGCCCGCCGCGGCACCACGGCCCGGCTCCGGCGACCGGTACGTGGTGCAGGAACATCACGCCCGCAGGCTGCACTGGGATGTGCGGCTCGAGCGCGACGGGGTGCTGGCCTCCTGGGCGGTGCCCAAGGGTCCACCGACCGAGCCGAAACAGAATCGGCTCGCCGTCCGCACCGAGGATCATCCCGTCGAGTACCTGGAGTTCCGCGGCACCATTCCCAAGGGCGAATACGGCGCGGGCGAGATGACCATCTGGGATTCGGGGACCTACCTCACCGAGAAATGGCGTGACGACGAGGTGATCGTCGAGCTCGACGGCGAACGCCTGCACGGGCGCTACGCGTTCATCCGCACCAGCGGCGACCAGTGGCTGATGCACTACATGCGCGATCAAACCCGACGGGAACCGCTGGTGGACAACGGTTCCGGTGATCTGCCGCACGGCGTGTCACCCATGCTGGCGACGGCGGGTGAAGTGGACGCACTGCCCGCGGGGGAGTGGGCCTTCGAGACCAAATGGGACGGGTTCCGGGTGATCGTCGAGGTCGACGACGGCACCGTCGCCGTTCGCAGCAGGGCGGGCAATACGGTGACCGAGCGGTATCCCCGGTTGGCCGCGCTGGGCGCGGAGCTGGCCGGGCATCGGGTGGTCCTCGACGGCGAGGCCGTCGTGCTCGACGAGCGTGGTCTGTCGGATATCTCGGCGCTGCAGGCGGATCCGGCGCGCGCGGTCTTCGTCGCCTTCGATGTGCTGTTCCTGGACGGCACGTCCCTGCTGCGCAAGAAGTACCGCGACCGCAGGGCCGTCCTCGAGGCGCTGGGCAGACTTGCGCCGTCGCTGAATGTCGCCGCACTGCAAGAAGTTTCGGGTGCCGAGGCGATGCGGGTGAGCCGAGAGCAGGGGCAGGAGGGGGTCGTAGCCAAGCGGGTCGACTCGGTGTATCTGCCGGGAAAGCGGGCCAAGACCTGGCTCAAGCAGCGCAATTGGCGGTCACGTGCGGTGGTGATCGGCGGGTGGCGGCGCAGCGACAAGCGGGAGTTCAAATCGCTGCTCGTCGGTATTCCGCACGAGAGTGGGCTGGTCTATATCGGCCGGGTCGGTACCGGTTTCGATGCCGAGCAGGCCCGCAGGCTCGCTGCGGAGCTGCGCCCGCTGCACCGGGTGAGTTCGCCGTTCGTCAACGAGATGACCGCCGAGGAGTGCCACGACGCGCAGTGGGTCACCCCGAAGCTCGCGGGCACGGTGCGTTTCCAGGCCTGGACCGATACCGGGCGGCTGTGGCATCCGGTGTGGGACGGCCGCTCCGAGTGAGTTCCCCGCGAAAGCTGTGATGTTGCTAGGGTGATCGCGTTGGTCTGGAGTTCGAATCAGCAAGGAGTGCACGGTGGATTTCAAGAACCTGGCGGGCAAGGCGATGGATCTGGCTTCCCAGCATGCGGACAAGGTCGACGACGTGATCGAGAAGGCCGGTGACGTGGTGGACGACAAGACCGGTGGCAAGTTCGCCGGCCAGGTCGATTCGGCGCAGGAAGCGGCGAAGAAGGCCATTCGCGACCAGGCGTGAGTTGTCTCGGCGGGCCGGTTCGACCGGCCCGCCGAACTCGGCGCTGAGAGTTAGCCGGTGCCTCGGTTGCCGGTCATCAGGCCGGTGATCGTCGCGACATCGGTGACCAGCGCGTTGCCCTGGAACGCGAAGTCGTCGTAGGCCCGCGCGATGGCTTCCTTGTCGCGACCGCCGCAGGCATCGCTGATCACCACGGGCACGAAACCCAGGTCGGTGGAGTGGGTCACCGTCGGCGCGATCCCGATCTCGAGCGCCACCCCGGCGATGGCGTAGGCACCGATGTTCATATCGCGCAGCAGCGCGGCCAGCGGGGTGCCCTCGAACGCCGACATCGACATCTTGTCGAGGACGAGCTCATCGGGGCGGGGCACCAGCTCGGGCACCAGTTCGAAGGCGGGCGTGTCGCGCTGCAGGATGAACTGCACGTCGTCAACGGATTCGGCCTGTTGCCAGCTCATCAGCAGGCGCAGCGCGTATACCCCGGACAGCCGCCGCGGCGGGAAGAAGTGGCGCAGGAAGATCACCGGATAGCCGGCCGCGCGGGCCGCGTCGACGAGGCGCGCGACGCGGTCGACCACGTCCTGGCCGTCGGGAAGCTGACCGAGGACGCCGACCTGCATGTCGTAGACGATCAGCGCCATCCGATCCGGCGCACAGAGGTCATCGAGAGAATCGGGAATGTCGAGCCCGTTGCCATATCGCACCGACGCCAGTGTAGGCGCCGGTGCGATGGCGAACAGGCTACTGGCGCAGACTAGTTGGTCTGCTGAGCCCAGCGGGTAGAGCCGGGCGGTGCGGCCAGGGTGCTGATCAGATCGATGCCGGCGATGATCAGGGTGGGGCCACCGGCGACGATGGTGCCGATGATCCCGCCGACGCTGGCGCCGGTGATGAGACCGGGCAGCGCGCCGATCCCGCCGGCGGCCGCGCCGAGGACGAGGCCGATGCCCGCGCCGATCGCCATGCCGACGAAACTGCCGATGGCGGTCGCGAGGCCGAAGGTGGACGCGAAATTGGCCTGCGCCGCGTAGTTCTCGGCGGGCGATGCCACCGGGGTCAGGTTCGGCCGCGCCGTGCTGACGTCCTTGACGGCGGTCAGTTCGAACACCCGGTCGTCCTCGCGCAGCTTGTGCGGGAGCGGGTATTCCATGCTGCCGTCGCGCACCGACAGCGGCATCGAGACGAGTGTCGCGCCCGCCTGATCACGGACGTGCACGGTGCCGTTGTCGATGGCGAAGGTGCCGTTGGTCAGGGTGGTGACGACCGTGTTGCCGATGAGCTCGGTGTGGAAGCCGACGTCCGGCGTCACCGGTTCGGCATTCGCCACGCCGGCGCCGACCAGCGCTGCCGCGAGGGCAGGGATGACCGCGGCGGCGAGCTTGCGGATGATCATGTGAACGTTCCCATCTGGTTCATCAGGTGTGTGACGTGCCCAAACGAAAGTAGCCGTAGACGTAGGCTTCCCCCGAGAAGCGTTGCGGCGGCGTATAAAGCGATCCAGCTCGGACTTCGACTACGAACCATAGTCGGCTCGAGGGTCGAGCGACAGTGAAATTGCGCTTTAAACCTAAATTCATTCAGAGATATTCGCTATGGTCGGCTGTGTGCGGTCACAGCGCGACGCTCAGGGCGACCGCGCCGGCGCACACTGCCACCACCACGCCGATCGCCAGCGCATCGCGCGTGGTCGGCGCGCTGGGATGAGCGGTGAGCATGCCCGTGCCACCGCGCGCGGTGATCGCCTCGCCCAGCTCGCCCGCCCGCCGGGTCGCCACCGCCATACAGGCCGTGATGATGTCGATGATCGGGCTGTGGTCGACGCGGTGCAGCAGGTTGTCCTTCGGCCGCAGCTTGCGGGCCGCGCGCAGCACCCGGAGCTCGTCGAGCAGCAGTGGCAGGCCACGCAGCGTGAGCGCGACGACCACCGCCCACTCGTCCACCGGCAGTCGAAGTTTGCGCAGCGGTGCGCCGAGTTTGGCCAGCGCGGGCGCCACCTCACCCATCGGCGTCGTATAGGCGATCAGGAAACCCGCGGCGACCAGCACCATGCCGAACACGAAGACCTGCGCGTACCCGAGCACCGCCTTCGTCCCGATCGGGGCGTTGATCAGCCCGCCGAGCAGCACGATGCCCCAGAACCACCACGGCAGCCGCGGCAGCGTGCCGAGCGGCAACCGGGCCAGCAGCCAGATCACCACCAGGAACGCGATCATCACGCCGAGCACCGGCCAGGTCGGCAGGAACATCAGCAGCAGGCTGATCAGGAACGCGGCGATCATCTTGGTGCCCGCCCACAGCCGGTGCACCACGCTGTCGACCGGAACCTCACGCAGCAACACGGCGCTCATCGGACGGTCCCCTTCGGTGTGTGCGTGCGCAGGTTCGCGGTGGCGACACCGGGTGCGCCATCGCCGGCGCCGAGTGCGGGCGTACCCGGCGCGTAGGCGGTCGCCGCACGGGCCGCCCGCTGCCCGGCCGCCTCGACGACGACACCCGCGTCCAGGTGCACGGTGCGATCGCACACCGCGGCCACATCGGCGACATCGTGCGAGATGATGATCAGCGTCAGTCCCGAATCACGCAGCCGGGCAAGAAGTTCCACGATCTCAGCCCGTCCGTGCGGGTCCAGCCCGGCCAGCGGCTCGTCCAGCACCACCACCTGCGGGCGACTGGCCACCATGGCCGCGAGCACCACCCGCTTCGCCTGACCGCCGCTGAGTTCCTCGATCGAGCGGGCCGCGAGCCTGCGATCGAGGCCGACCGCGTCCAGCGCCTGGCCGACCGCACCGGAGCCGGTGACCCGGCCGCCCCAATCGGCGATCTCCGCGCCGACGGTCTGCTTCTGCAGCTGCAGCCGGGAGTGCTGGAAAGCCAGCGCCACCCGGCCGATCTGCTTGGCGACCGGACTGCCGCGCAGCTCGCAACGCCCCGCGCTCGGCGCGATGAGCCCGGCGATGATCCAGGCCAGTGTCGACTTGCCCGATCCGTTGCCGCCGACGATCAGCAGCGCCTCGCCCTGCCGCACCGATAGGTCGACGCCGTGCAGGGCAGGTGCCTCCCACGGCGTGCCGCGGTTGTAGGTGTGGCGCACCTCGGTCAGCTCGAGGATGGGGGCACCCATCGGACGGCGGCGCTGGTCCCTGGCCGGTTGCGGCCAGCTGGCCAGCTGGTCGACCGCGCGGCCTGCCGCCAGGTGGATCACCCGGTCGGCGGCCACGGCGTCGGCCTCGTGGTGAGTCACCAGCACCACCGCGGTGCCGTGCCTGCGTGGCAGTCCGGCCAGCAGCGCCACCAGGTCGCGGCGGCCGTCCGGATCGATCATCGAGGTGGCCTCGTCGGCGATGAGCAGCGCGGGCCTGCGGGCCAGCGCGGCGGCGACCGCGAGGCGTTGCTGCTGTCCGCCCGACAGCGTCGCCGTCTCGAATCCGCCCATGCCGTCGAGGCCGACCTCGGACAGCAGCGCGTCCACATCGACCTCGGCGGCGTCCGGCGCCGACATGCCCCAGACGACATCATCGGCCACCGAGACGCCGAGCGTCTGGCTCTCCGGCCGCTGCAGGACCAGGGCCGTGCCGCCCACCTCGCCGAGGCCCGCCGACCCCGGCCTGCGCACCGTGCCCGTGGTCGGCGGCAGCCCGGCGAGCACCCGCGTGAGCGTGGATTTGCCCGAACCGTTGTGGCCCACCACCGCGACGAACTCGCCGGGGCGGATCGTCAGATCGATATCGGAGAGCGCATCGGAGTCGGCGCCCGCGTAGCGGTAACCGACCCGGTCCAGGGTGACCGGAAGCGGCCCGACCGGACGATCGTCCGCGGGCGCGTCGAGCCGGTCGCTGCCGGGTAGCCAAGCCAGCCGGTCGAGCACCGAGCCGAGCACGAACCAGGACACGATGCCGCTGGCCAGCACGCCGAGAGCCACCGAGCCACCGAGATAGAGCCACCACCAGCGCAGCACCTCGGTGGTGACCTCGGCCGCGGCCCGGCCGAGCGGTTCCAGCGCCGCCTGCCGTTGCGCCAGGTTCTCGATGCCCTTGGCGGTATTGCGGATCGCCTCGAAGAACAGTTCCCGCGTGCGCCCGAAGACCAGCAGCATGCCCACCGAGAACAGTCCCCACGCCACGCCTGCCAGCACCGACAGCGCGAGTACCGCGGGCAGCCCGCCGCCGCGCCGCTTCACGACGCCGATGATCCCGGCGATGGTGGCCGCGCCGAACACCCCGAGTGCCGGCATGAGGCCTGCGGCGACGAAGGTCACCAGACCCGCCGCGATGGTCGCGGTGACCAGCGCGCGCAGCCGGTAGCGATGCGCGAGCAGACCCAGTGGGACCGCCGCGACCAGCTGCAGCGCCGCGGCCATCGGAACAAGAGCGCCGATCGTGATCAGGCCGACGGTCAGCCCGGCCATGACCGCGCCGGTGGCCAGCTCGATGGGACGCAGGGGTCCGCGGGGTAGCGCCGCGGGCTTCTCTCTCACGCCCCCCAGTCTGCCAGTGCTTGTTGGAGCGCTGACGCGCTCGAGTCGCGGCCCCCTTGGTCCCGTCGATCAGGCGCCGTTTCTTGCTCCTTCGTCGCTTGCGAAACGGCGCCTGATCGACGGGACGGGCCGCGACCGCCGACTTCGTCGGCGGACCCTCCTCGAGGTCGGGTCGTGCGGGGCTGGGTTGGGGGGGTGAGCTTGCGTGCTCGGGTGTGTGCTGGTGCGCGCGGGTAGCGGCTCCCTGGAGTCGGCTCGCTCGGGCGGGGTGGCTTGCTTCTTCGTCGTCGGGGCCACCGCGCCTGATCGACACCGGCGGGCCGCGACCGCTGGCTTCGTCGGCGTAACCCTCCTCGAGGTCGGGTCGTGCGGGGCTGGGTTCGGGGGTGAGCTTGCGAGCTCGGGGTGATCGTGGAGTTGCCTAGATCGGTGGTTCGGCGAGCCAGCCGCCCATCGGGACACTGCGGAAATGCGTTGTCAGGGTGTTGGTCTCGTCGATGACGTGCAGTGCGACGGCGGGGTCGGGCGCGTAGTCCATCACCTTGTGCGGTGGGGTGACCTCCCACTCGCCGCCGAGTACCGACGCGGTGCTCGGGCAGGTGATCATGGGTTTGCCCGCGAAAGTGGTGGCGATGGGGGAGTGGGCGTGCCCGGTGAGGACACCGATGATGCGGGGATCGCCCGCGACCACTTCGGCCAGGCGCCCCGGCTCGGCCAGCGCGATCACGTCGACTACCGGGCTGGCGACCGGCCGCGGCGGATGGTGCAGCGCCACCACGATGGGGCCGTCGCCCGCGGCCGCTACGGTCTCGTCGAGCCAGTCGCAGGTTTCGCCGGCGAGCAGGCCGCCCGGTTCGCCGGGCACGGTGGAATCGAGCATGATCACGGTGAGCCTGCCGACCCGGTGGACGCTGTTGATCGGGGCGTCGGAGGTGGGTTCACCCAGCAGTTCGGTGCGGAAGGCGGCGCGGTCGTCGTGGTTGCCCGGTAGCAGGTGGATCGGGATATCGGCCCGCAGCGCGAGGCGGGCCTCGGCGTACTGTTCCGGCTTGCCGGAGTCGGTGATGTCGCCGGTGACGAGGATGACGTCGGGTCTGCGCGGCAGGTCGGCCAGGTAGGCCATCACCCGCTCCACGCGTTCGGTATTGCGTGGGCTGAGGTCGAAGTGGGTGTCACTGAGCTGAGCCGCCAGGATCATCGGCAGTCGCTTTCTTCTCTGGGATCGCTCCATTGCGTCAGAGTGTGCCGGTATGTCTCGTCGACACTCATCCAGGCTAGATGACCTGCGCTTATTCGTCCGCATGAGCCGTACCACGGCCCGGAACCTGTTCAGTGGTCTGTGTCACCGCGCACGCTCGGACAGCTGTCGCAGCACCCGCAGGAAGGTGTCGCGGTCGGTGGCGGGCAGGTCGGCGAGCAGCCGGGCCTCCTGCTCCTGGATGTCGTGCTGGGTCGCCTCGCGCAGTCGCGCGCCCGCCGGGGTCAGCCAGACCAGGTTGACGCGCCGATCGGCCGGATCGGGTTCGCGCCGGATCAGCTCGCGCCGCTGCAGGTCGTCGAGGACCGGGATGATCCTGGTCTTGTCCGCGCGGATCGCCTTGGCGAGCGCGGCCTGGGTGTACACGGGTTCCACGTCGAGTCCGAGCAGCACCACATAAGCCCACATGCTGAGTCCGTGCCGGTCGAGTACCGGTCGCTCCAGGTCTACGAGGGTGCGGCCGAGCGGCAGCAGCATGGCCGCGAGATCCGGGCGTGGTGCTTTCGGCATGGTCGAAATGTACCGACCTTGTCAGATGGTAAGCATGCGCATACGATCTGCGTATGCCTACTGTTTTGGAAGATCAGCTGTTGCTAGCCAGGCACGCGCGGGCAGTGCGGCTGAGTGTGGTAGCCGTCGAGGCGGCTGCCGGCGCGCCGCTCACCATCGAAACACCCTGTGCGGGTTGGGATCTGCGCGCGCTGCTGGAGCACATGGCCACCCAGAACCGCGGATTCGCCGCGGCGGCCCGCGGCGCGGAGGATCCGGCGGTCTGGGCGGTCCGCCGCGCCGCCGACCCGATCGGCGACTACCTGCGCTCGGCCGACGACGTGGTCGAGGCCTTCGCCGCACCCGGCGCCCTCTCCCGCACCATCACGCTGCCGGAGATCCCGCCCGGCCGTTTCCCCGCGACCCTCGCGCTGTGCTTCCATCTCATCGACAGCGTCGTGCACGCCTGGGACGTCGCCCGATCCCTCGGCCGCACCGTCGATCTCGATCCCGATCTAGCACCGACCGCGCTGCGCATCGCCGAAGCCGTCCCGACCGGAGAATCGCGCCTCGCGCCCGCCGCCGCCTTCGCGCCCGTGCTCGCGGGGCCTGCCGAGGCGCCGACCCTCGACCGAATTCTGCGTGTGCTCGGCCGAGAGCCGACGTGGCGTCCGAGCTGACCGGCCCAGTGGCGGCGCACCGCGCCGATGGCCGACGATGGGATGATGACCCGCAGCGCCGACCTGTTCGAAGAATCCCGCGGCCGCCTCGAGGCCATCGCCTACCGGCTGCTCGGCTCGGCCGGTGACGCCGAGGACGCGGTACAGGACACCTACCTGCGCTGGCACGCCGCCGACCAGGACCTGATCGAGACCCCGGAGGCCTGGCTCACGAAGGTGCTCACCAACCTGTGCCTCAACCAGCTCGCCTCCGCAAGGGCGCGCCGGGAAACCTATGTGGGCCAGTGGCTTCCCGAGCCGGTGCGGGCCGGTGACCGGATGCTCGGCCCCGCCGACACCGTCGAACAGCGCGAGTCGGTCTCGCTGGCCGTGCTCACCCTGCTGGAGCGGCTCTCGCCGAACGAGCGCGTGGTGTATGTGTTGCGCGAGGCGTTCGGCTATCCGCATCGCGAGATCGCCGAGCTGCTCGACCTCACCGAGTCGAACTGCCAGCAGATCTATCGCAGGGCCAAGCAGCATGTCGCCGGTGGCGCGCGTACCACCGTCGACGCCACGGCCGCGCAGCGCATCGTGGCGGAGTTCCTGGCGGCGGTGCTCAGCGGCGACACCGAACCGCTGATCCGGCTGCTCGCCGCCGACGCGGTGAGCATCGCAGACGGCGGCGGCCGGGTCCCGGCCCGCAAGTCCCCGGTCGTCGGCGCGGTGGCCATCGCCCGCTACCTGTCGAACGTGTTCCGCCGGACCCCGGCCAAAGCGGCCCTGGTCGGCGGCGAGCCGGTGTTCTACGCCGACGTGGTCAACGGCGCGCCCGCGGTGCTCGCCGTGGTCGGCGACCGGATCTTCACGGTGCTGAGCGTGGTCGCGACGGCGGACGGCATCGCGGCGGTGCATCTCCAGGTCAACCCGGAGAAGTTGGCTCGGCTCACCCGGCAGTGGCAGGCAACGGGGCCGCACCGCCCGCTCGATCTCGTGTGGTGACCCAGCTCACGCCCGTCCGGTGTCAGGGATCGCGCGCCTATCCGGTTCAGGAGGGGAGTCCACCCCGATAGGAGCGAGCCATGAAGCACCGCATTGTCGTCCTCGGCGCCGGGTATGTCGGCGCGACCACCGCCGGTCGCCTGGCGAAACGGCTGCACCGCGACGACGTGGAGATCACCCTCGTCGGCGCCGACCCCGATTTCGTCGAGCGGGTGCGGATGCATCAGCTCGCGGCCGGCCAGGATCTGCCACAGCGGCCGCTGCGCGAGCTGTTCGCCGGGTCCGGCGTGCGGGTGCGGACCGCGCTGGTCACCGCGGTCGATGTCGACCGCAAGACGGTGGCGCTCGCCGACGCCGAACCCCTGCGCTACGACACGCTCGTGTACGCGCTCGGCAGCACGGCCGCCAGCGAGGTGCCCGGCGTCCTCGGGCACGCCTACACCCTGTCGGGCAAACCCGACGCCCTCCGGCTACGGACCCGGTTGGAAACCCTGGCCGCCGGATCCTCGGTGGGCATCGTCGGTGGCGGGCTGACCGCGATCGAGGCCGCCACCGAGATCGCCGAGTCCCGTCCCGACCTGACCGTGACGATCCTCGCGCGCGGCGGGGTAGGCGACTGGCTGCACGACAGGGCCCGGCAGCACCTGCGGGCGGTGTTCGACCGGCTCGGCATCACCGTGTGCGAGGACGCCGAGGTCACCAGGGTCACCGAACGAGGGGTGACCCTCGCCGACACTTCGGAATTCGCGACGGATGTGACCGTGTGGACCGCGGGTTTCGCCGTGCACCCGATCGCGGCGGCCACCCCGCTGACCGTGTCGGACACCGGCCGCGTCGTCGTCGACCGCACCATGCGGTCGGTCTCGCACCCCGACGTCTACGCCGCGGGCGACGCCGCGCTCGCTCCCGGCCCGGACGGGCGCCCACTGCGCATGTCCTGCGCCGCAGGCACGCCCATGGCCTGGCGCGCCGCCGACGCCATCGCCGCCCGCCTCACCGGCCGCGCCGCACCCGAGGCCGCCATCGGCTACGCCCTGCAGTGCGTCAGCCTCGGCCGCCGCGACGCCGTCATCCAGCGCGTGACCTTCGACGACCAGCCCACCTCGACGGTGCTCACCGGCCGACTCGGCGCACGCGTCAAGGAACTCATCTGCGCGGGCGCGGCCTGGGGCGTCGGCCACCCGACGGTGCTCCTACCGAGCCGCCGCCGACGGGTCGCCACCGGGCCGACCGGTGACGTGGCGAATCGTTCGACATACGCGGAGCCGAGCACCGGCGCACGCTGACGCTCGTCACCCCTGCCGAGCACGACACCGCAGTGGAGGGGTCCGGCGCCGGCCATCGGCGTTGTGCGTCGGGTGCCCGGCAATCGGCCAAGCTGAGCGTGCACGAATCGGTCGGATGGTCGCGTGCGAGACCGTTGTGCACGAAAGTGAACGCTCAGCGCGGATTCACTGTCGCCGGGAGCTGTCGCGGTTCCTCCCTCACGCAGCGGCACGCATGCAGGTGGCCTCGGAGTGCGTGTGGGCTCGGCCTCCGCGAAGTCGGCGGGTTGGTGCTGCTCAGCGGGAGAGTGCGGCCAGTCGCTCGGCCGCGGTGTCGAGCAGGTCGGCCGGGGCGGCACCCATCGGTGCCGAGAAGTCGGCGCAGGGGGTGGCGGTCAGGTCGAGGACCGGTGGGGCGAGCCAGTCGGCGTCCAGGCGCAGCCGCCAGGAGTGCAGGTGGGTGCGGGGGAAGGTGGCGCTGCGGTCGAACAGCGGGTCGCCGAGGATCGGGTGGCCGATCCAGGCCAGTTGTACCCGGATCTGGTGACGTCGGCCGGTGACCGGCGCGAGCGCGAGCAGTGTGTGCTCGCCGTATGTGGCGACGGTGGCGAACCGGGTCAGCGACGGATAGTTCTTGGTGGGCAGCAGGTCGGCCTCGTCGACGAACCAGCGGTCGCCGTCGCGCCGGATAGCCTCGCGCGGGGCCGCGATCCGCACCCGGTTCTTCCGGCCGACGCTCAGCGGCAGGTCGAGTTCACCGCGCTCGGGCAGCCCGGTGCCGGAGACCACCGCCAGATACCCTTTGCGCGCGGTCTGCTTGTTGAACTGCCTGGTCAGCGCGCCGTGTGCGGCCAGGTCGGTGGCCAGCAGGACCAGGCCGGAGGTCACCTTGTCGATCCGGTGCACCGGATACAGCTGGACGCCCGCCGCGGCGGCGAGCTCCACGAGGTCGGTGTCGTGCCGCTCGCCGGTCACAGAGATCCCCGCGGGCTTGTTCAACGCGAGCACCGCGTCGTCGGCGTAGACGGTGTACCGCTCGCGCACCTGCTGCCAGTCCATCTCCACGCAGACACCCTAGGGCGCCATGTCGAGCGCCGATCCGGCGCCTCCGCGGCCGGTCGGCCGCGTTGTCGTCCCGCCGACCAGCCAGGAAGTCGGCTGCGGGTGCCGTACGCGTCGATATCGATGACTTCAGCCCCGAATGCCTCGCCTGGACCTCGGCTCCCGGTCTGCCGCGCCTCAGTCGGCGGGCCGGAGGCGGTGCGGACGGAGCCGGTTGAACCCGCGCACCCGCACGCTGCGCAGATGCCGGATGGCGAATTCGGGGTTGCCGTCGAGCGCGTCCGCCGCGGCGTCGTCGATGAGGATATTGCCAGGCCGCGCCACACCGGTGAGCCGCGCGGCGATATTGACCACCGACCCGTAGAGATCGCCGAAGCGCTGCAGCACCTCGCCGTAGGCGAAGGCCACCCGCAGTTCCGGGGTGCCGCCGACCAGCATGGTCGATTCCTGGATGGCCAGCGAGATGCGGGCCGCGTCCGCCGCGGTCTCGGCCGCGAACATCACCTCGTCGCCCACGTTCTTGATCACCCAGCCGCCGTTGTCGGTGATGGCGGAGGTGGTGGTCGATTCGAAAGCTTCCAGCAGCGTGGACAGTTCGTCGGGATGCAGATGCCGGGTGAGCCTGGTGAAGCCGACCATGTCGGCGAAACCGACGGCCAGCGTCCGCATGGAATCCTCGCCCACCTCGTGCTCGTCCACCGAGCGGGAGACCGCGGCGGCCAGATGCCTGCGCCACACATAGGACTGCAGCTGCTCGATGCCCGCCATCGTGGACTCGGTAGCCGCCCTGATCCTTTCGGCCAGCGGGACGGCCGGATCGGCGGCCGCGGCGCGTGCCCTGATCTCGGCGAGCACCAGATCTGCCTGCCATTCGGCCAGCCGCGCCATGCCCTGACCGATGGTCCGTGCGGCGGCAGCCTGCTGCCGGATATCGGATGCCGCAACGACCTTCATGCTGCGGAAGTTGCTGACGGCGGTGATGTCGAGCTGGGTGTAGTCCCGCTCGTCGTTCTCGGTGGCGGGGAAGCCGAGCGCCGTCCACAGCCGCCGCGACTCCGCCTCCGGCACCCCCGACTGTTCGGCCACCTGCGTGCGCGTATACCGCCGTGGCCCGGCCAGCAGCGACTCCTCCACCGTGCGCTGCACCAGCTCGTTCATCTCGGTATCCGACATACCGCGACTCTACGGCGTGCGCCGGTACCGCCGGTTCGGGTTGTTCGCCCACACAAATCCGCGGCGACCTCGCTGTGCGTCACCCCCGCTCGGGGTGGTGCCGGTCACAGGCCGTCCGTTCGTACCCGCGCCGACCATGACCATTACCGCCAGGTTCGGAAGTACCGCGCAAAGTGCGTACTTCCCCGGCCGGACGGCACCGGTCGACACTCGAGGCGCCGCAGAACCAACAACGGCCTCGATCGGAGTTGACCATGACCAAGCAGGTAACCGTCCTCGGAACCGGATCGATGGGCACCGCCATCGCCAACGCCCTGCTCTCGGCCGGGTATCGGACGCACGTCTGGAACCGCAGCCATGAACGGACGGGGAGCTTGGTCGACGCGGGCGCGATCGCACACCGCGAGATCGCCGATGCCGTCACCGCGGCGCCGGTGCTCCTCGGCGTCCAGACCGACTTCGACGCCACCCGCGCGAGCCTGCGGCCCGCCGCCGACGCGCTGACCGGACGCGACGTCATCACGCTCAACAGCGGAACCGCCGCGCAGGCAAGGCAATTCGCGGATTGGGTGCGGGCACGCGGGGCGCGTTCGCTGGCCGGCGCGATCAAGAACGTCCCCGCCGCCGTCGGCGAGCCGGACACCCTGCTCTATTTCGCCGGTGATCGCGAGGTCTTCGACACGCACCGGGAAACCCTGCGGGTGTTCGGTGGCGAGCTGGACTTTCTCGGCCAGGAACCCGACCTCGCCGCCTTCTACGAGGCTGCCGTCGGCGCGACCCTGCTGCCCACCCTGCTCGGCTTCCTCGAGGGCGCCGCCATGCTCGGCTCGCGCGAGCTGCCCGCCGCCTCGATGGTTCCGTACGCGCGCAAGTGGCTGCGGATGATCGAATCGCTGCTGCCGGTGCTCGCCGAGGAGATCGACGCCGAGGACTACACCCGCCTCGGCTCCTCGGTCGAGCTGTTCCACACCATGATCGAGTCCGATCCGCAGACGGCGGCGGAGACCGGCGTCGACCTGTCCTGGCACGCCCCGATGCACGACCTGCTGCGCAGGGCCGTCGCCGATGGCCGCGGCGAGCAGAGCGTCACCGCGCTGTACGAACTACTGGCAGGCCGATGAATCGGTACCGGTCGGTCGCTCGTTCCACGTCCCCGGTGCGGCACAGCTGGGTATGGTCGGCGAAAGTGTCATGAGCCGGAGGTGGAGTCGGTGGGTATCAAGCAGCGGGACGCGGTGCGGATGAGCGACGAGGAGGTCGCCGAGTTCCTCGACCGCAGCCGGGTGCTCACCCTGGCCACTCTCGACGCGCGGGGAAAGCCGCATCTCACGGCCATGTGGTTCGGGCACATCGACGGCACCGTGTACTTCGAGACCAAGTCGAAGTCGCAGAAGGCGGTGAATCTGCGCCGCGACCCCACCCTCACCTGTATGGCCGAGGCCGGTGACACCTACGACCAGCTGCGCGGCGTCGCCATCGAGGGCACCGCCCACCTCATCGAGGACACCACCGACGAGGAGTACTGGAAGGCGGGCATCGACATCTACGAGCGCTACGTCGGCCCGTACACCCCCGAGATGCGGCAGTTCGTGGAGGCGATGATGAACAACCGGATCGTGGTGCGGGTCGAGCCGATCCGGGTGCGGTCCTGGGATCACCGCAAGCTGGGGTTGCCCGCCATGCCGCTCGGTGGCAGCACCGCGGAGTCGCCGCGACCGTGAGCCAGTAGCGCGCGCAACGGGGCGGCGGCGTCGAGCAGGGCGAGCGAGCGCGCCGTGAGCGCGGCGTCGCGTGCGGCCAGCGCCGACTCGACCCGGGCCGGAGCGCGCCGGAATTCCGGCATGATCGCCCGCACTTGCGCGATCCGATAGCCCGCCTGGCGTAGCTGATGCACGATGCGTGCGTCGCGAACCTGTTCCGGGGTGTAGTGGCGCGCCCCGCCCCGCCCGGTCGCGCGGTCGGGAACGACCAAACCCGCTGCGTCCCAATGCCGCAGCGTCGACGGCCGGACGCCGAGCGCGCCGGCGAGTTCGCTGATGCTCAGGGCGTCCTCGTCGCTGACATCGGTGATCGCCTCCGCGGCAATGGCTTCCGCTGCCGTGCGGGCGAGTTCGAGGTCGGCCCGCTCGGTGTGCAGTCCGGCATGCGCGGCATCGAGGACCGCGAGCACCTGTCCGGATTCGCCCGCGTGTACCAGCCGCAGCAGCTCCTTGGCGGCCACCGGACCGATCCCGGCCGCGAGCGCCCGGTATGCCAGCGCCGACGTCACGTGGACCTCCCGATAGGTTCGGTGTCCACCCGCGGTGCGTCGCGCAGGCGGCAGCACCCCGTCCCGTTCGAGATTGCGCACCTGCTGCACCGAGTACCCGGCCCGCCGCGCGACCTCGACCGTCCGGCCGACCGGTGAGTTGAGGTTTTCCATCGGAAACTCCTCGTGGTGGTGACAGAAGTCCACACAAGCACTTCAATGAGACGCTCGAACCATGACGATAGACGACATCACCGAATACCTGCTCTCCCTCGGCGGCGTCCTGCCGGTATTCCCGGAACCCGGTGGTGCATGGCCGGAGATCAGCTGGGGCGACTCCTACTTCTATTACGCCCCCGACGGGGTCGTCCCGACCACGTCCCAGCCTTTCGCCACCATCGTGACCAAGCGGTACCCCGACGAGCCGGCCAACGATCTGGACCGACCCGGTGCCTTCCGGGTCAACGTGGCGGCGGGCCGCGACGCCTTCATCGCCTGGACCGGCCACACCCCCGGTCGAGCCCCCGCAACGCCCGCTCCCGACGACACGATCCACGCCCACCCCGTCTACGGCTCGGCCGCCTGGCTTGCCGTCACCAACCCCGCCGACCGGACCGCCGCCGCGCTCCGTGAGCTCCTCCGTACCGCCCACACCAGGGCCGCGGCCCGCTTCGAGCGTCGACCTGGCTGAGTTCGGCACGGTCGGCGAAGATGGCCGGGTGGGTGACTATTTCGAGCGGATCGTCGACGTCGAGGTCGGCGCGGACGAGGCGGCTGCGTCGGCGGCGCTGATGGTGGACTGGATGGTGTCGCGGGGGTGGCTGACGCGGGAGTCGTCCGGCGCCGCGATGTACAGCAGGCAGGTCGCCGAAGGGTATGTGCCCGGCGCTGATTGGGGACAGATCGCGCACGACTGGGGTGCGGACTGGGTGCCGGGCCCGGTGGCGGTCGTCGCCGGGCGTGCTGCCCATCATCCGGGGCAGGGCGAGACGGAGCCGTCGGCGGCGAAGTGTCCGGGTTGCGGCGATACCGCCGTCGTCATCGACTATCCGAACCGCTGGGAAGCCGATCCCGCGGTATGGCAACCGTTTTCGATCGCCATCGATACTTGGCGGCAGACCGGAGACGCTACCGTGACGTGCCGGACCTGCGCCGCGCCGAGCCAGGTCACGGCGTGGTCGTTCGCCGACGGGTTCGCGCTCGGCGCACTGGCTTTCGACTTCTGGGGCTGGCCGCCGCTCACCGAATCGTTCGTCGCGGAGTTCGCCACCCGGCTCGGCCACCGGATCGTCCACCACAGCGGCAAGTTCTGACCGGCGGACACGCGGAGAACGGAGCTGTTCGCGACTGGTTCGCCGGTGTGATCATGGACCCCATGAACCCGGATGAGGTCGTGATCGGCGGTCCTGAGATCTCGACCGCCGAGGTATCGCAGGGCGAGGCGTTCGACCTGTGGGCGTCGATCATGAGCGAATCGGTGCTGCCCTGCTCGATGGAACCACGCGGCGACGGCCCGTTCTACGGCTCGCTGACACCGAAGGTCATGTCCGAGCCGCTCTCGATCGCGCTCGCCGCCAACTCGGCCGAGATCGCGCGCAGGACCAAGCGTCATATCGCCAGTGCTTCCGCGCCGTATGCGCTGGCCGGGCTGACCATCTCGGGAGTCTCCGAGTTGGCGTGCGACGGTGAGTTCCTGCGCACTCCCGCCGGCTCGATGTTCCTCGTCGACGGCGAGCATCCGCAGGAGGCACGGACCTCGGTCTACCGCGGTCTGCTCATCCGGGTGCCCAAAGACGTGCTGCTGCGCTCGTCCGGGCTCGGTCCCGCGGAATTCCCCGCGACCATGGTCATCGATCCGGTCGCCCACGGCGCGCTGGTCATCGATTTCTTCCGGCGCTTCGCCGCCCTGCCGCCCGCGACGCGCGGCGTTGGACAGCTGCTCGATGCCGGGGTCGAGCTGCTTGGCGCCGCGCTGGCCATCGGCAGCGGCGAGTCCCCGGCCCGGCCATCGGCCCAGGTGCTCGACCGGGAACAGGTGGCGCGGTTCCTCCGGAGCAATCTGGCCGATCCAGACCTCAGCGCGCAGCGGATCGCCGAGGCGTGCGGCATGTCGCGCAGGAAGCTGTTCCGCGCGGTCGGGCCGGAGGAAGGTGGGCCGATGGCCCTGCTGCGTGGCCTTCGGGTCGAGCGGGCACGGACGCTGCTCACCGACGCGCCCGACCGGACGATCGCCTCCATCGCGAGAGCCTGCGGATTCGCCAGCGACAGGCACTTCTATCGAGTCTTCCGCGGTGAGACCGGAATGACCCCGGCCGACTTCCGCGAGTGCGCGCTGTCCATGCGGCGATTCGCCGATCCGGCGGCAGGCTGACGCAACCTTGCGAACGAAGTGGCACGTTCTGTCGCCAAGTGGTTGCTGGTGTCGGTTCCCGTGTCGGAGCAATCTCACCTGCGCCGTCGGAGGCCCTCGGCGCTGTACCGTGTCATGAGCAGCTCGAGTGCAGTCCACGAGGGGTGACCGAAAGGGAAGGTCATGACCGTTGAGCATCGTTTGCTACGCACTGGCCCGCGTCTGCGCGGCACACTGGGCCCGGTCGAATTGACCACCGGCGGCCTCTTGCTCGTCTCCGCGGGCCTGGCCCTGCTCGGCCCGCTCGTCGCCGCCCTGCTGATCCGCCGCAGCGGTTCCGCTGGCACCGACACCGCGACGACAGCCTCGCTGATCCTGCTGTCCATCGCGGTCGTGCTCGCCATCTCCACGGCGATCGGCCTGTTCGTCACCGCTTTGCGAAGACGGTGACGAACAGGCAGTGGACCGCTAGCCCCGGTAGACCTCGACGTAGGCGTTGGTCGCCACGGCGAGGATGCCGGGACCCATGCCGGTGCAACCGGCCGTGATCTGCTGTCCTTCGGGGGTGAAGGGGTAGCTCAGCGAGTAGTACGGGCCGACGGCGTACATCGGGAACGGTCCGCTGGCGTAGAGCCCGACGCAATCGACGTGCAGCACATAGTTGCTGCCGCCGTCGGGCTGGCAGGTCGCCGACGCCCCGAACAGATCGCGCTGCACCACGCAATCCTGGGGCGCCGCCTGCGCGGAGCCGGAACCGATGATCATGACTGCGGCAAGACCAGAAATACCAGCGGCTGCGACGCGGGCCGCAGCGAGAACTGTTCGTTTCATCGGAAACTCCTCCGGTGTCGTGGTGATCTTCGGCCGAACTCCGAGAAACGTTACGTCGGCTAGCGATCTGGGGTCGCCCCCGGCGCGGAACCGCTCGCGCCGCCGTGCGGGGCCTTGGCAGGTGTGGCATGCCGGGCGGACACTGGAGGAATGGTGGACAGAGAGCAACGCACGCCCTTCTACGGGGTGGTGCTGATTCTCGCGGCACTCGGTGCGTCGATGGCGGTCAGTTTCTACGGCCCGACCTGGATTCGCGTCACCGTCTACATTCTCACGGTGATGGTCGTGCTCGTCGGCGGCGTCATGACGTTCCGGGACTACTCGCACTGACGGTGCGGACGCGAGCCCACGTCACCGGTCCTGGCGGCGGCGTGGTGGACAGTTATGCCGGTCCGGGGCACCCCGCGGTGCCGACGCGGCTTGATTCCGAAACTGACAGTTTCGTATGACGTCACCGTGGCGAAGCACGCGGGCGGGCGCCCCCGCGAGCGGCGGGTGGACACCGTGATCGCGGCGGCCGTGCGCGCGGTGATCGGCGAAGCCGGGTACGCGGGCCTGACCGTGGACGCGGTCGCGGCCATGGCCGGGGTGAGCAAGGCGGCGATTTACCGCCGCTACACCACCAAGCAGGAGATGACCTTCGCGGTCCTGCTACCCGACCTGGACGAACGAACTCCCGGCGACACCGGCAGCCTGACCGGCGACCTGCGCGCACTCACCGAGCAGATCGCCGCCCAGATCGTCGGCCCCGGCCCAGACAACCTCACCGGCCTACTCGCCGATATCCGTGCTGATCCTGCCCTGCGCGCCCGCTTCGCCACCACCTACCTGACCGTGGAACGCGGCATCATCGGCACCGTGCTCGACCGGGCGATCGCCCGCGGCGAACTGGCGAGCCGTCCCGACCCTGCCCTTGTCCACGCACTGCTGCTCGGTCCGCTGATCGCCTGGCTGGTGGTGCTCGACGAATTTCCCGCGCGCGCAACCGAACTCGCGCATCTCGTCGGCGAGATCGCAGGCGGGGCGCTCACCGCGCGGCTGCTGCCGGTCGAGACGTGGTCATAGCGAGCTGATTCGGCTCCCCGGCGGGCACGATCAGTACCGGACGGCGGGCGTGCTCGGCCAAGGTCGCCGAAACCGATTCGCCGAGAAAGCGTTCCAGCAGCGCGGCCGGTCCCCGTGGTCCGCTTCGCCTGTCGTTGTCCGGCCCGCGAGTTCCGGCGCGCGGGCAACGCCCTCCGATCTCGCCGGACCGGGCGCAAACCGTATCCATCTCGTCGTCGCCGGTGTCGAGTTCCGCAGTGCGATGGTCGACGGCCCCGGCGGGAGCCAGGCGCTGATCGCCGACCCGGCGGGAAACCTGATCGAGGTCTTCCAGCCCGCCGGGTGAGCGTGACCGTCCCGCGGCGGAACCGGCTACAGTTCCAGCATGGCGGCAGCGACCTGGTCGGCTGCCCCGTCGCGGAGGGCGGTGCCCATCTCGTCGAGGACGAGCAGCCGTGCCCCTGGGAGTGCGGCTGCCAGCGCCTCGCCGTTGCCGACCGGGAAAAACGGGTCGGTCCGACCGTGCACGACGAGTGTGGGGATATCGAGCTCGCCGAGACGTTCCCGCCAGCGCGGCGCGCAATCGATCCGGGCGAACACCATCCCGAGCTGATTCGCTTGGTGCACAGCGGGATCGCTCGACGGCGTGCGGTCCCAGATACGCGCCGCTCTGGCTCGCTCCGCCTCGCGATCGTTGCCGAGCAGTTCGGCTCCGATGGCGGCGAAGGCGATGACAGCATCCCGGTCGGTCCAGTCCGGCATCGGCTGGGCGAACAGAGCCTCCATGAGCGCGTGGTCGTGGTCGGGGAGGTCCTCGTCGACGGGGCCCGGGGCCACCGGCCGGGTACCGACGAGGGTCAGGGCGCAGAACCTGTCCGGGTGGTCGAGCGCGGCGACCTGTGCGACCATCCCGCCGACACCGATTCCACCGAGATGGGCGTTCTGCGCGCCGAGCGCCGCGACCAGCGCCGCCGCGTCGGCAGCGAGGTCGCGCAGGTCGTAGGCGGGATTCTCCGGGTCGAGCGTCGTCGACGCGCCGGAGTCACGCAGGTCGTACCTGACGACGTGTCGTCCGCCCAGCGCCAGCTGTGCACACAGAGCATCCGGCCAGGACAGCATTGTCGTCCCGCCGACCATCAGGACCAGCGGATCGCCCGCATCGCCGAAGCTCTCGACACCGAGTTCCACTCCGTTCGCGGACATGCCTGATCGAAGCCGTCCCGTCATTCCCTGTCTCCTGTCCGCCGGTGCATCCCCAGATACCGACGGCAGATCCGCCCCGAAGTCATCGGTGCCGACGGAATTCGGCCCTTCACCCCGCGTTCGGGCCGTCTTCGATGCCTGGGCTGTCAGGCGGTGTGCGAGAGTTCAGGACGCGACCCGTGCGGCATCGCTACCGAACAGCGGAGACGACCATGGCACCCACCGACCGGTTCAAACCACGGCGAAAGCCATCGCAGCAGCGATCGGTGCAGACCAGGCGGTGGATCCTGGCCGCGGCCGCACACGTTTTCGCCGAGCACGGCTACGGCGCGGGCACGACCAATCGCATTGCCGAACGAGCCGGAGTTTCGATCGGATCGCTGTATCAGTACTTCCCGAACAAGGATTCGATCCTGAGCGCGCTGATGGACGAACACCTGGAGCGCGGCACCTCGGTGCTCACCGAACGCCTCGCGCCAGGATTGCCCGGCGAGCTCGACGATGTCCTGCGGCTGTTCGTCGCCGCGACGATCGATACCCATCGCGCCGATCCGAAGTTGCATCAGGTGCTGTTCGAGGAGGCCCCGCGGTCGCCCACACTCCTGGCCCGGCTCCACGAAACCGAACAGTTCGTCGTCGAAATGGTCACGTACCTGCTGACCGACCATCCGCAAGTATCGGTCCCCGACACTCGGCTGGCGGCGCGGATCGTGGTGGCCACGGTGGAATCCCTGGTCCACCGCCTGATCGCCACCGCCGACCCCGTCGACCCCGACGAACTCGAGCGTGAAATCGTCGAACTGCTCGGCGGCTACCTCCGGTCGGCGGGCAGGCCGACACCCGAAATCTCCTAGGGCTGCGGTGGGATCGGATAACCCGGCCGGCCCCGCAGGGAGGTCGCTACCCCCGGCCATCAAAGCTCACACGGGAGGGGTCGTCCATAGGGCGCTGATCGGGACGCCGGACATGCCGTCTCCGAAGGAGAGTTGCTGGTCGCCGCAGTAGACGACGAAACCGGCGTGGAATCTACTCGCCGCAACCGTCGGGCTGCACGCTCCGCCGTCCGCTGGCAAGGTCACCGTTGAATCGGTCGCGACGGCATGGCTTGCCGGGCATCCCTCATGGGAGCGAGGTACGCGGTCGCGGTACGAGTCGATCGTGAAGCGGCATATCTTGCCCAAGTGGGGAAGTGTGCGGCTCGCTGATCTGGTGGACATGCACGATGAGCTACAGGCATGGGTGACCGGTCGGGTGGACGCCGGTGCGGCCGGTGGCACGGTGCGAAAGAACCTCGGTGTGCTGTCCATGATCTGTGATCACGTGGTGAAGACACGCAAGATCGCGGTGAACCCGTGTCGCACGGTGGATCGGCCGAAGCAGCGACTTGCGAAGCGGCGCTATCTGTCTGGCGTGGAAGTCGAGCGCCTGGCCGAGTGCGCCGGTTCCAACTGGCTGACGGTGATGGTGCTGTCCTACTGCGGATTGCGGTTCGCTGAGCTGGCCGGAATGCAGGTCTCGGCGGTGTCGATCGGTCGTAACCGTATCCAGGTCGAGCGGACCATTACGGAGGTCGACGGCCAACTCGTGATCAAGGCGCCGAAGGATCACCAACGGCGAAGCGTCGCGTTCCCGACGTTCCTGGTCGAACCGCTGAAGCAACGCGTGGCCGGGCGGGGCTCGGACGCGGAGGTCTTCACCTCGTCCCAGGGCGCGATCCTGCGGGTTCGGAACATGCGCCGGGATTGGTTCGATGCTGCCGCGAAGGCTGCCGGGCTGGAAGGGCTCACACCGCATGAGCTCCGGCACACGGCGGCCTCGCTCGCGGTGTCGCAAGGTGCCTCGGTGCTGGCGCTCCAACGGATGCTGGACACGATAAGCCGAGCACGGCGCTGGACTTCTACGCCGACCTGTTCGATGACGACGTGGCGAGCAAGTTGGACTCGGCCCGGACCGGTTTCGCTGCGGACTGGCTGCGGACCGGCCGGGGTGACGGGCTCGACGGTGAGGCCAAGAAAGCGGCCTGACCTGCAAAAGTTCTTGTGCCCTCGGCAGGATTCGAACCTGCGACACCCGCTTTAGGAGAGCGGTGCTCTATCCCCTGAGCTACGAAGGCGGGGGGCCGACTGGATCAGCCGTGGTGAGTATAGCGGGTGTCGGGGTGGGGTCGGGGTGGCGGCGGATTCGATGGTTCAGAATCCGTCGAATCCGCCCCCGTCCAACCCGCCACCGGAGTCGAATCCGCCGTCGTCCCAGCCGCCGGAGTCCTGACCGCCGTCCCATGGGCCAGGATCGATGGAGGCTTCCCCGGTGCCGTCCTCGAAGGCCTGGGCGTCGTAGCCGACCCCTGGCATTCCGGTGAACAGGGTGCTGAACAGGAGGGCGGCTCCGGCTCCCCAGGCGCCGGCGATGAGGGCGGGTTTCCACCAGGGCTCGGAGTACCAGCCCGCGGGGACGGGCCTGCCCGCGACGCGGCCGCCGGGGAAGTAGTTGGGGGTACCGGTGGAGGGGGCGGGGGAGGCGGTGATGGGGCGGCCGTTGTGGTTGACGGTGCGGCGCCGGTCGACCTGGCCCGCGATGTCCTGGCCGTCGAGGGCGGGGACCGGCGGGCCGGGGTCCATGTTCATGGCGGTGCGGGCGGCACGGATGTAGTAGAGGCCTTCCAGTGCCGTTTGCTTGGCGAGGACGGCCTGGGTGGCGGAGGTGGCGCGGTCGAGCTGGCCGCCCGCGGCGTTGTAGCGCTCGGCGGCGTCGGCCAGTGCCTGGCGGGCGGCCTCGTTGCGTGGCGTGAGCTGGTATACCTGGCCGCCGAGACGTTCGGTGGTCACCCTGGCGTCGGCTTGGGCGTCCTCCAGCTCGCGCGCGGTCCGTTTGTTCTGCTCCGCGCGCAGGTACAGCAGTGCGACGACACACACCACCACGATCAGGATCAGCCACCACAGCATCGCGCACCTCTTTCGGTCGAGGTCTCGAGTGCTGTCCAGTTTACTGATAGGTTGCCTGCTCGCGCTCAGGTGCGATGATCAGCGCGTTGCCCGATAGCTCAGGTCGGCGTGCGGCGTGCGCGATGCGGGCCGACGCCTGGTCGACCCGCTCACCCGGCGAGATGGCGCGCGATCACCAACCGCTGAATCTGATTGGTGCCCTCGAAGATCTGCATGATCTTGGCCTCGCGCATATAGCGCTCCACCGGGAAATCCTGGGTGTAGCCGTAGCCGCCGAACACCTGGACGGCGTCGGTGGTGACCTTCATGGCCGCGTCGGTGGCAGTGAGCTTGGCGACGCTGGCCTGGCGTGAATACGGCAGGCCGGCGTCGCGGCGGCGGGCCGCGTCGAGGTAGGTGGCGCGGGCGGTGTCGACGGCGGCGGCCATGTCGGCGAGCACGAATCCGAGGCCCTGGTGGTCGATGATCTTGCGGCCGAAGGCCTCGCGCTCCTTGGCGTAGGCGACAGCCTCGTCGAGCGCGCGCTGGGCAAGGCCGGTGGCCACGGCGGCGATGCCGAGGCGGCCCGCGTCCAGGGCGCTGAAGGCGATCGAAAGGCCCTGGCCCTCTTCGCCGATCCGGCGTTCGACGGGCAGGAAGACGTCGTCGTAGGCCGCGGTGGTGGTGGGGATGCCGCGCAGACCCATCTTCTCCTCGGGCTTGCCGAAACTGAGACCCGTCGTTTCGGCGGGGACGAGGAAGCAGGAGATGCCGCGCGAGCCTTCGCCGGTGCGGGCGAACAGGGTGTAGAAGTCGGCGCGGCCGCCGTTGGTGATCCACGCCTTGGTGCCGGTGATCCGGTAGCCGTCGTCGACGGGGGTCGCGCGGCAGCGCAGCGCGGCCGCGTCGGAACCGGCGTGCGCCTCGGAAAGGCTGTAGGCGCCGATGGTTTCGCCCGACAGCATGCCCGCCAACCACTGCTGTCGCTGCGCTTCGGTGCCGAAGGTGAACAGTGGATGGCAGGACAGGCCGTGCACGCTCACCGCCACCGCGACCGCGGCCCACCGGCTGGCCAGCTCCTCGAGAACTTGCAGATACACCTCGTACGGCTGGGCGCCGCCGCCGAATTCCTCCGGGTACGGCAGGCTCAGCAGCCCGGCCGCGCCGAGTGCGGGGAACACGCCGTCGGGGAAAACGCCGGTCTTCTCGCTCTCGGTGACCCTCGGTTCGAGCACCTTGTCGGCGATGTCGCGGGTGAGCTCGATCAGGTCACGCGCTTCGTCGGTGGGCAGCATCCGGTCAACAGGCATGCCAGACACATTACGTCCAGCACTGAATTGCATGCAAGGAAGCACGGAATTTTCTAGGTCTATACTGGGCCGATGCCCGAACTTCCGCCGAACAAGCATCAGGAGAAGAGTCTGCGAACGCGGACGCTGCTGCTCGATGCCGCGATCGAGAGCCTGGCCGAGGTCGGCTACGCGGGCGCCTCGATCGCCGACATCACCGCCAGGGCCGGGGTCACCCGCGGCGCGCAGCTGCACCAGTTCCACACCCGCGCCGAACTCTTCGCCCAGACCATCGGGCACCTCACCGAGCGGCAGCGGGAAGCCATGCAGCGCAAGGCGAAAGGGCTCGCCGGTGCCAGCGCGGCCGGGGCGGTGCTCGTAGAGCTGGTCACCGCGACCTTCGCGGGTCAGCTCGGACGGGCCTCGGTGGAGCTGTATGTCGGCATCGCCAACGATCCGCCGCTGCGGCGCGAAATGCTGCGCGTGCAGCATGAGCTGACCGTGGAACTGCTCGATCGCTGCGCCGGGCTCATCGACCCCGGCATCCGCCGCGACCGGCTGGAAAGCGCCTTCTGGCTCACCATCAACCTGGTCCGCGGCGCCACTCTGGACGAGATGGTCGGGCGCGACCGGGTGCGCCGCAAGCAGGTGCTCGCCGATTGGACCGCGCTTGCCGAGATCGCGCTGGGGCGATAGCCGGGTCAACGCCGCGCAGCTCGCACACTCTTCGGCGCAGTGGTCCGGATCGCGACCGTTCGCGCGACTTGTGTGCGCTGGGCGCGGCATCAGCGCACGTGCCGGGACCTACCATCGGCGCATGGACGCAGACCATCAGGCCCGCCCGCTGGCCGACGACCAGGTCGCCCTGGTGGTCGAGGTCTTCCGGATGCTGGCCGACGCGACCAGGGTGCGGGTGCTGTGGGCGCTGGCCGATCGGGAACTGTCGGTGAACGAACTCGCCACCATGGTCGGCAAGGCGGGGCCGTCGGTCTCGCAGCACCTGGCGAAGCTGCGGATGGCCAGGCTGGTGCGCACCCGGCGCGACGGCACCACCATCTATTACAGCCTCGACAACGATCATGTGCGCAGGCTCGTCGTCGACGCCGTGCACAATGCCGAGCACGCCGGCCCCGGCGTGCCGGCGCATCACCGTGGGCCGAATGCCGAACCACCACACGCTTGACACGGAACACGCCGTTCACCCGGAAAAGTTGCTCTGGGAAACAATTGCCGCCAGGTCTCTTTTCGGTAGCATCCGATGTGACGCGGCTCATGCCGCGGCGGGACCGAAGGAGTTTTCGATGCTGAGCACCATGCAGGACGACCAGCTGTCGCTGGCCAAACTGCTCAACTATGCCGCCACTTTCCAGGGTGATTCGACCGTGTCCACCTGGACCGGCGACGGGGTGCGCACCATGACCTACCGCGAGCTCGGCGCCGACTCCGCACGGCTGGCCAACGCGTTGCGCGGGCTCGGTGTCGAGGTGGGTGACCGGGTCGGCACCTTCATGTGGAACAACAACGAGCACATGACCGCCTACATCGCGGTGCCCGCGATGGGCGCGGTGCTGCACGCGCTCAACATCCGGCTTTTCCCCGAGCAGCTGGTGTTCGTCGCCAACCACGCCGAGGACAAGGTCGTGCTGGTCGACGGCACGCTGGTGCCGCTGTTCGCGCAGCACCTGCCGAACCTGAAGACGGTCAAGCATGTGATCGTGGTCAACGGCGACGCGTCGGCGCTCACCGCGCCCGACGGCGTCACCGTGCATTCCTACCGCGAACTGCTCGACGCCCAGTCCGCCGAATTCGACTTCCCCGTCATCGACGAGCGCTCGGCCGCCGCGATGTGCTACACCTCCGGCACCACCGGCGACCCCAAGGGCGTCGTCTACTCGCACCGGTCCAACTGGCTGCACGCCATGCAGGTGAACTCGCCCAACGGCATGGGTTTCCACGGCGGCGACTACGTGCTCGCGATCGTGCCGCTGTTCCACGCCAACGCGTGGGGCCTGCCGTACGCGGCGCTCATGTCGGGCGCCAACATCCTGATGCCGGACCGTTTCCTGCAGCCGGGTCCGCTGCTGGAGATGATGGCCGCCGAGAAGCCCTCCTTCGCCGCCGCCGTGCCGACCATCTGGGGTGGCGTGCTGGCCGGGCTCGCCGCGCAGCCGCAGGACATCTCGCACCTGCGCACCGCCGTCGTCGGTGGATCCGCGGTGCCGCCGTCGATGATGCGGGCATTCGAGGAGAAGCACGGCGTGCGCATCCTGCACGCCTGGGGCATGACCGAGACCTCGCCGCTGGGCAGCGTCGCGCACGCGCCCGCCGGTGTCGAGGGCGAGGAGGCGTGGGCCTACCGCTACACACAGGGCCGCTTCCCGGCCAATGTCGAGGCCAGGCTGGTGGGTGACGACGGCAAGGTCGTGCCCAACGACGGTGAGTCGCTCGGCGAGCTCGAGGTGCGTGGTGCCTGGATCACCGGCTCCTACTACTCGCCCACCGGCGCCGAGATCGACCCGGACAAGTTCGACGACGGCTGGCTGCGCACCGGTGACGTCGGCAAGATCAGCCCCAACGGCTACCTCACCCTGGTCGACCGCTCCAAGGACGTGATCAAGTCCGGTGGCGAGTGGATCTCCTCGGTGGATCTGGAGAATGCCGTGATGGGCCACCCGGCCGTCGCCGAGGCCGCGGTGATCGGCGTGCCGGACGAGAAGTGGGACGAGCGCCCGCTGGTCGCCATCGTGCTGGCCGAGGGCGCCGCAGCCGAGGCCGCCGAGCTGAAGGGCTTCCTGGCCGACAAGTTCGCCAAGTGGCAGCTGCCAGAGCGCTGGACCTTCATCGCCGAGGTGCCCAAGACCAGCGTCGGCAAGTTCGACAAGAAGCGGCTGCGCGCGCAGTACGCGGAGGGCGAGCTCGAGGTCGTCACCGCGGAGTGAGCACGACAACGGCGGGCGTGGAAGGGTTTCCACGCCCGCCGTTGGTGTCCGCGATCGAGCCCCTCGACCGCTCCGCATCGCCTACATCGCGGCCCGCCCGATTCTGGACTGATGCCGGCGATGGAGCGAAGCGACTGAGCGGAGGAGGGAAGAATCGGACGGGCCGCGACCGCGGCGCCAGCCGCCGAGATCTCAGCAGTTGCGCAGCTCGGGGCTCTGGTTGAGCAGCTGGGCGCGCGGGCTGATGTAGCGGGTGTAGGTCTCGCCGCCGACCGCGGCGAGCGGGAAGGCCGCGACCCGGTGGCAGTTCTGGAAGGCCAGCTTCACGCCGAAGTGCCGTTCCAGGCCGCCGCGAATGGCATCGGATGCCAGGGCGCGCAGCAGCTGGCCACGGGCCACCTCGTCCGGCGGCGGTACCACGTTGTCGGCGAATTCGGCGTCACCGTCGCGCAGTTCACCGGCGACGCGACTGACGACTTCCCAGGCGTACGGCAGTGACGTGCGGACGCATTCGACGAATTCCGCGTCGTCGATATCGCCCTGTTCGGCGCGTTCGAGCAGTGCTGCTGGCACATCGAGGGACATGGCGCTCTCCTCCTGCTTGGGGGTGGTCGGCGGGATGCGATGCCCCTTCGAGTCTAAACGAAATCCGTTGTCAACAACCCTGGATTCACTCCGAAAGTGCTTTTCGGAGTGCGTTTTTCGCCTCGGCAGCCAGCTCGCCGACCAGTTCGCTAACCGATTGCTCGCGGGTCAGCGAATGCGCTTGCCCCGCCCACAGATTCACCTCGTCGGGGTTGCCCGCGGCCCGTGCCTGGGCGCGCAACGGCGCGGTGGCGTAATGAATTTCGGGGTAGGCGGCTGGGGCGTTCGCGGTGTGCCGCGCGAGAAAACCGTTGCGGATTCCGCGCGCCCGTCGTCCGGTGAAGGCGCGGGTGAGCATCGTCGGCTCCGTCGAGCCGATCGCGCCACGGTGTACGGCGTTGGTGCCTGCTTCCGGGCAGCGCAGCAGCGCGGTACCGAGTTGCCCCGCCGCGGCGCCCGCGGCGAGGACGGCGGCGAGGCCGGCGCCGGTCGCGATGCCACCCGCGGCCACGATCGGCCGGGCGGTGACCGCGCTGAGCAACTGGATGAGGGTCAGCAGCCCGGGCGGGTCGACGGTGTCCTCGGCCGGATCGTCGAGGAAGCTCGCGCGGTGCCCGCCCGCCTCGGCGCCCTGGGCGACCAGCGCGTCGGCGCCCGCGTCGAGGGCGATCAGCGCCTCGGCGGGGGAGGTGACCGTCACCCACACCTCGGTGCCGACCGCGTGCAGCCGGTCGACTTCGACGGCGGTCGGGCAGCCGAAGGTCGTCGACACCACCGCGACCGGGTCGGCCACCAGCAGGTCGAGCTTGTCGGTCCAGGCGTCGGTGTCGTGCTTGGGCGTGCCGAGCGGGTACTCGACGCCGAGTTCGGCGAGGTAGCCCGCGTAGCTCGCGGGATCGGTCACCGGTCCCGGCGCGAACAGATTCATCCCGAACGGGGCCGTGGTCGCCGCTCTGGTGGCCGCGATCTGGTCGGCCATCGCCGAGGGGCTCAGGTAGCCGGCGGCGAGCTGGCCGAAGCCGCCCGCCGCCGAGACGGCGGCCACCAGTTCGGGAGTGGACGGGCCGCCCGCCATGGGCGCGGCGACGATGGGGACACGCAAGCTCTCGAGCACCATGCCCCCGAGTCTGGCCCGTCGCCGGACCGTCAGCGTCCGTTGGCGGCGCCGATCACGGCCTCGGCAATGTGATCGTTACGCTCGGACACGGCTGCTACCTGGGACTTCGACACAGAAGGTTGCGGAATGGTCACGGCAGGGTAGAGTTCCCGTCACAACGGATGCCGAACCGTTATCCACGGGCCGGCAGCGGGAACCGCGAAGGCGATTCCCGGGCCGGTCGGAACACCGGTTTCGTTCTCCTTGTTGCCGGACGCTAGGACGAAACGTTGTCGCAGCACCGTATGGGCCCCGAATCCATCTCCGTCCAGACCCTGCTGGGTGACGGAGGCACTGGGCGTCCGAGCCGGCACCGCGCCGAACCGTCCAGGACCGATCGCGTCCGGGTCGCCGCCAGCGCCGCGGTCGCCACCGGCGCGCTGGTTGGCATCGCCGCCCAGGTCGCCCCCTCCATCGCCTACGCGGCCCCGCTGCTGCCGACGCAGAAGGACGACGTCGAGGAATCCGTCGTCCCCGATTCCGCTCGCGAGGCCGCCGAGGTCAGCCTGATCGCCGCGCAGCACGCCGCCGCCCCGGTCGCCGAGGAGCCCGCGCAGGTCGACGCGGTGGCCGCGCCGATCGCCGCGCCCGTCGCCGCGCCGTTCGGCATCGGCAACCTGCCGCCGGAGATCTCCGCCCCGCTCGCGCAGGTCGAGGACTTCATCCAGGGCATCCAGCACCAGGTCGCGCCGCCGCAGGCCGCGCGCCCGGTCGCGGGCCCGATCAGCTCCGGTTTCGGTGCCCGCTGGGGTGCCATGCACTACGGCGTCGACTTCGCCGACGCGCTCGGTGCCCCCATCCACTCCGTGTCCAGCGGCACCGTCATCGAGGCGGGCCCGGCCTCCGGCTTCGGCCTGTGGGTGCGGGTGCTGCAGGACGACGGCACCACCGCCGTCTACGGCCACGTCAACGAGATGCTGGTCAGCCAGGGGCAGCGGGTGAACGCGGGCGATGTCATCGCGACCGTCGGTAACCGCGGCCAGTCCACCGGGCCGCATCTGCACCTCGAGATCTGGGATCAGGGCGGCACCAAGATCGACCCGCTGCCCTACCTCGCGTCCAAGGGTGTGCCGATGGAGTGGGGCCCCTCCGCGCACTGAGCGTTCGAGGGCGGATATACGCTGGAAAGCGGAGTGGCGGAGGTTCGGTATGAACCCCGTCACTTTGCCGTGTGATCAGGCAACGCGGTATACCCGTGGTTCGATACTTCTCGGTGCCCACGCAATGGTGGGCACCGGAATCGGGGTGGGGTACCGGCGCGACATTCGGTCGGACTGTCGATGCTCGATATGATGGCTCGATCTGCTCGATGAGAGGTGAATGACCCGAATGGAAACTGCCCGCCGTTCTGCCCGCGGTACCCGCCGTCGCCGGTCGAGCAGTCCCACCTTCGGGCAGTTGCTGACCGGTGCGGTCGAGTCGTCGGCTAACCGGGTCGCCGTCCGGTTCAACCCCACCGGCGAGCCCGCCGACCAGCGCGAACTCACCTATTCCGAGTTCGATCAGGAGTCAGCGCGGCTGGCGAGGGAACTCATCGCGCGCGGGATCGGCCCCGGCGACGTGGTGGCCATCGGCATCGCCCGTAGCCTCGAGTCGGTGCTCGCGGTGTGGGCCATCGCCAAGACCGGCGCCGCCTATGTGCCGGTCGACCCGAACTATCCGGCCGACCGCATCGCCCACATCCTGGCCGACTCCGGTGCGGTGCTCGGACTCACCACCACCGCGCACCGGCACGTCCTCGGTGACTCGCTGCCCTGGCTGGAACTCGACGATCCGGCCACCGCCGCCGCCATCGCCACCAGGCCCGCGCACCCCGTCTCCTACGCCGACCGGGTCCGCACCCTCGACGAGCGGCACCCCGCCTACCTGATCTACACCTCCGGTTCCACCGGCAAGCCCAAGGGCGTCGTGGTGACCCACACCGGGCTGGCCCCGCTGGTCGCCGCCGAGCGCGAGCACTACCGCGTCACCGCCGAGGCGCGCGTGCTGCACGTGTGCTCGCCGAACTTCGACGTCTCGGTGCTCGAACTGCTGCTGGCGTTCTCGGCCGGCGCCACCCTGGTGATCGCGCCGCCGCAGGTGTTCGGCGGCTTCGAACTCGCGGATCTGCTGCGCCGCGAACGGGTTTCGCACATGCTGATCACGCCGGGCGCGCTGGAGTCGGTGGACCCCGCCGAGCTGGACGAGCTGCGGGTCGTCGTGGTCGCCGGTGACAAGTTCGGGCCGGAACTGGTCGGCCGCTGGGCGGTCGGTGAGCGGGAGTTCTACAACGGCTACGGCCCGACCGAGGCCACCATCCTCGCCACCAGTACGCCCCCGATGGACCCCGCCGCCCCGGTGACGATCGGTTCCGCGATCGCCGGTGTCGGTGCGTTCGTCCTTGACTCGCGGCTGCGCCCGGTGCCTGCCGGGGTGATCGGCGAGCTGTATCTGTCCGGCCCGGCCCTGGCACAGGGCTACCTGAACCGGCCGGGTCTGACCGCGGAACGATTCGTCGCCAGCCCGTTCGGTGCGCAGGGCGGGGACGCCAACGCACGGCTGTACCGCACGGGCGACCTGGTGCGGCGGGCCGAATCGGCGGACGGTGTCATCGAATACATGGGCCGCTCGGACTTCCAGGTGAAGATCCGCGGCTTCCGGATCGAGCTCGGCGAGATCGACAACGCCCTCACCGCGCACCCCGACATCGATTTCGCGGCCACCCTCGGCAAGACCCTGCCCTCCGGCGTCACCGCGCTGGTGTCGTATGTGCTGCCGCGGGCAGGCGCCACGATCGATGTCGCCGCCCTCGACGCGTTCCTCGCGGAAACGTTGCCCGGCTACATGATTCCGGCCTCGATCATGGTGCTCGAGCAGATCCCGCTGACTCCGGTGGGCAAGCTGGACCGCAAGGCGCTGCCCGAACCGGTCTTCGCCGCGCGTGAGTTCCGCGCACCGTCGACCCCGGTGCAGGAGATCGTCGCCGAGGTCTTCGCGGCGCTGCTCACCGCCGGCGGTGCCGAGGAGATCCGGGTCGGCGCCGACGACGACTTCTTCGAGCTCGGCGGCAACTCCCTGCTCGCCGCGCAGGCCGCCACCAGGATCGGTGCCGCGCTCGACACCAGGGTGCCGGTGCAGGTGCTGTTCGAGGCGAGTACCGTCGCCGCGCTGGCCGAGCGGGTTGAACGCCACATCGGAACCGGCTCGGGACAGCAACTGGTGCCCCAGCAGCGGCCCGAGATCATTCCGCTGTCGTTCGCGCAGCAGCGGATGTGGTTCCTCAACCGCTTCGATCCGGCGAGCGCGGTCAACAACATGCCAATGGCCGTGCGGCTCACCGGCGCGCTCGATCCCGACGCCCTGCGCGCCGCGGTGCGCGACCTGGTCGCCAGGCACGAAGTGCTGCGCACGATGTACCCGCAGGTCGACGGGGCGGGCCAGCAGCTGATCCTGCCGCTGTCGGATCCGCGCGCGGTGCCCGCGCTCGACGTCGAGACCGTCACCGAGGCCGAGGTGCCCGCGCTGGTCGCCGAGACCGCGGGCGTCGGGTTCGATGTCGCGCTCGCGCCGCCGATCCGGCTGCGCCTGCTGCGGCTGCGCGACGACGAGCACGTGCTGGTGTGCGTGGTCCACCACATCGCGGGCGACGGCGTATCGATGGGACCGCTGACCCGTGACCTGATGGGCGCCTACGTGCAGCGCAGCGCGGGCGCCGAACCGCGGCTGCCCGAATTGGCTGTGCAGTACGCGGATTTCACGCTCTGGCAGCGCGAGGTGCTCGGCACCGAGGACGACCCGGAGTCGGTACTGACCCAGCAGATCGACTTCTGGCGCACCCAGCT
Organism: Nocardia rhizosphaerae; assembly: GCF_042650365.1. Classification (NCBI taxonomy): domain Bacteria; kingdom Bacillati; phylum Actinomycetota; class Actinomycetes; order Mycobacteriales; family Nocardiaceae; genus Nocardia; species Nocardia rhizosphaerae. The sequence continues at coordinate 1,126,737 of NZ_JBHSBA010000003.1, forward strand.
GGCCGGCTTGCCCGACCAGCTCGAGCTGCCGACCGACCGCTCGCGCCCGACCGTCGCCACCTACCGTGGCGCCACCCTCGACTTCCGTATCCCCGCCGACGTGCACGCAGGCTTGGACGAACTGGCGCACGCCCACAACTCGACGTTGTTCATGGTGGTGCACGCCGCGCTGTCGGCCCTGCTCGCCCGGCTGTCGGGCACCGGCGACATCGCCATCGGTACCCCGGTGGCCGGGCGCGGTGACGCGGCCCTCGACGATCTGATCGGCATGTTCGTCAACACCCTGGTGCTGCGCACCCAGGTCGACCCGGCGGCCGGTTTCGACGCGCTGCTCGCCCACACCAGGGCCACCGACGTCGCCGCTTTCGGCCATGCCGACGTGCCGTTCGAGCGCCTGGTCGAGCTGCTGGACCCGGCTCGCTCCACCACCAGGCACCCGCTGTTCCAGGTGATGCTGGCCTTCCAGAACATGTCGCGCACCGCGCTCGAGCTGCCTGGCATGACGGTCAGTGGGGTCGAGCTGAGCATTCCGTTCGCGAAGTTCGACCTGCAGTTCGAGATGGTGGAGGACACCGATCGCCACGGTGCGCCGCACGGCATCGGGGTCGGGCTCACCTATTCGGCCGATCTGTTCGACGCGGCCACCGTCGAGTCCATCGCCGAACGATTCCTGCGGCTGCTCACCGGAATCGTCGCCGACCCGACCGCGCCGATCGGCGGGCACGACCTGATGGATCAGGCCGAGCTGGACCGAATCCTGGTGCGGTGGAACGACACCGGGCACGAGCTCGCGCCTTCGCTGTTGCTCGACGGCTACCGGCGCGCGGTCGCGGCGCACCCCGATGCGGTCGCGCTGTCGTACGAGGGCGCGCAGCTCACCTATCGTGAGTTCGACGAGCGGGTCAACCGGCTGGCGCGCAAGCTGATCGCCGATGGTGTCGGGCCGGAATCGTATGTCGGTCTGGCCGTACGCCGTTCGCTGGATCTGGTGGTCGGTATGTACGCGATCGTCACCGCCGGTGGCGCGTATGTGCCGCTCGATCCGGATCACCCGGCCGAGCGGATCGCCTACATTCTCGATACCGCGCGCCCGGTGTGTGTACTCACCACCACCTCGGATGCGATCGAGGTGCCCGCGGGCATGCCTGCGGTCTTGCTCGATACCGTTGCGCTGCAAGACTTCTCCACCACGCCGGTGGCCGCCGCGGAGCTGGCTCGTCCGCTGCTGCCCGCGCACCCGGCCTATGTGCTGTTCACCTCGGGTTCCACCGGCCGCCCGAAGGGTGTCGCGGTGCCGCACGGGGCGATCGACAATCAGATCAGCTGGATGCTCGCCGAGTACCCGCTCGGTCCCGGCGATGTGTACCTGCAGAAGACCGCGACCACCTTCGACGTGTCGCTGTGGGGCTACTTCATGCCGCTGCGCACAGGGGCGAAGCTGGTCGTCGCCACCCACGACGGGCATCGCGACCCGGCCTACATCGCCGAAACGATCGCGGCGCAACGCGTGACGGTGACCGACTTCGTGCCGTCGATGCTCACGGTGTTCGCCGCCAACACCGCGCCGGGTGCCGTGCCGACGCTGCGCGAGGTGTTCGCGGTCGGCGAGGCACTGCCGCCGGAGACCGTCGCCGCGATGGACGCGGTCTCCGACGCGCGGGTGCACAACCTGTACGGGCCGACCGAGGCCGCCGTCTCGGTGACCTACTGGCCTGCGAGCGAACCGGGCCGCGGCTCGGTGCCGATCGGTGTGCCGGAGTGGAATACCCAGGTCTACGTGCTGGATTCGCGGTTGCGCCCGGTTCCCGCCGGGGTCGTCGGTGAGCTGTACCTCGCCGGTGACCAGCTCGCCCGAGGGTATGTGGCCCGCCCCGACATCACCGCGGATCGCTTCGTCGCCAACCCGTTCACGCCGGGCAAGCGCATGTACCGCACCGGTGACCTGGCGGTCTGGCGGACCAGGCCGGACGGCAGCGGAACGCTGGAATACCTGGGCCGCACCGACTTCCAGGTGAAGTTCCGTGGACAGCGGATCGAGCTCGGTGAGATCGAGACCGCGCTGCTCGCGCAGCCGTCGGTGAGTCAGGCCGTCGCGATCGTCGCCGATTCGCCTGCCGGGGAACAGCTGGTGGCGTACGTGGTGCCCAAGCCCGGTGCCGCGATCGAGCAGGCGTCGCTGCTGGCCGCGATCGGTACGGCCCTGCCCGCGTACATGATTCCGGCCTTGCTCGTCGAGCTGGCGGAGTTCCCGCTCAACCCGAGCGGCAAGCTGGACCGCAAGGCGCTGCCTGCGCCCACCTTCACCGCGAGCGAATTTCGCGCGCCCGCGACGCCCACCGAGGAGATCGTGGCAGGCGTCTACGCCGAGCTGCTCGGGATGGCCAGGGTCGGCGCCGACGACGACTACTTCGCGCTCGGCGGCAACTCACTGCTGGCCACCCGCGCGATCGCCAGGATCAACGAGGCGCTCGACGCCGAGGTCACCATTCGCGACCTGTTCGAGGCGCCGACCGTGACCGCGCTGGCCGCACGGGTCGCCGCCGGTGGCGCGTCGGCACGGCCCGCGCTGGTGGCCGCCGAACGGCCGCAGCGGATTCCGCTCTCGCTGGCCCAGCAGCGCATGTGGGTACTCAACCAGCTCGACCCGGCCTCGGCGTCCTACAACCTGCCCTTCGCGATCCGCCTCACCGGCGAGCTCGACGTGGCCGCGCTCGGCGCGGCCGTCACCGATGTGCTCGGCAGGCACGAATCGCTGCGCACCCGCTTCCCGGTGTTCCATGGCGCCGCCCCCGCGGCGGTGGACGGCACGGCCGCCCAGGAGATCCTGCCGGTCGACCAGGTGCTGCCGAACGGACTCGAGGTGGAGACGACCGGCGATGTGCTCGGCCGTACCGCCGAACTGGTCGGCACCGGATTCGACGTCACCACCGCGGCGCCGGTGCGGATCAGGCTGCTCACCGATGGCTCGACGGCCGACTGGCTGCTGGTGTTCGTCGTGCACCACATCTGCGCCGACGGTGCCTCGCTCGCCCCGCTCGCCCGCGATCTGATGACGGCCTACGTCGCCCGTGCCGCCGGGCAGCGACCGGTCTGGACGCCGCTGCCGGTGCAGTACGCCGACTTCGCGCTGTGGCAGCGCGAAGTGGTCGGCGCCGATGACGAGCCAGGCTCGGTGGCCGCCGCTCAGCTCGACTACTGGCGTGATCAGCTGGCCGGGGTGCCGCCGCTGCTCGAACTGCCGCAGGACCGCCCGCGTCCCGCGGTGCCGACCCTGCGCGGGGCCACCACCGAGCTGCGGTTGCCCGCCGAGGTGCACGCCCAGCTGGAACACATCGCGCGCGAACACAAGTCGTCGCTGTTCATGGTCGTGCACGCGGCACTGGCGGTGCTGCTGGCCCGGCTGTCCGGCACCACCGACATCGCGATCGGCACCGCCGTCGCAGGCCGCGGTGAGCGGGCACTCGACGAACTTGTCGGCATGTTCGTCAACACGCTAACCCTGCGCACGGTGCTCGACCCGGCCGGTTCCTTCGACGAGGCGGTCGATCTGGCCCGCGAGACCGATCTCGGTGCCTTCGGGCACGCCGACCTGCCGTTCGAGCGGGTCGCCGAGGCGGTCGCGCCGGGCAAGGGCAGCGCGCACAATCCGCTGTTCCAGGTGGCACTGACCTTCAGCAACAACGAGGTGGCCGCGCTGGAGCTGCCCGGGCTCACCGTGCAGGCGCTGGAGACCGCGGTGGCGGCGAAGTTCGACCTGCAGGTCGATGTCGAGCCACGCTTCACCGCCGAGGGGCAGCCCGGCGAGTTGGTCGCCCTGTTCAACTACGCCACCGACCTGTTCGACGAGTCGACGGTGCGTACGCTCGGCGATCGGTTCGCCCGCATCCTGACCGCGGTCGCCGCCGACCCGCAGGTCCGCGTCGGCGATATCGACATCCTCGACGAGCAGGAGCGCGCCCGGCTGCTCGCCGGTGCCGCGCAGGCGCCCGCCCCGACCTCGCCGGCCGGCGGCACCACGCTGGCCCAGGCCTTCACCGCCGCCGCCGAGGACGACCCGGACGGTCCCGCCCTGGTCTGGGGCGAGGAGGCACTCAGCTACGAGCAGCTCGACGCGCGATCCTCGCGCCTGGCGCGGCTGCTGATCGGGCGCGGGTTCGGGCCGGGATCCGGTGTCGCCGTCGACCTTCCGCGCGGGACCGACTGGGCCGTCGCGGTCTGGGCGGTGCTCAAGTCCGGTGCCGCCGTGGTGGCGTTCCCCGGCGAGCTGCCCGCCGAGCCGACCGCCAAGATCGGCATCACCGCCGGGGCGCCGGGCACCGGCGAGCTGGCATGGCTGGTGCTCGACGATCCGGCCGTGCGCACCGAACTGTCCACCCAGTCGGCGCGCCCGGTGACCTACGCCGACCGCACCAGGGCACTGCGCGGCGGCGACCCGGCCTTCGTCGGCCCCGACGGCGTGCGCAGCTACGACGACCTCGCCACCGCGGGCGCGCGGGTGCGCACCGACACCGACCTGACCTTCGAGTCGCGGACCTACGCGGGCGGCGCGCCGGACGGTTTCGCGGCGCTGGTCGAGCCGGTCGCCGCCGGTGTCGCGGGCGCATCGATGGTGCTCGTGCCCACGGCGGCCGAGCTGTCCGAGGCGCTCGCCGAGGAATGGGTGACGCACCTGTTCGGCGACCGGGCCGGGCTGGCAACGATCGACACTGCGGGGCTCGCGGATCTGCGGGCGGTGATCGCCGACGACGCCGCGCCGGATACGGTTGGCGACGCCGAGGTGGTCCTGGTGCTCGGAGACGCGCGTACCCAGGGCGCCTGAGCCGTGTCTTCGGCTGCGGCACAAGGAGTTTCGGTGATGGGTGAGGTGGATTCGCGATGACGAAGCCGGTACGGACCCGGCCGGTGCGCACGCGCCGGGCCAGGGTGACCGCGCTGCCGCAGCTGCTCGCCACCGCGGTGGAGATCAACCCCGACGGTGTCGCCGTGGTGCTGGCCGACGCCGAGCGCACCCTCGGTAGCCTGACCTACGCCGAACTCGACGAACGGTCGAACCGGATCGCCCGGCTGCTGATCGCCCGCGGCATCGGTGCGGGCGACCTGGTGGCGCTGGGGATTTCGCGTTCCATCGAGTCGGTGCTCGCGGTGTGGGCGGTGGCCAAGACGGGCGCGGGTTTCGTTCCGGTCGACCCGAACTATCCGGCGGACCGGGTGGCGCACATGGTCGCCGACTCCGGCGCCGTCTTCGGCCTCACCGTGACCGCGGTGGCCGACCGGCTGCCCGCCGAGGTGGCGTGGCTGGCCGTCGACGATCCCGCGATCGCGCCACGGCTCGACGAGTTCGCCGGTGATCCGGTGACCAACGCCGACCGGCTGCGGTCGATCCGCGCCGAGGACCTCGCCTACCTCATCTACACCTCCGGCTCCACCGGCCTGCCCAAGGGCGTCGCCGTCACCCAGGCCGGACTCGCCGGTTTCACCGCCGAGCAGCGCGCCAAGTACTGCGTCGAACCGGCCTCGCGCACCCTGCATTTCGCGTCGCCCTCGTTCGACGCGTCGATGCTGGAGCTGCTGCTCGCGGCCGGGTCGGGCGCGACCATGGTGGTCGTCGATCCCAGCGTGTACGGCGGGGACGGTCTCGCCGCGCTGCTGCGCAGGGAACGGGTGACCCACGCGTTCATCACTCCGGCCGCGCTGGCCTCCATCGACCCGACCGGACTCGACGACTTCCGGGTCGTCACCGTCGGCGGCGAGGCGTGGCCGCCGGATCTGGTGCGGCGCTGGTCGATTCCGCTTGCCGATGGCACGCACCGGCAGTTCCGCAATGTGTACGGCCCCACCGAGACCACGATCCTGGCCAATATCAGCGCACCGCTGAAGCCGGGCGATCCGGTGACGATCGGCGCCCCGATGAGCGGGGTGGCCGAGTACGTTCTCGACGACCGGCTCGGCCCCGTCCCGCCTGGGGTCACCGGCGAGCTCTACATCACCGGCGCCCAGCTGGCGCGCGGGTATCACGCCCGCCCTGGCCTCACCGCATCGCGATTCGTGGCGAACCCGTTCGACCCGGCCGGTTCCCGGCTCTACCGGACCGGCGACCTCGTCCGCTGGACCACGGTGCCCGATGGCGCCGCCGCCGCGGACGCCACGTGGTCAGGCTCCGCGATCGGCGCGCTGGAATACATGGGCCGCAACGACTTCCAGGTGAAGATCCGCGGCTTCCGGATCGAGCTCGGCGAGATCGACGCGGTCCTGGCCGCGCACGAGAGTGTCGACTTCGCGGTCACGCTCGGACACGAACTCGATACCGGCGCCACGATTCTGGTGTCCTACGTGCACGCCGCGCCCGGTGCCGCGGTCGATACCGCGGCGCTCATCGCGTTCGCCGAACGCCGCCTGCCCGCGCACATGGTGCCGACGACGCTGATGGAACTCGACACCATCCCGCTCACCCCGGTCGGCAAGCTCGACCGTCGCGCCCTGCCCGAGCCGGTCCTCGAGCACGCCGAGTACCGGGCGCCCGCGACGCCGGTGCAGCAGATCGTGGCGGGCACCTTCGCCCAGGTGCTCGACCTCGGTGCCGACACCCGGCTCGGACTCGACGACGACTTCTTCGCACTCGGCGGCAATTCGTTGCTTGCCACCCAGGTCGCGGCCCGGCTCGGCGCCGCGCTGGACACCGACTTCCCGGTGCGCCTGCTGTTCGAGGCGCCGACCGTGGCGGCGCTGGCCGAGCGCCTGGCCGACGCCGCCGGTGCCGGTGCGCGGCCCGCGCTGGTCGCCCGGCAACGCCCGGACCGGATTCCGCTGTCGCTGGCGCAGCGGCGCATGTGGTTCCTCAACCAGTTCGACCCGGAATCGGTCGCCTACAACATCCCGATGGCGGTGCGCCTGGGCGGCACCATCGATGTGGACGCGCTGCGGGCCGCCGTCGCCGATCTGGTGGCCAGGCACGAGACCCTGCGCACCGTTTATCCCGAGACCGACGGCGACCCGATTCAGCAGGTGCTGCCCGAATCGGCGGCCACCCCACAACTCGAGGTGCGCGACATCGCGGCGGACGAGCTCGCCGCGGCCATGCACGCGCTCGGCTCGACCGGATTCGATGTGCGCGCCGAGGTCCCGCTGCGGGTGGCGCTGCTGCGGCTCGATGCCGACGAGTCGGTGCTGGCGGTGGTGGTTCACCACATCGCCGGTGACGGTTCCTCGCTGACCCCGCTGACCAGGGATCTCATGCTCGCCTACGCCGCACGCTCGGCGGGCAAGGCGCCGCAGTGGCAGCCGCTGGCCGTCCAGTACGCTGACTACGCGCTGTGGCAGCGGGATCTGCTCGGTAGCGAGGACGATCCGGAGTCGCTGGCCACGGCCCAGCTCGCGTACTGGCGTGACGCCCTCGCCGGGCTGCCCGACCAGCTCGATCTGCCCGCCGACCGCCCGCGCCCCGCCGTGCAGTCGTTCGCGGGCGGCCGGGTGCCGATCGAGATCGACGCTGAAACCCACCGCGCGCTGGTGGCGCTGGCCCGCGCGCAGGGCGCGACCCTGTTCATGGTGGTGCACACCGCGCTGGCGGTGACGCTAGCGCGGATGGCCGGCACCGACGACCTCGCCATCGGTACTCCCATCGCGGGTCGCGGTGAAGCCGCGCTCGACGACCTGATCGGCATGTTCGTCAACACCCTGGTCTTCCGCACCACGCTGCGGCCGGGCGAGCCGTTCACCGAGCTGCTCGCGCGGCAGCGCGATACCGATCTCCAGGTCTTCGCCCATGCCGATCTGCCGTTCGAGCGGCTGGTCGAGGCGATCAATCCGGCTCGCTCGACCGCGCGGCATCCGCTGTTCCAGGTGGGCCTTTCGTTCCAGAACCTCACCCGCACCGGTCTCGAACTCGGCGAGCTGGCCGTCGACGCGGTCGACGTGGATCTGGCCGTCTCCCAGTTCGACCTGCACGCCATCGTCACCGATACCTACGATGCCGACGGCGTCGCCACGGGCATCACCGGCGTCCTCACCTACGCCACCGACCTGTTCGACCCCGCCACCGCGGGTGACTACGCCGACCGCTTCGCTCGGGTACTCGCCGCCGTGGCCGCCGCACCGCAGCGACCGGCCGACGAACTCGACCTGCTCGCCGCGCCGGAGCGCGACCGAATCCTGCACGGCTGGAACGCCACCGGCCATCCGGTCGCCCCTGCCACCCTCGCGTCGCTGTTCGCCGATACCGCGCTCGCGCACCCGGACGGTATCGCGCTGATCGCGCCCGACGGCGCTCCGCACACCTATCGCGAGTTCGCCGCGCGCGTGCACCGGCTCGCCAGGTATCTCATCGACCAGGGTGTCGGTGTGGAAGACCGGGTCGCCCTCGCCATTCCGCGCTCGGTGGAGCTGGTAGTCGCCATGTACGCGGTGGCCCAGGCCGGCGCGGCCTACGTACCGGTCGACCCGGCCCAGCCGATCGAGCGCATCCGGCACGTGCTCGACACAGCCGCGCCGGTGGTTGTATTGACCTCTGGTGCAGTGGAATTCGCACCGGTGCCAACCGACACCTCGGCGACGCCGGATGGCATCGCCGCAGGCCATGCGCCGATTTCTCCTGATGCCTGCACCGCGGCGTCGTCGGATGCCGAGGGTGCCGTCGCCCGTCGGTCCGCCGCCGACCCGGTCGGCGCATCCCCGCTGGGAGCGGGCCGGTCGTCGATCGCGCGCGCGGAGGGCACGACCCGAGTCGTCGCCGTCGACACTCTCGACCTGTCCGCCTTCGCGGACGGCCCGATCGCGGCGCGCGAACGTCGCGGGGTGCTGCGGCCGGAGAACACCGCGTATGTGATCTTCACGTCCGGGTCGACGGGCACGCCGAAGGGCGTTGCCGTGTCACACGCCGCGATCGTCAACCAGTTGCACTGGAAGACTGCCGAATTCGGACTGGATCGCCGGGATTCGGTGCTGCTGAAGACCGCGGCGACCTTCGACCTGTCGGTGTGGGAATTCTGGTCGGCCGCGGTGTGCGGCGGCACGCTGGTGATCGCCGACGCCGAGGGACATCGCGATCCCGCCTACCTGCTCGGGGTACTGCGCGAGCGCGCGGTGAGCACACTGCACGTGGTCCCGTCGATGCTCGATGCCCTGCTCACCGAGGCCGACGGCCCGCTGCCGACCACCGTGCGGCGGGTCCTCGCGATCGGCGAGGCGTTGCCGGCGGCGACGGCGCAGCGATTCCTCGCCCGCAACCAGGCCGCACTGCACAACCTCTACGGACCGACCGAGGCGGCGGTATCGATCACCGACCATCGCGTCACAGTGGCCGATCGCGGCACCGTGCCGATCGGGACGCCGGCGTGGAACAGCCGCGTCTACGTCCTCGACGCGCGCTTGCGCCCGGTGCCGGTCGGGGTCTCCGGCGAGCTGTATCTGGCCGGTGCCCAGCTGGCCCGCGGCTACTTCGCCCGGCCCGATCTCACCGCCGACCGCTTCGTCGCCGACCCGTTCGCCGCTGCGCCCGACAGCGGCGAACGGATGTACCGCACCGGCGATCTGGTCGCCTGGACCGCCGACGGTGAGCTGGAATACCGGGGCCGCACCGACTTCCAGGTGAAGATCCGCGGCTTCCGTATCGAACTCGGCGAGATCGAAGCGGCGCTGCTCGCCGTGCCGAATGTCGCGCAGGCCGCCGTGCTCGCCGACGCCGATCCGCGGCTCGGCGACCGGCTGGTCGCGTACGTGGTGCAGGGGCCAGGCGCCGAGCTCGCCGCGAATACCGTGAAAGCCGCGGTGGCGCAGGTGCTTCCGTCGTACATGGTGCCCGCCGCGGTGGTGGCGCTTGACCGGCTGCCGTTGAACGCGAACGGCAAACTCGATCGCGCCGCCCTGCCGGCACCCGCCGTCGAACCGCGGACCTACCGGGAGCCCGAAGGCGAGACCGAGCGCGCGGTGGCCGAGGCGTTCACCGAGGTGCTCGGCGTGGCCACGCCCGGCCGCGACGACGACTTCTTCTCCCTCGGCGGCAACTCGCTGCTGGCCACCAGGGTCGTGCACCGGCTGCGTGCGCGGACCGGCACCGAACTCACCGTGGCCGCGTTCTTCGCCGACCCGACGGTGGCGGGGCTCGGCGCCCGGCTCGCTGCCGGCCCGGCCGCGCTCGGCGGTGACATCGACGCGGCGCTGGCCACCACGCTGCCGCTGCGTCGCGACGGCGATCGGGAACCGCTGTTCTGCCTGCATCCGGTGTCGGGTCTGGCCTGGGCCTACGCGGGTCTCGCCCCGCACCTGCCCGCGGACCGGCCGATCATCGGCATCCAGTCACCGGCCCTGCGCGACCCCGACTTCCGGCCCGCCACTGTCGAGGACCTGATCGACCACTACGTCGCCGAGATCAGAACCACCCAGCCCGTTGGTCCGTACCATCTGCTGGGCTGGTCGCTCGGCGGGGTGCTGGCGCAGGCCGTGGCGACCAGGTTGCAGGCGGCCGGTGACACGGTGGCCATGCTGACCATGCTCGATGCCCTGCCCGGCGCCGATCTGGCCGACTTCGGCGCCGAACTGCGCGAATCCTTCCGTGAGCTCGGCATCCCCGACGAACAACTGCCGCCGGCCGACCGGCTCGCCGCCCTCGGCGACGACGCACTCACCGCCCTGCACGCGGCGCTGGCCGGCTCGACCCCGATCTCGTCGGCCCGCTTCGTCGGCATGTATCGCGGTGCCCTGCACACCGTCGGTCTGCTCACTCAGCTCGTCCCGGCCCGCTTCACCGGCGACCTCACCTACTTCACCGCCATGCGGACCACCGGGAACACGGCGGGCGGCGCCTCCCGCTGGCGCCCACACATCAGCGGCATCATCACCGACCACCCGGTCGACGCCACTCATCAGCACATGCTCGGTGCAGTGGCGCTCGCCACTGTCGGCCCGGCGACGGCCGGGGTGCTACCGGCATCCGGCTAGCATCCGGCGTCGCGCTCGCGCGTACGGCCTCGTTGCGCTGCGGAAAGCCCGGCGAAGACGGACGATGGCGGGTATGGTCCGCCGTTGTCCGGCAACAGCGCAGGTCATCGGCAAATCCGGCCGCTGCGGCCGAATGCCCTCGTAACAGGTGGCTTGCAGATTACGATTCCGTTGCTACAGGGTAGGTATGCCGTGCGCATGCCTCGGCGAGGCGTCGTCGGCAGCATCTGGTGGGACTAGGCTGTCCGGCGACCCCGTCGCCGGACGCGAGAGGTGTATTGGTCTGTGGAAACCCCCCGCCGCACGGGCCGTGCCGGTCGTCGACGGACTACCGGCACGCCACTGTTCGGTCAGTTGCTCACGGCAGCGGTCGAATCCGCGGCCGAGTCGATCGCTGTCGGATACAACCCGACCGGAATGCCTGGCTCCGAACGCGAGCTCACCTATCGGGAACTCGACGAGGAATCCTCGCGACTTGCGCGGGAACTGATCGATCGCGGTATCGGCGCTGGTGACGTTGTCGCGATCGCGATCGCCAGGTCCATCGAGTCCGTGCTCGCCGTTTGGGCGGTCGCCAAAACCGGTGCGGCCTATGTGCCGGTCGACCCGGCCTACCCGCGGGAACGGATCGCGCACATCGTCGCCGACTCCGGCGCGGTGCTCGGGCTCACCGTGGCGACCCATCGGCCCGCGCTCGGGACCGGCCTGTACTGGATCGAACTCGACGATCCGGTGGTCGCCGGGCGCATCGCGGTCCGGCCCGCGCACGCGGTGAGCTATGCCGACCGGGTCCGCCCGATCGACGAGCAGCATCCCGCGTATGTCATCTACACCTCCGGTTCCACCGGTAAACCCAAGGGCGTCGTGGTGACGCACGCGGGACTGGCGACGCTGGCCGCCGCCGAGCGCGAACACCTCGGTGTCACAGCGAATTCACGGGTGCTGCACGTTTGCTCCCCGAACTTCGACGTCTCCGTGCTCGAGCTGCTGCTGGCGTTCACGGCGGGCGCCACTCTGGTGATCTCACCGCCCCGGATCTTCGGCGGCTACGAGCTCTCCGATCTGCTGCGCCGGGAACGCGTCACCCATCTGCTGATCACCCCTGGCGCGCTGGAGTCGGTCGACCCGGCCGGGCTGCCCGACCTGCGGGTCGTGCTGGTGGCCGGTGACCGGTTCGGGCCGGAACTGGTGGGGCGCTGGGCCACCGAGGGCCGGTCCTTCCACAACGGCTACGGCCCGACCGAGGCCACCATCCTCGCCACCAGCACCGGGCCGTTGCGTCCGCACGCCCCGATCACCATCGGGCACGCCGAGCCGGGGATCGGGTTGTATGTACTCGACGCCCGATTGCGGCCGGTGCCTGCCGGGGTGGTCGGCGAGCTCTACCTGTCCGGACCCGCGCTCGCCCAGGGCTATCTGGGCAGGCCGGGGCTCACCGCGGAGCGCTTCGTCGCCTCGCCGTTCGGGCCGGACCGGCTCTACCGCACCGGTGACCTGGTCCGCAGGCTCGTCGCGTCCGATCCGTCCGCTGCCGCCGCCAGGACCGCGGACCCTGGCGCGGGCGGCGCCCTGGAATATCTCGGCCGTACCGACTTCCAGGTGAAGGTGCGCGGCTTCCGGATCGAGCTCGGCGAGATCGACAACGCCCTCACCGCCCATCCCGATCTCGATTACGCGGTGACGGTCGGCAAGACCATGCCGTCGGGGGCGACCGCGCTGGTGTCGTATGTGCTGCCGCGGGTCGGCCGTACGGTGGACACCGGCGAGCTGGCCGAATTCCTGTCCGGCTCGCTGCCCGCGTACATGATTCCCGCCGTGATGATGGTGCTCGACGAACTGCCGCTCACCTCGGTGGGCAAGCTCGACCGGGCCGCGCTGCCGACGCCGGTGTTCACCGCGCGCGGCTTCCGTGCTCCGGCGACCCCGGCCGAACAGGTGGTGGCCGACGTGTTCGCCGCGTTGTTGCTGCGTGACGGCGCCGGGCGGGTCGGCGCCGACGACGACTTCTTCGAACTCGGCGGTGACTCGCTGCTCGCCGCCCAGGCCGTGGCGAGGATCGGTGCCGCGCTGGACGCGCGGGTGCCGGTGCAGGCCGTGTTCGAGGCACCCACCGTCGCCGCGCTCGCCAACAAGGCCGAGCAGCAGCGGGTTTCGGCGCGCGCGCTGCCGCTGACCAGGCAGCCGCGCCCCGAACTTGTCCCGCTGTCGTATGCCCAACAGCGGATGTGGTTCCTCAACCGCTTCGATCCCGGCTCCGCGGTCGACAACATCCCGGTGGCGGTGCGGCTGTCCGGGCGGCTGGACCTGCCCGCGCTGCACGCCGCCGTCACCGACCTGATCACCAGGCACGAGGTGCTGCGCACGGTCTACCCGGTGTTCGACGGCGACGCGCACGGCGACCAGCATCGGCTCGTGCTCGACGGAGAAGGCCACCAGGTGGTGCTCGCCCCAGGCGATCCGGCCGCGGCACCGGACTTCGAGTTGCTCGAAGTCGCCGAGAGCGAGGTATCCGCCGCGGTCGCGACAGCCGCGCTGACCGGCTTCGACGTCACCGCGGCACCGCCGGTGCGGGTCCGCGTGCTCGCCATCGCCGAATCGCGCAGACCGGACGACCCGGCCGAGCCGGACGGCCCATCGTCGGCGACCGAACACGTACTGGTGTGCGTGGTGCACCACATCGCGGGCGACGGCTTCTCCTTCGCACCGCTCACCAGGGACCTGCTCGCCGCCTACGCCGAACGCCGCGGCGGCGGCGCGCCGCAGTGGCCGCCGCTGCCGGTGCAGTACGCCGACTACGCGCTCTGGCAGCGCGCCCTGCTCGGCGCCGAGGACGATCCACAGTCGCTGCTCGCCGCCCAGGTCGCCTTCTGGCGGCGCACCCTGTCGGGCCTGCCCGAACAGCTGGAACTGCCCGCCGACCGGCCGCGTCCCGCGGTGGCGAGCCGCGCGGGCGACACCATGCGCATCCAGGTGCCCGCCTCGGTCCACGCCGGCCTGACCGCGCTGGCCCGCAGGCACAACGCGACGCTGTTCATGGTCGTGCACGCCGCCCTCGCGGTGCTGCTGGCCCGGCTGTCCGGCACCCGCGACATCGCCGTCGGCACCCCGGTCGCCGGGCGCGGCGAACAGGCGCTCGACGACCTGATCGGCATGTTCGTCAACACCCTCGTGCTGCGCACCGAGATCGACCCGGCCCGCAGCTTCACCGACCTGCTCACCGAGGTCCGCGCCGCCGACCTCGCCGCGTTCGGTCACGCCGACGTGCCGTTCGAACGGCTCGTCGACCTGCTGCAGCCGGTGCGCTCGACCGCGCGGCACCCGCTGTTCCAGGTGATGCTCACCTTCCAGAACATGGCGGGCACCGACCTGGCGCTGCCGGGGCTCGCGGTCTCGGCCGCCGACTTCAGCGTGCCGCTGGCGAAGTTCGACCTGCAGGTGGAGCTGGCCGAACGCATCGGCGCCGACGGCGCACCGCAGGGAATGGCCGCCACCTTCGTCTACGCGACCGACCTGTTCGAGCACGCGACCGTCGCCGACTTCGCCGACCGCTGGACCAGGGTGCTCGCCGCCGTGGTCGCCGACCCGTCGGTCCCGGTGGGCGATGTCGACGTGTTCGCCCCCGGCGAGCGCGAACTGGTCCTGCGCGAAGGGGAATCGCCCGGCATCGCGGTACCCGAGGTCACCGTGGCCGATCTGATCTCCGCGCAGGCGGCGCAGCGGCCGGAGGCGATCGCGGTGCGGGCGGGGGAGCGCTCGCTCACCTTCGGCGAACTGCTCGGCCGCGCTTCGGCACTGGCGCGCGCGTTGATCGCGCACGGCGCGGGACCGGAAACTCTGGTGGCCGTCGCCGTTCCGCGCACCGAGGAGCTTCCGCTCGCGCTGCTCGCCGTGCTGCTTTCCGGCGCGGGGTACCTGCCGATCGACTCCGGCTATCCGGCGCAGCGACTGGAGTATGTGCTCGCCGACGCGAAACCCACGGTGCTGCTGGCGACATCGGCCGAACGCGACCTGGTACCGGCGCCCGAGCTTCCGGTCGTGCTCGTCGACGAGCAGCCCGGCTACCCGAACACACCGCTGCGTCCCGCCGAACGGCGCGCGCCGGTGCGGCCCGATCACCTGGCCTATGTCATCTACACCTCCGGGTCGACCGGGCTGCCGAAGGGCGTCGGCGTCAGCCACCGGAACGTGCTGGAACTGTTCGCCAACACCCAGCTGCTGTTCGAGTTCGACCCCGACGACGTGTGGTCGGTGTTCCACTCCTTCGCCTTCGACTTCTCGGTCTGGGAGCTGTGGTGCGCGCTGGCCGGTGGCGCGTCGGTGGTGGTGGTCGACCACATCACCTCGCGGTCACCGCTGCAGTTCAGGGAGCTGCTCGCGCGCGAGCAGGTGACGGTGCTGAGCCAGACACCGACGGCCTTCGCTCAGCTCGACGAGGCCGACCGCGCCGCCCAAGCCGCCGGAGCCGCGCCACTGGCGTTGCGCTACATCGTCTTCGGCGGTGAGGCGCTCGACCCGAGACAGCTCACCCGCTGGTGCGCGCGCTACGGAAACGATGCCACCGCACCGCGATTGGTGAACATGTACGGCATCACCGAGACCACCGTGCACGTCTCGCACCTGACCATGGACGCGGGCGCCGCCGAGCTGCCGACCAGTCTGATCGGCCGTGCGCTGCCAGGTCTGTCGGTGGCGGTGCTCGACGACCGGCTGCAGCCGGTGCCGTTCGGCGTCGCCGGTGAGCTCTACGTCGCGGGCAACCAGGTTTCGCGTGGCTATCTCGGCAAGCCGGGCCTCACCGCGACCCGCTTCGTCGCCGACCCGTTCGGTCCGCCCGGATCCCGGCGCTACCGTTCCGGCGATCTCGGCCGCTGGATCGGTTTCCGTGGCACTCCCGTACTCGAGTACGGCGGCCGCGGCGATCAGCAGGTGCAGCTGCGCGGCTTCCGCATCGAGCCGGGCGAGATCGAGGCCGCGCTGCTCGGTGTGCCAGGTGTCGGCCAGGCCGCGATCGTGGTCCGCGCCGACGAACACGCGGGCGACCGGCTGATCGGCTATGTCGTCGGCGCGGGTGACGCGGCACTCGACCCGGTCGTGGTGCGCGAGACGGTGGCCGAATTCCTCACCAGCTACATGGTTCCCGATGCGATCGTGGTGCTCGACACCCTGCCGCTGACCGCCAACGGCAAGCTGGATCGTGCCGCGCTGCCCGCGCCGGAGTTCGCCGCCGACACCCCGTTCCGGGCCCCGACCACGCCCATCGAACTCGGCATCGCCGAGGTGTTCGCGACGCTGCTCGGGCTGCCAGAGGTCGGTCTCGACGACGACTTCTTCGCCCGCGGCGGCAATTCGCTGCTCGCGACCCGCGCGATCGCCAGGATCGATCAGGCGCTCGGCGCGGATCTGGTGGTCCGCGACCTGTTCGAGGCGCCGACGGTGGCCACCCTGGCGGCCAGAGTCCGGCCCGGCGCGGTGGCGGCGCCACGTCCGCCACTGACACCGGCGCAAGACCGCGGCGTCGTTCCGCTGTCCCCGGCGCAGCAGCGGATGTGGTTGCTCAACCGGATCGACCCCGATTCCCCGGCCTACAACATCCCGCTGGTGTTGCGGCTGCGCGGCGCGCTCGACGCCTCGGCGCTGCGCTACGCGGTGGCCGATCTGCTGGAGCGGCACGAGGCGTTGCGTACCCGGTTCCCGGCCGACGGCCCCGATGCCATGCCGTACCAGGAGATCATGCCGGTCAGCGCGGTCCTGCCGACCGGGCTGCCGATGGAGGAGTGCGACGATCCGCACGACCGGGTGATGTGGCTGCTCGCGGGCGGTTTCGATGTCGCGGAACGGGTTCCGTTGCGCGCGGGGCTGTTCACCGTGCCCGACACCGACCCGCTGGCCGAGGAGGAGCATGTGCTCGCCGTGGTGGTGCAGCACATCATCGCCGACGGCGCCTCGCTCGCGCCGCTGGCCCGCGACCTGGTGATCGCCTATCGCGCCAGGGTGGAGGGCCGCTCGCCCAGCTGGGCGCCGCTGCCGGTGCAGTACGCCGACTACGCGCTGTGGCAGCGCACGGTCCTCGGCGACGAAGCGGACGAGAACTCCACCGCCGCAAGGCAACTGGACTATTGGCGGCGCACGTTGGCCGGCTACGCCGGCACTGTCGACCTGCCGCACGATCATCCGCGACCGCCGCACGCCTCGCTGCGCGGCGCCGACGTGCGGGCCACCTTGCCCGCCGACGTACACGCCAGGCTCGTCGAGCTGGCCCGCGCGCAGAACGCTTCGCTGTTCATGGTCGTGCACGCGGCGCTGGCCGTGCTGCTGGCGAGGGTCTCCGGCAGCACCGACATCGTCATCGGCACCCCGATCGCCGGACGGGGCGAACCGGAGCTCGACGATCTGGTCGGCATGTTCGTGAATACGCTGGCGCTGCGCACCGAGGTGGCGCCGACCCGCGGTTTCGCCGAGCTGGTCACGCTGGCTCGCGAGGTCGACCTGGCCGCCTTCGCCAATGCCGACCTGCCGTTCGAGCGGATCGTCGACGAGGTCGCGCCGAGCGGGACGGTCTCGCACAATCCGCTGTTCCAGGTGGTGCTGTCGTTCCACAACAACGAGACACCGGTGCTGCGGCTGCCCGGCCTCACCATCGAGGCGATGGATCTGGCCGCGCGGCCTGCCAAGTTCGACCTGCAGGTGAATGTGGAGCCGCGGCACAGCGCCACCGGCGAACCCGACGAGCTCGGCATCGTGTTCACCTACGCCACCGACCTGTTCGACGAGCACACGGTCGCGGCGTTCGCCCGCGGGCTCGGCGAGATCGTCGCGGCGGTCGCGGCCGACCCGGACGTGCGCGTCGGCGACATCGACCTGCGCGACGCGGGGGAACGCGAACGCGAACTCACCGCGGCGGCGTACGCACCCGCCCCGTCGGCCAACGGTGCCGCGCTGGCTCAAGAGCTGGCTGCCGCCGTGGAGGAGGACCCGGAAGCGCCCGCGGTCGACCTCGGTGACTCCGCGCTCACCTATCACGAGTTCGATGCCGCCTCATCGCGATTGGCCCGTTCGCTGATCGCCCGTGGTGCCGGGCCGGGAACCGGTGTCGCGATCCGGCTCGAACGCGATCGGCACGCGGCGATCGCGACCTGGGCGGTGCTCAAAGCGGGGGCGGCCGTCGTGCCGCTGATGGCCATGGACGCGGGCCTCACCGACCGGATCGAGGTGAAACTCGGCCTCTCCGTCGACATCACCGACCCGCCGGACGGCCTGGACTGGTACGACCTGAACGACCCGGCGCTGATCGCCGAACTCGCCGCGGAATCGCCACGCCCGATCGGCTACGCGCACCGCACCAGGGCGTTGCGCGGTGACGATGTGGCGTTCATCGGTGGCGGCCGCACGCTGAGCTACGACCAGCTGGCCGGTGCCGCCGAGCGGGTGGCCCAGCGCACCGGGCTCGACTTCGAGTCGCGGACGCGGGCCGCGGGCAGGCCGGATTCGGTGGCCGGGGTGCTGGAGATCGTCGCGACCGGGATCGCGGGCGCGACGCTGGTGATGGCGCCGGACGACGGCGAGGACGAGGTGAGCCACGTGTTCACCGAGGCGGCGGTCGCGGTGGCCGCACCGGGCGATGAAACCGGTGCGACGATCGTGGCGCTGAGTGAGATGATCGGCAACGCCGGGGTGCCGCCGCAGCGGCGAACGGCGGTCGAGAAGTGATGGATAGGTGTTAGGTAGCGTGCGCATGACCGGGCAGCGGTTAGTCGGCTCTGTGGAGCGGAGGGCCACGGCGTGACCCGGATCGGCAGGGCCGCCGGTGGCCGGACCAGGCAGCGCGGGAAGTCGCTGCCGCAACTGCTGTCCGTCGCGGTGGAATCCAATCCAGGTGGGCTGGCGCTGACCTGGGACGACGGCGTCTCCGCGCCGGTGCGGCTGACCTACGCCGAGCTCGATGAACGCGCCAATCGGCTGGCCAGGCTGCTGATCGCGCGCGGGGTCGGTCCCGAGGACGTGGTCGCCGTCGGCATTCCCCGCTCGCCGGAGTCGGTGCTCGCCATGTGGGCGATCGCCAAGGCGGGTGCCGCGTTCGCGCCCGTCGACCCGAACTATCCGGCGGCGCGGATCGCCCACATGCTGTCGGACTCCGAGGCCGTGCTCGGGCTCGCGGTCGGCGCCGCGGTCGACCGGCTGCCCGGCACCGTCGACTGGGTGTGTCTCGACGACCCGGCCGTGCGCCGCGCCGCCGACGAGCAGCCCGGCGACCCGGTGACCTTCGCCGACCGGGTGCGTCCGCTGCGGCTGACTCACCCTGCCTACCTCACCTACACCTCCGGCTCCACCGGGCTGCCGAAGGGCGTGGTGGTGACCCAGGCCGGCCTGGCCGGGTACTGCGCCGAACAGCGCGCCAACTACGGCATCGAACCGTCCGCGCGGACCCTGCACTTCGCCTCGCCCTCGTTCGACGGCGCCGTGCTCGAACTGCTGATGGCGGTCGGTGCGGCGGCGACCATGGTGATCGTGCCCGCCGGGATTCTCGGCGGTGCCGAGCTGGCCGAGGTGCTACGCCGCGAGTCGGTGACGCACATGTTCATCACCACCGCGGCGCTGGCCTCGCTCGACCCGGCCGGGCTCGACGAGCTGGCCGTGGTCACCACCGGCGGCGAAGCCTGCCCGCCGGACCTGATCCGCCGGTGGGCCACCGAATTGCCAACGGGCACCCGGCGATTCCACGACTGCTACGGGCCGACCGAGACGACCATCGTCACCAATATCAGCGCGCCGCTCGTGCCAGGTGACACCATGAACTTCGGTGCGCCGCTGCGCGGCGTCACCGAGTACGTGCTCGACGAACGCCTGGTCCGGGTGCCGGACGGGATGATCGGCGAGCTGTACATCGCGGGCAGCGGGCTGGCCCGCGGCTACCACCGGCAGCCTGGGCTCACGGCCTCGCGGTTCGTCACCGACCCGTTCGCCGCGGCGCCTGATGGCGGGACAGTCGAGGACGCTGCGTGGTCACGCTCCGCCACCGCCGCCGCGTCCGCCGGCAGTCCCGCGGCGGGCGGGCGCATGTACCGCACCGGCGACCTGGTCCGCCGACGCCCCGACGGCTCGCTGGAGTTCGTCGGCCGCAACGACTTCCAGGTGAAGGTGCGTGGTTTCCGGATCGAGCTGGGCGAGATCGACACCGTGCTCACCGCACACGACAGTGTCGATTTCGCGGTCACCGTCGGTCACGAACTCGACAACGGCACCACGATTCTGGCCGCCTACGTGCATGCCGCCGCAGGCGCGCGGATCGACACCGACGAACTGCTCGCGCACGCCAAGGCGGGTCTGCCCGCGCATATGGTGCCGACCGCGCTGACCGTATTGGACGCCATTCCGCTGACGCCGGTCGGCAAGCTGGACCGCGCGGCGCTGCCAGCACCGGCATTGCGGGCCAAGCAGTTCCGCGCGCCCTCGGGCGCGATGGAGGAGCTGGTCGCGCAGATCTTCACCGAACTGCTCGCGCCGGAGCGCCCGGTCGGCGCCGACGACGACTTCTTCGCCCTCGGCGGCAACTCCCTGCTGGCCACCCAGGCCGCGGCCCGTCTCGGCGCCGAACTGTCGGCGAGGGTGCCCGCCGGGCACATTTTCGAGAGCCCAACGGTCGCCGACCTCGCCACGCTGCTGGAGCCGCTCAAGGGCGCAGGCGGGCACGCCGCGCCGACGCGCAGGGAACGACCCGAGTTCCTCCCGCTCTCGCCCGCGCAGCAGCGGATGTGGTTCCTCAACCAGTTCGATCCAGGATCGACGGCGGAGACGATCCCGTTCGCGCTGCGGCTGGCAGGCCCGTTCGACCCGCGCGCGCTGCACGCCGCCCTCACCGATCTGGTGCACCGGCACGAATCGCTGCGCACCTACTATCCGGTGTTCGATGGCGGCGGGCTCGACTCCGGCGTCGGCCACCAGGTGGTGTTGCCGATCGCCGATGCCGTACCCGATGTGCTGGTCGACAACATCACCGAGGACCAATTGCCGTTGTGGCTGGGCGAATTCGCCGCCACCGGCTTCGATGTGGCCGCGGAGGTACCGCTGCGGGTGGCGCTGGCCGAACTCGGGCCGCGTGATCATGTGCTCGCGGTGGCGCTGCACCACATCACCGCCGACGGCGCCTCCATCGCCCCGCTGTTGCGCGATCTGCTCGGCGCCTACCTGGCCAGGCGCAACCGGTCGCGGCCGAGCTGGCGGCCGCTGCCGGTGCAGTACGCCGACTACACCATCTGGCACCGGGAACTGCTCGGCGCCGAGGACGATCCCGACTCGCTCGCCGCCGCCCAGCTCGCGCATTGGCGCCGCGAGCTGGCCGGACTGCCGGATCGGCTCGACCTGCCCACCGACCGGCCGCGGCCGCCCGTGTTCACCGGGCGCGGTGCCGAATTCGGCTTCCGGATCCCGGCCGATGTGCACACCGCGCTGGCCGCGCTCGCCCAGCGCAGCGGCGGCTCGGAGTTCATGGTCGTGCACGCCGCGTTCGCGGTGCTGCTCAGCAAGCTGGCGCACACCGACGACATCGCCATCGGCACCCCGGTGGCCGGGCGCGGCGCCCGCGAACTCGACGACCTGGTCGGCATGTTCGTCAACACCCTCGTGCTGCGCAGCCGGATCGAGGAGCGGGCCGGCTTCGCCGAGCTGCTGCGCGCCACCAAGCGCACCGACCTCGCCGCGTTCGCCAATGCCGATCTGCCGTTCGAGCGGCTGGTCGAGCTGCTCGATCCAGTTCGCTCACAGGCCCATCATCCGCTGTTCCAGGTGGCGCTGTTCTTCCAGAACCTGGACTTGCCGAACCTGCGGCTGCCGGGGCTCGACGCCACACCCGTCGATTTCGGCGGCACGGTGGCCAGGTTCGATCTGCAGCTGACCATCGTGCCAGGCACCGATCCGGCCGAACCGATGGCCGCGTCGTTCACCTACGCCACCGATCTGTTCGACGCCGAGTCGATCGAGCTCATGGCCGCCCGGTTCACCCGGCTGCTCGCCGCGGTCGCCGCTGACCCGGATCGGGAGATCGCGGCGCTCGACCTGATCACCGACGAGGAGCGCGAGCAGGTCCTGGCGCGCTGGAACGACACCGCACATCCGGTATCCGCCGAGCTGATGCTGGACGCGTACCGCCGCGCGGTGCAGACCCATCCTGACGCGACCGCCCTGGTCTACGCGGACCGTGAGTTCACCTACCGGCAGTTCGACGAGCGGGTGAACGCGCTGGCCCGGTTGCTGATCCGGTCCGGTGTCGGGCCGGAAGGACTCGTCGCACTGGCGATCCGGCGTTCGCCGGAGCTGGTGATCGCGATGTACGCGGTGCTCACCGCCGGTGGCGCCTACGTGCCGCTCGACCCGGATCATCCGGCCGAGCGCATCTCCTACATCCTCGACACCGCCCGACCCGCGGCGGTGCTCGCCGCCGAGCCGATCGCGGTGCCGGACGGCACCGAGCTGCTGGTGCTCGACGAGCTCGACACCACCGGTCTGGCCGTCGATCCGGTGCGTCCGGCGGAGCTGCGCGCGCCGCTGCTGCCCGATCATCCGGCCTATGTCATCTTCACCTCCGGTTCCACCGGTAAGCCCAAGGGCGTGGCGATCTCGCATGCCGCCATCCACAACCAGCTGGTGTGGATGCTGGCCAAGTACCCGCTCGCGCTCGGCGATGTGTACCTGCAGAAGACCGCGACGACGTTCGATGTGTCGCTGTGGGGCTACTTCATGCCGCTGCGGGTCGGCGCCGAGCTGGTGCTCGCCACCCCGGACGGGCACCGTGACCCGGCCTACCTGCTCGAGCTGATCGCCCGGCACCGGGTGACCGTCACCGATTTCGTGCCGTCGATGCTCACCGTCTTCGCGGCCCAGGCGGCGGCCGAGGACGGGGCAGCGGCACTGGCGACACTGCGCGAGGTGTTCGTGATCGGCGAGGCGCTGCCGCCGGAGACGGTGGACGCGATGGCCGCGGTGTGCCCGGCCCGGTTGCACAATCTGTACGGCCCCACCGAGGCCGCCGTCTCGGTCACCTACTGGCCTGCGCGAGCGGGTGAGCGCACCGTGCCGATCGGGCTGCCACAGTGGAATACCCGTGTCTACGTGCTGGATTCGCGGCTGCGTCCGGTGCCGCCCGGTGTCGCGGGTGAGCTCTGCCTCGCGGGCGATCAGCTCGCGCGCGGGTATGTCGCCAGGCCGGGACTCACCGCCGACCGGTTCGTCGCCGACCCGTTCGCCGGGGCGCCAGGGCAGCGCATGTACCGCACCGGTGATCTCGTGGTGTGGCGCCGGGCCACCGCGGCCGCACCGCAGCGCCTGGAATATCTGGGCCGCATCGACTTCCAGGTGAAGTTCCGTGGCCAGCGCATCGAGCTCGGCGAGATCGAGACCGCCCTGCTCGCCGACGAGTCCGTGAATCAGGCCGTGGCCGCGGTGGTCGCCACCGAGCTCGGCGATCAGCTGGTCGCCTATGTCGTCCCGGCGCCGGGACACAGCGCCGATCCCGATCGGC
The DNA here is from genome assembly GCF_042650365.1 of Nocardia rhizosphaerae. Taxonomy (NCBI): domain Bacteria; kingdom Bacillati; phylum Actinomycetota; class Actinomycetes; order Mycobacteriales; family Nocardiaceae; genus Nocardia; species Nocardia rhizosphaerae. The sequence continues at coordinate 1,150,180 of NZ_JBHSBA010000003.1, forward strand.
TGCGCGCGATCGCGGCGAAAACACTGCCCGCCTATATGGTCCCGGCCGCGGTCACCGTGCTCGACGCGCTTCCGCTCAATGCCAGTGGCAAACTCGACCGCAAGGCGCTGCCCGCACCGCATTTCCGGACCGGGGTGTTCCGTGCGCCCGCGACCGGAAGCGAGCGGCTCGTCGCCGGTTTGTTCGGGGAAGTGCTCGGCCGTACCGATATCGGCGCCGACGACGACTTCTTCGCCCTCGGCGGCAACTCCCTGGTCGCCACCAAGCTCGCCGCCCGCCTCGGTGCCGCCACCGGCAGCCGGGTGGCCGTGCGCAGCCTGTTCGAGACCCCGACCGTCGCCGGGCTCGCGGCGACCCTGGACCAGGGAATCGAACCCGAGGCAGGCACCGGACTCGGCGCGATCGCCCGCCCGGACGAGCTGCCCCTCTCGCCCGCCCAGCGGCGCATGTGGTTCCTCAACCGCTTCGACCAGGGCGTGCGCACCGATGGCGCCGCCGCCTACAACCTTCCCTTCGCGCTGCGGCTGCGCGGCACGCTCGATATCCCGGCGCTCGCCGCTGCCTTGCGTGATGTGCTCGCCCGGCACGAGGTGCTGCGCACGATCTACCCGGACACCGCCACCGGCCCGGTTCAGCGGATCCTCCCGGCGGACCAGGTCGACCTGGAGCCGGCGGTCCATCGGGTCGCCGCGAACGACGCATCGGCGGGCCCCGCCGCGAGTACCGGGCGACCCGGCGCCGCGGCGGTCGGCGGCGACGCTGTGGCCGAAGCACCCGGTGGACCTGCCGACGAACTCCTTGCCCAGGTGATGGCCCTGGCCGCCACTTCGTTCGATGTGACGGCCGAAGTGCCGTTGCGGGTCCGGCTCTTCGACGTCACCGGTGACGCCCCCGACGCGCCGCCGGAGTATGTGCTCGCCGTCGTGGTGCACCACATCGCGGCGGACGCGTCCTCGATGGCGCCACTGGTCCGCGATCTGACCGTGGCCTACCTGGCGCGCTCGGCGGGACGGGCACCGCAATGGGCACCGCTACCGGTGCAGTACGCCGATTACGCGCTGTGGCAGGTCGACCGGCTCGGGTCCGAACAGGATGCCGAGTCCGTTGCCGCACAGCAGATCTCGTTCTGGCGTGCGGAACTGGCCGGTCTGCCCGACCTGCTGGAACTGCCCGCCGACCGGCCGCGCCCCTCGGTCGCCTCGCTGGCCGGTGGCCGGGTGCCGGTGCGGATCGACGCCGCAACCCATGCCGGGATCGCCGGGATCGCCAAGGACAGCGGGTCGACGGTGTTCATGGTGCTGCACACCGCCTTCGCGGTGCTGCTGGCCCGGCTGGCGAGCGCCGCCGACGTGGCGGTCGGCACGCCGGTAGCCGGGCGCGGCGCGCGCGAACTCGACGATCTGATCGGCATGTTCGTCAATACCGTCGTCCTGCGCACCCGGTACGACGGTGGCGCCACCTTCGCCGATCTCCTCGCCGCGCAGCGGGCGAGCGACCTCGCCGCCTTCGCCGCCGCCGATGTGCCGTTCGAACGTCTCGTCGAAGTGCTCGATCCGCCGCGCTCCACCGCGCGGCATCCGCTGTTCCAGGTCGGTCTGTCGTTCCAGAACGTCGAAGGCGCCGTGCTGGAGCTGCCAGGCCTGCGGATCGCGCCGGTGTCGGCCGAACTCGCTGTGTCACAGTTCGATCTGCACCTGATCGTCGGTGACGGCTACGCCGCCGACGGCACGCCGACCGGGATCGAGGGCTTCTTCACCTACGCCACCGACCTGTTCGACGAACCGACCGTGCGCGGGTTCGCGGACCGGCTCGCCCTGCTGCTCGACGCGGTGATATCCGCGCCAGGGGTTGTCGTCGGCGATATCGACCTGCGAACCTCCGCCGAACGCGCCACCGAGGTCACCGCCGGTGCCGCCGATCTCGCGCTGCCCAGCGGTACACTCGCCGACCTGCCGACGCGGGCGCGACCGGACGCCGTCGCCCTCGTCGCCGACCTGCCAGAGGGCAGGCTGGAGCTCACCTACGCCGAGTTCGAGGCCAGGGTGAATCGCCTCGCCCGGTTCCTGATCTCGATGGGTGTCGGTCCCGAGTCACTGGTGGCGCTGGCCCTGCCGCGCTCGATCGATCTGGTCGTCGCCATGTTCGCGGTCGCCAGGTCCGGTGCCGCCTACGTGCCGATCGACCCGGATCAACCCGCCGCGCGCACGGACTACATCCTCGCGAGCGCAGCGCCGATCTGCGTGCTCAGCAAGGGTTTCCGCACCGATGTCGCGCCGGTCGTCCGGGTGGATCACCCCGCCGTCGCCGCGGCCGACGCCACGCCCGTCACCGACGCGGATCGCCGTGCGCCGCTGCGCCCGGAGAACACCGCGTACGTCATCTTCACCTCCGGGTCCACCGGCCGCCCGAAGGGTGTGGCCGTGCCGCACGCGGCGGTGGTCAACCAATTGCAGTGGCTGCACGGAGAATTCGGCACCGGTCCGACCGACAGCTTCCTGCTGAAGACACCGGCCACCTTCGATCTGTCGGTGTGGGAGTTCTGGTCAGCCGCCACCTGCGGCGGCCGCCTGGTGATCGCCGCTCCCGACGGCCACCGCGATCCCGCCTATCTGCGGGCGCTCATCGCCGACGCGGGCGTCACCACGCTCACCGCCGTCCCGTCGCTGCTCGACGCGCTGGTCGGGTACTGGGAGGCCGGAGACGGCGCGCACCAGCCCGCGCGAATCCTCGCGATCGGCGAAGCGCTGCCACCGCGGCTGGCGCAGCGGCTGCTCGCCGCGCTGCCCGAGACCAGGCTCGACAATCTGTACGGCCCCACCGAGGCCGCCGTGTCGATCACCGACCACCGGGTCACCCCGGCCGACGTGCTCACCGTGCCGATCGGCACACCCGAATGGAACTGCCGCTGCTACGTGCTCGACGAGCGGTTGCGCCCGGTTCCGCCGGGTGTGCGCGGTGAGCTGTACCTGTCCGGCGTCCAGCTGGCCCGCGGCTACCTGCGCAAGGCCGCGCTCACCGCCGAACGATTCGTCGCCGATCCGTTCGAACCGGGTACTCGCATGTACCGGACCGGCGATCTGGTGTCGCGCGCCGCCGACGGTTCGCTGAACTACCTGGGCCGCACCGATTTCCAGGTGAAGATCCGTGGTTTCCGGGTGGAACCGGGCGAGGTGGAGTCGGTGCTGCTCGCACTGCCGGGCATCGGTAAGGCCGCGGTACTGGCCCGCCACGATCAGCACTTCGGCGACCGGCTGGTCGGGTATGTCGCCGGAGCGGATATCGATGTGGCGCAGCTGAAGTCGGCGCTGCGCGAACGGCTGCCCGACTACCTGGTGCCCGAGGCGTTCGTGGTGCTCGACGACCTTCCCCTGACCGTCAACGGCAAGCTCGACCGCGCCGCGCTGCCCGCCCCGGTCTTCGAGGCCACGGCTTTCCGCGCGCCGGTCACCCCCACCGAACAGCTGGTGGCCGACGTCTACGCAGAGATCCTCGGGACCGACCGGGTCGGCGCCGACGACGACTTCTTCGCACTCGGCGGCAACTCCCTGCTCGCCACCAGGGCCGCCGCCCGGATCGGCGCCGCGCTCGGCCGCGAGGTCGGCGTCCGCCTGCTCTTCGAGGTGCCGACGGTCACCGACCTGGCCGTCCGGGTCAATCGCGCCGACGCGCTCGCCGCCAAGCCGCTCGTCGCCGGACCGCGCCCCGACCCGATCCCGCTCTCGCTGGCCCAGCAGCGGATGTGGCTGCTCAACCGCCTCGACCCCGAGGCCACCGTCTACAACATCCCCGCCGCCATCCGCCTCACCGGCGAGCTCGACCTGCCCGCCCTGCGCATCGCGGTCACCGACCTGTTCGCCCGCCACGAGATCCTGCGCACGTACTATCCGGTCGGCACCGAGCGGGACACCGACCCGTGGCAGCACGTGCTCGCCCCCGGTGCGATGCCGGTCGACCTGACCCCGGTCCAGGTCAGTGCCGACGACGTGGCCGAGCAGGTGCGCAGCACGGTGGCCGAAGCCTTCGACGTGACAGCCGCGCCGCCGGTGCGGCTGCGGTTGCTGCGCCTGTCCGTCGACGAGCACGTGCTGGTGTTCGTGATCCACCACATCGCCGCCGACGGGTTCTCGATGGGCCCACTCACCCGCGATCTGGCCACCGCCTACACCGCGCGCACCGCGGGCGCCGAGCCCAGCTGGACTCCGTTGCCGCTGCAGTACGCGGATTACGCGGTGTGGCAACGTGACTCGCTCGGTGACGAGGCCGATCCCGGATCCACCGCGGCCGCCCAGCTGGCCTACTGGACCGCAGAGCTGGCCGGGCTGCCAGAGGAGATCGCGCTGCCGACCGACCGGCCACGGCCGCCGGTGCAGTCCTTCGCCGGCGCCCTGAGCACCGTCGATCTCGACGCGCCGACCCACGCCGGGCTCGCCGCGCTGGCCCGCGCGGAGGGCGTCACCGTGTTCATGGTGGTGCAGGCCGCGCTGGCGGTGCTGCTCGCCCGCGTCAGCGGCACCGACGACGTCGCCATCGGCACCCCGATCGCCGGGCGCGGCGCCCGCGAACTCGACGACCTCGTCGGCATGTTCGTCAACACCCTGGTGCTGCGCAGCCGGATCACCGCCGACGAGCCGTTCACGGCACTGCTGCGCCGGACCCGCGAGACCGACCTGGCGGCCTTCGCCCACGCAGACGTCCCGTTCGAGCGGGTGGTCGACGCGGTCCAGCCGGTGCGCTCAGCGGGCAGGCATCCGCTTTTCGGAGTGGCGCTGTCGTTCGAGAACCTCGCCCCGGTGGCGTTCGAGCTGCCCGGCCTTGCGGTGCGCGGGCTCGACGCGCGCACCGCAGAAGCCAAATTCGATCTGCTGCTCACCGTGCGCGAACTGCCCGAGCTCGGCGGTATGCAGCTCGAATTCACCTACGCCACCGATCTATTCGACGAGCACACGGTGCGGGCGCTCGGTACCCGGTTCCGCCGGGTGCTCACCGGGCTGGTCGCCGAGCCGCGGCGTCGCGTCGGTGATGTCGCCCTGCTCGACGACGCCGAATTCAGCGCCCAGACCAGCTTCGCCGGTCCAGCCGCCGAACCGGCGCGCACGCTGTCGCAGCTGATGGACGCCGCGGTGCGCGCCGATCCGTCGGGTATCGCGGTGCGCGGCGACGGCCGCGACTTCACCTACCTCGCCATCGACGCGGCGGCCAACCAGCTGGCCCGCGGGCTCATCACCCGTGGCGCCGGACCAGAAGTCGCGGTGGCCGTTGCCATCCGGCGCTCGGTCGAGTCCGTGCTCGCGGTCTGGGCGATCGCGCGCACCGGCGCGGTGATCGTGCCGATCGACCCCGGCTACCCGGCCGAGCGGATCCGCCACATGGTCGCCGATTCCGGTGCCGTCTTCGGTCTCACCCTCGCCGCCGAACTGGCCGGACTGCCGTCCCTCGACGACGGCACCTGGATCGCGCTCGACGACCCCGATTTCACCGCCGAGATCGCGGGCAACGCCTCCATCGCGCTGCGTGAGATCGAGCTGCTCGCACCGCCGCGCACCGGCACCGCCGCGTACATGATCTACACCTCCGGCTCCACCGGCCTGCCCAAGGGCGTTGTGGTGACCCATGCCGGGCTCGCCAACTTCTGCGCCGAGCAGAAGGAGCGCTATGGACTCGACCGAGGCAGCCGCGCACTGGCTTTCGCCTCACCGTCGTTCGACGCGTCCATGCTCGAACTGCTGCTCGCACTCGGCGGGCCAGGCACGCTGGTGATCGCGCCGCCGGACACGGTCGGCGGTCCCGAATTGGCCGAGCTGATCGAATCCGAGGGCATCACCCACGCGTTCCTCACCCCGTCGGTACTGGCCACCGTCGACCCGGCGCGGATGCCGGGTCTGCGCGCGCTCGTCGTGGGTGGCGAGCATGTGCCGAGCGAGCTGGTCGACCGCTGGAACACCCTGTCACTGCGCAGGTTCCACAATGGCTACGGCCCCACCGAGACCACCATCATGGCCTGTATCAGCGCGCCGCTGACTCCGGGCGGTACCACCGACATGGGTGGGCCGATTCGCGGGATGCGCGCGCTCGTCCTCGACGACCGGCTGCGGCCGGTACCCGACGGAGTCACCGGCGAGCTGTACTTGGGCGGCATCCAGCTGGCCCGCGGTTACCACCGCAGGCCCGGCCTGACCGCAGCCCGGTTCGTCGCCGACCCGTACGCGACCGATGGTGGCGCCGACGACGGCGCTCGCCTCTACCGCACCGGCGACCTCGTCCGCCGTCGTGGCGACGTGCTGGAGTTCGTCGGCCGCAACGACTTCCAGGTGAAGATCCGCGGTCTGCGGATCGAGCTCGGCGAGATCGACGCCGTCCTCGCCGCCGCCCCCGGGGTGTCCTGGGTCAGCACGCTCGGCCGCGACACCGGCACCGGTGCCACCATGCTCGTCGCCTATGTGCTCGCCGAACCCGACATCCGGCTCGATCCGGCCGAACTCACCGCGCTGGCCGCGCGCACCCTGCCGGACTACATGGTGCCCGCGGCCGTCGTCGTCCTCGACGAACTGCCGCTCACCCCCGTCGGCAAACTCGACCGGGCGGCGCTGCCAGACCCGGCGACCACACGGGTGGCGCACCGCCCGCCGAACACCACCGCCGAGCGAGTCATCGCGCGGGTGATCGGCGAGGTCGTCGGCCACGACCGGGTCGGCCTCGACGACGACTTCTTCGCGCTCGGCGGCGACAGCATCACCGCCATCCAGGTGGTCTCCCGAGCCGCGGCCGCGGGCGTGGTGCTGCGTCCGCGTGACCTGTTCGACGCCCGCACCGTCGCCGCGCTCGCAGGCCGCGCCGAGGTCACCACCGAGGCAGGCACCCAGCCCGCAGCTCTCCCGCTCACCGCCACCGCGGCCCAGCTGATCGAGGCGGGGGAGCGGGCCGTCGAACCGCGGGCCGTGCTGCTCGATGTCCCCGCCGACTGCCCCGACGACGCGGTCGGCGAGGTGGCCGCCGCGGTGATGAACCAGCATCCGATGCTGTGGGCCGTCCTCGACCGCACCGGCGCCACCCCGGCGCTGCGGATCCCGTCACACCGGGAGCGCACCGGCGACGCGTTCCGCAGGCTCGACGCCACCGACGGCGAGTCCACGCTGCCCATCGACGATGTCGTCGCCGCGGCCGCCGCCGCCCTCGACCCCGACGAGGGGCGCAATATCCACTTCGTGCTCACCGGGGACGGCGACGGCCCGGCGACCCTGGTCGTGGTCGCCAATGCCCTCGTGCTGGACGAGATGTCGCTGCGCTCGGTCGTCGACCAGCTGACCACGGCGTGGAGCAGGGGCAGGCACGCCGCGCCGTTCGCACCAGACGCGGGCCTCGGCGATCTGGTGCGCAGGCTCGCCGACTATCCGGCCTCGGCCCGTGCCGTCGCCGAACGCGAGTACTGGCATCGCGCGATCCGGTCCAGGGCCGCCGAAGCCACCGACCTCGGCCACCGCAGCCGGGTCTCGCTGAGCATCACCGGCGAGGGCACGGCGGCAGTCGGCACCGTCGCCGAGGCTTACCGCGCGAGCGTCGATGAGGTCCTGCTCACCGCCGCCGCGCTGGCCATACACACCGCGGCGGACACGGCCGTGGCACGGGCGATCGGCACCGTTGTCCGGCTGCGCGCCGACCAGCGGGTGCTCGGCAGGGCCGACGCCGAGAACGTGGTCGGCGGGTTCACCACCGACTACCCGCTGGCGCTACGCCTGGACGGCGTCGACATCGCCGACGCCCTGATCGGCGGTCCCGCCGCGGGTACCGCGCTGGCCCAGATCAAGGAACTGCGCCGGAACGTGCCCGCCCACGGTGCGGGTTTCGGCCTGCTGCGCTACCTCGACGGTGCTGCCGCGGGCAGCGTGCGCTCGCTGGACCGCGGCCGGTTCGCGGTCCGCTTCCGCGACCTGCGCCCGGCCAGGGTGCACACCGACGGCGCCGCCGACGACCTGGCCCTCGTGCTCACCGTCGACGCCACCGACGACGGCATGATCGCCCGCTTCGACTACGCCGCCGCGGTGCTGTCGGCCGACGACGTCAAGGTCTTCGCCGAACACTGGATCCGCGCGCTCGGCGGGCTCGCCGAGCACGGATTGCGGCCGGGCGCGGGCGGATTCACCCCGTCGGACTTCCCGCTCGTGCGGCTCGGGCAGGCCGAGGTCGGCCGCCTGGTCCGGCGCTACCCGCTACTCGCCGACGTATGGCCGGTGACGCCGCTGCAGTCCGGCATGCTGTTCCACGCGCTGCTCGCGGAGAACTCCGTCGATCCCTACATCACCCAGTTCGTCCTCGATCTCGACCCTGCCGTCGATCACCGGCGGCTGCACCTGGCCGCGCAGACCGTGCTCGACCGGCACGACAACCTGCGGGTCGCCTTCGCCACCGACGCGGCGGGCACACCGCTGCAGGTGGTGCTCGACGACATCGACGTCCCATGGCGAGTGATCGATGGTGACGCGACGAGCTACCAGCGGATCAGGTCCGCCGACCTGGCCACCCACTTCGACATGGCGACCGCCCCGCTGCTGCGTTTCACCCTGGTGCGCACCGCCGATACCGCGCATCTGCTCGTCACCAGCCATCACATCCTGATCGACGGCTGGTCGATGCCGCTGCTGCTGCAGGAACTGCTCATCGCCTATGCCGTCGGCGGACGTACCAGGCGGCTGCCCAAGGTGGCGCCCTACCGCACCTACCTGGCCTGGCTGGCCGATCAGGATCTCGAGGCCGCGCGGCAGGCCTGGCGCACCGCGCTCACCGGCCTCGCCGAACCGACCCCGCTGGCACCGGTCGACCCAGGCCGGGAGATCGCCACCGGCACCGGCGAAACCGGCTTCACGCTGAGCGAAGCCGATACCGCCGCGCTCGGTGAGCTGGCGGGCGGCCTCGGCGTCACGCTGAACACCGTGGTGCAGGCGGCCTGGGCACTGCTCATCGCCCGCCTGGTCGACCGCGACGACGTGGTGTTCGGCGCCACCGTCTCCGGCCGTCCCGCCGCGCTCGACGGGGTGGAACGCATGGTCGGGTTGTTCCTCAACGCGATCCCCGTCCGGGTCCGGCTGCGCCCCGGCCACACCGTCGCCGAACTGCTGCGCACCCTGCAGGACGAACAGGCCGCCCTGCTCGAATACCACTATCTCGGGCTCGGTGAGATCCAGGAGATCGCCGGGCTCGATGCCCTGTTCGACTCGCTCGTCGTCTTCGAGTCCTTCCCGGTGGATCGGGCCGGTCTCGCCGATGCCGCGTCCGGCTCCGCCGGCGTATTCGGCCTCGACGCCGCCAACGGCACCCACTACCCGATCACCGTGCAGGTCGTCGCCGACACTCAGCTGCGGGTGTCGGTGAAGTACCTGCGTGACGTGTTCGGTGAGCCGACGGCGACCGCACTGGCCCAGCGACTTTCGATGCTGCTGGCCCGGTTCATCGCCGCACCTGGGGCGCGCCTCGCCGAGATCGACGTACTGCTCGCCGAGGAACGCGCGACCCTCACCGCGCTCGATGCCACCGACGCGCCGGAGCTGCTCGACGAGTCGACCCTGCTCGACCTGTTCGACGAGCAGGTGGCGCGGACGCCCGCTGCCATCGCGCTCATCGACGGCGACACCGCGCTCACCTACGCCGAATTCGACGCGAAGGTCAGCGCGCTCGCCGCCGTGCTGCGGGCCGAGGGCGCGGGGCCGGAGACCCTGGTCGCCGTCGCCATGCGCCGCGGGATCGATCTGGTGACCGCGATCTACGCCGTCCTGCGGACCGGTGCCGCCTATGTGCCGGTCGACCCGGATCACCCGGCCGAACGCACCGAAAGGGTGTTGCGGACGGCGGCGCCGATCCGAGTGCTCACCACCACCGGCACCGGGTTCACCAGCGCCGCGGACGTGCCGGTGCTCGCGGTCGACGCGCTCGACGCCGTGCCAGCGGCGGAGTTCGCGACGTCGCGACCCGACGGCCTCGCCTACGTCATCCACACCTCCGGCTCCACCGGCAAACCCAAGGGCGTCATGCTCTCCCACCGGCAGCTGGTGGCCCAGTTCCGCTGGGCCCAGCGCACCTATCCGCACGGGCCGGGTGATGTGGTGCTGCACAAGACCCCGGTCACCTTCGACATCTCCACCTGGGAACTGCTGTGGCCCTTGCAGACCGGGGCCACCGTGGTGCTCGCCGCGCCCGACGGGCACCGCGATCCCGGCTATCTCGCCGGGGTGCTCGCCGAACGGTCGGTCACCACGGTGCATTTCGTGCCGTCCATGCTCGACGCGTTCCTCGCCGACGGCGGTACCGGTGCCTTCCCGGCCCTGCGGCGGGTATTCGCGGCCGGTGAGGCGCTGTCGGCCGCGACGGCCCGTCGGTTCGCGCAGCGGCTGCCCGGCGCCGAGCTGATCAACTGGTACGGCCCAGCCGAAGCCGCGGTCGTCACCGCGACCGTCGCCGAAGCCGATGCCGCCGTTGGCATCCCGATCGGCGCGCCGGTGGCGAACACCCGCGTGCACGTGCTCGACCGGCAGTTGTGCGCGGTCCCGCCCGGCACGGCGGGCGAGCTGTATCTGGAAGGCGTGCAGCTCGCGCGCGGCTATCTCGGCGCGCCCGCGCTCACCGCCGAACGATTCGTCGCCCATCCCGGCGGTGGCAGGCTCTACCGCACCGGCGATGTGGTTCGCGTGCTCGACGGCACCCTGGAATACCTGGGGCGCAGTGACTTCCAGGTCAAGCTGCGCGGCCAGCGGATCGAGCTCGGTGAGGTCGAGGCAGTGCTGCGGGAACATCCCGAGGTCCGGCACGCGGCCGTCGCCCTCGTCAGCGGGTCGACCGGTGATCGCCTCGTCGGCTACGTGGTCCCGGCCCGGACGCCTGGCACCGCGCCGGTGTCACCGCCGCCCGCCGCGGGCTACTCGATCGAAAGTGGCTCGGGAACAGACGAGTTCGACACCGCGGCCGTGCTGGCCGCCGCGCGGACCGCGCTGCCTTCGTACATGGTGCCTGCCGCTCTGGTCGTCCTCGCGGCGCTGCCGCTCAACGCGAGCGGCAAACTCGACCGCAATGCCCTGCCCGCGCCCGCCGCGACCACCAGGCCCTACCGGCCGCCGGTGACCCCGCTGCAACGCGCGGTCGCCGAGGTGTACGCCGAGGTGCTCGGCGCGGGCAAGGTCGGCCTCGACGACGACTTCTTCGAACTCGGCGGCAACTCGCTGATCGCCACCAAGGCCATCAGCAGGCTGCGCACCAGAGCGGGCGCCGAGGTCAGGGTGCAGTGGTTCTTCACCGACGCCACTGTCGCCGCGCTCGCCGCCCGGATCGATGCCAGCCAGTCCGGCACCGGCGACTACGACCAGGAATCCGACGACGCCCTCGGCGTGTTGCTGCCCATCCGCAACCGGGTGCCGCACGGCACCGAGGCGGCCGGACCGCTGTTCTGCGTGCACCCCATGTACGGCCTGTCCTGGTGCTACGCCGGGCTCGCCAAGTACATCCCGGCGCGGCGGCCGATCTTCGGCCTGCAATCGCCCGCGCTGAGCGAGGCCGGGTATCTGCCCGGCACCCTCGCCGAGATGGCCCGCCGCTACGTCGCCGAGATCAGGGCCGAACAGCCACACGGGCCGTACCGGCTGCTCGGCTGGTCGCTGGGCGGTGTGCTCGCGCACGCGGTCGCCACCGAGCTGCAGGCGGCGGGGGAGCGGGTCGCGCTGCTGGCCATGCTCGACTCGCATCCCGACATCGACGTCCCCGATTTCCACACCGCGGTGCGCGACGCGCTCGCCGAACTCGGGGTCGACCTGGGCGCGGCGCTGCCGAGTTCGGGCGTTCGCGAGCTCAGCGAGGACGGGCTGGCCGCCCTGCACGCGATCATCCCCGCCAACATGGCCGTGCTGACCCCGGAACGAGTGCGCCGGATCTACCGCAGCGCCGTGCGCTCGGCTGAACTCATCGCCGAGCACCGGCCGGCGGTGTACCGGGGCAGGCTCGAATACTTCAGCGCGCTCGGCCACGAGACCGCCGCCCGGAATTGGGCACCGTATGTCGACGGCGAGGTCCGTGATCGGCCGGTCCCGGTGGTGCATGATCAGATGACCTCACCGCAGGCGCTGGCCGAGATCGGCCCGCGCGTGGCCGAGCTGCTCGACGCGTCGGACCGCGAAACCGGGGCGCGATGACATCGGTGTTGCCGGTGAGGCATGATGTGACCGCGCTGTTGTAACGGTTCCTACTGTTGTATCGCCTGGGTAACCCGTAGGGTTCTCGCGTGGTGCAACCCATTCGAAACGAAGCGAAGGTGCGAAATTGATTCGTCGGCACTCCCGGCGTCGTGGCTCCCGTGCCGCGGCGATGATCGCGGCGACCGCAGTGGCCGCCGGACTGCTGTCCGGCCTCGGCGCGAGCCCGGCCTCGGCTGATCCGATCATCGATTCCAAGAGCCTGCTCGCCAATCCCGTTTCCGACAACGGCTCCAAGATCGTCAAGGCCGAGGTCAAGGATTCGCGCAGCCTGCGGCTGCACGTGTACTCCGCGTCGATGGATCACAACATCATCGTCGACGTGCAGCGCCCGGCCGACGCCTCGGTGCCGCGACCGACCCTGTACCTGCTCAACGGAGCGGGCGGTGGCGAGGACTCCGCGTCCTGGGTCGCCAAGACCGACGCGCTGGAGTTCCTCGGCGACAAGAACGTCAACGTCATCCAGCCGATCGGCGGTGCGTGGAGCTACTACACCGATTGGATCGCCGACGACCCGGTCGTCGGCCGCAACAAGTGGAAGACCTTCTTCACCGAGGAACTGCCGCCGCTGGTCGACGGCGCGCTCGGTACCAACGGGGTCAACGCCATCGCGGGGCTGTCCACCTCGGGTACCACCGTGCTCGCGCTGCCGATCGCCAAGCCCGGCCTGTACAAGGCGGCCGCCGCCTACAGCGGGTGCGCGCAGACCAGTGACCCGGTCGGCTCGGAATTCGTCAAGCTCACCGTCGAGACCTGGGGCGGCGGCGACACCATGAACATGTGGGGTCCGCAGGGCTCGGAGGAATGGGTGAAGAACGATCCGTACGTCAATGCCGAGGGGCTGCGCGGGCTGGATCTCTACATCTCCACCGGCAACGGCCTGCCCGGTCCGTACGACACCCTCAACGGTGAGTACGCCCTGCCCGGCGCCTACGGTCTGGCCAATCAGATCGTCATCGGCGGCATCATCGAGGCGGGCACCAACTACTGCACGCACAACCTGGCCAACCGGCTTGGCGAGCTGGGCATCCCGGCCACCTTCAACTTCCGGCCGAGCGGCACCCACTCGTGGGGCTACTGGAAGGACGAGCTGAAGCTGTCGTGGCCGACCCTGGCCCGCGGCCTCGGCCTGTAGGAGGTCAGCCGATCGACGTCACCGCCCCGGCCCGTCCGGGGCGGTTTCCGTTTCGCTGGACTCGCTCTCGTCGTTTGCGAATTGTGGTTAACTTAGGTTGACTGGTCCGGCGCCGCCACCCGGCGGGCGCCAGGCTCGTCGACAGCCAGGTTCGTGGAACGGAAAGTGAGTGCATGGTCGCCGATCGCAGTGAGGCCGAACGCGCCTGCGAGCCGACCAGCAGCAAGCCGCGGGTCGTGCGCCGCAGACCGAAGGACCGCAAGATGCAGATCATGCGGGCGGCCGCCCGCGCGTTCAGCGCGCGCGGCTACTATCCGGTCGGCGTCGACGAGATCGCCGCCGAAGTCGGCATCTCCGGGCCCGCGCTCTACCGCCACTTCGCCAACAAGTACGCGCTGCTCGTCGCCGCCGCCGAGGAGGGCGCGCGCGGCCTGCGCGATGTCGCGAAAGCGGCCGACGACCCGTCGCTCGACCCGGAAGCCAGGCTCGACGCGCTGCTCACCGCGGTCGCCGAGCACAATATCGACATCCGCCGCGAGGCCGGGCTCTACCGCTGGGAACGCCGCTATCTCGAGCGCGAGGACCGGGTGCGGATCCGGGCGTTCTACCGCGAACTCGAGGCGATGGTCGCCGCGCCGATCGCGGAACTGCGGCCCGAAGCGAGCCACGAAGATGTCACCCTGCTCGCGGTCGGCGCGCTGAGTTCGCTGGCGAGTATCGCCGCGCACCGCACCACCCTCGCGCACGCGCGCATGCTCGCGCTCCAGCTCGACATGGCCTGGGCGATCGTGCGCGCCGAACTGCCGCCCGCACCGGGCGAGGCCGAACCGGACCGGCAGAATCGCGGCCTACCGGTGACCTCGAAACGCGAACAGCTGCTCACCGAGGCGATCAGGATCTTCGGCCGCAACGGCTATCACGAATCCGGGATCGAGGAGATCGGCGCCGCCGTCGGCATCAACGCCTCCAGCGTGTACCGGCACTTCGATTCCAAGGCCGACCTGCTCGCCGCCGCCTTCCATCGCACCGGTGACCGGCTGGCCGTCGCGATCGGCGAGGCACTGGCCGAGGCCGAGAACCGCGCCGATGCCGCCCGCCGGATCGCCGACCGCTACGCCAGGCTCACCTTCGCCACACCCGAGATCATGCCGGTCTACTACGCGGAGTTCAGCAATCTGCCGCAGGCCGAACAGCATCGGCTGCGCGCCATCCAGCGGCAGAACGTCCAGGAATGGGCCAACCTGCTCGACGGTGACCCGGTCGAGGCCCGCTTCCGGGTGCACGCGGCGATCGGCCAGATCATCGATGTCGGCAGGTTGCTCCGCTTCGACGCCAGGGATGAGCAGCTGGCTCGGCTTGCGGCGCTGACTGGTGCGGTACTGCTGGGCGAGCCGTCTGAGGGGTGAACGGCCCCCGCCCGCGCACAACGCACACTTTTTCGCCGATCGGTCGTATACGAGACCATTCGAGCGATGTGTGCACGCTCAGCGCGGGTTCGCGGCGGCGCAGGCCGCTAACGCCCGTGCCGGAGCCGGAAGATCGCCTTCGCCGTGCGGACATGGCGCGGATGGCGGTCGAAGGTCGAGAGCCGGACCGGCGCCCGATAGCGTCTGCGCGCGATCGACATGGTGCGACTGAACTCGTGCAGACCCTGCTCACCGTGGCTGTGGCCCTGCCCGTACTCGCCGACCCCGCCGAACGGCAAGGCCGGGATGCCGGTGAAGGCCGTCGACGAATTCACCGTCACCACACCGACTCTGAGCTGCTCGGCGATGAACTCGGCGCTGGGGATATCGCGGGTGAACACCGTCACCGCGATGCCGTTGCCCGCCGCGTTCACCCTGGTCACCGCGTCGGCGAGATCGGCGACCCGATTCACCACCAGGACCGGGCCGATGCCCTCGCCGGTGATCGCGATGCTCTCCTCCGGCACCTCGGCCAGCACGATCGGCTCCACATACGGATCGCGGAACGAATCGAGCCCACCGAGCACCGCGTGGCCGCCGCGCGCGATCGCGTCACGCACCTGCCTGCGCACCACGTCGATCTGGGCGGCGTTGATCATCGGACCGTAGGCGGCGCGATTGTCGGCGCCGGGTCGCAGCCGGGCCGCGCGGTCGGCCACCCTGGCCAAGAAGTCGTCGAACACCGAGTCGGCGACATAACAACGCTGGATGCCCGAGGCGTTCTGGCCCGCGTTGGCCATCGCGCCGAAGATCGCGGCCTCGGCGGCGGCGTCGAGGACCGCGTCGACGTGCACGATCATGCTGCCCTTACCGGTGTGCTCGACCACCACCGGCGTCAGCGTCTGCGCGCACAGCGCGATCACCTCGCGCCCGCCCGCTTCCGGGCCCGCGTAGGCGATCTTGTCGACCTTGGCCCTGCACAGCGCGGTCGCGGTGCGGGCGTCGCCGGTGACCGCCTGCAGCACCGGCTGATCCGGGGCGACGGCGGCCCAGCTGCGCGCCAGCCACTCCCCGACACCGGTGGTGATCTCGTGCGGTTTGAACACCACCGCGTTGCCCGCCGCCATGGCGTAGGCGATCGACCCCATCGGGGTGAACACCGGGTTGTTCCACGCGCCGAGCACCCCGATCACACCGAGCGGCAGATAGCCGACGGTGGCGTGCTGATTGCGGGTGAACCACCCGGTGGCCAGCCGCCTGCGGCCGAGCGCGCGTTCGGCGTTGCGGGCGGCCCAGTCCAGGTTCTCCACCGCCAGCATCACCTCCATGGCGGCGTCGGCCTCCGGTTTGCCGGTCTCGGCGCGCAGCACGTCGACCAATTCACCGGTGTTCCTGGCGATCTGGCCGCGCCAATCCAGCAGCAAGCGCCGACGTTCGGTGAATCTCAGTTCCCCCCACCAGTTCTGGGTGGCGCGGGCCGTGCGTATCGCGCGGGTGACCTCGGCCTGGCCGTCGACCGGATACTGTGCGAGCTGTTCGCCGGTGCGCGGGTCGAACGACGTGAGGACGTCGGATCGCCCGGTCTGCGCGGCCGCTGACTCGGTCATCGTCACCCCTGTGGAAGAGATCGAACGCGCCCGCGCGCGGGCCGGTGAGACGAGAGTGTTTCCCCGGACGCCAGCGTATGGGCGCCAGGGCGCGCCGACAAGGTCGGCATACTGCCCTTGCACTGCCCAGGTGAGCAAAGACACACCGGTCCGGGGAGTGGGACCGGTGGCCACAGAGCCGACCAGGAAAAGCGCTCGGCCGGTAACATCGCGCCGAACGGTATGGATGACTTACCGAGAAGACAATTCCCGCGTGCGCCCTGCCCGGATGAGCGGTGCGTGCCCGGCTGATGGTGGAGAGTTGATGCCGAGTTCGATCTCAGTGGATTCGCCCGTGGGTGACGTCGCGACAGGCGGTGAACCCGCGGTGCTCGTCTCCGACGTGCGCAAGTCCTTCGGCGATGTGCACGCCCTGCAGGGCATCAGCTTCCAGGCGGAACGGGCCAGCGTGCTCGGTATCCTCGGGCCCAACGGCGCGGGCAAGACCACAACGGTCAAGATCCTGTCGACGCTGCTCGCTCCCGATTCCGGCACCGCCGTCGTCGCGGGTCACGATGTGCGCACCGACCCGGCGGGAGTGCGCCGCGCGATCATGATGACCGGCCAGTACGCCGCGCTCGACGAGAACCTGACCGGCCGCGAGAACCTCGAGCTGTTCGGCAGGCTGATGGGGCTGTCCAAGTCGGCGGCCCGCAAGCGTGCCGAGGTGCTGCTCGAGGAGTTCGACCTGGTCAGCGCGGGCAAGCGGGCCGTTCGCAACTACTCGGGCGGCATGCGAAGGCGCGTCGACATCGCCTGCGGTCTGGTGGTGCGGCCCGAGGTGGTGTTCCTCGACGAGCCGACCACCGGCCTCGACCCGCGCAGCCGCCAGGGCGTGTGGGACCTGGTCACCGCGCTCAAGAACCAGGGCATCACGGTGCTGCTCACCACGCAGTACCTCGAAGAGGCCGACGTGCTCAGCGACAACATCATCGTGATCGACAAGGGCACCGTCATCGCCGAGGGCACCGCCGACCAGCTCAAGGCCAAGACCGGCGGCAGCTTCTGCGAGATCGTCCCGCTCGACCCGAGCAAGCTGGCCGCGACCGTGCGGGCACTCGGTGATCTGGTGCCCGTGGCCGTCGCCGCCGAGATCGCCGGCGCCGACAAGCTGTCCGTGCCCGCTCCCGACGGCGCCGCGACCCTGGCCGAGGCGCTGCGCAGGCTCGACACCGCCGGCATCGACCTGGCCGATATCGCGTTGCGCAGGCCCTCTCTCGACGACGTGTTCCTGTCGATCACCGGTCATTCGGGCGGGCACCAGTGACCGCTCCGACCGTCGCGGGCACCACCCTGTTCGACGACCTACCCCCGGCGCATCCGAGCAGCTTCGCGCAGTGGCGCGCGCTGACCGGGCGCATCGTGTACACCATGGTCACCAAGGGCGAGCTGATCGTCGCGCTCCTGTTCCCGCTGGTGATCACCGTGGCCTTCTACCTGCCGCTGCGGTACGTGATGAAGGTGCAGGGCATCGACTACGCGCAGTACGTCATGCCGATCATCGTGCTGCAGACCATGGCGATGACGATGATGTCGAACGCGCAGCTGGCCGCGTTCGAAGCACTCACCGGCCTGAGTACCCGGTTGCAGACCATGCCGATCGGGTCGCTGGTGCCGCTGCTTTCGCGGATCAGTGCGGGCCTGGTGCGGTCGGTGGTCTCGCTGATCGCCACCATCGGCTACGGCTATCTGATCGGATTCCGGTTCACCGGTGGATGGGTGCAGGCGCTGGCCTTCGTCGGGTTCGCCCTCGCGGTCGGCGTGGTGCTCACGCTCGGTGCCGACGCGCTCGGCAGCCTCACCAAGAACCCCGAGTCGCTGAGCCAGGCGCTCACCCTGCCGATCCTGATCTTCGGCATGCTGTCCACCGGGTTCGTGCCCGAACAGGCCTTCCCCAGCTGGGCGCGGGCGTTCGCGCGCAACCAGCCGATCTCCCAGGCCGCCCAGACCCTCAGCGATATGGCCGCGGGCCAGCTGAGCTGGGCCGGGACCTGGGTGTCGCTGGCCTGGCTCGGCGGCCTTGCCATCTTCTTCCTCCCACTGGCGGTGTGGGCGAGTGTGAGGCGATCATGACGACGACGACATCCGAGCAGCTCCGGCTGCCCGTCGAGGAGACCGCGGCGCAGCTGCCCGTGGTGCACGCCAAGCCGGAAGGCGCGGTGTCGATGTGGGTGAGTCACAGCCTCATCCAGTGCAAGCGGCTGCTGATGGTGTGGTTGCGCGATCCGGCCACGACCATCCAGACGATCGTCTATCCGGCCGTCACCCTGCTGATGTTCCGCATCGTGCTCGGTGACTACATCACCGCGTACGGCGGCATGCCCGCGATCTACGGGCAGGCCGCGCTGCTCACCCTGGTCGCGGCCATGACCGGTGCGGTGGTCAGCGCGCTCGGCTTCAAACGGGAGAAGGCGGCCGGGCTGCTCAGCCGCTTCTACACGATGCCGCTGAACAAGGCGTCGCTGCTGACCGGCCGCCTGCTGGCCGAAGTCGTGCGCATCCTGATCACCACGGTGATCGTGCTGCTCGTGGCGGTGCCGCTCGGGTTCCTGTTCATGGAGGATCCGCTCACCAATATCGCGCTGGTCTGCGTGCCGGTGCTGTTCGGCCTCGGCTTCGCGGTGATGGTGACGGCGCTGGCGACCATCACCGAGGGCGTCATGCTGATCAGCCTGATCGGCATCGTCAACACGCTGTTGATGTTCTTCAACACCGGCTTCGTCCCGATCATCGCCTACCCGACCTGGCTGCAGACCATCGTCGCCAACCAGCCGATGAGCTGCGCGATCAACGCGATGATCGGCCTGTCCTACGGTGGTCCGGTGGCCGAGCCGCTGCTCAAGACGCTGGCCTGGACGATCGGCATGATCGCGGTGTTCGCCTACCCGGCCATCGTCGGCTACAAGCGGGCGGCGCAGACCGCGTAGGCGTAGTGCGCGGCCGGGGCCGCCGGTCCATCAGCGGATCGGGGTCTCGGCCGGGGCGAAGGGGTAGTCGAGCCAGCGGTTGCGGTTGGTCCAGCCGACCAGGTCGTAGCGCCAGCGGAACGGCCAGGTGTGCGCCACCGTGTTGAACAGCACGGCGCCGAGCGCGGTGTAGTCCTCGTGGGCCGAGAGCAGGGCCCGCTGCCCGCGCTCGGACTCGGTGAAGAACGCCTCGAACATGGCGATCGACTGATCGGTGGTCAGGCGGCCGAGCCCCCACAGTCCACGCATCCGCATCCAGTACACCGCGCGCGCCCGCCACGGCCACAGCGCCTCGATCGGGTCTTCACCCCGCTGGACCGCTGACACCGCGGTGTCGATCAGGGCGAGGGAATCGCCGACGGAGTAGCCGGTGCACGGGTGCATCATCCCGCCGCGCGACCCGAACGGCACGGCCACCGCCTCGCCCTTCTTCGGCGGCGCCTGATCCAGCGGGTAGTGCGCCGCCTCGTGCGGTTCGTCGCCGGTGAGCCGGATGCCGTGCGCGGCCAGCCTGCTCAGCGTGCGCTTGCGCAGTTCGTGCTGGGGCATACCGCCGCGCAGCCCGAGGCTGGTCTCCTCGAAGATCACCGTGCCGTCGCCGAGCGGCACCGCGTACAGGAACGACGGCGGCTCGTCGGGGCCTGCACCGTTCTCCGGCCGCCAGTCCAGCAGCAGCCCTTCGCCGTCGGCCACCATCGGCGCCGCGGTCTCCGCGGCGACGAAGATGCCGTGCGCGGAAGCGGCTCTGCGCCTGCCGAGCGTCGGCAGGCCGCGCGTGTCGAAGACCGTCGCCGACCTGAGCACCGTGCCGTCGGCGAGTTCCACCTCGTGCTGGTCCACCCGGGTGGCCCGGTCGGCGAACACCGTCGCGTCGTCGAGCGCGAGCGCCGCGTGCAGCCCGGCCTTGGACAGCACGCAATACGGCCGTTCGATCCTGAGCTCACGCTTGGTCCACACCGTCGGCGCGGCGATCCGCTGCGCGATCGCACTCTCGGGCAACCACGCGGGCAGCTCGTCCACCCAGCAGGAGAAGGTCGGCGGGAACAGCCGATCCGGTCGCGGATCCACCGCGGCCACCCGCAACCCGGCTACCGCGGCGCGATGCGCCAGCCCCCGCCCGGTCGGCCCGAGCCCGACCACGCACACATCGAATTCCCGCGCACTGTCCACGCTCGCATTCAATCCGCTGCGCACTTCGGTGCGCAACCAGCCAGGCAGTCGGCCCCTCGGCGTACCGGCCCCGCGAGCTCACTCCTCCAGCGCCAGGGCTTGGCGCATGGTGAGCCTGCCCTGGGTCTGCATGAGGGAGCGGCGGTAGATGCGTTCGGCGACGACGACGATGCCGTAGGTGGCCACCGCCATCAGCGCCAGCGAAACGAACGGTTCCCACCACGCGGCCGTGCCGTCGGCCAACCGGCTCGGCATGGCGACGATCGAGGTGATCGGGATGTAGGAGGCGATCACCCGGCCGGTCCCGGTGAGGAAGATGCCGGCGAAGAGCACGATCATGATCAGCATCGACAGCGGAGTGGCGGTGGACTGTAGGTCCTCGCTGCGGGTCGCCAGTGAGCCCGCCACCGCCCACAGGCTGGCCAGCGCGAGGAAGCCGACCAGGAAGAAGACGATGAACCAGCCCGCCGCACCGGCGATCCGGCCGAGCTGCCCACCCTGCCCGGTCGCGGCGAGCCCGGCCAGGCCAGCGCCGACGAACAGCGCAAGCTGCGCGAACGCCAGCACCGTGTTGCCCGCGACCTTGCCGATCAGCAACTGCCGCAACGGCATCGCGCTGGCCAGGATCTCCACGATGCGGTTCTGCTTCTCCTCCACCACGCTCTGCGCGATGGACATGCCGAACAGCACCGAGGCCAGATAGAAGAGGAAGGCGAACACCAGCGCCACGATCTTGGCCAGGCCGGGATCGACGGCGCTTTCGTCCAGGATCACCGGTGTCACCGCACCACCGAGCGCGAGTTCGGTCAGCGAGACGCCCGCGGCTTCGGCGTTGCGTTGCAGGGCGAGCTGCTGTGCCGCGGCGGAGATGTAGGTGGTGGCCTCGGTGTTCTCGGAACCGTTCGCGATCAGCACCCAGCCACCGGGTTGGTCCGGCGCCAGTCCGGCCTCCACCTGATCGTCGCGGACTTGCCGGACGACTTCGGCGCGGTCGGCCACGGGCCGAGCCAGGAAGTCGACGTCGGCATCGGCCGCCGCGGCCAGCTCGTTGGCCAATGCGACGACCGCGGCGCCATCGGTGCCGGTGACGACGACGTCGATCTTGTCCGTCCGGCCGCTGACGATGCCGGCGATCAGCAGCGACGCGACAATGGCAACGACGGTCACCACCGTCGAGATGACGAAGTTGCGATCGCGCAGCTTCACCACGATCTCCCTGGCCGCCACGATCCGCCACACGCCACGTGACGATGCCAGCCCGCGAGTCACCGCCTCCGGCCGCTGACCTCTCACGCCGTCACCTCCCGGTAGATCTCCGCGACCGTCGGCCGCAGTTCCGCGAATTCCCGCACCGAGCCGCGGGCCAGTGCCTCGGTGAGCACCGCGTCGGTCGTCGCCCCGGTGAGCTCGAGCACGGCGGCCGACCCGTTGGTCTGCACCACCCGCACTCCGGCGAGCTCCCGTAACCATCCTGGATCGCCGTCGCCCACCAGCCGGTAGCGCGCCGCGCCGTTCGCACGCAGTGACTCCACCGAGCCCTGGCCGACCACCCGCCCGCCCGCGAGGATCACCAGCTGATCGCACAGCCGCTCAACCAGATCCAGCTGATGCGAGGAGAACAGCACCGGGACACCCTGCCCGGCGTACTCACGCAGCAGCTCGGCCATCGAGTCGACGGCGACCGGGTCGAGCCCGGAGAACGGCTCGTCGAGGATCAGCGCGGTCGGTTCGGCGATCACCGCCGCCGCGATCTGCACCCGCTGCTGATTGCCGAGCGACAGCGACTCGAGCTTGTCCTTGCTCCGGCTCCCGAGCCTGAAGCGGTCGAGCAAGCCCGCGGCCCGCGCCTTGGCCTCGGCCGCGCCGAGCCCGCGCAGCCGGGCCAGGTAGACGAGCTGATCGAGGACCGGTTGTTTGGGATAGAGTCCGCGTTCCTCCGGCATGTAGCCGAAGGCGCGGCGATCGAGCGCGGTGGCCGGGTGCCCGTCCCACCTGACCTCGCCGCCGTGCGCGGCGAGCACACCCATGATCATCCGCATGGTGGTGGTCTTACCCGCGCCGTTGCCGCCGACGAACCCGGTCAGCGCGCCGGGCGCCACGGTGAAGGACACTGCGTCGACGGCGACCTTGTCGCCGAACCGCCGGAGGAGCTGCGCGACTTCCAACATTTCACAACCGTACCCAGTCAAGGGCTTTCGGCGCGGTTGTCAGCGCGGGGTGACCCAGGTGGTGATGTCGGCGTGCACCACCTCGACACCGTCGCGGTCGTAGATCGACACCGGCACGGTGAGGTTCACCCCCTCGGTGATGGTGGTGAAGTCGGGGACCTCGGCCAGTCTGGCGACCGCGCGCAGCCCGGTCTCGGCCTTCGCCAGGTATTGCACATTCATCGCCTTGGGAATCCAGCGGTGCGTGGTCGGCACGGTGGCCTCGCTGAGCATGCCCATCGCGACCTCGGCGAGGTTGCACGCGGCGATCGCGTGAAAGGTGCCGAGATGGTTGTGGATGCCGAACCACTTGGGCGAGGTCACCTCGCAGATCCCGGGCTCGAGCCGGACCACCTGCGGCAGCACCGTGCCGAAGTAGGGGACCCTGGCGACCATGCCGAGCGAGAACAGGGCGTGCCCGAGACGGTTGTCGGGGAGCTTCTTCCAGCCGCGGTAGGTCGCGGTCTCTTGTGCCATGCGGTTATCTTACTCAAAAGTAAGATAACCGGGAACCCTCCGCCGGTCAGTCACCGCGGCGCCCCGGCTACCATGGCTCGGCACGGCCCGGCCGACGCGCGATCCAGGTGAACATCCCTGCTCCGGGCGTGATCGATACCGCACGACCCCCGATTTGAAGACCGTCGTCGGCATGGTGCATACTGTTCGGGTTGCCTTGCACAGGATCATGCCTTCTCTCCGGGAAAGCGGATCGCGCGCAGGCGAGCAGTAGTTTGCGTCCCGCCGGTCCGCCGGTGTGGATGCGTCCGGAACCACGTTCCAGGCCAAGGTGAGTAATCGACCAGGGCTGAGGAATGAGCGCTAGGGCGACACGCCCGACCGCGTGGGCCGGAGGACCATGACAGATGAACAGCGGCGAGGATCGGGCAGACATTTCTGCGGCCCGGTCGCGGTCTCCAGACTGAGATCTTCGTGTGTTCGGGCTGTGCAAATGAGGGTGGTGCAGGAGCCAGCTCCTGTGACCACGAAGGAAAGCGGAGAAAAGGACACTTAGCGTGGCGGGACAAAAGATCCGCATCAGGCTCAAGGCCTATGACCACGAGGCGATCGACGCGTCTGCGCGCAAGATCGTGGAGACGGTGACCCGCACCGGCGCCCGCGTGGTCGGGCCTGTGCCGTTGCCCACCGAAAAGAACGTGTACTGCGTCATCCGTTCGCCGCACAAGTACAAGGACTCGCGCGAACACTTCGAGATGCGTACGCACAAGCGCCTCATCGACATCCTCGACCCGACGCCGAAGACGGTCGACGCGCTCATGCGCATCGATCTGCCGGCCAGCGTCGACGTCAACATCCAGTGACGGGGACTCGAGAAATGACTGACAACAAGAACCGGCCCGCGGCCGGCATCCTGGGCACCAAGCTCGGCATGACCCAGGTCTTCGACGAGAAGAACCGCGTCGTCCCGGTCACCGTCATCAAGGCGGGCCCGAACGTGGTCACCCAGATCCGCACCGTGGAGCGCGACGGCTACTCGGCCGTGCAGCTCGCGTTCGGCGCCATCGACCCCCGCAAGGTGAACAAGCCGACCTCCGGCCAGTTCGCCAAGGCCGGTGTCACCCCGCGCCGCCACGTCACCGAGATCCGCGTCGCGGATGCCTCCACCTTCGAGGTCGGCCAGGAGATCTCCGCCGACGTCTTCGAAGAGGGCACCTACGTCGACGTGACCGGTATCAGCAAGGGCAAGGGCTTCGCCGGCACCATGAAGCGTCACGGCTTCGCCGGTCAGGGTGCCTCGCACGGTGCGCAGGCCGTGCATCGTCGCCCGGGTTCCATCGGTGGCTGCGCCACCCCCGGCCGCGTGTTCAAGGGCATGCGCATGTCGGGTCGCATGGGTAACGAGCGCGTCACCACGCAGAACCTGTCGGTTCACAAGGTCGACGCCGAAAACGGCCTGCTCCTGGTCAAGGGTGCCATCCCGGGCCGCAAGGGCAACGTCGTGATCGTCAAGAGCGCCGTGAAGGGTGGTGCGCACGCATGACCAGCCTCGAGAAGACCAACCTGACGCTGACCGTCAAGGCCGCAGGCGGCAAGACCGAGGGCACCGTCGAACTCCCCGCGGAGATCTTCGACGTGACAGCCAACGTCGCGCTGATGCACCAGGTCGTCGTGGCCCAGCTGGCCGCCGCTCGCCAGGGCACCCACGCCACGAAGACTCGTGGCGAGGTCCGTGGTGGTGGCAAGAAGCCGTACCGGCAGAAGGGCACCGGCCGCGCCCGTCAGGGCTCGACCCGCGCGCCGCAGTTCGCCGGTGGTGGCACCGTCCACGGCCCGCAGCCGCGTGACTACAGCCAGCGGACCCCCAAGAAGATGAAGGCCGCCGCCCTGCGTGGCGCCCTGTCCGACCGGGCCCGCAACGAGCGCATCCACGTGATCACCGAGCTGGTCGCCGGTCAGACCCCGTCGACCAAGGCCGCCAAGAGCTTCCTGTCCGAGCTGTCGGACCGCAAGAAGTTCCTTGTCGTCGTCGGTCGCGAGGACGTCGCCGCGTGGAAGAGCGTGGCGAACCTGCAGAACGTGCTGCCGATCGCCCCGGATCAGCTCAACACCTACGACGTCCTCAACAGCGACGAACTGGTGTTCAGCGTCGAGGCCCTGAACGCCTTCGTTCACGGTCCCGCCGAGGCGGCCCAGGAGGAGAGCAAGTGAGCACCATCGCCGACCCCCGCGACATCCTGCTCGCACCGGTCATCTCGGAGAAGTCCTACGGACTGATCGAGGAAGGCACCTACACCTTCCTGGTGCACCCGGATTCGAACAAGACGCAGATCAAGATCGCCGTCGAGAAGGTCTTCGGCGTCAAGGTCACCAGCGTCAACACCGCCAACCGTCAGGGCAAGCGCAAGCGGACCCGCTTCGGTTACGGCAAGCGCAAGGACACCAAGCGCGCGCTCGTGACCATCTCGGCCGACAGCAAGCCCATCGAGATCTTCGGAGGCCCGGTCGCGTAAGCGGCTGGTCATCCAGAAAGCAGAGAAGAACTCATGGCAATCCGTAAGTACAAGCCGACTACGCCGGGCCGTCGTGGCTCCAGCGTCTCGGACTTCGCCGAGATCACCCGGTCGACGCCGGAGAAGTCGCTGCTGCGCCCGCTCACCAAGTCCGGTGGTCGTAACGCGCACGGTCGCATCACCACGCGTCACCGCGGTGGCGGTCACAAGCGTGCCTACCGTCTGATCGACTTCCGTCGCCTGGACAAGGACGGCATCCCGGCCAAGGTCGCGCACATCGAGTACGACCCCAACCGCACCGCCAACATCGCACTGCTGCACTACGCCGACGGCGAGAAGCGCTACATCATCGCGCCGAAGGGCATCCAGCAGGGCAGCCCGATCGAGTCCGGCCCGACGGCCGACATCAAGCCGGGCAACAACCTGCCGCTGCGCAACATCCCGACCGGTACCACGGTGCACAACGTGGAGCTGCGTCCGGGTGGCGGCGCCAAGATGGCCCGTGCCGCAGGCATGAGCATCCAGCTGCTCGGCAAGGAGGGGCCGTACGCGACCCTGCGTATGCCCTCCGGTGAAATCCGCCGTGTCGACGTGCGCTGCCGCGCCACCGTCGGCGAGGTCGGCAACGCCGAGCAGTCGAACATCAACTGGGGCAAGGCCGGCCGTATGCGCTGGAAGGGCCGTCGTCCCACCGTCCGTGGTGTCGTCATGAACCCGGTCGACCACCCGCATGGTGGTGGTGAGGGCAAGACCTCCGGTGGTCGCCACCCGGTCAGCCCGTGGGGTCAGCCTGAGGGCCGCACCCGTAAGCCCAACCGTCCGAGCGACAAGCTCATCGTCCGCCGCCGCAAGACCGGCAAGAAGCGCTAAGGAGGAGGTAAGAAATGCCACGCAGCCTCAAGAAGGGCCCGTTCGTCGACGACCACCTCCTCGCGAAGGTGGACGTGCAGAACGAGAAGGGCACGAAGCAGGTCATCAAGACCTGGTCGCGTCGCTCGACCATCATCCCCGATTTCATCGGCCACACTTTCGCCGTCCACGACGGTCGCAAGCACGTGCCGGTGTTCGTCTCGGACAACATGGTCGGCCACAAGCTCGGTGAGTTCGCGCCGACCAGGACGTTCAAGAGCCACGTCAAGGACGACCGGAAGAGCAAGCGGCGATGACTGACACCAACACCGAAACGGTGCAGAATCCGACTGCCCGCGCTACCGCCAAGCACGTGCGGGTCACCCCGATGAAGGCGCGTCGCGTCGTGGACCTGGTCCGCGGCAAGCGCGTCGACGACGCCCTGGCGATCCTGAAGTTCGCGCCGCAGGCCGCGAGCGAACCGGTCGCCAAGGTCGTGGCCAGCGCCGCGGCCAACGCCGAGAACAACCTCGGCCTCAACCCGGCCACCCTGGTCATCTCGACCGCGTTCGTCGACGAGGGTGCCACCATGAAGCGTTTCCAGCCGCGGGCCCAGGGCCGCGCGTTCCGGATCCGCAAGCGCACCAGCCACATCACCATCGAGGTCGAGAGCGTGCCCACTGCCGGCGCTGCCACTCGTAGCCGCCGGAAGGGAGGGGCAAAGTAAATGGGACAGAAAATCAACCCCCATGGCTTCCGCCTCGGTATCACCACCGACTGGAAGTCGCGTTGGTACGCGGACAAGCAGTACGCGGAATACGTGAAGGAAGACGTTCAGATCCGCAAGCTCCTCGCCACCGGCATGGAGCGGGCTGGTATCTCGAAGGTCGAGATCGAGCGCACCCGTGACCGCGTGCGGGTGGACATCCACACCGCGCGTCCCGGCATCGTGATCGGTCGCCGTGGCGCCGAAGCCGACCGCATCCGCGCCGAGCTGGAGAAGCTCACCGGCAAGCAGGTCCAGCTGAACATCCTCGAGGTCAAGAACCCCGAGTCGGATGCGCAGCTGGTTGCCCAGGGTGTGGCCGAGCAGCTGTCCAACCGTGTGGCGTTCCGTCGCGCGATGCGCAAGGCCATCCAGTCGGCCATGCGTTCGCCGAACGTCAAGGGCATCCGGGTGCAGTGCTCGGGCCGCCTCGGCGGCGCCGAAATGTCGCGCTCGGAGTTCTACCGTGAGGGTCGCGTCCCGCTGCACACGCTGCGCGCGGACATCGACTACGGCCTCTACGAGGCCAAGACCACCTTCGGTCGCATCGGCGTGAAGGTCTGGATCTACAAGGGTGACATCGTCGGTGGTCGTCGTGAGCTGACCGCCGCCGCTGCCGCGCCGGAGCGCCCGCGTCGCGAGCGTCCCAGCCGCCCGCGTCGTTCCGGTTCCGCCGGCACCACCGCGACCTCGACCGAGGTCGGTCGCGCCGGCACCGCTGTGGCCGACGCACCGGCAGAGAACCAGGAGGGCTGACGCATGCTGATGCCCCGTCGCGTCAAGCACCGCAAGCAGCACCACCCGTCCCGCTCCGGCATGTCCAAGGGCGGCACTTCGGTGGCGTTCGGTGAGTACGGCATCCAGGCTCTCGAGCCCGCCTACGTCACCAACCGTCAGATCGAGTCGGCGCGTATCGCGATGACCCGCCACATCAAGCGTGGCGGCAAGATCTGGATCAACATCTACCCCGACCGCCCGCTCACCAAGAAGCCTGCCGAGACCCGCATGGGTTCCGGTAAGGGTTCGCCGGAGTGGTGGGTCGCGAACGTGAAGCCCGGTCGGGTCATGTTCGAGATGTCTTACCCGAACGAGGAGATCGCTCGCGAGGCCCTGCGCCGCGCGATGCACAAGCTCCCGATGAAGTGCAGGATCGTGACCAGGGAGGAGCAGTTCTGATGGCTACCGGAACACCGGCCGCAGAGCTCCGCGAGCTCAACGAAGAAGAGCTCGTGGCCAAACTGCGCGAGAGCAAGGAAGAGCTCTTCAACCTGCGCTTCCAGATGGCGACGGGTCAGCTCGACAACAACCGTCGTCTGCGCGTCGTCCGCCACGAGATCGCGCGCATTTACACGGTCATGCGTGAGCGCGAGCTCGGCCTGGCCACGGCGCCCGCTGGCAAGGGAGATGCGGCATGAGCGAGAACAAGGAAGAGCGCAACAGCCGCAAGGTTCGCAGCGGCTACGTTGTGTCGGACAAGATGAACAAGACGATCGTCGTCGAGCTGGAAGACCGTCACCGGCACCCGCTCTACGGCAAGATCATTCGCACCACCTCCAAGGTGAAGGCGCATGACGAGAACGAGATCGCCGGTGTCGGCGACCGCGTTCAGCTGATGGAGACCCGCCCGCTGTCGGCCACCAAGCGCTGGCGTCTGGTCGAGGTCCTGGAGAAGGCCAAGTAAGGTCCCTCCGCGATCCATCGCGATCGTTTGTCACGAAGGCCCGTTTCCCGCAGAGGGAGGCGGGCCTTCGTCGTTGGGTGCCGTCCGGCAATACGGACTATTCCACCTTTCAGAGGTCGCGAAGCGGATGCGGATTCGGCAGGAACGTGTGTCAGCGATCGAAAGAGCGGCGGTCGCTGCGGCCGAGTTGCGAACCCTCGCGTCCTACATCGAAGCACTCGGCGGCCGAATGGAGATCATCGCGGACTTCGGCGGTGAGCGCCTTGTGGTCGGGTGATCTCGGGCCATGGCGATGGCACCGCGGCTGAACGAGGACGATGATCGACGGCTGACTGAGCGAACTGGGCAGGGCAAACAGGACCTGGCCGCAGACGCGTTCGGGTCCATGATCGACTTGATCATGGACGAGCACACCGAGCTGATGCGACGGCTTGCGTGATCTACCTCGATCTCGCCGAGGTCGTTGCGGTTGCCTGAAGCATCGGTCGGAGCGGACCCGAGCCGTCAACCAGTGAAAGCGTAGGGCTGGCGGATCTTGCGGGCGAATTCGACGATGTTGGTGACGGTGCTGCCGGAGACGCCGACTTCGGCGCCGATGCTGCGGGCCGACCAGGATTGGTCGGTCAGTTCGAGGATTTCCTCGATCTGGTCGAGGGTCAGGCGCAGGGGGCTGCGGTGGGCGATCTGGCGGGCCAGGGCGCGGACCTCGTTGTCCTCGTCGAAGTAGTCGTCGGTGGGGTCGTCCTCGGTGCGGTCGGGCTCGATCGGGTCGGGGGACGGCGCCGGGTCGGGCGCTGGTGCCGCGTCTGATGTGTCGACCGGGATGGCCCGTGTGCGCGGCTTCGGTGCGGGTCCGGCATCGGTCGGTGCGGGACGCTCGGCGGCGGCAGCTGACGGCGCATCGGTCCGTGCTGGTGGCGGCGCAACGGCCGGTTCCGCCGGGCGGGTCGGCGAATCCGAGTGCGCGGTCCGCTGATTCGTATCGGATTTCGCCGGGTCGGTGCGGACGTGCTGCGTTCGACCCGATTCGAGCTCGGTGGCCAGTGTGAGCTGTTCGGGCTCGTCGGCCTGCGGCAGTGGATCGGTGTGGATCGCTGCGGCCGGGGCCGTGGTGTCGCCGTTGCGGTCACGGGCGACGGTGTCGGCGTGCGCCGTCGCCTCGGGAACCGGGTCGGTACCGGTGGTATCACCCGCAGTCGCCTGCGCGCCCGCGGTGACCGGTATTCGGCGCAGGGTCGGCGCGGCCCCACGCGCCCGGTCGCCAGTGCGCCGGTCCTCGGCAGCGGCCTTGTGGATCAGCTCCAGCGTGCCGGGCGCGGTCGACGGCCTGCGGGTGGTCAGCGGCCCGCGATCATCGGTCACGAGCCGCGCAGTGGCGGTTGCCGGGATCGGCTTGTCTGTTCGGGTCGCTTGCGGTACAGCCTGTTCCGGTGTCGCGGTGGCCGCCGGATCCGCCGCGACAGCGGTCGCGTGGATTCGGGCAGTGGCGGCTGTGCCGGTGGCACCTGGGGAGTTCGTGGTCGCCGCGATCTCGTCGGCGGTCCTGGCTACCTCGTCGCGATACGGGATTCGGGCGGACCCGATGCCTTCCGGCCGTTCGGTCACCGGCCGGATGTCTTCGCCGACCACGACGTCAGCGGAAGCCGACGGCTCCTCGGTGGTTCCGGGCATTGCGCCGGCTCGCTCGGCGGCGGCCACCTCGGGACGGGGTGTCCCCATCGCCGCGGGATTCCGCGCGGTGGTGTCTATTGCCGCTGGACTCGGCGTACTGGTTCCCACTGTGACGGGTGCGGTGTGCTCGGCATCGACGCCGGGCTTGTCGGCGGGGGTTGCTGACAGCTGCTCGCGGACCGCCTCGGTCGGTGCGGCCATGCGGGTGTCCGGGACATGCGAGGCGTCCGGAACTCGTTCCGACATTGCGTAATTCGGGCTGGTATCGCCAGGAAGCTCCACCGACGCACTCTCGATCAGCAGCGCGTATCGCGCGGAAACCCAGGCGTGCAGCCAGATAACCACGCCCACCATCACCGGCGCGATCGAGTATTCGGCGGCGCGGCCCCAGGCGCCGGCGGCCAGATGCGGGCCCGCGTTGAGCGCGACGGTGGTGCCGAGCAGGGCAAGTTCGAAGAACAGCACCTTTCCGCGTTCGAGTTCGCGACCCCATCGGGCGGCGGTGGTGGCGGCGACCATGATGACGATGATCGGGATGGAGATCATCGCCTCGATGCCGAAACTGAGCCAGTACAGCGGATCGCTCATGTCCCCGCTGGGTACCAGGTTGTGCTGCACGTTGATCCCGGCCCACACCATGCCGAGGACGACGACTCCGATCAGCGCCCTGGACGACCACTCCGCGCGGCGGTACAGCTGGGCGAGCCTGGCGTCGGCACTGGAGACCCGGCGCCGTGCGGCCAACGCTTTACGGTGCCAGCGCGCGTCGGCCTCGTCGGTCCGGCGGATGAGCGCGCCGGTGCGCCGGTCACGTTTCTCGGCCGCGAGTTCGTCGCCGACGGCGCGCCTGCGCTGTTCGCGCCGCTGCTTGCGAATCCATTCGGCGAGTTCACGTTCGGCCCGGATCTCGGCATCGGAGAGCGCGTCGTAGAGTGCCGTGTCGTGCTGCAGCGGCAGTATGCCGCGAGCCGTCGCGACCCGCTGCGCAAGCGCCGTGATCTCGGTGTTCGGCGAGCTGACGGCATCATCGGTCGACCGATCGTCGGACATCTGGCGCCTTCCGGTCACTCGAACATATGGACTATCGAACATATGTGTGATTGCCAGAGAGCGTAAACGCCGACCGGGCGTGGGTCAACGGCAGCGGCAGCGCGCCGGCGAAATCCGCGCTGAACGCGCACTATTGCGCCGGATGGTCGAAATCGGGGTCAGTATGGCGATTTGTGGTGGTGCAGCGCGGATGGATTCCACCGGAGTCCGGCTGCGGTCCGCAACCTACGGCCGCGCATCCGGCCCAAGTGCTCGCTTCTCGTACTCGCGGCGCGACGACGAGTTGCCGACGGCGGCCACCTGATTCGGCACCGTCCGGCGTAGCACCGCGTCGCGTGCCCACTGCGGAAGCAGGCCCGCCAACCGCAGCATCGGGTCGACCTGGGCGGGGAGCACCACTTCGAAGCGTGGCCGCGCGACAACGTCGAGGACGGCGGCGGCGACGTCGGCGGGCTGGAGCAGACGCGCGGCGCCGGTGGCGGTGCCTGCCGCGAGCTCGGTGTCGACGACGCCTGGCATGATCGCCGATAGTCGCACCCCGCTGCCGCGCAGTTCCGCACGCACTCCGGTGAGGTACCCGAGTACGCCGTGTTTGGTTGCGGCGTACGTTGATTCACCGGCGGGCGAGACCTTCGCGGCGATCGAGGCGATGGTGACGATATGTCCGCGCCCCCTGGTCCGCATCGCGGGTGCGGCAAGGCGCACACCCCGGATCACCCCGTGCAGGTTCACGGCGAGCATCCGGGTCGTCGCGGTATCCGGCTCGGTGTCGAACGAGCCGACCCACATCACCCCGGCATTGTTGACCAGCACGTCGATCGGTCCGAGTAGTGCCTCGGCGGTCGCCAGGAAATCGTGGAAGGACCGCTCGTCGGTGACGTCGAGCTCGCAGCCGTGCACGGTGCCGGGCAGCTCGCGCGCGGTCGCGCGGGCCGCGGTGGCGGACAGATCGCCGATGCACACCAGGGCGCCCGCCGCGGCGAACTGCCTGGCGATCTCCCGCCCGATCCCGGCGGCGCCGCCGGTGATCGCGACCACCAGCCCGGCATGGGTCCGTCTCATCGGCGAAACCTTTCGATCCACGCTTCTGACATGTCGTCATGTCAAAATTTCGCGCCTAGTATTCCACGCAGTCGCACAGAAGGACAGACTTCGATGGCAGAGCAATCGGCCGATCCGCCCTCGGGTCGGCGATACTCCGGGCGCACCACCGCGGAGCGGATCACGCAGCGCCGCGCCGCGCTGCTCGACGCCGCCCTGGACCTGTTCGGCACCGGGGGCTACGCGGCCGGATCGGTGAAGCAGCTGTGCGGCACCGCGGGTCTCACCGAGCGCTATTTCTACGAGTCGTTCCGTGACCGAGAGGACTGCCTCGCCGCGCTCTACGACGAGGTGACCACCGGTCTGCGGGACCGGACGCTCGCCGCCCTGCGCGTGGCGGGCCCCGGCCTCGACGACACGATCGCCGCCGGTCTCGCCGCCTTCATCGGCTATCTCACCGAGGACCCGCGGCGAGCCAGGGTGGTGCTGATCGAGGTGGTCGGCGTCTCCGCGCGGATGGAGGAGCGCAGACACGCCGAGCTGCGCGCTTACGCCGAACTGGTGGCAGACCTGTGGGCGTCGGCCCGCGCCGAGCCGCTCCCCGAACATCGCCGCCTGACCTGCGTCACCGTGGTCGGCGGTGTGAACCACCTGCTCGTGGACTGGCTGATGGACAATCGCACCACCGATCCCGCCGACCTGGTCGCCGTCTGCGCCGACGTCTTCGCCGCGGTCCGCGCCACCGACCCGGTCCTCGCCGAAGGCTGACCCGGCCGGGCGGGGTGCCGTTGGTGGCTCAGGACGAGGCGACCGACCCTGGCATCCGGCGGTAGATGATGGGCTGGGCGGCGATGTCGTTGGCGGCGAAGTTCCGCAGCACGAAGCTGCGGAAGGTGGGACGGAAAAGCAGGCTGGGCAGGAAGGCGCGCAGCGTGGGCCAGCTGGCGTGATTCACGAGGGTGTAGTCGCCGGATTCGGTCGGTAGCGGCTGCATCGGGACCGAGTTCGGCAGCGCGGTCTTGCGCTGGAACCAGCCCGCGGTGTAGTGCCAGACGTCGAAGACGGTCTGGTTGTCCTGGCAGTGGAAGTAGTTGAACAGGAACCACGCGTCGGGCCGGTGGTCGACGTCGGCGATGCGGGCCGGGCTGCTCGCCGCGATGTGGTGGATGTGTTCGGCGGCGCGCTCGAGCAGGGCGAGCAGTTCTCGGTAGGCGGGGTCGGTGCGCACCGCCTCCAGGTCGCCGACGGTGGTGGTGCGGATCAGGACCACGATGTCGTAGCGGGCGGGTCGCACGCCGGCCCGGCGCAGCAGACGGGCGCCTTCGCCGGGCGGTCGCAACGCGGCGCGGAACGCCGTCGCCTCGATGACGTCGGCGCGGTCGGCCAGCCGTGCGCACAGCGGCCCGGCGGCGGCCAGTGCCCGGTCCCTGGCCCGGCTCAGCAGTGGGAACGGGCCTGCCCAACCTCCGATCTCGGCCGCGACCAGTAGGAATCCGTTGTCGGTTTGGGTGGTGAGGTGGACGGTGGCGGCCTGGTGGCCGTTGACGATCTCCATGGTCTGTCCTTCATTGGTCAACGCTTGTTGGCATCAACGGTAGGCCCGGCTGCGCAGCGATGTCAACAGACGTTGGCCTACACTTGTTGTTATGAGAAGGTCCTCGACGGAAACGAAGGCGGTCATCCTGGCCGCCGCTCGCGAACGCTTCGCCGCCGACGGCTACGACCGGGCGACCATCCGCTCGATCGCCGCCGATGCCGCCATCGATCCGGCGATGGTCATGCGCTACTTCGGCAACAAGGAACGGCTGTTCGCGGCGGCGGCCGAGTTCGATCTGGAACTACCGGAGCTGGCGGCGGTGGAGCGTGGCCGGGTCGGTACCGCGTTGGTCGCGCACTTCCTCGAGCGCTGGGAGCGGGACGAGGCGCTGCTGATCCTGTTGCGGGCCGGGGTCACCAACGAGGCGGTCGCCGAACGGATGCGCGCGATCCTCGCCGCCCAGCTGATCCCGGTGATCGCCCGGGTCAGCGACGATCCGGCCGAAGGGCCCGCGCGGGCCGCGCTGGCGGCATCGCAGATCCTGGGTATGGCGCTGTGCCGGTACGTATTGGCCTTCCCGCCATTGGTCGAGATGCCGCGTGACCAGGTCGTGGAATGGCTCGGCCCGACCGTCCAGGCCTATCTCACCGGCCCGCGCCCCGGCGCGATGGGCTGACTCAGCCCAGGGCGGTGTGCCAGACCAGCGCGGCCGCCAGCGCGCCGGCGCCGTTGAGCGACCAGTGCAGCGCGATCGGTGCCAGCAGGCTGCCGCTGCGCCTGCGCAGCCAGGTGAACACGACACCGGCCGCGGCGGTGGCGGCGACAGCGAGGGCGATCCCGGCGATCCGGCCGACCAGGCCACCGCCGACGAGGCCGGCGAGGCCGGCGTTACCGCTGGTCAGGCCCATCGAGGAGGCGATGTGCCAGAGGCCGAACAGCAGTGACCCGGCCGCGAACAAGCCGCGCACGCCGAGCACCCGATCCAGCGTTCCGTGCAGCACGCCGCGGAAGGCGAGTTCCTCGGGGATCACGGTCTGCAGCGGGATGACGATCATCGACGCGATCAGCGCGCCGGAGATGGTGGCGTACCGGTCGGCCAGGAAGAACGGGCGCGTGATCGGCAGCAGCGCGCCGACGGCCACGGCGGCAAGCACGATGCCGACCGCGCCGAGCGCATAGATCGTCCCGCGTCGCCAATGCCGGGGGGAGAGCCCGAGTTCGGCCCAGCCGAGTCCGCGCTTGCGCATCAGGGCGAGCAGTGCGAACGCCGCGATCGGCACGGTAACGATATTTGCCCACGCGGTAGTGAAATGCGCGATCAGATTGGTCCCGGCGAGCACGACGACGACCACGGCGATATCGATATAGGCGTGCAGCTTGGGCCTCGGCGCGGCGACGGGAACGGACACCCGACCGAGTGTACGGACAGATCACGAAATGGAAACGACAGGGTGAATACCGGATCGGCCGTCGAATTCGGCCCGAAACCCGGCGCCGACCGGCGGCACCACCGGCGATCAAGATCGACCGATGCCGTCCGGCTGTGATGTACCCGACCATCCGGCCGGATCGGTCCAGGCCTGGAGTTCGCGCCGGGTCTCGAACCGGCGCGGCTGCCCGCTGATCGGATCGGTGAATTCCAGCGACGCCGCGAGCAGCTGGAGGGGACGGGTGTAGTCGTCGACGGATTTGTCGGTGAGCACCGGATAGAAGTCGTCGCCGAGGATCGGCACACCGAGTCCGTTCATGTGCAGCCGCAGCTGGTGGGTTCGTCCGGTGTGTGGTCGCAGCCGGTAGCGGCCGAGCCCGGCGCGGTGGTCGAGCAGTGCCACCTCGGTCTCGGCATTGGGCTCGCCGTCCACCTCGTACGCGGCCAGCACCTGCTTCTCCTTGACGATCCGGCTGCGCACCGTGCGCGGCAGCACCAGCGCGGGATCGTGGGCCGCGATGGCCTCGTACTCCTTGCGCACCGTCCGGCGATGGAACATCGTCTGGTACGCGCCGCGCGCCGCCGGGTTCACCACGAACAGCACCAACCCCGCGGTCACCCGGTCGAGCCGGTGGGCGGGGATCAGATCGGGCAGGTCCAGCTCGCGGCGCAACCGGACCAGTGCCGTCTGCAGAATGTGCTGACCGCGGGGAATCGTCGCGAGGAAATGCGGCTTGTCCACGACCAGGATGTCGTCGTCACGATGCACGATGCCGATCTCGAACGGCACCGCTCGTTCCACCGGCAGATCCCGGTGGAACCAGACCGCGCCACCGGGGACGAACGGTGCGTCCGGGGCCAGCGGCCCGTCCAGATCGACGATCTCACCGGCCCGCAGCATCTCGTCGATCCGGGCAGGCTCGACCCTGGGCAGTCGTTCGACCAGGTGGTCGCGCACCGTCGTCCAGTGCCCGTCCTCCGGGAGCCGGAGCCGGGCCGGGTCGAGGCCGTGCCGCTTGGGCAGCGGCGGCTGCTGCCTGCGTCGCATGCCCCCCAGTGTCGTCGCAGGACCGGTGGACGCCGACTCCGGCCCCGTGCCGGCGGCCGACGGGCCGCCGGAACGCGGTCAACCGGCGCGCTGATCCAGCACCATCAGTTTGGCCTCCACGAGCGTCTGCCTTGCCCTGCGCCGCACCCGGCACAGATCGACGCTGCATTCGAGATGAATCTGCATCGCGCGGTGCGCTTGTTCGGGCGTCAGCTTTCCTGGGTCGGCATGGCAGTCCGCAATTGTCGAAATTATTGATGTGACAAACATTTTCGCTCTCCCGCCACTATGAGGTAGGGAGAAAATTACGCCCGAGGTGCCCAATTGCCGAGGGGGTCTACGGGTAGTTCACACAAGGTTCCCCGGCACGCCACGACCGATCAACTTAGGCTAACCTACCTTTGGTGCATTGCCGTGGACCAGGGCGAGAGGCGAGAACGAGATGACGGTGCAGGTAGCGCCGCCGCCGGGGGCGGAGTCGGGGAACCGGCCACCCAAGGCGGCGGCCAAGGCGCGCAAACAGCAGGAAGCGCGCGCACGCAAGGAGATTCTGGCGCCCGTGTCAGGCATGCTGACGGTGGCGAGCCTATTGGTCGCCGTCGCCTCGGTCTGCTCCGTGGTGCCGTTCCTGCTCATCGTGCAGGCCTGCCGGGAACTGCTCGAATCCCCGGTCGACACCGATCGCGTGTGGTGGCTGTTCGGCGCGGCCGTCGTCGTCCTGGTCGTACGCGCACTGCTCCAGGCGGTGGCACTGACCTGGTCGCACGCGCTGGACGCCAACTACCAGCTCACCTTGCGTCGGCTGCTGGCCGACAAGCTCACCCGGGTGCCGCTCGGCTGGTTCGGTGAACGCAGTTCCGGTGCGGTGAAGGCCTACCTGCGCGACGACGTGGAGGCCCTGCACTACCTGGTGGCGCACGCCCGGCTGGAGTTCGTCGGCGCGCTTGTTGTCCCGCTGGTGACCCTCGGCTACCTGTTCACCGTCGACTGGCGCCTCGCGCTGGTGCTGCTGATCCCGCTGATCGCCTATTTCGTGCTCTTCGGCCGGATCATGGACCGCGACGGCCGCGACCGCCTCGCGGTGTACACCCGCTGGGAGCGCCGGACCGCCGAGGCGACCATCGAATTCGTCGACGGCATCCAGGTGGTGCGTGCCTTCGGTCAGGCGGGCAAGGCGCACACCGAGTTCCAGCACGCGGTCGACGGTCAGGTGAACGCGGCGCACCGGCTGAAGATGCCGATCCTGCGGGTGCAATCGGCCTCCGACATCGTGGTCATGCCGGTGTTCGTGATGCTGATCGTGGTCGTCGGCGGCCTCGGATTCGTCGGCCTCGGCTGGGTGGATCCGCTCGACCTGTTGCCGTTCCTGCTGGTCGGTTTGGGTATCGGTAGTTCGCTGCTCGGCCTCGGCTACGGTTCGCAGGCGCTGCGGGCAGGCGGCGCCGCGGCCCTGCGGCTGCACGAACTGCAGCAGACTCCCGAACTCGAGATCGCCGCGTCGAGCACTGAGCCGACCGAGCAGACCGGCGTCGTCCGGTTCGACGGCGTCGAGTTCTCCTACCGCACCGGCCATGACGTACTGCGCGGCATCGACCTCGAACTGAACCCCGGCACCATCACCGCGCTCGTCGGACCGAGTGGTTCCGGGAAATCCACCCTGGCCAAACTGCTTCCACGCTTCTACGACGTCGGCGCGGGCCGGATCACCATCGACGGCCGCGATATCGGTGAGTTCGGCAGCGAAGAGCTCTATCGCACCGTCGGCTTCGTCTTCCAGGACGTGCGGCTGATCCGCGGTTCGATCCGGGAGAACCTGCTCATCGCCAGGCCGGACGCCGACGACGCCGCGCTGGAGCGTGCGTGCCGGGCCGCGCAGATCCACGACCGGGTGCTGGCGCTGCCGCGCGGCTACGACTCCGAGCTCGGCGTGGACGCGTCGCTGTCCGGTGGTGAGGCGCAGCGACTCTCGATCGCCCGTGCCCTGCTGGCCGACACCCCGATCCTGGTGCTCGACGAGGCCACCGCCTTCGCCGATCCCGAATCGGAGGCGGCGGTGCAGGACGCGCTGGCCGCGCTGGTCACCGGGCGCACCGTACTGGTGATCGCGCACCGGCTGCACACCATCACCGGGGTCGACCGGATTCTGGTGCTGGAGAACGGAACCCTGGTCGAACAGGGCACCCACACCGAGTTGCGCGCCGCGGGCGGGCTGTATCAGCGGCTGTGGGAGATCAACGAGGCCGCGCTCGGCACCCTCGCCCCGGTGGAGGAGACACGATGATCCGCAAGGTTTTCCGCCTCGTCCCCGACGAGTTCGCCCCGCTGATCCCGCGCCTGCTCGCCGCGATCGTGGTGCAGGCGCTGTGCCAGGCCATCGCCTACCTGCTGCTCGTTCCCCTCCTGGAGGCCCTGTTCGGCGACGATCTCGGCGCGGCCTGGCTGTGGACGGCCGCGATGGCCGCTGCCGTGCTCGGCGTGATCGTGTTCGGCTATCTGCAGGCTGTGCTCGGCCTTCGCATCGGCCTCGGCATGCAGCGCAGCCTGCAGACCGGCCTCGGTGACAAGCTCAACGCGCTGCCACTCGGCTGGTTCGAGGGCCGTGACGCCGGTCCGCTGTCGCGGGTGATGGTCGAGCAGGTGCGCGAGCTGCAGGGCCTGATCGCCTACCTGCTCACCAAGGTGCTCACCGGCATCATCGTGCCGCTCGCGGTCGCGCTCGGCATGCTGTTCATCGACTGGCGGATCGGGCTCGCCATGCTGCTCGCCGCCCCGGTGCTCTACCTGGTGAACAACCTCGCCAACCGTGCCTATACCGGCGCCGATGCCCGGCTGCACGCCGCCGCGGCCGAGGCCGATTCGCGGGTGGTCGAGTTCGCGCAGGCACAGCCGGTGCTGCGCGCGTTCGGCGCGGTCGGTGCCGGGAACAAGGCGCTCGACGGTGCCCTGGTCGCCCAGCGCTCGGCGGTGCGCAAGATGATGGTCGCGACCGTGCCAGGACTGATCGTGTTCGCGCTGTTCGTGCAGGCGGTCTTTCTGGTGCTGGCCTATCTCGCGGTGGTCCAGGTGACCGGTGGCGAGATCTCGGCCGCCGCGGCGATCGCGCTGATCGCGGTGAGCTCGCGGTTCATCGAGCCGGTCAACCAGGCCGCGCAGCTGGGGACCGCGTTGCGCTCGGCCGCCGCGGCCGCCGACCGGATCAGCGACCTGCTGGCCGAGCCGACCTTGCCCGCGCCGACCGGCCCGGTGACGCCAGGTGCGCCCGCGGTGGTGTTCGATGCGGTGAGCTTCGGCTATCGTCCCGGCGAACCCGTGCTGTCGGACCTGTCGTTCACGGTTCCGCCGGGGACGACCACCGCGATCGTCGGCCCGAGTGGCGCGGGAAAGACCACCCTGCTGCGCCTGGCGGCGCGCTTCTACGACGTGGATTCCGGCGCGGTCTCGGTCGGCGAACACGATGTGCGCGACCAGCCTTCGGACACGCTGCTCGATCAGCTGTCGCTGGTGTTCCAGAACGTCTACCTGTTCAACCGTTCGGTGGCCGACAACATCCGCATCGGCAAGCCCGACGCCACCGACGCCGAACTCGAGCGCGCTGCCGTCGCCGCCAGGGTCGACGAGATCGTCGAACGCCTGCCGGACGGCTTCGACACCACTGTCGGCGAGGGCGGTGCGTCGCTGTCCGGCGGTGAGCGACAGCGGGTTTCGATCGCACGCGCGCTGCTCGAGGACGCGCCGATCGTGCTGCTCGACGAGGCGACCAGCGCACTCGACCCGCACAGCGAGGCGGTCGTCCTTCGCGGAATCCATGAACTGACCAGGGACAAAACGGTGCTGGTCGTCGCCCACCGGCTCGCCACCATCGCCCACGCCGACCAGATCCTGTTCCTCGACGGCGGCCGCATCGCCGAGCAGGGCACCCATGCCGAGCTGCTGGCCATGGGCGGGCGCTACGCCGCGTTCTGGAACGAACGCGAACGGGCCACCGGCTGGCGGCTCGAGCCTGCTCAGGTCTGAGGGGCGACCGCGATTACCGGACCGGCCCGCCGGTGATGCCGTCGTGCCCGGTCGCGGCGGTGTGCACCGCGTCGAGCCCGATCAGACTGCCGCAGCGGCGGCTACGCGCGCATCAGCCGCGCGGCGCACCGATGATCGGCCGTGGGGATGATTCCCCCCGAGCCTCACTTCCAGTACGCCTGCGACTTGATCGCGGTCTTGGGCAGCGCGTGCTGGCCTTTCATGGTTTTCACGATCGAGCGGGTGGTCTGCCCGCAGCACGCGATCCAGGCGAAGGCGTCGGCGGCGCAGCTCATCTCCTGCGCGGCCTCGCGCATCAGC
This sequence comes from Nocardia rhizosphaerae, assembly GCF_042650365.1. NCBI lineage: Bacteria > Bacillati > Actinomycetota > Actinomycetes > Mycobacteriales > Nocardiaceae > Nocardia > Nocardia rhizosphaerae. Next base: position 1,191,310 of record NZ_JBHSBA010000003.1, read on the forward strand.
CTGCCGTCGTCGATCCGCTGCAGCCAGGTGATCTCGTGATGCGGCTTGTTGCGCAGGGGGATGGTCTGGTCCGACTCGTACTGCCATTCCAGCCAGATCCGGGCCGGGGTGTCGCCGATGGCCTCGAGCAGGGTGTTGATGGCGGGCAGTGAGGCGGTGTCGCCGAAGATCACGTACTCGCTCGGGGTCTGCTCCGGCAGCTGGAAATCGGAGCCGAGGACGGTGGCGTCGAGTGGATCGCCCGGCTTCGCGCGCAGTGCCCAGTCGGCCGCGGGGCCGTTGTGCAGGGCGAAGTCGATGCTGAAGGTGTCGGCATCGGGGTTCTGTTCGACCAGTGTGTAGCCGCGGTGGTGCTGCTTGTCGCTGCTCGCGTCGGGAATCCAGAGACGGATCCACTGCGTGGGGTGCACCGGGTGATCGGCCAGCAGGCCGCCCGCGGTGAAGCTGACGCGCACGAACTTGTCGGTGATGTGCTCGGTGGAGGTGACCGTGAGCCGGTAGTCGGCGCCGCCCCAAGCCTTGACCATCAGGCCGTTGAATCCCTTACCCATGCCGTTAGGTTAGCCTAAGGTCACTTGTTTGTCTGCACGGTATGCGTTGAGAGAGCGGAGAACGAACCGGTGGAAACCCTCCTGGTAGTCGGTGCGGGGCCGAAAGCCCTTGCGGTGGCGGCGAAAGCACACGTCCTGCGTACTCTCGGCCTGTCCGCTCCGCGCGTGGTCGTCGTGGAGTCGCACGCCGTCGGTGGCAACTGGTTGCCCAGCGGTGGCTGGACCGACGGCCAGCACCGGCTCGGCACCAGCCCGGAGAAGGACATCGGCTTCCCGTACCACTCCACCTGGGCGCGCGGTCGCAATCGCGAGATCGACCAGGCGATGTCCGCGTTCAGCTGGACCTCCTTCCTGATCGAGCACGGCACCTACGCCGAATGGATCGACCGCGGCAGGCCGAGCCCCCAGCATCACGTCTGGGCCAAGTACCTGCAGTGGATCGCCAAGTCGATCGACCTCGAACTCGTGCTCGGCCGGGTCGAGTCGATCGGGCACGGCGGCGCGGGACAGCGCTGGCAGGTCGGTGTCGTCGACGCCGACGGCAACCGCACCGAGCTGGCCGCCGACGGTCTGATGATCACCGGGCCCGGCCGCAGCCGCCGCGCCATCGCCGAACACGCCAGGGTGCTCAGCATCGCCGAATTCTGGGACCTGGCAGGAAAGCGCAGCCTGCCCGTCGCCTCGCGCGCCGCGGTGATCGGCGGCGGGGAGACCGCAGGCTCGGCGCTGGATGAACTGGTTCGGCACGAAATGCTCACCATCTCGGTCATCTCGCCGATGGCCACCCTCTACACCCGTGGCGAGAGCTACTTCGAGAACTCGCTGTTCAGCGACCCGGTGAAGTGGAACGCGCTCAGCAGCCAGGAGCGCCGCGACGTCATCCGCCGGACCGACCGCGGCGTGTTCTCGGTCCGGGTGCAGGAGAGCCTGCTCGGCGACAACCGGGTGCACCACCTGCAGGGCCGGGTCACCAAGATCGTCCCGCAGGGCGAGGCGCTCGCGCTGACCCTCACCAACGAGCTGCGCGCCGATCAGGTACACAACTTCGACCTGGTCGTCGATGCCACCGGCGGTCAGCCGCTGTGGTTCCTCGAACTGTTCGACCAGCAGACCACCGACCAGATCGAACTCGCGGTGGGCGGCCCGCTCACCCAGCAGCGGATCGAGACCTCGATCGGCTACGACCTGGCCGTCACCGGCCTGCCGGGCAAGCTGTACCTGCCGAATATGGCCGCCATGGCGCAGGGGCCGGGGTTCCCGAATCTGAGCTGCCTCGGCGAACTCTCGGATCGCGTACTGCAAACCGAATCGGCTAGAGCCGCGTTTGCTGGAGCGCGGGCGCGCTCGAGTCGCGGCCCCCTTGGTCCCGTCGATCAGGCACCGTTGCTTGCTCCTTCGTCGCTTGCGCACGGCGCCTGATCGACGCCGGCGGGCCGCGACCGCCGCTGACGCGGCGGACTCTCCTCAGGGTCGGGTAGTGCGGGGCTGGGTTGGGTGGTGAGGCTGCGATGTTTGTCGGACCGCCACGCGTCAGCGGTCCGGCATCGTCAGACCAGGGCGACCGGTAGATCGTCGGGCGTGCGCGGAGCCGAATAGAGGGCGATGCGGCGGTCGGGCCGGATATCGAACTCGTCGATGCGGTGGAAGCCCGCCTTGGTGAGACTGCGGCGGATCGACTGGTTGCGGTGGTCCGGGTCGCCCATGATCCGGCGGCAGTCGGGGTTGGCGGCGAAGACCGCGGTGGTCATCGTGGCGATCCAGCCGGTCATGATGCCCTTGCCGATCACGGCGGTGTCGGCGGTGGCGATGTGGAAGCCGATATCGCCCGGCGCCGCGTCGTAGAGGCCGCCGATCTCGTCCTTGGCTGCGCGGTAGAACTCCACATAGGCGATGTCGCGGGTGCCGAGTTCGGGCTCACCGAGGACGGCGAAATCCAGGCTGAGCACGCACGGCCGCGAATAGGTGCCCGCCAGCTGGATCCGGAGATTGGCGCGGCGCCGCTCGGCGTCCCAGTCCTGCTCCCACGATTCGAGCAGGTGCGGTCGGGTCATCCACTCGGCGAGCAGGTCGGGATCCGACCCGTCCGGGTCGGCGACGCGCAGGCTGAACGGCGCCTCGAAAACCGGCAGGACCGGCGCCGGCGCGGCCGCGATCTCGGCGGGCGGATCGGTCCGCTCGCGGGGTAGCGCGGAGGGGGTGCCTGCGGGGTTCATCTGGGTGGAGCTCCATTCAATCGCAACCTTGGTCACCTTGACTGGTAAGGCTAGCCTATACTAATGCCGGGTGTTACTGTTGCCCGAGCGATCGCCCGGTGGTTGCCGGCGCGCATCTGGTCGGGTGACCTTCGGCGACAACGGTATTCGGCCCGGCCCCTGCGTCGGCAGGGTGGTGGACAGTGTTAACGGCCCGCGGGTGCGCGGGCCGGTGAGGGAGAGCGACATGGCAAGAGAACTCGGCTGGATCCGGCAATTCCAGGCCCCCAGGACCGATTCCCTACCGCCGCTGCTCGTCTTCCCGCACGCGGGCGCGGGCGCTTCCGCCTATCGGGTGTTCGCCAAGCGGATGAGCGAGGACTTCGATACCGGCATCGTGCAGTATCCCGGTCGCCAGGACCGGCTCGCCGAGCCCGCCGCGCAGACCCTGCCCGAACTCGCCGCCGGCGCGTTCGAGGCCTTCCACGGCTCCGCCCGCGACACCGGCGCCCCGCTGACCGTGTTCGGCCACAGCATGGGCTCGATCGCCGCGTTCGAATTCGTCCGGCTGGCCGAGGCCGCCGGGTTGTCCGTGCGTTTGCTGGTCGCCTCCGCGGCCGCCGCGCCGCACCGGATCGCCGAACTGCCGGGCCACCCCACCGAGGACGAGGAACTGCTCGACCACATGGCCGCGCTCAACGGCACCGGCGCCGACGTGATGGCCAGCCGCGAGGTGATGCGGATGGCGCTGCCGGTACTCAAGGCCGACTACCGTGCCTTCGACGCCTACTCCTGCGGCACCGAGGTGCGGATCGGCGCGCCGGTGCTCGTGCTCGGCGGCGACGACGATCCCTTCGTCGGACCGCGTGATCTGTACGGCTGGGAACAGAACACCAGCGGCGGGATCGAGGTGAACCTGTTCGCCGGCGGCCACTTCTACATCGACGAGAATCTCGACGGCATCGCCGAGGCGCTCGCCGGACAGGCGCTCGTCCGATGATCGACCCGATCGTCGTCGTCGGTATGGGTGTGGAGGCGCCGGGCGGTGTCGATACCCTGCCCGCGTTCTGGTCCGCGCTCGCCGCGGGCCGGGAACTGATCGGCCCGTTCCCGCGCGATCGGGACTGGCCGCTCGACGAACTGTTCGCCCTCGGCAGGCTCGACGGCTGGGCCCCGGTGCGCGACGCGGGCGGCTTCCTTTCCGGCGCCACCGAATTCGACGCGCAGTTCTTCGGCATCACTCCGCGCGAGGCGGTGGCGATGGACCCGCAGCAGCGGGTGGCCTTGCGGGTCGCCTGGCGGGCGCTCGAGCACGCGGGCATCAATCCCGGTGCACTGCACGGTGATCCGGCCGGTGTGTGGATGGGCGTTTCGGCGACCGAGTACGGGCCGCGGGTCGCCGGAGTCAACGAATACAGCGGATACCGCGCCACCGGAACCGCGCTCGGGGCGGCCGCGGGGCGGATCTCGCACGGGCTCGGGCTGATCGGGCCCTCGATCAGCGTCGACACCGCATGCGCGTCGTCGCTGACCGCCGTGCATCAGGCCGCCTCGGCCATCCGCGCCGGCGAATGCGACTGGGCACTCGCCGGTGGCGTGTGTGTGATGGGCTCACCGGGCGCCTTCTACGAATTCGCCAAGAACAACGCGCTCGCGACCGACGGGCACTGCCGCTCCTACGCCGCCGACCCCACCGGGACGCTGTGGGGCGAGGGCGCGGGCGTCATCGTGCTGGAACGGGAATCGCGGGCCGTGGCGCTCGGGCACCGGATCTACGGCAGGCTGCTCGGGTCGCGGGTCAACCACAACGGCGCGGGCGCGCCGCTCGCGGTGCCGAGTGCGGCCGCGCAGCGCCGCCTCATCGAGGCGACCGTCGCCGCGGCCGGGATCGACGCGAGCGAGATCGGACTGATCGAGGGCCACGGCACCGGCACCGCAGTCGGCGATCCGCTCGAGTTGACCGCGCTGGCCGACACCTACGGTGATCCGGCGCGCGAGGACAGCCCCCTGCTCGGTTCGGTGAAGTCCAACGCGGGTCACGCGCAGGCCGCCTCCGGCATGCTCGGGCTGATCAAGGTGCTGCTGTGCGGCGCGAACGGCGCTGTCGCGCCGAGCCTGTGGGCCGACGCCCCGACCACGGAGCTCGACTGGAGCGCCACCAGTCTGCGCCTCGCCGCCGAGCTCACCGACTGGGCGCCCCGCGCGGACGGCCTGCGCTATGCCGCGGTGTCCTCGTTCGGCGTCGCCGGAACCAACGCGCACGCCATCGTCGGCCTGCCGGTGCTGGAGGAGAACCATGGCTGAGTACCGCCTGCCCGACGGCAGCGTCCCCGTCATGCTGTCCTCCGACAGCGCCGACGGGCTGCGCGCCGAGGCCGACTCCGTGCGCACCTATCTGCTCGACCATCCCGAGGTGACCGCGGAACAGCTGGCGGACATGCTGTTCCGCACTCGGGTGCCCCGTCGCCGCCGTGCGCTGATCATGGCCGAGTGCGTGCGGCCGGGCCACCTCGATCCGGCCGCGGCCGACTCGTCGACCGATCAGGCGACGAAGGCGAGGACCGGCCTGCTCGACGCGCTGGCCGCGCTGGCCGCCGATGCCGACCACCCGTCCGTGGTGCGTGGCGACACGGCCGCGACCGCGCGCCGGGTCGGCTTCGTCTTCCCCGGCCAGGGCAGCCAGCGGCCCGGCATGGGCGCGCTGTTCTACGCGCGGTCGGCCGCCTACCGCGCCGTCGTCGACGAGTGCGCCGAGCTGCACGAGCAGCGATTCGGCCACTCCAAGCCGCTGCACTACCTGCTCGGTCACGAGGGCCGGTTCGAGGACGCGGTGTGGGAAGTGCAGCCCGCGTTGATGTTCCACATGACAGGCTTGGCTGCCGTGTGGCGTGCGGCCGGGGTCGAGCCGTACGCCACCATCGGCCACAGCCAGGGCGAGCTGGCCGCGGGCGCGGTCTCCGGGGTGATGACCCTGCGCGACTCGGTGCTCGCGGTGACCCACCGCGCCCTGCTCGCGGACCGGTTGTCCCCGCGCGGCTATTCGATGGCTGTCCTCGGGATGGACCGCGAGAGCGTGGAAGCGCTGTTGGCGCGGCATTCGGGCTGGGCCGAGCTGGCGGTGGTCAATTCGCCACACATCATCGCCATCTCCGGCGAACGCGGCGCCGTCGTGGACCTGGTCGCCACGGCCGCCGCGCGCGGCCAGTTCGCCAGGGAGATCCGCGTCGCGTTTCCCGCCCACACTTCGATGGTGGCCGAGGTGCGGACCGAGTTCGAGGGTTTCCTCGGCGGCGAAATGAGTTCCCGGAACTTCTCTGCCACCGAAATCCCCTGTTATGGAGCCACTCTCGGTGAGCCGATCACCCCGGATCTGGAGCACGAGCAGTACTGGTACTGGAATCTGCGCAACCGCGTGCGATTCGACCGCGCCGTCGTGCGCGCGGGCGGCGACGGTGTGGACCTGATGATCGAGGTGGCCGAACACCCGGTGCTGCAGCTGGCGATCCAGGAGAACCTGAGCACGGTCCCGAACCGGCCCGGCCTGCCGCCGCGCGACTTCCGCGTCCTCGGCACCTCCCTGCGCACCGCGCAAGACCTGTCCGAGTTCACCCGCAATCTCGCCCAGGTGGCCGTCCTCGACCTCGGCTACCGCTGGGACGCGCTGCGCGTCGACGACACCGTCACGCTGCCGCTGCGCGATTTCCCGCACACCATCACCGCGCCCAAACGGCTGTGGGCTCAGCTCGGCGCGCACGAGCCGCCCGCCGAGCTCGCGGTCGCCGCACCGAAACCGCAGCGGCTGGTCGAGCAGTGGGAACCGGTGCGGCGCCGGTCGCTCACCGCGCCCCGCGACCTGTTGATCGTCGATCACACCGGCGCCTGTGACGAGCTGGCAACCGCGCTGTCGGCGGCGGCCGACCGGCATGGCGCCACGGCGCGGATCGTCGGTCCCACCGAACTCGGCGCCTCGACACTCGCGGCTCGTGCCGACGACGTCGCAGGCATGGCGGCCCGCCCCTCCGCCGGCCCGTCGGCCGATCCCGCGTCCGCGCCGTCCGGTTCGGTGGCGGATGCTCCGGCACCGGCTGATTCGGTCGTCGTGCTGGTGCCGCCCACCGCCGACGACGAGGCCGCGCTGACCGCCTTCTTCGCGCAACGAGCGTGGTCGCCCGCGCTGTCCGCGCTGCGACCCGGTGGCGAATGCTGGCTGATCACCGCAGGTGGTGAGACCGTGCACGAGAGCGATCCGATTCCCGGCGGGTTCGCCGCCGGGGTGAGCGCCGGATTCCGCAGCGTCGGCGTGCAGCACCCTGGCGTGCGATTCCGGCACCTCGATCTCGCCGCGGGCGAGGACGCGCCACGACAGGCGGCCAAGATCGTCGGCGCGGTGCACTCCGACGGCGAGGCCGAGCTGGCATTGCGCGCGGGCAAGCTCTTCGCCAAGCGGCTGGTACTCGACAGCACCGGCGACACCGGCACGCTCGGTACCGAACTCGATCATGTGGTGATCGTCGGCGGCACCGGGCAGCTGGGTCTGCGCTTCGCCGATCATCTCGCCCGAGTCGGTTCGGGCCGGGTGACACTGCTCAGCCGTAGCGGCGAAACCGGCATGCCCGCAGGGGAATTGGCCCGGCTGCGGGCCATCGGCGGCACCGAGGTCGTGGTGCGCGCCTGCGACGTGAGTGATCGGGAAGCCGTGCAGGCCTTCGCCGCCGAGATCGCCGATCGTCCGATCGATCTGCTGATCCACGCAGCCGTCGGCTATGTCGACGCCGAACTCGACCAGATCACCGCCGCCGAGGTGCGCGGCGCCGTCGGCGCCAAACTGACCGGGCTTGCCAACGTCGTCGACACCGCTCCGCTTTCCGGCGACGCGCGAGTGCTGCTGTGCTCATCGATGTCGGCGACGCTCGGCGGCCGCGGGCAGATCCTCTACGCGGCCACCAACCGCATGCTCGATATCGCCGCCCGCCGCCTGCGGGCCCGTGGCATCGCCGCCGCGAGCCTGCAGTGGGGCCTGTGGAGCGTGGCAGGTCCACTCGACGACGCCGGATTCGCCAGGGTCGAGGAGGCGGGTGTGTTCCCTATGGCACCGGCGGACGCGATCGCGGCCGGGCTCGCCGAGCCGCTCCGCGACGGCGTGATCATCGCCGCCGACTGGGACTTCCTGCGCGAGGTACTCGGCGCGTTCGGCCAGGCGAGCCTGCTCACCGGCCTCGAAACCACGGCACCGGTGCGGCCCGCCACTGAACCCGACCCGCGACCCACCGAAGCCGCGGCACCGGTCGCGCCTGCCGCACCGGCCGACGGTGTCTCGCTCGAGCAGCGCATGCGGACCGAACTGCTGAAAGTGATCGGCGGCGACACCGTCGAATCCATCGACGCCACCATGCCGCTGGTAGCGCTCGGGCTCGACTCGTTGCAGGCCTTGGACTTCCGCAAGCGGGTCAAGGCGGAACTGGATCGCGACCTTCCGGTCGCGGCGATTCTCGGCGGCGCGTCGCTCGACGATGTGGTGCTGCTGATGGCACAGAACACCAACCAGGGCTGAGGGGCCGAAAGAATATGTCAGACACCGAAGCCACCCTGTCCGTCGCGGAACGTCGCAAGCAGCTGCTCCAGCAGAAGCTACGCGCGGCGGGCATGGCCGCGGCCGCGCCCGCACCGGTCGCCGTGCCACGGATCGCCACGGGGGAGCGGCGCCCGCTGACACCGGGCCAGCGCCGCATGTGGTTCCTGCAGACCCGCGACGCCGACGACACCGCCCTCAATATCTGTGTGGCCTACCGCCTCACCGGCCCCCTCGACGCCGAGCGGCTGCACGCCGCCTTCGACACCGTCGTCGCCCGCCACGACATCCTGCGCACCACCTACGGTGCCGACGCCGAGGGCGAACCCTTCCAGGTGTGCACCGCCGACGCGCGCGCCGAGTGGTCGACCCACGACCTCACCGATCTCGGCGAATCCGGCCGCGACTTGCGGGTGGAGGTGCTGGCCCGGCGCGATTTCGGCCGCCCGTTCGACCTCGGCACAGAGCTCCCCCTCCGGGCCACCCTGATCCGCACCGCGTCCGCAGGCGATGTGCCCGACGGCCTCGCGCGGTCCTGCTCGCCCGCCGGTGACGGCCCGGCCGACGAGCACGTCGTGCTGTTCACCATCCACCACATCTGCTGGGACGACGACTCGTGGGCGGTGTTCTTCGCCGAGCTCAACGCCGCCTACCGCGCGCCGGGCGGTGATCCGGCGCCGACGATCCAGTTCGCCGCGCTCGCACCGGTCGCCGAGCCCGCCGAGGCCGACATCGCCTACTGGCGCGAGGCCATGCGCCCGCTGCCAGAGCCGCTGGAACTGCCGGGATCGGCCGCGGCCGATCCCGGCCGCCAGGCCACGCGCCGTATCCACCGGCTGTCCGCCGACCTGGTCGCCCGCACCGAGCAGTTCGCCCGCGAGCAGGCCGCGACCCCGTTCATGGTGCTGCTCGCCGCGTTCGACGCCCTCGTGCACCGCTACACCGCGGCCGACGACTTCCTCGTGTCCATTCCGGTCACCGATCGCCCGGCGGGTACCGAACAGCTCATCGGCTACTTCGGCAACACCCTGCTGCTGCGCGCGAGTTTCGGCGACCATGAGGACTTCATGAGCCTGGTCGCGGCCGTGCGCGAGACCTGCGCCGCCGGTTTCGCCCGGCGCGGTGTCGGCATCGACCGGGTGGTGCGCGAGGCCAACCCGGACCGCGTCGCCGGGCGCGATGGGCTGGACCAGCTGGTCCGGCTCGGATTCAGTGTCCGCAAGAGCGCCGACGGTTTCGCCATCGACGGGGTGCGCTCCACTCCGCTCGAGCTCGGTGCCGTCAGCACCCAGGTGCCGCTGGCACTCGCGATCGTCCTCGACGACGACGGCACCGCGCTGGTCGAGGCCGAATACCAGACCGATGTACTGGCCGAGAGCCTGATCGACCAGCTGCTCGCGCATTTCGGTCAGTTGCTCGGCGCCGCGCTGCGCGAGCCGCGCCGCCGCATCGCCGATCTGGACATGCTCGGCGCCGCCGACCGCGCCGCTCTGCTCGAACGCTCGCACGGCCCGCTGTCCGACCAGCCCGCGACCACCCTGGTCGCCCTGCTCGAGGCCGCCGCGGCGGCGGCACCCGAGGCAGTCGCACTGGCCTCCGACGACATCGAGCTCAGCTACGCCGCCCTGCACGCGCGCGCGAATCGACTGGCGCACTGGCTGATCGGGCATGGTATCGGCACCGAAGACCTCGTCGGGCTACGCCTTGGAACCTCGGTGGAGTTCATCGTCGCGGTACTCGCCGTGCTGAAGGCCGGCGGTGCGTACCTGCCGATCGACCCCGCCTACCCCGCCGACCGGATCGACTACCTGGTCGCCGACGCCGCACCCCGATTGCTGCTCGGCGCAACCGAATTGGCGGCGGCCGAGGCAGCGGCCGCCGCACTGCCGGAGACCGCGCCTACCGATGCCGACCGCCTGCGCCCGCTGCTGCCTGCGAACCTCGCCTACGTCATCTACACTTCCGGCTCCACCGGCAAGCCCAAGGGTGTTCCGGTCCCGCACGCGGCGATCGCCGAGCACATCGCCTGCTTCACCGCGGACTGGAGCATGACCGCCGCCGACCGGCTGATGCAGTCGTCGTCGGTGAGTTTCGACGCCTCGCTCGTCGATATCGCGATCACCCTGACGGTCGGCGCCCAGCTGATCGTGCCCAAGCCCAACGCCTTCCGTGACATCCGCTACGTGGCCGAGCTGATCAGCCGCCGCCAGGTGACCGTGCTGCACATGGTGCCGTCGATGCTCAGCACCTTCCTGCTGCTGCCCGAGGTGAGCGAATGGCGCTCGCTGCGCCAGGTGCCGGTCGGTGGTGAGGCGCTGCCCGGCGAGGTCGCCGATCGCTTCGCCGCCACCCTCGACGCCGCGCTGAGCAACAACTACGGGCCGACCGAGGCCGTGGTGTGCTCGACCCACATGCCGGTGGACGGTCCGCAGGGCACCGGCATCGTGCCGATCGGCCTGCCCAACCGCAACGTCTACACCTATGTGCTCGACGAGGCGCTGCAACTGGTGCCCGACGGCGTCGTCGGCGAGCTGTACCTCGGTGGTGACCAGCTCGCCCGCGGCTACCTGCACCGCCCCGGATTGAGCGCGCAGCGTTTCGTCGCCGACCCCTTCGCTGTGTCTGATGGCGGCACTCCCGAGGGCGCTGGGTGGTCACGCTCCGCTACGGCCTCCGCGCCCGCCGGTCGTGCCGCGCCAGGAGCCCGCCTCTACCGCTCCGGTGACCTGGTGCGCCGCAACAGCTTCGGTGAGCTGGAGTTCGTCGGCCGGGCCGACGAGCAGGTGAAGGTGCGCGGTTTCCGCATCGAACTCGGCGAGGTCGAGGCCGCGATCGCCGCGCATCCCGCTGTCGCGCACTGTGTCGTCGTCGTCACCGAGGACCCGGCCATCGGTGCCGTGCTCGCCGCCTACGTGGTGCCCGCCGAGGAGCACATCGACCTCGAGCAGGTGCACGGGTTCGTCTCGTCGGGCCTGCCGGAATACATGGTGCCGAGCGCGTTCGCGGTGATCGAGGAGATCCCGCTGACGATCAACGGCAAGCTCGACAAGCGCGCGCTGCCCGCCGCGACCCCCGCGGTCGCGCGCGCGCACCGCGCGCCCGCCACCGCCACCGAACGCAAGATGTGCGCGCTGTTCGGTGCGCTGTTCTCGCTCGACGAGGTCGGCGCCGAGGACTCCTTCTTCGAGCTCGGCGGCCATTCGCTGCTCGCCGCCCGCCTCGTCGCCCAGATCCGGGCGGAATTCGGCATCGAGCTCGATGTGCGCGTCGTCTTCGACAGCCCGACCCCAGCCGCGCTGGCCGCGACGCTGGTCGCCCGCTTCCTCGCCGAGTTCGACATGGACCTCGACGCGGTCGACGCCGACCTCGCCGCGGAACCGGCCGCGACAGCGCAGGATTCGGCGGCAGGCGACCTTCGCGGCTCACCGGCAGCCGGACACGGCGACAGCGGTGCGCTGAGCGGGCAGGGGGCGGCTCGCCCCGCTGCGGCCACAGAGCCCGATCACACCCAGCAGCCCGCCGCCGGGGCGAAGGCCGCTCGCCCCGCCCTGGTCGCCAGGCCGCGCGGCGAGCGGATCCCGGTGTCGTACTCCCAGCTGGCCATGTGGTTCCAGTACCGCATGGAGGGCGCGGGCTCGGTCGGCAATCTGCCGCTGGCCATGCGCTTCGACGGCTCGCTCGATATCGCGGCACTGCGCTCCGCGCTCGACGACGTGGTCGCCAGGCACGAGTCGCTGCGCACCACCTTCCCCGAGCACGACGGCGCGCCCTACCAGCTGATCCACCCCGCCACCGAGGTTCCGCTGCCGATCCGCGAGATCGCACCGGAGCGGCTCGACGCGGAGCTCGCGACCATCGCGGACTATGCCTTCACCCTCGACGCCGAACCGCTGATCCGCGCCGAACTGCTTGTCCTGCGCCCCGACACCCACGTGCTGTCGTTGCTGGTGCACCACATCGTCGCCGACCACGCCTCCTTCGGCGTGCTGCTCGACGACCTCACCACCGCCTACCGGGCCCGCACCGAGCGGGGGACCGCGCCGGATTCGGCGCCGTTGCCGATCCAGTTCGCCGATTACGCCCAGTGGCAGCGTGAGCTCTACGACGCCGCGGCCCCGAGCGAATTCGCGCAGGCGCAGATCGAATACTGGCGTGCGGCGCTGGCCGATGTGCCCGAGGAGATCCGGGTCGCACACGACCGGCCACGCCCGCCGGTACTCGGCAAGCGCGGCGAGGTGGTCACCTTCACCCTGCCCGCCACCGTGCGCACGGGCCTGGAGTCGCTGGCAAGGAGCAGCGGCGCCACCGAGTTCATGGTGTGCCAGGCAGCCGTTGCCACCCTGCTGCACACCCTCGGCGGCGGCACCGACATCACGCTCGGCACGCCGGTGGCGGCCCGCACCGACCCGGCGACCACCGCCATGATCGGCCTGTTCGCCAATATGGTCGTGCTGCGCAACGACCTGTCGAACGCGCCGACCCTGCGCGAGACCGTGCTGCGGGCCCGCGATGTGGTGCTCGACGCCGACGCGCATCAGGAACTGCCGATCGAACGGCTGGTCGAGGCGCTCAACCCGCGCCGCTCCCGTTCACGGAACCCGTTGTTCCAGAGCATGATCCACTTCCGCGGCGCGGACTGGGCGCCGACCACCCTGCCGTTCGCGAGCTCGGGCGCCAGCACCGTCACCGTGCTGCCCGCCGACTTCGATGTCTCGTTCCTCGACCTGAACCTGAGCCTGAACGTGACCGCCGACGGTGGCATGGACGTACGGGTGGTCGTCAACGCCGACCTCTACGACCCCGCTACCGCCGCGCTCATCGCCGATGCGCTCGCCGCCACGCTGCGCGCGTACGCCGAGACCCCGGAGCTGGCGGTCGCCGACCTGCGGGTGCTCCCGCAGGCCGATCTCGACCGGCTGCGCGCCGCACCGGAACCCGCCGCCGTGGCCACGGTGGGGAGCGCGGGCGCTGCGGGCTCCGACACCGAGCGGACCCTGATCACCCTGATCGAGGAACTGCTCGAGATCGACGAGGTGACCGGGGCGGACAACTTCTTCGCCCTCGGCGGCGACAGCGTGATCTCCATCCAGTGGTCGAGCCGCGCCGAGGCGCTCGGCCTGCCGTTGAGTCCGCAGCTGGTGTTCGAGTGCGCCACCATCACCGAACTGGCCGCCGCGGTCGACGCCGCCGCGGCCGCGGGCCCGGCGAAAACCGAGGAACCCGAGCAGGTCTCGCACGCGCCGATGAGCGCGTCAGGCTTGGAGGCGGATGCGCTGTCGGCGCTGACCGCCGCCTGGAACGCCCAGGGATGACCAGCACCACCACGCAGTCCGGGAGGAACGCAGCGTCATGAGTACGCCACAGATCGAAGACGTGCTCGCGCTGAGCCCGCTGCAGGAGGGCCTGTTCTCCCTCTCGCGGCTGGCCGGGACCGAGATCGACCTGTACACGATGCAATTCGTGGTCGAAATCGACGGCCCGCTCGACGTCGACCTGTTGCGCCGCAGCGCACAGGCGATGCTCGACCGCCACCCGAACCTGCGCGCCGCCTTCTGGGACACCGACGTGCCGAAGCCGGTGCAGATCGTCCCGTCCCGCGCCGAGCTGCCGTGGACCGAACGCGACGCGCGCACCACGGAATTCGACGCCATCGCCGAATCCGAGCGCCGCGTGCCGTTCGCGCTGAGCCGTGGCCCCGCGCTGCGGGTGCTGCTGCTGAACGTGACCGACGCCGGGGTGCCGCGCAAGCGGATGATCCTCACCGCCCACCACATCCTGATGGACGGCTGGGCGGTCGCGGTGTTCTTCACCGAATTGCTCGCGGTGTACCGGGCAGGTGGGCGCCTCGACGGCCTGCCGTCCCCCCGGCCCTATCGCGACTACATCGGCTGGCTCGGCGCCCAGGACCACGAGTCCGCCGCCCGCCGGTGGGCCGACTACCTGGCTCAGGTCAGCGCGCCGCTCGTACTGGCCGACGGTGCGAGCGCGGGCGGTGCCACGGTGCCGGAGACCACCCGCCTGCGGCTGTCCACCAGCGAGACCGAAGAGCTGAAGAGCTGGGCGCGTGAGCACGGTATGACCCTCAATACCGCCGTGCAGTTCGCCTGGACGCTGCTGCTCGGCCGGATCACCGATCGCCGCGATGTCGTCTACGGCACCACCATCTCCGGCCGCCCGGAGAAGCTGGCGGGCGTGGAGGGCATGGTCGGGCTGTTCATCAACACCGTCCCGGTCGTGCACCGCCTCGATCCCGCGGAACCGGTTGCCGAGCAATGTCTTCGGCTGCAACGTGATTCGTCGGCCATGCGCGATATCGGCTACCTGAGCCTGTCGACCCTGCAGCGCAACGCGGGCCACGGTACCCTGTTCGACACCCTGTTCGTCTTCGAGAACGCCCCTATCGACGACGCCATCCAGACGGTCACCACCCCCGACGGCGCCCAGTTCCGGCCGATCGAGATGGAAAGTCTCGCGCACTACCCGCTCACGGTCGTCTCGCACCTGAGCGAGGGCGAGCTACTCGTGCTCGTCGAGGCGATCCCGGCCCTGCTCGGCCACCTCGACCCCGCCGACCTCGGCGAACGGCTGGTGCGAATCCTGCGCACCCTGCCCGGCCTCGACCCTGCCGCGACCCTCGACGCGATCGACCTGCTCACCCCCGACGAGCACACCGAACTCCACACGGCGGCCGCCGATCTCGCCCCCGCGCCGACCGAAACGCCGTGGGAACTGTTCGAGCGCCAGGCGGCCGCCACCCCGGATGCCATCGCGCTCACCACCACGGCGGGTGAGGTGTTCACCTATCGCGCGCTGCACGAGCGCGCCTGCCGGCTGGCAGCCGAATTCGCCGCGCACGGTGTCGGCCCGGAAACCGTTGTCGCCCTGATGTTGCCGAGGAGCACGGACTCGATCATCGCGATCCTCGCGACTTTCGCCGCGGGCGCCGCCTATGTGCCGGTGGATATCACCCTGCCCGCCGAGCGCATCGGTTCGATTCTGCGTCAAGCGAATCCGGTACTTGCCGTCGTGTACGACCGGGACCGGGCGTTGGTCGACGGTCTTTCGGGTGCCGGCACCGGCCCCGGTGCGTGGGTACTCGCCGTCGACGACCCCGCGGTCGTCGACCGAATCGCCGCGCGACCGGCCGAGGCGCCCGAGGTGCGCCGCGAACCCGAGCACAGCGCCTACATCATCTTCACCTCCGGCTCGACCGGCGAGCCGAAGGGCGTCGTCGGCACCAATGCCGCGCTGGCCGGATACTTCGCCGACCACATCGAGCGCTTCTACCGCCCCGCCATGGCGAAACTGGGCCGTCCACTGCGGATCGCGCACGCCTGGTCGCTCGGCTTCGACGCCTCCTGGCAGCCGATGGTCGGTTTCCTCGCCGGACAGGCTCTGCACCTGTTCGACGGTGACGAGATGCGCGATGCGCACCGGATCGTCGCGGGTATGGCCGAATTCGATATCGACATGATCGACACCACGCCGTCCATGCTGGCCCAGCTGGCCGTCGCGGGCCTGCTCGACCGTGAGCTGCCGGTGCTCGCGCTCGGCGGCGAAGCCATCGACACCGCGCTGTGGGCCCGGCTGCGCGCGCTGCCTGGCACGGCGGTGCACAACTGCTACGGCCCCACCGAGACCACCGTCGAAGCGGTGGTCGCGCAGGTCGCCACCTCGGAGATCCCGACCATCGGCACCGCCAACAACGGCATGGTCGGCTATGTCCTCGATTCCCGGTTGCGGCCGGTCCCGCCCGGCGTCGTCGGCGAGCTCTACCTGTCCGGTGTGCAGGTGACCCGCGGCTACCTCGGCAAGCCCGCCGTCACCGCCGACCGCTTCGTCGCTGACCCGCACCGCCCCGGTCAGCGCATGTATCGCACCGGTGACCTGGTGCGCAGGATGCCCGGCGGCCGGTTCGGCTATCTCGGCCGGGCCGACGCGCAGGTCAAGGTGCGCGGCTACCGGATCGAGGTCGGTGAGATCGAGACCGCGCTGCGTCGCTGCGCCGAGATCGACACCGCGGCCGTGACGGTGGTGCGCAGGGCCGGTGGCGCCTCGCTCGTCGGCTTCGTGGTCGGCAAACCCGATCGCGCCGTGGTGGTGAGCCGGGTCCGCGCCGACCTGGCCCAGCGCCTGCCCGCGTACATGATCCCGGCGAGGATCGTCGTCCTCGAGCAGCTGCCGGTGAATGTCAACGGCAAGCTCGACAGCCACGCCCTGCACGAAATGGCCGAGCGCGCCCTCGCCGCCGCCGACGGCAATGCCGTGGCGGTGACCCCGACCGAGATCGCGCTCAGCGAGATCTTCGCCGAACTGTTCGACGGCGACGCACCCGGTGTCGACGCCGACTTCTACGAGCTCGGCGTCGACAGCATCGTGGCGATCTCGCTGGTGAACAAGGCCCGCAGGCGCGGACTCGCGATGAATCCACGAATGGTGCTCGCCTGCCCCACTATTCGCGAACTCGCCGCCGCCGTCGACGAAACACCGGTCGCCGCGACGAAATCCGGGGACGACTACGGCCCGGTTCCGCCGCTGCCGGTCGTGTCCTGGATGTACGAGTACGGCAACTATCGGCGTTTCACCCAGAGCGCCCTGCTCCGCCTGCCCGCCGACATCGATAGGGCCGGGCTGGAATCCACGCTCCAGGCCCTGCTCGATGCGCACGACACCCTGCGCGCCGTGCTCGCCGACACACCCGATGGACCACGCCTGGTCACCCGCGCGCCCGGCGCGGTCGCCGCCGCCGATGTCCTGCTCGCCGCGCCGAGTGGTCTCACCGGCACCGAACTCGACGCGGCCATCACCGAATTCGCGCGGACCGCCAACGACGGTATCGATCCTCGGGTCGGGGCGATGGTCCGGGCGGTCTGGTTCGCCGGGGCCGAGCAGACGGTGGACGAGACGGCCGCCGGTGCCGGACCAGCCGGAGGTGATCGCGCCTTTGCCGAGCACACGAGCGGCATCCTGCTGCTGTCGATCCACCATCTCGCCGTCGACGTCGTCTCCTGGCACATCATGATCGACGGCCTCGCCGCCGCCTGGCAGCAGCTCCGGTCCGGCGTCACCCCGAAGATGCTGCCCGAGTTCACCTCCTATCGGCAGTGGTCCCAGGCGTTGTGGCAGCGCGCGAGCACACCCGAGGTCCTCGCCCAGCGTGACTACTGGGCAGCCCAGGTCGGCGCGCCCGATGCCGCCCTCGGCGCGCGACACCCCGCGCCCACCACCGACACCTGGTCGAGCCTGCGGGTGCGCACCGTGGCGACACCGGTCGCGCTCACCGAACGGCTGTTCGCCCGGCTCGGCAGGGACGAGGGCGTGCGTGAGCTGCTGCTCACCGCCCTCACCATGACCATGGCGTCGATGCACGCCGGGAACGGAAACGACCCGGCCGCGGGCGCCTTGATCGCACTGGAGGGGCATGGCCGCGCCGATGCCGAACTCGGCACCGACACCGCCAACACCCTCGGCTGGTTCACCAGTGTGTTCCCGGTCCGCCTCGGCGTCGGCGCCGAGGCGGTGGATGTGGCTGCGGCGCAGGCTGATCCGGCCGCGGCGCGCGCCCTGCTCGACAGTGTGACCGCACACCTGCGCGAGATCCCCAACCAGGGTCTCGACTACGGATTGCTCCGGTACGTCGATCGGGTGCCCGAGTTGCGCGCCGCCGCCGAGCCCCAGGTCGAATTCAACTACCTCGGCCGCGTCGACCTCGCCGGCGCCGAGCACAAGCCCTGGTCGCTACTGGTCGGTGAACACGACACCGCCCTGCCACTCGACCCGGAGCCTGATCTGCCGCTCCGCTACGCGGTCGATGTCATCGCCGGTATCGGCACCACCCCCGAAGGCCCGGCCTTGACCACCAACTTCCGCTGGAGCACGGCCCTGTTCACCCCGGACACGGCGAACCGCTTCGCCGAGCTGTGGGCTGCGGCCCTCACCGTCCTCGCCACCGCCGTCGACGGCTGACCCCGCCGGCATCGCCGACGCCACGCACACAATGGTGCAAGGAGAATTGCCGACGAATTGTTGTGCAACGCCACAGCGAAATGCGCCGCGCGGCTATTGCCGATAACTGCGGTGCTAATTTCCGGCGCGGTTGATCGGCCGGCGAACGCCAATATTCCTGTGTCCCGCCATGGGGCCTGACCAGGACCTTGGTGAGGTCTACAAGACTGCGCAGCAAGCCAATTCGATGCGGATTTCTGCGACTTATCGTCGGTGCGGCTCACGGGTCGATTCGTGACCGCATGCGAAAGGCAGAAACTGTATGACCATATCCCGTGGCCGCGCGCGCTCGACGTGTGCGGCGATAATCACGGGCGTCAGCGCTCTCGCTGTCGCCCTCACCGGGCCTGGGGCTGCGGCAGAGCCACAGCCCGCGCCATCCGAGCAGCAGCGCCTCGCGGAGATCATCGGCGTCGCCGATCCGGTCGCCTGGGGTACCGACGGCGGGCTCGGTGGCACCGGCTCGGCGTGCACCTCCGGCAGCGGCGCGGGCTCGGGCAACGGCTCGGGTGACTGCTACGGCGGTTCCGGGTCCAGCTCGGGTTCCTCCGGTGGCTATTCCTCCGACACCGGCGCCAACGGCCCCGCGTCCACCTCGTTCCTCGCCGCGTTCGGCTACGGCCTGCTCAACGGCGACGCGGCCCCTCCGGGAGCCAACGACTGGAACTGCAAGCCGACCGCCGAGCATCCGCGCCCGGTGGTGCTGCTGCACGGCACCTGGATGAACGCCTACAACGGCTACGCGTACTTCGGTCAGCCGATCAAGGACGCGGGTTTCTGCACCTTCGCGTTCAACTACGGCCGGTCCAACATCATCGAGGGCGGCGGGCTCGGTTCGTTCCTGCCCGGCGTGATGGGCACCGGCTACATCCAGGACTCGGCCAAGCAGACCGCTGCCTTCGTCGACCGCGTGCTCGCGGCGACCGGTGCCGAGGAGGTCGACATCGTCGCCCACTCGCAGGGTGGTTCGATGGCCAACTGGTACACCAAGTTCGAGGGTGGCGCGGACAAGGTGAAGAACCTCATCACCCTCGGTGCGACCCACCACGGCACCAGCCTCGACGGCATCGGTGCGCTCGGCCGCGCGATCAACAACCTCGGTGTCGACGTGCTCGGCCTGGTCGAGATCTTCGTCGGCCATGCCGGTATCCAGCAGACCGTCGGCTCCGATTTCGTCAAGACTCTCAACGCCAACGGTGACACCGTCCCCGGTGTCGACTACACCATCATCGGGACCAGATACGACGAGGTCACCAACCCCTACGAGCTGACCTTCCTCGACGCGGGCCCCGGCGCCACCGTCAACAACGTCACCCTGCAGAACGGCTGCGAGCAGGACCTCTCCGACCACCTGACGATGATGTACTCCCCGCGGTCGCTCTCGATCATCCTCAACGCCCTCGACCCCGTCCAGAACCCCAACCTCACCTGCACCTTCAACCCGTGGGTGATCGGCGGGGGTGGTTCGCTGTAAGCCGATAGCGGACGGCGGTGCACCTCGGAGTACCCGCCGGAACGAGCGGGTGAGGGGTAGTCGGTCGGCTACCCCTCACCCGCGTCCCCGACCTGCGGCTGTTGCCCAGGTCGATCAGGCTGGGCGGGACCCGATGATGATGCTGCCCACGTTGCACTCTTCCAGCTCGTCGATGCCGGTGGCGGTGGCGAAGGCGGAGGTGTCGCTGAAGCCCTGGGCGACGACGCCGAGTCCCATGGCGGTGGCGGCGAGGTAGACGGTCTGCATGAAGACGCCGACGTGTTTGAGGATATTGGCGTAGGCGACCTGCTCGTAGCTCCACATCACGCGGCCCGCGCGGGCCGAAACCAGCAGCACCACCTGGGGTTCCGCGCCACCGGCCAGGGTCGCCGAGGTGGGTTTGATCAGCTTCCGCACGGCGGGGGAATCGGCCGTTGCGACCAGCCGCAGGGCGTGGTCGGTCGAATCGTAGTGGTACAGGCCGTGGTCAAGGCCTGCCACATTGCGCACCAACGGGTACACCTCGAGCTCGTAGGCGCCGCCGCCGGAAGGGTAGGGGCGGGAGCCGTCGTCGCGGGTGCGGGCGGTGCGGAACAGCAGCTCGGCGAGCCGATCGACGGTGACCGGAGCCGCGTCGTCGAAGGCGCGGGTCGACACGCGGTCCTCGATGGTGGCGGTGAGGGTCGGGTCGGCGGCACGCAGCGCGGTCAGGTCGGGACGGACGAGGGCGATCGGGTCGGCCGCGAACGGCGCACGGCGGGCGGGCGGTTCGGGGAACCGGCCGTCGGCCCAGCGGGTCGGGCCGAAATCGTCCCAGGTCACGGTGCGCGCGCCGAGGGTGCTGCGGCGGTGGAACCACAGGTCGGGCGCGTTCCAGGACCGGGTGCTGAACTCGTGTTCCTCCTCGTCGCCATCGACGAGGAAACCGCACCACTGCAGATCGGCCATGAACTGCGACTTCACCGTGGCCGGCACCGGCGAGTCGGCCGCCATCGGGCCGTCGAGCAGGGCGAGCAGGCGCGGATCGTGGATCCGCAGATCACACCAGGCGCGCGGGTGCTCGAGCACGAAACCCTGGGAATCGCGGTGCAGCACCGCGAACTTCGACAGCGTCGCCGACCAGCTCGGCAGCGGCACCGCCGGACGCGGCGCAGGCTCGGCGAACGGGCGGATGCTGTAGAGGTCGCGGCCGCCGTCGCGCACCGTCACCGCCAGCCAGCCGTCGTCGGTGAGCTTGCGCATCAGGCCGGTGATGTCGTCACCGGCCGCCGCGGTCGCCATCTCCGCCGCCGTCGCCGGACCCTGATTGAGCGTCTTCAACGCCTGCAGGGCTCCGGCGCCGAGCCCGGTGAGCTTCACATTGTGCGGCGGATTCAGCAGCACCGCCCCGGCGGGCGTCGTCAGGCAGGTCACCCCGGCCCGGAGGGCGAATCGGGTCTGGGACGGGTATGCGCAGGCTTGCACAGCGGGTTCCTTGCGGGTCGAACGTGGTTGGAGCCGAGTCTATTTCGCCGCCGCGGCGAAGGCAGGCTCCAGTTTGTCGAGGATGTAGGGCACCGAGAGCGCGGACGGCTGGTTGACCGCGCTGATCTCCTGGGTCGTCAGGAACACCACCGAACCCTTCTGCACCGACGGCAGATCGTTGTAGCCGGGCAGCTGGCGGTACTTCTCGTCCAGGCCGGGGGAGTAGCCGGCCAGCAGCAGGTCGGCGGTGAGTTCGTCGAGCCGCTCCGGCGACAGCGCCAGGCGGCCCTGGGTGGCGGGCAGCGCGGTCAGATTCGCCGGAATCGACATGCCGAGCTGGGTGAACACCTTGGCCGAACCGTCATTGGGATCGGTCAGCACCATCAGCTGCGCTGGACTGGCCAGCCAGGTGCTGGCGAAGGTCTTGCCCTGCAGACCGGGATTGGCGGCGGTGATCGCGGCGATCTTGTCGTCGACGCTCGCGATCACCGCGCTCGCCTCGGACTCCTTGTCCAGCACCTTGCCGAGCGCGGTCACCTGGTCCTGCCACGGGGTGACCGCGTCGGCGGTGAGCGCGGGCAGGGTCGGTGCGATCTTGGACAGATCGTCATAGGTCTTCTGATCGGCGATGAACGGATCGGCCAGGATCAGGTCCGGCTCCAGCGCGGCGACCTGCTCGGAGATGCTGCCGGTGGTGTTGAGCGCGGTGGCCGAGGAGAGGCTGTCCGGCGTCCACGGCGGGGTGCTCTTGGAGACCGCGGCGACATTGTCGATGTAGCCGACGGGGACAACGCCGAGCGCCAGCGAGGTGTCGAGCCACTGGTTGCCGAGCGCGACGATCTTGGCGGGCGTGCCGTTGACGGTGGTCTCACCGCGGGCGTGGGTGATCGTCACCGGTTCGCCCGAGCCCGCGACGTCGTCGGTCGACCCGCAGGCCGCGATCCCGAAGGCGAGCGCACCCGTCAACGCGGCCACCGCCACACGCCGCCAGGCGCGCGTTGTCCGAACAGTCATCGTTGCGTTCCTCCATCGTCGAGAAGGGTCCCGACCGGCCGATACGGGCCGAATCCAGCATAGGTCAGCCAAGGCTAACCTACGTCGTTTCGGAGTGGGCAATCGAGCGCCGCGACCGTCGACGAGCGCATGCGCGGCGAACTGCGCCACGCCGGGTTAGACTTCGCCGAATTTCGGCACGTCGGCAGGGGATCGGACTCGGTGGAAACTTCAAGAGACTGGGGCAATGAGCTCTTCGAGACACTGAAATGGACCGCGATCGCCTTCCCGATCACGGTCGTCACATTCATTGTCGTCGTCGGGCTGTTGCTGCGCTTCACCCAGTGGGGACGGCAGTTCTGGCGGATCAGCGGCGGCTTCTTCCGCAGCCGTGCGGCCTGGCGTACGCAGCTGTTCCTGCTCTTCCTGATCCTGCTGACCGTGCTCCAGGTGCGGCTGTCGGTGCTGTTCACCTATTGGGGCAACGACATGTTCACGTCGTTGCAGCAGGGCGCGGGCGCGCTCGCCCAGGGCGACACCGCGGCGCTCGACGAGGCCGAGACCGCGTTCTGGGCCTCGATGCTGCTGTTCGCGATCCTCGCGATCATCCACGTCGTGCGGGCGTTGACCGACTACTTCGCGGGTCAATGGTTCGACATCCGCTGGCGGGTCTGGCTCACCGAGCGGGTCTCCACCGACTGGCTGAAGGATCGCTCCTACTACCGCAGCCGCTTCATCGACGAGTCGATCGACAACCCCGATCAGCGTATCGAGCAGGACATCCCCACCTTCACCGCGCAATCTCAGTCGCTGTCGATGGGTGCTGTGCACGCGGTCCTGTCGGTGGTCTCGTTCACCCAGGTGCTGTGGGAACTCTCGGGCCCGATGACGGTGGCCGGGGTCGAGATCCCGCGCGCGATGCTGGTGCTGGTGCTGGTGTACGTCCTGATCACCACGCTGGTCGCGTTCTGGATCGGCCATCCGCTGATCAAGCTCAACTTCCTGTACGAGCGGGTCAAGGCCAACTTCCGCTATGCGATGGTCCGGGTCCGTGACGGTGCTGAGAACGTGGCCTTCTACCGGGGCGAGCGCGTGGAGCGCATCGGCCTGCTGAGCCGATTCGCCTCGGTCATCAAGACCGCGTGGGCGATCGTGTTCCGGAAGCTGAAGTTCGACAGCTGGAACCTGTCGGTGAACCAGTCGGCGGTCATCTTCCCGTACCTGCTGCAGGCGCCGAGGTTCTTCGAGGGCAAGGTGACGCTCGGCGATCTGGACCAGACCGCACGCGCGTTCGGCGAAGTCCACGATTCGCTGTCGTTCTTCCGCGAGTCCTACGACGAGTTCGCCGGCTACCGCGCCTCGATCATCCGACTCGACGGGCTCGTCAAGGCCGACGTCGAGTCCCGCAAGCTCGACAAGCTCACCGTCGCAGACCTCGACGACGCCGTCTCGCTGGACAAGATCGACGTCAACCGGCCCACCGGCGAACCGCTCATCGACGGTCTCACGCTGCGGCTCACCCCGGGCGACGCGCTCGTGGTCAAGGGTGCCTCCGGGACGGGCAAGACCACCTTGCTGCGCGCGCTCGCCGAGATGTGGCCGTATGCCGACGGCGAGTTCGGCAGGCCGGCCGGGACCGAAACCCTGTTCCTGTCCCAGGTTCCCTACATCCCGCTCGGCGACCTGCGCACCGCCGTGTGCTATCCGGCGCTGCCCGCGAACGCGGACGACGATTCGCCGGTAGCACTGGACCATTCGGTCGAGCGGCCGCGCATCGACGACGTCACGCTGCGCGAAGTGCTCGGCAAGGTGCACCTGGGCCATCTGGTGGATCGGCTCGACGAAGACGCCGACTGGGCCAAGATCCTCTCGCCCGGTGAGCAGCAGCGGCTCGCGTTCGCGCGCATTCTGCTGATCCGTCCGAAGGTGGTGTTCCTGGACGAGGCGACGTCCTCGGTCGACGAAGGTCTGGAGCACAGCCTGTACTCGCTGATCCGCTCCGAGGTACCGGACACGATCCTGTTCAGTGTCGCCCACCGCAGCACGGTGGACCGGCATCACAACCGCCTGTTGGTTCTGGAAGGCAGCGGTGCCTGGGAGCTGTCCCCGGTGCCCGCCTGATCGATCGGGTGCCGTCACGGCCGGGCGAGGCCGCGTTCGCGGTCTCGCCCGGCCGTTCTCGCGCGTGTGGACCTTCGGTCAGGAGGCGCTGCCGGAGCTGCCCGTCGCCAGGTCGCAGGCCAAGCCGCTGCCCGCGTCGATGATGCCGACCACGGTGGGGACCCGCTCGGTGACCAGTGGGCTGCCGGTAGCGTGCAGGAGCAGCGAGAACTGCACGTCGACGGCGGTTTCGACGTGGTAGTAGGCGGTCGCCTTGGCGACGGTCGTGCCGCCGACGGTGACCTCGAGGTCGACGGTGTCGCTGGCGAAGAACTCGCCGTTGGCGACGAAGTCGACCTGGGCGCCGACGTAGTCGTCCAAGCCGACGACATCGATCTTGGACGTGCAGCCCACGGTGAGGGTGTCGGTGAGGATGTCGATGATCGGCCCCGCGGTGGCGTGTGGGGCGGCGACCATCAGGGCGGCGGTGAGCGCGCCCGCGGCGGTGGCGAGACGGCGGGCGGTCGGCAGGGTGATGGTCATGGTGGCTCCTCCTCCGCTCGTCCGTCGACGAGCAGGGCGACCGTAGCAACGGTGTGAGCCCGCTCACCCCATTTTGAAACATCTCTGCTTCAAAATTGTCGTGACAGCCCCCGATTTGGGCCGACCAGGGGGTTCGCTTACACTAGACCGGTTGCCCGCGGGTGTTGTGTGCCCGCAATCCGGCAGTGAACCCCCAGTGGAAGGTGTTTCCGCTGGCAGGCGCGCGTCCGGAGGGTGACTGACCATGTGCGTCGGGTCGGCAATCCGGCGTACGTATACATCCAGGTCCAGGAGGTGCTGAAGTGATTCAGCAGGAGTCGCGACTGCGCGTCGCCGACAACACCGGGGCGAAGGAAATCCTTTGCATCCGCGTGCTCGGTGGCTCGTCGCGTCGCTATGCCGGTATCGGCGACATCATCGTCGCCACCGTGAAGGACGCCATCCCCGGTGCGAACGTCAAGAAGGGCGACGTCGTCAAGGCTGTCGTCGTGCGCACCGTCAAGGAGCGCCGCCGTCCTGACGGTTCCTACATCAAGTTCGACGAGAACGCTGCCGTGCTGATCAAGCCGGACAACGATCCGCGTGGCACCCGCATCTTCGGCCCGGTCGGCCGCGAGCTGCGCGACAAGCGCTTCATGAAGATCGTTTCGCTGGCCCCGGAGGTGCTCTGACATGAAGGTGCACAAGGGTGACACCGTGCTCGTCGTCGCGGGCAAGGACAAGGGCGCCAAGGGCAAGGTCATCCAGGCCTACCCGGCGAACAACAAGGTCCTCGTCGAAGGCGTGAACCGGATCAAGAAGCACGTCGCGGATTCCGCGAACCAGCGTGGCGCCTCTTCGGGCGGCATCGTGACCCAGGAAGCCCCCATCCACGTGTCCAACGTGATGGTCGTCGATTCCGACGGTAACCCGACCCGCGTCGGCTACCGCACCGACGAAGAGACCGGCAAGCGGGTTCGGATCTCCCGTAAGAACGGGAAGGACATCTGACATGACCACCTCTGAGCAGACTCAGCCGCGCCTGAAGGCGCGCTACCGCGCCGAGATCAAGGACGCGCTGAACAGCGAGTTCGACTACGCCAACGTGATGCAGATCCCTGGCGTGGTGAAGGTCGTCGTCAACATGGGTGTCGGCGACGCCGCCCGTGACGCGAAGCTGATCAACGGTGCCGTCAAGGACCTCGAGCTGATCACCGGCCAGAAGCCGGAGATCCGCAAGGCCACCAAGTCGATCGCGCAGTTCAAGCTCCGTGAGGGCATGCCGATCGGCGCCAAGGTCACCCTCCGTGGCGACCGCATGTGGGAGTTCCTCGACCGCCTGGTCTCCATCGCGCTGCCCCGTATCCGCGACTTCCGCGGTCTGTCGCCGAAGCAGTTCGACGGCAACGGCAACTACACGTTCGGCCTGAGCGAGCAGTCGATGTTCCACGAGATCGACGTGGACTCCATCGACCGTCCGCGCGGTATGGACATCACCGTGGTGACCACTGCGACCAACAACGAAGAAGGCCGTGCGCTGCTCAAGCACCTCGGCTTCCCGTTCAAGGAGAACTGAGCACATGGCCAAGAAAGCACTGGTCAACAAGGCCAACGCCAAGCCGAAGTTCGCGGTCCGCGCCTACACCCGCTGCCAGCGTTGTGGCCGCCCCCACGCGGTGTACCGCAAGTTCGGGCTGTGCCGCGTGTGCCTGCGCGAGATGGCCCACCGTGGCGAGCTCCCCGGCGTGCACAAGAGCTCCTGGTGAGCCCGCGCTCCTCGGTGAGCGCTGCCCTCTAGGCGAATAACGAACGAAGGCACGGACTTCCGCGGGGAAGTCCGTGCCTTCGCGCGTTCTGGCGAGCGAAGGATACCGAGCCGTCTCGCGGGCGCGATACGGCGGCGCTAGGTGAAATATTTCGATTTCACTCTTATGGAGTGCTGGGGTGGTGTTCCCTGTGCTCATGAAGAAGATCGTCACCGCCACTGTGCTGTCCTGTGCGCTCTTCGGCGCGCCCGCTGTCGCCTCCGCCGCGCCGAGCGCGCCCGCGCCGGTCGCCGAGTCCGGTTCCGCGGGCAGCGGTTCGGGCGGTGGGTCCGGCTCCTCGGAAACCTCGCTGATCTGCTCGCCACTGGCGCAGCTGGCCTTCGCCACCGGCAGCGTCGAGAAGCCGCCGCTCTACGACCTGCTCTGCCTGATCAGCTGAGTCGACCGGCCGTCGGCCGCGATCGTCGAGCGATCAGCGGAAGGGTGAGCGGTCGATACCGCAGCGAAGACCTTCGGGCGGGAGCTGGGCGGTGAACAGGTAGTCGCGTTTGACGTGTTCGGCGCAGGTGCTCGCTACATACATGCTGCTGTGGCCCGCGCCTTCGACCACCACCACGCGAGCGTGCGCCAGTTGGCCCGCGCCCGCGTACGCGCCGTGCAGTGGGGTCGCGGGATCGTAGCGGCTGTTGAGCACGAGAATCGGGGCCGCCGTCGCGCGGTTCCACGGGCCGGTATAGCGGTCGGTGTCGTGTGCGGGCCAGAACGCGCACGGCATGGCGTTGAAGACGGCGATACGCCCGAAGTAGGGATTGCGCAGGTCCTCGGCGGCGGCGGCGCGGCTGTAGACGGCCGGGTCGGTGGGGACGGTGCTGTCGGCGCACTGGATGGTGTAGAAGGCTTCGACTCGATTGGCCGGGTAGGACTTGTCCACCTCGGCGTCCGGCGCGCGTCGGGGGAACGTGGCCGCCGCGTCGAACAAGTTCTGCAGTAGCGCTGCCAGCTCAGGGTAGAACTGGGGGCGCGACAAACTGCCCGCGGTGCTCACCACCCGCGAGAACGTCCACGCCACGCCGTCGAGCACGATCGGGGCGAGGCGGGCGCGTTCGGCCAGGGCGAGCCATTTCAGCTCCGGGTCGCCCGAGGCGAACGCGCAGCGCGGTCCGGCCGCCGAGCACTCTCGCAGGAAGGCGTCGAAGGTCTCGGCGATCCCCACCGCCACGCCCTGCCTGGTGTCGAGTGGGACCTCGGTGCCGTCGGTGTCGTGCCCGTTCGCATTGCCCGCGAAGTCCAGCGAACCGTCCAGCGCCATGGCCCGCACCCGGCCGGGAAACATGTTGGCGTAGACGGCGCCGACCTGGGTGCCGTAGGAGATACCGTGGTAGGTCAGCGCGGCGTCACCCACCGCGCGGCGCAGCAGGTCCAGGTCGCGGGCGGTGTTCGCGGTGGACGCGTGGCGCAGGATCGGGCCCGCCGTCGCTCCGCATCGGGCGGCGAGGTCGGCGGAGCGGGCGAAGAACTCCGGCTCGTCCTGTGGATCGGTGGGGATACCGGGGAAGCTCCCGAGATACTCCGCCTGCTCGTCGACACTGCCGAAACACTGGGCGCCCGCGCTGCGCGAGACGCCACGTGGATCCCAGGAGACCAGGTCGAAGCGGGCGCGTAGCTCCTCGGAGAACAACCACGGCCAGCGGGCCCGCGCACGCAGTCGGTCGACGCCGGACGGGCCTGGTCCGCCGAAGTTCACGAACAGGGTGCCGATCCGTAGGCCGGGGTCGGTCGCGGGCAGTTTGATCACCGCCAGCTCGAGCTGTTCGCCCTGCGGGCTGTGGTAGTCCAGCGGCACCCGCGCCATCGCGCACTGGAACCCGTCCTCGCAGTCCGCCCAGTTCAGCGCCGGTGTCGCGGCCGCTTCGGCGAGCGGGTCGAGATGGGAATCGGCGGCCGTCGCGGGCGCGGGCACGATGAGTGCGCCGATGCCGAGCATGACCGCCAGCGCTCTGGTCAGGCCTCGGCGAGTTCCCTGGCGCGCTGAGCGCGAAAACACCTGCCGAGCCTCCTGCGCAGATCCGACGAACCACGCGAAGCTACCACATCGATTGCTGTGCTAACGATCAGAAAGTGCTTGGCCTCGAAGGGATTCGGTGCGAAGGAAGCCGTCGACGCGGTTCGGCCCGCTGGTGAATTGTGATCAGAACGCCAACTCGGACCAGGGAATGGTGATCGGGAACGGGAAGTCGATGGTGATCTCGGTCGAGTCGGTGGGGGACCAGGTGCCGGCCAGGACGTAGTTCGCCTTGTGCAGTGGTGAAACGCCGGCAGGTAGCGGTGCGGTATCCGATGCCAGGCCGTATACGTGGACGAAGGCGATCTCGCTACGGTGCTGGTGCAAGCCGATCTCCCAGTACCAGGGAATTCCCGCCTTCGCGTAGCGGGCCTTCTTCTGCTCCATGTCCGCGTCGGAGTTCGACGGGGACAGGACCTCGCCGACCAGAACCACGCCGTCGGCCCTGATGTCTTGATACGGCCTGTCCAGACAGTGGTAGGCAATGAAGTCGGGCGTCACGAAATCGGACTTGCCAGTCGTTCCGAAAAACACATTCGTCTCGAGATCGACCCGATAGCGCCGCTCTGGATCAGTGCCGCGAGCCTCGCGTGCGCACCGCTTCAACGCGCTGGTAGCTGCGAATGTGAATGCTTGGTGCTCGGCTGGTCCGCGGCGCAACCACACGACGCGCCCATCCCATAGCTCGATGTGCGCGGCGATCTCGTTGGGCAGCTGCTCGAGCTCCTCCCAGGTCATGAACTCGGGGAGATCTTTGCGGGCGAGGTCGGGGCACGACATGAGCCAATGATAGGTCGGCTGACCCCCGATTTGGGCGTGACCACGGCATTGTCTACACTAGACCGGTTGCCTGGGCACCTCTGTGTCCGCTGGCGCCTCGCGTAGGCGGACGGGTCCGGGCACTGAGACTCGTCAGAGTACTCATCCGGTCGGCAAGTGCCGGCCGGACCAGCCGAATTGCTGTAGGCCCACGGTCGCCGCGCGCCAGCGCGGGGACGCTGCATGGGAACCGCAGCGAGAAAGGTGTCGAGGTCTAACCATGACCATGACTGATCCGATCGCAGACTTCTTGACGCGTCTGCGCAACGCCAACTCGGCGTACCACGATCAGGTGAAGGCGCCCCACTCCAAGCTCAAGGCGAACATCGCCGAGATCTTGAAGCGTGAGGGCTACATCGCCGATTACCGCACCGAAGACGCGCCGGTGGGCAAGGCCCTCGTCGTCGATCTGAAGTACGGCCCCAGCCGTGAGCGCAGCCTGCAGGGCCTGCGCCGCGTCTCGAAGCCGGGTCTGCGTGTGTACGCGAAGTCCACCAACCTGCCCAAGGTCCTCGGCGGCCTCGGCGTGGCGATCATCTCCACGTCGACTGGCCTGCTCACCGACCGTCAGGCGGCCAAGCAGGGCGTGGGCGGCGAAGTCCTCGCCTACGTCTGGTAAGGGAGGTCAGGACTAATGTCGCGTATTGGTAAGAAGCCCATCGAGATTCCGGCCGGCGTCGACGTCGCCATCGACGGCCAGACCGTCACGGTGAAGGGGCCCAAGGGCACCCTGTCGCACACCGTGGCCGAGCCGATCACCGTCACCAAGGGTGAGGGCAACGAGCTCGAGGTCGCCCGTCCCAACGACGAGCGCGCCAACCGTTCGCTGCACGGCCTTTCCCGCACCCTGATCGCCAACATGATCGAGGGTGTCACCAAGGGCTACGAGAAGAAGATGGAAATCTTCGGCGTCGGTTACCGTGTCGCCGCCAAGGGCTCGAACCTCGAGTTCGCCCTCGGCTACAGCCACCCGGTCCCGATCGAGGCCCCCGAGGGCATCACCTTCGCGGTGGAATCGCCCACCAAGTTCTCCGTGTCCGGCATCGACAAGCAGAAGGTCGGCCAGATCTCCGCTGTCATCCACGGACTGCGTAAGCCCGACCCGTACAAGGGCAAGGGCATCCGCTACGCCGGCGAGGTCGTTCGCCGCAAGGTCGGAAAGACGGGTAAGTGATCATGGCGCAAACCGAAAACCAGAAGGCCAAGCGGATCCCGCTGGGCAAGGACGTTTCCACGAAGCGTCGTCTGTCGAAGACCCGCCGTCACTTCCGTCTGCGCAAGAAGGTCGTCGGCACCACCGAGCGTCCGCGCCTGGTGGTCAACCGCTCCTCGCGGCACCTGCACGCCCAGCTCGTCGACGATTCGGTCGGCAAGACCATCGCCGCCGCGTCCTCGATCGAGGCCGACGTGCGCGCGCTGGAGGGCGACAAGTCCGCCAAGGGCGCCAAGGTCGGCCAGCTGCTGGCCGAGCGCGCCAAGGCTGCCGGTATCGAGGCGGTCGTGTTCGACCGTGGTGGTCACGACTACCACGGCCGCATCGCGGCGCTGGCCGATGCCGCTCGTGAAGGCGGGTTGAAGTTCTGATGACTGTTATTTCGAACGGAAGGAACGTCTGATGCCGGGACGTCAGCGGCGTGACGGCGGCAACGGACCCGCCGGACAGAACAGCAATGGCCCCGAGGGCGGCCGCGACAACCGTCGCGGCGGTGGCGATCGTCGCGGTGGCGGCGACCGTCGGGACAACGCTGCCGAGAAGAACCAGCTCGAGCGCGTAGTCGCGATCAACCGCGTCTCCAAGGTCGTGAAGGGTGGTCGTCGCTTCAGCTTCACCGCCCTCGTGATCGTCGGTGACGGCAACGGTCTGGTCGGCGTCGGCTACGGCAAGGCCAAGGAAGTTCCCGCGGCCATCCAGAAGGGTGTCGAGGAGGCTCGCAAGGGCTTCTTCCGCGTCCCGATGATCGGCTCGACCATCACTCACCCCGTCCAGGGTGAGGCGGCGGCCGGTGTGGTCATGCTGCGTCCGGCCTCGCCCGGTACCGGTGTGATCGCCGGTGGTGCGGCGCGTGCCGTGCTCGAATGCGCTGGCATTCACGACATTCTGGCCAAGTCGCTCGGTAGCGACAATGCGATCAACGTCGTTCACGCGACGGTTGCCGCGCTCAAGATGCTCCAGCGTCCCGAAGAGGTTGCCGCGCGTCGCGGTCTGCCGATCGAGGATGTCGCTCCGGCGGGCATGCTGCGTGCGCGTGCGGGACAGGGAGCCTGACCATGGCTGATCTCAAGGTGACCCAGATCAAGAGCACCATCGGCGCCAAGGCGAATCAGAAGGACTCCCTGCGTACGCTGGGCCTTCGCAAGATCCGTCAGAGTGTTGTCCGTGAGGACAACGCTCAGAACCGCGGTCTGATCAACGTCGTGCGCCACCTCGTAACTGTTGAGGAGGTCTGACATGACCATCAAATTGCACCACCTGCGTCCTGCGCCGGGTTCCAAGACCGAGAAGACCCGTGTGGGTCGCGGTGAGGGCTCCAAGGGCAAGACCGCCGGTCGCGGTACCAAGGGCACCAAGGCACGCAAGAACGTCTCCCCGGCGTTCGAGGGTGGCCAGATGCCGCTGCACATGCGGCTGCCGAAGCTCAAGGGCTTCAAGAACCAGTTCCGCACCGAGTACCAGGTCGTGAACGTGGGCCGGATCGCCGAGCTGTTCCCGCAGGGCGGCACGGTCGGCAAGGCCGAGCTGGTCGCGGCCGGCGCCGTTCGCAAGAACGAGTTGGTCAAGGTCCTCGGCGACGGTGAGATCGGCGTCGCGGTCCAGGTGACCGCCGACAAGGTGACCGGCTCCGCCAAGGAGAAGATCACCGCCGCCGGTGGCACTGTCACCGAACTGGCCTGACGGTACTGTTAGTCAGCAGTCGACACCGGACGAGTCGCGAGCTCGTCCGGTGTCACTGTTAGAGTCTCAATAAGTGTTGTCTGCCAAAGCTCGTCATCGGCTGACGTTTCCGTAGAACCGAAGTCGCATGGCATGACCATGTCGTTCGCCAGGAGGATCTGTGCTTTCCGCCTTCGTATCGGCCTTCCGGACTCCGGACTTACGGCGGAAGATTCTCTTCACGCTGGGGTTGATCGCGCTGTACCGGTTGGGTGCCGCGCTGCCGTCCCCCGGTGTCGACTACCGTGCGGTCCAGGACTGCGTGAAGCTGGTTTCCGGTGGTGAGAACGCCGGTATCTACCAGCTCATCAATCTCTTCTCCGGTGGTGCGCTGCTGCAGCTGTCGGTGTTCGCGATCGGCATCATGCCCTACATCACCGCGAGCATCATCATCCAGCTGCTGACCGTCGTCATCCCGCGCTTCGAGGAGCTGCGCAAGGAAGGCCAAGCCGGCCAGACAAAGATGACGCAGTACACCCGCTACCTGTCGATCGCGCTGGCGATCCTGCAGGCCACGGGTCTCGTCGCGCTGGCCGCGCGTGGTCAGCTGCTGCAGGGCTGTCAGGAGGACATCCTCGCCGATACCAGCATCTTCGGCATGATCATCATCGTCCTGGTGATGACCGCCGGTGCCGCGCTGGTCATGTGGTTCGGTGAGCAGATCACCGAACGTGGTGTCGGCAACGGCATGTCGCTGCTCATCTTCGCCGGTATCGCCGCGCGCATTCCGATCGACGGCAAGTCGATCCTGGACACCCGTGGCGGCCTGGTCTTCAGCATCGTGTGTGTCGCGGTGTTCGCGATCATCGTGGCCGTGATCTTCGTCGAGCAGGGCCAGCGCCGGATCCCGGTGCAATACGCCAAGCGCGTGGTCGGCCGCAAGATGTACGGCGGTTCCTCGACCTACCTGCCGCTGAAGGTCAACCAGGCCGGCGTCATCCCGGTGATCTTCGCGTCCTCGCTGCTGTACCTGCCGAACCTGATCTCGCAGCTCACCGGTTCGGCGACGGCGACCGAGCCTAGTTGGTGGCAGGAGATCATCCAGAAGTACCTGGTGAACCCGTCCAACCCGGTGTACATCGCCATCTACTTCGGCCTGATCGTCTTCTTCACCTACTTCTACGTCGCGATCACCTTCAACCCGGAGGAACGCGCCGACGAGATGAAGAAGTTCGGCGGCTTCATCCCGGGCTACCGGCCCGGCAAGCCGACCGCCGACTATCTCCAGTTCGTGCTGAGCCGGATCACCCTCCCCGGCTCGATCTACCTCGGCGCGGTCGCCGTCCTCCCGAACGTGTTCCTCGACATGGGTAACTCGGGTGCGGTGGCGAACCTGCCGTTCGGCGGTACCGCGGTGCTCATCATGGTCAGCGTGGGTCTCGATACGGTCAAGCAGATCGAGAGCCAGCTGATGAATCGAAATTACGAAGGGTTCCTCAAGTGAGAGTTGTTCTGCTCGGTCCGCCGGGTGCCGGCAAAGGTACTCAGGCCGTCCTGCTGTCGGAGAAGCTGGGCGTTCCGCACATCTCCACCGGAGACCTCTTCCGTGCGAACATCAGCCAGCAGACCGCGCTCGGCCGCGAAGCGCAGAAGTACATGGACGCGGGCGATCTGGTGCCGAGCGACGTCACCAACCGCATGGTCGAGGCGCGCGTCGCCGAGCCGGATGCCGCCAACGGCTTCGTGCTCGACGGCTACCCGCGCACGGTCGACCAGGCCGACGCGCTGAAGAAGATCCTCGAGCACAACGGCACCGCGCTCGACGCCGTGCTGTGCTTCGTCGTCGCCGAGGACACCGTGGTCGAGCGCATGCTCGCCCGTGGCCGCGCCGACGACACCGAGGACGTCATCCGCAACCGCCTGCGGGTCTACCGCGAGGAGACCGAGCCGCTGCTCGAGCACTACGACGGTCTGGTCGTGACCGTCGACGGCATCGGCGAGGTCGAGGAAGTCAACACCAGGGCGCTGAAGGCACTCGGCCACTGATGGTCTTCAGCCGCAAGAAGAAGGTCGTGCCGTTCCGGACGGCGGGCGAACTCGACGCCATGCAGGCGGCGGGCGCGGTCGTCGGCCGGGCGCTGGTCGCTGTCCGCGCGGCGGCCAAGCCGGGCGTGTCGACGCTGGAACTGGACGAGGTCGCCGAGGCGACGATCCGCGACGCGGGCGCCGTCCCGTCGTTCAAGGGCTATCACGGGTTCCCCGGCTCCATCTGTTCCTCGGTGAACGACCGGGTCGTGCACGGCATCCCCTCGGCGCGCGACATCCTGGCCGAGGGCGATCTGGTGTCGATCGACTGCGGGGCGATCCTCGACGGCTGGCACGGCGACTCGGCGTGGACCTTCGGCATCGGCGAGCTCATCGAGGCCGACCACCTGCTGAGCGAGGCGACCAGGCTGTCGATGGAGACAGGCATCGCCGCGATGCAGCCGGGTAACCGGCTCACCGATGTCTCACACGCGATCGAGCTGGGAACCCGAGCGGCCGAGCACGCGCACGGCCGCAAGTACGGCATCGTCGACGGCTACGGTGGTCACGCCATCGGCCGCGAGATGCACATGGACCCGTTCCTGCCGAACGAGGGCGCGCCGGGCAAGGGGCCGCGCCTTGTGGTCGGCTCGGTGCTGGCGATCGAGCCGATGCTCACCCTGGGTACCACCCAGACCGAGACGCTCGAGGACGACTGGACGGTGGTCACCACCGACGGTTCGCGCGCCGCGCACTGGGAACACAGCGTCGCCGTCACCGAGGACGGACCGCGCATTCTCACCTTGCGCCCCGAGTAGTCCTTCGGCACCAATCGATGTCACCAGGGTAGGAGCGCTCGTAGCATCGATCGTATGAAGCTGAGTGTGAGCCTCTCGGAAGAAGACCTGAAGGTCCTCGACCAGGAAGTATGCCGGGCAGGCCTGTCCGGTCGGTCGGCTGCTGTCCATCGAGCGATCCAATTGCTGCGAGAGCGGACGCTCGAGGACGAATATGCCGCTGCCTGGGATGAGTGGGAGTCGTCCGGCGAAGAGAAGATCTGGTCCCAGATCTCGGGTTGTGCGGTCAGCTCTCCAGCAGAATGGTGACGGGGCCGTCGTTGGTGAGTGCGATCCGCATGTGCGCGCCGAACTTTCCGGTGGCCACCGTCGCTCCCAGATCCCGTAGCGCCTGGGCGAAGGCGTCGACCAGTGGTTCGGCGTGGGTGCCCGGCGCGGCGGCGTTCCAGGACGGGCGCCTGCCCTTGGCGGTATTGGCGTAGAGGGTGAACTGGCTGACCACCAGGATCGGGGCGTTCAGGTCGGCCGCGGAGCGTTCGCCGTCGAGGATGCGCAGCCGCCAGGTCTTGTCGGCCATGGCCTTCGCGGTGGCCTCGGTGTCCTCGTGGGTGGCCCCGACCAGGGCGAGCAGGCCGTGTGGGCTGCCCGCCGCGGCCGGATCGATCCGGCCGACCACCTCGTCGTCGACGCTCACCTCGGCACCGGTCACTCGCTGCAGCAGTACTCGCACAGGGTCCGATCATGCCCGGTGGCGGCTGCGGCGGGTCAGTCGGTGCCGAAGAACAGGATATCGGGGCCGTATTCGGTGAGCGGCCTTCGCTCCGCCGCCTGCCGAATGCCGCTGCCGGGCAGCTCGGTCACCTTCGCGAACATCGGTGCGTTGCCGAAGGCCGCCCTGACCTGGGTTTCGGAGGCGTAGTCGGCGCCGTAGTCGGCGAGGGTGGCGAAGTCGAGCGGTGCCAGCGGGGTGTCGAGCGGAGCCTGCCCCGCCGGTCGGCCGAGCGCGGCGTACTGCGTGGCGACGCCGTTGTCGTAGAGGCACAGCTCGTAGGAGATGTTCTCGATGGTCGCGACGGTGAGCACCGGCCACTTCTCCGAAAGCCGGACAGCGAGGGGATGTTTGCCGAGCGCCCCGATCTCCCAGTTCAGGCTCTTCACCGAAATCCAGCTGCCGGAGGACTTCTCCACCAGCACCACGTCGGCGCCGAGCTCGGTCGCCGGATTCACCGCGGGCTCGCGCACACCCCAGTGCTTCTCGTGCACACCGGCGAACCGGCCCGCGTCCACCTGCGTGGCACCATCGGTGGCGAACGCCGCGATGATCGCCGCGCGCACCTGCGTCAGCGCGTCGGGTGCGGTGCAGCGGACCGCGATCGCGCCGTAGGTCGCCGAGATCTCCACCGGCCGCGACGGCGGCTCCGGCATCGCCCCCGCCGCCAGCGGCTTGAGCCCGACGAGCGCGAGGCGCCAGTTGATCTCGTCGATGGTGGCCAGATCGCCGCCCGATTGGTACAGGATCTGCTGCTGGGTCAGCCTGCCCGCGCGTTCGAGTGTCGGTGCGCCGAGCTTGTGCAGTGCCTGCGTGGTCTTGAGAGTGAGATCGAGGTCCTCGATCCTGGTCTCGCGAAGCTTCGCGGTGTTGGCGGCGGTGGTGACCTCCGAATACAGCGCGCGATAGCTCGCGATCGCCTGCTTGCGGGAGCGGCCGACCATCATCGTCCGCAGCAGCGTGCTCAGGCTCGCCAGGTACTTGCCGGGCTGCTCGGGTGTCCGCGCGTACATCGCCGCGCGGATCCGCACCGCCGATTCGGTCGCGGCGACCGCAGCCTCAT
Source organism: Nocardia rhizosphaerae (assembly GCF_042650365.1). Lineage (NCBI taxonomy): Bacteria > Bacillati > Actinomycetota > Actinomycetes > Mycobacteriales > Nocardiaceae > Nocardia > Nocardia rhizosphaerae. The sequence continues at coordinate 1,228,353 of NZ_JBHSBA010000003.1, forward strand.
GATCGAGCCGCATCAGCCACACGCCACATTTGGACAGCCCGTCGGCGCACATCGCCGACACATCCGGATAGTCCTGGGCCACTTGCCGATACGCCGAGCAGGCGCTGCGTATGGTATTGGTCGCGAGTTGACGGTGCCCGACCAGCCGGGTGGCCTGTTCGAACAACCGCAGCGCGTCCTGCAGTGCGCCCGCGTACTCGTAGGACACGTAACCGCCGACCAGCCAGTGCAGCCGGATCGCCACCGCTTCCTGCGCCGGTTCCAGCGCTTCGGCGGTGCGGTCGCGCCCGTCGGCCTTGTCGCGGGTGGCCAGCAGTCCCTGGGCGAGCTCGGTCAGCGACCCGGCCAGCCGCAGATAGTCCTCCGGCCGCTGACTCCGGGTGTTCGCGCGGTCGGCCGCAACGCGCCGTTCGAGGCCGCTCAGATCGGTCATGAGCAGTTCCATCGCGACGTCAATCCTGGCCCCATCGATCGTTCGAGCACGGCCGATACCCGGCCGCTGGTTGTCGTTCGAGTTTGGCACAGATCGGTGGGTGGTGCCCGCTCGTCCGGCGAACCCGGATGTTCACCCAGGAACCAATCGGTGTTTCATTGTGGCTGTGCATATTTCGCCTAGCTCACTAGAATGCGAGGCGATCGAGTCGGCTGCGATGGCCGTCGGTGGGGTGCTTCGAGGAGCGGGTTGGCGTGGGCGATTCTCCCTGGTCGGGACTGGCTGGTAGGGCGAAAGTCAAGGTAGAGACGGGTGTCGCACTCGAGGCAGCCAATGCGTGCAGCGCGGCCATCGAGATATTCAAGGGTTGTCAGAACCTGATCCGCGATCACGGACTCAACAACTACGGTGCGGACGCGCTCGGCGGCAGTGAGGTGGACGCCGGACCGCACCTGCGGACCAAGTTCATCACCGAGGGCACGCAGGCCAAGGATCTGCTCGGCCGCTATATCGATTCGCTGGAAGACCTGGTCACGATGTTCAAGGCGGCCGGTGAGTCCTACACCGCGGCCGACGGCGACTCAGCCGACTCCCTCGCCGGTCTCAAAGGCCAGCTCAAAGAGGTGAAGGTCGAGCCCGCCGCCCGTGATCTGCAGGGCCAGGTCGACAACGCGGGTGAGTACAAGCCGGAAAACTTCGACGACGGCAACCACAACTACGACATCGGTACCGCACAGGCGCCTGCACCCACCGGCGCGGCGGAGGCCGAACCGGTGGGGGTGCGGATGCCGGTCCGCGCCGCGGAGAACATGTCTTGGCGTGATCTCTACGATCTCGGGCAGCGGTTGTCCTGGGCGGAGGTCGCAGGTGACGCGCCGATCTGGGAGGCGATGGCGCAGGCCGTGCACGGCGCCGCCTACGACCTGCAGCACAAGCTCGGTGAGATCACCGCGGACCGGTGGCAGAGCGAGGGCGGCGACGCGGCGTTCGCGGCGATCGGCAAGTTCGGCACCCAGGCGATGACCGCGAGTGATTCCTTCACCCTGATGCAGTCGAACCTCGAGTACACCGCGAACTGGCTGTACGCGACCAAGGTGTGCATGCCGATCGAGACCGAGGACAAGTGCGACGACGACCTCGACGAGAACCGGGAGCGGTACCAGCGGCACTACGTCGACGGGGTGCGCAATACCGAGCAGCTGTTCCCCGCCGTGGCCGAGCCCGCCGCGCCGGAGGCGCCGGTGACCCCGCCGACCGATGAGAACACGAACAACAACGAGAACACCAACAACGGCAACGACAACACTGAAAACAACAACGGCGGCAGCAATGCCGGCGGCGGGAACTCCGGTGGTGGCGGTAACTCGGGTGGTGGCGGCAATTCCAGTGGTGGACAGCAGTCGGTGACTCCGGCGGGTCTCGGTGGGCAGAACGCCGAATCGGCGGCGGCCGCCATGGAGCAGCGGGCGGGCGCAGAGGGTGCTGGCTCGGGCGCGTCGACGGGTCAGACCGGGTCCACGGGCCAGACCGGTTCGACCGGCAGCGCGATCGGTTCGACCGGGTCGAGCAGTGGCGGTTCGAGCGACATGTCCAGCATGCTGTCGTCGGTGATGTCGGCGGTGAGCTCCGCGGTCTCCGGTCTCACCCAGGCGCTGCCGTCGCTGGCCACCGCACTGCAACAGGTATCGGCGACTGATGCCGGCACCGGCCTGCCCGACCTCACCCAGCTCGGCACCCTGTTCGAGCAGTATCCCGATCTCGCCGAGGTGCTGTCGGCGTCGCCGGAGGTCAGCGAGCTGATCGCGGCGAATCCGAGCCTCGCGCCGCTGGCCGAACTGCTCGGAATCGAGGTGGCGACCGATGCGGAGGCCGCCGAGCGCCCGGCCGGATCCGCGGCGGCTCAGACCACCGAAACGGCGGCGGGACAGGCCTTCCCGCGTGCCTCACTGCCCGATTTCTCGAACCTGCTCTCGGGGATCGAGGAGGTCATCGCCCCGGTCACCGGAATGGTAGCCGAATCGTTGGCCGCCGAAGCGCCGGCGGTCACCTTCCAGACCCCGGTGGCCACCTTCGAGGAGCCGGGCGAAGCCGTCGACGCCGGCTCGCTCGCGCACGCCCGTCCCGAGGCCGACGCATGACGCGGCAGTGGGACTTCACCGATATCGAATTCCGGGTGCTCTGGCAGCGTTTCGTCGGCACGGATATGCCACGCCCGCTCACCTTCCAGACCAGAACCCGCCTGCACGAGGACTACGAGGAGGAGAAGTACCAGACCTGGCAGCGGTTGCAGCACACCGTCGACCCGGTGCTGCGGACGGTCTTCGACGTGCTGGAACGGCCCGAAGCGTATGTGCGGCTGCGCGGCTGGAAGGACGACGAACGCGCCGACGCCGCGCACTGGATCAAGGCGAGGGCGGCGCGCCGTGGCGCCAACGGGTATCTCGTCTATCAGCATCCCGGTGAGACACCGACGCACAGCGGCGGATACACCATCGTCGACTGTGGCCCGCACGGCCTCGCCGGGGCGATCGTCGGGTTGATGCCGCAGACGGGCGCGGGGCGGGGCGGCATCGTCCCGTTGCTCGCGAGCCAGGCCGATGCCGAGGCCGAGCGAGCGGGATCGTCGATGTTCTTCGAGGACGCCGACACCTCGGTCGCCGCGCGCAATGCCGAGTTCTTCGCCGTCCCCGCCGACCGCACCGGCACGATCAACATCCTGCAGAACCAGTCGATGTTCGGCTCGCGCGGCATGCACCGCGACATCCTGGTCTGGCGTGACCTGCCCGACGACGGTCGGTATGTGATCGAACTGCCATCGGAGGAACCGAGCGCGACGCCGATGGCGCCGACCGCGCTGATCGAGGCGATCAACGCGGGCATCGACCGGATGATGAGCCGGGTCGAGTCGCACTGGGAGGCGTCGGTGTAGCGGCGGGCGCCCGCGGGTACCCACCATTCATGTTGTCGTAACGAGGGATTCGTTCGGCGCTGCCAATCTGTTGCAGAGGCGAACGAGTTGTGGTGTGCTCGGTGCACCGATGCTGAAGGGATGGGATCGCCATGGCGGAGAAGTTCCAGTACGAACCGTTGCTCTTCCGCAGGGCGGCCACCAAGACCGGCGCGGTGCGCGACCAGATCAACGATGTGATCAACCAGCTGGAGAACTCGGCGAGCGCGCGTGGCGCCTGCTGGGGCAGCGATACCTTCGGCAACAACTTCTACAACGGTGACGCCGACAACGGCTACGGCAGCTCGAAGAAGAACACCACCGACAACGCGCGGGCCATGGCCGACAACATGAATTCCTTCTCCAATGGGCAGCTGGAGAGCGCCCGCCTGCTCGAACAGATGGAAAAGGGCAACTATGACGGCATGCACTGATCCCGGTGTCGTTCCGGCATGACGAACGAACAGGCCAAGGAGCAGTTGGCCGAGATCCTCGACGGTGTGCAGTCGCAGATGCGCGCGATCGCGCAGGTGCAGCAGGAGCGCGCCAGAATCGTTGCCAGCGCGACGGTTCGCAAGCGGGTCACGGTGTCGGTGAACGCCGATTTCAAGGTCATCGAGACGAAGTTCAGCGCCGATATCGACGATCTCACCTATCCCGAGATCGCCAGGGCGGTGACCGAGGCGGCGCAGCAGGCGTGCGCCGAGATCGCACGGCGCACGGCGGTGATGATGGCGCCGATCCAGGAGGGCCACGCGCGATTGCCCAGGCTCAACGATCTGGTCGGCGACATGCCGGACCTGCGGGTTCCCGAGGCGGTCGAGGCCTCGCTCGCGCCACCGAACGACCCTGAACGGCTGATGGATTCGGCGTCCGAGCAGCGGTACCCGGCTGCCGAGCGGCCGGGCACCGCCACCGACTCGAGCTGGTAACTCAAAGCCACCGATGGCCGAACTACCCCCTGAGCTCGCCTGGCTGAAATACCCCGCGGGTATGGAGTGGCCCGAGGGCGAAGAAGAGCAGATGTGGGCGCTCGCCGGCGATTGGCACGACGCCGCCGACGCACTGCGCGAGATCCTCGACGACATCGACGCGGCCAAGGCGGCGTCGCTGGCCGCGTATCCGGTCGGCGAGGGTGTCGAGGAGATGATCAAGGGCTTCGACTCGATGCGGTCCGGCGACGGTTCCGACAAGGATCAGTCGCTGGAGAAGCTCGCCGAATACTTCGACGACGTCGGCACATCGGTCTACGAGGCCGGCACCGAGATCGAATACACCAAGATCATGTTCGTCTCGTCGCTGGCGCTGCTCGCGGCCGAGATCGCGCTGTGCTGGGTGCCGCCGACGCCGGCCTCACCCGCGTTGCAGGCCGCGGCGATCGGCCTGACCAGGATCGGCGTACGGATCCTCGGGCAGGCGCTGATGCGCACGCTCATCCGGATCGGGCGGCAGGCCTTCATCAGAACGATGATGCGGTTCCTGCTCCGGCACGTGGCCATCGACCTCACCCTCGGCACGCTGCAGGAGCTCGGGACCCAGGCCTGGCAGGTGAGCCAGGGGCACCGCGACGAGATCAACCACCGCCAGCTGCTGGTGACGATGGTGAGCTCGGCCGCGGGCGGCGCGGCGGCGGGGCCGTTCGCCGGTCTGCTCGGCGACCGGATCATCGGCAACCGGATGAACCAGTGGCTCAAGGCCGCGATCACCGGGCCGGCGTCCGGTCTCGTCGGCGCCGAGGCGGGGAACCTGGCCGCCATCGCCACCCAGTTCGGTATCGATCTGCACGACACCGGCAGCTTCGACAAGGCACTGGACAACGCGACCAAGGCGTTCATGAACCACGACCCGCTGATGTTCACCGCGGGCGCGTCCAACGGTTTGCTGTCGAGCCTGAGCGGCACCGGCGCGAGCATGTTCAAGAACCGCAACCTGTCGCTGTCCGGGATCGACACGATGAGCGCGCCGAGCCTGAGCGATCAGATCGACGCGCTGGTCGGGCTGAATCAGTCCGGTGGCACCGGCGATGGCGGCGGACTCGGCGACGGCGGCGCCGACCGCACCGGTGACGGAACCGGCGAGGGCGGCGCTACCAGAACCGATGACGAGTCGGGCGTCGGGGAGAACCGGGCCGGTGACGGGACGCGGGAGGGGGAGAGCACCGGGAACAACAGCGGTCACGGTCCAGTGCGGGCCGGCGGTGCGTCCGGGTTGGGTGGTGGCGGTGGCGACGGCTCGACGATGCGGCCCGCCTCGGCCGGCAGCGGCGGTGACGGCGAGTCCGGCGGTCGCGGCGAATCCGGTGGCCGTGGGGAATCGGGTGCGCGCGGGGAGTCCGGTGGCCGTGGTGAATCCGAGGGTGGCGCACGGAAATCCGAGAGCGACGACGCGGCCGCGCAGGGTGTCCGGGCCGGCGACGAGCAGGGGCGGCACACCGCGAACGACGCGCGGTCCGAGGAATCCGGTGCAGACGGCGGTCGGCTCGACGGCGAAGCGCGGTCGGGCTCTGATCATGCCGGGGCTCAACAGGATTCGACAGTCACGCGGGGGGTTGATACGAATGACGATGCGCGGGCAGGTGTCCCACTCGGCACCGATGTCCTGCAGGGCGGTGATCTAGGAGTCCGCGGTACGGCCGAGGCGGGCACGCCGGTCACCGATTCCACCGCGACGGATATGACCGATACAGTCGCCGGTGCGGCACCCGTCGCCGCGCAGGCCGCGCCCACGGCGGCAAGCGCCCCCGCGCCTGGCGCCCAGGCGGCAGCCGGTGGTGAGACGCGCGGAGCGCCGGCGGGTTCCACGCCGTCGCGTGGTCTCGGTGGTGATCTGCGCAGTGCGCCGACCGGAGAGCCGGGTCTGCGGGCGCGATCCGCGGACGGCATCTCCGACGCGCCAACCGATACCGCCGACACGACGGCTGATTCGGGTGTCGACACCACCGAGGACGCCGGTGCCGACTCGACCACGGATTCGACGACCGACCCGGCCGAATCGCCGCGTGCGGGCACGGTCGACGGCGAGCGGTCCGCCGCCACACCGGCAGAGAGCAGAGCAGGTCTCGCCGATGCGGGACTGTCCGGCGCCGGCAGTCAGCCTGCGGTGCGTGCCGAGCACGCCGACAGCGCCGTGGCCGACCGCTCCGAGGTCGCGCACGAGGGGGGAACCGGCAGCGCCACACCCGAAGCGGGAGTGGTCCCGATCGCGCCGATCGTTCCCGGCGAGGGTGCCCCGCAGCGTAGTCCGCGTCGGCGCGCCGGCATCCCGCTCAACGATCCGAGCCGGACCGCCGCCGATGCCGACCGCGACACCGCGCGACCCGGACGCAACACCGATCCGGGACTTGGAATCACCGACAGCACAGCTGATTCCGGCTATGCGTTGCCGAACGGTCAGCAGGTGGTGCACACCCCGACCGGCACGTCCATCGGCAACGACGACAGCACGAGCAGCGTGCGCGACAATCTGCGCAACGAGGGTGAGCACGATGTCGTGGTCCACGGCACCAAGTCGGGTCATCCGTCGCCGGGCCACGCGGGGCGGGTCGATCCGGCGCAGGTCGCGCAGGCGATCCTGAACAACCCGAACTACGTGCGTGGCACGCCGGTCCGGCTGATGTCGTGCCATGCGGGCGCGGATGGCAGCTGGGCGCAGCAGCTCGCCGACCTGATCGGCGCGCCGGTGACCGCGCCGACCGGCGAGGTCGGCACCTACGCGGTACCCGACCAGCCCGCGGTACTGGTCGGCGACGCCGAATGGCGGACCTTCCAGCCGGGTGCGGCCGCGGCCGCACCCGGCGACGGTGCGATCGCGCCCGGTGACTCCGCCCGGCCACCGTTCCACGATCTGTCCGATCTCGACCAGATGGGCGAGCAGGGCAGGTCGCGGGCAGAGCTGGAGGCCGCGCTCGGTGGCAGGCTGCACGACTATCCCGATCCCGGCGCCGGTCAGCCCCGGCATCAACGGATCGTGGACGAACTGCTGCGGATCGCCAGGGACGCCGACCCGAGCGACATCGCCCGCGGAGCGGGACCACGCGCGTTCGTCGTCGACCAATTCGTCAGTCCAGGACAGGGTTTGGTCGTCGGCGGAGCGCCCTATGCCATGGTCGTCGGTCTCGATCCGGCCACCGGGCTGCACCGGGTGGAGATCATCGATCCGAATACCGGTGCGCGGCAGCCCTATCCGGCGCCGACGCCACGCGACCTGCACACCGTGTCGGCGGTGCTGATGGACTCGCAGGGCAATCCGGTGCAGCCGCGCGGCACCGATCCCAGGCTGTCGTTCTCCGGCGACCGCAGCCAACCGGCGGTGCCGCAGAACCAGGCGCCGGCGGATCCGCTTGCTCCGCAGTCCGATCCGCGGGTCGGTGCCGTCGATCGCGACGGCGCCGGTGACCGGGACGGTGTTCGTCTCTACGATCCCGACGAGGCTTATGCGGCGGGCCGCGACCCGCGCCTGCCCCTGGACGCCCCGTTCGGCCCCGCCGTCACCGGCGACCGTGACGGTGTTCGCCTCTACGACCCGGACGAGGCCTACGAGGCGGGTCGCGATCCCGGCCTCGAGCGCGATGCGCCATTCGGTCCAGCTGTCGACGGCTCCGAGCCGGTGCGGCCGGACGGGCCGGCGCCGCGCACGCTGGCCGAACTGCACCGGGCGCACCCCGACCTGTCGTTCGACGATCTGGTCGACCTGCGTGACACCGCGTACCGGGACGCGGGCATGGAGCCGCCGCCGCGTTCGCGGGAGAGCCTGGATAGTTTCCTGTCGCGGGTATGGGACGCCGGTGACGCGATCCAGACCACCAGGGACGTCTACGACCTGTATTCGGCGGCGCACGAACCGAATACGGTCACCGACCCGGCCGGATACGTGCGCGACGTCTCCCACATCCTCGTGGACAACCCCGACCTCCGATTCCTGATGCTGCAGGGCCGCCACGGGCCCGGCATGGTGCTGCCCGAGACACTGGGCGACCTGGGGACCGATTTCCACTTCCTGCACTTCAACCGGCCCGGCGCCGATTTCTCGGTCGGGTACCGGGTGTATGTGAACCCGCGCATCGATGCCGCGCCGGAACTGATGCGGAACCTGGTGCAGGACGTGTTGCTGCGCCCGGACGAGTTCCCCGGCGTCAAGACGATGAAGATCACCGGACCGGAAGCGCAGCGGTCCGACGCGATCGTGGTCTACACCCGTGATCTCGACGCGGCGCAGCGGGTTTCGGACTGGCTCAGCGCCTACCGCGACCGCGCGGGTGATGTGTTCCTGTGGGACGCGCCCGCGATGACGCACCAGACGCTCGACGGTGTCGGTCTCGGCGAGCACATGAGCGGCGAGAGCTTCGGCGATGTGCGGTCGGTGGCGATTCGCCGCGCGCTGGACGTCATCCGGGCGAACGGCGGCGACTTCGCGGACTTCGTTGCCGAAGTGGATCGCCAATTGGCTACCGCTGGAGTGGATTCCGAAGCGCCGCACCGCAACGCCGCGCCCGACCGGCAGCAGGCTTGGCCCCCGCGCGACGGTTTCGACCGGATGAGCGGCCCCGACGACGGCGACGTCGCCGGGCGCGTGCCGCCCGGCGACGGCCGCGACCGCGGCGACGATGATCCTCGGCACGACGCCGCCCGCATCCGCGCCGAACTGGCCGATCTGCGCGCCGACGCCGAGGCGAACCGCGCCGAATTCCTGCACGACCTCGCCGATTCGATGGCCGACTCCGACCCGGCCACCCGCGAGAGCGAATCGCCCGACTCGGTCCGCGCCCGCGCCTACCAGGCGGATTGGAACGCCGGCCAGCTCAGGGCGGACGCGGACCTGCTGTGGACCACCGCGGGTGGCAGGCCGGAATCCGCCACCGATCCACGCGTCGGCTACATGATGGACGCGGATGCCGCGCGCCGGACCGCCGACGGCACGACACCGGACCCCCGTTCCGCGTACATGATGGATCCTGCCGACAGGCAGCCGGATGCGGATGCGCGCCGAACCACCGACGGCTCGGATGGGCTACCGGCCGATCCGCGCCGCGCGTACATGATGGATCCTGCGGAATCCGGGGTGAGCCGGACGCCCGACGCGACACCGGTCGACCCTCGCGTGAGTTACATGATGGACCCCGCGGGCGCGCGCGCCGATGGGGGCGTACGCCGGACGCCGGTCGATCCGCGTGTCGGGTACATGATGGAGCCCGATGGGGGGCAGCCGGATTCGGATCCGGGCGGCTCCGATCTCACCGCTGCCGACGAATGGGCCAAAGCCGAGTACGACCGGTTGATGGCCGAGCGCAACCGGCTCGCGCGGGAGATGGAGTTCCTGCGGGCCAAGCGGGACGACCGGGTGACCCGGTTGATGGGGATCACCGATATCGAGCAGGCGGTGGGCTCGCGCGACCAGCTCGCCGAGACGATGCGTCGCCTGGATTCCGAGGCGGCGACCAGGTCCACCCCGATCGCCCCGGTCGGCGAGGAGCCGGGTGGGCAGGTGAACCAGCCGCGCGCGGAAGCCGACGCGGCGAACCGGCGAACCACTGCGGCCAAGCTCGAGGACGCGGCGCGCCAGGTGATCGCCCTGCGGGAGGCACTGGCCGATATCGATCGCAGGATCGCCGAACTGGAAGCCAGCGGTGCTCTCGACAGCCGTCCGCCGAGCGCGGCGGCGCGGGCCGAACTGGACCGGTTGGCCCGGCAGCGGGCCGACGAGTTGCTGCGGATCAAGCCGCGTCGCGGCATGCGCGACGATCTGGCACACCGGTTCGGACTGGTCGACAGCGACGGCGCGATCAACGAATCGGTGCTCGACCCGACGCATCTCGCCGCCACGATCGACGGTCTGCGCGATACCCATCCCGGCCGCGCGCCCGAGATCGACGCGCTCGCCGACGCCGGCCGCGACGTGAACGAGGCGCACAACCGGATCGGTCGCCTGCAGGACGAGATGGCGCTGGTCGCCGGCACCGCCCGCACCGATATCGATGGTGCGGGCGGACGCATGCTGACCAGGGACATCGGCCTGATCGACGGCGATCCGCCGCGGCTGGTGGTGTACGGGCCGCGCGATCAGCTCGGATACCAGCCGCGCCACGACGGGCTCACCGACCACGAGCGGGTCCTGCGCGATGCGCTGGACGCGTCCGACGACGTGGTCCGCGCGCTGGTGCGCGACCACGCGACCGTGGAATTCCGCCGCATCACCGCCGACCGCGAGGGCAACGCGCGCGTCGACCCGATGCCCGGCGACGCGCCACAACTGCGACGCCACACCATCGACTACACGATTTCCGACCGGGCGGGCGGGGACGTGCGGCTCGACGTCACCCGGTGGCGTTCGGCCGACGGCACCTGGCACGACGTGAACCCGGACGGCGCCAACCGGGACAACCGGACCGGCTCGAGCGCCGATCGCAAACCCTACGAGGGCAGGATGCTGCCGGAGGGCGTGAGCAGCGTCGGGGTGACGCCGACGCAGGCCGCCGTGGTGGACATGATCGCGGGATCCTCCGGTCCCGGTGTCAACGAAGCGTTCCTGCCGAAACTCCCCGGCAGCCCGTCACCGGCGAGCAGTGGGCTGGACAGTCACGCCAACGATGTACCCGACGCGGCGTCGAACATCATGCGGATGATCCTGGAGACGGTGAAGGCCGCGGGCTGGTCGTGGTTCCAGGATTCGGACAACCCGGAGCGGATCAAGCCGGGCTTCAAGCGCAAACGTCTGGTCCGCCGGTTCACGGCCGAGGAGCAGCCGTTCGTGCCGCCGCCGTCGCCCGACCCCACCCTCGGCCGCGCCGGCCTGGACGAATCGTTGCGAGCCGCGAAGGCGCGGGCCGAACGGCAGGCCAGGTGGGCCGAGGTACAGCAGTGGGCCGATCAGCAGTACGAGGCCTTCCTGCGCGACGACAGCGATCTCGACGCCATCGCTCGCACGCTGCGCGACCAGCACTCCGACGCGCAGCGGCGGCAGGCCCGCGACATGGTCGACGCGATCCGCGATCTGCTCCGCGACACCGCGCTGACCCTGCGGATCGACGGTGACGCCGATTACCGCAGGCGCGTGCTGATCGACCACATCAACGCGCTGCTCGCGGACCCGGAGGTGCGGTACACGCTCGACGACGAGGCCGCCGGCACACGTCGTGATCAGGTCCGGCGGGTCCTGCAGTGGCTCCACGAGGGGCTCCCGACACACTTCATCGCCGACTCGATCGCCGGCGAGTTCACCAGTGACATCCCCCAGCTCACCCCGGACCAGGTCCGCCAGCTCAAACAGCTGCTCATGCGGGACTCGCTGCTGATGACCGACCCCCATTGGGGGGAGCGCACGTGGCGGCAGCTGGACCGGCTGCCGCACGTCGCCGAGGCATGGCACCGGCTGACGGCGGGCGAACCGGAGCCCGGCGACCTGCTACTGATCCGCGACGCCTGGGAGTGGACGCAGCGGATCCGAGACAGCTACGCCGCCAACGACTTCACCCGCTCCTGGGACGATTTCCAGCAATGGCTGGCCCGACCCGACGGTGCTGACCCGTCCGCCAACCAGCGCCGATTCACGATGCTCACCTGGGAAGAGGTGCACGACCAGGTGTCGCGGCTGCCCGGTGACCACTGGGACGGCAACCGGGAACCGCTGTCCGGCGACCGGGAAGGCGCCGAATACGAGCGGCTGCCCGAGCGCGACGAGGACGGACCGGACGAGGAAGGCCCGGAAGCTTCGGGGCGGTTCGCGATCGACCCACCCTCGCGTCCGCCGGGTGCCCCGGGCCGGGCGGGCCCGGATCCCGACGGCGGGTTGCCGTTCCATCGCATGGGCGACGACGACCCGGATCAGTCGGCGCCGCACCAACCGGATCCCGCGCCGCCGCAGCAGCACCCGGACCCGGTGCCACCGGGGATGTATCGCACCCCCGATGGGTTGCTGCACAAGCCAGGCGATCGGCCCGACTCGTACCGGTCACCCGACGGCAGGCTGCATCACGTCAACGATGCGCCGGACACCTACCGCGACAAGAACTTCGGCTACCACGACGCGAAGACGCACTGGTTCCTCGACGATCACCTGTCGGCGGACGAGTACGAGTACAAGGTGATGAAGGGCGACTCGCGCACCTACATCGTCACCGATGCCGACCTCGCCAGGCAGTTGCAGGAAGCCTCGACACTGCGGCTGGAACTGCAGAAGACGCGCGACCCGATCGCCGTGCAGGTCAAGAACCTGATGGCCGAGTTCAAGATCGAGAAGATCTCCGATCTGGCGACCGACCGCCTCAGCGCCGAGATCCAGCGTCAGCAGGCCAAGGTCGAAGCCGACCCGACACTCAGCGCCGACGACCTGGTGGACAAGCTCACCAAGCTCGCCGACCTCGAAGACCTGGCCACCGAGTACAACGATCTCGGCCCGGAGATGGTCGAGGCCTCCAAGCAACTCGGCGAGCTCGCCGGCCTCGCGTTCGGTCTCGACCCCCAGCTGCGGCCGGGTGCGGTGCTGCTCACTCCGTTCGTCGGTGCGTTCGACGGTGCCGGTGTCGTCGATATCGCCACCCTGGTACCCGGTGACGGCACTCGACCGCCGACCCTGGTCGTCATCGAGGCCAAGGGTGTCGGTTCCACGCTCGGTGGCTCCAAGGTCGCACGGGCGGAACAGGGTTCACCGGAGTATCTGCGGCGGACACTCGAAATGGACCGCAACCTCGCGCGATTGCTGAACGAGACACCGGCGCAGATGGCCGCCCGAGGTGTCGACCCGGACAGCCCGGCGGGCCGGGCGCTCATCGACGCGGTGCGCCAGCTGCGCGAATCCCAGCAGAACGGCACCCTGCAGGTGGAATACCACCTGGTGCACACCTCGGCGAAGGCGGAGGTGACCGTCACCGAACTGCTGCTCGAACGCGACGGGGTGAACGTTCTCGCCGACGTGCCACTGCCGCCGACCGCGCCGTTCCACACGATGAGCGCCGACGACGAGGTGATCCACCGGCTCGACGACGATCCCGGCGCCGAGGTCCCGCTCCCGCGCGACGGCCAGCCCTACGGCTGGTTGCTCACCCCGCCGGATCCGGTCACCGCCGAGGTACGGGATCTGCTCTCGCGCACCGAAACCGGCCGTAGCGCCCTTGCGGTGCTCGATTCCGTCGACGCGAGCGTGCGGTTCGGCGGGCTCGACGATCCCGCGCCGACCTCGTTCAACGGCCGCACCATGGAGGTGTTCGTCGCCGACGACGGGCACGGCCCGATGGCGCGGGCCGACGCGATGATCCGGGCCGCCGCGCTCGCCGACGCGGTTCTCGGTGGCCGGGTGGAGACCACACCGTCGCGCATCAGGGGACTCGACCGCGCCGAGCACATCGACGCCATGGTGCGCGCCGAGGCCGACGCTTTCGGCAGACAAGCCGAATTCCATCGTGAGGTCGGCGACGCCGGGCACGATCCGCTCAGCGGAACCACGCTTGGTCCGGTGGACGCCGCGCTGCGCCGGACCTTGGACGAGGCCTACCTCGCTGTCCATGACGCGGCGATCGACGCCGCCGCGACGCGGGACCCCGCCCTGAGCGGGGACGCGCTGCGCGTGATCGGCCGCGAGGCCGGTATCGGTCGGCTGCTCGGTCACGAATTGTTCGACAGCCGAGACGGTTTCAGCCGCCGCGACGAGGCGGCGGCGGACTGGGACGCGCACCGGGAGCCGCCGCAGCGGGACGGCCTCGACGAGTACGTGCCGTCGGATCGGGAGACCGCACGCGAGCTCGAGCGCCTGATGCGTGAGCAGGCCGCGGCCTCGCGCACCGTGCACCGGATCGAGGCCGACTGGGATCGGGTGTGTGAGCGTCTGCTGCGCGGATTCAATCTGCCCGCCGACGAATTACCGAGTACCCGCCGGGCCGTGAGCGAGACGCTGCTGCGCCGCGCGATGGACGTCGGCATCTGGCACGGTATGGACAACGCCCTGCTGTTGCACGACCTGTCCGCCCAGCACACCAGGGCCACGGTGGACCGGGCCAGGCTCGTCGACGAGATCACCGACCGGGTCAACGCCGACCTGGACCGGCAGGCCGACGGTGCGTCCGACCGGCGCCGGGTGCGGGTGCACGGCGACGAATCCGGGGTGCTGCACGTGCTCAGGGAGACGGCCCCGGCTCGCGGCGACGCGGCGCGGACGGACTCCTGGCTGTTCGACCAGGCCCTCGTCGACGCGGAGCTCGCACAGGCCCGTGTCGATCACGCCGGGCTGGTGAATCATGTCGACCAGCTGTATGTGGCTCAGTACAGCGATCTCAGCGATTGGGCGCGGGGTACCCGCAGGCACCGGATCGGGGAATGGGCGGCGGCGCAGCTGCGCGAGCGCCAAGTGACCGTGCGCTTCACCATCGAACCAGGGTTCCGCAGCACGCCGGGGTCGAGCACCGTGGCAGGCAGCCCGCCCGCCTTCGACCCCGTCACCAATACCCTTGTGCTCGACCGTGACGCGTCGCCGGAGCAGCGGACCGCGGAGATGATCTTCGCCGCCAGGATGGCCGACCTACTCGCCGCCACCGACGGTATGCCGCAGCGGTACACCCTCGGCCGCGACGAGTACGCCGACCGGATGGCCGATCACGTGGCCGACGCCCTCGCGCTGTCCTACCGCTTCGACATGGACCGGGCCTGGCGCATCGATCCCGCCGACGCGGCGCCACTGCGGCAGGCCTACGACGCCGCGTACGCCGACGCGTTGCAGACCGCGACCAAGGCCTACGCGAAGCTCGGCACCGTCACCACCGACGAGCTGTTCCACGCGGCGGCGCATCGGGCCGGAGTCCGCGCGGTGCGCGCCGTGCTCGCCGAGCTCGGACCCCGCGTCGACGGTCGCGACTACCGCGCGCATTTCGCCGCGGAATGGGACCGCGCCCACGGCATCCTGCCCCCGCCCGCCGACCCCGGCGTCCAGCCGGATCGCGGCCGGGGGCGGATCGACGCGCAGACGCGGGCGCCCTACCTCGCGCACGAGATCGAGACCATGCGCGCGCTGCGCGACATGGGCGACTACGTCCCGGTCAGTCCGGCCGAACGTGCCTACGCCACCGCGTACGACAAGGCGTACGCCAAGGCGGAGCGGGCCGCGCAGCGCGCTGTCGAGGCGCCACGGCCGGAGCGCGTCGCCGCCGACGCAGGCCGGGAAGCGTTGCGCCGGTACTTGAACCGGGTCGGTCCTGAGACCGCCGAGATCGTGCTCGACGTGGCGCGTTCCGCCGCCGACCGTGGCAATCCGCACTGGGGCGATCCCGCGATCGCGGACCGGGTGGTCGACGCGCCGACCCGCGATGATGTGGCGCGGCCCGCGGACTTCGCCGAGCGCGCCCTGCGCAACGCCATGTCGCGTGACCCCGACGGGACGCTGCTCACCGGCAACATCGCCGACTTCCGGCAGTACGGACTGTTCGTCGTCCGCAGCCTGCACGTCGTCGCCGAGCCGGGCGGGCACCTGGACGCGCTGCACGAACTGGCGGCGACACGGCCGGACTATTCGACCGTGGTGTGGAACAGCTTCGACTACCAGCTCCAGTTCGCCGTGGCCGAACCGGGACCCGGTGGGGAGCCGGTGCTGCGCTATCTCACCGAGGACGAGGCGCTCGGCCCGCTGCGCCGCCCCCAGCGCGACGAGAGCGCCGCGGTGCTGCTCGACCACTACCTGCGCTACCGGGCCGACGGCAGCACCGATCTCGGCTTCGGTGACTGGGCCGAACAGCTCGGCCCCGACTACCACGACTCGCCGGAAGCCACCGAGCGCAGGCGCCGCGGTGAGCTGCCCGAGTACCGCGACGGGGTCGCCCGGTTCCACGGTGGATACCACCAGGGCATCAGGGACGTGCTGGCCGACACCGGTCCGGCACCACGGCCACCGCACCCCGGCGAGGTGATGCGCCGCCTCGCGACCCGCGAGATCTCGCTGCTGCCGCCGGCCGCGCCGTACCCGCCGCATTTCCGCAAGGAGTCGTTCACGCTCGCCCAGTTCCGGGTCGACGCGTACCTGGAGCCCGACGGGCACGGCCGCTGGCGGGTGCCCGCACCGCGCGGTGACGCGTCCGTGTCGGATGTGATCGCCACCCGGTTCCACGGCATGACCGACGCCGACCCGGCACAGCTGGTACGGCGGATCGAACGGATGCTGGAGAATCCGGCCGCCGACCTGGCCGACCATCGCACCCCGCGCGGTCGTTTCGGCCGGTTCGTCGACCGGTTGCCGTTCGGTTCGGCACCGGACGCGCCGCCGGTGCTCGATCGGGCCACGGGGACCGAATCCGACTCGGAGCAGCCACGTTTCGATCGGATGGGCAGCGACGAGTTCCAGCTGCGTCCACCCGACGACGACACCGGCACCCTCGACGCCGAGAACGAACGTCTGCTCGGTGTGCCAGGCCGCGACGAATGGACCGGCCTGACCCCGGAGCAGGTCGGCACCCGCCTGCGCGACGAACTCGCCCGCATTCTCGGCAACCCCGACATCGCCACCGTCGGCTTCGACCTGCCCGGCCTCGATCCGCAGGTGGTGCAGGAATTCGCCAGGGGCGTGGTGGATATGGCGACGCTGCATCCCGATGTCGACCTGAACACCGTCTCGATCAAGCCGCTGCGACCGTCGACGGTGCTGGCCACCACCGAAAGCCGCAGGCTCGGTGACGGCAGCTACACCAGCGAGATCATGCTGAGCTACGACGACGCGACGAGCGCCTACGGATTCCGCCAGTCCGTGCTGGACGCGGCGGACGCCGGGCACTTCTATCCCGTCGCCGCGACCCGGCCGGTGTACTACATCGCGCTGCACGAGTTCGGCCACTTGCTCGACGCCGCAGGCAGATTCGGCGCGCGTGCGGCGGCCGAGGGGCAGCTGCTGCGCGCGGCCGGGCTCGATCCCGAACACAGCTACGCGGATCTGCTCGATCAGCTCAGCGGGTACAGCCTCGACGACGGCATGCTCGACCAGGGTGAGGCGCTGGGCGAGGCCTTCGCCCAGGTGCGGATGCTCGGTCGCGACGAGGTGAGCGCAGCGGTCCGGGTCCTGTACGACCTGCTCATGCAGTTCCGGGCGAACCCGGATCTCACCACCGCCGACCTCGCCGCCGCGGACCGGGACCGGGCCGAGGTGGGCGAGCGGGCGGAGGCGCCCGCGGTGCGCCGCGCCGACGCGGGGGTGCCGTTCGACCGAATGGGCGATCCCGACGATCCGTCCCGCACGCCTGCGGAGGAAGGCGACGATTCCGGACAGCCGATCGAGCCGACGTCGATCGGGAAGCCGCCCGAGGTGACGGTCGACGCCGACGGCGAGCAGATCCCGCTGACCGTGCGCCCGGACGGCGCGGATCGCTGGGCGGTGGTGCCCGAACCCGGCCCGCTGCCCGACGCGACACCACCGTCACGCTGGCGGCGCGGGTGGAAGTTCCTGCGCGAGTCGCTGCCCCAGCACGAGGCAGTGCCCAAGCATCCCTCCGGCTCGCCGAACGGCGACAGCAAGGGCCAAGCCGCCATCGCCGACGGCATCAGCGGCCTCGCCGACATCGTCGAGTCCGGCGGAATGCCGCCGGCCCCACCGAACCCGGCACCGCCGACACCGGATCATCCGGTCGTCTCGGCGCCCCCGGATTCGGGCGACGCCGACCCGACGTTCCTGCGGATCGCCCAGCAGCTGCCGATCTGGATCGACAACAGGGAGAAGATCCCGCTGCTCGGCAGGCTGTCCGCGCGCATGCGCGACGAAGCGGGCGACCACCTGCCGATGCGGCTGCCCGACGGCTCGGAGTACCAGCCCTGGTACACCGACATGAACGCCGACGCTGTGCGCGCCCAGATCACCGACGACCTCACCGTGCACCGCATCACCCCCGCCGAGGCCCGTGAAGCGCTGCTGCTGGCGTTCGGCACCGCCGATGCCGGACAGCGGACCAGAATCATCGACGCGCTGGTCGAGCACGGGCTGATCTCGCCGGACGACACGCAGCGGCTCGCCGACGAACCACCGGCCGCGCCGCCGCGGCCCGAACCCGTC
The DNA here is from genome assembly GCF_042650365.1 of Nocardia rhizosphaerae. Taxonomy (NCBI): domain Bacteria; kingdom Bacillati; phylum Actinomycetota; class Actinomycetes; order Mycobacteriales; family Nocardiaceae; genus Nocardia; species Nocardia rhizosphaerae. The sequence goes on from NZ_JBHSBA010000003.1 coordinate 1,246,736, forward strand.
GCGCCCGCACCCGAGAACGAATCGCTCACCGAGGCGGCCGAGCGGCTGCTCGGCATCGAGCTGCCCGACGAGTCACCTGCGACCGTCCAGCAGATCATCGACGAGCAGCAGTACCGTGCCGCGCGCATGGTCGGCTCGATCGAAGGGCTCGCCGCCGCCGTCCAGCGGGCGCGGGAAGAACAGACGCTGCCGTTCGGCAGGCAGGATCTCGCGGGCGAGCCGGGCGGCACCGGGTTGCCGGGTCGTCCCGAGCCCGCCGAGCTCGGCGAGGCGGGCCGCGACGACTTCCTCGATGACGACGACTACTACTACGACGACGAGGGCTACGCCGACGAGCCGCGCAGCAGGCCGCGTCGGTACGGCACCCCGGATCCGTCCGGTCGTCCCGTGCCGTTCGGCGGGTCGGTGAGCCTCACCGACCAGAATCCGATGGGGCGGTTCCGCGACGAAGTGCTCGCGGCATTCGGGCTCGATCCCGGTCTGCTCAACGCCACCCCGATCGGCAACGGCGCCGACCCCATCCCGGAATGGGGCGATGCCGACGAACTCGGCAGGGACGACGGCCTACGCGCGTTCTTCGAGCACGCGCTGCGCCGCGACCAGCTGCGCGACGAGCTGGCGACCTGGGCGGCCACCCGCGACGTCGGCATCGACCAGCTGTCCACCCAGGCCGACGCGGACGCACTGCTCGAGCGGTTGCGGGCCGAGAGCGTCGCGCGGTCGGCCAGGGTCGCCGAATTCGCCGCCGCGGCACAGCGATCACTGTTCCCGGATCAGGACGACAGCGCGCAGGTCGGGGATCGGCTCGGCGATCAGGCGGTTCTGGTGCCGATTGTGGGCGGGCCCGATCGGCTGGTCGTCGCAGACGGACTCGCCGAGCGCGACCACGTGCTCGCCGGCCTGCTCGCCGCCGATCCCGAGCTCGCCGGGCAGCTGGCGCGGCGCGAGATCGTGCTCGATTATCGTGCGGCACAGATGGATTGGACAGGAAAGACCCGGTTGGAGCCGGTCGACACGCCCGAGGTGCGACACATCAGGGACGTGGTCGACGGCCGCGAGCTGGTGGTGACACTGGTCCGCGAGGGCGATGGTCCGTGGCGGCCGGTATACACCGCTGACGAGGTCGCCCCGACCCCACCGATCGACCCCACCGCGCCCCCGCGCTCGCCGGCCGCGGTGCTCGCCGACCTGGTGCGGGTGACCAGCGAACTCGGGCTGCATCCGAGCCGGCTCGACCCGTCCGAGCTGCGCGACCTTGTTCCCGACCTGCGTCTCGACAACGCCGTGCGGGCTACCCAGATCGAGTCGCTGAGCGATTTCACCCGCTCCGCCAACGATATCCAGGCCTTCCACGACATCGGCGACGCTCGCAGCCACCTCGCGCGCCGGCTCGGGCTGAGCCAGATCGAGCTCACCCCCGACTCGATGGTCGACGCGCTCACCGACCCGTCGACGAAGCGCGCGCTGCGCACGCAGCAGATCGGTGACCTGGTCGACTACGTCAAACAGCTGCGCGAGATCGACCCGGCCGCGGTGGACGCCGCGCGGGACCAGCTCGCCCAGCGGCTGGTGACCGACGACATCGTCCGCAGGCTGGTGCCGAAACGGTTCATCGCCAGGGTCGACATCGATCCGAAGATCATGGCTCTGCTGCCGCCCGCGTACACCGACGGGCGCGACGGCAGCAGGGTCTACGCGGTCAAGCCGGACGGGTTCTCGCCGAAGAAGCTGCGCAAGCTGATGCGGATCCTCGAACGGGACGGGCGGCTCGAGCCATTGCGCGCGGCGCTCACCGAGTTCGCGAACACACTGCACGACATCGACGTGTACTCGGAGGTGCCGCGCGGTGACGACGCCGCGGATCCGCGGGTGGTCGACGGCAGGCTGCCGATGCACGATCCCGAGGCGATCTACGGACTGCGCGATGTGATCGCCGACGCGATGCGTGGCCGCGACGGCACCGATTTCGCGAGTGCGGTGGCCGAGGCGGCGGCGAGGCCGGACAGCGGTCCCATCCCGAGCACCGACCCGAGGAATCGTCCGACCCCGAACCGGGATTGGGCCAGGATCGTCGGTGTCGACATCACCGACGCCGACGACGCCACCTTCCGCAAGGTCTACGAGGCGTACCGCGACGGCAAGATCGAACGGCACGAGGGGCTGAGCCCGAAGCAGCTGGCGGCCGAAGTCGCCGCGCTGCGCGGCGAGGTCCGGCTGCGGGCCGACCAGATCGCCACACTGGAGCGGCTGCTCGACGAACTCGACCGTGCTGTGCGCACCGAGGGTGTGTCCGCAGCCGATCCGGGCGCACTGGCAGGTCCCGACAGCGGATCCACCGATGGTGGTGACGTTTCGCCCGGCGACCCGGCGCACGGCACGCCCGGTGATCCGGGTGCGCTGTCCGCTGGCCCGGACAGTGGATTCACCGACGGTGGTGAGGTTGCGCCCGGCGATCCGGGTCACCGTGATCCCGGTGACCCGGGTGGTGACCCGTCCGCGCGGATCGATGCGGCGTCGGAGCGGGAGTCGGCCGCGCTGGACGAGTCGTTCTCGCGTGCCGATGCGGAGTCGGCGGCCGCGCATGAGCGGGTCGGCGATGAGCTGGACCAGGTCGCGGGGGATCTGGATGCGCACACCGAATACGTGCGTGCGGTGAACGATCTGGAGCAGGTGCGGGAGGAGGCCCTGCAGGCCTTCGACGATGCGCAGAGCGCCCAGCCGGGACCGATCTCGCCACCGGCACAGCCAGGACGCCCCGATGCCACTCGCCCGAACCGCGCCACTGGCGAGGACCCGTCCGCGCGGATCGATGCGGTGTCGGAGCGGGAGTCGGCCGCGCTGGACGAGTCGTTCTCGCGTGCCGATGCGGAGTCGGCGGCCGCGCATGAGCGGGTCGGCGATGAGCTGGACCAGGTTGCGAGGGACATCGAGACGCACGCCGAATATGTGCGTGCGGTGAACGATGTGGAGCAGGCGCGGGAGGAATCGCGCCAGGCCTTCGAGGACATCACCCGTCCCGTCGACGACGAATCGGGTACGAACGGAGACACCGAATCCGCGGCCGATGCCCGCACCCGGCCGGTCGGTCCTGAGGGCCGGGTTGTGCCGAAACCGCCTGTGGGTGGGGGTGATCCCATTCACACGCCGCCCACCGGCGGTGACGATGATCCTGCCGTGCCGTCGTCTGGTGCGGGCGCGAATACTCCGTCGTCTGGCGATGGCGGGACTGCGCCGTCGTCGTCTGGCGGGGGTGCAACCCCCTCTCAGTCTTCGGATGACGGCGCGAATACCCCGCCGCCGCACGCTGACCCGGATGGGGAACCGCCCGCCGCAGCGCGCCCCAACTTGCCCACCTTCCGCTCGCATATCCCGCACCCCCCAAAGGAGTACGAGCCGGAGTTCCCCGACCTGTACACCTTCGAGCCAACCCCTTGGCCCGACCTCGACCTGACTCCCGACGACCCGAACCCGCCGGCGCCGCCGGTCCCACCGAACCCGCCGGTCCCACCGAACCCGCCGGTCCCGCCGGTGCCGCCGAACCCGCCGGTGCCGCCGGTGCCGCCGGTCCCGTCGAACCCGCCGGTGCCGCCGGTCCCGTCGAACCCGCCGGTGCCGCCGGTGCCGCCGGTCCCGCCGAACCCGCCGGAGCCGCCGGTGCCGCCGGTCCCGCCGAACCCGCCGGAGCCGCCGGAGCCGCCGGAGCCGCCGGAGCCGCCGGAGCCGCCGGTCCCGCCGAACCCGCCGGTGCCGCCGAACCCGCCGGTGCCGTCGAACCCGCCGGTGCCGTCGAACCCGCCGGTGCCGTCGAACCCGCCGGTGCCGCCGAATCCGCCGAATCCGCCCATGCCGCCTACCTCGGGGGATCTGCCCGGAATTCCGACGCCGGACCCGACATGGCTGCCGACCATGCCTGATCCACCCACCCTGCCGGACCTGCCGATCCCATCGGAACAGGCACCACAGTTGCCGTGGCCGCCTGGCTCGTTACCTGGACCGGCGGACCCCACGCCGTGGCCGACCCAACCCCCACAGGGCCGGCCGTTCCCCGGCAGCGGACAACCGGTACCGACGGATCCGCCGAACTCCTCGGGTCCGCCGCCACCTCGGCCGGGATCGTCGATGCCATCTGCACCCGGCCACTTCGGACCGCAGCCACCGTGGTCGCCGGATCCGTCGGGCGGTCCGGCCGCTGAGGGGCGGGCACAAGGCTGGCCGACACCTGGCGCCGGTGAAACCTCCGCAGACCAGTCGCCGCCATGGCATGCGCCGATGCCGCCTGTTCCCGGCTGGTCAGCGCCGGACCTCCCGTGGCCCACCGGTTCGTCGAACAGCTCAGCACCGGATCGGCCTGTACAGCCGCCGCAAGGTGGGCCGTCACCGTCTGCCCCCGGTGTACAGGCACATCCACCGCAGGGTTGGCCGGTGCCTGGCGTGGGTGATCCCGCCGCGGGCCCCTCGGACCAGTCGCCACCGTGGCAAGCAGCGATGCCGCCAGGTGCCGGCGGGTCGGGGCAGGACATTCGGTGTTCTCCGGGTGCGTCGCATGCTTCGGCGCCGGAGTGGCCGGTGTATCCGCCGCAGGGTGGGCCGACGTCGTCAGTTCCTGGCGGACCGACGCAGCCGCAAGGTTGGGTGCCTGGGATGGGTGATCCGACGGCAGGCCACTCGGGTCAGTTGCCACCGTCGCAAGGGCGGACGCCGCCAGTTGTCGGTGGGTCGGGGCCGGACATCCCGTGGCCTCCGCCGCCGCCCAGGTTCCCGGAGCAGTCGCCGCAGGGTGCGGCGTGGCCGTCGGTACCCGCGGAGCCCGGCTCGGGCTATTCGATGCCGGTGCAGCAGCCGTGGCCTGGGCAACCGGTGAGCCCGTCGGCTCCGCAGGGCGCCGCTCCGTCGGCGCCGGACCAGCCCGGATCGCCGAGCTGGTCGCAGGGTTCGGCAGGCCAGGTGAATACGCCGGCAGATACGCCGTCGTGGTCGGCACCGGGATCCGCGGCACCGTGGCCGGGGACAGCGCCAGGTACGGATCAGCCGTATCGGGTTGCGCCGCAGGCGGATCAGTGGAGTTCGCCGACACCGCCCGCCAGGGAGCTGCCGCCGCCACCGCCGTGGGGAACCGGCGAGACGCCGGGACCGCGAACCCTGCCGACGCCGCCGCCGTCACCGGAGGCGCCGTCGTCGAACGGACTCGGCACGGATCTGGGGACGCCGATGCCGATGGCGCCGATGGCGCCGATGGCACCGGGCGCGCCCGGCGGGCAGGCGGGGCAGGCGCGGCGGCCGATCGGCCACGGCTATCTGCCGCCGCGGCAGGGGAACAGCGGGGACATCAGTGTCCGCCCGTTCGCCGGGTACGGCGTGCGCGCGGAGTTCGATCCGGCGACGGGCGCGCTGCGGGCCGCATCGCCCGGTTCCGCCGGACTCGGCGGCGTCTACGGCGACCTCGGCGGTGTCCAGGTGGTGTTCTACCGGGACCGCGCCGGACTGACGCTGCGGGTCGGCGATCGTATGATCGAGCTCGACGACGGTCCGATCGCCGCCGAACACGGTCCCATCGATCCACGGCACAGCCGGTTCGCGGTCGTCGCCGACGGCACGACGCTCTGTGAGCTGTTCTATCGATCGCTACCGCGGGAGATGGATCTGGGTGCCCACGTCGCCGACGTGCTCGCCGACCCGCGCCTGCGGGCCGACATCTACGCCCACTGAGACCGACGAGGAGGCAGTATGCGCACGGACCATCCCGCCGAGGACGAGATCCGCGCCAACTTCGAGCAGATGCTCGCCGCGGTGTGCGCGGGCGGCGGGCTGCGCACCGACACCGGCCTCGACAACGAGACCGAGCAGGCGCTGTGGGCGATCGCGAGCGCGCACCCCGACATCACCGACGAGCTGGTGGCGACCGCGCGCGCCGAATTCGCCGCCCAGCTCGACGGTTCGCACCGGCGTGCCCGCCGTGAAGCGCTGGCCCGGCTCGACGCCGAACTCGACCGGAAGGCAGCAGAGTGAGCGAATGGCGCAGCCCCTCGGCCACCGAGCTGACCGAACTGGTCACCCGCCTGCGCGCTCTCGACTGGACCTGGATCCTGTCCGATGTGCCGGCGCTCGCCGAGCGATTCGGCTGGCGGGTGCTGGTGAGCAGGCCGAACTGGGTGCTGCTCGACACCGGCCTCGGCGCAGGCAGCGGCAAGGTGCACGGCGCGGACGGCGCGGCCACCCGGATCGAGACCAGGCTGACCGATTTCGTCGAGGAGAACGCCGATGGCGCACAGCGGATCCGCACCGCCTTCGCCGAGCTGGCCGGCGTGATCACGGCCGCGATCGGCGAGCCGACCACCCGGATTCCTGGACAGTGGCCGCAGGTTCGCTGGGTGGGCGAGGACAGCACACTCGTGCTCGCGCAATCGGCCGTGTCGGTGGTGTTGTCCCTGGTGACCAATGACCGCCTGGCCAGGGACGACCGCAATATCGAGGTCGAGCGGCAGGAGCGGGCGTGACCAGCTGGCCGTCGTTCACCGACGCGCTGGCCGGGCAGCTCGCCGTGCTGCCCGCGGGCGCGGTCGTGATCCTGCGCGAAACCCGCACGCAGTCACCGCGTTACGCGCAGTTCCGGCAGCTCGACCACGTACTGGCCGGTGAGCTGGTGTGTGACGACGCGCTCACGGAGCCGTTGCGGGCCGGCGCGGAGGGCGACCAGGTGATCATCGCGGCGGGCTGGCAGCCACCGGAGGACGGACTGGCCGGCAACTGGTGGCTCGAGCTGCCGTGGCCCGCGACCGCCTGGCGGTATCACGAGGTGGCGGCGATGGTCGTCACCGGACTGCGTGACGGTTACGGCGTCCGCGAACCCGACGAGCTGTCCTATCGCGCCTGGGACGAATCCGCGGGAAACCGCCCACTCGACCTGCCCCTGCTCGGCCTACCGCGCGCCTGACACCCGCTGAGGAGATCGCCGCCGTGACCACTCCCGCCGACGACCCGGCTCAGCCTGCGGATCCGGCTCAGCTTGCCGACTCGGCTCAGCCTGAGCCTGCCGACTCGGCTCAGCCTGCCGACTCGGCTCAGCCCGCGGACTCCGGCTCCGAGTTCTCCGCCGACGACATCGAAGTCACCGTCTCGACCGGCGACCCGGAAGTCTTCCACACACCGCCCGCCGCCGACTCCACGGACGAGGTCGATGTGGATGTCGGTTTCTCGCTCGGCCCGGAGCCGGTCGCGCCGAGTGTGGCGGAGCGAACCCGTGAGCTCGTGCACCGTGCCGCTCGCGCGCTGGCAGCGCAGGGCCCGGTCGGCTGGCAACGGCTGGACGCGGTGTTCACGATGACGGTGGCCGCCGAGATCGTGCTCGCCGTGTACTCCGACGCCGACCAGCACCTCACCCGGCTGCGCCCGTCGGATGAGGTGCTCGCGCTGATCAGGGAACATCGCGCACTGTCGGCCGAACTCGGTGACGGCCCGTGGTGGCGGCTGAAGCTCGGCCTGACGCCGGAGGGCCGCATCCAGGTCGACTACGACTACGGCGACGAGCCGTTCCCCGCCGACCACCTGTTCCCGCCGATGGTCTACCACGCCGACCTCAAGGCCTTTCCCCGTGGCGCGCTGCCGTTCTGGCTGGCCGCCTACCTCAACAACGCCGACCGTCAGGTGCGCGATCCGGCGGCCGCGGCCGTTGCCGCAAGGGCCGACGCGGCGAACGACGTGACGCCGGAACCGGTGACATGGCTGCCGCCGCTGCCGCTGCTGGTGGCGAGATGGGCGGTGCTCGCCGCCGTCGGCGTGGCGGTCGACGCCGAATGGGGTCCGCGCGTGCTGCCTTCGCTCGCCCGTTCCGATACCGCGCAGCGGCACGGGAGTTCGCTGTTCCTGCTCCCCGGCGAGCGCGCGATCCTCTCGGGCGGGGTGTGGCGGGCACCCGAACTGGACGCCGCCTACAACGGGGACGCGCCGCTGCCCGAGCTGTACGCGGGCGCGCCCGAGTGGGTCGCGACGCCGACCCTCGATCGTCGGGCGGTGGGTGGTTTGCTGTCGTTCTGCTACTGGTGGTCCGAGGGCGCGTGGTACCAGGGCGAATCGCCCGCGCCGGAGGCGGTGGCACCCGCGATGCCTGCCGTGTGGTCGGCGCAGGCCACCGCCGACGCGGCGGCGTCGCTGCTCGACGCTGAGCCGTCCGAGGCGTTGCGCGCGAAGGCCGCCACGCTGGTCGCCGCGGCCGAGATCGGCCTCGTCACCCGTGGCACGCTGGTCGAACTGCTCGGTGAGGACGGCCTTCTCGATCTCGACGGCGCGCTGTTCCAGCTGGTCGTCGCCGGGGTGGTGAGTACCGAGTCGGCGGAGCCGATGCCACGTGCCGAGGCAGTCGCCAGGGTCGTCCGGTACCTGACCGACGTCGGTGCGGCCGATTTCCCGGTCGACCGGCTGCGCGCCGACCGGCTCGCGGTGGGCTGGATGGTGTATCTCCCGGTCGGACCGGGGGAGATCGCGATCGGCAGGGCGATCTACTACGTCGCCGACGACGGTGTGCTGGAACGATCGTCCTCGGCCGTGGCGCCATCGATATTCATCGACGACTTCGAGCGTCGGTTCCGGGAGAGGCATGGTTGAGGAGAACGACGTCGCGGAGCGGATGTCCGCGCTCAGTTACCGGATCGGCCTCGAGCTCGCCGAGCTCGCCCCCGACGGATGGTGGCGTTTGACGGCATCGTTCGCGATGACGGTGACCGCCGAGACGGCGGTGGTGTTCTGCACCGACGAGCGTGGTCGCGCGGTGCGCGTGTTCCCCGCCGAGGGCGTGCTCGCGCTGATCCGCGAGCACCGGCGGCTCTCGGCGGAGCGCGACGACGAGGTGTGGTGGCGGTATCTGCTCGAACTCACCGGCGACGGCCGGATGGAAGTCGACTACGACTACGGCGCCGTTCCGTTCCCCGACGGCCAGCTCTTCGCGCCCGAGGCCTATCGCAGCGACCTCGCGGTCTTTCCGCGGAAAACGCTGCCGGTGTGGTTGGCCGCCTATCTCGGTCACGACGATCGCCAGGTGCGCACGCCGCGCCGTGCGGCCGAACAGCACCTTGCCGACCGCGTCGCGGGCCGGGAGCCGGTGCGCTCCGAGCCGGACCTGGACTTCCCCGCGTTTGCGCTGATGGCCCGCCGCTGGGCGGTGCTCGCGGCCGCGTTCGTCGCGGTGCGTTCACCGCTCGGCCCACGGATCACCCCAGGCTCCGGTGTCTTCGAGGGCACCTCGCGCAGTGGGTCGAGCCTGGTCTGGCTGCCAGGTGATCGGGCTGTGCTCTCCGGTGGGGTCTGGGACGCGCCCGGCCTGCGGGCGGCCTATCAGGAGGGCGCCGAGATGCCCGCGTTCTATCTCGGCGCGCCCGCCTGGGTGGCCGAGCCGGTGCTCAACGGCCGCGCGGCCGACGGCTTGCTCTCGTTCTGCTATTGGTGGGAAGACGGCGCCTGGCATCGCGGTGAGTCCCCGGTCTCCGACGACCTCGCGCCCGCGATACCGGGTATCTGGACCACGGATACGGTGGTCGAAGTGGTCGCCGACCTGATCGGCGCGACCGGCGAGCGGCGCGCCGCGGTGGCAGGCCTGGTGGCCGCGGCGGAGGCGGGCGTCCTCGAACGGGCCCACCTGGCCGCGGTGTTCGGCGCAGACGCCGATCTCGACAGCGCGTACTTCGAACTCTCGATGGCGGGCGCGACCGGAAAGGACACCAACCGATGACCGAGGGGCCCATCGTCGACGTCGACGACCCGGAGTTCGAGCTGAGCTCCGGCGACGGACCGACCCGCTACCGTGGCGTGCCCTATACCGGCGTCGCCGTGGAAACCAACCCCGATGGCACGGTAGTCGGACGCTGGTCCTTCGTCGACGGCTACGACGACGGCCCGAGCCAGGCTTGGTACGCCGACGGCTCACCCGCCTCGGACGGCACGATGCGGCGCGGTCTGGCCGTGGGGGAATGGCGCGAATGGCGACCCGACCACACCCTGGCCTCGCTCGAGGTCTACACCAGGCCGGGCTATCTGCGATTGCGCAAGCAGTGGGACGCCGACGGCGTACTGGTCGAACATCAGCTGCTGGCCTGTGCCCCCGGCGACGTGTTCGACCTGCGTCCGCTCGGCATGTTCCGGGAGATGTACGACGGCACCCGCGACGACCTGCCATCGATCCACGACGCGCGCGCCGGGGAACGGCCGGCGGGGCACGCCAGGGTGCTCGAGTATCTGCGCGCCGCGCCGACCGTCTTCGATGTGATGTCGGCCGTGCCCGACCTGTTCGACCCGGACCGGCTGATCCCCGGTGGCGCCTCGCTGCACTCGGACGGCGTATGGATCTGGCGCACCGATTTCATCGAGTACTACGCCGAACAGGCGCTGACGCTGCCGCCGGAGTTCCTCGACTACATTCGTGAGAACAGCTACCGCCCCGCGCGTTTCGATCTCGCTGACCAGAACCTGCACGAGGCCATCGCACGGCAGCGCTGACCACCCACGGCGACCGATTGTCGATGCCAGGCCACCGGTGAGATCCACGCTGTACATGCGGGATTCATTTCTCCGACATTAGAATCGTTGCTACGACGAAAGAATCGATCGCAGGCAGGTCTCGTCGCAGGGGCGCCCGTGTGGTGATGAGGAGGACGGTCGCGTATGGGTGAGACACCCAATCCGTGGAGTGGGTTGCGCACGGAGTCGCTCAATGGCGCACTGGAACTCCAGCCCGGTGTGATCGAGAGCCTGGTCACCGAGATCATCGAGGTCAGGACCCGGGTCAACTCGGTGAAAGCCGAGGTGGGCAAGGTGGATTCGCTCGACCCGTTCGCCGCGGTGATCCCCTCCGCTGCCGCGCTCGCCGAGCGCTTCTCGGCGAAAGGCCGCGACCTCGCGGGAATTCTGGAAGACCATCTCCAGATCCTCGACGATATGAGTGACACCTTCCTCGCCGCGGGCAGGAACTACTCCGCCGCCGATGCCGACGGGAGTGTCGACCTCGAGGCCCTGCGGGAACGGATCCAGTCCGGCAAGGGCAATACCGAAAGTCTCGGCTCCTCGGGGGAACCGTTCGTGCTCTGCATCGATAGCCGAATCCTCAGCGAGGAGGGCGGCGGTCTCCCCGACAGCCTGCTCATGCCGCCGGGCGAGCTGACCTTCGACCCGCTCCTCGTTCGTCCCGAAGACCCGTCGCAATTCACCTACGACCAGTACCAGGAGATCATCGCCTCGCTGTCGAGCCCGAACATGTCGACGACGGTCGCCCAGGCGGGTGTCGACTGGAGTTGGCTCGCGGGCAAGCTCGACGAGAAGTTCGTCGAACTCTCGAACGCGATGACCGCGACCGAGAGCAGCTGGCGCAGCCCGGGTAACGCGGGTGGCGCCGACCGTGCGCGCCGGGCCGTCGCGGCCTACGGGACAGGCAATACGAACCTGGTCGAAGGGATGAAGGCGCTCGGCACGGCGCTGCAATACGCGGCCGAGTGGCTCTACGTGACCAAGCTCGGACTGCAGGCCGTCAGCGCGACCGAGGTCCCACTGATGGTGCCGGAATCGGTGCGCGCGTGGGAAACCCGCAAGGAACTCGAGCACCAGCGCGGCTACGTCTCGGCAATGCGCAACACCTATGTCCCCGGTGTCGACCACACCGGCGGAGTGATCGCCGTGCTGCCCGATCCGATCCCCGCGACCACGGGGAACGGCTACGGCGATGGCAGTGGCAACGGCAATGGGAGCGGCAACGGGAGCGGAACCGGCTCGGGCTCGGGCTCGGGTTCCGGTAGCGGCGCGACAGGCCTGTCGTCCGGATTCCAGAACGGCATGTCGGCTTTGCAGCAGCAGGCGGCCCAGCGCGCCGCGCAGGACGCGCTGAAGGCGGCCGAGCAGGCGGCGGCGGACCAGGCGACGCGGGCCGCGGAGGAGGCGGCGCGGCAGGCGGCCGAGGAAGCCGCGCAACAGGCGGCCGGCGGTCTCGAACAGGCCGGATCGGCACTGTCGTCCGGGATGGAACAGGCGAGTTCGGCAGCCCAATCGGCGCTGGATCAGGCGACCAGCGCGGCCGAGCAGAGCGCGCTGTCCTCGGTGCCGGGTCTGGCCGGTCTCAGCTCCGCGCTGGAGGACCAGGCGAAGAAGATGACCTCGGCGGCCAAGAGCGGCGGCGGTGCCGGTGGCGGCGCGGGCGGCGGTGGCGCGGGCGTGCCGGGATCGAACCTGCAGAACGCGTCGAGCCTGTTCCCCCGTGCCGCGGTCACCTCCACCGGGATGGAGGCGATGGCGAGCCGGGCGGGCCTGGCAGGCGGGTCGGGGATGCCGATGGGCGGCATGCCGATGGCGCCGATGGGTGGCGCGGCGGGCCAGGGCGGGCAGCAGAAGGAGCACAAGCGCGCCGACTACCTCGATTCGGTGGAGCATCTGGAAGAGGCGATCGGCGCGGCGCCGATCGTGGCACGACCGGTCATCGAGCAGTGACAGCCGTTCTGGAGTTCAGCCCCGTCGAGTTCGCGGCGATGTACGAGGCACTCAAGGAGGAGGGCCTGCCCGCCCCGCTGAGCTATCGCGGTGCACCGCTGAGCTATTCCGAGAGCCAGTTCGTCAAGCGCGAAGCCTGGCAGGCGGTGCGCAGGCGCGGCGGCGCCGAACTCGAGCAGCTCATCGAGGCGCTGACCAGGCCGGATATCCGGGTCATCGCCCGCGGTGTGGACGGTCGCGAGCCCGAGAACCCGCAGCGGGCACTGCGGGTGCTCGCCGTCCGCAAGGGCGACGACGCGTTCGTGGTGCGCCAGCAGCCGGGCCCGACCATGCTTGATTCGGCCGGATTCACCGTCACCAGGCACGACGCGCTCTCGCTCGGCGGCGCGGTGGCCGCGGCGTTGCGCCCGGCCGAGGCGGGCAGGCGCAGGGACTTCGAGCTCGTCGACACCAGCGCGCCCGACCTGGACTTCTCGTTCAGCCGGTCGCTGGTGCACGACACCGGCGAGGAGATCCCGGGTGCCGGATTCCTGGCGGAGCCGGAGGATCTCACCGGCACCATCGAGATCGAGCAGGGCTGGTCGCGGTTCGGGCCGCGTGGCATCCTGCGGCTGTATCTCGTCTGGCGCGATGTGGTCGATGACGGTAGGTATGTCATCGTGCCCGGCTCGCCCGCGCGCGTGGTCCCCGCCGACCGGCGCAGGCTGGAGTCGCTGATCAACGCGCAGATCGCCGAAGTTGTCAGAGCCATCAGGGATGATCGGGCGTAGGGAGGGCAGATGAACGAGTTTCCCACCGAGTTCACGGCGGCGTCGCTGACCGGTGCCATCGAGGTCCGTACTACCGAGCAGGGGTTGCCGGTCGGCATCACCGTCGGCGCGGATCAGTTGCGTGGTGATCCGGGGGCGCTGGCCGCGGAGATCCTGCGGCTGTGCCAGAAGTCGGCCAAGCGGGCCGGGTTGGCACGGCGGAATCAGCTGGCGGAGGCCGGTTTCGATCCCGGCCTGCTCGCGGCGACCGGGCTGCCGACCGAGGCCGAGGTGGCCGCGGCGGAGATCGTCGAGGAGCAGGAGTACGACACCGAGCCAGACAGCTGGCTGCGGTCGGTCTAGGGAACGCGGACGGGAGGACTCGGCGATGGTCGAAACGATGGACGAGCTGATCGCGAAGGTGCGCGGTCAGCTGTACCGGCTGCAGGATCTGGCCGAGGCGACCAACGGCATCCGGGCGACGGAGACCTCGCCCGACGGTGCGGTGACGGCCGTCGTCGACGGTTCCGGCGCGCTGGTCGGACTGGAATTCGGCACCGCGATCGGCAAACTCGGCTCCGCCGAGTTCGAGCGGGTCCTGGTCGCGACGGCGCGCGCCGCGGCGCAACGGGCGTTCGGCGAGCGTGCCGAGCTGGTCACGGCTTACAACCAGCACGGCACGTGAGGTTCAACCGTTCTTCACCCACCGATTGGTGTGGCGCAAGTTTCCGACGGGTAGATAGAGTAACGAAACACCATGGGCTGTTTCGGGATTGGACATAGCCATGAATCACGTTGCGGTAGTTCCTGATGCGGTACGCGCGTACGCGGGTGCCTCTGCGGCCATGGCGGCTGGCGTGGCGCAGGCGGGCGCGGTCGACCAGGCGGCCACCATGGCCGCCGCGGTGCCGGTTTTCGGCCTGATCGGCCAGGAATTCCTGATGTCGTTCGCCTACGCGCAGGCCAATCACCTCAGCTCGGTGGCGGAGCTGGCCGCGGTGCACGCGGGTACCGCGCTGACCGCCACCCAAGCGGCCGCCACCTACGAGGGTGCCGACGGCGCGTCCAAGCTCGGCATCGCCTCGGTCGACAGGTAGCCATGACCGACCAAGGGGGAGCGACGGCCGGCGCCGCGGTGCCGGTCGATCCGACGGTGCTCGAGCTGCTGCGCGGTAGCGCGATGGCGCCCATGCTCGACCAGCCGGTGAGCCAGGTCCTCGGTTCGATGGGACTGCCGCAGCTGCCGCAGCTGCCCGAGTTCATCCAGCTGCCGGAGCTGCCACCGCTGCCGACGCTCGATCTGACCGCGCTCATGCAGCCGCTCACCGACCTGGCCGCGGCGTTCGGCACCGGCGCGCTCGGCGGCACCACGTCCACCTCGGACTCCGGCACGTCGACCAATCCGGCCGAGGCGCTGACGAATATCAGCTCGGTGCTCGAGACGGTGATGTCGCTCGGCTCCACCGCCTTGCAGACGGTGATGCAGCTCTGGCAGAGCGCGGCGGCGACCGAGGCGACGAACAAGGCGACCGCCGCCCAGTCCGACGGTGTCAAGCTCGCCGCCCAGAGCACGCAGGAGAAGGCGGTGCTCACCCACGCGGCAGGCAATGTCGCCATCGGTGGCGCGAAGCTCGCCGCGGTGATCGCGCGCTATTCGGCCACGCTGGCGCTCGCCCCGCTCTACGCGGCGACACCGGGTGGCCAGGCGGTCCTGATCGCGGCGACCATGGAGGCGATGGCCGAGGGCCTCGCCATCACGGCGGAGACCAAGGGCGAGATGATCGCCCGCAGCGGCGAGATGGCGCAGGCCGGGGAGAAAGTGCAGGTCACCAACGCGCCGACCGGTGTCGATGCGTCGTCGGACTCGATGTCGCAGCTGATGAGCCTGATCACGCCGCTGATCAGCACCGCGAGCACGGCGGTCTCGTCGTTCGGAACACTTGCCGAACAGGTGAACTCGCTGTCGGCGACGACCGGAATCACCACCGACACCCCGACCTCCGATGCCGAGATCAGCGCCGACGACGCGGCGTCCGCCGCCGCGGGCGGTGCCGGTGGTGTGCTCGGTGGGGCGGGGGCCATCGGTGGTCTCGGTGGCGCGGCGGCCGCCGCGTCCACCCCGCTGAGCCCGTGGCAGGGCGGTCGCGGCAGCGGCATGTCCACCGTCGGACTCGGCGGCATGCCGACGGCGGGGACCTCGGGTTCCTCCGGCGGCGCGACACACACGGGTACCGCAGGGACACCCGGCTACATGCCGATGGGCGCCGCCGGCGCGTCGATGGCGCGCGCGGCCGACGGCGGCGGCAGCGAGGCGGTGCACACCCAGCTGGTCACCGCCAATCACGGCGACGAGGTGGTCGGCCAGATCGCGGGCGTGTCCATGCCGGTGGTCGGCGCCGCCGAGCCGGCGACCACCGAAGCGCCGCCGGACAAAGAACTCACACTGTGACGCCTGCACGACCACGACAGGAGTGGCAATGAGCAACACCTTCGAATTCGATTCGGCCGCAGCGGCGAAAGCGGCCTCGGCCCTCGACGCGATCGTCGACCGGCTCTCCACCGAGATGACCGCCGTTGCCCCGGCGCTGCACGTGGCGCCGGCGGGCACCGAGGAGGTGTCGGCGCGGGCCGCCACCACCGCCAACGGGGTCGCCGACGACTACCTGACCGGTGCCGAGGCGGGAGCTCGCGAGATGAGCAAGCTCGCCGCGACCCTGCGCGCGCAGGTCACCGAGTTCGACCGGATGGAGACCGACAACGCGAGCGGCCTGCACGCCTGATGATCGAACCACCGCAGCCCGGCTTCACCGGTGTGGTGTGGGAGGCGCGCGAGCCCGAGCGGCTCGCCACCGAACTCACCACCGGTGCCGGACCGATGCCGATGGCCGACGCGGCCGCCGCCTGGACGCGGCTCGCCGCGGCCTTCGGCGCGGCCGTGCTCGACTACGAGCAGGTGCTGCAAACGCTGCGCGGATCCTGGCGTTCCGGCCGCAGCGACGAAGTGTGGGAACGGGTTTCCACCCTGCGCGACTGGCTGCTGGAAACCGCGGCCGCCGCCACGGCCAACGCGGCGAGGATGCAGGCCCAGGTGCTGGCCTACGAGGTGGCTGCCCGCACCATGCCCAACGCGAACGACATCGCCGCCATCACCGCGGCGCAGCGGGCCGTCGAGCAGATCGGCTCCGCGCTCGGCGCGCCGATCAAGGCCATCGCGGCCGAGACCGATGCCGAGTCCGATGTGGCCAAGGCCGTCGCCTCCAGGGTGATGCGCAGCTACGAGGCGGCTACCGAACCGCTGGCGACGCCGTGGCTGCATGTGCCGCCACCGCCGATCGTGCCGGAGGCGGCGCTGCTGGCGGAGCAGGCGGGCTCGTCGACACCGACGGAGGCCACCGGTTCCGCGGCGGCGGGTATGGGCATGATCAGCGGTGTCGGTGCCATGCCGGTCGTGCCCGCGCCGGTGCAGACCGCTTATCGCGCACCCGTTTTCGTGCAGTCGACGGCGGCCACGGTCACCCCGGCACCGCAGTCGGCGCCGGTGAGCACATCGGGGCACGCGACACCGCTGGTGCCGGGCGCCATGGCGGGCGCCGCCGCGCAGGACGCACCGCGTTTCCCGCGCGCCGGCATCGCCTACGAGGAATCCGATCAGCTGGTGGCCGAGGGCGAGATCCAAGCCGCGCCCGCGGTGCTCGGTGTCGCCGAACGGCAGGCACCGCAGACCGGAACGGCCCAGGCCGGTGGTGCGCAATGACCACGCTGACCAACGACTCCCTGCTCGCGGTCGCCGACCGGCTCGGCGTGCAGACCCTGCCGCTGGTGCTGGCCGTCGGGCCCGAGCAGGACTCGTTCGCGGCCTGGCAGGCCGCGCGCGACGAGGCCGTCGCCGGGCTCACCGCGGGCGGGGTGTTCGACGAGTACGGCGATGTCGAACCCGGTCTGGCCGACGCGCTGTTCACCCTCGCCAAGCCGGAGGCCGAGCTGGCCGCGCGCAGCTACGGCGGCAACGGGCAACGCCGAATCTGCCTGGCGCGCCGCGGTACTCAGCACGCCGTGGCCACCAGGGCGGGCTCGGCGTTCGAGATCACCGCGCCCTGGATCGACGGCTCCGAACGGGAACTCACCAGGCTCCTGCTCACCGCGCTGACGCCGTGCCCGCGGGCCGAGATCGGCACTGTCAGTGTGGCGGCCGACGATCTCGCGCGCAGGCTCGACGCCGCGACGACGACCTCCGACTATGTGGACGCGATGTACGCGCTCGGTATCGACGCGCACGAGGCGACCGTGCTCGGCGCTGCCTTCGGCTCCTGCCACGGCTACACCGAGATCACCGCCGCGATCCACCACGACGGGCTGACCACCCGAGCTCCTGGCGCGGTCGCGGTGTACGACACCGCGCGCGGCCGGATCGTCGTAGCGCCGATGACGGCGCCCGACGGGCAGGTGTGGTCCACCATCACGCCGGGCACCGATCACCGCCTCACCCAGGCGATCGGTGCGCTCCTCGAGGGGCTTCCCGGTGGGAGGTGGCTGCCGCAATAGCCATTTCCCGTGTCACCCATCAAGAAGGAAAGGTTCGACAATGCCCCCTCAGGGACCAGTAGGTGTAGAAGCCGGTGGCGTAAACAACGTCGTCTCCGCGCTGGAGACGGCGATCGGTAACCTGCGTCGTTCGGTCAACGAGATCGACGGTGCCGCTCAGGCCGTCGTTCGCGGCTGGAAGGGCGACGCGCACGACAAGTTCGTCGAGGTCGCCAACCTGTGGCACGACGAGGCCAACGCGCTGAACCAGAAGTTCGACCGGTTCAACGAGGCTATCAACGCAGGCAAGGACACCATCGTCAACATGGACACGGGCAGCTTCGGCGGCGGTGGCGGTTCCACCGGCGGCGTCACGCACACCAACCTCGTCTGATCGTTCGCGATCACATCCGGTTTCGATACGACAAGGAAACAGCGCATGACCATTCTTTACGATCCCTCGGCGATGAACGAGCTGTTCGGCGACCTGCAGACCTACGGCGGCAAGATGAAGGGCGAGATCACCGAACTCGAGTCGGCCGCCACCAACTTCAAGGCCGCGCTGCAGGGTGACAACGCCCACACCACCTTCGACGCCGCGCACAAGAGCGTGACCACCGAGCTCGAGGACACCCTCAAGCAGCTCGACGACCTGGCCGCCCAGGTCGAGCTCGCGCTCAACCGCGCGCTGGAGGCCGACGGCAAGGTCGGCGACGGTTTCGCGGATTTCTGAGCTCCGCGCCACCCGACGAAGGCCGATCGGAACGGGATTCCGGTCGGCCTTCGTCGTCGGCTAACGCGCGGCCAGCGATTCGCCGATGTAGTGCATCTCGTCGGGGGTGGTCACCATGGTCACGGTGGCGCTGCCGGTGCTGGTGCGCACGGTGATCCGGTTGGGCGCGGACGGATCCTGGACCAGCGTGACATCGGGGGAGACCGCGTCGGGTTCCCGCTCGGTCGTGCGCACCTCGACGATGGTGGCGCCACCGAGATGCGCGGTCGGCGCGATGCCGTCGAAAACGAGCACGGTGGTAGTCGGATACGGTGCGGCGGGCACCGGCGGCGGGCCCGGCTGCGGCTGCGGTGACGCGCCCGCGGCGCGCGGTGCGATCGAGAGCAGCTGCGGGGTGGCCAGATTGGCGACCATCGAGTGCCAGGCCTGCGGACGGTTGGTGTGCACGATCGCATGCGCGCCGAGCGCGGTCGCCCGCAGGATCACCTGCTGGGCCAGGTCCAGATTGCCGATCACATCCACATGCCTGGTGCCCGCCCCGATGAGCGGGACCGCGATGCCCTGGCCTCGTTCGTCGGCTCCGATCAGCTGACCGCAGCCGGTGGTCGGCACCGCGATATCGGTGAGCGCCGACAGCGACCCCCGGTAGCCGTCGCGACCACCGAGATCGTCGGCGGCGCCGATCGGCAAGGTGTCGAGCAGGATCCGGCGCTGGCTGCCGGGTAGCTCACGTAAGCCGGGCAGCGGCTTCTCGTCCAGCGGGACGGGGGTGTCGAAGCGGACGACCGCGTTGAGCACGACAGTGCCCGCCTTGTCGTCGCGGCGCCCAGCCGCACCCACACCAGGGTGCAGGCGCAGTGTCACCGTGGTCGACAGACTCGGTGTCGCCCAGATCTCGGCGAGACCGTTCGTGCCGATCATCGGGGCGGTGAGCTGGTAGTGCGTGAGATACCGGTACGCGGTGGACAATCCGTAGGCGGTCTCGGTGAGCTGCAAGGGGTCGAACCCGTGGGTGAGCTCACGCACGGCGCTGTTCATCTCGGTGGCGGTGAGCACCGCCGTGTCGATGCCGCTGGTGGCCAGCCGGTTCGCGACCCGGCGCGTCGCGATGATCATCGTGCGCAGCGCGCCCTCCGCGCCGCCGCCGCGCTTGTCCACCGCGGCGGCATTGGCGACCGGATCGAGGCGGAGCACCAGCCAGCAGGTGCGGTGCGCGATGGCGGGCAGCGGTCCGAGAATGCGGTCGTAGAGGTGGGCGGCGGCCCCGGTGCCCGCGGTCCGCGCGCCGGTGGAGATCACGTCGATCCCGGCCAGCTGCACGTCGAACTGATCGAGGCAGCGTGCGATCTCGGTGAGCGGCAGCAGCTGATCGGCGCTGAGCGATCCGCGCCGCAGCAGTGTCAGGGTGTCCGGTGGCGGATCGATGCGCAGCATGGTCAGCAGCAGGTCGCCGTCCCAGCGCACGCCGCAGCCACCGCCCTCGGCCAGCGGTACGTCGAAGGCGGGGGCTCGGTCGAGGGTGTCGGTGCGGCCGCGCAGCCTACGCGCCAGCCAGCCGCCGAACCGGACCGCGGGCGTGCGACGGCGGATCGGCACCAGCCCGATCAGCAGCACCAGCACCGCCGCGCCGATCGTCCACGGGACCGAATCGGTGGTCGCCAGCACCACCCAGGCCACGACGGCGGCGAGAATCGCGACGGGAACGCAGGACCAGAGCGGAAAAACGCGGAACAGCCAGAATTCCGGATCACGCAAGGTGTCGTAAACGTTGTCTTCGCCGGTTTCCCTGGCGTTCATCCCATTGTTCAAAATCGTTGTCCCTGGCTGGCATACGTCGAATCATGGTGCGGGGCCGTTCGGGAATTACGGTACCGTGTCGAACGAGAACGTGATCATCGCAGTAATGGAGTGCGTGTGCCGGCACAGCTGACGACCAAGGCCCAGGTCAACGGTTATCGGTTCCTTTTGCGCAGACTCGACCACGCGCTGATCCGCCGCGATGTGCGCATGCTGCACGATCCGATGCGTTCGCAGAGCCGGTCGATGATGGTCGGCGCGGTACTCGGGCTGATCGTGGTGGCCGGTGCCGCCATTCTCGGCTTGCTCAAGCCGCAGGGTTCGGTCGGTGATTCGTTGATCGTCACCGGCAAGCAGAGCGGCGCCATGTATGTCGTCGTGGAAAGCGAAGACGGTGCCAAGACCCTGCACCCGGTGCTGAATCTGGCCTCGGCCCGGCTGATCGCCGGTGCCGCGGAATCACCGAAATCGGTGAAGGACGACAAGCTCGGTTCGCTGCCGCGCGGCCCGTTGCTCGGTATCCCCGGCGCCCCTGGCGCCCTGCCCGGCTCCGATCAGGGCGACCGCTCGGACTGGACGCTGTGCGAGACCACCCAGCTCTCGGCCACCGGCGGCGCCGCGGGCACGACCGGTGGTCTCACCACCGCGATCGTCGGCGAGCCGACACTGGGGGAGCGGATCGGACCCGCGCGTCCCGACGACGCCCTGCTGGTGCGGCACGGCGACAAGACGTACCTGATGTACCAGGGCTCGCGCGCCGAACTCGATCCAGCCGACTCGGTGATCGCCCGTACGCTCGGCCTGTCGGACCGGCGGCCGCGCCCGATCGGCCCCGGCCTGCTCGGCGCCACCATCGAGGCGCCCGCGCTGGCCGTGCCGCAGATCGCCGGAGCAGGGGAGCCCGGTCCTGGCAAACTGTCGAATATCCCGGTGGGCGGCATCATCTCGGTGCCGAGCATGGCCGACGACGGCGCGGCGTCGCTGTTCGTCGTCCTCGCCGACGGTGTGCAGCCGGTCTCGGAGTTCACCGCCGAGCTGCTGCGCAACGCCGACTCCCACGACATGCGCGAGATCGCGGTGGTGGCACCGGACATGCTCGACCGCACCCCCGTCGTCCATCCGCTGCCGATCGAGGACTTCCCCGCACGCAAGCCGCGGTTGATCTCCGCCGAGGACGCCCCCGTCACCTGCCTGAGCTGGGCCAAGGACCCCGGCATCGCCGTCGCGCCCGGCAAGTCCGTCGACGGACCGGACGAGCGGGCGGTGCTCACCCTGCTGACCGGCACCGAGCTGCCGCTGGCCGACTCGGCCGAGCCGGTGACGCTGTCGAGCGCCGACGGCACAGGTGACCGGATCGACGCGGTGTACCTGCCGCCGAGCTCCGGTGAGTACGTGCAGGTCACCGGTACCGAGCCGGGCAGCCCGCGGCGCGAGTCGCTGTTCTATGTGGCCGACAACGGCGTGCGCTACGGCATCCCCGATGTCGCGACCGCAGCCGTGCTCGGCCTCGGCGACAAGCCCCGGCTCGCACCGTGGTCGATCATCGGCCAGCTGGTGCCAGGGCCGACGCTGTCCGAGCGCGACGCGCTCACCAGCTTCGACTCCCTGCCGCCCGCGAAGTAGCCGACGCGGCCGCTACGTCGGCCGACCGACGTTCAAGGTGGCGATGATGCCGCTCAGCGCGGTGCGCATATCGGATTCCTCGATCCGCATGAGCACATCGTCGTCGACCGCGGACAGGTCGAGGTCGGCATCGTTGGCGAGCCGGAACTCCCGCTCCTCCTCGGCCGCCTCGATCACATTGCGGATGAAGCGACCGTTACCGGCGAGGTCGACACCGCGCCGCGGCTGCCCGCTCTGATCGGTGCTCTCCAATTCGTAGAGGAACGTGCAGGATTCGACCAGCGCGTCCAGCGCCGCCGCCGACAGCTGGGAATCCCGGCTGCCCGCGATGATCTCGCCGATCTGCCCCAGCTCGGCGGGGGTGTAGGACGGGAACTGCAACCGCTTGGCGAAGCGCGAGGCCAGACCGTCGTTGGCGGCGAGCAGGCGGTCGATCTCGCCGTCGTACCCGGCGATGATCACGACCAGCCGGTCACGGTCGTTCTCCATCCTGGCCAGCAGGGTGTCGACGGCCTCGCGGCCGAACGCGTCACCACCGGAAAGGCCGGTCTGGATCAGTGTGTACGCCTCGTCGATGAACAGCACGCCGTCCATCGCACTGTCGATCAGCTTCTCGGATTTGATCGCGGTGCCACCGAGGTTCTGGCTGACGAAGTCGACGCGCTTGGCCTCGACCACCTTGTCGGTCTTGAGCAGCCCGACACCGCAGTAGATCTTGGCGACCACCCGCGCGATGGTGGTCTTACCGGTTCCCGGCGGCCCGGTGAAAGCCAGGTGCTGGCCGCGGGACTGGCTCGACAGCCCCTTCTCGGCCCGGATCTTGGCCAGCTGCGCCGAGGACTGCAGCTTGGCCACCTGGGTCTTCACCGAGGCGAGGCCGACCTGCTTGTCGAGTTCGGCGCGCGCCTCGGCCAGCACGGTTTTGGCCCTGTCCTCGGCATCGGCCTGGTCGAGCTGGGCCAGTGTCGGCGCCGAGGCCGGATCCCACCGGTCGGTCCTGGCGTCGATGGCCTCGCGGCTGGTGACCACGATCCGGAAGGTGCGGTCGCGCATGGCCGTCGTATTGGCCGCGAAATCGGGCAGCTGCGAATACACCTGCTCGAACAGCGCCTGCGCCTCGGTCTCGTTGCCCGCCTCGCGCAGGCACAGCCCCCGGTTGTACATGGCGGTGAAACGCGCGGACGGAATAGGTCCGGCCTCAGCGGCTTCCATCCGCCGGATGGCCTCGCCGAACAGGCCGAGCTGGGCGCAGGCGGTACCGACCATCACATGCGCGCCGGTCGCCAGATACGGGTCCTTCCAGTCCGCCGAGCCGGCGAGCACGGTCATCACATCGGACCAGCGCTGGGTGTTGTAGTGCAGGATGCCGCGGATGTAGGTGCTGATCCGGTCGTCGATCTGCTTGTCCGGATCGTCGGGCCTGGCGCGGCGCAGCTCGGCCAGCTCGTCGAGGATCTTCTCGGCCTGGTCGTAGTCCTGATCGGTGATCAGCTGCGCAGCCCACGCCAGCCAGATCTCGGTGAGCCCGGCCAGCGGGTAGTCGATGTAGAGGCCGGGCAGGAACCGGCCTGCCATGGCGCGCGGGGCGAGGCCGAGCCTGCGCTGTTCCCGGCCGAGCGAGTCGAGGCTGGTGCGGTGCAGGTTGAACAGAACTTCCTTGGTGACCTCGCCCGCGGCGGCCCGGCCGAGCCAGGCGTCGCACATCGAGGGATCCCATTCGGTGGCCCGCTGGAATGCCAACTTGGCGTATTCGCTGTCGCGCGCCGACTCCTGGCCATCGATGGCGAGACCGAGCGACAGAACGCCTGCGTCGAAGGCCCGCTGGGCTTGGCGAATGTCTGGCATATGCGTCTGCGACCCCGAAATCTTCGTCTGGTGTATGCATTACGTTCAACTGGACGTCCCGGCTGCGATCGCGCCGACTTGCCCTGTCCGTTAGATTAGGTAACGCTGCCGGGTGGTCGCAACGGAAGTAGTCAGCTACGACTGAGAGTTCATCACTGGTGTCGACGTTGTTAGGCAATGAGCCCGAACTATGCCGGGTTTCGGTGATCGGGGGTGACACGCAGCTCGACATCGGCCTGCCCGCCACGGTGCCGATCGCGGGATTCATCGGCGATCTCGTGGCATTGATCCGCTCCCGCGATCCCCGCCTGCCCGACGGCGACGAGGACGCCGCGCCTGCGCGCGCCCAGCACTGGACGCTGGCACGGCTCGGGCAGGACCCGCTCGCGCCGAGCCGCACGCTCACCGAGGCCGAGGTCTACGACGGCGAGCTGCTGGTGCTGAGCCCGGTGACCCGTAAGGAATCCCCGGCCCTGTTCGACGACGTGATCGATGCCGTATCGCGGCTCACCGCAGGCGAATTCCGCAGCTGGTCGGGGCCGGCGGCGCGACTGACCGGCCTGGTGCTCGGCACCGTCGCGATCCTCGCGGCGCTGGCCCTGCTGATCGTCTCGCGGGCCGACAGCGATCCGCTCGCCCCCGCGTTCGCGCTGCTCGGCACCGGGATCGTGGCCAGTGCCGCGGCCGGGATCGCGGCGCGTAAGTACCTCGACCCGGTGACGGGGAACTGGTTGTCGCTCGACGCCCTGCTGCTGTTGTTCGGCGGCGGCGCGCTGGTGGTTCCCGGTCAGCTCGGGTCGGCGCACGTGTTGCTCGGCAGTGTCGTGGTGCTGGTCGGCGGGATCGTCGGCTATCGCGTCACCGGGATCGGGGCCGGGCTGTTCGCGGCGGCGATCACCATGAGCGTCATCGCGGCCGTGACCGCGACCGTCCACCTGATCTGGCATCCGGGACTGCCGAAGCTGTTCGCAGGCGTGCTGATCGCCGCGATCGTGCTGCTGTCGTCGGTGCCGAGACTGGCCGCGCTGGTCGCCCGGCTGCCCATCCCGCCGGTGCCGACCGCGGGCGGCGCGATCGACCCCGCCGACCACGAGCAGCGTCCGACCATCGAGGGCATCGGCGCGGTCGGCGCGATCGCGCTGCCATCGGCCGCCGGACTCGGCGAGCGCGCACGGGTGGCCAATCAGATCCAGACCGGACTGGTCGCCGCCTGCGCGGTCGCGGCCGGGATCGGTGCCGTTGGGGCCGCCGATCCGTTGGGGCCGTTCCATTCCGGCGGTGTCGCGCTCGCGGTGATCACCGCGATCATCCTGTGCCTGCGCGGCCGTTCCTTCGCCGATCTCGGCCAGGCCGCGACCCTGATCGCGGGCGGCGGGCTGACCATGCTGGCGGTGGTGGCAGGCCTCGGTCTCGGGCACGGCTCGCTCGAGTTCGGCGCGGTGGCGCTGCTGCTCGTCGCCGCGCTGGCCGTGGTCTGCTTCGGGGTGATCGGCCCGCACGTCGAGGTGACCCCGGTGACGCGGCGGATGATCGAGATCTTCGAATACCTGCTGATCATCGCGCTGATCCCACTGGCACTGTGGGTCATGGACGTGTACTCGACCGCGCGCAACATATGACCCGCCCGCCCCAACGGCGCGCGCTCGTCCGGCTGACCTGCGCGGCCGCATTGCTGTCCGCGGTGGCAGGCGTGCCTGCGCCCGCCGCCGCCATCGCGCCGCCCGCCATCGATCCCGGCGCGCTGGAGGCCGCGGTCGTGCTCAGCGCCAGGCCCGCGCCGCTGGAACCGACCGAACAGCGCGAGCTGTGCGCCGAGCCACTGCTGCGCGGTTCCCCGCCGAGTGAACCGCCGATCGCGCAGCAGGTGCTCGACCTGCCCGCGGCCTGGCAGTTCAGCCGCGGCGGCGGCCAGAAGGTGGCGGTGATCGACACCGGGGTGAATCGGCACCCGCGGCTGCCCGCACTCCAGGCAGGCGGCGATTACGTCAGTGACACCGACGGCACCGTCGACTGCGACGGCCACGGCACGCTGGTGGCGGGCATCATCGCCGCCAGGCCGTCGCCCGACGACGCGTTCGTCGGGGTCGCGCCCGACGCCGAGATCCTGTCCATCCGCCAGCTCAGCCTCGCTTACGAACCGAAGGACCGGCGGGGCGGTAACAAGCCGCCGGGCGAACTGCGCAGCGACGGCTACGGCAGTGTGCTCACCCTGGCCGCGGCCGTGGTCCGCGCGGTCGATATGGGCGCCACCGTCATCAATATCTCCGAGGTCGCCTGTACCGCGGCCGGTTCCGATACCGCCGACAGCTCACTCGGCGCCGCGGTGAAATACGCCTACGACCGCGATGTCGTGGTGGTGGCCGCGGCGGGCAATGTGGAGACCGGCGGCGCGTGTGAGACCCAGAACGAGGGTTCGGGGTGGGGTTCGGTCGCGACTATCCCCACCCCGGCCTGGTTCACGCCGTACGTGCTGTCGGTGGCCTCGGTAGACGCCGACGGCACCCCGTCGGCGCTGTCCCTGCGCGGCCCGTGGGTCGGCGCCGCCGCGATCGGGCGCAATATCGTCTCGCTGGACAGCAAGCCCGGTGGCACCGGCCTCGTCGACGGCGTACAGACCATGCAGGGCGTGCAGCCGGTCGACGGAACCAGTTTCGCCGCACCGTATGTCGCCGGCTTGGCGGCCCTGGTGCGGGCCAGGTTCCCCGAGCTCGGTGCCGGGCAGGTGATCGAGCGGATCACCCGTACCGCGCACGCGCCGGGCCGCGGTCGCGACGACGCGATCGGGGCGGGGCTGATCGACCCGCTCGCCGCGCTCACCGCGCCGCTGCCCACCGATCCGGTGAGCGTCGGCGCCGACCGCGGCTATGCCTTTCCGGCACCGACCCCACCGCCACCGCCGGACCCACGGCCGCGCCAGGTGGCGATCATCGGCTCCCTTACCCTGCTCACCCTGCTCGGAGTCGGTGCCGCACTCGGCTTTCCGTTCCGCAAACGGCGAGCAGACCTGAATTCGGAATTCGAGTAGAGGCAACGATGGCTACCGAAGGTTTCGTCCGCCGACCCAGGATCGCGCCGCCGCGCGCACCTGGTGGCGAGGTCGCGCTCACCCCGCCGCCGGAGTTGCAGCGCGCGATCCCGGCGCCGCTGATGATGAAGATCATGCCGGTGATCATGGTGATCGCGGTCGTCGGCATGATCGCGATGATGGCGACGATGGGTCGCAATCTGCTGGCGAACCCGATGATGATGATGTTCCCGATGATGATGCTCATGTCGATGGTCGGCATGATGGCCGGCATGCGCGGCGGTGGCCCCAAGCGCGCCGTCGAGCTCAACGAGGAACGCAAGGACTACTTCCGCTACCTCGACCAGGTGCGCAAGGATGTGCGAAGCACCGGCGTCAAACAGCTGGAGACGCTGGGCTGGAGCCATCCCGAACCCGCCGACCTCGCCGCGCTGGTCGGCAGCAGGCGGATGTGGGAGCGGCGCCCCAACGATCCCGACTTCGGGCACGTGCGGGTCGGCGTCGGCAGCCACCGCCTCGCCACCAAACTGGCCAGGCCGGAGACCGGCCCGCTCGAGGACCTGGAGCCGGTGTCGACGGTGGCGCTGCGGCGTTTCGTCCGCACCCATTCGGTGGTGCACGGACTCCCGACCGCGGTGTCATTGCGTGCCTTCCCCGCGGTCAATATCGGCGGCGACCTGGCGCAAGCGCGGAAACTGGTGCGCGCCATGGTGATGGAGCTGACCACCTTTCACGGGCCGGACCATCTCGCGGTCGCCATCGTGGCCGCCGACCCCGACGTGCACTGGGGCTGGGCGAAATGGCTTCCGCACGTGCAGCATCCGACCCAGCGCGACGGCATGGGCTCGGCCAGGATGATGTACACCTCGCTGAGCGAACTGGAAACGGCACTGCAGACCGAGTTGCTCGAGCGCGGCCGTTTCATGCGCAATCCGCAGCCGACACAGGGCAGGCTGCACCTGGTGATCGTGATCGACGACGGCTATATCAGCGGCAACGAGCGGGTCATCAGCGAATCCGGCCTCGACTCGGTGACCGTGCTCGACCTCACCGCCCCCGAGAACGGCCTGGCCGCGCGCCGTGGTCTGCAGCTGGTGGTCGGCGACGGCGCGGTCTCGGCGCGCAGCGCGGCCGGCGTCGAACGGTTCGCCACCGCCGACGACGTGAGCGTGGCCGAGGCGGAATCCTTCGCCCGTAACCTCGCCCGCTACCGGCTGGCCACCGCGGCGCAGATCGTGAGCCTCGGCGAGGGCACGGCCAGCGATCCGGGCCTGATGGCGCTGCTGCGCATCCCCGACGCCGCCCAGATCGATCCGGCCAGGGTATGGCGCCCGCGCACCGCCCGTGAACGGCTGCGGGTGCCGATCGGGATCACCCCCGACGGCTCACCGGTCGAGATCGACATCAAGGAATCGGCCGAGAACGGCATGGGCCCGCACGGTCTGTGTATCGGTGCCACCGGCTCCGGCAAGTCGGAATTCCTGCGCACGCTGGTGCTGTCGATGGTCACCACGCACTCGCCCGACGCACTCAACCTGGTGCTCGTCGACTTCAAGGGCGGTGCGACCTTCCTCGGGCTCGACTCGCTGCCGCACGTCGCCGCGGTGATCACCAACCTCGAGGAAGAGCTCTCCCTCGTCGACCGCATGAAGGATGCGCTGGCCGGTGAGATGAACCGCCGCCAGGAACTGCTGCGCTCGGCGGGCAACTACGCCAACGTCACCGACTACGAGAAGGCGCGCGCCGCCGGTGTCCCGCTGGACCCGCTGCCCGCGCTGTTCGTCGTCGTCGACGAGTTCTCCGAACTGCTCTCGCAGAAGCCGGACTTCGCCGAGCTGTTCGTGATGATCGGCAGGCTCGGCCGCTCGCTGCACGTGCACCTGCTGCTGGCCTCGCAGCGGCTGGAGGAGAACAAGCTGCGCGGCCTGGAATCGCACCTGTCCTACCGGATCGGTCTGCGCACCTTCTCCGCCAACGAGTCGCGCGCGGTGCTCGGCATCACCGACGCCTACCACCTGCCGAGCGTGCCCGGCGCGGGTTACCTGAAAAGTGATGCGTCCGAACCGCTCCGGTTCAACGCCAGCTATGTCTCGGGTCCGTACGTGGCGCCGGTGGGCACCGTCGTCGACGACGAGGGCGCCCCCGTCGGTGGCCGGCGTCCCGTCGTGTTCACCGCGGCCCCGGTGGAGGTGGCCGAGCCGGAGCCGGAGCAGGCAGAGGAGCCGGTGCTGCGCGGCAGGCCGGAGCTGCCACCACCACCCCCGCCCGGCGGCGCCGCGCCCGCCGAGGAGGGCATCCCCGATTCGCTGCTCGATGTGGTGGTCAAGCGGCTGACCGGGCACGGCCGCCCGGCCCATGAGGTGTGGCTGCCGCCGCTGGAGGAGTCGCCGACCGCCGACATGCTGCTGCCCGACCCCGACTGGCGCTCGCCGGTGAACCGGCACGGCCAGCTGTGGATGCCGATCGGCGTCATCGACAAGCCCTATGAGCAGCGTCGCGACGTGCTCACCATCAATCTCGCAGGCGCGCTGGGCAATGTCGCGGTGGTCGGTGGTCCGCAGTCGGGCAAGTCGACGACCCTGCGCACCATCGTCATGGCCGCCGCGGCCACCCACACGCCCGAACAGGTGCAGTTCTACTGCCTCGACTTCGGTGGTGGCAGCATGGCGGGCCTGTCGGGCATCCCGCATGTCGGTTCGGTCGCCGGACGTCTCGACGGAGATCGGGTGCGCCGCACCATCGCCGAGCTCACCACGCTGATGCGTCAGCGCGAGGAACGCTTCGCCGAACTCGGCATCGAATCCATGCCGGAGTTCCGCAGGCGCAAGTTCGCCGCGCTGGAGGCTCGCCAGATCAACGGCACCACCGCGGCTCCCGGTGATCCGATGGCCGCCGACCACTTCGGTGACGTGTTCCTGGTGATCGACGGCTGGGCCGCGATCCGCGAGGAATTCGACATGCTCGAAGGCCAGATCAACGCCATTGCCGCGCAGGGTCTTTCCTTCGGCATCCACGTGATGCTCGGCGCCTCGCGCTGGGCGGAGATCCGGCCGGTGGTCAAGGACCAGATCGGTACCAGGATCGAGCTGCGCCTCGGCGATCCGAGCGACTCGGAGATGGGCCGCCGGATCGCGCACCAGGTTCCAGTCGGCAGGCCGGGCCGCGGTCTCACGGCCGAGCACCTGCACATGCTGATCGCGTTGCCGCGTCTGGATTCCGACTCCGACCCGGCCACCGTGGCCGACGGCGTCACCAGGGCGCGCGAGGAACTCGTCGCGCTCTATCCCGGCCGTCGCGCACCGGAAGTGCGCATGCTGCCGCTGAGCTTCCCGCGCGAACAGGTGATGCACACCGCAGGCGAGCACGGCGTCACACTGGACCGGACCAAGATCGTCGTCGGCCTCGGCGAGTCCGAATTGCAGCCGCTGGTCCTGGATTTCGGTGTCGAACCGCACTTCATGGCCTTCGCCGACGTGGAATGCGGCAAGACGACGCTGCTGCGCAATATCGTGATGGGCATCGCCGAGCAGTCCACCGCCGACGAGGCGCGGGTGATCCTCATCGACTACCGGCGCACCATGCTCGGCGTGCTGGAAGGCGATCAGCTCGCCGGCTACTCCACGTCGTCGCAGACCTGTGGGCCGATGATCGCCGAGGTCGCCACCTACCTGTCCAAGCGCATTCCCGGTGCCGACATCACCCAGCAGCAGTTGCGGGACCGGAGCTGGTGGTCGGGTCCGGAGATCTACGTCGTCGTCGACGACTACGACATGGTGGTCACCGGTTCGATCAACCCCTTCGCGCCGCTGCTCGAATACCTGCCGCAGGCCCGCGACATCGGTTTGCACCTGGTGGTGACCCGCCGCATGGGCGGAGTGTCGAGGGCCCTCTACGACCCGGTCCTCGGCGCCATGAAGAACCTGTCGGTGCAGACGCTGATCATGAGCGGGTCGCGGGACGAGGGCAAGCTCATCGGCGAGATCAGGCCGAGCAAGCTGCCGCCGGGCCGTGGCACCCTGGTTTCGCGTAGTCAGGGCGTCGAGATGGTCCACATCGCCGACCTGCCCCCGCTGTGACGCTCAGCCGGGCAGCTGCCCCGCGACCGGGCGCACCTGCCGTCGTCTGGGATGCCTGCACACCGGGGGGAACCAGCTGTCGGTGCGGCGCTCGAACAGTGCGCACGAGGGCCCACTGGCCAGCGGGTCCGCGATCCTCGCGAGGGTGAATCCGGCCCTGCGGTAGTAGTCGTGCAGGTCGCGATTGGCCGTCCAGGCGTCGAGCCGTACCCAGTCGCGGTGCTTCTGGTCGGCGAGTCGGGCGGCGTGCTCCAGCATCCGATGCCCGATCCGCAGGCCGGCGAAATGCAGGTCGACGATCATGAAGTGCACGATCAGCGATTCCGCCAGCTCCCATGGTGTCCACAGCCCCCGATCGGCCCGTTGGTTGACGGTGATGGTTCCCGCCGCGGCACCGTCGACCTCGGCGATCCAGGTCTCGCCCGCGTCGAGTGCCCGGCCGACCGCGCCCGCGAAGATCTCGATGGGGCGCCCACGCCCGGCGACTGTCCACTGATCCGAGCCACGGGCGGTGAGCCAGGCGGTGCGCTGCACCCGGAGGCGGCAGATCAGCGGTAGGTCGCCCAGGGTCGCCGGGCGCATCCCGACGGTCATGGCAAGGCGACGGCGGATCCGGGAGCGATGCCGAGGGTGTGGGCGATGACGGCGGTGCCCGCCGCGTCGCCGAGTTGGTAGGCCAGCCGGTTGCGGCCGGCCAGACAACGATGCCGGGTCGCCCGGGTGACCCGTTCGTGGTTGGCGCCGATGCGCAAGTGGTCGAGCAGGACGGTGCCCGTGGCGACGCCGAGTACGGTCGCCTCCTCGGCGGTGGCGGGGCGGGCGGCCAAGGTGTCGCGATGGGCGGTTTCGCCGTAGCCGCGGTCGGCGAGGCGGCGGGTGGTGCCTTCGGGGATGTCATGGGGAGAATCGATGCTCGCCGCTTCGGCGAGATCGCGTGGGTAGAAACTCACCTCCCATGACCACGGTTCGTTGTCCAGATACTGCACCACGGTGCGGGCCAGCACCCACGAGTCGACGGGCACCCCGAGCCACTGCGCGACCTGGGCGTCGGCGGGCTCCATCCTGGTGCTGAACTCCTTGGCGGGTTCGCGGTTGGCCGCGCGCGCGATCTCCTCGAAGATGTCGTGCGCCGAGCGCGGCCGGTCGGGCCGGATGTGGTCGGTGACCACGGATTCCAGCACTTCCTGGTTTCGGACGATGGTGCCACGGGAAGTAGCTGTGTAGACGAGGTTTTCGGCGACCAGCACCTGGATCGCGTTGCGCGAGGTGGTGATCGAGACCTGCATCTGCTCGGCCAGCTCGGAGTGGCTGGGCAGCCGGTCGCCCGGTTTCCACGTGCCCGCGCGGATCTCCTCGCGGAGGAGGTCTGCGATCCGGAGGTAGGTCGGACCGTCCGCCATCATGCTCCTCGGTAGGTCGTGCAGGTAACGAAGTGTACTCGTCTGGGTTACCTACGGCCGAGTAATGCTTGACAGAGAGCTTGCGAGGTTTATTGTAATGAACGTCCTGATCCGGTGCTGTGCGGCGACGACGGCGAGGCAACGTGGCTGGTGCGGAGAGTTCTACGGTCATAATGGCTTTCCCCGACACATTGCGGTGTGTCGATCCCGCCGGGCCGCCGGCGACTACCGGGTTACTTCCGCTCTCCGATCTGCTCGTCCGGGCGTGTCGCGGACATCGGGTGGTGGGGGGACCGCTGCTGTGGTTCGCGCGCGATCTGGCGGTGCTGCACGAGAAGCGCATCGTCGGGCGCGGCGGATTCGTCGACACCGATCCGGTGGTGCTGCGTGAGGTCGACTGCCGCAGGGC
The DNA here is from genome assembly GCF_042650365.1 of Nocardia rhizosphaerae. Lineage (NCBI taxonomy): Bacteria > Bacillati > Actinomycetota > Actinomycetes > Mycobacteriales > Nocardiaceae > Nocardia > Nocardia rhizosphaerae. Next base: position 1,279,370 of record NZ_JBHSBA010000003.1, read on the forward strand.
CGAACTGGTGCTCGCCATCGACGACTGGGTGCACCGCGGCGTCCCGCAGCACCGCCTCGGCGCGACCTTGCACACCGAGACGATCGGCGCCGTCATCGACCGGCTGGCCGAGTCCTCGGTGCGCGCCCACCACGCCCTGATGACGCTGGCCGCGCACGACGAGCTGCTGCACAGCGCCTGGCACCACCTCGCCGAGCTCGCCGACGCCTACGACGACCTGGTACGCGATGTGAGCGCCGGTCGTCGCAGGCTGCCGGAGTGGTGAGCGTTCAGCCGTAGCGGCGGTGCTCGACGCCGAACTCGTCGGCCACCGTGGCGGCCAGCTCCACATACGCCCGCTTGGTGGACTTGTGCAGGCGGTGCAGGTCGATCTCGGCGCCCTCGGACAGGTGCTCGTCGAACGGGATGATGTGCACCGCCCGGCAGCGCGACAGGAAGTACTCGCGCAGCTGCTGCACGCCGACGTTGGGTGAACCCTCGCGCGGCAGATTGATCACCACCACCGCGTTGCGGACCAGATGGTCGTGCCCGTGCAGGGACAGCCAGTCCAGGGTCGCGGCCGCACTGCGCGCACCGTCGATCGCCGCCGAGGAGATCAGCACCAGCGAATGCGCGAGGTCGAGGACCCCGCTCATCGCCGAGTGCATCAAGCCGGTGCCGCAGTCGGTGAGGATGATGTTGTAGAACCGCTGCAGGATCCGGGCCACCGCCCGGTACTCCTCGTCGTTGAACGATTCCGACGCCGCCGGATCACGTTCGCTGGCAAGCACTTCCAGCCTGCTCGAACTCTGCGAGGTGTGCCTGCGGACATCGGAGTACCGCTCGATCGCCGGATCGAGCAGCAGATCGCGCACGGTGGAGCGGGTCTGCAGCGACACCCGCTGGGACAGCGTCCCGAAGTCGGGATTGGCGTCGACCGCGATCACCCGGTCACCGCGGATCGAGGCGAAGATCGAACCGAGGCCGGTGGTGGTCGTGGTCTTGCCGACGCCGCCCTTGAGCGAGAGCACCGCGATCCGGTAATCGCCGCGCACCGGCTGCCGGATCCGGGCAACGAGTTCCTGCAGCCGCCGCTCCTCGGCCGACATGCCAGGGTTGATCGCGCCACCCGAAACATGGTGCACCGCTTTACGCCAACCGCTGCCCGGCGCCTTCTTGGCCCGCTTGACCGGCACATTGTCCAGGGAGGGTGGCTGGAAGCCGTGCTGGGGCGGATGCGCGCCCCACTGGCCGTGCGGATGCTGGTATTGCTGCGCACCGCCATGGAACGGCTGCTGAGGTGGCTGGTTCCACGGTGCGGCGGTGCCATCGGGCTGAGCCCAGGTGCCGCCGGGGCGCTGAACCGGTGCCTGCGATTGCTGGTACTGCTGCCCGCCGTCGGGGTGCGGCTGCTGGGGTGGCGCACCGTCCGGCTGGTATCCGTTGGGCTGCGCCCAGGTGCCGTCCGGGCGCTGGATCGGCAGTTGCGGTGAACTCACCGGCTGCTGCGGTGCCTGGTTCCACGGTGTGGCGGTGTCGCCGGGCTGGGCCCAGGTTCCGTCGGGCGGCTGGTGCGGGCTCGGGTGCTGTGGTGCCTGCGGCTGCGCGAATTCGCCTGAGCCGTAGGTGGATTGTGGCCCCTGCCCGGGATCGGAGCCCGGCGCCTGGTTGTGGCCTGCTTGCAGGCGCGGGTCGTCGTGGTGGTATACCTCGGTGCGTCCGTCCGGAGCAGGGGTTCCCGCGCCGGGCGACGGGTCGCCGGGGACCGAGTTGTACTGCGCACCGGGCTGCGCGGGTGCCTGCGTCGCGTACGGCGACTGTGGGCCGGGCGGCACCGGACCGGTCGGTCCCGAGCTGTACGGCGAGACCTGGGACTCGCCGGTGGCATACGCGGACCGGGAATCCGGCTCAGCACCCCAGCCCTGAGTAGCCGGACTCACCGCGTGCGGCCCTCGAGCCGTCGGCGAATGCGCCTGCGCGGCAGCGTCGGTGGTCCGCGCCGCGAACCCGGCGGACGAATCGGCCGCAGCGGCATAGCCGGTCGCCCCAGCCTGCGGTGCCTCGCTCGGCATCGAGGTCTCGGCTGACCGAGTGGCCGACTGGTCCGTGCCGCCGCCCTGCTGTGGTGCGTGGCCGGGCGGGTGCAACGGATGCCGGTTCTCGCCGGTTGTGCCCATGCCGTCGGCGGGTACCTGCCCGGTGCCAGTGGCGACGGGGTCAGCCGACTCGCTCCGCGGCTCACCATCGGCAGGCGTCGCCTGAGCCGGGGCAGGACCGCCGGCGGCGCCGTCGGACGGATCGGGACGACGGCGGCGGTTCGGCATCCGGCCGTCGGCCGAATCCGATTCGGGCGCACCGATTGCCGCCGAATCGGCACCGGGGTCGCCGTGGTGTTCCGGCTCGGCGAGGCTGTGCCTGCCACCGGTCGCACGCGGCTGTGCGGCAGGCGCGGGGTCGTGTGGCGCTCGGGTGCCGGTGGATGCCCCTGGGTCTGTGGTGTTTCGCGGCGTCGGTGCGCTTGCAGACGACGCGGAGTCAACGGGAGTCGACTCCGGGTGCGCGGTGTCGATCGGGCCCGCGGCGGTGCCGGAGCTCGCCTCGGCCGCGGCGTCCGCGGGCATCGCCCACGCTCCGGCGGCAAGCTGCGGGTCCGTTGCGGCCGGGCTTGCGGCCCCACCCCGCGAGCCCGCGCCACCCTGCCGGGCTGTCTCGGCACCGGTGTTCGGCGGCGTCGGGGAAACCTCGGGACTCGGGGTGGAGTCGGCGGCCGGAGTCGGCCTGGCATCCGCCGGCGTGGTCAGCCGGGGCGGCACCTGCGACGAGTCGGCCGGACCCGGCTGCGAGCGCCCGCCCGCGACCTGGGTCACGTCCGGTCCCGCGAGCGGCGAGGCGTCTGCCGCCCCATCTGCGGTCGGCGCACGGGTCGCGTCGACGGCCGTCGGGTGGCCGGCCTGAGCGGAATCGGTGAGCGGACGGCCGGAGTCGGCCGCATCGGCAGCCGGGCGAATGGTCTGATTCGGGTCCGGGCGGTTGGCGTCGGCCGAGCCGGTGGCCTGGGCCGGATCGGTCGCCGGGCGGCTGGTGGCTGCCGGATCGGTCCTCGGGTGAGCGGTGCTGTCGGCCGGGCCGGTGGCCTGAGCCTGATCGTCGGCCGGGTGGCTGGCGTCACTAGGGCCGGTGACCGGGCGGGGAGCCTCGCCCGCCGGGCGTTGCGCGGGGGTGGTGAGGCGCGGTGGTGCCTCAGTGGGGCGTGCGGGCGGGTCCGGCAGGGGCGGTGGCGGCGGAAGGTCGGGGAGTTGCCGCCGGTTGGTGCCGAGCGGGGTGAATCCGGTGGACGGCGGTGCCGGGGTGCGTGCGGGCAGCGCCGAGCCCGATGCGGTGCTCGCTTGGGTAGTCGAGCCGGCCGAGCCCTGGCTTTGTCCCGGGTGGCCGGGCTGCTGGAACGGGGGCGCGGCGTTGCCGGTGGCCGGGAACTGCGCTGCGCCGGGGTTCGGGCGCTCATGGTCGGGCCAGGACTGATGCGGACCGGCGTCAGGTGGCGTCGACGCGGACGGTCCGGGCCGGGCATTCGACCGGTCGGCAGGGCCGGCCTGCGGGTGACCGCCGATCGGTGGGTTGCCCGCGTCGGCGCCCCAGCCGGACTGGCGGGCCTGCGGCTCGGCGGACTGCTCGGGTCCTCGGCGCCCGGACTGCTCGGCGGGGCTGGATGCCTCGCTCGGCGCGGGATCCTCGGACTTACGCCGACGGCCGCGCTTCTCCTTCTTCTCGTCGCCGCCACCACGGCCCATGAAGCGCCGCCGTTTGGGAGCCTCGTCGATCAGGTCGTCCTGCGGCAGGTTCTGGACCGGAGACTCGTATCCCGATTCTGTGACTTCGCTCTCCGACAGCCACGGCGGCAACATGGGGAGGCTGTCGTTGTTGCGGCTCACCGGTGCGCTCCGCTCACCAGGGTCCCCCGATCTGCTCGACCCACATCTGGACGCCGGTGAGTTTACGCGACAACCCCGACGCCGCGGCGGGCGGTCCGGGCGCGCGACTGCCCCGCCGCTGGGTGCGGCACGGGGCGTTTTTGCCTCCGCAGGGCCGGACCGGTAGGCTTGAGCGGCGGTGCACCCATGCGCCGACTGCTCGCATGCCAGCGAGCAGCTACGAGGCAATCCAACTCAGGTTAGAAGCATAACCGGGATCGCGGAGGATATGGCGAAGAAAGACGGGGCCATCGAGGTCGAGGGTCGAGTTGTCGAGCCGCTGCCCAATGCGATGTTCCGGATCGAGCTCGAGAACGGTCACAAGGTTCTCGCGCACATCAGCGGAAAGATGCGGCAGCACTACATTCGCATCCTTCCGGAGGACCGGGTGGTCGTCGAGCTGTCGCCGTACGACCTGTCCCGCGGCCGGATTGTCTACCGCTACAAGTGATGCCTGCCTGACGCCGCGAGCCTGACCGGCACGCGGCGTCGCATGGTGTTCCGGCCGAGGTCGGAGCGCGCTACAAGACTTCCCCAGCCGTCGGCTGGGGAAAAACTGTGTTCACGCACCTGCGTGGACCAAGGAAAAGATTGGACGGACGTGAAGGTTCAGCCGAGCGTCAAGAAGATCTGCGAGAAGTGCAAGGTGATCCGCCGTAACGGCCGGGTCATGGTGATCTGCGACAACCTGCGCCACAAGCAGCGTCAGGGCTGATCCAGCAGCACCACCGGGCACCGATCGTCTGATCGGACTGACCGAAAAAGAAGAACTCCCAGCTCCAGCACGCACGCACGCGGTGCGCGCCAACCACCGGTACGGAGGCCGGTGCCCCCACCTCAAGACGGGGGGACGGACAGGGAGCAGACCTCCGCAACCATTAAGGAACCTGCCACATGGCACGTCTGATGGGCGTCGATCTCCCGCGCGAGAAGCGCATGGAGATCGCGTTGACCTACATCTTCGGAATCGGGCGCACCCGCGCCACCGAGATCCTGGCTCAGACCGGCGTCAGCCCGGACCTGCGCTCGAAGGATCTCAGCGACGACGACCTGACCAAGCTCCGCGACTACATCGAGGCCTCGGAGTTCAAGGTCGAAGGTGACCTGCGCCGCGAGGTCCAGGCCGATATTCGCCGCAAGATCGAGATCGGCTGCTACCAGGGCATCCGCCACCGTCGTGGCCTGCCCGTGCGTGGTCAGCGCACCAAGACCAACGCGCGTACGCGCAAGGGTCCGAAGAAGACCGTCGCCGGCAAGAAGAAGTAGGGATAGCGTATGCCTCCGAAGAGCCGGGCCGCTGGCCCGAAGAAGTCTCAGAAGTCGCGTCGCCGGGATAAGAAGAACATCCCGCACGGCCACGCGCACATCAAGAGCACGTTCAACAACACGATCGTCTCGATCACCGACCCCGAGGGCAATGTCATCTCGTGGGCGTCGTCGGGTCACGTCGGCTTCAAGGGTTCGCGTAAGAGCACCCCGTTCGCCGCGCAGCTCGCCGCCGAGAACGCTGCCCGCAAGGCGCAGGAGAACGGTGTCAAGAAGGTCGACGTGTTCGTGAAGGGCCCGGGTTCGGGCCGCGAAACCGCGATCCGTTCGCTGCAGGCCGCAGGCCTGGAAGTGGGCTCGATCTCCGATGTCACCCCGCAGCCGCACAACGGCTGCCGTCCGCCCAAGCGGCGTCGCGTCTAGCGGGAAAGGATTTAGCGAAAAATGGCTCGTTATACAGGCCCCATCACCCGCAAGTCGCGTCGTCTGCGCGTCGACCTCGTCGGAGGCGACCAGGCGTTCGAGCGTCGTCCTTACCCGCCCGGCCAGCACGGCCGCGCGCGGATCAAGGAGTCCGAGTACCTGATGCAGCTGCAGGAGAAGCAGAAGGCTCGCTTCTCCTACGGCGTCATGGAGAAGCAGTTCCGCCGCTACTACGAAGAGGCCAACCGCCTCAAGGGTAAGACCGGTGACAACCTGCTCCGCCTGCTGGAGTCGCGTCTGGACAACGTCGTGTACCGCGCCGGTCTGGCCCGTACCCGCCGTCAGGCCCGTCAGCTCGTGAGCCACGGCCACTTCCTGGTCAACGGCATCAAGGTCGACGTCCCCAGCTACCAGGTCTCCCAGTACGACATCATCGATGTCAAGGAGAAGTCGCTGCCGACTCTGCCGTTCCAGGTCGCGCGTGAGACCGTCGGCGAGCGTCCGGTTCCCGGCTGGCTGCAGGTCGTCCCCGGCCGCCTGCGGATCCTGGTGCACCAGCTCCCCGAGCGTGCCCAGATCGATGTGCCGCTCCAGGAACAGCTCATCGTCGAGTACTACTCGAAGTAGTCGTAACGCGGGTGGGTCGCTCCAGGGCGGCCCACCGCACGGTGAACGGCCCGTCGGAATACGGCCGTTCGCAATCACTGATTAGGCGTCAAATAGCGGACGCCCTGACAGGAAGTAGATCCTCATGCTGATTTCCCAGCGTCCGACACTGACCGAAGAGGTTGTGGCGGAGAACCGCTCGAAGTTCACCATCGAACCGCTCGAGCCGGGCTTCGGTTACACCCTCGGCAACTCGCTGCGGCGTACCCTGCTGTCCTCCATCCCGGGGGCCGCGGTCACGAGCATCCGCATCGACGGTGTCCTGCACGAGTTCACCACCGTTCCCGGTGTGAAGGAAGACGTCACCGACATCATCCTGAACCTCAAGGGTCTGGTCGTGTCCTCCGAAGAGGACGAGCCGGTCACCATGTACGTGCGCAAGCAGGGCCCTGGCACCGTCACCGCCGGTGACATCGTGCCGCCCGCCGGCGTCGTCGTGCACAACCCGGACATGCACATCGCCACCCTGAACGACAAGGGCAAGCTCGAGATCGAGCTCGTCGTCGAGCGGGGCCGCGGTTACGTGCCCGCCGTGCAGAACAAGGCGACCGGCGCGGAAATCGGCCGGATCCCGGTGGATTCGATCTACTCCCCGGTGCTCAAGGTGACCTACAAGGTCGAGGCCACCCGTGTCGAGCAGCGCACCGACTTCGACCGTCTCATCCTCGACGTGGAGACCAAGAACTCCATCACGGCGCGGGACGCGCTGGCTTCGGCCGGTAAGACCCTGGTCGAGCTCTTCGGGCTGGCCCGCGAGCTCAACGTCGAAGCAGAGGGCATCGAGATCGGCCCGAGCCCGGCCGAGGCGGATCACATCGCCTCCTTCGGGCTGCCGATCGAGGACCTGGACCTCACCGTCCGGTCCTACAACTGCCTCAAGCGCGAGGGTGTGCACACGGTGGGTGAGCTGGTCGCCCGCACCGAGTCGGACCTGCTGGACATCCGCAACTTCGGCCAGAAGTCCATCGACGAGGTCAAGGTCAAGCTGCACGCGCTCGGCCTCTCGCTGAAGGACTCGCCCGCCTCGTTCGACCCGTCCTCCGTGGTGGGTTACGACGCGAGCACCGGCACCTGGAGCGACTCCGGCACTTTCAGTGACACCGACGGCGGCGAGCAGGACTACGCCGAGACCGAACAGCTCTAGGTCTTCGGGGGGCACCCCGGTAGACCTTCCTCAAGGAGAATCCAATGCCTAAGCCCAAGAAGGGTGCCCGCTTCGGCGGGTCGGCGTCGCACCAGAAGGCGATCTTCGCCAACCTGGCCACGGCGCTTTTCGAGCACGGTCGCATCACGACCACCGAGGCCAAGGCCAAGGCGGTGCGCCCCTACGCCGAGAAGATCATCACCAAGGCGAAGGGCGGCACCCTGGCCGACCGTCGCGAGGTGCTGAAGGTCATCCGCAACAAGGACGTCGTGCACGCCCTGTTCGCGGAGATCGGCCCCTCGTTCGAGGGCCGCAACGGTGGCTACACCCGCATCACCAAGGCGCTGCCGCGCAAGGGTGACAATGCCCCGATGGCGATCATCGAGCTGGTCCGCGAGAAGACCGTGACCAACGAGGCCGACCGGGCTCGTCGCGTCGCCGCGTCGCAGAAGGCCGAGGCCGCCCCGGCCGCCGAGGCCGAGGAGACCGTCGTCGAGGAGACCGTGGCCGACGCCCCGGCCGCCGACGAGGCCACCGAGGACAAGAAGGACGCCTGATCCGCTCAGGGCCCGAAGGCGCCAGCCTGCGTAACCACGTAGGGCCGCGAGGATCAGGCGAGTCGAGCACGGCCTGATCTTCGGGAGTTCTGCCGAGCCCGTCACCCCGCGTGGGGTGGCGGGCTCGGTGCTTTTGCCAGTGAGAACGGAGGATGCGATGGACGACACCGCGGCGACCCGGGTGCGGCTCGGGATCAGCTACGACGGCACCGACTTCACCGGCTGGGCCCGCCAGCCCGGCCTGCGCACCGTGCAGGGGACGCTGGAGGAATCGCTGTCGAAGGTGTTCCGCGAGACGATCCAGCTCACCGTCGCCGGCCGCACCGATGCCGGTGTGCACGCCGAGGGGCAGGTCGCGCACTTCGACACCACCGGCGAGCTCGATGCCGACAAGCTGCTGCACCGGATGGCGCGCTTCCTGCCCAAGGACGTGCGCATCACCGAGGTGACGGTCGCGCCCCCTGATTTCGACGCACGCTTCTCCGCGATCCGCCGCCATTACGTCTACCGCCTGACGACCGCCCGCTACGGCGCCGAGCCGCTCCGGGCCCGCAGTGTCGTCGCGGCCAAGCCCGGACTCGACCTCGCCGCGATGCGCGCCGCGTCGCGGGAACTGCTCGGCCTGCACGACTTCGCGGCGTTCTGCCGCCGCCGCGAAGGCGCGACCACGGTGCGCGAACTGCAGCGGTTCGATTGGGAGCGCCAGGGCGACCTCCTGAACGCGCACGTGAGCGCCGACGCGTTCTGCTGGTCGATGGTGCGCAGCCTGGTCGGCGCCGTGCTCGCGGTGGGGGAGGGCCGCCGGACGCCGGAGTGGGTGGCGAGCCTGCTCACCGAGACCGAGCGGTCCAGTTCGGTCACCGTCGCTCCGGCGCACGGCTTGAGCCTGGTGCGCGTCGACTACCCGGCTGACGCCGATCTCGCCGCGCGCAATGTCCAGACCAGGGAGACCCGGACGCTGCCCGCGGCCGGGTGCTGTGGCGGGTAGGCGGTCCCGGCCTCGCGCTTGGCGAACACTTTTCCGCCAATCGGTCACACAGGCGTGCCTTCGAGCGATTGGTGTGTGCTCAACGCGGTGTCGGCGGACCTCGGCAAGCCGCGCTGCTGAGAGTTAGCGTCCCTCGCCTGGTCGGCGAGGATACGATGGCCGGAGTCGACCTCAGCGTGAAAGCCGGGCAGATGACAGGTGATTCTGGTGGCCGTATCCCGCTCCTGCGGCGAGTTGCCGTGTCCTTGCTGGTGGCCGCGGCAGCGTTGCTCATGCTGCTCGCTGTCGTCGCCGTGGTGCTGCGGTCCCAGCTGCTCGACACCGACAACTATGTCGCGACGATGGCCCCGCTCGCCGACGATCCAGCGGTGCAGTCCGCCGTCGCGGACGCGCTGACGGAGGCGGTGCTGGCGAGGGTCGACGTCGCCGGGGCCGCCGCTGACCTCGGCGCGGCGATCGAGAATCCGTCCGAACGCAATCCACTCGTCGCGCTCACACTGCGCAATCTGTCCTCGGTCCTCGGTACCTACACCGAAGAGCTGGCTGCCGACGCCGCGGCCACCCTCGTCCACAGCGACGCGTTCTCGCGCACCTGGGTGATCGCGAACCGACAGGCACACCGCGGGGTCGTCACGGTGCTCACCGGCGGGGAGGGTGGGGTGGTGCGGACGGATTCGCCCGGCGTCGTGACGATCTCCCTCGATCCGATGCTCGCTGAGATCGGTGACGAACTCGACAGTCGCGGATTCGTGCTCCCCGACCGCGAATTCGAGCTCGGCACCGAGTTCGTGCTGTTCGAGTCACCGGAGCTGGCGAAGGCTCAACGTGCTGTGCGCCTGCTCGATCAGGGGGCCATCGCCGTGACGCTCGCGGCTGTCGGCTGCGCCATCGGCGCGGTTCTGCTGGCGGGCAGTGGATTTCGGCGACGGGCCGTGCTCGCGGTCGGGGCCGGTGTGCTGCTGGCGATGGGTTTACTCGGGGTGGTGCTGTTAGTCGCCCGGATGGTGTATCTCGACCGGGTGCGAATGCGCGATGACGTCGCCGCCGCGGTGTTCGGCACGATAGCGCACCCCTTCTGGGTGGCACTGTGGGTGACGGCGGCCTTCGGCGTGTTGCTCGTCGCGGTGGCCTATGTCGCCGGGCCTTCGGTGCGGGCGGTGCGAGTGCGGGCGACGGCGCGACAGGTGCTCGCGCGAATTCGCCGATAGCCCAATGCCGTTCTCGTGCGGGTGCGTGAAAGTTGCTGGACGACACCCGGTTCCGGTGAACTGTATCGTGCCCGCGGCGACAGTGTCCGCGCGGAGTGCCCGGCGTGATGTCGAACCCGAAGCGGTAGCTGGAGCTGTCGGGTGGGTACCTCTGTCGTGCTGACGGACCGTGACCGCGACCGCGCCACGCCGGTGTCGCTGGTGAGGAGCGTCACAGGTGTGCGAGTGGGATCGGCGCCGAATCACCGGTAGCCGCAGGTCCGGATTGAATATTCAAGATGGGCTCTCGTTTTTTACTACGGTTTTGGTGGAAAACCCGCGGTCGATCTGGCAGGCTCGAACACCAAGTGACGGGCGAATCCAGGGACGCCCTGGGTTTGCTGGTCTGCGGTAGGAAGGTGGGGTGGGTGGCGTGGAGGCGTCGGATCCGCTTGTCGAACTGACCTTGACGGACAGCCCGGAGTTGCCGGTGGGCGAGGCCTTCGCGCAGTGGGAGTCCTTTCTTTCGGAAAGTTATGTTCCGCTCGCCGTCGAACCTGGACAGGAGCGGCCGTTCCACGGCCGGATCGTGCGCGGCGGCGCGATGCCCGGCTTCGAATTGTCGACGGTCGGCGGGAGCGCCCAGCGGGTTCGGCGCACCAGGAGCGGCATCGCCGACACCGACGGAGAGTTCCTCTTCGTCAGCATCCTCACCGCCGGTTTCGGCCGGATGCACCAGGACGGGCGCATCGGCGTGGTGCGCCCGGGCGACATGGTCTTCTACGACACCACCCGCACCTACCACTGGGATCTCGAGGGCTCGTGGGAGCAGGTCGTCGCGCGCGTCCCGCTCGACCTTCTCGACGAGCACCTCTCGATTGATCGCGCCGCGCTGCCGACCGCGACGACGATCCCGGCCGGGAGCGCGGGCGGGGTGGTCGCCGCGTTCTTCCGCGACCTGGCCCGCATTCAGCGGTCCGCGCCCGCCGATGCCGCGGTGCTGGCGGGCAGCGGCGTGAAGCTGGTGGCGTCGGTGATCGCCCTGGCCGGTGGCGAGCGTCCGTCCGGTCAGTCGGCGCAGGCGCTGACCCGCGAACAGGTGCTGTCCTATATGCGCACGAACTGCGGCGATCCCGGGCTGACAGTGGACTCGATCGCCCATGCGTGTCTGATGTCACGGCGCAGCCTCTACCGGCTGTTCGACGAGCAGGGCGAGGGGCTGAGCACGGTTTTGCGGCGCATGCGGATCGAACGGGCGAAGAGCATGCTGGCCCTCGATACCCAGCGTCCAGCGGCCGCCATCGCACACGCCTCCGGGTTCGCGTCCGAGCGCCACTTCTTCCGTGCCTTCCGGGTCGCGACCGGCATGACGCCCGGCGAGTACCGGCTCGGCGCCACCGCGAGAACGGATCGGGGCGCACCCGATCGTCACTCGGCCTGATGGCTCGACGCCGATGACCGAGCACACCACGATCACCGTGCGCGCCAGCCCCGGCCAGCCGCCCGGCCAGGCGGTCGAGCAGTGGGAAGCGCTGCTGAGCGACACCTACATCCCCCTCGCCGTCGCGCCGGCAACGATCGAGGGTTTCGGCGGGCGGATCGCCGCGACCGAGTTCGACGGCCTGCTCGTCACCTCGGTGCAGACGGCCGCCCAGACCGTGCGCCGCACCCCGCGGCTGATCGCGGCCGCCGATGACCGCTACATCCTGGCCAGCATGTACGTCGCGGGCCGTGGCATCCTGCACCAGGACGGCCGGGCCGCGCACGTGGAAGTGGGGAGCATGGTGTTCTACGACAGCACCCGGCCCTATCGCTGGGAGATCGACGAACCGGTCGACAAGGTCGTGGTACAGGTGCCGATCGATACGCTCGAGGCGGCGGGAGTGCCGATGAGCCGGGTTCCGTCGGCGATCGCCCTCGGCCCCGACCATCCCGCCTCGGCGGTGGGCACCTACTTCTGTGGCCTTGCCCGCGTGCAGCAGGCCGACCCCGTCGTCGCCGAACTGGCCGGGCACGGCATCGGCATGCTGGCGTCGGCGCTGTCGCTGGCTGCCGGTTCGGTGCCGCGCGGGCCCGGCGCCGACGAGCTCACCAGGGCGAGGATCATCGCGTTCATGCGGCGCCGCTTCGCCGACGCCGACCTCACCGTCGACGCGCTCGCACACCGCTTCGCCATTTCGCGCCGCACTCTCTATCGTCTCTTCGAAGGCGAGGAAAGCCCAGCGCGTCGGCTGCTGCGGATGCGGCTCGACCACGCCTGCCAGCTGTTGCGCGAGGGTGGAATGCGGATCGAGGAGGTGGCCGCGGCCGCCGGATTCAGCGCGGAGCGCCATTTCTACCGTGCCTTCCGCGCCGAATTCGGGATGGCGCCCGGCGAATATTCGCATCGGGCTATCCGATTTGGCACAGATAGTCAGTTGCCTGGCACGGCATGACAGTTTGCCCCGCTGTGATCTGCGAGAGAGTGAATCGAACACTCTTCACCGATCAGCGACAAGGGGACGATGATGGGTCCGGTACGCGTTGCCGCCGTGCAAGCAGAGCCGAAGTGGCTGAATCTGTCCGCGGGAGTCGAACAGGTCATCGGCTACATCGATGAAGCCGCGGATGGTGGTGCGCAGCTGGTCGCCTTCCCCGAGACTTTCCTGCCCGGATTCCCGTGGTGGATGTGGCTCAATTCGGTCGACTGGGGTGAGGAGTTCCTGGCGCGCTACCTGACCAACGCGCTCACCGCCGAAGGACCGGAGCTACGGGCCATCGCCTACGCCGCGCGCCGGAAGGGCGTTCACGTGTCCCTCGGCTTCGCGGAGCGGGCGGGCGGCGATGTCTTCATGTCGCAGGCCATCGTCGATGTCGACGGTACGATCGCGATCGCCCGCAAGGCCGAACCCACCGGCCTCGAACGCACCGTCTTCGCCACCGCCACCGAGGAGCGGCTGCTCGTCCGCGATACCGCCCTCGGCCGCGTCGGTGTGCTCGGCGGCGCCGACCACATGCGCCCTTCCGTGCGGACCCGCATGCACGAGGTACGCGAACAGATCCATATCGCCGCCTGGTCGGGGTTCACCGTGTACTACGGCGAGGGCAAGGAGTGGGGTCCCGAGCTCAACACCGCGGCCAGCGTGCGATACGCGATGGACGGTGCCACCCACGTGATCGCCCCGGTCGCCGTGGTGCCGGTCGCGGGCTGGGAGGTCGTCGACGCCCGCCTGCCCGACCGCAGACTGCTGCGCGGTGGTGGCGGCGTCTCCCGGATCTTCGGCCCTGGTGGCCTCGAGCTGGCCACGCCCCTGCTCGAAGGAGAGGAAGGGCTCCTGTTCGCCGACCTCGAGACGAACCGTGCGATTCGCCCCATGCCGAAGCCGCGCGCTGCCGAATGCCGGACACCGAGCGGACGGATCGCACGTCGGGAGCCGGTGCGGACGTGAGCTCCGGTTCACAGGAGCCGTGAAAGAGGTTCTTCGGCCGCGCCACTTCCGGCGAGATCGCCGCCGACTGCATCTGACGACCCTGACCGGAACGAACCACGAGTTTCGGCGCTCGCGGCGGCATATCGCCGAGTCCGCCGACGAGTACCTGCTGGCCGGCATCCAGATCGAGGGCCGTGCCCGGCTGCATCAGGACGGTCGCTCGGCGCTGGTCCTGCCCGGCGAGATGACCTTCTTCGACACCTCGCGGCCCTATCGCTGGACCGACTGCGCACGGTTCGACATGGTGACCGTGCAGGTGCCGATCCGGGTGCTGCGCGAGTTAGCCGGGTTGGGCAGGCTCGCGCTGCCGACGGCAGTGACGCTCCCGGCGACCGGTTCGGCCGCCGTGGTTGCGAACTTCTTCCGTGACCTGGGGCGGATCCGGCTGACGGTACCGTCACATGTCGACCTGCTCGGGCGCGGTGCCGCTCGACCTGTTCGGTTCCGCCGTGCTGCTGGCCGCGGGAGCACGACCGGTCGACACGCCCGCCGAGACCCTCGGCCGCGAGCAGGTCCTGGCCTTCCTGCGCGACCACTGCACCAATCCCGAGCTGACCATCGACGATGTCGCTCGCGCCTGTCTGCTGTCGCGGCGCAGTCTGTTCCGCCTGTTCGACGGCCCGGGCGACAGTCTGGGCACCACGCTGCGCTAACTACGGGTACGGCACGCGAAGACCCTGCTGACCCGGGACGACACGCTGTCGCTGACCACCGTCGCCATCCGCTCCGGATTCACCACCGAACGCCATTTCTACCGCGTCTTCCAGCAGGAAACCGGGATGACGCCGGGGGAGTTCCGCGATCGGAGCTGATCCTGGCACGGATTGTCAGTGGCCTGGCACTTCAGGACTGCACCCGGCCGCTTCGGCTGGGCGACACTGGTTCTCAGCGATCGGTTGAGTACGAGGAGCGGTCACCATGGCGGTTCGGATTCGGGTGGCCGCCGTGCAGGCCGAGCCCGCGTGGTTACAGCGTGAGGTCGGCCTGGAGCAGACGCTCGGGCTCATCGACGAGGCCGCGGCGGGTGGTGCGCGGCTGGTGGCATTCCCGGAGACGTTCCTGCCCGGTTATCCGTGGTGGTTGTGGCTGAACGCGGTGGACTGGGGGAGCGAGTTCCGCAGCCGGTACCTGGCCAACGCTGTGACCAGGGACGGGGTGGAACTGCGCACGATCGTGCACGCGGCGAGGCGCACCGGGATGTGGGTGTCGCTCGGGTTCGCCGAGCGCGAGGGCGCGACGGTGTACATGGCGCAGGCGCTGGTCGGGCCCGACGGGCAGGTGGAGATCTCGCGCAAGCTCGCACCGACGGCGCTCGAACGCGAAGTGTTCGCCGCGGGCACCGAGGCGCCGTTGGTGCACGAGACCGAGCTCGGCCGCATCGGCGTCCTCGGCGGCGCCGACCACCTCAGCGCCGACCGGCGGGTGGATTTGTGGTGGGAGCAGATCCACATCGCCGCGTGGTCGGGGTTCACGGTGTATCACGAGGTCGGTGACGACACCGTGACGGCTGTGAACAGCACTCTGAGCGCCGATTACGCGCGCGGCAATCGGGTCGTGGTGATCGCGCCGACGGCGCTGGTCCCGATGACGGGCTGGGAGGTCGTCGACGCGCGTTCGCCGGAATACCGGCTGCTCAGTGGCGGCGGCGGGGTCGCGAGAATCCTCGGCCCCGACGGGCATGACGTCGTGGCGCCTCTGCCTGCCGGAACCTCGGGGTTGCTGTTCGCCGACATCGATCTCGGTGACGACGACTGGACCGGCGACCTCAGGAACGAACCAGGCGGGCGATCGCGTCGGTCGCCTCTTTGATCTTGGCCTCGGCCTCCGGCCCGCCCGCTACCGCGGCGTCGACCACGCAGTGGCTGATGTGGTCTTCCAGCAGGCCCATCGCCACGGCCTGCAGCGCCTTGGTCATCGCGGAGACCTGGGTGAGGATGTCGATGCAGTACTTCTCGTCTTCGACCATCCGCTGCAGGCCCCTGGCCTGCCCCTCGATGCGGCGCAGGCGCTTGAGGTAGTCGTCCTTGGCTGTGATGTAGCCGTGGCTCGCGTTGTCCGTGTGGCACGCTTGCTCGTCGCCGGTGGTGTCTGGGGTCGATGCTGTCACCGTTGGTCTCCTCGCCGGAATCGCGCGCGTGCTGCGAACTGATACCCCCCTAGGGTACAGCTTCCGGCCTGGATTGTCAGCTGAGGCGATCCCGGTGCTGCACGCGGCCCGGCCGGACGGGAGAATCAATCCTATGAGGTTGAACGCGCGCCCCGCACTCGCCGTCATCGGCGGCAGCGGCTTCTATGACTTCTTCGACAACGACGCCACCCACGTCGAGGTCGACACACCGTACGGCGCGCCCAGTGCGCCCGTCGCGGTCGGTGAGGTCGACGGGCGCGCGGTGGCCTTCCTGCCCCGCCACGGAAAACAGCACGAATTCGCCCCGCACACCCTGCCCTACCAGGCCAATATGTGGGCGCTGCGCTCGCTCGGCGTGCGCCGGGTGTTCGCGCCGTGCGCGGTCGGCAGCCTGCGGGCCGACTGGGGTCCCGGCACCGTCGCCGTGCCGGATCAGCTGGTCGACCGCACCTCGGGTCGCCCGCAGACCTACTTCGACGGCGGCGGTGTGCACGTGTCCTTCGCCGACCCCTACTGCGACGAGTTGCGCACGGCCGCGGTGAAGTCGGGCGGCGGCGAGCTGCGCATGGAGGATTCCGGCACCATGGTGGTCGTGCAGGGCCCGCGGTTCTCCACCAGGGCCGAGAGCCGATGGTTCGCGGGCCAAGGCTGGGACCTGGTCAATATGACCGGTCACCCCGAGGCCGTCCTCGCTCGCGAACTCGAGATGTGCTATGCCGCAGTCGCTCTCGTCACCGATCTGGACGCGGGTCTGGAAGAGGGCGACGGTGTGCACGCGGTCGACGTGTTCGCCGAGTTCAAGAAGAACCTCGGCCCGTTCAAGGAGCTCATGCGCCGCGCGGTCGCCGCGGTCGACGGCACCGGCACCTGCGAGCGCTGCCGGGTGCACGCGGGCGTCTCGCTGCCGTTCGAACTGCCCTGATCACCCAGGCGACGGACTGATCTGCAGCTGGGCCAGCACAAACGAGGGCACGTCGCCGTCGACACCGGCGGGCAGCGGGGTCAGCTCGACGTCGGCGACCAGCCAGCCGCCGGTCTCGGCCGCCAGCCGCACCCCGCTCAACCCCGAACTCGACGCCCCGGCCAGGATCTGCGCGCGCGCCGCCGCGATCCTGGACCGGTCGTCGGGATGCGGGATCAGCCGCTCGTCCACGCCACGCCAGCGCAGGCCAGGCACCGGCTCGGTGACCCATCTGACCTGCCTGGCCTGCGCGGTGTCCAGGATGCACAGGTACAGACCCGGCTTGCTGTCGCGGAGCAGTTCCAGCGCCGCCGCCTCGAACGACTTCTGCTGCGGGGGAATGGAATCGGTGACGTCCACCGCGAGGCCACGCCAGGCGAACCGCTGCTCGCCCGCACCGTTGCGGGCGGCGACGAGCAGCGACCGCAACCCGATCGCCGAGTACACGGTGGCCACCCCGGACCACCGGCTGAGCGGCTCCGAACGGTTCAGCGCGGCAACGATCTCGAGCGCGCGATCGAACCGCTCGATGCGCTGAAACGGTTCGGCCCCGGCGTATTCGACCGGCTCCGTACCGAAATGGGGACCGAGTCCGGCGGGCCGGGAACGCACCACCCTGGTGCGGGCGTCGACCTGGAATACCCCGACCCCGAGCCGCTCGTCCGGCGGCCGCTCACCCACCCAGACCTTGACCGCATGCGGCGGTGCTCCCGGCCAGGTCACCGGTTCGGCCCGGAAACACAGTCCCGACCAGGCCTGCCGGGACTTCGGCAGGGTCCGCTCGACCGGCTGCCCGGAATCGTGCGCGGCCGCGACCAAGGGCTGCAGCGGTGTGGGGACGGCGCGCGGGTAGGACGCCCAGTCTCGCGGCGTTGTGCCCGCGGTCAGCATCGACCACGTGTCCGGTGCGCCCAGCGTCTCCACGAGCTGCCACCGTCCGATGATCACCCTTGCTGTTCCCTTCGCGATCGGCCCCACCTGCGGAAATGGGAAGAACTGGTCCATCGTGCCCGATCGGTGCGCCACCGGGTGGGGTGGGGTCGATAGGCTCGGCGGATGGAGACACCGCTGCGGTTGGAGGTCGTCGTCGCCAGTACCCGTCCCGAACGGTTCGCGCCCGTGGTGGCGGACTGGTTCCTCGGGCTGGTCGCCGCGCGGCCGGAATTCGAGGTCGGCGTGCTGGACCTGCGCGATATCGCGTTGCCGGTCGACCTCACCGGGACACCGGAGGTCGACGCGTTCCGGGCCAGGCTGGCCGCCGCCGATGCGTTCGCTGTCGTCACCTCCGAGTACAACCACGGCTATCCGGCGTCGCTGAAAACGGCGCTCGACAGCGCCAAACACGAATGGCGGGCCAAGCCGATCGGTTTCGTGTCCTACGGCGGGCTCTCCGGTGGCCTGCGCGCGGTCGAACAGTTGCGGCAGGTGGTCGCGGAACTGCACATGGTCTCGGTGCGCGAGTCGGTGAGTTTCGCCCAGGCCAAACGCCGCTTCGACGCCAACGGCGCGACCGATGATCGTGCCGCGATCGACGCGAGCGCCAGGATGCTCGGCCAGTTGGCATGGTGGGGGCGGAATCTACGCGCCGCCAGGGTCGCCGACCCCTATCCGGGCTGAGCGGTCAGACGCCCGCCATGGACCGCTGCTGCCCCCGCGGCTGTCCGATGTAGGTGGCCTCGCGCGGAATCGAGACCAGGGTGAGATTGACCCTGGTCGTTCCGGTCCGCAGTACCACCCGGTTGCCGATCGCGCCCGGCTGGAAGATCTCCAGATCGGGCCGCGAGGCGGGCCAGCCGTTCGGGTCACCGGTGAGATAGATGGTGGTGACACCGGCGTGCGGCGCGGGCGCGAGCACACCGTCGACGACGGTGGCGGTGAAACCGGCGTCGGACTGGTGGGTCTCGACGGCGATGGTGAGCCGTTCCGGATTGCCGACGGTGTTCACCAGCTGCTCCCAGGCATGCGCCCGGTCGGTGCGCACCAGGACCCGCTCGCCGACAGCGAGCGCCCGGAATACCAGCTGCTGGGCCAGATACAGCTCGCCCGCCACATAGACCGAGGAGATACCCGCGCCGATGATCCTGGCGGCGACGCCATTGCCCTCGTCGTCGGAGCCGAGTAGCTGGCCGCACCCCGCCGATGGCAGGTGCAGCGCCCCGATGACATCGATCGGGTATTCGGTGGTCGGCACCGTGTCGTCCAGGCCGGGCACCGCGATCGGCAGATGCGCGAGCAGCGCGTCGCGATGCCTGCCGTTCATCGACACCATGCCCTTGGTGTTGCTCTTGTCCGGCAGCTCCCGCGCGGTCAGCCGCCACGCGGCGCCGACGCTCACCGACTCGGCATCGCTGCCTGGGCGCAGCCGCACCGCCACCGTTGTCCCGCGCGACGGCGCGACCCACAGCTGCGCCAGCAGATCCGAGCCGAGCTGCTTGGGGTCGACCGCGCTGCCGATATTGATCGAGTTGCCGATCTCGGCGTACTTCCACCGCTGGGTCAGCGTCCGCGGATCGAGACCGGCGGTGATCTGCTGGACGGCCTTGCGGATCTCGGGCGCGGTCAGGATGCGCGCGCTGCAGTCGGCGTCCTCCAGCGTGCGCATGATCCGCTGGGTGGCGATGGTGACCGCGCGCGAAGCACCGTCGACACCGCCGCCACGGCGTTCGGTCGCGTCGGGGCAGCGCACCGCGTCGTAGCTGATCGCGAGCCAGACCGTGCGATGCGCGGTGGCGGGCAGCGGGCCGAGCAGCGATTCGTAGATCGCGCCCGCCGGCGTGCCGGAGCGGCTGCGGTGGCCGTGGCTGATGATGTCGATGCCGCTGAGCAGGATGTCGTGCTGGTTGAGGCAGGCGGCGAGTTCGGGCAGCGGGAGCAGGTGCGAGGCGTGCACGGTGGTGCGGGCGATCCTGGTGAGCCCGCCGCGCGGCGGCAGCACCTCGACCACGGTGACCACGCGGCTGCCGTCCCAGTACAGCCCGAGCGAACGGCCGTCGGTGTCGCGGAAGTCGACGGTGTCACCGAGGGTGTACTCGCGCTTGCCCGCGTAGCGGCGCAGGGTGCCGAGCCAATCGAGGATGGTTCGCTTGCCGATCGGGATCAACGGCAGCAGGGCGACAACGACAGCGATGCCGAGGGCGGGCAGCGGTCCGAGACCGGCCACCAGTGCGACCGTACCCGCGGTAAGTCCGAGCACCTGGGCGATGAGCAGCTGCGGCAGCGAGATACGTCCGAACAGCGGACGCGGACCGGCACCGGTGAACTCGGCCATTGGTTCCTCCCCCGAATGTGAACAAGTGCTGCCGGGAACTGTACTGTGTTGCCCGGACAAGAGCACTGTTCGGGGGAGGAACCATGCCTTCAAAACCCACTACGCGCTGGCAGGTCAGCGGTTACCGCTTCCTGGTGCGGCGGATGGAACACGCCCTCGTGCGCCGCGATGTGCGCATGCTGCACGATCCGATGCGCGCGCAGAGCCGGGCATACGCGGTGGGTCTGGTACTCGGCCTTGTCGTGCTCGCGGGCTGTGGCATCCTCGCGCTGCTGAAACCGCAGGACAAGATCGGCGACAGCACGATCCTGATCGGCAAGGAATCCGGCGGCGTCTACGTGGTGATCGACAATGTCGTCCACCCGGCGCTCAATATCGCCTCGGCCCGCCTCGCCGCCGGTAACGCGGCCGAGGCCGCGATCGTCAAGGAATCCGAACTCGGCAAGAAGCCGCGCGGGCAGCTGATCGGGATCCCCGGCGCCCCCACCTCGATCCTGTACGACAAGGACGGCACCGGCCGCCCGTGGTCGGTGTGCGACCAGCTCAAGTCCGACGGCAGCTCCGCCATGACCACCTCCGTGCTCGCCGGTTCGCCCGACCTCGGTGACAAGGCGTCGGAGCTGGAGCAGGGCAAGGCCATGCTCGTCCAGGGCAAGGACTCGGTCTACCTGATCTACGACAACAAGCGTGCCAGGGTGAAGCTGGACGACGCGCCGGTCGTCCAGGCGCTCGGGATCGGCGGCGTGACTCCGCGCCCCATCAGCGAGGGTCTGCTCAACGCGATCCCCGAGGTGCTGCCGATCATCACCCCGACGATCGACAACCCGGGTGGGGTGCCCACCTACAACGTGAGCGGTCACCGGATCGGCGATGTTGTCCAGGTCTTCAACGAGCCCAACCAGAACTACGTGGTGCTCCAGGACGGTCTGCAGCCGGTCTCCGCACTCACCGCGCAGATCGTCCGCAACTTCTATCCGACGGTCATGAACGGCACCACGATCCAGTCGACCGACCGCACCTACGCGCCGGCCGTGCGTAATCCGCTGAAGGTCCAGAACTACCCGAACGACCGGCCGACCCTGGTGACGGCGAACGACAAACCGGTCAGCTGCATCACCTGGAAGCCGATCGCGGGCGCCACCGACAACAACGACGCCACCGCCCGCGCCGAACTGGACGTACTGATCGGCATCGACCTGCCGATCCCGGACAACGCCAAGCTGGTGAACCTGGCCCAGGCCGACGCTTCGGGCCCGAACGCCGACACCGTCTATATCCCGCCGGCCACCGGCGCGTACGTCCAGACCACCGGTATCGAGCCCGACAGCAGGCGCAAGGACAGTCTGTTCTACATCGCCGACACCGGCGTCCGCTTCGGCATCAAGAACGCCGACGCGGTCAAGGCACTCGGCCTCGAGAGCGTGCCGGCCGAACCGGCACCGTGGCCGATCGTCGGGCTGCTCGCCGGCGGGCCGAGCCTTGGCCGTGAGGACGCCATGGTCGCCCACGACGGCATCGCACCCGACCCGTCACCGGCCAAGCAGCCGGTCGCCACGGTCAACCCGGCCGCCAACTAGGTCGGCGAGTCCCGGCCCTGCGGTTCCTGCGCTCCCCGCAGCTCGGCGACCTCGGTGCGCAGCGCGCGGACCTCATCGACCAGTTCGGTGAGCGAGCGTTCGGTGCGATCGGCGGCGTCGTCGACGGTCTTGAGCTGTTCGACGACCCAGCTGGTCATGGTGCCGATGGCGAAGGAGATCAGGCCGATACCGAGGAACATCAGCACCAGCGAGACCAGCCTGCCCTCGGCGGTCACCGGGTAGACGTCGCCGTAGCCGACGGTCGTCACCGAGACGGCCGACCACCACAGCGCGTCGCCGAAGGTCTTCACCTTGCTGTCGGGCGCGCCGTACTCCGCGTCGAAGAACGCCAGGCTCGACAGCACCACGATCAGTAACGAGGTGGTGCCGACGAAGGTCGACAGCCGGGTGCGCGGCTTCGTCACCCGGTTGAGGCCGTCGATCAGCAGCAGGGCGGCGCGGACCAGTCGCAGCGGCCGGAACGGCGGAACCAGCACCACCAGCAGGTCGAGCAGGTGGTTGCGGACGAAACGCGGCCGGGCGGTGGACAGCCGCAGCCGCACCACGTAGTCGACCGCGAAGGCCAGCCAGATGGCGATGTCGGCCCACAGCAGGGCGGTGTCGAGCCGAGGGGAGACGTCGGTGTCGAGCACCCGCCACGCGTAGATGGCGAGGAAGAACACGGCCAGCACCGTCAGCGGCAGGTTGGTGGTGCGCTCCCAGCGTTGACGGCGCGTGAGCGGGGCGCCGGTGCCGGTGGTCGTCGAAAGCATGCGGTTACCTGGGTCGAGGGGCAGATGCAGCGACGACGGTACCGCCTCGTCCCCGCCGCCGCGGTTCAGATGTCCTCGCGCACGCCCATCCGGCGGCGGATCGGGAACGAGGCCAGCATGCCGAGTACGAACAGGAAGCCGACCACGCCCGCGGCGATCAGCGACACATTCCGCGCGGTGTTGTCCGGTGCCGGTGCCGGTGCGGGCACCGCCAGCTGCACCTGCGCGGCGGGCGACGGTCGCTTGGGCGGCAACGGCCCGGTCACCTCGGCGGTGAGCGCTGCCATCGGGTCGACGCTGCCGTACCCGATGTACTGGTTCCATCCTTCGGCGGGCGCGTGCGCTGTCGCCTGGATGCGTTTCATCACTTCCTTGGCGCTCATCTCCGGGAACCGGGCCCTGACCAGCGCGACGACCCCGGAGACCAGCGGGGTGGCGAAGCTCGTGCCGCTGATCGGGTTGGTCTGTCCCTGCTGGTTGACCGTCCCGACCGCGGTGCCTGCCCCGCGCGGATTCAGCGACACCATGTTCTCGCCCGGCGCCGCGACGCTGAGCCACGGCCCGGCGACGGTGAACTTCGACGGCGCGCCGTTGGCATCGATCGAACCGACCGCGAGCACATAGTCGTCCCAGCGTGCCGGGCTCACGTTCATCTCGGTCTTGGACCACGGATCGGCGGTGGGATCGAGCGGGTCGATCACCGTATTGGCCGTCTTACATGTGTCCGAATTGCCCGCGGCGACCACCGGGACGGCGTTCTTCACCTCGACGGCGTACTGCAGTGCCGCGCCGATCGCGCCGTCGTCGACGTTGTGGGTGCCGCACCAGACCTCGGACACATTGATGACGGTGGCACCCATGTCCGCGGCACGGACGATCGCCGAGGCCATCGTCCCCAGGTTGCCGTAGCCGTCGGGGAGATCGTCCGGCGCCTTGTTCCGGTTCGCGCCTTCCTTCTGATACATCTTGCTGGTCTGGCGGATGGTGAGGATCCTGGCCTCCGGTGCGACCCCGGAGAAGCCCTGGCCGTCCACTCTGGTCGCGGCGATCAGCCCGGCGACGAAGGTGCCGTGCGCGTCGCAGTCGTCGGCGCCGTCACCGGAGTTGGCGACGAAATCGCCGCCGGCGATCATGTCGGGCAGCCGATCGTTCCTGGTCACGCCGGTATCGATGACGGCGACCAATTGCCCTGCGCCACGGGAGAATTCCCACGCGCGGTCCAGGCCGAGCGAGCGTTGCGCGTCGGGGATGGTCGGCCCGTCGCCACCGGTGGCCACGGTGGTGCACACCGCGTTCGACCCGACCTCGGTCGGTTCCGGCGGCGCGGCCGGATCGCCCGCGGGCAGTCGGCCCGGATCGACGGCGGGCGGACGGTCGGCCGCGGCGGGCGCGGCCCCGAGCCCGAACGACACACCGACACCGAGCGCCACGGCCGCCGCCGCGACGCGCAGGCTCGCGCTCACAGCCCGCGAACGAGGGAGTAGAGCTCGGTCACCCAGAACACCAGCGGCAGCACCGCGGCGACGAACCCGTACTCGAGCAGTTCGACCGCCTTGCGCATGGGCGGTGTGGCCGTCTGGTTCGGCACGATCAGGCCGAGCACCAGCGCCGCGACCAGGATCGCCAGCGCGGCACCGAACACCACCAGCGGCTGGCGCATCTCGAGCGCCACCCCGCCCAGCATGATCAGCACGATCGCCGCACCACCCGCGATGAGCACGACTGCCTGTTCGGCGCCCGCGTAGGTGCGGCTGCGGAACATCAGGACCACGGCGCAGATCAGCGCCAGCGCGATGCCGGGCCAGTACGGATCATCCGCGGCGGCGTCGACCGCGAGCAGCGCGCCGACGACGGTGACCAGCGTGGTCGCGGCGACCAGACCGGCCAGGTAGTTGCGGGCCCGCTCCGACCTGGCGCGCAGCGCGTCCAGGGTGGGCAGCGCGCGGTGGTCGTCCGGGTCGTCCTCGGTCGGGTCGATCGGGGTGCCGGGGGAGGGGACCGGCGGCAGCGGCAGTTTGGCCAGCAGCATCGACACCCGCGGCGCCAGCGCAAGCCCGAGCAGTCCGCACGCGGCAACACCGGCGCCGATCGACTTGACCGGCAGCGCGGTGAGCAGCCCGACCATCGCCGCCGGGATGGTGAACACCGACGCTGTCGCCGCCCCGATGAACAGCGCGAGGCCGACGCCGGTCACCCGCCAGGCGAGCACCGCGGTCGCGCCGAGCAGAGTGGCCCCGAGCAGCAGATGCGCCCAGCCGTAATGGTCGGGGACGAGCAGCATGCCCGCGGTGAACGCGGTCGGCAGCGCGCAGCCGCCGAGGACGAGTGCGGCCGAGGTGTCGCCGTACATCCGGCTGAGCACGGTGCCCGCGATCACGCACAGGATCGCGACGAGCAACGAGAGCGATCCGGTGACCCAGAACGGCAGCGCGTCCGGTGCGGCGAGCAGCCCGAAGCAGCCGACCAGCACCGTGATCGCGGCGAGCACCGAACCGGTGATGCGCGCGGTCCTCGGGGTCCAGCTCCGGTAGTGCTCGGCATCGGCGATGGCGACGTTGTACATGATGTCGTCGAACAGCGGAGTCGGCGCGGTGTTCGACGCGCTCTCCAGCATGAGCAGCTCGCCGTCGCGGACGTTCTGCTCGCCGAGGCTGAGCGAGTTCGAGAACGGGGGATGACCGATCCTGGCGAGGACCCACTCGGCGGGCTCGTAGCGTTCGCCCTCGTTGTCGAAGTCGTTCGACCGGCTGTGCTGAGCCACCATGTCGACCACGCTCGGGATGACGAGAGCGACCGGCACATCGACCGGAATCGCCATGTCGACCTGCGTGTGCTTGGCCAGAATCGTCACCCGGGCCAGGTCCGGTGCGCGAACGATACCGCGCGCGGAGTCCTCTTCCAGATGATCGAGTCGCGCGTGCGTCAAAACTCCCCCAACTCCGTCTCTACCTCGTGTTTCCGCCGGCCCGCTCGGACGAGGAGACAGTTTGCGGAACCCACCGTTCGGACAGCAGAATGCCTGACGAACCATACGACATGTCGGCCGCGACCTCTACACTGAGCCCGTCGCGAGGACAGCGAGTAGTCAAGCAGGGGGAGTCTCGACCATGAGCACAGTCCGGTTCCAGCGCCGTGCCCGGCGCGAGATGCCGCGTACGCCAGGTGGCGAGGTCACCCTGCAACCACCTCCCGAGATCCCCCGGATCACCCCGGGAAATCTGCTGATGAAGCTGATGCCGGTGGTGATGGTCGTCGGCATGGTCGGCATGATGGCGCTGATGTTCACCCAGGGTGGCGCCATGCTGCGCAACCCGATGTCGATGATGTTCCCGCTGATGATGATCATGTCGATGGTCATGATGTTCGGTCAGGGCAGCGGCAAGGGGGCCAAAGCCGCGGAGGCCAACGAGGACCGCAAAGACTATCTGCGCTACCTCGATCAGGTCCGCAAGGATGTCGACGAGACCGCCAAGCAGCAGCGCGCCGCCGTCGAGTGGAGCCACCCCGAGCCCGGCCTGATCTGGATGCTGGCAGGCACCAGCCGCATGTGGGAGCGCCGCTCCGGCGACAAGGACTTCTGCCACGCCCGCATCGGCCTCGGTGGGCAGCGCCTGGCCACCCGCCTCGTCGCTCCCGAGACCGGCCCGGTCGAAGAGCTCGAGCCCATCGCCGCGGTCTCCCTGCGCCGCTTCGTCCGTGCCCACTCCACCGTTCCCGACCTGCCAACCGCCATCGCGGTGAAGGGTTTCGGCACCATCGCCCTCGACGGCGACCGCGCCCAGGCCAGGGACATGACCCGCGCGATGCTGTTGCAGCTGTGCATGTTCCAGGCGCCCGACCAGGTGCTCGTCGCCGTGGTCTGTGGCCCCGACACCGCCCGCGAGTGGGAGTGGACCAAGTGGCTCCCCCACACCCAGCACCCCGAAGTGTCCGACGGCATCGGCACCCAGCGCATGTTCTACGGCTCCATCCGCGAGGCGCTGAGCAGCCTGCACCCGCTGCTCGGCAACCGCGTGCGCTACTCGCGCAACCAGCCGAACAACCCCAACCTGGTGCACGTGGTGATCGTCGTCGACGGTGGCCTGCTCGAGGCCGAGGACGATCAGCTCCGCGAATCCGGTTTCGAGGGTGTCACCATCATCGACCTGTGTAATTACGCACCGCGCCTTGCTGTTTCGCGCGGAATCAAAATGGTCGTCGAGGACGGTGAATGCCTCGGCCGCGGCGCCACCGGCAACCAGGAGCGGTTCGCCACCATCGACAGGGTGAGCGCCGAGCAGGCCCAGCAGGCCGCCCGCCGCCTCGCCCCCTATCGCGCGGCGACCCAGCGCAGCAGCGACGTGGAGACCGACGACAACGAGGTGATCTCCACCTGGTCGCAGTTGATGTCGCTCGGCGATATCGGCAACTTCAACCCCGCCAGCGCCTGGCGCCCCCGCTACGGCCGCGAGCGCCTGCGTGTGCCGTTCGGTGTCGGCGCCGACGGCAACCCGGTCGAGCTCGACATCAAGGAAGCCGCCGAGAACGGTATGGGCCCGCACGGCTTGTGCATCGGCGCCACCGGTTCCGGCAAGTCGGAGTTCCTGCGCACCCTGGTGCTCAGCCTGCTGGCCACCCACTCGCCCGATCAGCTGAACCTGGTCCTGGTCGACTTCAAGGGTGGCGCCACCTTCCTCGGCCTCGACGGCGTCCCGCACGTCGCCGCGGTCATCACCAACCTGGAAGAGGAAGCCGACCTCGTCGACCGCATGAAGGACGCCCTGGCCGGTGAGATGAACCGCCGCCAGGAGGTCCTGCGCCAGGCAGGCAACTTCGCCAACGTCTCCGAATACGAGAAGGCCCGCGCCGCGGGCGCCGACCTCGACCCGCTGCCCGCGCTGTTCGTGGTGCTCGACGAGTTCTCCGAACTCCTCACCCAGCACCCCGATTTCGCCGAGCTGTTCGTGATGATCGGCCGCCTCGGCCGCTCGCTGCACGTGCACCTGCTGCTCGCCTCCCAGCGCCTCGAAGAGGGCAAGCTCAAGGGCCTCGAGTCGCACCTGTCCTACCGGATCGGCCTGAAGACCTTCTCCGCCAACGAATCCCGCCAGGTCCTCGGTGTCCCCGACGCCTACAACCTGCCGAACTCGCCCGGTGGCGGCTACCTCAAGGCCGACTCCGGCGAGATCCAGCGCTTCCAGGCCTCCTACGTCTCCGGCCCGTATGTCGGCGGTGGCCCGCAGCGCGAGGTCACCAGCGCCGGCATCGTCGGCGGTGAGATCGACGTCAACGCCAGACCGTTCCACGCCACCCACGTCGATTTCCGCACCTCCGACCGGGTCCCGGTGCCGGTGGAGTCCTCGTTCGAGCCGGAACCGATCAGCGGCGACGACGGCGAACAGGTCTCGAACGTGAACATGCTGGTCTCCCGCATCCAGGGCCACGGCCGCCCGGCCCACGAGATCTGGCTGCCGCCGCTGGACGAAGCCCCCACCCTCGATCAGCTCGTGCCCCGCTCGATCATCACCGGCGAATGGTCGGCCACCGCCACGCTGCGTGCCCCGATCGGCATCGTCGACCGGCCCTACGACCAGCGCCGCGATCCGTTGATGGTCGACCTGTCCGGTGCGCGCGGCAACGTCGCGATCGTCGGCGGTCCGCAGTCGGGCAAGTCGACAGCGCTGCGTTCGCTGGTGATGTCGATGTCGCTCACACACACCGCCGAGCAGGTGCAGTTCTACTGCCTCGACTTCGGTGGCGGAACTTTGGCCAGCCTTGCGGGCCTGCCGCATGTCGGCTCGGTCGCCAGCCGGCTCGACCCCGACAAGGTGCGCCGCACGGTCGCCGAGATGACCACCCTGGTCCGCCAGCGCGAGAAGCGCTTCCACCAGCTCGGCATCGAGTCCATGGTCGAGTACCGCCGCCTGCGCGCGACTGACCCGAACAGCAGCCCCGCCGCGGCAGGCGCCCACGCCGACCCCTATGGCGACGCCTTCCTCGTCATCGACGGTTTTGGTACCATCCGCCAGGACTACGAAGCCCTCGAACAGCAGATCACCAACCTTGCCCTGCAGGGCCTTTCGTACGGCGTGCACGTGGTCATCGCGTTGTCGCGCTGGATGGAAGCCCGCCCCGCCCTCAAGGACCAGATCGGCACCCGCATCGAGCTGCGCCTCGGCGACCCGATGGACTCCGACATCGGCCGCAAGTTCGCCACCCTGGTCCCCCAGGGCCGCCCCGGCCGCGGCATCACCCCCGACGCCCTGCACATGCTGATGGCCCTGCCCCGCGTCGACGGCAACTCCGACCCGCTCGACCTGAGCACCGGCGTCGCCAATGCCGTCGAGCTGATCGCCCAGCGCACTCCGGGCCGCCCGGCTCCGGGCACCCGAACCCTGCCGGAACTGCTGGAACGGCATTCGCTGCTGCAGTCGATGAACAACTGGCCTTCGGGGATGGATACCTCCCGGCCGAACCTGCAGGTGCCGATCGGCGTCAACGAATCGGAACTGGCGCCCGCGATGCTGAATCTGGCTGAGACTCCGCACTTCTTGGTGTTCGGTGATAGTGAGTGCGGTAAGACTGCGCTGTTGCGGGGGATCGTGCAGGGGCTTGTTGAGTCGAACGTTCCTGGCCAGGCCAAGATCATCTTGGGCGACTACCGGCGTACATTGTTGGGGACGATCGAGGGCAATCACCTGGCTGGGTATGCGCCCTCCTCAGAAGTCCTTACGCCGTTCGTGCAGCATCTCGTTCAGATCCTGAAGTCTCGGATGCCCGGCGCGAACATCACACAGCAGGAACTTCGGGCTCGGTCCTGGTGGTCTGGACCTGAGTGGTATCTCATCGTCGATGACTACGACCTGGTCGTGACTTCCTCTGGGAACCCGCTTTCGCCGTTGGTCGAGTTCCTTCCGCACGCCAAGGACATCGGCTTCCACCTGATCATCGCCCGTCGTTCCGGCGGCGCCTCTCGAGCCCTGTACGAGCCTGTCATCTCGCGGATGCGCGATGTCGGGTGTATCGGATTGGTGATGAGTGGTAGCCGCGACGAAGGCCAGTTGTTCGGCAACGTGCGTGCAAGCGCGATGCCTCCCGGCCGCGGCACCCTGGTCACCAGGAACGCGATCGATCTGGTGCAGGTGGCATGGAGCCCGGCCTTGTGACCGATATCGACGTTGTGGTCAGCGATTCACGCGTCCTGGCGCGGACCGCTGCTCGGCACGCGGATGTCGCGCCAACGGTCATGCCGGTGCGTGAAGGCATCGTGGTCGGCGCACCGGTCGGCCCGATGCAGCCCGCGATCTCGGCGTTCGGCATGGCGGATTCGGCCTGGATCGGCTTCGAACCGCAGCCGATCTCCCTGGCCGCTGCGACCGATGCGGTGATCGACCAGCTCATGGGCGACCTGTCCCCGGCGACACTCGGCGGGGCGATCAGTGTCGCCCACCCGAGCTCGTGGTCGTCGGCCGCGCGAGCGAATATCGCCCGGTCCTTCGGCCGCTACTCGGGTTCGATCGAACTGGAGTCCCTCGCGGTCCGGGTGGCCCGCTCGCGTCAGTCGTTCGCGGCATCCGAACTCATCGCTGTCATCGAGATCGAGCTGCTCGGTGTCACGATCACCGCGGTGAACCGCTCGAGAGACCAGATCGAGGTCACCGCCACCGAACTCGAGCCAACCCTCGGCGTCGGTGGCTGGGACGGCGACGCGATCGAACTGCTGCTCGACATGATCCGCAAAGTCCTCGACGACTACCGCCCGTCATCGGTCATCGTCGTCGGGCCGCACGCGGAATCGCTGCTGGACCGCCTCCGCCAGTTCGTCACGGCATCGTGGACAACGCAGCCGGCACCACTGGTCCAATCTGTGCCGCTGACAGGGCTGACGTTGTCACCATCGGCACGGGGCGACCGGCTGGCCCACCCGGTGCATGAGGACGCCTCCAAGTGGGTCGGTACCCTCCGTGAACGAGCAGCCGCCACGGCCACGTCTCCGCGCTGCGCGACAGCGAAAATCGTTGGTGCAGCTGCAGTCCTGATCGCAGTCCTCAGCATCGGTGCCGTCGCAATCGCGACCACTCGCGACAGTGGCACCGAGACGTCGACCGCCGTCTCCACAACGACCGACACGATCTCACCTACCCTGCAACCCGCCGTGACGTCGACCGCACCACCGACCACACGCGCCACCCCGAGGCCCCACGCGATGGGCCGCGTAACCTTCGACATCCCGGCAGAGTGGCAGCTCAACGCCGGATCCACGCCGGATCGAGCCGCGCTCGTTCCGCAGACAGCCACCCCCGCCCGGATTACTGTGACATACAACACTGTTGCAGAACAGGCTGGATATGATGAAGTGCTAAGGGACATCACAGCACGGGTCTCGAAGGCCGAACCAGGACGGTTCGGTACCCCCGAGCCGGATGTGGTGTTCGCTGGGCGCCGGGGGATCGGCTACCAAGAATCTCCTGGCGACGGATCCGTCGTCAGGTGGTACGTCCTACTCGACCACGGCATCCAGACCAATGTCGGTTGCCAGTACGGCTCGGGAGGATGGGGGACTGTCAGCACTGCATGCGAGGAAGTGATGAGGACTGTCACGATCTCGCCGTAGGTTCGGAAAATTCTTCCGAAGATGATGGAACCGAACGCGTCGATGGCGCGTCCAACCAAGATGAAGGGCTCAGATCGCCAGCAGGGGGGTCTGGTCCACCTTGACCACGAAGGAGCCAGAGAATGGGTTTTAACGCCACTCCTGATCAGATCCGGGCGTTCTCCGACAAGATGAACACCAAGCATGCTGAGATCCAGGGGATGATCACTCGCGCTGAGGCGCACGCCAACGATGTCAACAGCCCCGCGTTCCAGGGCGAGGCCGGCCGGGCTTTCCAGACGTCGATGCAGGAGTACCTCAGCAATGCCAAGAAGCTGAACGATGCGCTCGATGCCGCGGCTGACACGGTCGGCACGATTGCTGGCACGATCGACGACACCGAGGTTGACAACGCCCAGCAGATCATCCAGGCGCAGCAGCTGAATACGGACGTCTAGTCCACATAACCTCGCACCTCACACTGGAAAGGGACCACAATGGCTGACATCGGTTCGATCAGGTACGACTTCGCCGCGATCGATGACGCGGGCTCGGGTCTGAAGGCCCAGGCTCAGAACATCACCAACGCCTTGCAGGACTACGAGAACGAGTTCCAGAACTTCATTGAATCGCACTGGTCGGAGGGTGAGGGCTCGGCGGCCTTCACCATCATGCAGACGAAGTGGTCGAATGATTCGCTGAATCTGAACGCGAGTCTGCAGAAGATCGGCGCGACCACGCTGTCCGGCGCTGAAAACATGCGTGCTACCGACGCGCGGCTCGCAGCGATGCTCGCACCCTGACGAGCATTTTCGTCGAGGGGTGGGTCCAAGCGGGAAAGCTTGGACCCACCCTTTTCTGTAGCGGGATCAGTTTTGGTCGGCCAGTAGCCGATACTGTGCTCCAACACGTTGATATGTGTCCTGCAGATTGGCGCCAGAAATTCGGACGAGGTATCGGCCAACGGTGAACCTGCAAACCGGGAACTGGGATTGATCAGGGTCGCCAGGGCTGCAACTAGCTGTCGGCAAGTTCGGAGGTGGGGCGGCCTCCTCGGCGGGTTGCTCCGCACTCAGTACGCCGTTCGCAAACGCGGCCGACAGACGCTCCGCCGCTGCTGCGTCCTTTGCGCGATATACTATCGCGCCACCATGGACAACGACATCTACGCCAGCATCCGTGAAAGCTGCTTTGGTTGGAACTGGCATTTGCGTTTGCGAGACTGCAACGTGTGCAGGATATGCGGCAGTTCTGCTCGTAACCTTTTCGGCAGGGAAAGTGCGGCTCAACAGCCCGTCGATATCTAGCGGGAGTTGAGCAATTTCAATCAGCGGAGTTCGGGAGTACGTTTGCAGCCGTCGGATTTGCTCGCCGTAGAAGCTTCGAATTATTTCAGTGTTGTCGCTCATGTCAATCGGGCGACTCACTGGATCGGTAATATGAACGATGAGAAGCATATCCTCATGTGCAAGCCAAGCGTAAATCTTGGCGGAGCCTTCTGACTCCGGCGGCAGTATCTTAGCGGCGGCTTGGGGGTAGCCATCGATTGGATGGGCATCGCCAGGGGCGAGTCTCCACATTTTGCTTGCGGCGTTCTGTGCATTATCTGGCGAATCGAATCGCGCCGTGTACGTGTCGATGTTCCGACCCGTACCCGAGTTGAGTCGACGTGTCGCGTGAGTACGCCACCCCGCGACCAAACCTGGAAACTCTGTCGTGAATTGATTCCGTTTGAGGTCGATCCCGAATTCATCGGGATATGGCGGCTCGTCTGGGGTGATGATCTGGCTTCTGGGGTAGTCGAGTCCGAAAGCAAATCTGCTGTCGTACTCGAATGGTATAGGAGTTAGGTTACCTATGTGAATGGCTTCGCGTACAGCGCCTGAGGAGGGCTGACGAAGAGACTCGACATCCAGAGGTTCCGTTGAATAGTTGCCAACATCAAGTTTGGTCGCATCGACTGTTGGGACTGCGGGTTCATGTCCACCGCTGCATGCTACGAGCGTAACCATAAGGCTGGCCGCAAGAGCGGAGTGTCGTGTCCTCATCATCTACTCGCATTTCTGCAGGATGGCATATTGGGCAGCGGCCCTTTCTTGGAGGCCGCTATCGAATTGTGCGTGTCCGATCGATTTCGTGGCGACTACGGCCACGAATCTTCCGTAGACGACTGCGCAGAAGGCATTGTTTCCGCGCTCATCGACCTCGTCAAAACGAACGCATTGCGCATCTGCAATTCCGAGCGGCGGGTCGAGCGGACGATCGTCTTTGCCTGGCTTCGCGAGGAAGGTTTGCAGTCGAAACGCGGCTGCAAGATCGCGCGTTCGGTAAACGGTACTAGCTCGTTGGCCTACGGCATCAACGCCGGCGTCTTCGAAGGCTTTGCGCGCTGCTGCCGGATTCCTCGCGAAATGGAGAATTCCCGAAGGGCGGTACGGGCCAAAGTCGTCCGTGGATACGGTCGCATCTCGGCTGTTGTGGTTCATCGTCCGTCTAACTATGTTTTCGGGATCGAGGGGACGATCGAGGACATCATCCAAGGGTGTAGGCGCTTGAAGATCCAGCGCATAGTTTTGCGCCAGAAGTGCGTCCTTTACTTTCGAGACGGTATCGTCGAATTCTGCAGCCGATCTCTTTACGCTTACAAGGATCACATATGGGCCATAACTTTGCCACGAATCAATTTGAGTTCTATCCAACGCTGAAGAATGAGTGTTGGATGCGCCGGGAACGATTATGCTGGATCGGCCGATGGCCTCCATTGAGATCCGGTTGAACTCCTCGGCTGCTCGGCTGCTTTCTGAGTTGGAGTCGAATTGCAGGACGGCGACACTTACTTCTTTCGGGTCTCGAAGACTGCCGTTGGTGCGGCTCGCGGCTACTCCGGCGATGAAATGTACGTTGTATTTGACTACTTGTTTGTGGGTATCGGAAATGCCTTGAATTTCGGGCATTCCTAAATGTGTGGCAAAGACCTCAGTGTCCCGCAGCTTCTGAACGTCGGTGTCGATATCAATGGGCTGGATGAGATAATTCAGTAGACGTCGGCCTTCTATTAATCGAACTTGTTCTGGCGCGCCGTACCCATCTTTTAGTTCGAAAGCTTCTGGTTCTGCAATGAATGGTCCGGGACGCAGGGATTCGATGTCGACCGATGTCGCGGCTGGCTGCGGATTTCCTATTATGGTTGCGCCGCAGCCGCTACACGTCAGCATGGCTATTGCTATACCGGCTAACCTTATCCATCGTGCCCGATATTCCGTGCGTAGCAACTCTTCCCCGCCCTACTTGAGTACCTGTGATATAGCTGGCACAACATTATCGATCAAAATCTGCTGCGACTGGTGGCTCCATACTTGGAATGCTTGAACCGTCGACGGATGGTCGATCACGACAATCTTGCCTTTTCCGCTGGTGAGGGAGTATGGCAGGCCACGGAATCCGCCGTTTCCGGCTTGGCTGTCTGTGCGGAAGATGAGAGTGACATCAGTATCACTTCTGACGGTGTAGTCCCCGACTGACAGAGCGCGCGGAGAACTTTCATCACCCACGGCTTTGAATTCCGAATTGTAGTCGAAGTCCAAGTCGCGCAGGAACTTCCACTGATCGCTCGGGTTGAGTACGACGGAAAGCGTCGAGTTGCCGAAGTTGTAGGCGGTGATCGTCTTACCACTGAATTCAGGGTGATCGGCACGAGCCTCGGCCATTAGATCCGTACCGGCACCTGGCGAATCATTCGGTCTGCTCAGGACAAAGATCCCGGTGCCTACCAGCGCCGCGACCATAAGGGAGATCAACGCAGGAATCAAGAACTTCTTGGCACGCTTCTCGCGATAGGGCGTGGGATTGCGGGCGGTGAGGAGGTCGGATTCGGCGACACCACCGGGATAGGCAGGCTGGCCGACGATGGCGCGGCCGGGGTCGGTACCCCATTGGGCGACCGGCCGGCCGGGGTCGGTGCCCCACTGCGGATTGACCACATCGGTGGCGGCCGTGACTGGACCGTTGATCGGCATGCGGGGGGCGGTGGAGAAGCCCTGGGAGGCCGGGGCCTGCATGGGGGCGCCGTAGAGGGCCGCGTGGGCGTCCTGCATGAATTCGCGGCAGGTGTTGTAGCGGTCGTTCGGGTCCTTGGCCATCACCTTGGCGATGACGTGGTCGATCGCGGGTGGGAGGTCGGGGCGGACCGCGGTGGGGCGTGGGGGTGGTTCGTGCAGGTGGCCCATCATGACCATGGCGGGGACCGTGGCGGGGTACGGGTTCTGGCCGGTGAGCAGTTTGTAGAGGGAGCAGCCGAGGCTGTAGATGTCGGCGCGGTGGTCGAGGGTGGCGCCCATCAGTTGTTCGGGTGGGGCGTAGGCGACGGTGGCCATGAAGTTGCCGGTGGCGGTGAGGTCCTGGCCGTCGTCGGTGGACTTCGCGACGCCGAAGTCGGTGAGCAGGACGCGTTCCTCGTCGCCCTCTTCGGCGGCGGCGATCATGAAGTTGGCGGGCTTGATGTCGCGGTGCAGCAGGCCGCGGCGGTGGGCGTAGTCCAGGCCCTTGCCGACCTCGGTGATGATGCGCAGTGCGCGCTGCGGCGGCATGGCGGCGGGGCCCTTGGCGACCTCGGCCGACGCGTCGGTGCCGTCGACGTACTGCATGGCGATCCAGAGTTGACCGTCCTCGTCGCCGCGGTTGTAGACCGCGACGATATTGGGGTGGTCGAGGCCGGCGGCGAGATTGGCTTCGCGTTCGAAACGACCACGGAACTCGGGGTCGGTGGACAGGTCGCCGCTGAGCACCTTGAGGGCGTCGCGGCGGGGGAGACTGGGGTTCTGGGCGAGGTAGACGGTGCCCATGCCACCGGCACCGAGGACCTTGATCACTCGGTATCCACCCACAATTGCGCCGGGCCGCAAGGCCATTCGCATCTCCTCATCCTTCGCGCGCCCCGCTGTGCACGTGCCAACCAGGGCAATCTAACAGGTGACGGGTTACCGCACCGCGTACGTACTCATCAGCTGAAACCGTCCAGTAGCTTGTATTGCGCGGCGAGCCGCTGGTAGGCGTCCTGCAGATTCATGCTGCGGGATTTGATGACATAGCGGCCGACCGTGGTGATGCAGATCGGTGGAGTGCTCGACGCGTACGTCACCTCCGGCTTGGCGTCGTAGCAGTGCGCGCCCGGCATATCCGGTGGCCCGTCCACCTGCGTGTAGTCGGGATTCGTCGTCGAATCGGCCTCTTCGGCGGCCATGTACCGGATGGCCGCTTCGGCGTCGCGGGTGCGGAAAACCGATCCGGTGGCGAATGCGGCGTAATCGACGCCCGCGTCGGCGATCGCGGCGGCGAGCTTGTCGGGTCGGGACGCGAGGTGCAGCAGGGCCTGGGTGGGATAGATCGCGCCCGCGGCGGGGTCGTCGGTCACCGGCAGGGTGCGGCTGAGAATGCCGTCGACATCCAGGGGCAGGTTCTCGATATCGGCGAGCGGGGTGGGCTCGTAGGACTCGAGCATCGCGAGTTGTTTGTCGAAGAATCGTTTCACGATGTCTGCGTTGGCTGTGGCGTCGAACGGCACGCTGACCGGGTCGGAGAGGTGCGCGTGGATCAGCAGGTCGCCGCGAACCAGCCAGGCGCGCAGATACTGAGTGGTGTATGAGCCCTTGGTGATATCGATGCGAACCTGTGCGTCGGGGTATCCGGGAATCTCGCCGGGCACGCCCGCGGTGCGTCGGCCCAATTCCTCGGCGGCGAAACGGGACTGGTCACCGCTCGCGTACCGGACTACCACGGTGTCGATTTCGCGGCCCGCACCGAACTGTTCCCGCCGGTTCGCGGATGTTTCCCAGCCCGCGACGACGCCGGGGATGGCGTCGAGGGTGTCCTTGCCGTTCTCGAAGCCGGTGCCCGAGAAATACGGCGGGTTCTCGGCGGTGACCGCATCGCCCGGCCGCTTAGAGAAGGGAAACCGGGTGTCGTAGTCATACGGTGTCGGCGAGGCGTTCCCGATGCGAATTCCCTCGCGAACCGCTCCTGACATCGCGGTCCTGGTTGCCTCGAGGTCGGTCGGCGTGGTCGGGTAGTTTCCGGAATCCAGCTGCGCGACGTCGACCCGCGGTGCCGTGGTGGTTGCCGAGTCCGCGTTGTCTCCACAGCCGCTCAATGCGATCGCGATAGCCGCAACGGTGCTGTAGGCAAAGATCTTTCGCATTCTCGTCTACTCGCTCTTCGTCAAGATCGCGTACTGCGCAGCGGTGCGTTCCTGCAGGGTGGGGTCGACGGACAGAGTTGTCCGCGATGAGCTGGCCAGCGACATCACCACCGCGACATACCGCTGGTAGACGAGCACGCAGAATCCGTTGTATCCCCGATTCGGGTCAGCTTCGGCCATCCGCACACACTGGGCGTCGGCGATGCCAGGTGGGGGTTCGAGCACCGCATCGCTCTTGTCACGGGCCGCGAGCACGGTCTGTAGCTTGAACGCGGCCTCGACATCGCGCGTGCGGTACACCGTACTGTAGCGTCGGCCGACCAGGTCGACGCCCGCCTCCTCGAAGGCGGCACGGGTTTCGGCGGGGTTCCGTTCGAAATGCAGGATCCCCGACGGCTCGAAGACACCGAAGTCTTCCTCGTGGTAGCTCATTCCGAACGGGTCACCGGCGGGTGATTCGCCGGTCGCTCGTCGCATGATCCCTTCGGGATCGAGGGGAGTGTCGAGCAGGTCGTCGGTGGGGATCACCTGGTAGCCGTCGAGTGGCGGAATCTGCAGTTCGAGAGTCTTTTCGACCATCGAGCTCAACTGGGCGAGATCGGGGGCGTCCTGCGAGGCGCTGACGACGATCACGAACGGGCCGTGTGCGAGGAACGCGCTGACCGAGGTGTCGTCCCGGTTCGAGGCGTTGGCCTCGGGATATCCCGCGATCGTCACCGGTTGCCTTGGGCGTTCACCCGAAGTGCTCGCCTGATACATGGCGGTCGCGGCGTTCCTGCTGTCCTGCGCGGTCGCGAAATGCAGGACGCTCAGGTGCAGACCCTTGGATTCCCGGACACTGCCGTTCACCCGCGACGCTGTGACGCCGGCGATGAAGTTGTTGTCGTCCACCGCGGACTCGAACATGGCCGGCAGGCCGTCGTCGTTCGACATGTCGGTGCCATCGGCGAACACCCTGGTGGTCAACCGGTCCGTCAGGTCCGGGTCGACATCGATCGGGTGGACGAGGACGTTGAGCAGGCGACGTCCGTCGATCAGCCTGATCGACTTCGCGGTGTCGGAGAACTTCAGCTCGAAGGCGGTCGGTTCCGTGACCGCCGCGCCGGTGTTCAGCCCGGCCAGGTCGACCGGCGTCATCCCGGGCAACGCTGAACCGGAAACGGTTGCCGCGCAGCCGGATGCGGCGACAACGAGGGCGAGCAGCCCGGCCAGCCGCCGCGTGTTCCGCATCGTCGGCGTACTCATCGGCGGGTGAGCAGGACGTACTGCGCGGCGACCTGCTGGTGGAGATCCTGCAGGTTCCGGTTGCGAACCTGGACGGCGTACCGGTCGACGTGCAGGTAGCAGCTGTAGTCCGCGACCTTCACCTCGCCGTTCAGCGACGACTCGTACGTGTTGGCTCGGCAGACGACCGCCTCGTCCAGGCCCTGTGGCGACTCGGCGGCCTGGGTGTCGTCCTCCGGCTGGTTCCACGCATCGAAATGATTCTTGGCCCCCGCCTCGGTGGTGGAGCGGAACACCACGGTGTCACCGAAGGTGATCAGGTCGACGCCGTACTCGGTGAAGGAGTCCAGCAGTTCGGCGTCCGGTTCGACGAACAGGCTCAACGCGCCGCGCCCGGTCGAGTACCCGTCCGGCTGCGCGCGGACCGGAGCGGCCGGATCCGAGGGCAGGGTGCGGCCGAGCAGGCCCGTCGGGTCGAGCGGGACCCGTTCGAGCTGGTCGGAAGGGGTCGGCACGAACTCGTCCAGGAGCGGGATCTGCACCTCGAGGGCCCGCTCGACCTGCGCGGTCAGCGAGGGCAGATCGGGTGCGCGGGTCTCGTCATCGATCTTCATGAAGATGATGTAGCGGTCGTGCACGGTCCACGAGCCGATCGAGGACACCGAAGGCCGCCAGTGGGCGTAGGTCTTCGGGAACTTGGTGATCGACACCTTCTCGTTGTCGGCGTTGAAGGTGAAGTCGTCGTTCTCGAGGATCGGTGCGACGGTTTCCGCGGTCTCGGCGTCCGGGAAGATCAGGACCGACAGGTTGAGCAGGCGCCGCGGCTCACCGCCGGACGGGCCGGTCGCCCAGGAATTCAGCCAGCCCGCGACGAGATCCTCGGCGACCTCGTCGAAGGTGTCGTTGATGATCAGCCCGCCGAGCCCCTTGCGGTTCAGCACGATCTGAGACGGGCTGACCAGGGTCTCTTTCCGGTTGTCGTACACGTAGGCAGGGTCGATCTCGAACCCGAGTGCCACGTGGTCGGCGAGGCGCTGAGCCTCCCAGGCTCGACCCTGGGTCAGGCTCTTGGCGTTGCCGACGGTGCGCGGTTGGGTCTGGTAGTTGCCGTAGTCGAGCGCCGCGGCATCCGGTTCGATCCTGACCGCGTTGCCCGAGACCTGCGCGCCGCACCCAGCGGCGAGCACCGCGGCCGTAGCCACCAGTGCCGTGCGTGTAATCGATGCACCCCGGATGAGCTGCACACCCTCCCCCTTCAACTGCCTAGCTGATCCGACCCTGGGCGGCGCTGTGTGAGTGGCAGTCCCCCGATGATCTGGTTCGCGGGGCATCGTAGCGCACCTGCGCTTGTAGGTTCCTTGTCAGACGGTGAGAAGAGGCTCTACCTGGGCATATAGCAGGCGATACCAGGGCCGCGTTCAGGCGATGCGCATGTCGTCGAGAGTTTCGGCGGTCAGGATCCGGGCCGCCCACTGGCGTAGCTGATCTGGGGTCGCGTGGCGCAGCGCGGCGGTGACTCTGGTCGGCATCGTGCCGAATTTCAGGGTGAGCAGCTCACGGAGGAGATCGGCTTGGCCCTCGGTCCTGCCTTCGGCCTTGGCTTCGGCCCTGCCTTCGGCGCGGAGTTGGTCAGCGGCGGTCACGATGGCTTCCTTTCCCTGGGGTCCGATGCGGTCGATGAGTGGTTGGAGCAGGTCACCCGAGGTGTCGCCCACACTGAGAATGTACGTCAGGAAAGCGGTCAGGTCATCCAGGGTGAGTTCGGAAAGGGTCGGTAGAAGTGGCTCGAGATCACGGTCGAGTCGCTTGTTCTTCGGGGCGGTCTTCAGCAGCACCTGGAGTGTGAGCGTCGGCGGGGTCGATGGACGCGCACAGAGTTCGGCGAGGGAGATTGTGCTGAGGTCGTCGAGGATGAACCGCAGACGTGGCAAATGGGGTGCCAGTGCCGATCGCAGGCCGGGTTCGACCTCGATGAGGTCGCACAGTTCGACCGGCGCGCTCCATGGTTGCTTGGTCGGGCTGGCGTGGACTACGACGGGGACGATCAGCGGCAGTGTCTTGCTCTTGGGATGTTCGCGAAGGTAGGCGTTCCAGATCGAAACCAGGTAGTCGATCATGCGGAAGGCCATCAGCGGGTCGCTGCGAGATTGGTGCTCGACGAGGAGATAGACGAAGGCGTCGTGACCGCCGACTGTGCGAGTGCAGAACAGGATGTCACTGAACGTGCCGCGGAGGTGTTTGGAGATGAAGCTGGTCGATACGCGGGTCAACTCGCTCCAGACGATCTGATCGGCGAGCTCCGGCTGCAGTAGTGGCCGCACCTGTGCTGCGGCATTGGCCGGAACGGCCAGCGTGTGCTGGACGACTGCGTCGTGCGGCTTGTCCGCTGAATCCCCCATAGCGACAAGCTATTTCAGCTGGTTTCTGCGGTCAATCGGGTGGCCGATGCCGCCGCAGCATCCCGAAGCCGGTCGGCGGACGGCTACTTCACTTGATAGTGCCGCGCCGGTACCCGCTCGGCGGTTCTCATCGAGCCGAGCTCCGGCAGCAGCATGCCCCCCGCACGGCCGCATTCAGGCTGCCACGCAGCAATTCGTCGACGTCGTCCTGCGATTCCTGCGGCGCTGTTGCTCTCCAGTCCAACGATGTCCAACCTTGCTCGGGCGATTCGCGGCGGCTCGCTGTTCTGTGCACCTGGTCACCGAGCAATGGATGATCACTGGAGTATCCATAAAGCGAGATAGTGGCTAGCATAGTGGCCATGAAGCGGCCCACTTCGCCTATCGTTGTCCGCAGTGCGAAGCAGATCGGGGGCTACCTGGCGAGTTGGCGCAAACTGCAGGGATCAACGGCGGAGCAGGTGGCCCAGCGCGCGAATATCACCAGGACAACCTTGCGTAGCGTCGAGAATGGGGGATTGGGCGTCACTATGGAGACTTACCTGTCGGTGCTGCACGCGCTCGGCATCCTCGGCGACGTGGCCAAAGCGGTCGACCCCTATGAGTCCGATCTCGGTCGTGCCCGTGCCGACCAGGCGCTCCCGAAGCGAGTTCGCCAGTGACCACCTCTGACAAGCTCACGGTGTGGGTTGAGTTGGGTGGACTGCCTGCGCGAGCAGGCTGAGCAAACAATCGCGGACTTGACTGTCTGAAGCCGCGGCAGGCCCGGGTGAGGCTACTTCACCCGGCTTTGCAGGACGGGGAGGAGGCGGGAGAGGAGGGTTTGTTCGGAGCTGGCGGTCCAGGTGCGGATGGAGCTGACGGTGATGGGGTCGTCGATGGGGATGACGGTGGCGCGGGAGCCCGTGATCTGGAAGGGGAGGCCGAGCAGGCCGCCGCCGCCTGCCTTCTCGTCGCTGCGGACGGCGAGGATGTAGCTGTCGTCGGGGGTGTCGAAGCGGGAGTAGGAGTTCTCGACCGGGCGGGGGGAGGGTTCGTCCCCGGTCTTGGTGTAGTTGAAGTTGTAGACGAAGCCCAGGTCTTCCAGGAACTTGGTTTGCAGGGTGCCGCCGAGGTAGGTGGCCACGGTGTTCTCGGCGTCGACGTCGACCATCAGGACGGTCTTGCCCGCGAAGTCGGGGTTGTCCTGGCGGGCCTGTTCGAGCGGGCTCAGCGCGGCCGGCGATGGTGCCGCGCTGGTGCCCGCCTGGGTCGACGGTGGCGGGTCGTCACCGGCCGCCCATACGCCGACGCCGACCGCGACGGCGACGACCGCGATCAGGGCGCCCGCGGCGAGCAGTACCTTATGCCGCGAATTCTTCGGTGCGGCACCGGTGTTCGGCGTCGGTGCGACCGGCGCGGTGGGTGCCTGGTTGGTCCACTGCGGCGGCGTCTGGATCGGATAGGTCGGCGAGGTGTGCGGGCCGGGGTGCTGCGCGCCCGGCATCAACGCGGCCGCCGCGGCGTCGGTGAATTCGCGACAGGTGAGATACCGCTCGTGTGGGTTTTTCGCCATCGCGCGGGCGAAGACCTGGTCGATGGCGGGCGGCAGGCCGGGGCGCACGCTGGTCGGCCGGGGTACCGGCTCGTGCAGGTGGCCCATCATCACCATGGCCGGTTGGGTCGCCGGATACGGGTTCTGGCCGGTGAGCAGCTTGAAGAACGAGCAGGCGAGGCTGTAGATGTCGGCGCGGTGGTCGAGCTGTCCGCCGGAGAGTTGCTCCGGTGGCGCGTAGGCGATGGTCGCGAGGAAGCTGCCGGTCTGGGTGAGTTCGGAGGCGTCGTCGGCCGACTTGGCCACGCCGAAGTCGGTGAGCAGCACGCGCTCGTCGTCGCCGTAGGTGTCCGAGAGCAGGAAGTTGGCCGGCTTCACGTCACGGTGCAGCAGGCCGCGGTGGTGCGCGAAGTCCAGGCCCTTGCCCATCTCGGTGATGATGCGCAGCGCGCGCAGCGGGGTCATCGCGTGCGGGTCGCGGGCGAGTTCGGCGGCGGCGTCGGTGCCCTCGACGAACTGCATGGCGATCCAGAGCTGGCCGTGCTCCTCGCCGCGGTTGTAGACCGAGACGATATTGGGGTGGTCGAGGCCGGCGGCGAGGTTGGCCTCGCGTTCGAAACGGGCCCGGAACTCGGGGTCACGGCTGAGTTCGGGGCTGAGGATCTTGAGGGCGTCGGTGCGGGGCAGGCTCGGATGGGCGGCCAGATAGACCGAACCCATACCGCCCGCACCCAGCTTGCGGATGATCCGGTAGCCACCGACGATGGTGCCTGGGCTCATCGCCATCTCTTACGATCTCCTGATTCGTTGCGACACTTGCCACGCTCCGGCGGGAGCTTACTGCCGGGGAGCGGTTCGCGCGGCGGGCACGTCATCGGCTGTTGGCGAAGACGGCGTATTGGGCGGCCGCTCGCTGCTGGGCGTCGAGCAACTGTTCGCTGCTGACGATGCCGACGTACTCCTTGTAGGCGAGGATGCAGCTGTAGCGCTTCTCGGCCTCGAAGCGCTTGTTCTCCACACACGCCGAGTCGGTGAGGTTGGGCGGGGGCGCGGCGTCCGCTTCGGTCGGCCAGAGGAAGAGTTTCTCGGTGACCGCGCGGCGCGCGGTTTCGGCATCGGGGGTGCGGATACCGATCGAGCCCCAGGCCACGGCCACCTGCTCGGCATTCATCGCGGTGAGCTGTTCGCCGAGATAGCGCCGGTTGTCCGGGATGGTGCCACCGGCGAAGTGCTGGAAACCTTGCCTGCCGGTGACGTAGGTGTATCCGCTGTTGGGCGCGGTCAGCTGGTCCGGGTTCAGCGTGCGCATGAGCAGATGGTCCGGGTCCCATGGCAGGGTCATGACCTGTTCATCGGTCAGCGGAGTCGCCTTGTCGAGCGCTGCTATCTGTTTGCCGTAGGCGGTCTCGGCCATGGTGGTGAGCGCGGTCAGGTCGGGGGTCGCGACCGAGAGCTGGAAGCCGATCACGAACGGGCCGTGCGGCATGAGGGTACGGAGGAAGGGTGAGTCGGGACGCCAATGCGCCGAGACCTCAGGGTATTTCGGCAGGCGCACCGCTTCGGCGCCGTCCTGGGCTGCGAGATCGGCGTCGTGGAATTCCCTGGCCGCGGCGCCGGCTCGCTCGGGGTCGGGGAACTGGAAGACCATGGTGGTGGCGGTAAGCCGGTTCGACGCCTTCTTGGTCGGCCAGCTGTCCCCGACGATGTCGGGG
The DNA here is from genome assembly GCF_042650365.1 of Nocardia rhizosphaerae. NCBI lineage: Bacteria > Bacillati > Actinomycetota > Actinomycetes > Mycobacteriales > Nocardiaceae > Nocardia > Nocardia rhizosphaerae. The sequence continues at coordinate 1,323,359 of NZ_JBHSBA010000003.1, forward strand.
GTGAAGTCCTGTGAGGCACCCCTGGAATGGAAGCCGTAGAGCATCTGGTGCCGCTCCGCGATGCCCGACATGACGTCTTCGTTGCCCAGCTCGTCCGGGAGCAGGCGTGGGTTGGCGAAGTCCGCCGAGTTGCCGTACATCATCTGCGGATCGATGTCACCGGAGCTGATCGTGTAGTCGGCGATCCGCATCGCGGCCAGTTTGTACATCTCGTAGAAGTCGGGGACCGGATCGTCGTCGTGGGCATTGGGTGGCTCGGTCGGATACGCGCCCACATCGAGGGTGCTGATCGCGATCTCGCCGGGCACGGCGGTGCCTGCCACGGTGGACGCGCAGGCGGTCAGTGACGCGGTGAGGACGGCGCCGAGCAGCATCGACGCGGTGCGTGTCGTGGTTCTCATGCGGCGTTCACCAGCAATGCGTACTGCGCGGAGATGCGCTGCTGCACGTCGAGCAGCTGATTGGACCAGACGAACGCGGCGTAGCGGTCGTAGGACACCGCGCAGTAGAAGCGCACGGCCAGGCGTTCGCGGCCGATGTATTCCTTGCATCGGGCGACCGGCAGGTTCTTCGGTGCTTCGGCGGTGGTGAATTTGCGCGTCAGGCCGCCGAGTTCGTCGCGCACCGCCTGGGCGCCCGCGATATCCCTGGCCCGGAACACCTCGGAGCCGTCGTTGGCGTACAGGTCGACGCCGTTGTCGGTGATCATCTTCGTTGTCGACTCCGGGTCGGAGGAGAAATGGCGCGCGGTGCGGCCCGCGTACACGCCGGGCGGGTTGAGCCAGGAATCCTCGCGCGGGCGCGGCGCGGTGCGCCCGAGCATGCCGTCGCGGTCGCGTTGCAGCGTCATCAGCTGATCCACCGGAGTCGGCGTGAATTCGGCGACCGACCCGACGATGGTGTCGAGGCTCTGGCGGGTCAGGTCGAGCAGCGCTTGCTTGTCGACCTTCTCCAGCCAGATCTTCAGATAGTCGTAGAGCCAGGTGTAGATCACCAGGTGGCCGGTGGCGTACCAGGAGCCGATCGACTGCTGATCCGGCTGCCAATGCGCTTTGGCCGCGGGATAACCGGGGATCTCGATGGGCTGGTTGTTCGGCGCGTAGCCGAAATCGAGGCGCTCCAGTTCGGCAGCGGCGGAGGCGGCCTCGGCCTCGTCGGGGAAGATCATCACGGCGTTGACCATGTCGATGCCCTTGTTGTCGGGCGCGGTCTGGGCCGAGCTCACGAAGCCGCCGATGAAATCGGGCGCGATCTCGTCGAACCGGTCCACCGCCATGATCTTGCCGAGCGACGCCTCGGCGTCGATGAATACCGTGGCGATCCACTGATTGGCGTGCACGAACCGCGGGTCGATATCGGCGGGGGTGGGGACGTGATCACCAAGCCGTTCGGCCTCGATGAACCTGGCCTGATCCATATTCGCGACCGTGCCGACCTCGCGCGGCTGGGTCGCGTATCCGCCGACGTCGAGGGTGCTGATATCGATCGGGGGGTCGGTGGCCGTCGCCTGGGGCTCGTCACCGGTACCGCAGGCCGTCACGGTCGCGATCAGCGCCGCGGCGAGCGCGAGGCCCGCAGTTCTCGACATCGCCCTGGTACGCACGACAATCACCCTCCCCGAATCGATGGTCGGGCGGAATACTACGACACGACACCGACAGCGGGCGGGCCCGATTGTTCACAAACTGTTCGCGAGCAAGGCGAATTGGGCGGAGATCTTCTGGCGGACATCGGGTTCCTGATCGGAGCTCACAATGCCGAGATATCGCTTGTACGGCACGTAACAGCGGTATCTGTATTCCTCGTCGGCGTCGCCCTGATCGTTGAGTTGCAGGCATTTGGCACCGGGCACATCGGTGGGTGCGGCCAGCGAATCGTAGTGGCCGGAGGAGCCGATCAGCCCGGCCATCAGCGCCTGCGCACCGGCCAGGTCGCTGACCCGGGTAACCGAGCCGCCGTCGACCAGCGCGATGTACTCCGCGCCGGTGGATTCGATCAGACGCTGCCTGGTGGTCTGGTCGTCGGTGTTGTGCACCAGATGTCCGGTGCTGTACACGGCGAAGGAATGCTGATCGGGCACCAGGCCCGCGCGATTGTCGACGACGGCACGGGCGAGCAGGCGCTCGGAATCGATCGGCAGCTCGGCGAGTTTGTCGTAGGGGGTGGCCGTGAACGAGCTCAGCTGGTCGAGTTCGGCGGCCAGCGCCTTGTCGACCCAGGAGATGAGGTCGGCCGAGTCGGCGCGGGGACGCTGGACGAACAGCGAGATCACGAACTCCTCGTGCGCCAGGAACGCGCCGATCGTCGGCACACCGGGGCGCCAATGCAGGTACGCCTCCGGGTATTCGGTGGAGGCGAGCTTGCGATTGTCGGGGGAGACGGCGAGGTCGACGTCCTCGAGCTCGCGGGCGGCGAGCGTGGCCGCCGTCGCATCGGGGAAACGCAGCAGCGCGGTGGTGATCGCGGTCGCGTCGGCGGCGGGCCTGGTCTGGCCGTCGGGGTCGGGTTTGTCGGAGCCGAGCGCGGCGTAACCGGTGACGAATTCCCGGTTCTCCAGCACGGGTTCGGACACATTGGCGACGAAGTCGAGCGCGCGCTCCACGTCGGGGATGACGGTGCCGCCGCGGCCGTGCGACAGCGACGGATCGATCCGCACGGCGGGGACGACCGCGGCCGACATCCTGGTGCCCTCGACCAGCGCGCCCTTCGAGCCCGCGGTGTCGTCGTAGGTGTGCCGATCGGTCGGGTAGGTGCCGGTTTCCAGGCCGCGGACATCGGGTTCGCCCGGTACGGGTGTGCCACTGACGGCGCAACCGGTGACGGTGGCGACCAGTGCGGCACAACAGAGTGCGGACGCGATCTTCGTCGAAATGCTCATAACCGGCCCCTCGAATGTGCTGCCGCTGTAGGTGTGAAGTTACCGGACGAAGACCGCCCAGGGGGACCGATGCGGGTGGGTTTGCCATAGTCTGGACGGCATGGCGACGACCCTGCTGCGCGGTTCCGGTGGAGGCCGATTCCTGTGAAGGATCGGCAGGTCGAGGTGGTGCCGGGAAGCCACGCGGTCGCGCGGGTCGCGGGCGCGGTGATCGTGGTGGCCCATCGCGGTCCCGGGCGGCTGAGGTCCGATGACACCGCCGCGGTGGCGCTGGAGTCGCTGGCCGAGCTGGTGCGGGCCGCCGCCGAGGATCAGCCGGGTGGGCCTGGGTCGGTGGTCGCGCGGGAGGCAACGCGCTGGTTGATGAAGTACGCCGAGCAGATCTCGCCGGGTGTCCCGATCGATTTCGGCGTGCTCTCGGCCGCCGAGAACGGCGGCGTGGCGATCTTCCTGCACGGCGCGATCACCGCGGTGCTCGCCGGGGACGGCACCGCCGAGTACTACCGGGGCAGCGATGCCGCCTTCACTGTCGACCGGGTCGCGTCGGAGCCGGCGACCGCGGTCGCGCTGTTCGTCGACGACGCCAAGGGCCGCATACCCGATCTGCCCGCCGAACGCGGCGTCGGCTGGCTGGTCGAGGGCATCGCGCAGGCGGGCGGTGCGGTGGTCTGGTCCAACGGCACCAGGTCGCGGGTGCGGACCGCCGCTCCGGCGGGCGAGGCACGCCGCCCACCGCCGCCCACCGCGCGGGTCGACCGGGAACCGGCGCAGGGACAAGGGGATTCGCGACCGGCCGAGGCGCCCGAAACCGGCATGCAGCCCGCGACCTCGATGCTCGACGCGACCGGCACCGCCACCGGCCCGGCCCACGCGGCGGTCGATCCGTATTCGGTTGCGCCACCGGTCGATCGGCAGCATGCCGACACCAGCCACAGCGGGACCAACCCCGCCCCGGAACCCGACCCCGACCTGCAACGCAGATTGGAGTCGACCGCGCGGGCCACGGTGCTCACGGTGAAGGTGATGGGATTCAAGTGCGCGCGTGCGCATCCCAGCGATCCGCGCTCGGCGTTCTGCACGGTGTGCGGCATGCCGGTCGACCAGACCCAGGCCCTCGCCGAGGTGGTGCGCCCACCGCTGGGCATGCTGGTGCTCGACGACGGCATGACCTATCTGCTGGCCGCCGACGCGGTGATCGGCCGCGACCCGGAGAACTCCGAGGCCGCCCAGCGCGGGCTCATCCCGCTGCGCGTCGACGACTCCTCCGGCGGCATGTCCCGCGCGCACGCCGAAGTGCACCTGGTGAATTGGGACGTGCAACTGCTCGACCGCGGCTCCACCAACGGCACCCGCACCCGCCTGCCCGGCTATCGCGACTGGGTCCGGCTCACCGCCAACCAGCCGATGATCCTGATCCCCGGCACCGAGGTGATGATCGGCAACCGCGTCCTGCGCTACGAACCCGCCGCACCGCCCCCGTTCGGCTGATCGTCCTGCTGCCTCCGGCCCCGCACGGCCCGCGACTCGAGCACACCAGCGCCCCACCAAACACCGCCGGCTCCACACCTCACCCAGCCCCGTACGACCCGACCCCGAGGAGGGTCACGCCGCGCAGCGGCGGTCGCGGCCCGTCGGCGTCGATCAGGCGCCGTTTCGCAAGCGACGAAGGAGCAAGCAACGGCACCTGACCGACGCGACCAGGGATGCCGCACCCGAGCAGGCCAGCGGCTCAACAAAACACCGCAGCTGCACACCTCACCCAGCCCCGCACGACCCGACCCCGAGGAGGGTCCGCCGCGCAGCGGCGGTGACGGGGACCAAGGGGCCGCGACCCGAGCGCGCCAGCGCTCCAACAACTCAGCTGTATCGGGAAAGGCAGGTGGTTTCGCCGTTGAGGACGCCCGCCCGGAACGCGTCGACGCGGGAGAAGCCGCTCGGGACGGTGTTGCCCTCGGTGTCGCTGGCGGCGAGGCCGTCGGTGAGCAGGCCGGAGACGGCCTCGTCGAGGTCGCCCGCCGAGAGCTGGATATCGCCCTGGCTTGCGGGCCGGTTCGGCTCGGCGAGCTTGCCGGTGACCACGCCGGACAGGCAGGCCGCGCGCAGGCCGGTCTTCGCGCCGGTCAACTGCTGGCCGTTGCCGCGCTGCACGGCGAGGGTGTAGCGGGAGATGAATACGACGTAGCCGTTGTAGTCGCCGCTGACCTTCACCGGCAGCGGGCCGTCGTCCTCGGTATCGGCCGAGCCGCGTTCGGCCAGCGCGGGGACATCGGTGGCGATGACGTTCTCGGCTGGGCAGTAGGTGACCGGTTCGGTGGTCGCGCCGTCGGCACAGTCGATCCCGGCACCGGAGTACTGGTAGGTGGGGGCGTCGGACACCGGCAGGATGGCCTGCAACGCCTTGCTCAGCTCGACCAGATTGTCCTTCGTGATCGGGTACTCGCCGCGGCCCTGGTCGCCGGAGAAGGTCTGCGGCAGATTGCCCCTGCGCTGGTCGATCTCCTCGGCGTCGATGCCCTTGCAGCCGCGCGGGCCGTCGGTGAACCCGATCTGCACCGCGGTGACCCGCTCGAAGGCGGACCCGTGCACGCTCTCGGGATCGTCGGGATCGGAGTCGCGAATCGAAACGGTCGCGGCCAGTACCGAATTGAGCCCGTCGGAGGTGTTGATCGTGAAGTGTTTCGACTTGCCCTCGGCGACGTGCCGGATGAAGGCACCCGCGAAGCAATCGGCCTGCTGTTCCTTGACCAGCACCGGGGTCTTCTTGGTGACCATCTTGGCCATGGTCTGGATGGCGTGCCCGTACTCGTGCGCGAGCACCATCACCACCGACATCTTCCCGAAGGTCTCGGACATGGTGGGCAGCAGCATCGCGCGGTCCCAGCCGATCGAGTTGTCGCTGCGGCAGTAGGCGGCGTTGACCAGGTGGTAGGTGGTCTCCTTGCAGAATTCGACCGCTTGGCTGCGCGAGGCGCGGGCATTCCAGGAGATCAGCTTCTCGACCGGCGCGAAGGTCTCGCCGCGGAACTCGGCGGCGAACACGGCCTCCCAGTAGGTCTGGATGTCCTCGATGGCATTGAGCGCCAGCGCGTCGACCTCGCCGCCGTCGCCGTTGGTCGCGGTCAGCGTGGAATCGGGGACGCCGGGTCGCGGCCCGTTCGGTCCTCCGGTGGTGGGCAGGCCCGCCACCTGGAACGGGTCGTCGTAGATCGAGACGCCGCGGCCGTCGATCGACCGGGTGCAGCCGAGGCTGAGCAACGCCAATAGCACAGCGCTGATCGCAACGAACACTTGGCCTCTCGGCATCTGTCCCCCTGGTCGGCCGGATCGGAGTGCAGGTCGGGCGCCGGATCGGGCACGAAGCCTTCTCTCCGGGCACCGCCGATGTCCGGGTGATGGCATAGTATCCGCTCCATGTCTTCACCGGGGGCGCAGACCATCACCGTGCGCCATGATGGAACTGAACGAGTTTTCGAAGCGAGCCAGCAGATCACCATGGGACGGGCGCCTGAGGTCACCCTGTTCGTGGACAGTCCGCTGGTCTCGCGGGTGCACGCGACGCTACGCTTCCAGAACGGGGCCTGGGTGCTGGCGGACAATGGCAGTACCAACGGGGTGTTCGTCGACGCGCGCAGGTTGAACCAGCCCGTCTCGATCGACCGGCCGACCCAGGTGCGGCTCGGCGACGCGATCAGCGGCCCGCTGCTGCACCTGGTGCCTGCCGCGCCGTCCTCGCGGCACGCGGCGACCGTGCTCGCGCCGCCGTCGGCGCCGCAATCCCAGCAGCGTCCGCCGCAACGGCCGCAGCAGCCCTTCCCGCCGCCGCAGCAGTCCCGGCCGAATCCGCCGCAGCAACGGTTCGCGCCGTCGGCGCCGCAGCCGGTGGCGCCGCAGGACAACATCAACATGACGCGCCGCGCCGACTCCTCGATGCTGCCACCGGTGCGCAAGTCGGCCTCCACCGAGCCGGTGGCTCGCGGCGACCGGATCCCATCCGGCGGCCTGAGCATCGGCCGGACCTCCGACAACCAGATCGTGGTGAACGATCCGCTGGCCTCGCGCAAGCACGCGCGCCTGATCTCTTCGTCCGAGGGCCTGGTGATCGAGGACCTCGGATCGGCCAACGGCACGTTCGTCAACGGGCACCGCCAGCAGCGGACGGTGCTGCGCGAGCGCGACATCGTCACCATCGGCAATATCGACTTCGTCGTCACGCAGGGGGCACTGGCGCATCGGCAGAAGCCGGTGGCCGAGCTCGGCCTGTCGGTGCACGGGGTCGGGTTCACGGTCGAGGGCAACAAGCAGCTGCTCGTCGACGTCAACATGCAGGCCGGGCGCGGCACGCTCACCGCGCTGATCGGTCCGTCGGGCGCGGGCAAGTCGACGCTGTCGAAATTGGTGGCGGGCAATACCCAGCCGACCGGCGGTGTGGTCACCTTCGAGGGCCGCAACCTGCACGCCGAGTACGAAGCGCTGCGCTCCAGGATCGGTATGGTCCCACAGGACGACGTGCTGCACCGCCAGCTCACCGTCCGCCAGGCGCTCGGCTTCGCCGCCGAGCTGCGGCTGCCGCCGGATACCACCAAGGCCGACCGGCAGCAGGTGATCGACGGTGTGCTGCGGGAACTCTCGCTCACCCAGCACGCCGACACCCGCGTCGACCGGCTCTCCGGCGGTCAGCGCAAGCGCGCGTCGGTGGCGATGGAGCTGCTCACCGGCCCCTCGCTGCTGATCCTGGACGAGCCGACCTCCGGCCTCGACCCGGCGCTGGACCGGCAGGTCATGCAGATGCTGCGCGAACTGGCCGACGCGGGTCGCGTGGTGATCGTGGTGACCCACTCGGTCGCCTGCCTGGACATGTGCGACCAGGTGGTGCTGCTCGCGCCCGGTGGCAAGACCGCCTTCGCCGGTCATCCCGGCGGGGTCGGCGCCGCGCTCGGCACCTCGGACTGGGCGGAGATCTTCGCCAAGGTCGCGGCCGATCCGGATCAGGCGTTCGCGGCGTATCGGTCCAGACAGGCCTATGTGCCACCGCCACCGCCACCGCAACCGCTGCAGCGCGGCAACACGGGCGCGCCACCGCAATCGAGCGGGATGCGCCAGTTCAGCACGCTCGCGCGCCGGCAGTTGCGGTTGATCTTCGCCGATCGCGGCTATCTCGTGTTCCTGGTGGTGCTGCCGTTCATCCTCGGCGCGCTGTCGCTGGTGGTGCCGGGTAGTGACGGCTTCACGGAGGGGCCGCTGATCGCCCAGCCGGACGGATCCTTCGCCCGCTCCAGCGGCGGCGAGGCCCAGCAGCTGCTGGTGGTGCTCATTCTCGGCGCATGCTTCATGGGCGCCACCCTCACCGTGCGCGACCTGGTCGGCGAGCGGTCGATCTTCTACCGGGAGCGCGCGGTCGGCCTGCTGCCGTCGGCCTATCTGATGGCCAAGATCGTGGTGTTCAGCGTCACCGCGTTCCTGCAGTCGGCGGTGCTGGTCGGCATCACGTTCCTCGGCAAGAAGCCGCCGCAGGAGGGGGCGCTGATCCCGAGCGGCAGTGTCGAGCTGTACTTCGACATCGCGATGACCGCGGTGTGCTGTGTGGTGTTCGGTCTGCTGATGTCGAGCCTGGCCAAGTCGAACGAGCAGGTCATGCCGATGCTCGTGGTGATGATCATGGTGCAGCTGGTGATGGCGGGCGGCCTGATCCCGGTGACCGACCGGATGGGTCTCGAGCAGGTGTCGTACCTGTTCCCGTCGCGCTGGGGGTACGCGGCCGGTGCGGCCACCGTCGACCTGCGGGAGCTGGTGCTCGGCGCGCAGCAGGATCCGATCTGGGAACACAAGCCGGGCATCTGGGCCATCGACATCGTGCTGCTCGTCGTGATCACGGCGATTCTGGCCGTGATCACCTGGAGCAGGCTGCGGCTGAAGAAGAGTCAGGCATGAGTCGGCAGGTCAGGGCCCTATCGGAGGGCAAGATGCGCGTGTCGGCCGTCGACCGGGCACACTTGGTCCTGTGACGGTTCGAGTTGGCGCCCTGCACCTGGGGTGGGATGTGGTCTCCGTTGCCGCAGGCGGCGGCCAGACCCCGATCCGCCCGGTCGAGGTGGAGGGCACATACACCCCGCCCGCCTATCTGCTCGCCGACGCGGCGGGCCGGTTGCACACCGCCGGTGTCGACCGGCAGCGCCCGGATCTGGGGATGGCGATCGCCGATGTGCGCGACATCCTCGGGCATCCACAGATCGTGATCGCGGGCGCCACCTGGCCCGCGGAACTGGTCTTCCGCGCTCGGCTGTACAACCCGCTCGCCGCGGTCGGCAAGTATCTGCGCGGCAAGCCGCAGGTGGTGGCGCTGCCGTATCCGGACAGCTGGCCGGAGGAGAAGGTCGAGGTCTACGCGGCGCTGGTGGAGCAGCTCGACGTGGTCGTCGAGCCGCTGCCGGAGAGCGTCGCGCTGTCCGGGTATGTCCGGGCGCTCGGGCTGGTGTCGCCGCCGAGCGAGCGGCACCGGACCGGCCTCGGCGCCACGGGGGTGTACTCCGACGGCCGCACGCTACTGGTCGTTGCGGTACACGGGGACGACGAACAGCCCACCGAGTCGGTCGAGGTGTCGGTGAGCGCCGAGGCGCTGCGCGATGCCCGCACGGCCGACAACGTGGTGATCGAGGCGATGGCCGCGGCCCGCTCGATCGGCGCCGACACCTCGACGGTGCTGCTGGCGGGCAATGTCTGCTTCAACGACGCGCTGCGGCTGGCCTTCCAGAATCATCTCGGCCAGCGGCTGCAGGTGGCCGACCACCCGATGCACGCGCTGGTGCTCGGCGCGGCACATCTGCTGGTCAACGAGCCGGATCTGGACGAGGACGACTATCCCGAGTCCCAGCACCCCGGCCAGGGGTATGCCGCGCAGGTCGGCTGGGGCGCACCGCCACCGGCGCCGTCCGCCGGTCAGCCGCCGAGCCCGGCGGGTATCGTCGCCGGTCCGCCGACCCCGTCGACCGGGCGGCACGCGCTGCCCGAGCTGGAGGACGAGGAGCCCCGCGGCGGTCTGCTCGGCAAGGTACGCAAGGGTTTGTCCGGCGCACCGGTCGTGGTCGGTGCGCTCGCGGTGGTCGCGACCGCGTGGCAGGGTGGTGCCGCCGGTCCCGCCGCTGCCGCCGAACCGGTGCGCTGCGCGTTCACCCCGTACGTGACCACCGTCCCGCCGGAGGGGATCGCGAGTGCCCGCGGCGCGGGCCCGGTCTCCGAGGAGTGTGCCACCCCCGGCATCGACACCCTGCGCTACCGGATTCCCGGCCCGGCCCGTGCCACCGACCCTGGACCACCCGTGGTGATCTGACACCGGTGCCCGATTGTGGGGCGGTGATGCGTGGCTGGTATCGTTACCCGCTGGTGTGTGGAACGCCGGACTCGTTCGCGAGGTCGGCGCACCCTCGATGTCCCGGGTCTCCACCGGCCGCCGGGACGGGATCGAATCCACACCCGTGGCCGGCAACACCGACGACAGACAGGGAACGACTGTGCCTACGTACAGCCCCAAGGCAGGTGACGTCACCCGCAAGTGGTACGTCATCGATGCCACTGACGTAGTCCTCGGCCGTCTCGCCGTGCAGGCCGCTGGCCTGCTGCGCGGCAAGGGCAAGCCGACCTACGCACCGCATGTCGATGGTGGCGACTTCGTCATCATCATCAACGCGGACAAGGTTGCCATCTCCGGCAACAAGAAGCAGGACAAGCTGATCCACCACCACAGCGGACACCCGGGCGGCCTCAAGTCGCGCACTGTCGGCGAGGTGTTGGCGACCCGTCCCGATCGTCTCGTGGAGAAGGCCGTCAAGGGCATGATCCCGAAGAACAAGCTGGGCAACGCGATCGCGGGCAAGCTGAAGGTCTACGCAGGCCCGAACCACCCCCACGCCGCGCAGCAGCCGGTTCCGTTCGAGATCAAGCAGGTGGCCCAGTGACCGCTCCTGAAGAGTTCACCCCCGAAGAGTTCGACGCGGTCGACGAGACCGTGGTCGAGGTTGTCGAAGACGGCGAAGGCTACGAGGCCGAGTACGTCGAAGAAGCCACCTACGCCCCGATCGTGATCGATCGCCCGGTGCAGACCGTCGGCCGCCGTAAGGAAGCCGTCGTTCGCGTGCGCCTGGTGCCCGGTTCGGGCAACTTCGTGCTCAACGGCCGCACCATCGAGGACTACTTCCCGAACAAGGTGCACCAGCAGCTCGTGAAGTCCCCGCTGGTGACCGTCGAGCGTGTCGAGAGCTTCGACATCTACGCTCGCCTGGTCGGTGGCGGCCCCTCGGGTCAGGCGGGCGCCCTGCGTCTGGCCATCGCCCGTGCGCTGATCGAGGTCACCCCGGAGGACCGTCCCGCGCTCAAGCGCGCCGGCTTCCTGACCCGTGACCCGCGTGCCACCGAGCGTAAGAAGTACGGCCTCAAGAAGGCCCGTAAGGCGCCTCAGTACTCGAAGCGCTGATTTCGGTTCTGCCGACGGCAGGCTTTCCCCTACCCTGTGTTGGGTTACCCGCGTGAGCGGTGGGGGAGCCTCGTCAGCGGAGCACTTGTGCGAGAGCAGGCTGCCAGCTCATGCTGGCTGCCTGCTCTTGTGCTGCATTTCGGGACCTACGACTTTGAGGTAGAGGTATGGGACGGCTGTTCGGCACGGATGGGGTTCGTGGTCTCGCCAACGACACGCTCAGTCCGGAACTGGCGATGCGGGTCGCGGCGGCCGCGGCGCAGGTCCTCTCGCGTGGTAAGACGCGGGCGGTGGCGGTGGTCGGCCGGGACCCGAGGGCCAGCGGTGAGATGCTCGAGGCCGCGGTGACGGCGGGCCTGACCTCGGCGGGTGTCGATGTGCTCTCCGTCGGCGTGCTGCCGACCCCGGCCGTGGCATACCTGACCGGTCTCTACGACGCGTGCTTCGGCGTGATGATCTCCGCCTCGCACAACCCCATGCCCGACAACGGCATCAAGATCTTCGCGGCGGGCGGACACAAGCTCGGCGACGCGGTGGAGCAGCGCATCGAAGCCCTGATCGCCGACGGCAACACCGTGCGCCCCACTGGCGCGGGCATCGGCCGGGTGCGCGGCGACTACACCGTCGAGGGCACCCACGAACGCTATGTCGAGCACTTGCTCGAATCGACCGGGCAGCACCTGTCCGGGCTGACCGTCGTCGTCGACTGCGCGCACGGCGCGGCCGCCGAGGTGGCGCCGCAGGTGTACCGGGAGGCGGGTGCGACGGTGATCGCGATCAACGCCGATCCGACCGGCCTCAACATCAACGACAATTGCGGTTCGACGCATCTCGACGCGGTGCGCGCCGCCGTCCTCGCCCACGGCGCCGACCTGGGGATCGCGCTCGACGGCGACGCCGATCGCTGTCTGGCGGTGGACGCCACCGGCGAGGTCGTCGACGGTGACGCGATCATGGCCGTGCTCGCGCTCGCGATGCGGGAGGCGGGCGAACTCGTCGACAACACCCTGGTCGCGACCGTGATGAGCAACCTCGGTCTGCACATCGCCATGCGCGCCGCGGAGATCACCGTGCTCACCGCCGCCGTCGGCGACCGGTATGTGCTCGAGGAACTGCGCCGCGGCGGCTACAGCCTCGGCGGTGAGCAGTCCGGCCACGTGGTGTTCCCGCGCTACGGCACCACCGGTGACGGCGTGCTCACCGGTCTGCGGCTGATGGCGCGGATGGCCCAGACCGGCCGCCCGCTGCGCGAGCTCGCCTCGGTGATGAGCACCGTGCCGCAGGTGCTGGTGAACGTGCCGGTCAGCGACAAGGCCGCCGTCGCAGCGGCGCCCGAGGTGGGCGACGCGGTCGCCGAGGCGGAGCGGGTACTCGGCGACACCGGCCGGGTGCTGTTGCGGCCGAGCGGAACCGAACAGCTGGTGCGGGTGATGGTCGAGGCGACCGATCCGGTGCAGGCGCGTCAGCTCGCCGACGATCTGGCCAAGCGGGTCGCCGCAGTCTGAGCCCACGCTGCGCGCACACAAACCGCGCGCTGTGTGCTTTCCGGCCCCATCGCTCGGGTTTGTGGGCGCCAGGCGTGGCGGGTTTCCCGCTGGCGGGGCGTGCCGGGGCCATCTACTATCGGCATACGCCGTATGGACCTGTGTGCCGGTGGCGCGTGTGCTGCTCGGCGCACCGGAGAGTTTGGCGCGCAGCATGATTCGAAGGGGGCCGATCCATGTCGCCGCTGCCCGCCCGCAATTACCGCGACCAGGACCGGTATCCGGTGGAGTACGTGGAGCCCGATCCCTATCACCGCTGCGGCGGCGCCTGCGGCAGGCCGGGGTGCCGGGACGTGCCACAGGGGTATTCGCATCACACCGTGCCGATCCGGGACGAGGGTTATGGCCAGCCCGCCTACGAACCCGTCGCCGAACCGGAGCGCGGGTACTCGTTCGCGGTGCCGCGGCTGCCCAGATCCCGCGCGGCGATCGTGGTGCTCGTCATCGCGTTCCTCACCGGTGCCGCCGGGCTCGTCGGCGCGAAGCTCGGTTCCGATATCGACCTGTTCGGTGCGGCGGAAATGGCTGTGACGCAGTCGTTCTGATCAGAACTGGCCGACGACGAAGCCGCTGAACAGCACGCCGAACCCGCCGATCTCGGCCACGATCAGCCCGTACATCGACAGCCGTAGCGCGCCGGGGATCCGGCCCGCGAACTGATTGGTGGTGTCGCGGCGCCACCCGTGCAGCACGTAACTGGCGATCGCGCCGACGAAGAACGCGAGGACCACCAGCACGGCGATCAGATTGACAGCCGTCGGCCAGGCGCTGAGCTCGGTGAACACCGCGAGCAGCACACCGGCGAAGGAATACATCAGCGCGGCCCGGTGCGCGATGTCGACGTAGACATGCGCCGTCCCTTTGATCGAGGTACGGATGCCGTGATATTTCCACACCCCGAGCAGCAGGGCGCTCAGGAAGATGAGCCCGGTGATCAGCAGCGTGACACGGGTATCGATGCCAAGATCCATGGTGGTTCCTATTCCTCGGTGAGCCGCCCGCCCACCATGTGCCAGCGACGGGTCGCCCGCACAGAATCCAGCATCCGGCGATCGTGTGTCACCAGAATCAAGGTGCCGGTGAAGGATTCGACGGCCTGTTCGAGTTGTTCGATCGCGGGCAGGTCGAGATGGTTGGTCGGTTCGTCCAGTACCAGCAGGTTCACCCCGCGCGCCTGCAGCAGGGCGAGGGCGGCGCGGGTGCGTTCGCCGGGGGAGAGGGTGTCGCAGGCCCGGGTGACGTGCGGGCCGCGCAGGCCGAATTTGGCCAGCAGGGTGCGGACCTCGGCGTCGGGCCAGGCAGGCATCGCCGCGCCGAAGGTGTGCGCCAGGCTGTCGGAACCGCGGAACAGGCCGCGCGCCTGGTCGACCTCGCCGATCTCCACTCCGGAACCCAGTGCGGCGGAACCGGAGTCGGGAACGAGCTTGCCGAGCAGCAACGCGAGCAACGTCGACTTGCCGGAACCGTTGGCGCCGGTGAGCACGATCCGGTCGGCCCAGTCGATCTGGGTGGTGATGGGCCCGAGGGCGAACTCTCCGCGGCGCAGCACCGCGCCGACCGCGGTCGCCACCACCGACCCGCTGCGAGGCGCGGTCGCGATCGCCATCCGCAGCTCCCATTCCTTGCGCGGCTCCTCGACCACCTCGAGCCGTTCGATCCGGCGCTGCGTCTGCCTGGCCTTGGCAGCCTGCTTCTCGGTGGATTCGGCGCGGGTCTTGCGGCCCATCTTGTCGGCGTCGTTCTTGCCCTTGCGGCGGGCATTGCGCACTCCGTGCTCGAGCCAGTTGCGCTGCATCTGCGCGCGGGCCTCCAAACCCGCTTTGGTGTCGGCGAATTCGTCGTAGGCCTCGCGGGCGTGCCTACGGGCGATCTCGCGCTCGGCCAGATACGCCTCGTATCCGCCGTCGTAGAGGCCAACCTGCTGCTGGGCCAGATCCAGCTCTAGCACCCGGTTCACAGTGCGCGCGAGGAACTCCCGGTCGTGACTGATCACCATCAGCGGCACCCGCACCCCGGCGACGAAGCGTTCCAGCCTGTCCAGGCCGTCCAGGTCGAGGTCGTTGGTCGGCTCGTCGAGCAGCAGCACGTCGAAGCGCGACAACAACACCGAGGCCAGCCCCGCCCGCGCGGCCTGGCCGCCGGACAGGCCGGTCATCGGGGTGTGCAAGCCGCCGGGCAGACCGTCGGTGAGCCCGAGTTCGGCGGCCACCTCCTCGGCCCGCTGGTCCAGGTCGGCGCCGCCGAGGGCGAGCCAGTGCTCGAGCGCGGGCGAATAGTCGTCGTCCCCGCCGTCACCGAGGCGTTCGGCCGCGTCGTCCATCACCCGCTGCGCGTGCGCGACCCCGGTGCGCCTGGCCAGGAACTCGAGCACCGTCTCGCCGTCGATCCGCTCGGGTTCCTGCGCCAGGTAGCCCACCGTCGCGTCGGGCGGGCTCACGGTGATGCTGCCGGTGGCGGGCGTGCGGTCGGCCAGCATCCGCAGCAGTGTCGACTTGCCCGCTCCGTTCACGCCGACCAGACCGATCACATCGCCGGGCGCGAGGGTGAAGTCGAGGTCCGCGAACAGGGTCCGCTCGGCATGTCCCGCGGACAGACCGGTCGCTTGCAATGTGGTGCTCACGCCCTCAGTCTGCCCGTCTCGGGGTGTGACCCTGAGATCGGGCCCGGCGGAAATCAGGGTGCGAATAGGTCCGGTGACCGATGCGCCGGCCGGCCGCCGATCGGCACAGTGGAGTCATCACCGTTCGACAAGGAAGGCGCCACACAATGACTGCCCCCGCCCGCCGCTTCACCCGTTCGACCAGCGACAAATGGATCGCAGGCGTCTGCGGAGGGATCGCGGAGTACTTCGGCTGGAACGCCAATATCGTCCGCCTGGTCTTCGTGGTCTCCTGCCTGTTGCCCGGCCCCCAGTTCCTCATCTACCTGATCCTGTGGCTGATGATGCCCAAGAAGTGAGGACCGAGGTCCCCGTGAGCCGCTCGCGGATGACAGGATGGTGGTGATCCCGCCGCGCCGTCATCCGCGAGTTTCTGGTTTGAGGAGGAGTCCCATGGTCACCTCGGGCGACATCCCCGGCCTCGGTCTACCCGACATCGACGCCCATTCACCCCTGACCGACCTAGGCCCCGTCGAACTCCATCAGCCCGCTCAGGACCTCGACGGCGACGGAGTGGTCGACTCCATCACCGACAGCGATGCCCACGGCACGAGCGTCTGGTCCGACTACGACCAGGACGGTATCGCCGATCATGTGACAGTGGTGGAGTCCGACGGGGACTATGCCGCCTGGGAGTACCACCGTCATCCCGATGGGACATCGGAGTGGCGGCGGACCGATCAGGGGAACCTGGGTGAGTAGCGCGCGTCCGGTTCCGCACGTGGCCGACGTCGACTCGGCCTATATCGACGGTTTCGTCACCGTGTACGAACTCGTCGACGGTGAGTACAAGATGACGGGCAGTCGGCTGGTGAGCCAGTTGGCAGGCTGAGGAGCAGGCACGGAGTATCACCGTCATCCGGGCGGGACGTCAGTGTGGCGGCGGACCGACCAGGGGACCTAGGGGGAGTGAATTCGTGCGGCCGGTGCGGGAACCGGTGGGTGGGTTCGCGCGTCGAAGTAGGTAAGGCGCCGGTGTGGCGCATCCGAGGTAGCCGGAAGGTGGGGGAATGGGCGATACGGTTTCAGGCGGATTCGTGGCAGACCCGGTGGCGATGTCGCAGACGGTCGACACCGTGACCGACACCGTGACGACAACCCGGACCTCGGCGAAGGAGGTCGCGGCAGCGGCGTGGGTTGCTGCCGATGCTGGGCGGGCGTACTCCAGTAGTGGCCAGAAGATCGATTCGGCGTTGGATCGGGTGGTCAGCTGGGCGAAGGTCTGGACGAGCGCTTCCGAGCAGCTTGCGGACGCGATCGGCAAGGCGGCCATCACGTACACCGCTGTCGACAAGACCACCGCGCGCGGCCTCGACGGCGCTGCCCCAGCACCGGTGAAGTAGGCGCAGCGATGACCAGACCTATCAACGACGTGCTCGACGACGGCGCTCCCGGTCTGCAGTACTTCGAGCAGCTAGGGCCCCGATACGTCGCGGCTTTCGGCGGGAGCTTCGACTTCTACGAGTTGGTTCGGCCATACGACAACGAGCGCGACATGAACATCGCGAATCTCGAGGCCGCCGCAGGCGCGCTTCGCCAGCTCGTGACCACGGCCGACGCCAAGATCAGTGCGCAACAGTCGGCCGCCGGAACTATGCAGGCTGGGTGGCAGGGCGAGGCCGCCGCTGCTGCGGCGGGTCAGCTGGGGCAGATCGCCACCATGGCGAGTGAGGACCGAGACAAGATACGGACCTTCGAAGCTGCACTCTCCAAAGCCGCAGCGGAGATTCCCGGACTTGTTCAGGCCAAGGCAGACACCGTCTTGACATTGATGGACGACGCGGTGGACAAGTACTACGGGGGTAAGAAGACGAAATCGGTCCCTACGGTAGGTGGCCTGGCTCCAGCTGACATCGACAGTGTTATCGACGCCTCGAAGACCGGGAGCGGGCTCCTGAACGAGGAGTTGGCAGCGATCACGGCACATCGCAACTCCGAAGGCGTGACGGATATCCCGGATACTTCCGCGGAGATCAAGAACAAGACATCCAGGGAGTACCGCGACGCGATCAAGGACATGTGCCGACGCTGGCTGTCTATCGTCTTCATGCCCGACTACAACGGCAAGGTGCGGATCTTCACCGATCAATGCACCACGACTCGAATCGCTGTCGAGAGTCTTCTCGATGCCGTGGAGTCAGCGGCTGCCGGAGTTGTCGAGCGAAGCTACCCGTCTGTGTCGGGCACCGAAGTAGCCCCCGTCGAGGACTCGCAGCCACGAGGCGACCAGCCGAAGACGACGGACGATCAGACCACCACGGCTGGTACCCAACCGGGTGATCAGACGACATCGAATGGTGATCAGACGACGGACAACGGTGGTCAGACCACCACGGCCGGTACGCAAACCGGTGACACGACCACCGGGTCGACGGTGAAGACGACGACGAAGGAGACCACCACCGACGACTCGTCCACCGACGACGACTCGACGACCGACGACTCCGACATCAGCACGGCGCTGAGCACCCTCGCTTCGACGATCAGCGATCTGGGCACCACCGTCTCGGAGGCGTTGACCGGCGATCTGGGCGACACGATCACCTCCACGATCGAGTCGGCGGGTACGTCGCTCGGCGACAGCATCGAGCAGCTGACGGAACAGGCGAGCAGCCTGCTGTCGGCCGAGGGGCAGGAGGCGTCGTTCCAGCTGGGCGACACCACGGTGAGTATCGAAGCGGGGGCGAACGGGCTGACACTGACCACCACCGATTCCAGTGGTGCGACGAGCCAGTACACGCTCTCGCTGGACGAGAACGGGAATCCTGTTCTCACCCAAGATGCGTCGGGCGAGACCACCGATCAAGGGGATGAGTCGGCCGGCGTACTCGGTTCGGGCACACCACAATCCGGCACCAGCGACGGGGAACCCGGCGCGAGCGATGGCGGCGTGACCAGTGCTCCCGATGCGACCAGCCCGGAAACTCCCGATCTCACCGACGCGCCGGTGACCAGCGAAATCGGTTCCGGCGAAGAGTCTTCGGGCTCGGTGGCTGGCGGTGTTCCCGTCGGCCCACGCCCGGCCCGGCAGGAGGCCGACAGTGAACATGTCCCGAGTATCGATCAGCCGGTGAGCGATCCGGGCGACAGCGGAGCTGTGCTGGCCGAAGCGGGTCCGCTGTGATTGTTGGCGGATCGTCCGCGTTTTCGGGCGGATAGTCGACCGTGGACTACGCGGCAGAGATCGAGCAGATCGCGGCGGAAGCGCGGCGGCGGTCGGCGCTGCTGATGGACGAGATCGATGAGATCGACCGGCAGACCGCGATGCGCGCCGAACAGTTCGCCGTCGACGCCGCGGCGCGCCTGCGAGAACTGGCCGAGCAGGAGCCGGAGGCCACCGAAACCGCTGAGCCGCAGCCGGTACAGCCGGAACCAGACTACGAGGCCCCCGCACGCGCGGCGGCGCCTCCCGTAGCGGCCCCTTTCGTCCCCGACCCGACCATGACACCCGAACAGCAGCGGCAAGCCGAGATCCGGGCGGTGGTGGCGCGGGCTCGTGCCGCGCGGGAAGCCCGATCGACGGTCGCTCCGTCGGATGGCGACTACGACTCCGAGTCCGAGTACTACCGCCGGTCCACCTGGCTGGACTGAGAATCCCGCGCTCGAGTGGACGGGTGAGACCGGCCGGGGCAGTCTGAGCACGGTAGGCCGACGAAATCCGCTTCGCCGCGACCAATCCGGTCGCGGCGATCGAGGCCAACATGTCGGCCCCATCCCGTCCATCGTGCACCTGCGCCCCGACTTCCCGCTGGCCCTCGACACCGTGCCCGCCAGGGCGACTGCCAAGAGACCGACCGATCGTGTCGCCTTACGACTGATCGCGCAGACCTCGTACCACCAGACGAATCGCCAGGGTCATAGCGATGACGCCGAGCGAGAGGGAAGTCCAGATGACCAGGGGGCTCTCCTGCTGGGCGTACATGATCGGAACAGAGGCGGCCAGCACGGCCAATCCACTTCCCACAATCCACACGAACGGGGCCTTCGCGTCCTCGCGGATCTCAGGTGCGGGGCGCCGTGCGACGAGCAGTACCACCGCCACGACCGCCGGCGGGGGTACCCACTGGAGCAGATAGGAGCCTGACCAAAGGTCCCACCAGCCCTGGTCGCCGGTGCGGTACATCAGCTCGATCAATCCGACCACGGCGACCGGAGCCCCGACGAGGGAGCCCGCTATCCGCCAATCCGGGTGCCTCGGTGGCCGAGCGCTGTACTGGACTGCCATGGCATGGCCGAGGACAGCCGCGGCCGACGCGATCACCACGGCACTGGTCGCGGACCTCGCGAAGGATTGATCGCCCAGCGCGAGAGTCAGCGCGCTGCCTGCGAGGCAGATACTGACGCCGGCCACGCTCAGGACACGAGGACCGAGGAGGAAACCGAATCGGGCTGCCAGCCCCAACGGCACCAGCACCAGAAGTGCGAACGCTGTTCCCACGATTTCGATGGAATACCACCTCGCCCAGTAGTCCAGTCCGCTTGTCGTGAATACGAGCGCGAAGAACGCGAACCACAAAGCGAACAGCAACGGACCCTGGCCGGACGGTGCCGTCGGTCTCGGTGCCATGCTCTGCGGGGTTCGTGGGAGCGGGACGAATCCTGGTGGCGTAATGGCGGTTTGCGCGTTCGCAAGCATTTCCGGTGTCCAGGTGGGCGCCGGGGTCGGCCGGTTCCTCGGGGCCACCGCTGCGTTGCTCAGTTCCCGAGCCGCGGCCAGCGCGAACTGGGTGCAGGAGTCGAACCGCTGACGTGGATCTTTCGCCAATGCCCGCTGGATGACCATGTCCAATCCCGGTGGCAAACCCGGCCGCCGCTCCGAAACCCGTGGCGGCGGCGCGGACATGTGGGCGCCGATGACCGCCACCGGATTGGTTGCCGCGAAGGGAGCGGTGCCGCTGAGGAGCGTGAACAGCGTGCAGGCCAGGGAGTACTGGTCGCTGCGGTGATCCAGGACGCCGCCGGAGAGTTGCTCGGGGGAGGCATAGGCCAATGTCGCGGTGAAGGTACCGGTCTGGGTGAGGCCGTTCACGTCATCTCGAAGCCGTGCAATACCGAAGTCCGCGAGTAGTACGCGTTCGGGTTGGTGGGGCTCCGGGCTGGACAGCAGGATATTCGCCGGCTTCACATCACGATGCAGGATGCCTCGACCGTGCGCGAAGTCCAGTGCCGCCGCGATCTCGGTGATGATGCGGATCGCCCGTGCCGGATCGACCATGCCGAGGGCCCCGGCGTCGCAGCCTGCGACGTACTGCATCGCGATCCACAGGTTGTCGCCAGCCAACCCGCGGTCCTGAACGGCGACGATATTCGGATGATCGAGCTGTGCCACCAGGTCCGCTTCGCGCTCGAAACGCAGCCGGATCTCGTTGTCGCCGAGCAGATCCGAGTTGAGGATCTTGAGTGCGACCAACCTCGGGAGCCGCGGATGCCTGGCGAGGTACACGGTCCCCATCCCACCCCGGCCGAGAATCCGCTCGATTCCGTAACCGGCGAAGGTCTCGGATGTCCCCCTGGTGTCCACAGTGTTCCCTGTCTATCGCTTGGTCGTGTCGGCGCTTACAGCGGGCCCGCTTCGGCCAGCTGCGCACCCGAACTGCCAGGGGCCGTGGCCGGACCGGCGTCGGGGACGGTTGGCTGCGGGGTCTCGGCGGGTTCGTCGTCGGCTGTCCACAAGGGCGCGTTGTTGTAGGTGCCCGGATTGTGTTCGGCTTCCTGGCCCTTGGCGTTGAGTGCCCCGGTGGGATTCGCGGTCGGGCCCGCGGTGGTGCCACCGTCTTCGAGGCCTGCGGGGGCCTGCCCGGAAGCGGACGACGGCTCGCCAGTACCGGTGACACCTGATTCGGTGTTGTCGGTGATCACCGGGACGCCGTTCTCGTTCAGGGTGAGGCTGTACTCGTTGGCCGCGCCCTCGGAGTTCGTCGTGGTGAGCGTGAGCTGGCCGTTCTCGCCGGTGCCGACACTGACAGTGGTTCCGGCGATGGTGAATTCGGTGGTACCCGTGCCGTTGAACAGGCCGCTCAACTGTTCGATGCCGCTGGTGATCGAGGTCGCGAGGGAGCTGAGGCCGGTGCCGATCGACTCGGCGATGGATTCGGCGGAGTCCGATGATCCCGAGGTGAGGCTCGACAGTTCACCGACCACCGAGCTCAAGGTCGACAGACCGCTGGAAACGGTGGAGAGCAAGCTGCTCAGGTCGGTGGTCGACTCGTCGTCGTCGTTGTCGTCGTCGGTATCCGTTGTCGTTGTGGGGTTGGTGGTTCCCGCGGTGGTGGTGTCGGTGTCGTCGTCTTCGGTGGTGGTGGTGACGGGGGTGCCGCCGGTCGACGTGGTTGTCGTCTGCTGAGTTGTGGTCTGCTGTTGTTCTGTCGGCGGGGTTTCCGGGGCCGGGGGTGTGGAGAGATGCGCGACGTTGTTCAGGGCGTCGCTGACCACCTGCAGGTAGGCCTTGACGGCGGCATCGGTATCCGCGCACAGCGTGGTGTATGCCCTGAAGAACCCTTCGGCGCTTTCCTTGAAGGTTGTCCGCCAGGCCACGCACAGCGCGACAGCTTCAGTGTCGAACGCTGTCTTGTCGAATTCCGCGTTCGTGCTGTTGCCGCGGTCGTGATAGGTGGTATGGCCGGTCAGGACATTCGTGTTGGTTCCGAATACACCCTGCTCGGCAAGGCCTTTGATCCTGGCCCGAACACCATCGCCGATCCCACGGCGAAGCGCGTAATTGAGGATCAAGGAAACATCGTCGTTGCCCAGTGAAGCGTCATCGTCGTCATTCGTATTGATCCCCCGTCCGCCGCTGTCACCATTGCTCATCTCGACGCCATTGATTTCGGTGACCTGATAGAGCTTGCGGAAGGCGTTGGCTTTGCGCTGCAGACAGCTCTTCATCCCATCCACTGCCGCGTCGAGGACCCCTGGCAGGGCGCTGATTTCGGTGCTGGCTTCTTCCGACCACTCGTTGAGCGTGCTGAGCTTGTCTTTCGCCGCCTGGCCACTCGCGCCCTGCCAGGCGTATTCCAGAGTCTGTGCCACCTGGAGCTGGCTGGTCTGCGCCGCCGTCACCTTCGGGAGCGCGCTGGAGATGCGATTGCCTGCACCGACGAGATTGTTCAATGTCATGTCGGCTTGCTTGTAGTACGCCTTGTCGATCGCGTTCTCGGACTCCAGACAGATTCCAATGGCGCCCGCACCGCCACCCTCGCACGCGAGTTCGTAGCGAGCCTGAACGAGGTGGAACCAGAACAAGATGTCATCGGTCATGTCGGACATTCTGGTACCGAAATTAAGTATGCCCCACGCGTCTCGGCTGAGGTCATATTCACCGGTGTCTGCGGCGATCGAGTCGCCGAGCGATGTAGCGGTGTTGCCGTCGGGGCCGAATTCTGCCCACACCGCTGACGGATCGGTCCCGGAACCGTGCTCGATGATCCTGGCGTCGGTGCCCCCACTGCCGAGCCCGAGTTCGGATTGATCAGCCATCGGCTACTTCCCCTCGACGGTGAGGTCACCCTTGCTGTCGACGGAGACCCGATTGACTTCGCCGGCGAATTGATTATCGGTGTATTGCGCATTGTCGGCGCTATTGGTGAAAGCGTCGCCGAACGCGCTGCACGAACTGGACCAGTTCTTGACCGCGGAGGCGACGGCTTCGAAGCCTGCGACGATGTTCTTCGCCTCGGCGCTGTACTCGTCACCCAAGTCGTTCTCGGCGAACATGTTCCCCCACGAACCCGCCACCGCGGATAGTTCTTGCGAAGCGGAGGTCATCTCGGCGCCTTGCTGCCGGACGACAGTCGTATCGATATTGAGAATGCCGCTCATCACCTACACCAACCACGAATCGCGGCCGAACCCATTCGCCCTGGCCTCGTCGACATCCGTCCAGTCCGTCGGCTGGACATACACTTCCCGCTGATGGCTCGGCTGGGCTGCCTGCCGGGTGCGCATCCGGTACTCGTACATGAGCCGGTCCCGTTCCTCCCGTGCCTCGCGAGCCGCCTGCTCCTCCGGCGTCTCCGCGCCGAATCCCATCGCCGCGACACGCTCGCCGATCCGCTGCGTCGCTTCCGCGGCTTCGCGCTCGACCTGCTCGATGCGGCCTTCGGTCTCCCGTACGGCATCGATGTGTTCGCTGGTGATGCGATCGATTCTGGCCAGCCAGCTCATCGCCGACCACCCCGCAGCGCGGTACTCACTGTTGTTCCCCGGCGCATCTGCCTCCGCCCCTCCTACCGACTCCGGTACCCCCGAGGCTCCCCGCCCCGATGGCTCGAGACTCTACCGGACCAGCAGTCTTCTGGTTGAGGTGGAAGTCCGGTTTCGGCTGAGTCGGGCTACTTCCGGATGAGCTTTGCGATCGTGCCGACCGACAGTTTGGGAGCCTCCTCTTCGACCACGGCTTCCGGGTCGACGACGGTCGTGTGGGGAAGGACGGCTTCGGGGTCGGTGAAGGGGGCGTAGGTCTTGTCGGCGAGGAGGGTGTGCAGCAGGTAGCCGGTGAGGAGGGCACGGGTGGTCTTCTCGGTTTTGTGTTCGTAGCGGCCCGCGCCGAGGGCGGCGAAGAGGCGGCGGCCTTCGATGATGCCGTTGTGGGTGGCGCCGTCGATGGTGCGCAGGATGGTGGGGCCTGCCCAGTTGGTGGCCAGGACGCGGGCGTTGGAGCTGACCGAGTCGAGGTCGGTCGCGCCGGCCAGGATCAGGCCGGGCAGGTCGAGTTCGGGGGCGATGTTCTCCGCGGCCGGGGAGGTGGGGGCGGGGAACAGTGCGGCGACGGCGGCGACGCGGCGTTGCGCGGCGGCGATCACGGCGGCACCGGCACCCATGCCGTGGCCCGCAAGGGCGATGCGGTCGGGGTGCACGCTGATGGTGCCGTCGCCGAGGCGGACCTGGCTGACGATGTCGAGCGTGGTGAGCAGGTCGGTGGCGAGGTCGAGATGGGACGGGATCGGGCCGCGTTCGGTGTCGGGGGCGGCGACGACGAAACCCCACGAGGCGACGTGCTCGAGCAGGCTCTTGTAGTTCTCGGAGCTGGTCAGCCAGCTGTGCGCGAACGCGACCGCGGGCAGGTTTGACCCGGCCTCGGGGGTGAACACCACACCCGGCTGGCCCGCGATGCCGAGGTTTCCGCGCAGCACCCGATGGGGGCCACGCGCGGACAGGGTGCTCAGGAGCGACTTTGCAGACACCGACACGGCGTGAAGGGTAGCCGATCAGTAGGGTGGAGAACCATGTGCGGAATCGTGGGCTACGTCGGGTACCGGGACGCGCTCGGCGTTGTCGTCGACGCGTTGCGGCGCATGGAGTATCGCGGCTACGACTCGGCGGGGGTGGCGATCCTCGACGGGAACGGGTCGATCGCCATCGAGCGCAAGGCGGGCAAGCTGGCCAATCTGGAGGCCGAACTGGACGCCGCTGCCGCCGGGCGGTTCGCCGGTACCAGCGGGATGGGTCACACCAGGTGGGCCACCCACGGCGCGCCGACCGACCGCAACGCGCACCCGCATCGGGACGCGTCCGGGAAGCTGGCTGTCGTCCACAACGGCATCATCGAGAACTTCGCGCCGCTGCGCCGCGAGCTCGAGGACGCCGGCGTCGAGCTGCTGAGCGAGACCGACACCGAGGTGGCCGTGCATCTGGTCGCCCGCGCCTATGCCGAAGGGCCGACCGCGGGTGACTTCACCGCGAGCGCGCTGGCCGTGCTGCGTCGTCTGGAGGGCGCGTTCACGCTGGTCTTCACCCATGCCGACCATCCGGGCACGATCATCGCGGCCAGGCAGTCGACGCCGCTGGTCGTCGGTGTCGGGCAGGGCGAGATGTTCATCGCCTCCGATGTGACCGCGTTCATCGAGCACACCAGGGAGGCGGTGGAACTCGGCCAGAACCAGGCCGTGGTGATCACCGCCGACAGCTATACCGTCACCGACTTCGACGGCGGGACCGAGGGTGTGGTCAGCAGGCCGTTCACCATCGACTGGGACCTGGCCGCCGCCGAGAAGGGCGGCCACGACTACTTCATGCTCAAGGAGATCGAGGAACAGCCTTCCGCGGTCGCCGACACCCTGATCGGGCATTTCGTCGTCGACGAGAAGGGCGGCCGGATCGTCCTCGACGAACAGCGTCTCGCCGATCAGGAACTGCGCGAGTTCGACAAGGTGTTCGTCGTCGCGTGCGGCAGTTCCTATCACGCTGGTCTGCTCGCCAAGTACGCGATCGAGCACTGGACCAGGGTGCCGGTCGAGGTCGAACTGGCCAGCGAGTTCCGCTACCGCGACCCGGTGCTCGACCGGTCGACGCTGGTGGTGGCCATCTCGCAGTCCGGTGAGACCGCCGACACGCTGGAGGCGGTGCGCCACGCCAAGGAGCAGAAGGCGCGCGTGCTCGCCATCTGCAACACCAACGGCGCGCAGATCCCGCGCGAGTCCGACGCGGTGATCTACACCAGGACCGGCCCGGAGATCGGCGTCGCCTCCACCAAGGCGTTCCTCGCGCAGGTGGCGGCGAACTTCCTGGTCGGGCTGGCGCTCGCGCAGGCGCGCGGGGTGAAGTACCCCGACGAGGTGGCTCGCGAGTTCGCCGAGCTCGAGGCCATGCCGAAGCTGATCGCGCGGGTGCTGGAGACGGGGTCGCAGGTGCGGGCCATCGCACGCGAGCTGGCACAGGTGCCGACGGTGCTGTTCCTCGGCCGCCACGTCGGCTATCCGGTGGCGCTGGAAGGCGCGCTCAAACTCAAGGAACTCGCCTACATGCACGCCGAGGGCTTCGCGGCGGGCGAGCTCAAGCACGGCCCGATCGCGCTGATCGAAGACGGTCTGCCGGTGATCGTGGTGATGCCGTCGCCGAAGGGCCGTCCGGTGCTGCACTCGAAACTGCTCAGCAATATCCGCGAGATCCAGGCACGCGGGGCGCGCACCATCGTGATCGCCGAGGAGGGCGACGACACGGTGCGCCCGTTCGCCGACGATCTGATCGAGATCCCGGCGGCGCCCACCCTGTACCAGCCGCTGCTGTCGACGGTGCCGTTGCAGATCTTCGCCGCCGAGGTGGCCCAGGCGCGCGGCTACGACGTCGACAAGCCGCGCAACCTGGCCAAGTCGGTCACGGTCGAATAGTCACTCGACGGTGACGGTGCCGCGCATGTCCGGGTGCAGGCTGCACAGGTAGCGGTAGGTGCCGGGCTGGGTGAAGGTGTAGGACCATTCGCCCTTGGTGATGATGGGGCTGTTGATGCCCATCGCCTTGTCGCCGATGCCCTGCACGTTGTGCGGGGCCCGGTCGTCGAACTTCCAGGTGACGGTCTCGCCCGCCTTGATGGTGATCTCGGCGGGCGAGTACGTCATGTCCGAGACCGAGATGGTGTGGTCGGTCGGGGCGTGCGGAGTCTGGGCGGTCGTGGTGGCGACCGGGCGCGGCGTGCGGGTGGTGGACGCGGCGCTGTCCGAGTCGCCGGAGCAGCCTGCGGCGAACACGGTGGTGGCCGCGGCGCATCCGGCGAGGAGCAGGGCGGACGCGGCGCGGTGACGAACCATCGACATGGGTGTGCAGCGTAGTCTGCGAACGATCGCGGGCCGGTCGTGGCCCGCGGCGGCGCGATCGGGAGGCGACGATGTCGGATCGGCGTGGCTACTACACCACCGACGAGGTGCGGGCGGCCGAGGCGGAACTGTTCACCCGAGTGCCCGCCGGGATGCCGATGCGGCGGGCCGCCTACGGGCTGGCGACGGTCGTCGCGGCGGAATTGCGGTCGCGCACCGGCGGTGTCGCCGGTCGGGTGGTGGGGCTGCTCGTGGGGTCGGGCGACAACGGTGGTGACGCGCTGTGGGCCGGATCGATGCTGGCGCGGCGCGGGGTGGCGGTCACCGCGGTGCTGCTGAATCCCGAACGCGCACACCGCGACGGGCTCGCGGCGCTGCGGAAATCCGGTGGCCGGGTGGTCGAGCGGCTCGGCGCGGTGGATCTGGTGATCGACGGGATCGTCGGGATCTCCGGCCGTGGTCCCCTGCGGCCAGGTGCGGCGGAGATGGTTGCGGCCCTTGACGTTCCGATCGTCGCCGCCGACCTGCCCAGCGGTGTCGACCCGGACACCGGTGCGATCGGCGGACCGGCGGTGCGGGCCGCGGTGACGGTGGCGTTCGGCGCGTACAAGCCGGTCCACGCGCTGGCGGCGGCACAGTGCGGGCGAATCGTGCTGGTGCCGATCGGATTAAGGCTGCCGGAGCCGGGTTTTGCCCAGCTCGACCCGGCCGACGTCGGCGCAGGCTGGCCGGTCCCCGCCGCGACGGACGACAAGTACACCCAGGGGGTGGTCGGCGTATGCGCCGGGAGCTCCACCTACCCCGGCGCCGGGGTACTCAGCACCGGTGCCGCGGTGTCCGCGACGTCGGGGATGGTGCGCTACGCCGGTGACGACACCGAGGTGCTGGCGAAGTTCCCCGAGGTGATCGCCAGCGCGACGATCGGGGAGACCGGCCGGGTGCAGGCGTGGGTCTTCGGACCGGGCGCAGGCACCGACGCGGCGGCACGGCAGCGCCTCGCCGAGATACTCGCCACCGAGCTGCCGGTGGTCGTCGACGCCGATGGGCTCACGCTGCTCGCGGCCGAACCGGAACTGGTCCGTGGACGCACCGCGCCGACGGTGCTCACCCCGCACGCGGGAGAATTCGCCCGGCTCACCGGCACCACGCTCGGGCCGGACCGGGTCGCGGCCGTGCGGGCGCTCGCCGAGGACTGGCAGCTGACCGTCCTGCTCAAGGGCCGGGCCACGCTCATCGCGGCACCGGGCGAACCGACACTGGTCAGCGATGCGGGCGGCTCGTGGGCAGCCACCGCGGGCTCCGGTGACGTGCTGTCCGGGATCCTCGGCGCGCTACTCGCCGCGGGACGCCCGCCCGCCTGGTCGGCCGCGGCCGCCGCCAGGGTGCACGCGCTCGCCGCCGACCTCGCCGCGCACGCCGGTCGGCCGGTCGGCGCGCCGATCTCTGCTACGCCGCTGCTCGGTCATATCCGCGCGGCCGTCCGGGTGCTGCGCGAACTCGCCGGCGAGTAGGGGCCGGTTGGGCTACGGTGCTGGTCCGGTGATGCCGGGGCGCATTCCGGCTCGCCGACCCACCCCCGCGCGGTGGGCGCACCACGGCGCCGAGCAGTCCGGGTGCGCACGTGTCGCCCCAGGTGCGGGTAACGGTGCGGGTCCTGGCAGGATCGAAGCCGTGAATGCGCAAGTGGAAACTGTCATCGACCTGGATGCCATTGCCCACAACGTGCGTGTCCTGCGGGAGTTCGCGCAGGGCGCCGGGGTGATGGCGGTGGTCAAGGCGGACGGCTACAACCACGGCGCAGTCGAGGTGGCGCGGGCCGCGCTCGGCGCGGGGGCGGCAGAACTCGGCGTCACCACGGTGGCCGAAGCGCTGGCCCTGCGCGCGGCGGGTATCACCGCACCGATCCTGTGCTGGCTCAACACCATCGACGCCGACTACGCCGCCGCCATCGCCGCCGGGATCGAGATCGGGGTGTCCTCGCTCGCCCAGCTGCGGGCCGTCGAGCGGGCCGCTACCGCAGGCGGGCACCCAGCGACGATCTCGCTCAAGGTCGACACCGGCCTGAACCGCAACGGTGTGTCCGCCGCCGAATACCCACAGCTCCTGCGGGTACTGCGCAGGCTGGTCGACGAACAGACGGTCCGGTTCCGGGCGATCTTCTCCCATCTCGCGCACGCCGACGAACCCGAGCACCCGGTGCTGGACCGGCAGCGCGAACGGTTCGTGGAGACGATCGCCCAGGCCAAGGAGCACGGCCTGGAACCGGAACAGGTCCACCTGGCCAACTCCGCGGCCACCCTCACCCGGCCCGACCTGCACTTCGACCTGGTCCGTCCCGGCATCGCCGTCTACGGGCTTT
Organism: Nocardia rhizosphaerae; assembly: GCF_042650365.1. Lineage (NCBI taxonomy): Bacteria > Bacillati > Actinomycetota > Actinomycetes > Mycobacteriales > Nocardiaceae > Nocardia > Nocardia rhizosphaerae. The sequence goes on from NZ_JBHSBA010000003.1 coordinate 1,352,791, forward strand.
CGCCCATCCCCGAGCTCGGCGAGTTCGGGCTGCGGCCCGCGATGACTTTGCAGGCCGAGGTCACGCTGGTGAAGAAGGTCGCAGCGGGGCAGGGCGTTTCCTACGGCCACCGCTGGATCGCGCCACGTGACACCACCGTCGCGTTGGTACCCGCCGGTTACGCCGACGGGGTGTTCCGTTCGCTGAGTGGGCGTTTCGAGGTGTGGCTGGGCGGTAGCAGGCACCGTAATGTCGGGCGCGTGTGTATGGACCAGTTCATGGTCGACCTCGGCGACAACGTGGGCGGGGTACGGCCCGGCGACACGGCGGTGCTGTTCGGCGGCGGCGCCGGGCACCCGCGCGCGCTCGACTGGGCCCGGCTGCTCGACACCATCGACTACGAGATCGTGTGCTCACCACGCGGTCGCGCGGTCCGTCGCTACGTGGGGACCGGCCGGTGAGGCGCGCCAAGGCCATCCGCCGTGGTGGTGTGGCGACGGCGGGCGTGCTCGGTGCGCTCGCGGTGGCGCACACCCTGCGCCGGATCGGCGCGCGGGTCATCTGGCCCGCCGAACGCGACGAGTACCGCGACGAGAACTTCGCTCTGATCGACGAGGACGCGCCGGGAGTGGTGTTCGCCGACGACGGCGTGTCGCTGGCCACCCGCACCTACGGCGACGACTCCGCCGAGCTGACGATCGTCTTCGTGCACGGCTTCTGCAACAGCATGGAGTCGTTCCACTTCCAGCGCCGCGACCTCGCCGCGCTGTGGGGCGATCGGATCCGGATGGTCTTCTTCGACCAGCGCGGACACGGCCGCTCCGGCACGCCGAGTACCGACAGCTGCACGGTGCAGCAGCTCGGCCACGACGTCGCGACCGTGCTGCGCGAGTGCGCGCCGACCGGGCCGGTGGTGCTGATCGGCCACTCGCTCGGCGGGATGGCGGTGCTCGCCGCGGCCGCGCAGTTCCCGGAACTGGTCGCCAAGCGCGTCGTCGCGGTGGGGCTGCTGTGTACCGCCGCCGCCGAGGTGACCTCGACGGGGCTGCCGCAGCTGCTGCGCAACCCGGCGATCGACGGCTTCCGGATGGCGGCGCGCACCGCGCCCGCGCTGGTGCAGGTGAGCCGCGCCGCGGGCAAACAGGTCGTCGCTCCGATTCTGCACGTCAGCTCGTTTCACGGGCCGGTGAGCCCGACGCTGTCGCGTTTCACCACCATGATGATCGACCGCACCCCGGTCGCGACGATCGAGAAGTTCCTGAAAGCGATTGAGCTGCACGACGAGTCGGCGGCACTCACGGTCCTTGCCGAGGTGCCGGTGCTGGTCCTCGGCGGCGCGCACGACATGGTGATCCCGTTCCGTAACTCGCGTGCGCTCGCGGCGGCACTGCCTGGCAGCGAGCTGGTGCGGGTGGCAGCGGCCGCGCACATGCCGCACATGCAGTACCCGGAACTGACGATGGCGGCGCTCGACCGGCTGCTCACGCGGGCCGGCTTCGGCGACGCGCGGGACGAGGAGGTCGTCGGTGGCTGACCAGCGGCAGCGCGTGCTGGCCACCGTCGACGACACCGAGGCCTTCGGTCGGGAGCTGGCCGCGACCCTGCGCGCGGGCGACCTGGTGGTGCTCGACGGCCCGCTCGGTGCCGGCAAGACCGCGCTGACCAGGGGAATCGCGGCCGGTCTCGGTGTGGTGGGCAGGGTCAGCTCGCCGACATTCATCATCGCGCGGGCGCACAAGGCCGGACAGCGGCCCGACGGCACGCCGGGAATCGCGCTGGTGCACGTCGACGCCTACCGCCTCGGCGGCGACCTGGACGAACTCGACGCGCTCGATCTCGACACCGACCTGCACCACGCGGTCGTGGTGGTGGAGTGGGGCAAGGGTGTCGTGGAACACCTCGCCGAACGGCATCTGCGGGTGCAGCTGACCAGGGAACCGGAATCCGATGTGCGCACGGCGATCTGGGAGTGGATCGAATAGTTCCCCGCCGGGCGGCACAGCTGCGCGCCAGGCGCGGATACCACCCGGTATTGTTGAGGCAATCATGCTCGTACTAGCAGTCGACACCGCGACACCCGCCGTTACAGCGGGATTGGTGCATCTGTCACCTGCCGCCGCCGCGGACACCCGGCCCGCCGTGGCGCCGCTCGCCGCCCGCGTGAAGGTCGACGCCCGCGCCCACGCGGAAGTGCTCACCCCGCAGATCCTGGAGTGCCTCACCGAGGCGGGCAAGCGCCGCGACGAACTCGACGCCGTGGTCGTCGGCGTCGGACCCGGCCCATTCACCGGCCTCCGGGTCGGTATGGCCACCGCCGCCGCGTTCGGCGACGCGCTCGGCCTGCCCGTGTACGGGGTGTGCAGCCTGGACGCCATCGCCGCCCAGGCGGCCACCGAGCAGCGCGATGCCGGTGAACTGCTCGTGGTCACCGACGCGCGCAGGCGCGAGGTGTACTGGGCCCGCTATCTGAACGGCGCGCGGGTGGCCGGTCCCGAGGTGTGCAAGCCCGCGGAGGTACCGATCGGCGCCGCGGTCGCGATCGCGGGTTCGGCCGCGCATGTCGACCTGTTCGATCTGCCGGTGCTGCCCGTCGAGACGCCGTCACCGGCGGGTCTGGTGACGGTCGCCGCCACCGAGCTGCTCGCCGGTACCGCCCCGGAACCGCTCGTTCCGCTGTATCTGCGCAGGCCGGACGCGGTGGAGAACAGCTTCCGCACCCTCGACCGGACCGGAGCGTGACCGCCGTGTCCGGCTACCGGATCGCACCGATGACGGTGTTCGACATCGACCGCTGCGTCGAGCTGGAGCATCTGCTCTTCCCCGAGGACGACCCGTGGCAGGCGGTGTCGTTCCGGTCCGAGCTGGCCGGACGGCACAATCGCTACATCACCGCCCGCGACGCCGACGACCGGATGGTCGGCTACGCGGGCATCGCGCTGCTCGGCGACCCCGCCAACCCCGAGGCCGAGGTGCACACCATCGGCGTCGATCCGGGCTGCCACCGCGGCGGCATCGGCACCCTGCTGCTGGAGGCGCTGCTGGCCACGGCGGGCGAACGCGGCGGGCCGGTGTTCCTCGAAGTGCGCACCGACAACGCGCCCGCCATCGCGCTCTACGCCAAGCATGGCTTCCACATCATCGGGCTGCGCAAGAACTACTACCACCCCAGCGGCGCCGACGCCTACACCATGCGCCGCCCCGAACTCACCGCCGCGGCCGACGAATGGGCGGCCCGCGACCGGCAGGACGAGGTGCTGTCATGATCGTCATGGGTATCGAAAGCTCCTGCGACGAAACGGGCGTCGGCATCGTCGGTCGGCACGCGGACGGTTCGCTGGAGCTGCTCGCCGACGAGGTGGCCTCCAGCGTCGACCAGCACGCCCGCTTCGGGGGCGTGGTCCCCGAGATCGCCTCGCGCGCGCATCTGGAGGCGATCGTGCCCGCCATGCGCCGGGCGCTTTCAGCGGCCGGGATCAGCAAGCCCGACGCGCTCGCCGTCACCATCGGACCCGGCCTGGCTGGTGCGCTGCTGGTCGGAGTGGCCGCGGCCAAGGCGTACGCGGCGGCCTGGGACGTGCCGTTCTACGCGCTCAACCATCTCGGCGGCCACGTCGCGGTGGACACCATCGAACACGGTCCACTGCCGCCCGCGGTGGCACTGCTGGTCTCGGGTGGGCACACCCACCTGTTGCAGGTCACCGACCTGGGCAGCCCGATCACCGAACTCGGCAGCACCGTCGACGACGCCGCGGGCGAGGCCTTCGACAAGGTCGCCCGGCTGCTCGGCCTCGGCTATCCGGGCGGACCGTACCTCGACGCGGCCGCCACCGACGGCGACCCGAACGCGATTGCGTTCCCACGCGGGATGACCGGACCGCGCGACGCCCGCTACGACTTCTCCTTCTCCGGTCTCAAGACCGCGGTCGCCCGCTACGTCGAGGCGGCCCAGCGGCAGGGCATCGGACCCGACCGGTTGCCGATACCCGATATCGCCGCGTCCTTCCAGGAGGCGGTCGCCGATGTGCTCACCATGAAAGCGGTGCGGGCCGCCCAGGATGTCGGGGTCGACACCATCGTGCTCGGCGGCGGCGCCACCGCCAACTCCCGCATCCGCTCGCTCGCCGAAGAGCGGTGCGCCGCTGCGGGACTCACGCTGCGGGTCCCCAAGCCACGATTGTGCACCGACAACGGCGTGATGATCGCGGCGCTCGGCGCGCACGTGATCGCCGCGGGCGCGCAGCCCGCGGATCTGACCGTTGCCACCGATCCCGGTCTGCCGGTCTCGGTGAGCGCGCTGCGGGGGTGATCCGGTCTCGACGATCGCCATCTGCCTGCCGGGGCGGGTGGCGACGGTCCTCGACGACCGCTCGCGTCGCCTGATCGACCGGGACGGCGATGATGCGGCCACCGCGCCGTAGGAAGTCGATCCGGTACACGGTGGCGACGCGACCCGAGCTGGGTCAGTCGGCCAGCTGGAGCTGGGGTCCGCTCGGGACGCTCGCGGCGGGCGGCACCGGCAGGTGACCGCGCGCCGGGGTCTGGGTGGGATAGGTGTTGGGTGTGGAAGGGCGCTGTTGCTGCTGCTGTCCGCCCGATGAGCCGCTGTTCAGCGGGCCAAGTGGCGATTCCGGGTAAGGGACCTCGGGCAGATTCGGGTCGGGACGCAGGGTCGGCGCTGTGGTGGACGTGGGCGCGGACGGCGTCGGGGTGGTGGTCGGCGCAGTGCTGGACGGTGTGGTGGCCGGCGCGACGGGGCTCGGCGTCAGCGCGGGTGGGGGCGCGTTGGTGGCGTCGGTGCGGTCGCTGCTCTCCTGGTTCTGCGGCGTCGGCGGGGGCAGCTGCGGCACCACCGGCAGCGGCTGCCGCACGGTGCTGCTCGTCCCAGCCGGGGTGACATCGGGGGTGTCCGGGGAGATGGCCTGCACGCCGTAGCCGATCACCAGCCCGACGACGACCACCGCACCCGCCAGTGTCCCGGCGACCTTGGCGAAGGTGCCCGACGGCGCGTCACCGAGCGCGACAGCCTGCAACGCGGACGGCGCGGCGGCGTCGGCGACCAGTGCCGCGCCCTTGGCGATCACCGCCTCCGGGTCCGGCACGGTGAGCACCGGCACGTCGAGACGATCGTGCAGGGTGTCGACCACGGCCGGGATATTGGCGCACCCACCGATCACCGCGACGGCCTCCGGGTACTTCGGGGCGCGGGTGAACACCGACGACGCGAACAGCGCGATGCTGCGCAGCAGGCCGCCGATGAGCTCCTCGAAATCGGAGCGGGTGAGCTCGAGCGGCTGCCCGGCCACATGGTCGATGGTGACCGCGGGCGCGATGGACAGATGTTCCTTGGCGGCCCTGCCCCGGTTGGTGAGGGTTCCGCGATTGGGCCTGGTGCCACGGCGGGCGTAGTGCAGGTCGACGAGGTGCTGGTAGATCAGCTCATCGATGGCATCGCCGCTCAGCGCGGGCGTGCGCTCGGAGTGCAGGACGGCGGTGTCGGCGAAGTCGACGACGCTGACGGTGAGACCGGTGGCGCCGAGGTCGATCACGGCGACGGTGGCGTAGCGGTCGAGCAGGCCGGTATCGCGCAAGTAGGTGATGGCGGCGGTGCCCTCGGGCACCAGACGCAGATCGCGGTGCCTGCTGGTGGCGGCCCGGATCGCCTGCGCCTGTTCGGAGTTCCGGTAGGCGACGGCGACGCTGGTCGGTGACAGCGACCGCGAGGCCTCGGTCTTGCGGTGCGCGCCCGAGTAGCGGCCGAGCGGCTCGCCGAGCTCGGCGCTGTGGGAGACGGGCAGCTGCGTGGTCATCAGCTCGATCGAGGACGACACGAGATCGCCGAGATCGGAGTGCGCGGCGTCGGCGGAGACGACGCGGTAGTCGAAATGTTGCTCACCGGCGGGCCCGGTGGCGACCAGCGCTGAGCACACCACCTCGTTACCCGCGGAGATGCCGAGGGATGTTCGCATGTTCACCTCCCTTCGAGCGGATGGTTCTGTGCTGCCGACCATCTCGAACGGAACGTTGTACAGATCCTTTCGCAGCCTGTTATGCGAACGTTACAGAATGTGGCAGTCGATGTGAAGATCACTGTCGAGTGTGGGCGTGTCGAAAACGCGACATTGGCAGAACCCGGCCTTGAGCGCTGGCACTCTCGCGTATAGAGTGCTAGTCGGCACTGTGTAGCTGTGCTTGTGCCAGTCGACTACTGGGCAGGGGTCCCGGCACCCGCGACGACGGGGCTACGCGCAGAGTCGCAAGCTGACCGAAACCCGGTCCGGAACAACAGTTCCGGACGACCGAATTCCCCTGAAAGTGGAGGGCTCAACGTGGCGAGCGTGAACATCAAGCCGCTCGAGGACAAGATCCTCGTCCAGGCCAACGAGGCCGAGACGACGACGGCCTCCGGCCTGGTCATCCCGGACACGGCCAAGGAGAAGCCGCAGGAGGGCACCGTCATCGCTGTCGGCGAGGGCCGGATCACCGACAAGGGTGACCGCATCCCCGTCGACGTCAAGGAAGGCGACGTCGTCATCTACAGCAAGTACGGCGGCACCGAGATCAAGTACCAGGGTGGGGAGTACCTCATCCTCTCGGCGCGCGACATCCTGGCCGTCGTCACCAAGTAGGCCAACGCCGCATTCGCGTTCCGCCCCGGCGTCGTCCCGCGACCCGGGGCGGAGTGCGTGGCCCAGCGCCTTCGGCGTATTGGCTGGCAGTGGAACTCTTCTGCGCAGCAGGCCCAGCGCCTTCGGCGTATTGGCTGGCAGTGGAACTCTTCTGCGCAGCAGGCCCAGCACGGGTTTCGGCCGGGGTGCTTGGGTTCATTGTGACTCGACAAAAGGATGGAACTCTATGGCAAAGCAGATCGAGTTCGACGAGAAGGCTCGCCGGGCTCTGGAACGCGGTGTCGACAAGCTCGCCGACGCCGTCAAGGTGACCCTCGGTCCCCGTGGCCGCCACGTCGTGCTCGCGAAGGCCTTCGGTGGTCCGACCGTGACCAACGACGGTGTCACCATCGCGCGTGACATCGATCTCGAAGACCCCTTCGAGAACCTCGGCGCCCAGCTCGTCAAGAGCGTCGCCACCAAGACCAACGATGTCGCGGGCGACGGCACGACCACCGCGACCGTGCTGGCCCAGGCGTTCGTGCGGGCCGGCCTGAAGAACGTCGCCGCGGGCGCCAACCCGATCTCCCTCGGCCAGGGCATCGCGCTCGCCGCCGAGAAGGTGTCGGAGGTGCTGCTGGCCGCGGCCACCCCGGTGTCCGGCGCGCAGGCCATCGCCCAGGTCGCCACCGTCTCCTCGCGCGACTCCGAGATCGGCGAGATGGTCGGCAAGGCGCTCACCACCGTCGGCAAGGACGGCGTGGTCACCGTCGAGGAGTCCTCGACCACGCAGACCGAACTCGTCGTCACCGAGGGCGTGCAGTTCGACAAGGGCTACCTCTCGCCCTACTTCCAGACCGACCCGGAGACCCAGCAGGCAGTGCTGGAGGACGCCTACATCCTGCTGCACCGCGACAAGATCAGCTCGCTGCCCGATCTGCTGCCGCTGCTGGAGAAGATCGCCGAGTCCGGCAAGGCCGTGCTGATCATCGCCGAGGACGTCGAGGGCGAGGCGCTGTCCACCCTGGTGGTCAACTCCATCCGCAAGACGATCAAGGCCGTCGCGGTCAAGGCGCCGTTCTTCGGTGACCGCCGCAAGGCGTTCCTCGACGATCTCGCCGTCGTCACCGGTGGCACCGTGATCAACCCCGATCTCGGCATCACCCTGCGCGAGGCCACCATCGAGCAGCTGGGCCAGGCCCGCCGCGTCGTGGTGACCAAGGACGAGACCGTGATCATCGACGGTGCGGGCACCGCCGACGAGGTCGCCGCCCGCAGTGCGCAGCTGCGTCGCGAGATCGAGGCCACCGACTCCGACTGGGATCGGGAGAAGCTCGAGGAGCGGCTGGCGAAGCTGGCCGGTGGCGTCGCGGTGATCCGCGTCGGCGCCGCCACCGAGACCGCGCTCAAGGAGCGCAAGTACCGCGTCGACGACGCGGTCGCCGCCGCCAAGGCCGCGGTCGAGGAGGGCATCGTCCCCGGCGGTGGCACCGCCCTGGTGCAGGCCGCGACCGCGCTGGTCGAGCTGCGCGATTCGCTCTCGGGTGACACCGCGATCGGCGTCGAAGCGGTCCGCAAGGGCCTGGAGGCGCCGCTGTACTGGATCGCCACCAACGCCGGTGTCGACGGCGCGGTCGTCGTCAGCAAGGTCTCCGACGGCAAGGACGGCTTCAACGCCGCCACCCTCGCCTACGGTGACCTGCTCACCGACGGTGTCGTCGACCCGGTCAAGGTGACCCGCTCCGCCGTGGTGAACGCGGCCTCGGTCGCGCGGATGATCCTGACCACCGAGAGCGCCGTCGTGGACAAGCCCGAGGAAGAGGCCGACGACCACGGTCACGGTCACGGTCACGCGCACTGAGTTTTTGGAGCGCTGGCGCGCTCGAGTCGCGGCCCCTAGGGGCCGCCGGTCAGCGCTCGAGACTCGCGCCTTCGGCGCATGCGCTTCGAGCGCTGACCGGCGACCCGGCCGCGACCAGCCGCTTCGCGGCTGCCGCTCCTCGGGGTCGCGGGTGCGGGGCTGGGAGTGCTGGTGTGCTCGAGTCGCGCCCGCGGAGTGACTGAGCCCCCGGACCGGGAAATCGGTTCGGGGGCTTTCTCGTTCCTGGCTAGCTCGCTACCGGGGGTTCCTCGGCGGCGATCGCGGCGAGCAGGCGGGTGCGCAGGGCGGGGGGAGGTGGGGTCGGAGTGCTCGCTCCGAGTTCAGCGAGGGCTTCGCGGGTGTCGCGGAGCTCTCGCAGGAACTCGGAACAGAGCGTGGGGTCTTCGGTATCGATGATGGTCTGGATCGCGTGATGGTCTTCGTCGTCGATCAATCCGAGCGCGACGGTGTGCGCGAGATCGATCTGGGCTTGGTTCATCTCACGTCACCCCCAAACTTTTCTTCAGTCGTGTCAAACCGTCCCGAATACGGGACTTAACGGTCGGTAACCCTATGCCGAGGTGCTGAGCTACCTCCGCGTAGGTGCGCCCGCCGTAGTAGGCGAGCGAGATCGCCTCGCGCTGGGTCTCGGTCAAAGTCGCGAGCCCACGCTGGACGGACTGCTGTTCGAGTCTGCGTTCCACCTCCTCCGTGACCTCGTCGAATTCGTTGCCGAGGACCCGCACCCCGTAGGCGACTTCGCGCTGGGTGTGGGCCTGCTCGGCGCGAACCCGATCGACCGCTCGCCGGTGCGCCAACGTCATCAGCCAGGTCACCGCGGACCCCTTGGCGGGGTCGAAACTCGTTGCGGTGCGCCAGATCTGGAGATACACCTCCTGGGTGGTCTCCTCCGCGTATCCCGGGTCGTGCAGGACACGCAAGATCAGGCCGAAGACGCGTGCGGACGTGCGGTCGTACAGTTCGGCAAAGGCTTGCTGGTCGGACTGGCCGCATCGTTCCAGCAATGCGGCTAGCTCGATACCTTCGGCCGCGCGTGCGGTAACTGCAGAATCCACGCTCGGTGGGAAGGCTTCGCTTCGGAACCCATTCTGTGTCATCGGTCACGAACCTAGCCCGCGGCTATGACCTCCCTTCGCCCGGGGTGCCTTTAGATCGCGTGCCAGCTGTTTGCTAGAGATTCGGCACGCCACGCCGGGCGGATGGGAACTGATTTGCCGAGGTACCTAGACGGCCATCCGGCGCCGGTTGCGGCGCGCGTGCATCTCTCGCTCGGTCTCCGACATCCCGCCCCAGATGCCGTAGGGCTCGCTCACCTTGAGCGCGTGGGTGCGGCACTGCATCAGCACGGGGCAGGCCCGGCAGATCTCCTTGGCGCGCATCTCGCGCGCGGTGCGGGCGCGGCCGCGCTCGCCGTCCGGGTGGAAGAAGACGGCGGAGTCCTGACCGCGGCACGAGCCACGCATCTGCCAATCCCAGACGTCGGCGTTCGGACCGGGGAGGTGGGTGGGCATGGGCATGTGAACTCCTTGTGGTGCGAGCTCGTCAGCGTTGTCGAGCGACGTGGTGGTGCGGCAGGTCTTCGCGCCACCCGGTGAGGTGGCCGGCTCGACGGTGCCTGACGGTGCCAACGGATGGTCGCTGCAATTTCGCGCGGCGCCGACCCCGGCGATGAGCTACGTTAGGGGTAGGCGGGAAATTCCGTCAATAGTTCGGCGCGCTGCTTGCGCAAATCCACAACGCTGAAATTTAACCTGAGCACTATTTACAATTCACACCGGGCTCGGCCATACTGTTCGTTTGGCTATTGCCGGGGCCGTGTGGGGTGTCGGGATCGGTGGGCGTTTTCCCAGGTCACTCTGTCGCACGGCGGATTCGTCCTGGTCGCGGGTCCGTGATTCGAGTGGCGCCGGTCACATCGATGGGCGTGTGCGGACGCGGGGGAGATGGCGGAAACGGGGCGTCGAGGTTAATTGCGCGAAACGCATGTGAATTCGAAACTTTGCGGTAGTGGCGTCGGCGGGCGGAGATTTACCTGATGGCAACATGGGGCGTGCAGGCAAAAGCTGACCGGTAGCTGAACCGGCACGACTGGGACATATCACGAGAACCGCCGGAGTTCGGTGGCGGCTACAGTCTCGGCGTGCAGACAACGGCCTCACCCGCGGATATCGGTTCCGAAATACTCGTTTCGACAGCTTTCGGGCCGACGCCCGGCAGGTCCGCTGCGGAGTTGCCGGAACCGGCGACGCCCGCGCAGCGCTGGTATCGCGCCGTCGCGCTCGGTGGCCAGGGGCACTATGCCGCAGCCAGGGCCGACCTGCTGATCGTCGGTGGGAGCCGGACCGATCCCGCCCTGCGCGCGCTGGCGGCGAGCACTACCGGCTCGCTGCTCCGTCAGCTCGGCGGCCACGCCACGGCGGCGGGGTTCGACGGTCGCGCCGCGAGCATCGCGCTCGGCGCCACCGGTGCGGGCAGGGCGGAGGCGCTGGCCGACGCGTTCACCGGTCTCGCCGCCGATGCGCTCGGCACCGGTCGGCTCGCCCTGGCCCAGCGGCTGCTCGGCCGGGTGGAACCCCTGCTGACCGACGCGCCCGACCGGTGCGTGGTGCGCTGGCACTGGGTGCGTGCGGAGACCGCGCTGGCCTGCGGTGCCGACGACGCCGCGCTGGCCGACGCGGAGCGCGCTGTCGACCTGGCCGCCGCGCTGGCGTCGGTGCGGCATCAGGTGAAGTCGGCTCTGCTCGTCGCCGCGGCCACCGCGGCGGCGGGTGACCGCGCGCGCTCGGCGGAACTGGCGGACGAGGTCGACCAGGCCTGCCGCGAACACGGCTTGCTCCCGCTGCGCTGGGCCGCCGCGATGCTGCGTGCCGGAGTCGCCGAATCCGCCGCCGCCGGGGCCGCCGCCGGCGAAGCCGCAGATCATGCGGCCCGGATCCGGGACAGGGGCGGAGTTTTCGCGCAGGCGCCGCGGTAAGGCGCCGCCGGTGATCTTTCTGAGAGCTCGCTCAGAAGGTACCGGGCCCGCTGGCGGGTGATCACCGGGTCGCTATTGTGGTTTCCGTTCCGCCACATCGGTGGAAGCTCGGTCACATCTGACCGCGCCACTCGTAACGCCAGGAAAATCTCTGACGATGACGCAAATGGGCGAAGAGTTGGACCTCGCCGTCGCTGCGGCTGCGCAGGGCGACAGGACCGCTTTAGCCCAGGTACTGGAACTGATCCGGCCGCTGGTAGTCCGCTACTGCCGAGCCAGGATCGGAGCCGCGGAGCGCGGGCAGCTCTCCGCGGACGATGTTGCGCAAGAGGTCTGTCTGGCTGTGATGACCGCCCTGCCCCGCTATCAGGATCAGGGACGGCCCTTCATGGCCTTCGTTTACGGCATCGCTTCGCACAAGGTCGCCGACGCCCATCGGAACGCCGCCCGTAACAAGGCGGAGGCGATGGCCGAAGTACCAGATGTCATATCCACCGACCAGGGACCGGAGCAGCGAGCTCTCGACTCGGAGACGAGCAGGCAGATGAACACTCTGCTTGCCACGCTCCCCGAGAAACATCGGGAAATCCTGATCCTGCGCTTGGTCATGGGTCTGTCAGCGGAAGAAACCGCAACCGCCGTGGGCAGCACGGCGGGGGCGATACGGGTAGCCCAGCACAGGGCACTCGCAAAACTGAAGTCACAAGTGGCGAGGGCAGGTGAAATGTATGGCTAGGGATGGCGAGCGCGGTCGGGGCGACCGGAAGGTTTGGCGTGGGTCGCAGGACAGCGGTCCCTACGCCGCCGAGGATGCCGGTGATTCCGGTCCGGTGGACATTGCGGCGGTGCGCAGCGACGATGCGCTGATCGACGCGATCGCCAGCGATGGACCGGTGCGTACCGACAGCCCCGAGGAATTCCAGCTGGCGTCGCTGCTTGCCGATTGGCGAGCCGACCTGCTGGCCGAGCCGATGCCTGCCGGGCCTGATCTGGACACCGTGTTCGCGGCGGTCAATCAGGAGATCGGCGCGCGGCAGGTTCGGGTCGGAGCATCCTCGCGCGGACGTCTACGGCTGGTCCGGCCCCTGCTCGGGGCCGCGGCGGCATTGGCCGTGGTCTTCGGCGGTCTCACGGCTTTCTCCTACAGCGCCGCCCCCGGCGATCCGCTGTGGCGGGTCAAGGAGGTCGTGTTCAGCGAGCAGGCGCAGTCGACCGTGGTGGCACGGGCCGACGACGATCTGATCGCCGCGCAGAATCTGCTCGATTCGGGTGATCCCGAGCAGGCGCGCGTGCGGCTGGAGAAGGCTTCCGCCACCGCGAGCCAGGTCGACGATCAGGGCAAGCGGGAGGATCTGATCGCCCGCTGGCACCTGGTGCGTGATCAGCTGGCGGCGAAGGCGCCCGAGATCGCGGCGAAGTTGCCGACCATGCCGCCGACGCCTGGCTCGACCAAGCCCACCTCGCCCGCGCCGGTCACCCCGGCACCCGGCACCCCGGCGCCGACGGCCCCCACCGGCCCCGGCTCCGGCACCACCGAGCCGACCGACCCGTCGGTGCCGCCGGTGATCATGAATACGCCGGGTCCGGAGACCAAGCCGGTGGTCCCGACCGAGCCGGTGGAGCCGACCGCGCCGACGCAGCCGCCGGTCGAGCCGACCGCGCCGACACAACCGCCGGTCGAGCCGACCGTGCCGCCGACGACTCCGCCGGTCACCGTGCCGACGGCGCCGGCGACGACCATCGTCGAACCGCCGCCGGTCGTGCCGACGGCGGTCCCGACCTCGCAGGTGCCACCGACCCTGCCGGTGCCACCGCTCACCGTCCTGCCGGTGCCCCCAGGGGTTCCGGCGCCGTAGCCTCGGCAGAAAAGGCCCCGAACCGTTTCGGTTCGGGGCCTTTCGCGTTGTTCAGGTGACCGACGCGGCGGTCCCCCACGCACGCGTGACCGAGCGGGGGATCGTCGCCGGGGTGGGCGGCTCAGTTGTCGAAGCCGTCGAATCCGTCGCCGTGGAATGCCTCGTTCATCGACGCGTCCGCGTAGCCGCGGCAGTAGTCCCAGGTGACGTATGCCTCCGGGGTCGGGTCGTAGGCGGGCTCGTGTGGGCGGACGGTGCCGTCGACGAGTAGCTGCAGCAGGTTCGCCCGCAGCATGTCCCAGTCGTGGTAGTGATCTTGCCGACAGTCCTCGCAGCTGACCACGAGCCCACGGATGCCACGATGGGCGAGCAGGGCTTCGTAGACGGCGAGGTCGGCGAGATCTTCCTCGACCGCGAGGCGCTCATGGGGATCCAGCGGCTCACCGGGCTCGATGGCATCGAGCGCGGCGGACGGGTCGGAGGGGTCTCCGGCGAAGGGATCCGGCGGCAGGCCAGGTGGTAGATGGTCACGCACATCCCCACGGTACGCAGTACTTGGTGGTCTGCGCCAGCGATGCACCGGGCAAGTTTCGCCGCAGGGCTCACTGCACGGGCGTGTCAGCCCGCCGGATACCATGGAATGCGGGCGTCGGCGAGCTTGTTCTCACCGACCATCAATCTTTTCCGCTCAGCACCGTCGCACTGCAGCTATCGGCGTCGGTTGCTACCGACGACCAGGAGGGGTCGATCCGAATGAGTAATCCCGTGCCGGGCGAACGAATCGCGGTGCGCCCTCCTACGGGTGGCGACGATCCGACCAAGATCGCCATGCTCGGCCTCACGTTCGACGACGTGCTGTTGCTACCCGCCGCCTCGGATCTCATCCCCAGCTCTGTCGAAACCGTCAGCAGGCTGACCAGGGAGATCTCCCTGCGCACCCCGCTGGTCAGCTCGGCGATGGACACCGTCACCGAGGCACGCATGGCCATCGCCATGGCAAGGGCGGGCGGCATGGGCGTGCTGCATCGCAATCTCGCTGCCGCCGATCAGGCCGCCCAGGTGGAGACGGTGAAGCGTTCGGAGGCGGGCATGGTGACCGATCCGGTCACCTGTCGGCCCACCGACACCCTCGCCGAGGTCGACGCCATGTGCGCCCGGTTCCGCATCTCCGGCCTGCCGGTGGTGGACGAGACCGGTGCGCTGGTCGGCATCATCACCAACCGGGACATGCGTTTCGAGGTCGACCAGGATCGTCGCGTCGACGAGGTGATGACCAAAGCGCCGCTGATCACCGCTCAGGAGGGCGTGACCGCGGAGGCCGCACTTGGTCTGCTGCGCCGCCACAAGATCGAGAAGCTGCCCATCGTCGACGGCAACGGCCGCCTGCGCGGGCTGATCACGGTCAAGGACTTCGTCAAGACCGATCAGTACCCCAACGCCACCAAGGACCGCGACGGCCGCCTGCTCGTCGGTGCCGCCATCGGCGTCGGCGAGGACTCCTGGTCGCGCGCCATGACGCTGGCCGACGCCGGTGTCGACGTGCTGATCGTCGACACCGCGCACGGTCACCAGTCGCAGGTGCTGCAGATGGTCGCCAAGGTCAAGGCCGAGGTGGGCGACCGCATCCAGATCGTCGGCGGCAACGTCGCGACGAGGGCGGGTGCCGCCGCGCTCGTCGAGGCGGGCGTCGACGCTGTCAAGGTGGGTGTCGGTCCCGGCTCGATCTGCACCACCCGCGTGGTCGCCGGGGTCGGCGCGCCGCAGATCACCGCGATCCTCGAGGCCGTCGCCGTGTGCAAGCCGGCCGGGGTGCCGGTGATCGCCGACGGCGGCGTGCAGTACTCCGGTGACGTCGCCAAGGCCATCGCGGCGGGCGCGTCCACCGTGATGCTGGGTTCGCTGCTGGCCGGCACCGCCGAGGCTCCCGGCGATCTGATCCTGGTGAACGGCAAGCAGTTCAAGAGTTACCGCGGCATGGGCTCGCTCGGCGCCATGCAGGGCCGCGGTCAGGCCAAGTCGTACTCCAAGGACCGCTACTTCCAGGACGACGTGCTCGCCGAGGACAAGCTGGTCCCCGAGGGCATCGAGGGGCGTGTCCCGTTCCGCGGCCCGGTCAACCAGGTGATCCACCAGCTCGTCGGCGGCCTGCGCGCGGCCATGGGCTACACCGGTTCGCAGAACATCGAGCACCTGCAGGGTGCGCAGTTCGTGCAGATCACGGCGGCGGGTCTCAAGGAGAGCCACCCGCACGACATCACCATGACCGTCGAGGCCCCGAACTACACCGGGCGCGGCTGAGTACAATAGACGCGTTTGTGCGCCGGAGGGCAGCCCTCCGGCGCACAGCCACGTGGACGACTCGTACCTTGCGAGGGCTTGCGGTCCACCGACCGACAGCGAAGGCTGACACTGGATATGTCACCTCCGATGCCAACGCTTCCCGCACCCGCGACCCCTCGGGGCCGCGAACACGCGCGCGCCAGCGCGCAGAAAGCAGAGCGTGACCGTGCGTGACATGGTGGAGATCGGTATGGGCCGGGTCGCCCGGCGGACCTACGAACTCGACGACGTCGACATCGTCCCCTCGCGGCGGACCAGGTCGTCGAAGCAGGTCTCGGTGGCCTGGCAGCTCGACGCCTACCGGTTCGAGATCCCGGTGCTCTCGCATCCCACCGACGCGCTGGTCTCGCCGGAGTTCGCGATCGAGCTCGGTCGCCGCGGCGGCCTCGGCGTGATCAACGGCGAGGGTCTGTGGGCCAGGCACGCCGATGTGCAGGACAAGATCGATCAGCTGATCGATCTTGTCGACAAGGGGGGTTACGAACGCGCGATCGCCCTGCTGCAAGAACTGCACGCCGCGCCGATGCAGCCCGATCTGCTCGCCGCCGCGGTCGCGCAGGTGCGCGCGGCCGGGGTGACGGTTGCGGTGCGGGTGAGCCCGCAGAACGCGCGCGCGCTGACCCCGGCGTTGGTGCAGGCGGGTGTCGACCTGCTCGTCGTGCAGGGCACCATCATCTCCGCCGAGCACGTCGGTGACGGTGAACCGCTGAACCTGAAGACCTTCATCGCCGAGCTGGACGTGCCGGTGGTAGCCGGTGGCGTGAGCGATCACCGCACCGCCCTGCACCTGATGCGCACCGGTGCGGCCGGTGTGATCGTCGGCTACGGCTCCTACCCCGGCGCGACCACCACCGGCGAGGTGCTCGGTATCGGCGTGCCGATGGCGACGGCCATCGCCGATGCCGCCGCGGCCCGCCGCGACTACCTCGACGAGACCGGTGGCCGGTACGTGCACGTGATCGCCGACGGTGACGTGGCCACCTCCGGCCAGCTCGCCAAGGCCATCGCCTGCGGTGCCGACGCGGTGATGCTCGGTGTGCCGCTGGCGGTGTCGGCCGAGGCGCCCGGCCGCGGCTGGTACTGGCCGTCGGCGACCGCGCACCCGTCGGTGCCGCGCGGGTCGTTCCTCCCGGTCGACGAGTCCTGGCTCGACGGTGCCGACGGCACCGTCACCAGGCCGAGCCTCGAGCGGGTGCTCTACGGCCCGTCCGACGATCCGTTCGGTTCGCTGAACCTGGTCGGCGGCCTGCGCCGGTCGATGGCCAAGGCCGGATACTCCGATCTCAAGGAGTTCCAGAAGGTCGGGCTCAGCGTCCGCTAACGCACGTGGGCGAGCGCGACCCGCTCGCGGAGGAACCGGCCGATCGCGGCGTTCACCGGTTCGGGGTGAGTCATAGTGACGGCGAGGCGGGCGCCATCGATCTCCACGAGGGTGGAGGCGGTGAGCCCGTCGGCCAGCGTGCGAGCCCGCGTCCCGGCGATACCGCTGCGGGTGGCGTGGATGATCAGTGCGGGACAGGTGATCTCGCCGAGCCGGTCGAGCACCGAATCCCGGCCGAGCAGGCAGCCGACCGCCGCGTCGAGGCCGTCGTGCGCGTCGTCGACCCAGCGCCGGGTCCAGATGTCGCGGTATTCGGTGTGGTCGCCGATGAGCCAGTCGGCGAGCCGGTTCGCGGCTTCGGCGCGGGAGCCGCGGTCGTGCCATTCGTCGAGGAAGCGCTGGGTGGCGGTGGACTGTTGTGTGGTCGGCCCGTGCGCCTCGGTGCTGATGAGGATGAGCGCGGCGACCCGCTCCGGTGCGACCAGCGCGGTCCGCAGCGCGGTGAATCCGCCCTGCGCGGTGCCGCCGACGATCGCGCGTTCGGCGCCGATCGTGTCGAGCACGGTGAGCGCGTCGCGGGCGGCGGTCCAATAGGTGAACGGCAGCCGCTGATCCCTGGTGCGTCCGTGCCCGCGCGCGTCCCATGCCACGATCCGGAATTCGGGGGCGAGCGCGGCCTGCTGCGCGGCGAACAGCGTGCGGTCCATGAAGAATTCGTGGGCGAGCAGCACCACCGGTCCCGTGCCACCGCTGTCCTCGTAGTAGATGTCGGCATCGATCGCGCGGGCGAATGGCACGGAGACGAGGATAGCCAGGTCGACCCCGTCTTGCGCAATGTTCGCCGGACGCGTGTGGCCCGGCCCGATCCCGCTGCCGGGCCGTCGTGCGAGGTCACTAAACTGTGGCGGTGGCAGAAACTCAGAGACCGGTCCTCGTCGTCGACTTCGGCGCGCAATACGCCCAGCTGATCGCCAGGCGGGTGCGCGAGTCACGAGTGTTCTCCGAGGTGATTCCACACACCATGACGGTGGAGGAGATCGCCGAGAAGCAGCCGCTCGCGGTGATCCTGTCCGGCGGCCCGTCCAGCGTGTACGCCGAGGGCGCACCGCAACTCGACGCGCGGCTGTTCGATCTCGACGTGCCGGTGTTCGGCATCTGCTACGGCTTCCAGGCGATGGCGCAGGCGCTGGGCGGCACGGTCGCCCACACCGGCACCCGCGAATACGGCCGCACCGAACTCAATATCGACGGCGGCGTGCTGCACGGTGGTCTGCCCACCATCCAGCCGGTCTGGATGAGCCACGGTGACGCGGTGACCGACGCGCCAGCGGGTTTCGAGGTCACCGGTACCACCGCGGGTGCCCCGGTCGCCGCCTTCGAGGACCGGGCACGGCGCCTCGCCGGCGTGCAGTACCACCCGGAGGTCCTGCACTCCCCGCACGGCCAGCAGGTGCTGAGCCGCTTCCTGCACGAGCTGGCGGGCATCCCGCCGCAGTGGACTCCGGCCAATATCGCCGAATCGCTGATCGCGAGCGTGCGGGAGCAGATCGGGGACGGGCACGCCATCTGCGGTCTGTCCGGCGGTGTCGATTCCGCGGTCGCCGCCGCGCTGGTGCAGCGCGCCATCGGCAACCGCCTCACCTGCGTGTTCGTCGACCACGGTCTGCTGCGGGCCGGTGAGCGCGAACAGGTCCAGCACGATTTCGTCGCCGCGACCGGCGCCAAGCTGGTGACCGTCGACGCCGTCGACAAGTTCCTCGGCGAGCTGAAGGGTGTCTCCGACCCCGAGGAGAAGCGCAAGATCATCGGCCGCGAGTTCATCCGCTCGTTCGAGGACGCGGTCGCCGGCATCGTGGCCGAGCACGGCGGCGACGGCTCGGCGCCGAAGGTCGAGTTCCTGGTGCAGGGCACCCTGTACCCGGACGTGGTGGAATCCGGCGGCGGCACCGGCACCGCGAACATCAAGAGCCACCACAATGTCGGCGGCCTGCCCGACGATCTCGAGTTCGAGCTGGTCGAGCCACTGCGGCTGCTGTTCAAGGACGAGGTCCGCGCGGTCGGTCGCGAGCTGGGCCTGCCGGAGGAGATCGTCGCCCGCCAGCCGTTCCCCGGACCCGGCCTCGCCATCCGCATCGTCGGCGAGGTGACCGCCGACCGCCTCGCGCTGCTCCGCCAGGCCGACGCCATCGCGCGCGAGGAACTCACCGCCGCAGATCTGGACTCCCAGATCTGGCAGTGCCCGGTGGTGCTGCTCGCCGATGTGCGCTCGGTCGGTGTGCAGGGCGACGGCCGCACCTACGGCCACCCGATCGTGCTGCGCCCGGTGTCGAGCGAGGACGCGATGACCGCGGACTGGACCCGTCTGCCGTACGAGGTGCTCGAGCGCATCTCGACCCGGATCACCAACGAGGTGAGTGAGGTCAACCGCGTTGTCCTCGATGTGACGAGCAAGCCGCCGGGCACCATCGAGTGGGAGTGATGGGTTACCGCTCGCTGCGCGGCGGGGTGGTGGCCTGCGGACGACGCTGGTAGGCCAACAGGATCCGGCCGAGCGGTAGCCCGTTCGGCGGACGGGTGGCTTGCGGGCGCTTGGTGTTCGCACCGGTGTTGTTCATCGCGCTTGTCCTCCAACGAGAACGGCCCGTCAGGTGGACGGGCCGTTCTGGTATCTCGGGTTCGGTTGTTCTTTCAGTGCCGCTTGCGGCGCGGGGAGAAGGTGAGCAGCAGGCCGATCACGATGGCCGCGAGGACGACGCCCCAGCCGATCGGCAGGATGCCGCCGTTGTCGGGGGTTGGTGCGCCGAGCAGGGCCCAGACGCTCACCGCGAGGGCGAGCAGGCCGGTGACCAGCAGGGAGAAGGCCGGGCGGCGGCGGGTTTCGATGTCTGCCTGGTCAGCCACGGGTCACCTCCACATCGCCGGCGAACATCTTGATCCGCAGGTCGAGCACGGGGGCTCCGGGCGTATTCGGTCCGGTGAGCCCGGATTCGCACCGCGAGTCCGGTGTGCTCACGTCACAGGTGGTGTTCACTGTCATCCCTTCCGGCAGATGCACTTTCGCGTCGCCGATATTCACCGCGACCTCGACGCTGCGTGATTCGGTGAGCTCGAGTTCCCGCAGGTCGAGCGTGCCCGAACCGAGGTCGAGCGCGTAACGCGGTTCCAGTTCGGCCATGGAGGTCGGCGTCCAGACCCGCTCGCCGATGGCCCTGCCCTCGAAGTCGATCGGCCCGATCAGCGAGGCCAGCAGCACGAACCCGGCCAGTGGGGCGGTGAGCACGAGCAATCCGTAGCCGCGCCGCAGGAAGGCACCGGCGATGAGGCCGAGACCGACCACGGCCAGCGCGAACGCGCCGATCCGCGCCGGGGTCATCCACTCGACGCCGGAGGCGGCGACCGCGCCTGCCACCGCGGCGGCCAGAATCGCCAGGCCGATGGTCACCGGAGTGAGCCGGGAGCGCGGCCGTTTCGGCGGTGGCGGGGTGGCGACGGCGTAGCGCGGAGCGGCTTCGGGCAGTTCCCAGGCCAGCGGGGCGATGCTGAGCGGGTCGATGCCGGGTGGGACCTGGGCGCCGGGACGCGGGAATCCCGGTGTGGGGCCGGGGAGATCCTTGGGCAGGACCATGGTCGGGTTGCCGGAATCCGTTCCGGTGGGGC
Source organism: Nocardia rhizosphaerae (assembly GCF_042650365.1). Taxonomy (NCBI): domain Bacteria; kingdom Bacillati; phylum Actinomycetota; class Actinomycetes; order Mycobacteriales; family Nocardiaceae; genus Nocardia; species Nocardia rhizosphaerae. Next base: position 1,373,405 of record NZ_JBHSBA010000003.1, read on the forward strand.
GTTTTCCGAGGTCGATGCTCGAATCGCCCTCGGCCGGAACGATATCGGCGGAGTCGCCCTCGGATCCGAGCTCGGCACCGCGGGGGGAATCGCCGGGCACGGTGGCCGGTTTCGCCTCGGCCGCGGACGCCGGGTCGGGGTCGGTCGACTCGTCGAGCGGTGGCGTGGTGTGCGGGGACTTCAGCACCTCGGAATCCGCTGCTGCGGAGGTGGCCGGTTCCGGCAGGGCGGTTGTCGACGACATGTCCACGGCGGCTGGCGGATTCGGCGTCGGGCGAGCCGACTGGGTGTCCGCCTCGGCGGGAGCGGCGGTCGATCCGGCTGGGGGGAGCAACTGGGTGGCGGAGTCGGCGGGTCGGTCGGCACCCGACCCGGCCGCAGGGGCCCGCGGCACACTCGCCGGCACCGGTGGCTCGTTCGTCGGGGCGGTGGACGATTCCGCGAGCCGGTCGGCAGCGTGGTCCTTGTGCAGCACCACCGTCTCGGTGGTGTCGACGCGCAGCAGCGGCGTGGATTCGGCCGTGGCCTGGTCGTCCTCGCGCCGGAGCACGGTCGTCGCCGGATCGGGAACGTAGGCGTCGGGGAGTTTGGTGTAGGGCGTGTACATCCCGGTCGGCGGTACATCGGGGGTGTACGGGTAGCCGCGCACCGGCACGCCGGTCGGGTAGCCCGCCGTAGGATAGCCGGCCGGATAGCCGCCGGTGCCGAATGCCGCGGCCCGGTAGGTGTCGAAGCCCGCGGGCAGTTCGGGATGCCGGATGTAGAGCATCCACCAGCCCGCCAGCATCAGACCCATGCTGATCACCCCGGAGCCGCCGAGCCCGAGCCCGATCGGGCCCATGGTCGACACCGCGATGGCCAGTGCCACGATCAGCACGATGGTCTTGGTCTGCGAGTGCGAGCCGCGGGCGTTGTCGGTCAGCGTCTCGGCCGCCGACAGTTCGTTCCCCGCGGAACTCAGCACCAGCCACGCCAGCAGGTACAGCACGATGCCGGCGCCGCCGAAAATGGTCGACACCACGAACGCCACCCGCAACAGCACCGGGTCGACGCCGTAGCGCAGCCCGAACCCGGCCGCGACCCCGGCGATCGGCCCCTGGCGCGGCAGCCGGACGGGCCGCGTGTGCCACATCTGCTGGATCTGATCACCGAAGCTCGTTCTGCTCATGTTCTCCATGGTGTGCCCGACCAGCCCTTTCCCGCATCGGGGGTAACCCTGAGGTTTGCCCCGGGTTCAGGAGCAGGGTGGGCGATAGGTGACGTTCGGGAGGTGGCGTGCCCAGATCTGTTCGGTGAGCGCTCCGCCGGTCGCGGCGCAGATCCGGGCGGCGACCCGCTCCGGGTCGAGGTCGAACACCCCGAACTGCCGGTTCGTCGGCATGGCATTGAGAGCCGGCACCTGCCGGTAGGACTCGTCGGTGTGGCCGAGTGTCATCTGGAAACCCGCCGGGCCGTGATAGGTGGTCTCGTGCGGTGCCATCGGTCCCGCCGCGGCGACGGGTGCGAGCGCGGCGGTGGTCAGCGCGAGCGCGGCGGCGGCGAGCGTCGTGGTGGCGATGTTCATGGTGTCCTCCCCCGTGGTGACGGCCGGCGATCCGGCTCGACATCACGGTAGGAATCCGCCGCGGTGCCCGGACACCGCCGCGGCGCCGCGAACCCCGGTATCCGCAGGTGAGAAGGCTGCGACCGGTTATCCGGTCCGGTACCGGCAGACCGCTGGGCCTGCCCCGATGGTCCCGGTCGAAAGGCCAGGTAGAGCATGGTTTCCGGCCGGACCGGACAGCTCGCGCCGCAGGTCGGCGAAGATCAGGGTCATTCCCGATGCCCCGGTCGGGTCGGGCGTGCCACTATCGAAGTATGGATCCGTCTGTTCCCGCCAGCGCCGCCCAGGGGGCCACCGCCGCGTCCGGGTTCGGCGACGCCACACCAGGGAGCACCGATTCGCGCGGGCCGTTCGGTCAGAGACGTCCCGGCACCGGGCCCGGTATGCCGAGCGGCTCGGCCGCCTCGCGTTGGGGCGAGCCGAGGCGTGGGGAGCAGGTCTACGGAATGCCCGGTGGTGGCATGGTGAGCGACGGCCATGGCGTGCCGTACGGCCCCGCGGCGGGACCTGCCCGGTCGCAGGGGTTCGGCGCGCCGGCACCCGGGCCGGGGGCCGCAGCCGATCCACGCGGTGGGCACCGGGCGCACGGTACGCAGCGACTCGTCGCGCGCGCGTTCGGCGGCGGTGCCGTGTACGGGGCCCCGCAGCCGTACGCCCCGCCGCAGTACCGCGGCGCGCCCGCTCCCGGCTATTCCGGAGCGCCGGTCGGATACGGCGTTCCGCGCGGGTATCGGTCCGGCCTGCCGCAGGCAGCGGGCGGTGCGCCACTGGCCGCCACTCCGCGGCTGGTCCGCCGGACCGGTGGCCGGGTGGTCGGTGGGGTGGCGGGTGGTCTCGCCGATCATCTCGGTGTCGACGTGGTCAAGGTGCGGATCGCGTTCGTGCTGCTGTCGGCGCTGGTCGGTGCCGGCCTGGTGGCCTACGGGCTGCTGTGGATCTTCACCCCCGGCGGCGGTGACGCGGCCAAGCCGACCGGCGACGAGCGCAGGCAGGCCATCGGGCTCGCCCTGCTCGGCCTCGGTCTCGCGGTGACGGTGTCGTGGTTGTTCCAGGGCACGGCCGCGAAGGTGATCGCGCCGATCGTGGTGATCGCGGTCGGTGCCGCCCTGGTCTGGCGGGAGTACGACGTCGCCGCGCCGGGACCGCGCGCGCTGTTCGGGTTACCCGCGCGACCGTCGGTGATCACCTGGTCCCGGATCGTGGGCGGGGCGACGCTGATCGTGTTCGGCCTCGGCGTCGTCGTGCTGGCCAGGATCGATCTGAGTTCACTCGGGTCGGCCCTGATCGCGGTGGCGGTGACGCTGATCGGCGCCGGGCTGCTCACGGTGCCGCTGTGGCTGCGGATGGTCCGCGCCCTCAACGCCGAGCGTGGCGCCCGCATCCGCAACGAGGAGCGCGAGGAGATCGCCTCGCACCTGCACGATTCGGTGTTGCAGACGCTGGCCCTGATCCAGCGCCAGGCCGAGGACCCGCAGGAGGTGCTGCGGCTGGCGCGCAGCCAGGAACGGGAACTGCGCAAGTGGCTGTTCGACGACACCGCGCCCGCGCATTCCAGCCTCGCCGCCGCGCTGCGCACCATCGCGGGCGAGGTGGAGGACCAGCACGGGGTGAAGGTCACCCCGGTCACGGTCGGCGATGTCGTGATGGACCCCGGTGACACCGGCGCGGGCCTGCCGAAGGAGCACTTCACCGCCCTGCTCGGCGCCTCCCGCGAGGCCCTTGTGAACGCGGCCAAACACGCGGGCGTCCCCGAGATCGACCTGTTCGCCGAGGCCGAACCGCATCAGGTGAGCATCTTCGTCCGCGACCGCGGCGCCGGCTTCGACCCGACCACCGTCCCCGCCGACCGGCGCGGCCTGGCCAAGTCCATCCGCGCCAGGATCGAACGCCGCGGCGGTACCGCCGAGATCGACTCCACCCTCGGCCGCGGCACCGAGGTGCGGATCGTGATGCCACGTTCCGACTCGGGTACCGCCCCCGATATCCCGGCAGACAGCACGGGCGGTGACACACCCGCGGAGCCTGCCGCCGCCGCGGCACCCGGCCCGGACCACCTCGGGTCACCCCGCCCGGCGGCCGACCCCGGGCCTGATGCGGTGCGTGGGCACAGTGGACCGGAAGCACCCACCGGTGAGGTGCGGCGCGACCACGACGCGCCGGAGAGTGGTGCGCAAGGGCCGGTGCTCGGCGGCGAGGCGCCGGTAGCGGCGCGTGATCTCTGATCGTGGCGCCGACGAGCACGGGCCCAGCTGACCGGCGGGATTCCGGTATGCGCGCGTCGGCTCGGACGTAGGCGAGCGCGCGCCGGGAGTGCCCTGGTGTGATACCGATGAAGCGAGCCGATCCACGGGTGGGACAAGGGAGTTTGTCAGTGAGTGTTCGGGTTTTCCTGGTCGACGATCACGCGGTGTTCCGTTCCGGCGTGCGCGCCGAGTTGAGCCGCGAGACCGATATGGAGGTCGTCGGCGAGGCGGGCGGGGTGGCCGAGGCGGTCGCCGGGATCGACGCCGCGCGCCCCGATGTGGTGCTGCTAGACGTGCACATGCCCGACGGCGGCGGCGTCGCGGTGCTCACCGGGATCGCCGACGGCCCGGTGTGCCTGGCACTGAGCGTGTCCGACGCGGCCGAGGACGTGATCGCGGTGATCAGGGCGGGTGCGCGCGGATACGTCACCAAGACCATCTCCGGCGCCGAACTGGCCGACGGTATCCGCCGGGTGGCGGGCGGCGACGCCGTGTTCAGCCCGCGCCTTGCCGGTTTCGTGCTCGACTCGTTCACCGGCCGTTCCCCGGTCCCCGAACCGCCGCTCGACCCCGAACTCGATTCGCTCACCCCGCGCGAACTCGAGGTCCTGCGCCTGCTCGCGCGCGGCTACACCTACCGCGAGATCGCCGAAACCCTGTTCATCTCGGTGAAAACCGTGGAGACCCACGCCTCCAACGTGCTGCGCAAGACTCAGCAGTCCAATCGGAATGCCCTGACCCGCTGGGCGCATCGCCGCCGTATCGAGTGAGGTGGTTCAGGTGTGCGCCCGCGCTGGACGTGCACTGATCGCTCGAACGGTCATGCTGTCGACGGTTGACGCGATGGGTGTGCGCTCAGCGCGGTCCGGGCTCACATCACCGCGATGATGATCGCGATCAGGATGACCAAGCCGATCAGCACCCCTGCGCCGATGGCGAGCGGGGCGCCGTTGGGCAGGTTGTCCAGGAAGCTGCCGGTGCGCTGCGGCGCTGCCGGGGCGGCCAGCGGGGCGCGCTGGGGGCGGGGCAACGGTGCGGAGTGGGGGCCGCGCAGGCCGCTGGCGCCGTTGCGGGCGGCCCAGGACGGGATGGTGCCGTCCTCGGTGCGCAGCGGCACGCCGAGGATGTAGGCGGCCGTGCCAGGACCGAACGCGGCGGTGAGGATCTCGTCGCGTGCCTGGGCCATCGTCGGGCGGCGTTGCGGTGCGGGTTCGAGCATGTGCAGCAGCGGCTGGGTGAGGATGCCGGTGCGGCTCGGCGGGATGATCTGGCCCATCGCGGCCTTGGTGACCACGTCGTTCTCGTCGCTGTCGAAGCCGAACGGCGGCTGGCCCTCCACCATGGTGTAGAGCGTGGCGCCGAGAGAGAACACGTCGCTGGCCTCGGTCGGCCTTGCGCCGCGGGCTACTTCGGGCGGTAGGTAGGCGGGGGTGCCGGTGATGGTGCCTTCCGGGTCGTCGCCGCTGTCGCCCGCGCCGCGGGAGATGCCGAAGTCGCTGAGCTTGGCCTTGCCGAGATCGGTGCCGCGGTCGGCGACGAGGATATTGCCCGGCTTGATATCGCGATGCACGATGCCCGCGGCGTGCGCGGCGGCGAGCGCGTCGGCCACCTGGGCGCCGATCTGGGCGACCTCCACCGCGGGCAGGATATCGACCATGCCGAGCGCCTTGGCGACGCTGCGCGAGGGTAAGTACTCCATGACCAGCCAGGGTTCGCCCGCCTCGATCACCACGTCGTAGACGGCGATGGCGTGCTCGTGCGACAGCTTGGCCGCCACCCTGCCCTCGTGCACGATGCTGGCGCGGATCCGCTCGGCCTCGGCCTCGCTCAGCCCGGCCGTCGACAGCACCTGTTTGATCGCGACTTCCCGGTTCAGCAGCCGGTCCGTCGCCAGCCAGACCGCACCCATGCCACCGCCGCCCAATTTCGACTGCAGGCGGTAGCGACCCGCGACGAGGTAGTCGGGGCCGATATGGGGGCGAGCACGTTCGGTCACGGGTGCGAGGGTAGTCGAATATGCCGATGACTGGCCGGTATCGCGGCCCGCGGGTATAAGGGCCGCGCGGTGGACACGGGGGAGGGTCGGGTGCCACCCTGGTCGCCATCGAACGTATATTCGAATACGATCGATAGCTGGAACGGTGCTGCTGTTCCTGAGTTGAGCGGCATGAAGCTCGCGGGTCCATCGTGGAAGTAGGTGGTGTTGATGGGTTCGGAGGCGTCCTCACCCGAGGCGGACGCGCGGGAGCTGGTGCTGGCTGATCTTCGACGCCGGATGTCCGCGGTGCCTGCCCGCGGTCAGGAGGCGACCGCTCGAATACCCGGTGAACAGCCACTACGTCGAGATCTTCTGCCGGTTCCCGCCCCGCTCGCCGAGCTGTTGCCCGGCGGTGGCCTGCCCAAGGGCGCGGTGGTCGCCTACTCCGGCGCGCACTCGCTGCTCGCCGGCCTGCTGGCCGCGGTGACCGGCGACGGCGGGTACGCCGCGGTGGTCGGCCTGCCGCGGCTCGGTTTGCTGGCCGCCGCCGAGATGGGCGCGCAGCTGTCCCGGCTGGCGGTGATCGCCGACCCCGGCCCGGACCCGGGCGAAGTGGCCGCCGTCCTGCTCGACGGGCTCGATCTGGTGATCCTCGGTCTCGACGGTGTCGCCGTCCCGCCCGCGCGCTGCCGGGTGCTGGCCGCGCGCGCCCGCAACCGTGGCGCCACCCTGGTCGTCGCCGGCGGCGGGTGGACCGATCCGGCGCTGCGGCTGGATACCCGCGTCAGCGGATACGACGGCCTCGGTGCCGGTCGTGGCCGCCTGCGCTCGGTGTGCCTGGACGTGCGCGTCAGCGCCAAGTCGGGTCGACCGAGGCACGGCCGGATGGACCTGTGTGCCAAGGCAGGTCGCACCGAATGGCTCGCCCGCGACACGATGTCCCGCGTCGCCGAGGTGACCGACCTGAGAGAGGCCGTGTCGTGACCGGCGCGCGGCGGCCGCGTGGTCGGTCGCCCATCGTTGCCATGGCACGCGGCCCGGCCGCCTGCTCGATGGCATCGTGCTGCCGGTCGCGCACCTACTGCTTCAGTCGACCCGCGCTGCCTGTTCACTTTCGCGCCGATCGGTCGAAATCGGGGCCGGTAGCGCGAGTTGTGACGGCGCAGCGCGGAGTCGGCGGACTTCGGAACCGGCCATCGCGGCGCCGTGCGCCGGGTCGCGGCAGGCGCGGGTCGGTTGCGGCGGATCGCCCGGCGGCGTCGTGTGGGTGGTGGCGTTTTCGGGTGTGGGTGGTTTCGCGATGACTCGGGTCGACCGGGTGCTCGCTCTGCTGTGTCCCGACTGGCCTGCGATGGCGGCGGCGGCGATGGCCGGGGTTGGGGCGGATCGGCCGGTGGCGGTGTTGCGCGGGAACCGGGTGGTGTCGTGTTCGGCGATCGCGCGGGGCGACGGAGTGCGGGAGGGGCTGACGCGCAGGGAAGCGCAGTCGCGCTGCCCTGATCTCGTTGTCGCACAGGATGACCCGGACCGCGATGCCCGGCTGTTCGAATCGGTGGCCGGTGCCGTCGACGCGACGGTGCCCGGCGTGGAAGTGCTGCGTCCGGGACTCCTCGTGCTCGCGGCCCGCGGCGCCACCAGGTTCTTCGGTTCCGAGGAGGCGGCCGCGGTGCGGCTGATCGACACGGTGGCGGTGGCGGGCGCCGAAGCCCAGGTCGGCATCGCCGACGCCATGTCGACCGCTGTGCTGGCGGCCCGGCACGCCGCGATCGTGCGGCCGGGGGAAGGAGCGCGCTATCTGGCGCCGCTGCCGGTGGCCGAGCTGGCTGCCGAACCGGCGCTCGCCCCACCGCAACGCGCCGAGCTGGTCGACCTGTTGCACCGCCTGGGTCTACGCCGCATCGGTGATTTCGCCCGGCTCACCCCCGCCGACGTCGCCTCCCGTTTCGGTGCCGACGCGGCGCTGGCTCATCGCCTCGCGCGCGCTCTCCCCGAGCGCCCGCCGTCGGCCCGGCAGCTGCCGCCGGATCTCACCGTTGAACTCGACTGTGATCCACCGATCGACCGGGTCGATGCCGCCGCGTTCGCCGGTCGCGCCCTCGCGACCCGGCTGCACACCGCGCTCACCGGCGCCGGTGTGGCCTGCACCCGGCTCGCCGTCACCGCGCGCACCGAGGCGGGTGAGGAGTTGTCGCGGGTGTGGCGCTGTGCCCGTCCGCTCACTCCGCCCGACACCGCCGACCGCATTCGCTGGCAACTCGACGGCTGGCTCACCCACCGCGCCCGCCCGACCGCGCCGATCGTCACACTCCGGCTGGAACCGGTGGAGGTGGTCGCCGCCGGCGCGCTGCAACTCGGCCTGTGGGGTGGGGAGGGCGAGGAAACCGAACGTGCCAGGCGCGCCCTGGTCCGGGTGCAGGGCCTGCTCGGTGGCGAGGCGGTGCGGTTGGGGGTACTCAGCGGTGGCCGCGGCCCCGCCGAACGCATCACCATGATCGCCCTCGGCGACGAACTCGCCCCCGCCACCGACCCCGCCCAGCCGTGGCCGGGCCGGCTCCCCGAACCGGCCCCGACCCTGCTGCTCCTGCACCGCCCCACCGTCGAGCTGACCGCCGCCGACGGCACCGCCGTGCAGGTCACCGCCCGCGGCCTGTTCACCGCCGACCCCGCCCGCCTGCGCTGGGGCCGCAAGCAGTGGGCGCTGCTCGGCTGGGCGGGCCCGTGGCCGGTCGACGAACGGTGGTGGGCCGCTACCGATCAGCCCGGCTCCGCCGCCCGCGCCCAGGTCCAGCTCGACGCCGCCGCTACCGAGATCCGCGTGGTCCTGCTCGTCTACGACGCCGATTCCTGGCACGCGGAGGGTGTGTACGAGTAGGTGTCGCAAGCCCGTGTGAGCGGGTGGTCGCGGGTCTGTAACGGCAGGATCGGCCGGGTTGCTCCCGGTGCGGCAAGAACACAGGGTGCCCTTACTGCCGCGACGGGATCGGTTCTACAGTGACATGACATGTTCCGGATCGGCCGGACGGTCGATCGCGGAAGGAGCTGACATGAACCCGTTCGAGGGGATGGGGTGTTCGGCCGCGGCGGCCGACCTGCCGATGCTCGGCACCGCGGCCCACGTCACCGGCTGGCTGTGTATCGAACACCCGGGTGCCTGGGGCAGGGACGTGATCGGTGACGAGGTGCTCGGCCCGGAGATCACTGCCGAGTTGGCCGCGCGCTGCTCGGCGGCCGGGGTCCGCCCCACTTTGATCCGGCGCCCTGGCCGCAACGAGTTCACCGGCACCCGCACCGTCCTGCTGGCCGCCTCGCGGCCGGAGGGCTCCTGGTGCGAGCGCTTCGAGATCACCGACCTACGTGAACTCTTCGACATCGACCTGCGTCTCGTCGACGGCCCGCCGCCGGGAATCGGTGCGCGCGTGGACGATCCGGTGGTTCTTGTCTGCGCCCACGGCAAACGCGACCGGTGCTGTGCCCTGCTCGGCCGCCCCATCGCCGCCGCCATGGCCGCCGACAACCCCGGCCGGGTCTGGGAGGCCACCCACACCGGTGGTCATCGCTTCGCCCCCGCCGTGGTCCTGCTCCCGTCCGGCCTCACCTACGGCCGGGTCGACATCCCCGCGGCCCGTGCCGTGCTCTCGGCCGCCGACAGCGGCGCGGTGTCGATGACCGGCCTGCGTGGCCGTGGCTGCTACGACCCGATCCGGCAGGTCGCCGAGGTCGCGGTGCGCGAACAGCTACCACCGGTCCCGCTCGACGCCCTCACCGTCACCACCGACCCGCGTCTCGATACCGACCCGACCACGGCGGGTGCCGCCATCGTCACCCACCGCGACGGCCGTCGCTGGCGTGTCACGGTCCGCACGGTCTCCGCCACTCCGCGCCAGGCGAGCTGCGGCGGCCCGGCGAAACCGGTCACCTACCTGGAACCCACTGCGGTGCAACGGCTTTACGAGTCCCCTCGCCGCCGGGCGGAGTATCCGTCCGTTCCCTGACCGCCGTCCCCGACCAAGGCCGACCCAGGGCGCCCGACCGAGTCCGTCCAGCTGGACAACGATCACCAGGCGCTGGTGGGGTTCGCTCTCGGCTGCCGTTTGCAGCACAGCTTGGTGATCGAGTGCCCAGGCTTCACCAGTGGGTGCCGGGAACCCAGCGGGCGGCGCGGCGCAGTGCGGTGCCGGTGGCTTTGCGGGCGGGGGATTTGGGTTTGGGCGCGGGGTCGGTGGCCTCGGGTTTCGGCTCGGCGGTGGCGGATTCGCCTTTGGCGGCGGGGGAATCCGGGAGGGCGCGGTAGTAGCGGTGCAGGATGCGGTCGCGGAGTTTCGGGGTGAGGATGCCGCCGTACTCGGCGATCGTGCCGAGGGGGACGTCGATGCGCTTGGGGCGCTCGGTGAGGGCGCGGACGATGGTGGCCGCCGCCCACTCCGGTGACTCAGCCGGGCCCTGTTCGCCGCTCGGGGTGATCATCGGGGTGCGTACCAGCGGCATGTGGATGGTGGTGAAAGTGACGCCGTCGGCGAGGGTTTCGACGGCGGCGACCTCGGTGAACTTGTCCAGCGCCGCCTTGCTCGCGAGGTAGGCGGAGAACCGGGGGGTCGCCACCTGCACGCCGGCCGAGGAGATGTTGACGATGTGGCCGAAGCCGCGTTCGCGCATCTGCGGCAGCAGGGCGAAGGTCATGCGCAGCGCGCCGAAGTAGTTGACCGCCATGGTGCGTTCGAAGTCGTGCATGCGGTCTGTGGAGCGATGGATGGCGCGCCGGATGGAGCGGCCCGCGTTGTTCACCAGCATGTCGACGTGGCCGTGCTGGTCGAGGATCGTCTTGACGGCCGCGTCGACGGATTCGGCGTCGGTGACATCGCACGGGTAGCCGTGGGCGCGGCCGCCCGCGGCGGTGATCTCGGCGACCACGGTGGCCAGCTCGTCCGCGCGGCGGGCGAGCAGGAACACCACGGCGCCCTTGTCGGCCACCGCCTGGGCGGCGGCCCGGCCGATTCCCGACGACGCGCCGGTGATGACGACATGCCTGCCGGTCAGGTCGCGCCGCCTGCCGCGGCTGGATTCGACGGGAGGAACCTGGGACATCGCTGCTCCTTTGCAGTCCGGTACCACGAACTTACTCCAAAGTAAGATCCAGGGCGAGGGTTCGAAAAAACTCGAAAATACGTTCGAACGACACTCGCCAACATTCGAACGTATGTGCGATAATGATGCACATGGCGGACGATCGGATGGCGGATATCTATGCCGCGGTGCGGCTCGGCGGAATCGACCCTGACGCAGCGCGCGCGGCGTTGACCAGGCTCTGGGACGAGGTAGGGGAAGGCGGCGACCCGTTGCATCGCTGCGTGATCGCACATCACCTGGCCGATGTGCAGGAGTTGCCCGAGGGCGCGTTGCTCTGGGATCAGCGGGCCCTGGCCGCGGTGTTCGGGCCGGGCATCCCGCTGGACGAGGGGCTGCGCGGATTCCTGCCCTCGCTGTATCTGAACCTGGCCGACAGTCACCGCCGCGTCGGTGATTTCGAGATGGCGCGGATGCAGTTGACCATCGCGCGCGGGCATCTGGACGTGCTCGCCAACGATGCCTACGGCGCGGTGATCCGGTCGGGCCTCGGCCATGTGGAGGCTGCGCTGGATTCGCGGTCGATGGAGCGGTTGCCCGTCGGTTGAGGGGGCGGGCAACCGCTCGGGTGGAGGTGTTGCGGTGTAGGTGAGAGGAGCGGGTGTGGGCTGGAGCAACGGTCCACCGACCTGGTCGGAACTGGAGCGGGTGCTCTCGGGCAGGCCGAGCGGGCGCCCCGCCGAACAGCTGCATCCCGGCGACGGTGGTGACAGTCCGGCGTGGTCACGCAAACGTGGTGCGTACGAGGCGGAGTCGATCGAACGCCCCGCCGCGACCGTGCCCTACGCCGAGCTGCACGTCCACTCCGCCTACAGCTTCCTCGACGGCGCGAGTCAGCCGGAGGAGCTGGTGGAGGAGGCGGTGCGGCTCGGGCTGGAGGCGCTCGCGCTCACCGACCACAACGGGTTCTACGGGACCGTCCGGTTCGCCGAGGCGGCCAGGGAATGGGGAATGCCAACGGTTTTCGGTGCCGAATTGTCACTGGGAACCGATGCGGAGGCGGCGCCGGGCCGAGGGGATGCGGTCCGGCGCCGTACTGTTCCGCGGGGTGGGGTTCCGCGACGCGCGCCGGGCAGCGGTTCCGCCGCGCGATGGACGTCACGTGATTCGGTGAGCGATGCCGATTGTCGGGACGGTTCTGCCGCGGCCGGTGCGCCGGACCTGCTCGGTGCCAGGAACGCGACCGGGCGTCGTCTGGTCCGCGGCGCAGAGGACGCCGGTCGCTCCGGCGTGCCGGTGGGTTCGGGCACTGGACTCGACCTCGCGCCGGATTCGCTGCCGCGCACCGGGTTCCCCGATCCGATCGGTCCGCATCTGCTGATCCTGGCCCGAGGGCAGGAGGGGTATCGGCGACTGTCGAGGGAGATGGCGGCCGCGCACATGGCGGCGGGAACCAAAGGCGTCCTGCGCTACGACCTCGATACCCTCGCCGCGGCCGCAGGCGGGCACTGGCAGATCCTCACCGGATGCCGCAAGGGCCATCTGCGCGCCGCGCTCGAACAGGATCTGGCCACCGGTGATACCGGACTGCCGAAAGCTGAAGCGGCGCTGCGTGATCTGATCGACCGCTTCGGTGCCGACCGGGTGAGCGTGGAGCTCACCCACCACGGCATCGCCACCGACGACGAGCGCAACGCCTATCTCGTCGCCGTGGCCGACCGGGTCGGGGTCCCGGTGCTCGCCACCACCGGCGCGCATTTCGCCGCGCCGGCCCAGCGGCGCCGGGCCATGGCGCTGGCCGCGATCCGGGCCAGGAGCAGTCTCGACGAGATGGCGGGCTGGCTGCCGTCCACCGGTGGTGCGCACCTGCGCTCGGGGGCGGAGATGGCGCGACTGTTCGCCGAACATCCACGTGCCGTGCCGAACGCGGTGGAACTGGCAAGGGAGTGCGCCTTCGATCTGAGTCTGATCGCGCCGAGACTGCCTCCGTTCACGGTGCCCGAAGGCCACGACGAGGACTCGTGGTTGCGTCGTCTGGCCATGGACGGTGCCGCCCGGCGCTACGGGCCGCCGGAACGGAACCCGCGGGCGTACCGGCAGCTCGAGCACGAGCTCGCGGTGATCGAGCGGATGGAGTTCCCCGGCTACTTCCTGGTCGTGCACGACATCGTCGAGTTCTGCAAGGGCAACGGCATCCTGTGCCAGGGTCGCGGCTCGGCCGCCAACTCGGCGGTCTGCTATGCCATCGGCATCACCAATGTCGATCCGGTGGGCAACAAGCTGCTGTTCGAACGTTTCCTGTCCACCGAACGCGACGGGCCGCCCGATATCGATATCGACATCGAGTCCGATCGCCGTGAGGAGGCCATCCAGCACGTCTACGCCAAGTACGGGCGCGACTACGCGGCCCAGGTGGCGAACGTGATCACCTATCGCGGCAAGTCCTCGGTGCGCGATGCCGCACGGGCACTCGGCTTCTCGCCGGGCCAGCAGGACGCGTGGAGCAAACAGGTGAGCCGCTGGTCGGGGGTGGCCGCGGAGACCGGCACCGATATCCCGGCGCCCGTGCTCGACCTGGCGGGCGACCTCGACGGCCTGCCGAGGCATCTGGGCATCCACTCCGGCGGCATGGTGATCTGTGACCGGCCGATCGCCGACGTGTGCCCGGTGGAATGGGCGCGGATGGCGGGCCGCAGTGTGCTGCAGTGGGACAAGGACGACTGCGCCGCGGTCGGCCTGGTGAAATTCGACCTGCTCGGCCTCGGCATGCTCTCGGCCCTGCGCTACATGATCGACCTGGTGCGCGAGCACAAGGGCAAGACGGTGGAACTGCACGCTCTCGACCTCGGCGAGCCCGCGGTCTACGAGATGCTGCAGCGGGCCGATTCGATCGGGGTGTTCCAGGTGGAATCGCGAGCCCAGATGGCCACCCTGCCCAGGCTGAAGCCGCGGACCTTCTACGACCTGGTGGTCGAGGTGGCGCTGATCCGGCCCGGCCCCATCCAGGGCGGCTCGGTGCATCCCTATATCCGTCGGCGCAACGGGCTGGAGAAGCCCGACTGCGACCATCCCGCGCTGGAGAACTCGCTCGCCCGCACACTCGGGGTTCCCCTGTTCCAGGAGCAGCTGATGCAGATGGCCATCGACGTCGCCGGTTTCAGTGCCGCCGAGGCCGATCAGCTGCGCCGCGCCATGGGCTCCAAACGTTCCCCGGAGAAGATGGAGCTGCTCAAGGACCGTCTGTACCAAGGCATGCGCGATCTGCACGGTATCACCGGCGACCTCGCCGACCGCATCTACGAGAAGCTCTACGCCTTCGCCAATTTCGGTTTCCCGGAAAGCCATTCGCAGAGCTTCGCCTCGATCGTGTTCTACTCGGCCTGGTTCAAGCTGCATCACCCCGCCGCGTTCTGCGCCGGGCTCCTGCGCGCCCAGCCGATGGGGTTCTACTCGCCGCAGTCGCTGGTCGCCGACGCCCGCCGCCACGGCGTGCGGGTGCACGGCCCCGACATCAACGCCAGCAACGCCGAACCCACCCTGGAGAATCGCGGCACCGAGATCCGGCTCGGCCTGTCCGCCATCCGGCACATCGGCGCCGACCTCGCCGCGCGCCTTGTCGACGACCGCACCGCGCACGGCCGCTACACGTCGATGCTCGACCTCACCGGTCGCGTCGGCTTGACCGTCGCCCAGGCCGAATCGCTGGCCACCGCGGGGGCTCTCGACGTCCTGGTCGACGCCGAACCGGGTGGGCACGCGGCAGGAGTGCCCGGCGCATCGGTGGCCGGTGGTGAACGGTCCGCCGGTGTGCACCATCCGGACAGGCCGGTGAGTACGAGCGCGAACAGCAACGCGCGGATCGAGGCCGTCACGGTCGATGTGATGGGCGCCGGGGTGGACGATGCCCCGGTGGTCGCCGGTGGGGTGTCGGGTGGTGCGCCGGACGGGCGGGTTGAAAGTGGTGGAGTGGCGGCCGGTGTGCCGAGTGGGTGGGTCGACGGTGGTGGGGTCGCGGCCGGTGTGGGCGACGGGCGGGCCGTTGCGGGTGGTGCGGACGCCGACGTCGACGAGGCGGGGGCAGCCGACGGTGGGTCACACGGTCGCGGCGCTGACCGGGCGGGGCGCGGAAACGGTGTGCGCAGGGCTGCCGGTGTGGCGGCGGGGGAGCGGCCCGACCTGCTGCCGGGGACCGGTGCGGCAGCTGACCGGGCTCGGCGCGGGAGCAGTGTGCGCAGGGCGGCGCTGTGGGCGGCCGGTGCGGCGGCGGGGGAACGGCCCGACCTGCTGCCAGGGACCGGTGCGGCGACCCAGGCGCCCGCCCTGCCTGGGATGAGCGCTCTCGAACTCGCCGCCGCCGACGTGTGGGCCACCGGCATCTCGCCCGGCAGCTATCCCACCGAATTCCTGCGCGCGCACCTGAATTCGCTCGGCGTCGTCCCCGCGGCCGAGCTGCTGCTCGTCGAGGACGGCACCCGCATCCTGGTCGCGGGCGCGGTCACCCACCGCCAGCGTCCCGCCACCGCCGCAGGCGTCACCTTCCTCAACCTCGAGGACGAGACCGGCATGGTCAATGTGGTCTGCTCGGTCGGCCTGTGGACCCGCTACCGCCGCCTCGCCCAGACCGCCACCGCCCTGCTCATCCGTGGCCGCCTGCAGAACGCCGAGGGTGCCGCCAGCCTCCTCGCCGACCACCTCGAACCCCTCGACCTGCGCATCGTCGCCCGTTCCCGCGACTTCCGCTGACCCCTCGCCGAGTCGGTGGGTCCGCCCGACCGCTATCGACTCCCGTGTTCCGACACTGGTCAACCCCCTGCTCTCGGGCCAGAGCGCCGGTTGGGAGACAACTGGCCGACCCTGAACGGGTGGTACCATATATGGCATGATCAAGACGACCGTGTACCTCCCCGAGGATTTGGAGGTCCGGCTCGATGCCGAAGCTGCCGCGACCGGCGTCAGCAAGGCGGAACTCATTCGACGGGGGATATCGATGCTGCTCGACGCTTCCGACGTGCCGCGCAACGACGCACCGCTGCCGGTGTTCCGCAGCGGCCGTACCCGCACGGTCGAGGAGATGGATCAGGCGATCTACGACCACATCAAGTCGCGGTCGGCCCGCCGATGATCATCGTGGCCGACACGTCGGCCTTGTTCGCGGCGTTCGACGCCGATCAGCCCGAACACGATCGGGCAGCCGCGGTCATGGCGACCGAAACCCTGGTGATCTCACCGCTGGTCCTCACCGAACTGGATCATCTCGTTCATCGTGATCTCGGCTTCGACGCGGCGATGCAGGTGACGGACGCGCTGATGGCGCGCATGCTCGACGGACGCTATCGGCTCGCCGAACTCAAGCACGTCGATCTCACGGCCGCGCAGACGGTCCGGGCCAAGTACGAGGGCTTGCGGCTGGATCTCGCCGACGCGGTCGGTGTCGCGCTCGCCGACAAGTACCGGACCGACTGCATCTTCACCCTGGACCAGCGGGACTTCCGGGCGATCGAACCGCTCACCCCCGGTGTCGAGGCGTTCCGCATCCTGCCCGCCGATCTGTAGTGGGCGGCCGGCGCCCATTGCCGGCCACTGCGCACTACGCTGCGATCATGCGCAAGCTTGCGGTGGTGATGATCGGGGTGCTCGGGCTGTTCTTCCTGGCCGGGTGTGGGGACGACGCGGGGGACGGTGGTTCCGGCGAGCCGTTCTCGCCGACCGTCTCGGGTCCGGCGCCCGCGGTGGCACCGGGGTTCCGGGAGGGCGCGCCTGCGCAGGACAGTCCAGCGCCGCAGGATTCGGCGAACCGGAAAGAGGTGATCACCGGGTCCATCGACATCACCGCCGACGATCCGATCGGCGCCGCGGCCACCATCACCGAGCAGGTGCGGGCCGTGGACGGGCGGATCGACAGCCGCACCGAACAGCCGGGCACCGACGACCGCACCCCGCGCGCGGTGCTGAGCGTGCGGGTGCCCGCGGACAAGACCGACGCGTTCATCACCGGGCTCGGCGGGGTCGGCACCGTCACCAGGGTCAGTACCAATCGCGACGACGTCACCATGCAGTGGCAGGACCTGGACGCGCGGATCAGCGCCCTGCAGGCCTCGGTCGACCGCCTGCGCGCGCTCATGGCAGGCGCCACCAACACCGCCGACCTGATCGATGCCGAGGAGGCGCTGGCCAGCAGGCAGGGCGAACTCGACAGCCTCACCGCGCAGAAACGCAGTCTCGACGATCAGGTCGCGCTGTCGACCCTCACCATCACCCTCACCGCCGACGACAAGCGCGCCCCCGGCGATCCGGACAACTTCTTCGACGGCATCGTCGCAGGCTGGAATTCGCTGATCGACTGGTTGCAGGACGCGATTGTCTTCGCGGGCAAGGCGGTGCCGTGGCTCGGCTTCCTCGCCGTCCTCGGTGGCGCGTGCTGGCTGATCCTGCGGACGGTGCTGCGCCGCCGCAGGCCCCCCGCGCCGGAGCCGGCAGCGCCCGCATCGGCCCGAACGACGAAGGAGCCGACCGGTGCCGACGGTACGGGCGACGATCAAACCGAACAGCCGTAAAGGCCCCCTGGTCGAATCCGCCGACGACGGCTCACTCACCCTCTACGTCCGCGCCCCTGCCGTCGAGGGCAAGGCGAACAAGGCCGCCATCGAACTGCTCGCCGCGCACTTCGGCGTACCCAGATCCGCGGTCCGCCTGACCGCGGGTGCCACCTCCCGCTTCAAACGCTTCGACATCGACAGCTGAGCTGCCGCCGGACGGTTCGGTGCCGTGCCGACGGGTCAGACCGCCCCGGGGAAACCCAGCTGCCGCCAGGCCTCGTACACCGACACCGCTGCCGCGTTGGACAGGTTCATCGAGCGGCGGCCCGGCAGCATCGGAATGCGGATCTGCGCGGTGACGGCGGGATCGGCGAGGACCTCGGCGGGCAGACCGGTGGGTTCGGTACCGAAGAGCAGGGCGTCGTTGTCGCGATAGGCGACGTCGGTGTAGCGGGTGGTGGCCTGGGTGGTGAAGGCGAACACCCGGCCCGGCCCGATGGCGGCCAACGCGGCCGTCAGGTCGGGGTGCACCGTCACCACGGCGAGATCGTGATAGTCCAGCCCGGCCCTGCGCAACTTCGCCTCGGACAGATCGAAACCGAGCGGCTCGATCAGATGCAGCGCGCAGCCGGTCCCCGCCGCCAGCCGGATCGCATTGCCGGTATTGGGCGGAATCACGGGGTTGTGAAAGATCAGGTGCAGCACAGCGCACCACTCTGTCATGCCGGGTACGGCGGTGGTGCGCGCACTCGGCGGTCTGGAACAATCGGGGCCGTGAACAAGGCGGAGACGACCGGTAAGCATCGGGTCGTGCGGATGAGCGCGTGGGAGCAGTATCTGCGCAGTCATCTGCCGATGACCGTGGTCAGCGCGCTGATCGTGGTCGCGGTCGTGTTCGTGGTGTGGGACCGGTGGCGGCGCGGCGCGATCATCTTCGGTAGTGCGGCGCTGGTGGCCGCGGCGTTCCGGTTGTGCCTGCCGACGGTCCAGGTGGGCCTGCTCGCCGTGCGCAGCAAGCCCTTCGACGTGGCCGCCCTCACCGCGCTCGGCAGTGCCATCGTCTATCTGGCCGTCACCATCGACACCGCGGGCGTCAGCTGAGCGGGGACGCGCTGTCGTTCAGGCGGTGGCGTGTTCGGCCCGTACGGTGCCCTGATCGCCGTAGCGTTGCCTCGCCTGCGC
This sequence comes from Nocardia rhizosphaerae, assembly GCF_042650365.1. Lineage (NCBI taxonomy): Bacteria > Bacillati > Actinomycetota > Actinomycetes > Mycobacteriales > Nocardiaceae > Nocardia > Nocardia rhizosphaerae. The sequence goes on from NZ_JBHSBA010000003.1 coordinate 1,392,008, forward strand.
AGGCGTGATCGTCGCCGGATCCGCGACCGGCGTGGCGGCCCGGTGGGCGGCCAGGATCTCACCGGTCATCGGGGCGATGTATGGTGCGGCTTTGATCAGCGCCCAGTTGTCACGGCGCGCGCTGGTCCAGGCGATCGCCCTGGCTGGAATCCGGACGGCCGGATCGACGGCTCTCGGTAGCGCGAAGCGGCCGAGCCTGCGCATCCACAGCGGCAGGGTGGGGATGGTCGCCAGCGAGAGCAGCCTGCTGCCGACGGCGAAGTGCCAGCCCTTGCTCGGCGGTGTCCACAGCAGATAGTGCATGCCCTCGATCGCTCGCTCCGAGACACACAGCTGAGGGCGAACCCGCTCGAAATAGGCGTGTACCTCGGCGCGGGTACGCGGCACGTCGGCGGGTTTGCAGGTCTGGAGTTCGGCCGCGATCGCGCATTCGGCCCAGTAACGGTCCTCTTCGTCGTGGCTCAGCGGGCCGGGGCCGTACATCTCGTAGGCCTTGAGCACCGAGTGCCACCCGGTGATGTGGATCCACAGCTGCGCGTCGGGATTGTTGGCGCTGTAGCGCTTGCCGCTGATCGGTTCGATGCCGGTCATCGGCGCGTGCACCTTCATCAGGTGTTCGGCGGCCTGCACGGCGGTGCGTCCGTCGCCGAGCGCGACCAGCAGGAAGTAGGACAGCGTGTGGTCGAGCCGGGTGGCCGGGTTGTCGTAGATCCCGTGCGAGTCGGCGACGGCCGCGGTGAGGAACGGATCGAAGTGCTCGAGGGTGACCGCGCGCTGGAACCCGATCAGCGCGGTCGGCGCCGCCCACACCTTCCAGCTGGGGGAATCCGGACCGAAGAAGCCGTAGTCGTCGCGGCGCAGAGTCGAGGGATCGAAGGCCATTGCACCTGCTCCTTTGCAGTGCCAGGGAATACAACACCACCGTAGCAATGGTGTCCGGCGAATACAACGGTTGCGTAGGATTGAGTCCGATGGGGCGAGACCCGGGTATCGTCATCGCGGAACAGGAGGCAGGCATGACCGCGACGCAGGAGCAACGGCCGCGCCGCCGCTATGCCCAGCGTCTGCCCCCGCACGAGCGCCGCGCCCAGCTACTCGACGCCGCCTTCACCGTGCTCGGCGACCGGGAACTCCACGAACTCAGCATGGAAGCCGTCGCCAAAGTGGCGGGCGTCGGAAAACCGGTGCTGTACACCGTGTTCAAGACCCGCGCCGAACTCGTCGAAGCCCTGCTCGAACGCGAGCGGGAGCGGGGTCTGGAGCAGATCGCCGACACGCTGCCGGAGAATCTGGTCGACACCGACCCGGTCGAAGCGGCGCTGGCGACGGTCGAGGCGTTCGTCGATGTGGCACTGGCGAATCCGACGCGCTGGCGGCTCATCCTGGCCACCCCGGCGAGCGCGCCCGACGAATACCGCGCCGCCCTGCGCGCCGCTCGCGCCGATATCCTCGAACGCGCCGAAGCGCTGGTCCGCGTCGGTATCGCGATGTCGCCGCGCTGGTCGGCAATGGACGCGGACCTGCTGGCGAACTCCACCCTCACCGTCGCCGAGATGCTCGGCAGGCTCGCGGTGAGCGAGCCACGGGAGTATCCGCGCGAACGGCTGCGCGCCTACGTGCGCTCGATCGTCACCCTGCTCGCGGGCGCGCGGGACTGAAACGGCCCGCGCGTCAGCGGTTCTCGCGCGCCAGCCGCATGGTCTCGGTGAGCAGCTTGGACACCGCGGCTGCCTCGGTGAGGAAACCGTCGTGCCCGTCGCGGGAGTGCACGATCTCGAGCCCCGCGCAGCCGGGCAGGCCATCGGCCAGTTCTGCCTGGGTGTGCAGTGGGTAGAGGCGATCGGAATCGACACCGCCCACCACGCACGGCACCGGTGTCGAGGCAAGCGCGGCGGCGATGCCACCGCGGCCACGACCCACATCGTGGCGGTTCATGGCCTCGCTGAGCAGCACATAGGTGGCCGGATCGAACCGCTGGACCAGTTTGTCGGCCTGATGCTCGAGATAGCTCTGCACCGCGTACCGCCCGCCGCGCCACGGATCTTCCTCGCCCTGAGGCTGATTGGTGAAGCGGTGGTCGAGTTCGCCGTCGGTGCGGTAGGTCAGATGCGCGATCCGGCGGGCCAGGCCCATGCCGGTCGTCGGTGCGCGACCGGTGCCGTGATAGTCGCCGCCGAGCCAGTCGGGATCGGCGGTGATGACAGCCATCTGGGTGGTCTGGGTACCGATCTGGTCGGCGGTGGCGCGGGCGCCCACCGCGAGCACCAGCGCGGCCGCGACCCGCTCCGGCTGCCCGATCATCCACTCCAGCACCCGCATGCCACCCATCGACCCACCGACGACGGCGGCCAGCCGCTCGATCCCGAGCAGATCGAGCAGCCGCGCCTCTGCGGTGACCTGGTCCCGGATGGTCAGGTCGGGAAAGCGGGAGCCCCACGGCCTGCCGTCCGGGGCGAGCGACGAAGGCCCGGTGCTGCCGCGACAGCCGCCGAGCACGTTCGTCGCGATCACACACCACTCGTCGGTGTCGACCGGGGCGCCCGGCCCGATCATGCCCTCCCACCAGCCGGGCGCGGTGTTGTCCGCGCTCGCGACGACATGTGAGTCACCGGTGAGCGCGTGCTCGACCAGCACCACATTGTCGAGGGTGGGGGAGAGCTCACCCCAGCGCTGCACCGCGAGCCGCACATCGGGGACGACGGCGCCGTTCTCCACGGTCACGTCCCCGATGGCGACCACGCCGAGTCGCCCGTCCGGCGGTGGCAGCGTGGCCACGCCGGTCGCGGGACGGGTGATCGGCGATTCGGTGCTCACAGTCACGTCGTCGCCGCCGCGAATCCGGCGCGTAGATCGGCCAGGATGTCGTCGATTCCCTCGATACCCACCGCGAGCCGCACCAGCCCCGGCGTGACACCGGCGGCCAGCTGCTCCTCCGGCGTCAACTGCGAGTGCGTGGTTGACGCCGGGTGAATCACGAGAGAACGCACATCACCGATGTTAGCGACATGGCTGTGCAGGCTGAGCGCGTCCACGAACTTCTTGCCCGCATCGACACCGCCGGCCAGCTCGAACGCCACGATCGCGCCCGCACCCTTGGGGGCGAGCTGCTTGGCCCGCGCGTACCAGGGCGAGGACGCCAGCCCGGCGTAGTGCACGGCTGTGACGCCCGGCTGTTCGCTGACGAACTTCGCCACCGCCTCGGCGTTGGCCACGTGCCGCTCCACCCGCAGGCTCAGCGTCTCGATGCCCTGCGCGATGAGGAAGGCGTTGAACGGCGACACCGCGGCACCGAGGTCGCGCAGCAGCTGCACGCGGGCCTTCAGCGCGAAGGCGGGCGCGCCGAGATCGGCGAACACCGCGCCGTGATAGCTGGGGTCGGGCTCGGTGAAGCCGGGGAACCTGGCCGCGCCGTCGGTGTCGCGCACGGTCCAGTCGAAGGTGCCGCCGTCGACGAGCGCGCCCGCCACCGCGGCGCCGTGGCCGCCGAGGTACTTCGTCGCCGAGTGCACCACGATGTCGGCGCCGTGGCGCAACGGCTGGATCAGGTACGGAGTGGCGACGGTGTTGTCGACGATCAGCGGGATGCCCGCCGCGTGCGCCACCTCGGCGATGCCGGGGATGTCGAGCACGGCGCTGCTCGGATTGGCGATGGTCTCACCGAAGAAGGCCTTGGTGTTGGGCCGGATCGCGGCCCGCCACTGCGCGAGATCGTCGGGATCCTCGACGAAGGTCACCTCGATGCCGAGCTTGCCCAGCGTGTAACGGAACAGGTTGTAGGTGCCGCCGTAGAGGTGCGGGCTCGACACGAGGTGGTCGCCCGCACCGGCCAGGTTCAGGATCGCGAAGGTCTCGGCGGCCTGGCCGGAGGCGAGCAGCAGCGCCGCGACGCCGCCCTCGAGCGCGGCGATACGCTGCTCGACCGCGTCCTGGGTCGGGTTCATGATCCGGGTGTAGATGTTGCCCGGCTCGGCGAGCCCGAACAGCGCGGCGGCGTGCTCGGTGTCGCGGAAGGTGTACGAGGTGGTCTGGTAGATCGGCAGCGCCCGCGCGTTGGTGCTCGCGTCGGGGGCCTGGCCCGCGTGGATCTGCTTGGTCTCGAAGGACCAGTTCTCGGGCAGCGTGGACTCGGTCATGAACGTTTCTCCATGGGTTGTTCGCCGGTGTGCGTCAGATGGGTCGGATCGACGGACAACAACACATAGGGGACCTCCTGCGATGCGCGCTTGCTCTCGACCTTCGAGAGCCCGGTCATCACCCGGAGCACCCCACCGCAGCTGGAGGGTTGCCGACCAGCGAGCCGGGGCTTGGCGCTGGTACTCATGACCTCGGCGACATCCTAACCGGATGGTGCGCCCATGCGGAAACTTCTCCCCGAAACGTCGCCTTGATCACTTTCGCCGGCGCGATCCCGGATCGGCGGGGCCGCGTGGTCTCGGTTACTCCTGGGTAGCCGAGTGGGGTGTCGGCGGGCCGGGGCGGCGGGGTAGGTTCGTCAAGTCCCGCACAGCGGGCCCTCCCGTCGCGGTGAGGGTGGGGGCAGCAGTACGCTCGTCTTGTTTGCACCACACGTCCCGCAGACAACGCGGGGCATATACGTTGTCTGTTGGAACAGCTGGGGTCCGCTCACAAGCGTGTTCGCCTGGCCGTGCAATGAGGGCACCATCCTAGGAGGACACGAAGATCCATGTCCAAGATCAAGGTTGAAGGTACCGTCGTAGAACTCGACGGCGACGAGATGACCCGGATCATCTGGCAGTTCATCAAGGACAAGCTGATCCACCCGTATCTCGACGTGAACCTCGAGTACTACGACCTCGGCATCGAGTACCGCGACAAGACAGACGACCAGGTCACCGTCGACGCGGCGAACGCCATCAAGAAGTACGGCGTCGGCGTCAAGTGCGCCACCATCACCCCGGACGAGGCGCGGGTGAAGGAATTCGGCCTCAAGAAGATGTGGCGCTCGCCCAACGGCACCATCCGTAACATCCTGGGTGGCACCATTTTCCGCGCGCCGATCATCATCTCGAACGTGCCCCGCCTGGTTCCGGGCTGGACCAAGCCGATCATCATCGGCCGCCACGCCTTCGGCGATCAGTACCGCGCCACCGACTTCAAGGTCTACGAGGCCGGCACCGTCACACTGACCTTCACCCCGGAGGACGGCAGCGAGCCGATCGTGCACGAGGTCGTGAAGATGCCCGAAGACGGCGGCGTCGTCATGGGTATGTACAACTTCAAGAAGTCGATCGAAGACTTCGCGCGCGCCTCGCTCAACTACGGGCTGCAGCAGAACTACCCGGTCTACATGTCGACGAAGAACACCATCCTGAAGGCCTACGACGGCATGTTCAAGGACACCTTCCAGGAGATCTTCGACACCGAGTTCAAGAGCCAGTTCGAGGCGGCGGGCCTGACCTACGAGCACCGCCTGATCGACGACATGGTCGCCTCCTCGATGAAGTGGGAGGGCGGCTACGTCTGGGCGTGCAAGAACTACGACGGCGACGTGCAGTCCGACACCGTGGCACAGGGCTTCGGCTCGCTCGGTCTGATGACCTCGGTACTGCTCACCCCGGACGGTCGCACCTGTGAGGCCGAGGCCGCGCACGGCACCGTCACCCGGCACTACCGCCAGCACCAGCAGGGCAAGCCGACCTCGACCAACCCGATCGCGTCGATCTTCGCCTGGACCCGTGGGCTCGAGCACCGCGGCAAGCTGGACAACACCCCCGAGGTGATCGGCTTCGCGCAGGCGCTCGAGGACGTCGTCATCAAGACCGTCGAGGGCGGCCAGATGACCAAGGATCTGGCGCTGCTCGTCGGCGGCGATCAGGGCTACCTGAGCACCGAGGAGTTCCTCGGCGCGCTCGACGTCAACCTGGCGCGTGCGCTGAAGAGCTGACAACTCGACCCGCCGATCGGTTCGGTCGACGTGCGATCCACGTCGACCCGACCATCGAGTCAGGGAGTTCGCCCGGCCCGGTGATCGGCCCGTGTTCGCCCCGAGCGCACCGGGTACGTGATCCGGGCCGTTGTTGTGCGCGAACTGCCAGGTGGCCGACGCTGTCGGGAAGTTGTCGAGCCGGCGTCGGCCGTGCGGTTCTCGCCGCGGATCACGCGGGTCGCATCGACCGGCCGGCCGGGGGCGGGTACGCATTCGGTCGGCGTGCATAACCGATCCGCGCGAGTGCCGAACGACCAGGGGTCGGCGGTGGGATAACTCACGGTGCGCTCGGGTAGCGATCGGAACGCGCTGGTCGTTGCATGGAATCGTGACTCCCTCCCTCGCTACCGCCGAAGTGCCGCGTACGAGCTGGCACATTCCCGCGATGCTGGCGCTGGCGCTCGGCGGGTTCGGCATCGGCACCACCGAGTTCGTGACCATGGGGCTGCTGCCCGATATCGCGGCGGCGTTCGGGACGTCCGAGCCGACAGCAGGGCATGCGGTGTCGGCCTACGCGCTCGGCGTGGTCGTCGGTGCCCCGCTGATCGCGGCGCTGTGTGCGAGGGTGCCGCGTAAACGGCTGCTCATGGCATTGATGGTGGCTTTCACCCTCGGCAATGCGGCGACGGTGCTCGCCCCGACGTTCGGCACCCTTGTGCTCGCCCGGTTCGTTTCCGGGCTGCCACACGGCGCCTATTTCGGGGTCGCCTCGCTGGCCGCGGCCACGCTCGCGCCGGTGGGGCAGCGAGCCAAGGCGGTGGCCACGGTGATGCTTGGGTTGAGCGTGGCGAATGTGATCGGCGTGCCCGGCGCGACCTGGCTCGGCCAGCATCTCGGCTGGCGTGACGCCTATGTAGTGGTCGCGGTGATCGGGGTGGCGACGGTCGCCGCGCTGTGGCGGTTCGTCCCGGATCTGCGCGGCATGCGGGTGAGCAATCCGCTCACCGAGCTCGGCGCGCTGCGCCGCCCGCAGGTACTGCTCACGCTGGCCGTCGGCGCGATCGGCTTCGGTGGCATGTTCGCCGTGTACACCTATGTCGCCACCACCATGACCGATGTGGCCGGGATGCCCATCGGCGCCGTCCCGATCGTGCTCGCCCTGTTCGGGCTCGGCATGATCGCGGGCAATATCGCCGGTGGCATCATGGCCGACCGCGGTGTCGACAGGTCGATCTTCGTGGCGCTGCTCGCGATGGTGGTGATCCTCGCCGGGTTCGTCCTCGCGGCCCACAATCCGGTCACCGCGTCGATCGGCGCGTTCCTTGTCGGCGCGTCCGGCGCGGCCCTGGCACCCGGTCTGCAAACCCGCCTGATGGACGTGGCCGCCGACGCCCAAACCCTCGCCGCCGCCCTGAACCACGCCGCCCTCAACATGGCCAACGCCGCGGGCGCCTGGCTCGGCGGTCTCGTCATCGCCGCCGGCCTCGGCTACACGGCCCCCGCCGCGGTCGGCGCCATGCTGGCCGTGCTCGGTGTCCTGCTGTTCACCGTCACCGTCTGGCTCCAACGCCGCGCGTCACTCAACACGCCGTAGCCGATTCGAAAGTATCTTCGAGTCGCCGTAGTTGCGGCACATGCCGAGCTACCTTCACGAAGCTTTGCTCGACCTGTTCCGCAACGAGTTGTCGCCGGCGTTCGCGCTGCTGGCCGATGAGTTCGGAGTCCCTGTCCCCGATTTGGCCCACCTGCGTGCCGAACCCTGCGATTTCACCGACATCGGACCCAAGGAGTTCCGCGGTGACCTGGCCTCGAGCACACACGACGCCCGCGACCGTCCCGTCCTCGGTGTCTGCCTCGAGGTGCAGCTCGACCCCAAGGACGTCCGCCGGTGGAAATGGCCGGTGTACCTGACCACGCTCCGATCCCGGCTGTGTTGTCCGGTGGTGCTACTGGTGGTGACACCGAGCCCCAAGGTCGCCAAATGGGCCGAGCAGTCGATCGAACTCGATACTTCGGGTCGGTCATCCGCCCGCAGGTACTCGGTCCCGACCGCTTTCCCCTGGTCACCGACCCCGACGAGGCAAGGCGATGCCCCGAACGCGCGGTACTCTCGGCAATGGCGCATGGCGCTGGACCGCAGATGAATGAAGTCCTGGCAGCCTCCCTGTCCGGCCTGCTGGAAACCGACGACGAACATGCAAAAACGTACCTTGAACTGGTCGATGAGACGCTGTCCACTGCGGCAAGCCGGCGCCTGGAGGAACTGATGGAGCGTACTCCCGAATACCGCGGCCGCATCGCCACGAAGTATGTGGCGAAGGGTCGCACAGAGGAAGCTGCCCATGCGGTGCTCATTGTGCTTACCGCGAGGGGTCTCGAACTGTCGGCTGCGCAGCGCGCCCAGCTCGGCGAGTGCACTGACCTGGATCAGCTCAATTCCTGGCTGACCCAGGCCGCCATCGCAACGTCCGCAGACGAGCTCTTCGGCTGACGTCTACGCACTGGGTGGTCGCGATGGCCGGAGCGAAGGGACCGGTGCGGTCTCGCGAGTATGTTCCACGCGGGCGCATCGTCAAGAAGTGGATGACGGAAGGCTACGCGGAGGGCTGGTCCGGGCAGCCACCGTCGATCATGTCGGCTCCGGCGGAGTTCCGACCGCAGGGCGGGACCAGCCGATGCTGAGTTGGACTGCGCGTCGCCACATTTCGTAGTCGTCGTCGCGGGGCTGGTGAGGGTGCCATTGGGCGGCGACTCTCCAGTTGCGGCGTAGACCAGGGAGGTCGGGCCAGAAGCCAACGGACAGGCCTGCGGCGTAGGCGGCGCCGAGGGAGACGGTTTCGGTGACCAAGGGGCGCATCACGGGGATGGCGAGGACGTCGGCGATGGTCTGCATGAGCAGGTTGTTGGTGGCCATGCCGCCTGCCACGCGCAGGGCGGTGGCGTGCAGACCCGCGTCGGCGTTCATGGCTTCCAGAACGTCGCGGGTCTGCCAGGCGGTGGCCTCTAGAGCGGCGCGCGCCAAATGACCCTTGGTGACGTAGGAAGTCAGGCCGATCAACAGCCCGCGGGCGTCGCTGCGCCAGTGTGGTGCGTACAGGCCGGAGAAGGCGGGGACCAGGTAGCAGCCGCCATTGTCGTCGACAGTGTTTGCGAGCGTTTCGATTTCGGGTGCGGTGGCGATCAGGCCGACGACGTCGCGCAGCCACTGCACCAGCGAACCGGTGACCGCGATCGGCCCCTCCAGCGCGTACACCGGGTCGGTGCCGACCTGGTAGCCGATGGTGGTGAGCAGTCCGTGCCGCGACCGGATCAGCTCGGATCCGGTGTTCATCATCAGGAATCCGCCGGTGCCGTAGGTGCATTCGGTCTCGCCGGGCGCGAAGCAGGTCTGGCCGAACAGTGCCGCGTGTTGATCGCCGAGTGCCGCGCCTATCCGCACACCGGGCGCGGCCGTGCGGGCGGTCCCGAAATCACCGGTCGACGGTTCGATGCGGGGGAGCATGGCGCGTGGAATGTCGAAGAAACGCACCAGTTCCTCGTCCCATTGCCGCGTGCGCAGGTTCATCAGCAGGGTCCGCCCCGCATTGGTGACGTCGGTGACATGACGCCCGCCGTCAGGGCCGCCGGTGAGGTTCCAGATCAGCCAGGATTCCATGGTGCCGAACAGCACGTCGCCGCGTTCTGCCCGCGCTCGGAGTTCGGGATCGGCGTCGAGTAGCCAGCGCAGCCGCGGTGCGGCGAAGTAGGTGGCCAGCGGCAGCCCGCTCAGCTCCGCGATCCGCTGCGCGCCCGGCTGTTCCCGCAACTGCTCGACCAGCGCCTCCGTTCGGATGTCCTGCCACACGATCGCGGGTCGCACCGGAACCCCGGTGTCGCGATCCCATACCACGGTGGTCTCACGCTGATTGGCGATCCCCATGGCCGCTACCTGGTCGACGCTGACTCCCGCATCGCGCAGCGCGGCGGGTACCAGCCGCTCGACGGTCCGCCAGATCTCCATCGCGTCCTGCTCCACCCAGCCCGACCGCGGATATCGCTGCCGATGGGTCCGCTGCGCGAGCCCGGCCAGCCGCGCATGCGCATCGAACACGATGCAGCGACTCGAGGTGGTGCCCTGATCGATGGCGAGTACGAACCGCGGTGTCATCGCCGTCTGCCCTCCGAATCGAGAGTTCGCGGCTCGGATTCCGCAGTCTCCGGCCACCGGCCGATGACACTCGTCCTGGTGCGCCGGGGAGACGCGGTCACCGCGATGGGCCTCATCGCGCCGCCGTGAGATCGCGATGGACGGCTGTCGCCGCGGCCCGGACCCGCTCGATCAACGCCGGACGTACCTGGAGACGGTTGTCGCACAGCCGGTCCGTCGGCCCGTTGATGCCGATCGCCGCGACAACCAGCCCACCCCTGGCGCGCACCGGGGCGGCGATACCCGCCTGCCCGGACCGGAATTCCTCGACCTCACCGGCCCAGCCGGTCCGCCGCACTTCGGCGACGGCTCGATCCAGCGCGGCCGGGCTGGTGATCGTGCGCCGGGTGAACGCGGGTAGTGCTCCGGGTTCCGTCGCGGTGTCGTAAGCGAGCAAGACCTTGCCCAGTGCGGTGGCGTGCGCGGGCAGCACCTCGCCCACCGCGAGCGCCTGCGCGCTGTTGTCCGGCCGGAACACGTGGTGGATCACGGTGACCTCCCCGTCCCGCGCCACCGCGATACGTACGGATTCGCCGGTGCGCGCGGCGAGCGCGTCGGCTCGGTGGATCGCTCGTGAGCGCAATTCGTTGACGTCGAGCCGGTCGGTGCCGAGCTCGTCGAGCGCGGGGCCGAGCAGATACTTTCCGGTCGCCGCGTCCTGGGTGACGAAACCCACCCCTAGCAGGGTGCGCAGGATGCCGTGCGCGGTCGGCTTGGCCAGATCCAGCGCGACCGCGATCTCGCCGACGGCCAGCGGACCCGGCCCGCGCGCGAGCAGGCGCAGCACGGCGGCGGCGCGTTCGATCGACTGGATCGGGCCAGGCACAGCTGGAACCTACCAGGCCGTTCGGCATTGTCGAACGGCACCCGTGGTCGGCGGCGCTCGCGATTCCTAGCGTGGAGACCGGCCGACGCCAGGCCGGGGTAGACGGACTCGACGCCGAGTCCGGGAAGGACAACGCGATGACGCGGTATGTGGGCGCGATCGATCAGGGCACGACCTCGACGCGCTTCATGGTCTTCGACCGGAACGGCGCCGTCGTGGCCCGGCATCAGCTCGAGCACGAGCAGATCATGCCGAAACCCGGCTGGGTGGAACACAATCCGGACGAGATCTGGGAACGCACCCGCACCGTGGTCAAGACCGCGCTGGCCACCGCCGATCTCACCGCCGCCGACCTGGCCGCCATCGGCGTCACCAATCAGCGTGAGACCACTGTGGTCTGGAATCGCCGCACCGGTCGCCCGTACTACAACGCGATCGTCTGGCAGGACACCCGCACCGACCGCATCATCGCCGCCCTCGACGCGGCCGGGCTCAGCGATCTCATCCGCGAGCGGACCGGCCTGCCGCCCGCGCCGTATTTCTCGGGCGGCAAGCTGCGCTGGATCCTCGACAACGTCGAGGGCGTGCGAGCTGACGCCGAGCGCGGTGACGCCCTGTTCGGCACTCTCGACACCTGGCTGATCTGGAACCTCACCGGCGGCATCCGCGGCGGTGTGCACGTCACCGACCCCACCAACGCCTCCCGCACCATGCTCATGGACCTGGAGACGCTGAGCTGGGACGACGAGCTGCTGCGCGTCTTCGGCATCCCGCGCGCCATGCTCCCGGCCATCGCCCCGTCGGCGAACCCGGCGGGCTTCGGCACAACCAACCCCGACGGCCCGTTCAAGGGTGCGGTGCCGATCGCGGGCGTGCTCGGCGACCAGCAGGCCGCGAGCGTCGGCCAGGTGTGCTTCCAGCCGGGCGAGGCCAAGAACACCTACGGCACCGGCAATTTCCTCATGCTCAACACCGGGCACGATATCGTGCGCTCGTCGCACGGCCTGCTCACCACCGTCGCCTACCAGTTCGGCGCCGACAAGCCCGTCTACGCGCTGGAGGGTTCCATCGCGGTCACCGGCTCGGCCGTGCAGTGGCTGCGTGATCAGCTCGGCGTCATCGCGGGCGCCGCGCAGATCGAGGACCTGGCCGGACAGGTCGCCGACTCCGGCGGCGTGTACTTCGTGCCCGCGTTCTCCGGGCTGTTCGCCCCGTACTGGCGGCCCGATGCGCGCGGCGCGGTGGTCGGGCTCTCGCGCTACAGCAACAACGCCCACCTGGCCAGGGCCACTCTGGAATCCATCGCCTACCAGACCCGCGATGTCGTCGAGGCCATGCAGCGCGATTCCGGCGTGCGGCTGGCGACGCTGCGGGTCGACGGCGGCGTCACCATGAACAAACTCGCCATGCAGATCCAGGCCGACCTGCTCGGTGTCCCGGTCTCACGCCCGGTTGTCGCCGAGACCACCGCGCTCGGCGCGGCTTACGCGGCCGGTCTCGCGGTCGGGGTCTGGAAATCCACCGACGAACTGCTCGCGAACTGGCACGAAGACGTCCGCTGGTTCCCCGCCTGGTCCGACGAGCAGCGCGAACGCGGCTACCGCCGCTGGCTCAAAGCCGTCGAACGCACCCTCGACTGGGCCGAACTCGACTGATGCACGATCACCTCGACAAGGAGCAAGCCGTGTCCATACCCCTGGACTCCACCTACCGCGCCGCGGCGATCGCGGCCCTCGACGACAACGAGATCGATGTGCTGGTGATCGGCGGCGGTGTCACCGGCGCGGGCGCCGCGCTCGACGCCGCCTCGCGCGGGCTCTCGGTCACCCTGGTCGAGGCCCGTGATTTCGCGGCCGGGACGTCGAGCCGTTCGTCCAAACTCATCCACGGCGGCCTGCGCTACCTGGAGCAGCTGGACTTCGCCCTGGTCCGCGAGGCGCTGAAAGAGCGTGGGCTGCTGCTGAACACGCTCGCCCCGCACCTGGTGCGCCCGGTCCCGTTCCTGTTCCCGTTGCAGCACCGGGTTTGGGAACGCGCCTACATCGGCGCCGGCGTGGCCCTCTACGACACCCTCGGTGGTGCCCGCGCCGTGCCCATGCACAAGCACCTGACCCGTTCCGGCGCACTGGAACTCGCGCCCGCACTGCGTGACGACGCGATGACCGGCGCTATCCGCTACTACGACGCCCAGGTCGACGACGCCCGCCACACCATGATGATCGCCAGGACCGCCGCCGATCACGGCGCGACGGTGCTCACCCGAACCAAGGTCACCGGGCTGGTCCGGGACGGCGAGCGCGTGATCGGCGCGCAGGTGGTCGACCTGGAAACCGGGATACCGCACACGATCCGGGCCCGCAGCGTGATCAGCGCGACCGGCGTGTGGACCGACGACATGATCAAGCTGACGGGCGTCGACTTCCCGTTCCACGTGCAGATGTCCAAGGGTGTGCACATTCTCGTGCCCCGCGACCGGCTCGACCTGCACACCGGGCTGATCATGCGCACCGAGAAGTCGGTGCTGTTCGTGATCCCGTGGGCCGAGCACTGGATCATCGGTACCACCGACACCGCGTGGTCGCTGGACAAGAACCACCCCACCGCCACCGCCGCCGATGTGCGCTACATTCTCGACCACGTCAACGCGCTGTTGCGCGAGCCGTTGACCAGAGCCGACATCGTCGGCACCTATGCCGGTCTGCGTCCGTTGATGACCGGGGCGACGAAGGAGACCGCCAAGCTCTCCCGCGAGCACGCCGTCGCCGAGCCGGTGCCGGGGCTGTTCGTGATCGCGGGCGGCAAGTACACCACCTACCGGGTGATGGCCGCCGACGTGGTCGACGCCGTCGCCAACCGCCTCGGTGGTGACATCCCCGCCTCCGCGACCGCGCAGCTGCCCATCGTCGGTGCCGATGGCTACCGCGAAATGCGCGCCGAGACCAACGAACTGGCGGCCACGGCCGGCCTCCCCGCCGATGTCGTCGAGCATCTGCTCGGCCGGTACGGCGCCCTGGCCACCGACATCTTCGACCTGGTCGCGATCGACCCCACCCTGCGCAAGCCGCTGCCGGGCGCCCCCGACTACCTGGCCGCCGAGATCGTCTACGCGGTGACCAACGAGGGTGCCCTGCACCTGGACGATCTGCTCACCCGCCGCACCCGGATCTCCATCGAGGTCCCCGATCGCGGTCTCGCCGCCGCGCCGGAAGTCGCCCGGTTGATCGCGCCGCTGCTCGGCTGGGACGACGAGACGGCCGATGCCGAGATCAACCGCTACTACGACCGGGTGCACGCCGAACTCGCCGCCAACGAGGCGGGCGACGACGAGGCGGCCAACTCCGCCCGGCTGGTCGCGGTGCGGTGACACGTCGATGTGTCCCGCCTGCTGAACCCGAGCGGTTCGGCCGCGGCCTACCGCTTACCAACACGCCTGTATGTAAGCGGTAGGATCGCCCGATGACCAGCACCGCAGCCGATAAGCCGCAGCGCCGGACGCAGGAACAGCGCAGCAGCGAGATGCGCGTCCGGCTGCTCGACGCGACCATCGACTGCCTGGTCGAGTACGGCTACGCGGGGACGACCACGCCGCGGGTGGCCGAGCGCGCCGGTGTCACCCGGGGCGCGCAGGTGCACCATTTCGGGTCCAAGCACGATCTGGTTGTCGCCGCGATCAAGCATCTGGCCGAGCGGCGGGTAGCGGCTGCCATGAGCGAGGTGGCGCAGGTCAGGGTGGGTGCGGATCCGGTCGGCACCGCCCTCGAATTCCTCTGGGATCTGCACCAGGGACCGCTGTTCATCGCGACCGTGGAGTTGTGGTTGGCCGCCCGCACCGATCCGGTACTGGCCGCCGCCATGGCCGAGGTCGAACCGCTGGTCAACACCGCCGTGCTGCGCGCGGTGGCCGAACTGTTCCCGGACGACCTGCACCGCAAGGGCGCCCGCGACTTCACCTACACCGCGATGGACGCGCTCCGCGGCATCCTCGTCGCCAACTTCGTCGCCCCCGATCCCGAACGTGCCCATCGCCGCTGGCATCGCGCCATGGTGGACCTGCGCGCCGCCGCCGCGGCCGTGCTCGCCACCGGTTCGCGCTGACTTCGGCGAGCAGCCCCTTGCCGGTCGCTGATTCGTCCGCATCGGGTGGATGCTCGGGCCGTCCGGCCGGTTCCGCCCCTCGGCGCGGGTGAACCAGCAGGCAGTCCCGGTGACGGCCTCGGTATGCCCGCACGAACCCGACCGTCGACGAAGCGCCTCGACGGCGAAGTTCACCGGTTAGCGTGAACGCATGTTCAGTGAATCCCTCCCCGCTCGCGGGCTGTCATGAGCCGGGGCACCATCCTGATCACCGGCGCCAGCTCCGGGCTCGGCGCCGAGATGGCCCGCCAGTTCGCCGCCATCGGCTACGACCTCGGCCTGTGTGCCCGGCGTACCGCGCGGCTCGACGAGGTGCGCGCCGAGATCCTCGCCGCGCATCCCGAGCGCGTGGTGTCGGTGAAGCAGCTCGACGTCACCGACGACGCCGCCGTGTTCACCGTCTTCGACGAGTTCGTTGCCGAGTTCGGCACCGTCGACCGGGTGATCGTCAACGCGGGCCTCGGCAAGGGCGCGCCGATCGGCACCGGTAAGCACGCTGCCAACCGCGAGACCGCCGTGGTGAATTTCCTCGCCGCTCTGGCTCAGACCGAGGCCGCGATGAAGATCTTCCGCGCGCAAGGCCGTGGCCACCTGGTGATGATCTCCTCGATCTCCGGCCTGCGCGGCATGCCCAAGACGCTGACCACCTATGCCGCCACGAAGGCGGGCGTCGCCGCGCTGGCCGAGGGGCTGCGCGCCGAAGCTGTTCCCGGCGTGGATATCTCGGTGATCTATCCCGGCTACATCCGCTCGGAGATGAACGATCGGATCAAGCACGAGCCCCAGTTCATGGTCGATACCGAGACCGGCGTGCGGGCCATGGTCGCCGCCGTCGAGAAGCGCCGCGCCAAGGCGTACGTGCCGAGCTGGCCATGGGTGCCGATCGGTTTCGCTCTGCGTACTCTGCCGCTGCCGCTGGTCCGCAAACTTCTCTGACGAGGGCGAAAGCCGGGCAGGGCGAAAGAGTTCGCCCTGCCCGGCTTTCGTGTCTGCTGGTCACCCGAAAGCGTTGTGAAGATACATTCAGCGCTGTATGTTTGTGGCCAAGCGTGAGGATGGGAGTGCGATGGCGAACAAGGTCTATGTGATCGGCGTCGGGATGACGAAGTTCGAGAAGCCGGGCCGCAGGCAGGTGGTCGAAGCCGACGGTGGCAGCCGGGCCTGGGACTACCCGGACATGGCCCGCGAGGCCGGCGCCCGTGCGCTCGCCGACGCGGGTATCGACTATCGCGAGGTCCAGCAGGCCTATGTCGGCTATGTCTACGGCGAATCGACATCGGGACAGCGAGCGGTCTACGAACTCGGGATGACCGGCATCCCGGTGGTCAATGTCAACAACAACTGCTCCACCGGTTCGACCGCGCTCTACCTCGCGGCACAGGCGATCCGGGGCGGGCTGGCCGACTGCGCGCTGGCACTCGGCTTCGAGAAGATGCAGCCGGGCTCGCTCGCCTCCACCTGGGACGATCGCGAGCAGCCGATGGGCAGGCATGTGCTGGCGCTGGCCGAGATCTCCGAGGTGCTGTTCCCGGTGGCGCCGTGGATGTTCGGCGCGGCAGGGCGCGAATACATGAAGGAATACGGCGCCACCGCCGAGCACTTCGCCAAGATCGGCCACAAGAACCACAAGCACTCGGTGAACAATCCGTATTCGCAGTTCCAGGAAGAGTATTCGCTCGACGACATCCTCGGCTCGCGGATGATCTACGACCCGCTCACCAAACTGCAATGCTCGCCGACCTCCGACGGTTCCGGCGCGGCGATCCTGGCGAGCGAGGCGTTCGTGGACCGGCACGACCTGTCGGCCCAGGCGGTGGAGATCGTCGGGCAGGCGATGACCACCGACTTCACCTCCACCTTCGACGGCAGCGCCAAGAATCTGATCGGCTACGACATGAACGTCGTCGCCGCGCGACAGGTCTACGAGCAGTCCGGCCTCGGCGCCGACGATTTCCAGGTGATCGAGCTGCACGACTGCTTCTCGGCCAACGAACTGCTGCTCTACGAAGCGCTCGGCCTCTGCGGCGAGGGCGAGGCGCCGTCGCTGATCGACGCGGGCCAGACCACCTACGGCGGCAAGTGGGTGGTCAACCCCTCTGGCGGCCTGATCTCCAAGGGGCACCCGCTCGGCGCGACCGGGCTGGCCCAGTGCTCCGAGCTCACCTGGCAGCTGCGCGGCACCGCGGGAAAACGCCAGGTCGACGACGTCACCGCCGCGCTGCAGCACAACATCGGCCTCGGCGGCGCCGCCGTGGTCACCGCCTACCAGCGCGCCGTGCGCTGACCGCAGGAGAACCGACATGGGACACATCGAAGCCACCAAATCCGTCACCGCCACCCCCGAGGCCCTGTGGGCCGTCGTCTCGGATCCGCAGACCTGGGACAAGTGGTTCACCATCCACGAGAAGTTCATGGAGTCCCCGCCCGCCGTGCTCACCGAGGGCGCGGGCCTGGTCGCCAAGATCGTCATGCTCGGCATGGCGAACAAGATGGAGTGGACGGTGAAATCGGTCGAGGTGCCGAACCGGCTGACCCTCACCGGCGCCGGAATGGCCGGAGTGCGGACCGAATTCACCTTCGACATCCGGCCCGACGGCACCGGCAGCACCATCGTGGTCTCCGGCGACTTCGAGGGCGCCCTGATCAAGGGCGCGCTCGGCAAGGCCGTCGAGAAGGACGGCCGCACCCAGCTCGACAAGTCCCTCGACCAGCTCGACGCGCTGGCCTCGGCATAGGGCGGGAGCAGATGTCATCCCAGGCAGCGGGTCGGGTCGTCGAGTTCGACGAGTCCGGTCTGGAGAAATGGAGCGACGCCGAGGAATTCGCGGTCACTGCCGAGCGGATCGCGGAATACGCCGCCGCCACCAACGATCCGATCGAGGCGCACCGCGACGGTCTCGTCGCGCCGCCGGTGTTCGCCATCGTGCCGGTATTCGAGGCCATGATGATGCCGGTCATCGACGTGGCGCCGTTGGATGTCTTCGGCCGGGTCGTGCACGGCGAGCAGGACTTCCACTTCCATCGGTCGATCCGGCCGGGTGAAGTGCTCACGTCGCGGGCGAAGGCCGTCGGCTACACCAGCAAGTCCACCGGCAGTACCATCACGATCCTGGTCGAATGCCGCGATGCCGCAGGCGAATTGGTGAACGAGCAGTATCTCACCGCCTTCTTCCGCAATATCGACGCGGGCAGGTCGGTGGGGAAGCAAGCGCCTGCGCACCGTTTCGACGAAAGCCGCAGGGCCGCCACGCCGTTCGCTGTGGTCGAGCACCACGTCGACGACGACCAGACCTTCCGGTACTCGCCCGCCTCCGGCGACCCGGTGCCGCTGCACCTCGACGAGCAGGTGGCCAAGGACGCGGGCCTGCCCGGCATCATCGCGCACGGCCTGTGCACCATGGCCATGGCCTCCTGGGGTGTGCTCACCGCGACCGCGGGCTCCGACACGCACCGGTTGCGCCGTTTCGCGGTGCGCTTCGCCGAGCTCGTCTTCCCCGGTGACGATCTGCAGACCCGGATCTGGCCGGTCACCAGCGCCGACGGCGTCACCACCTACGCGTTCGAGACGGTACGCGGGGAGGACGTCGTGCTCAGCGACGGTCTCGCCGTGATCACCGACTGAACCCCTCATACACAGGAGTCATCCATGAGTTCCCTGGCAGGCAAGGTCGCCGTGATCACCGGCGCCGGGCGTGGCATCGGGCGCGAGCACGCGCTGCTGTTCGCCCGCGAAGGCGCCATGGTCGTGGTGAACGATCTCGGCGGCAGCAACGCGGGCGAAGGCGCCGACGTCGGCCCGGCCCAGCGGGTCGCCGACGAGATCCGCGCCGCGGGTGGCGAGGCGGTCGCCAACACCGACAACATCGCGACCTGGGACGGTGCGCGCACCCTGATCGAGCAGGCCGTCGCGGAGTTCGGCGGGCTCGACATCGTGGTGAACAACGCGGGCATCCTGCGCGATGTGTTCGTCGCCGCGATGGACGAGGCTCAGTGGGACGCCGTGATCGCCGTGCATCTCAAGGGCCACGCCGCGGTGCTGCACCACGCGGCCGCCTACTGGAAGGCGCAGAGCAAAGCCGGAAATCAGCCCAACGCGGCCGTCATCAACACGGCCTCGGCCTCGGGCGTCACCCTGCCGAACGCGGGCCAGGCCAACTACGGTGCGGCCAAGGCGGGCATCGCGGCGCTCACCCAGGTCGCGGCCGAGGAGCTGGGCCGCTACGGCGTGCGGGTCAACGCGATCGCCCCGATCGCCCGCACCCGGCTCACCCTGGCCACTCCCGGCATGGGGGAGATGTTCGCCGCCGAGGCCGCCGCGGCTGAGGAGTCCGGCTCGTTCGACGCGTTCAGCCCGGCCAACATCTCGCCGCTGGTGGCCTACCTGGCCTCCGACAAGTGCCCGATCAGCGGCAAGGTGTTCGCCGTGCAGGGCGGCGCCATCTCCGAGCTGGCAGGCTGGCACGACGTGAAGACCATCGAGACCGAAGGGCCGTGGGCGATCGACGACATCGCCGCGCGGCTGCCCTGAGCACGGGAGACGACGATGATCGAATGGTCCGAGACGGATCTCATGATCCGCGACGCGGTGCGCACCTTCATCGACAAGGAGGTGCGCCCCCACCTGGACGCCCTCGACAGTGGTGAGATGCTGCCGTACCCGATCCTGCGGAAGCTGTTCAGCCAGTTCGGGATCGACGCCATGGGTGAGGACGCCGTGGCCAAGATGCTGGCCAAGGAGGCGGCGGGCCCCGGCGAGAAGTCCGGTGGCGGCTCGCCGTTCGGTGGGCAGCAGTCGATGATGGCGGTGCTGATCAGCGAATTGTCCGGCGTCTGCATGGGTTTGGTGTCGGCGCTCGGCGTGAGCATCGGGCTCGGCGCCACCACCATCATGTCGCGGGGCACTCTCGCTCAGAAACAGCGCTGGCTGGCCGACATCGTGACGCTGCGCAAGGTGGCGTCGTGGGCGATCACCGAGCCCGACTCCGGTTCGGATGCCTTCGGCGGCATGAAGACTCGCGTCGAGCGCGACGGCGAGGGCTACATCCTCAACGGCCAGAAGACCTTCATCACCAACGGCCCGTGCGCCGATGTGATGATCGTCTACGCCAAGCTCGACGAAGGCGACGGCGCCGAGAAGCGCGACCGCAAGGTGCTCACCTTCGTGCTGGACAAGGGCATGGAGGGACTCACCCAGGGCAAGCCGTTCAAGAAGATGGGCTTGCACTCCTCACCCACCGGTGAGCTGTTCTTCGACAACGTGCGCCTGGGCCGGGACCGGCTGCTGGGCGAGACCGAGGAGCACAAGGGCGGCGACGGACGCGAGAGCGCCCGAGCGAGCTTCACGGCCGAACGGATCGGCGTGGGGTTCATGGCGCTCGGCATTATCGAGCAGTGCCATCGACTCTGCGTCGACTACGCGCGCAGCCGCACCCTGTGGGGCCAGGAGATCGGGCGCTTCCAGCTGATCCAGCTCAAGCTGGCGAAGATGGAGATCGCCCGGATCAATGTGCAGAACATGGTGTTCAACGTGCTCGAGCGAGCGAAGGCGGGCAAGCCGCCGAGCCTGGCCGAAGCGTCGGCGATGAAGCTGTACTGCTCGGAGGCGGCCACCGAGGTGGCGATGGAGGCGGTGCAGCTGTTCGGCGGCAACGGCTACATGAGCGAATACCGCGTCGAACAGCTCGCGCGCGACGCGAAGTCGCTGATGATCTACGCGGGCAGCAACGAGATCCAGGTGACCCATATCGCCAAGGGTCTGCTCGGTAAGTGAGTGCGCGCGGCACCCCGAGCGCGGGTGCCGCGCGGCTCAGACCGCGCGCAGGTGGCCGCGACTGGCGTAGATGTGCTCGGCGATGAGCGTCGCGATCCGGTCCGGCGCCTCCAGCATCGGCACGTGCCCCACTCCGTGCACCAGGATCCGATCCGCGGAGGCGGGGAGCTCGCGCAGGTAGCGGGTGGCGTACACGCGGTTGGGGATGATCCGGTCGTACTCGGCGAGCAGCATCCGCACCGGGGCGGTGAGCTCACCGAGATCGTCCATGCCCGGTGCGCGCAGGCTGCCCAGGATCAGCGGGAGCATCGCGTCGCAGTGCAGCACCGCGGTGATGGTCGTGGCCAGGTCGCGGCGAGCCACCGCGCCGGTGTTCTTGGCCAGCAGGAACGCGACCACCTGCTGCACCAGCGGATTGTTGATCGCCAGGCCACCGAGCAGCTTGCCGATCTCGACGAACGGGATCATCGCCGCGAACTTCATCCCGATGCGGACCTGACTGAGCGACGGTGACGCCCAGCCACCCGCGGCGGCCACCGTGGTGAGCGTGCGGGCCCTGCCACGGCGCGCGAGCTCCAGCCCGACCCAGCCACCCAGCGAGTTACCCGCGATATGACAGGTCCGCCAGCCCAGTTCGTCGAGCTGACGCTCGATCTGATCGGCCAGCGCGTACACATCCAGCGAGCTACCGTCGACCTGCGGCCCACCCCAGTGCCCGGCGAACGCGGGCGCGTACACCTCGCAACTCGCCGCCATCCGGCGCGCCACCTGCTCCCAGCAGTGCGGCGACAACATGAACCCGTGCAACAGCAGTACCGGGTCGCCGGACCCGAGATGCAGGGCCGCGACGGGCGCGGGACGGGCAGCGGGCTTCGCGGTGCGTGACGTCATCGTCATTCACCCCTTCCTGGACGACGGTGTCCTCTCCGGAGCGTTCCTGACCTGCCATTGTACGGTTTCGGGGTGGCTCTCATCCTCTCAACAGTTAATTGTCAATAGGGGGTGTACGCTTGCGGTGTGGCTACCAGGGAAAACGTTGACGCACCATCGGATTGGGTCCTCTACTTCCGCAAGTCCGGGCCCGGCGACAAGTCGATCGAGGACCAGGAGCGCGTCGGCCGTCGCGACATCGCCAGCATCGGGGGCACCGTCGTCGCGACCTTCAGCGACAACCTCTCGGCGTCGCGTTACCGCCGCGTCCAGGACCGGCCAGGATTCCAGCAGGCACGCAAGGCAATCCAGGCGGGCAAGGCGCGAGGCCTCTGGACGTTCGCCGCGAACAGGGCACACCGCGACCTCGACGACTATGTGGATCTGCGACGCCTGTGCATCGAGACCGGCTCCCTGTGGCGGTACGGCGGCCGCACCTACGACCTGTCGCAGACCGCGGACCGGCGCACCGCGAACGCTGACGCGCTGCGGGCGGAGGAGTACAGCGACGACCTGGCCGACGCGATCAACCGCGGTGTGAGTCTCGCGCTCGAGGACGGCAAGCCCCACGGCCGCCTGCCCCGCGGCTACCGGATCATCCGAGACGAGCTAACCGGCAAGCCGATCGAGCGCCGCGCGATCCCCGAGCAGGCCGCCGTGATCCGATGGGCGGCCGAGCAGGCACTCGCCGGCGCGAGCATGCACGCACTGTCGAAGGAGTTTGGCGAACGGTGGGCGACCGCTGGCGGCAAGCCCTTCAAGCATGGCGTAGTGGATCAGCGGTTGCTGCGGCGAATGCTGATCAACCCGACCTACGCTGGTTTGCGCACTCACCGCGGGGAGGTGCGCCGCATTGGGACCTGGGAGTCGATCCTCGACGTCGGGATTCACCAGCAGCTCGTCGCTCTGCTGACCGACCCGAAGCGCAAGCTGCATCGCGGCACAACGCCGCGGTACTTGTGCACCCACATCGCCGAGTGCGGAGTGTGCGGTGACGGCGTTGGTGCTCGGAGGCCGACTTCTCGTGTCGGCAAGCCGTGCCCGCCGGTGTACCGCTGCCGCCTCGGTCATGTGAGCCGCAGGATGGAGCGAGTCGACGAGCACGTCGAGGAGCTGCTGATGCAGATGCTCGAGACCACCTCAGTGTCGTCAATGCTGGGCGAGACCGAGGACGGCGCCAAAGTGATCGACAGGGAGCTGGCCCTCATTGAGGAACTGCGCAAGGAGAGCACCGAGTACGTGCGGGAGGCGGCACGCACGAGGATGCGGGCCGAGCTGGTCGCGGTGTATGTCGACGGCCTGGATGATCAGATCCGAGAGGCCGAGGAGCGCATCGCGGCGATCACCGGCTCGTATGCGTCAGATCTGCTGCTGGAGCTGGCGAAGGACCCCCGCCGCAAGTGGCAGGACTATGACCTGCTCCAGCGGCGTGAGGTGCTGCGCCAGACGGTGCGGATTGTCGTCATGCCCGCGCCGCGCGGCGGCTTCGGCCAGGAGGGGCCATTGCATGTCGACGTGTTCCCGGCGGGCGCGCTGCATCGCGGCGAGGGCGCGGTGTCATCGAAGGGAAAGCGCTGGCCGACGTGGTATGCCGAGCAGTCCGGCGGCCGTGATGCCGATTAGCCCTGGCACGGTCCACCATTGACCCCAGGTGCCGAGCCATGTCGCGAGCTGGCTGCGGTCGATGACGAGGAGCGACAGCACGTATGCCGCGATGACGACACCAACCGCACCGGCCATCGCCATGCCGGCGAGCTGGCCGTGGATGCCGTGGTCTCGGACGCCGACGGCGGCGGCCGCGGTGACGAGCAGCGCGGTGACCAGGATGGCTGTCCAGAAGACTGCGAGGTAGGCGACGCCTGACGGGTCGGCCAGTGCGCCGTTGTCGTCGATCGCGGTTGTGCGGGCATCCGAGGTCCGATGCAGCCCCACCATTGCCACAGCTACCACCGCGCTCGCGATCAGCGAGCACCGGCGGGAATCGAATGTCCTATCACCTGGTAGGGATTCGATGAGGGCATTCGCCGATTGTCCGGCAAAGAAGGAGCACGCCGACAGCAGGTAAAGACCTTTGAGCAGATCGGAGATATTCTCGCCCAGCCCTATTCGCGCGGCCGCGGGGTCGAGGAGGTCGTCTCCGAATTCGGCGAGGCCGAGGATTGTCGCCGCGGTGACAGAGGCGATGGCCGCGGTGAAGCGCGGGAAGTCGAGATCGTCAGACTTCAACTCGGAGTGGAATCGCATCCGCGCGAGGACGACTGCGCTCGAGGCCGCGAGCAGGATGCAGGCTAGTAGCAGGGGTGACACGCGGTGAGCGTATCGCCTGCGTATGACAGAAACCGGGGAATCGCTGCGCCTACCTGCGGCGCTTCGGGTTGAGCGCTTTGCGCCAGGTGTCGGCGGCTCGCTCTGCATGGGAGGGGATTTCGCCGTTGTGGACCATCGCCCATGCTTCGGCCTTGAGCGCGCCGGGTTCCAGGCCGAGGACGATCTCGATGACGTCGAGCTCGGGACCGGTGACCGCGCGCTCGCCCATCTCGGTGCGCCGGTAGGTGTTGAGCTTCATGCCGACAGCAGCGGCCATTGCCAGCTGGGTGGGAAATCTACCCCGGCGGGCGGATTCGATTACCGCACCGTAGGCAATGCGGAGTTGTCGTCGTAGCTCATCGAATTCGCTCACGCCGCACCGCCTTTCAAACTGTCGTGGATCGGAGGCAATGTATCAGCGATCGTCGGGCGACCTGCCGGTTACCGGATTGTGACGTTATCGGTTTTCCATTCTTGGAAACGGCGCGCTTGCTGCTGAGTAGCGTGGTCGCCAGAAAGTCCGCCCTGCAGGGAGGGGCGGTGTAGCTGCCAGGGGGCATCGTGCACGACACCGGAGAGTCCGACCATCGTCTGTCCAGCATGATCGGAGTGGTGGAGCGGCCGCCGGTGGGGCGAGTGTCGATCGCACCTGACGGCCTCCTGGAAATCGGCGCGCTCATGCTGCGCGATGGTCGTGTCTATATGGTGCCGCGCCACGGTGTCTCGGATGTGCAAATGGACATCCTTCGCGACGAGGCTCGGCGAGCAGCCATCTGTGGCGCTGGCCGCCATTGGCCTCATCGTCGAGGCGGTCGGCTGATTGGCGTCCGAGAGGATCAGTCGACGTCATCCAGGGAGTCTAGGACGGCTTCCTCGTCTGTCGGCGAGAGCGGAGCCAGCTTCGCGCGGCGATTCCATGCGAGGTCGTAATCGCCCTGGTCATCCCAGTCGGAGAAGCGCGCCCGGCCGAGGGCGTCGATGAACTGCTGCACCTTGGCGATGTCTTCCGCCGGTAGCAGGGTTAGCCGCTCAGCGGCGAATGCGATGTTCGCGGCGCGCAGCTGCCCGAGTGCGCCGGTCGCGAAGTCGGCCTTCACCTGAACGAGCGGGGCGTCCGAGCGTGGCTTCCGCCCACTGCTGGAGCCTTCCCGCGCGCTCCCAATGCGTGCCGCGATCTGGCTCAGATCGATGCTCGGGTCCGTGCGCCAGCGATCTAGGATTCCTTGCTCCCAGCCGAGTGCGGCTTCGATCTTGGTCCGATTCGCTTCCCATGGCCACGTCTCGGCCGACTCGAGATTACTGACCGTGCGGATGTTGACGCCGGCCAAGCGCGCGAAGGCGTTCGCGCTCAGATGGCGGGACAACCGCTCTTGCTGTATCGCGGCGCCGATCGCCCTGCGTCGCGCCGCATCATCCGCAGCATCATTACCCGTCATGTACCCATCTTGTGGGAACACGTAGGAACAATTCAAGCCGTGAGGCATGTTCCTGACCTGCGAATTTCCTGGCAACCAGTCGCAACATTGCGTACACAATCGCCCTCTAGGACCGTGTAGATGCGGCGATCTGCCATGTGATGCGTCGGATGATCCCGAAATAAGATGCAAACATGCGTTGCGTGTTTCGGTTTCGTACCTTACTGTCGAGGCATGGCAAACCGGGCACCAGCGGCCGACTCTCTGGCCAGCGAATCCGATCCACAGCGAGTGGGTGAAACCCTGCGCACGATCCGCGAACTCCGGGGCGTAACCCCGCTGCGGATGGCCCAGGCATTGGGGATATCGAGGTCGTACGTCTACAACCTCGAGTCCGGCCGGAAGCCGCTTACCTATGTGCTGCTCGCGCGAGCGGCGGCATTCCTGGATGTCCCGCAGATCTCGATCATGCGACCCGAGTCGGCTGCGCCTGACGGGGCAGAGCAGTGACCGCCCGGCGGGAGGTGACTCCCGAGATGCAGGCGTGGATCGACGAGCAGATGAAGCACTTCCGTCTGCCCGAGGACATGGAGCCCGCCGTCCGGCTGATGCGCCAGTACGCCCGTGAGGCACGGAAGAACCAGGAGTCCGCGGCATGAGCACCGAGCTGATTCGCTTCGCATACGAGGGCTCCACCGTGCGCACCGTCGTGATCAACGGCGAACCATGGTTCGTCCTCGCCGACCTCTGCGCGGTGCTGGATATTCGCAACGCCCGAGATGTAACCGCCCGACTGGCCGACGATCAGAAGGGTGTCGATCTGATCGACACCCCTGGCGGCCGTCAGCAGATGACGATCGTCAACGAGTCCGGCATGTACGAGGTTGTCATCCGGTCCGACAAGCCGGGCGCTGTCGTCTTCCGCCGCTGGATCACCGCCGAGGTCCTCCCCGCCATCCGTAAGACCGGCGGCTACGCGGCCACGACGGCCCTGCCGGACCGGCGCGCGCTGGCGCAGATGGTGCTTGAGGCCGAGGACCGCGCCGATGCCGAGCATGCGGCACGACTAGAGGCCGAGCAGCACGCCCGCGCCCTCGAAGCCCCGGCGTCGGCCTGGTCGACGATGGCCGAGTCGTCCGGCGACTACTCGGTAGCCGATGCCTCCAAGGTGCTGTCCCGCGACGCGAACATCTCGATCGGCCGGGACCGCCTGTTCTCGTTCATGGCTGCCGAGGGCTGGATCTTCCGGGACCGCGGCACATCGTCGTGGAAGGCGCGCCAGACCCAGGTCGACATCGGCCGTCTGGTCGAGAAGCTCGGCACCCCATTCCTGCACGAGCGCACCGGCCAGATGCGCCTGCCTGCGCCGACGATCCGCATCACGGCGAAGGGGATGGCTGAGCTGCACAAGCGGCTCGGCGGGACCGGCCAGCTGCCACTGATGGCGGTGACCGCGTGACCACCTACCTGCTCTTCGGATCCATCTTCCTGGCCTGCTGGATCGCTGCGTCTGTCGTGGTCGTCGGCCTGTACGCCCAGGCGGCGCGTCGCTTCAAGTCTTCCTCGCGCCCGGCGGTCCGCCCTGGGCTCGGGGACGGCCCTGCCGCAGGGGACGCGGCAGGGCCCACCAACTTCCCCCGGTAACGAGTTCGGCCGCCGGGGTCGCATCCCGACGGCCGAGCGTCACATCTCTCACGAAGGAGTCTACCCAATGACGCCGAAACAGTATCCCACCAGCCGTGTCGACATTGCCGCGAACCTGTCCGCGGACATCCTTCACGCCCGCGGCGACAGCGAGGCCATCCGCAACGCGATGCGCACCGCCGACCATGCGCTGGTAACTCTCGGCTACCGCGACGATCACGCCTGGCTGTGCAAGCACAGCGAGCGGCTGACCCGCGAGGATGTCGCCGCACGCCTGCATGTCGCGCAGAAGCTGATCGAGCGGCTGCACATCGAGGGCGACGCTTCGGCACCGGATCTGACCGGCCGCACCCTCGACGCCCTGGTCGCCGATGCGAAACGGCACCTCGCCGTGTCCGGTGATCGCCGCGACTTCGCTGGTCGCCTGATCGCCCACAACAGCGGCTTGACGATCGAGCAGCACCTCGAGCAGCTGGCGCTGCTGTGCACTGATGCCGCCTATCGGCTGGTCGGGTACGCGGCGGCAGTGGACGAGCTGAATGATCTTCGCGCCCGGGTCGTCGCGCTGGCTGACATCAGGCAGGCCAAGGCCGAGCAGGCTGTTGCCGAGGCGGTGCAGGCATGAACCTGTTGCGCCGCTTCGCCCGTCACGCCCGCCACGACTTCGCCGAGGGTCGAGAGACCGTCGAGCAGATGCTGGCCCGCATCGACGCCATGGACACCCCGCCGGTGCCGCCCGCCGACGAGTACCCGACCGCCAAGCTGCCGGTGTTCACGGTGCGTCAGATCGAGGAGCGCGCCAACGGCATGAAGGTGCTGGTCGAGGTCGACGGCGGACGGCCGATCCACGACCTGGACTACGCCACCCGGATGGACGGGGGTCCGCGATGAGCTGGCCCGAACCCGCGATGGTCGCCGAGTACGACCAGATCCGCGCCAACACCGGCGCCCAGCTCGACCGCATCGTCGCATGGCTGCTCGAGCAGCACCACGACTGCCCGTGTGACGGCGCCGTGGACGGCATGAGCCACATGATCGACCTCGCTCAGCAGCTGCTCGACGACTTCGATGCCCCCACCCTGGCCGACCTGCTGACCGAGTCCGCCGCACGTCTTGCCCTGTCGAAGGAGTGCCAGTGAGCATCGCCCACATCATCCAGGTCTTCATCCTCGCCGGCGTCCTCTTCGGTGTCACCGCGGTGTTCGTCGGCCTGGTCCGCGCCGACCTGCGCGCGAATCCGCCGATGGCCGTCGTGCGCAACGACACCCCGGCCGACGAGGAAGACGACGGCGACGATCCCGGTGCCGAGTGGGACCGGGCCCGTGACCGGTGGATCGACCGCGAGATCGGGGCCGCGTGATGGTCGACGACCCGGAGTTGGGGCGCGTCATCCGCTACCGCAACGGCAAGCCGGTCACCGAATCCGAGATCTACGCTATCGCGCGCGCATTCGGCTACGTGAGCTTGACCGACTTCGAACGCGCCGCCCGCGGTGAACGCAACCACGGGATGGGGTTGGGCTGATGGCCGACGACTTCGAGATGGACGCCGGGCTGGTGGTCGGTGATGAGATCCCCGCCGAGATCCAGGACGCTGCACGGCTGACCGTGGCCAGCCATTCGGCATCCGCCGCTGAGTGCCGGGACACTCTGCGCATGCTCGGCCTGATCGGGTCGGAGCAGCAGAAGGGTTGCCGTCATTGCGGCGGGCCGCTGTCGATCGCCGCCCTGTCGAGCCAGAACGGCTACCGAGGCTGCTGCTCCCCGTCGTGCCGTGACCGCATGCGCGCCGCGAAGGCGGTGTCGTGATGCGCCATACCGACCACGATGCGATCTCGGCCGAGGCGCTGAGTCTGCGTGCCGCGGTGCGCACGGTGGAGCCGATCGAGCTGTACGACCGGCTCGCCCATGACTGCGCCGCTGACCCCGAGCGGATGGCGCAGGTGATGATGGCGCTCGCCATCATGGTCGACCCGGCCGCGACACCTGATCAGCTTGCCGAGCTGGCGCAGGGCGCCGCCGCCTGCCTGACTCCGGTCGACGAGCTCGCCGACATGGAGATGGTGGACGTCCAGCTGCTCTGCGACCTCCACTCCCAGGTCGGCGTTCTACCGAAGGGGTCACAGCAGCGCGGCGCGATCGTCGACGCGGGCTGGGTGATCAGGGTCAGCGAGTCCTGCCGGGTGGTGGTCCCTCGAAACGCCGCCCGCATTCAGCGCAAACACCACGCCACCGTCGCTACGAAGGTGGCCGTCCAGCAGGAGTACCAGCACGCCTGCGCCGAGCTGAGCATGAGCCACAGTGCCGCGGTCCGCTGGGTGATGGACAGGTTCGGCCTGGACGAACGGACCATGCACCGCTGGGGCTTCTCGATGGAGGTCGCCGCATGAGGCGCGACTTCTGGGACGGCCGGTCCTACACCCGCATCTCCACCGAGCCCGACGGGCGGATCGCTATCGAGGGCTACGACGGCGAGCTGCTGGTGCACCGCACTACCTACAACACGGCCACGGCCGAGGCGATCGGCCTGGCCGTCATCGACGCAGTGAAGGAGGTCCTCGATGCCCGTGCGTGATGCCGAGGACTACCGCGAGTCCTGGCCCGACGGCACCAGCTCCACCGAGCTGGCCCTGGAGGACACCGGCCGCGTACTCGTCCGCGGCTACGACGGGCCGGACCTCATGCACTGCACCAGTCATACCCCGACCGAGGCCGACGCCATGGCCGACGCTCTGCGCGCTATGGCCGCCCATTCCCGAGGAGAGCAGTGACCGACTACAGCATCAAACGCGACTTCTACGGGCGTCCGTGGGTCACCACGGACGGCGGCCCGCTGCGCTACGAGGACGGCCGCAAGTCCCCGGTCAACGCCACCCCCTACACCCGTGTCTCCACCCTCGCCGAGGCTCTCGACGACAAGTCCGGGCTGATGCTGTGGCAGGCATCCAACGCCGCGATCGGCGTGGTGCGCGATCCGTCGCTGTACGCCCAGATCGCCGCGCTGGCTTCCGCGCACCGCGACCCGTGGAATGTGCCGGAGGCGAAGCGGGAGCTCAAGCCGCTGGTGGAGCGTGCCCAGCAGATGGCCGGCGCCGGTGAGGCGGCCGGTCTGGGCACCTCGTTCCACTCGTTCGCCGATCAGGTCGACGCTGGGAAGTTCCCGGAGTTCGTTCCGCCGCCGCTGATTCCGTGGCTCGAGGCGTACCGGGAGGCGACGGCCGACTGGGAGGTGATCGACTCCGAAGGGTTCGTCGTCACCGACGAAGTACAGGCGGCGGGCTCCTATGACCGACTGCTGCGTCATCGGCGCACCGGCCGGATCGTGGTGGGCGACATCAAGTCCGGCAAGTCCGACCCCGACTACCCGCTCAAGGTCACCATCCAGACCGCGGTCTATGCACACGGCGAGCGCTACGACCAGGAGACCGGAGCCCGCGCACCGCTTCACCCGGACATCGACCTGGCGCACGGCGTGCTGATCCATGTGCCGATCCGCTCCGGAAAGCCGCGGGCCGCGCTCTACCCGTTGGACCTGACGCGCGGATGGGAGCTGGCGAAGGCCGCAGTGATGGTGCGCGAGGCGCGGCGCATGCCGAAGCTTGAGGTGATCGCATGACCTCACCGACCGGGCTGGCGAAGATGCGGGAGCCGTTCCCTGAGCATCAGGTTTCCCAGCTTCCGAAGCCCTTCCGTAAGGACTCCGAGAAGGGGCGGTGCCGGGAGTGCGGCGGGTTCCACGGCTTGCCCGCGGTCCACCTCGACTACGTCGGACACGCCGCGCTCACCGATCGGCTCCTCGACGCCGACCCGGAGTGGATGTGGGAGCCGGTGGCCTTCGACGAAGCCGGATTGCCACGCATGGACCGCAACGGCGGCTTGTGGATACGGCTCACTGTAGCCGGGGTGACCCGCTACGGGTACGGCGACGCTGACGGCAAGTCCGGCGGCAACGCGATCAAGGAGGCCATCGGCGACGCCTTGCGCAACGCCGCCATGCGCTTCGGCGCCGCACTGGATCTGTGGCACAAGGGCGATTTGCACGAGGCGGAGCAGCAGCGTGGCCGCGAGCCTCATCCGGCCGACGTGGCGCGTGAGGAGCTGCTGGAGCTGCTGCGCGCCAAGGGCATCGATCCCGGCGAAGCGGTGGCCGAGTTCGCCCAGCAGAAGAACGGCGCGGACCTGCGCACAACCGAGGATGCGGCGGCCCTGCGTGAGCTGATCCAGCGATACAAGGAGGCCCAGTGAACGCCCCCGCGACCCCGAACGAGGCCGTGCTGCACCTGGCCGAGCTTGCTCGTCAGCTCGACCAGGTCACCCGCGAGCTGAACGAGGCCGATGTGGCCGCGGTCAACGCCCGCGAGACCGCCAAGCTCGCCGAAGCCCAGGCGTTCCTGCGCGCTGAAGGCTCGGTGGATGCACGGAAAGCCATGGCCGTCAACGCCACCCACGAGGTGCGCTTGGCCGCGGAGGTTGCCGACGCGCTGGTGCGTGGCCTGCAGCGGACCTCCCGAACCTTGCAGACCCGCATCGACGTCGGCCGGACGTTCTCGGCGACGGTGCGCTCGGAGATCGGCCTGGCCGGATCGGGGGTGCATGGCGCATGAGACGCAACGAGAAGCGCACCCGCCGCATCGTCAAGCACCGCGCGGGGGATCTGTGTGAGCGCTGCGGCATGGTCTTCGGCCAGTCCGCCCACCACAGAAAAAACCGTGGTCAGGGAGGGGAGTGGTCACCGACCAACATCGTCTGGCTGTGCGGCGACGGCGTGGCCGGTTGCCACGGCTGGGTGACCGCGCACCCGGCCGACGCACGCACGACCGGCTTCCACGTCCCCTGGTGGGAGGAGCCTGCCGAGATCCCGATCCGGTCCCTGCTGCACGGCGTCGTTCTGCTCGCCGATGACGGCACGGTCACCTGCTACCCCGACGCCGAGGAGGCGAACCGATGAACGAACTGACCGCGATCAACTTCCACGGCGACCAGCTGATGGTGACCGAGATCGACGGCAAAGCGTACGTCGTGCTCAAGCCCGCGTTCGAGGCGATCGGCCTGGACGCGGACCGGCAGATCGCGAACCTGCAGGAGCAGCCTTGGGCAACCACTGCTGTTACAGCGGTGGTTGCCCGGGATGGCAAGTCGCGCAACATGATCACCGCCGATGTCCGGTCTTTCCTGATGCACCTGGCAACCATTCCGGTCTCCAGGGTGGCCGAGCACGTCCGGCCGAAGCTGGTCGACTACCAGTGCGAGGTCGCTGAGGTGATTGAACGGCACTTCTCCCAGACCCGTCCACACCTGACCGAACCGAACACGGTCACCTGGGAGGAGGCCGCGGCGCTGATCCGGCAGCGGTACGGCATCCACCTGCATCAGCACGACCTGACTCGCGGCCTGCGTGACGCCGGGGTGCTCAAGCAGAACCTCACCGCCCCGAAGGCCGAGTTCGCGGCGTGGTTCTGGTTCACCGGCTCGGCGTGGACGATCCACCCGCACATCCTGCCGGAGCTGGTGCGCAAGCTCGTCGACACCCGCAGGGCGTTGGGGGACATCCAGTCTCAGCTCGCTCTGGATGTCGCGCTGGATGAGCAGCTGCGGCGTGAGATCGGCAGGCGTTGATGGCGGGCCGATACGGGCGCACCCCGTGCGAGGTGTGGGACAACGCCGATTACCTGGCCTTGAGCTGGCGTGCGAAGTGCCTGGACTACATGCTGCGCGAGGGGCCGGGCATCTCCTTTTGTGGTCGCGCCGATTGGCGTCCGGCCCGGTTGCTTCCGCGCGCCGGCGGGCTGACGGTCGAGGAGCTGCGCGCCGCGGGCGCCGAGTTGGTGGCGGCGGAGTTCGCGGCGATCGATGAGGTGACCGAAGAGGTCCTGATGCGCAAGCACATCGCTTGGGATGAGCTGCTGCGTAATCCGAAGATGGCCGTCGCGGTGGTGAAGGCGTACAGCGATCTGGCGTCGCCAGCGCTGAAGGCGGCTGTAGTCACCGAGGTGCGGAGGGTGCATGCGGCGGCGCCTGAGTACTCGTCGTGGACGTCGCCGATCTCGGGTGAGCAGCTGGCCTGGCTGATGTCTCGGCCGTCCCTCGAAGAGGTCGAAATCACCAATCGGATTGCCAACGGGATTACTAATCCGATTGGTGATCAGGATGGGTCGACAACACCATCTCCAGACCTGGTCGATACCAACGAGATTGGTAATCAGATTGGGAACGACATCGCGGATGCGAATCGGTCCGGATCCCCTGACGCCTTACGCCTAACGCCAGATACCACTAGTGGGGGCGTTACTGGGGTACCTCACCACGCGCACGCGAACGAGACCCCCAACCCCATCCCTCCCAAGAAATTCCATCCCGAGCACAGCGACGGCTGGGTCATCGGCTGTCGCGAGTGCGAACTCCTCGAGGGCGAGTACATGGCAGCCCTCGCGGCGGCGATCGAGCTGCAGCGGCCAGCGGCCACCTGCCCCCTGCACCCCGACGGGACGACCGAGGCGTGCGGACCGTGCGGCGACGCTCGCCGTGCAACCAGGGAGTACGACCGGATGCGCGCCCGGTGGAAGGCCGAGCTCGAATCGCTCAGCCGCCTGGCCGCGGCCGAGGACCGGGCGCGCCTGATCGCCAACTGCGGCATGTGCGATGCCGACGGCTACCGCGGCACCACGGTCTGCGACCACGTCGACCGCAAGCCGAAGCGGTCCCTGCGCGAGATCTACGCCGAGCACAAGGCCGAGGGTGCCGAACCGGCTCCCGATGCGGCACAGGGCGAGCCAGGCACCAATCCGCCGTCACTGAGGTCGGTCTCATGACCCGCGACCGCTACGGCGAACCGGCCGACGGCCACGAGTGCCGCAACGGCTGGCTCACCCGGCCCGACGCCGACGAGCCCCGGCCGTGCCTGATCTGCCGCCCGCACCTGGCCAAGACCACCAACACCCACGACTTCGCCGAGCGGGAGCCCAGTGCCCGTGCGGCCGCAGCAATCCGAGCCGAGGAGGGCCGGTGACCCGCCGCACTCTCACCCTGACCTGCGACCACTGCGGCGCCCTCGTCCGCCGCAACCTCACCAGCTTCGACAACGAGCGGCTGGTCCTGCACCGCTGGCAGGCCGAGCTCAAGACGGAGGGCTGGGAGTTCGCCGGCGACTGCGAGCACGACGTCTGCCCCGCCTGCGCCCGAGCCCAGGCAATCCCGTTCACCACCACCGAGGAGTCCCGAGCATGACCACCCCCGATCCCATCGTCACCGTCACCGCCTACGCGGTGTCCTGCCTGCCTGAGGGCCACCCGGCCCGCCGCCACTACCGTCTCGATGTCCGCCGCCAGGGCGACCGCTGGGTGATCGAGCAGGGCGGCGAGTACCTGAACCTCGACGGAAGTTGGAGCGCTGACCCGTGGCTGTTTGAGAGCGCCGAGAGCGCACTGGTCGTCGCCCAGCACCACGCGCCGCGGCTGACCGTCGACGGCCGGACCGCGGCCGATGTCCTGGGCGGTGCCCGATGAGCACTCCCACCCCCGACGAGATCACCGCCGCCCTGGCCACCTTGCGCCGGATTCCAGACATCGACGACCAGGCGACCCTCGGCGCGATCGAGCGGTCGAATTACCCCTTGCGCTGGATGGCCCGCGACCTCCATGCCCAGCTCGCGGTGGACTTCCCAGAACATCCCGGCACCCTTGCCATCGCGCTGTCTGCTTCCGCTGCCCGTCACGGCCTGCGCATCACCACCGACCCCGGCCAGCCTGGCGATCCGGTCGGCTACATCACCCTCGTCCCTCGCGACGGCCACTTCGGGCGCGGATGGCGACAGAGCAGCGACTACATGTGGCGAGCCGACAACCTTGACGAAGCCGTCTCCCACGCCCGCGACACCGGCGAGTCCGTGGCCGCCGTGTACCTGCTCCCCGAAGGCAGCCAGGCATGAGCGCGCCCGTGAAGCACCTGTGGGAGCCGATCATCTTCGACCCCGACGGCGAGTCATCCGATGAGTGAGCCGCACAGCCCCGCCCTGGCCGCTCTTCTGGCTGCTGGTCGCCGCGAGCTGGCCAAGCACCGCACCACCACCCTCCGCAAACGACCCCGCAAGGACGCCACCGTGATCACCGAGCCCACCCCTGACCCGATCCCCGCCGATACCGCCCCACACGCCTACGTGGCGCTGAAGCGGTACCACAACGTCCACGCCGACCGCCCCGAGTGGGAGCCCGAGGCTTTCACCGTCCCGGAGTGGAATCACGCCGAGCTGGAGAACCGACGCCGCCAGGGATACGAGCTGTTGCCGATCGGCCCGGACAGAGACACCGGCACCCGAGCCATCACCACCGAGGCTGCGGACCTTGCCGTAGAGGTCAAGGAACTCCGCGCAACCCTCGCCGCTATCAAGGCCGTCGACCCCGACCTGTTCGACCCGACCGGCGGCACCGACCGCGGAGCGGCGTACGAGACCTACGGGTCCGCCGGGGAAGAGCTGCGGGAGAAGTTCCTGGCCGCGATCGGCGTGAACGTGAACGACTACGACGAGGTGTCCGATGCCTGCTGACATCACCCTGTACCGGAACGGGTTCTGCCCCGACTGTAAAGCCGACCTGACATGGTGCCGAACAACCGGCCGCGAGGAATACCTCGCCGTCGACATCACGCCCAGTGATGCGGGAACCGTCGAGGTCGCATTCGGTCGCGCAACAGTGCTGACCGAGCCGGACGCTGTTGTTGCCCGAGAGAAGGGGCGGACGCTGTTCACCGCGCACGCCGCCACGTGCAAGGCGGTGCCCGATGCCGAGTGACACCACAGGCCGCGGCCTGGTGGCCGAAGCCCGCGCCCTGGCTGGCCTGTTGCCAGCGGACGACGGTCGGATCTCGGACGAAGTGATCCGGCGAACCCGCACCGCCCTGCCCGCCCTGGCCGACGAGATCGAAACCCTACGCACCCAGCTCGACCGCATCCGTGAAGCCCTCGCCCAGCATCCCCGCTGCGATGTCCACCCCGACGACGACGAGCCGATCACCTGCGGGTGGATGCGCGCTGTCGCGTCTGTGCAGTGGGCGCTCGATCAGGCCACCCAGACCACCACCGAGGAGGACGGCGATGAGTGACCGCGACACCCTGATCGAGCTGATCGACGACACCCGCGCCGACGGGCACTCGCCCAGCGAGGCGGCCGATTACCTGCTGGACGCTGGCTGGCGTCCCCCCGCCCGCGAGGTTGACGACACATGGGAGCTGGATGCGCTACCGCAAGGCGCAGTCGTTGCCAGCGGCGACAGTGACGTGTTCCAGCGCTGCGTCGGGGGTTGGTTCGAGCCCGGCCGCCTGGAGCCGTTGGATAGCGCCGAACTAGTCGGCCACCTAGTCGGCCACGGCCCCGTCACCGTCGTGTACGTCCCCACCGAGGAGGCGTGATGGCGCGCGTAAGAGACGTCTTGGAAGCACACCAATTCCAGAACTACTCCTACGGCGACGGCTACCACGAGCCGATGGAGAGTGCTGAGATGTGCTCTTGCGGCCACGTCTATCAGGAGTGGCAGCAGCACGCCTGCTCGGAGACGTGCTGGTGCCGCGACGCTGAGCCGGTCGATGTCGCCGCCAGGCACATGAACCACGTTCTTGGGGTTCTCATTCGGGCGCGGCTGCTCCGAAGCTCCACCGAGGCGACCTGCCCGCACGACAGCCGTAGCGGCGATGCCGGCGGCCGGTGGCGGTGCGATGAGTGCGGTACCGACTGCGGACCGAACACCTACCTCACCAAGGACGGTGCGGAGTGAGCGCGCACATCGGCCGGTCTTGGACCGGTCACACCATCGAGGACGGATGCCCATGCCCGCAAGAACCCTGTGGGCTGGTCGACACCCGGAAAGCGCACCCCGACTGCGAGCACCACCCGATGACCCGCGCGAAGTCCATCCGGCAGGGCCACCCCGCCGACCAGTGCCCTGGTGCGCGTCCAGAAGCTCCACCGACCGAGGAGGCCGGCGGCCGTGGCTGATATCCAGCTCGAACCCACCTGCAAGTTCATGGCCGCCAGCGCGTTCCTGTCGACCCAACCGCATCCGCTCGGGTTCGTCATCACCGACAACGTCCGGTTGGGCCGCGCCCTCTGGGCGTACCAGTGGGCCGCCCAACACCTGGCCGAGTGGACCAGCGGCGGGATGGTCCTCGAACCATCCCGCAACGACCTGTACGCCGCGATGCGGGAATGGGAGCAGGCCCGTGGCTGACCAGACGTTCACCACCGACGACATCGCCCTGGCGATCGAGATCCCCGGCATCTACGACGGCACCTCCTGCTGGCTGCTCCGCGACGGCCGACTCATCAACCGGTGGACCCGCGGCCCGGCCCGCCGGTATGAGGCGACACAGCGGTGGATCGACACCAACGGCGCCGCGCTCCGCGCCGCAAACACCGACCTGCTCGACTGAACGGAGACCACCCGATGACCGACACCCTGCACACCCTCACCATCTACGGCGCGTCAGACGACCTGCTGGAACTGGAGGGGTACATCACTGAGGAGTACAACGTCTACTCCGCAACCACTCTCGCCTTCACTGCGCCCAACGGGGCACGGGTGGCGATCGTGGCCGAGTTCGGCGGGTACGTGGCCATCCCGAACGGCGGTTGGGCGCTGTCGGTCTGTCACCTCGACCCGCGCTGGACGTACCCCGTGCGCCTGGCCGAGCGCCCGGATGACAGCGCTGATCCCGCAGTCATCCTCGAAGTACCCGAGGGCACCACCGTGCGGGAGATCGGCCGATGACCGACACCTGCTCCTGCCCGCCCGACGACTGCCACGGCGGGCACACCATCAACGTCGGCCCGGTCACCGTGGACGCGCCCAAGCACCTCGCCCTCGATGACTTGCGCACTCTCCGCGACGCCACCGCGTACAGCTACGAGGCAGGCGACTACCCGCCCAACATGCCCGCCCACCTGCTTGAGTACACCGCCGGAGACGGTGGCCTGCTGAGCCTCCTCAACCAGGCCATCAAACAGGCCGAACTCCTCGACGCGGCGACGCCCGAAAACCTCGCCAGCACCGAACGACCGAGCGACGCCCGGTTGCAGGAGGTGCTGGACGGGCGAGCCGCGTCCTGGCGGATGACGCAGTCGATGGCCGCTGAGCTGCTGGCGTTGCGTGCCGCCCTGGCCGATCGTGACGACCTGTACAAGCGCGTCGAGGAGCTGGAGGCCGCCCAGCGGGAGCCGATCGGGTACGCCGTCATCACCGACCACCTCGGTGCCCGATGGGTACAGACCGGGCCGGTGGCGTCCCTCGACCACGCGCGAGCGCGAGCGCGGGTCTACGTCGAGCAGGCTGCCCGCGTGGTCGAGCTGCGGGAGGTGGCGGCCGAATGAGCACTGTATGCCGTTGCTGCTGCACTCATGACCGGTGGTGGCGTGGCCGGTGTCTGGACTGCGGGATCACCACCGGCGAGCCGCGGGGAGGTGCCGAGTGATCCGCTCCGACCGCTTCCTGATCTCCCAACGCCCCTACGCCGCCAGCCTCGACAGCTACCGCCTCACCACCAGCGACGACCCCAACGGCGTGTGGCATCGCGGCCACATCGAGGCGGTGTGGTTCCGTCGGCGTCGCGGCGTCACCGTCGCCTGCATCGGCTACCTGTCCGGTTTCGGCCGCCGCACCATCCCGGCCGACGCTGTCGACTTCCTGGCCGGCGAGACCGACGGCCGATACGGCGGCACCTGCGTGGGCCGGTGGGACGGCACCGGCTACTGGGGTGCCGAAGACCCCGACGTAGCCGCCAAGGATCTGGCGATCCTGCGGCCGATGCTCACCAACTACCCGGAAATCCCGGACGGTTGGGATGGGTGGTGGCGGTACCCGTCGACCGCCGAGCGGCGGGAGGTGGCCCGGTGACCGTCCTCTACCACGGCGGTGTCCCCGGCCTCCGGGTCGGTGACGTGATCACCCCAGACCACGACCGCCGCCGCCATGACGGGTGCGCCCAGTGCGCGGCCGGTGACTCGCCCGGCCACCACGCCGTCTACGCCAGCACTTCCCGCCTGTACGCCACGCACTACGCCAGCCTGTACGGCCGCGGCGACCTGTACCGGGTTGAGCTCGATAACCCGACACGGTCGACCGAGGACAGCATTGAGACCTGGCATGGGCCGACCGCGCGGGTGGTTGCTGTGCTGGATCGGGCTGTCCTGTTGACGATGTCGCAGCGTCGCCGCCTGTATCGGGAATGGCGGGACGCGGACAAGGCCGTCGGATGGTCGACCGGTTTCGCGGCGCGGGATTTCGCGTTGGCGCGCCGGATCGGGCTGGTGCTGCGGTGAGCGCCTGGATCACCTGCAACGCCTGCCAAGGCGACGAAGGCGAAATCGTCGACGGCGAATGGGTCGACTGCCGCTGCTGCCAGGGCGAGGGCGGCCACCCCGCCGACGAGACATGGAGCTGCCGGTGCGCACCGGCGAAGGAGGTGGACTGATGCCCTGGTGGGACGTATACGAAGCCGACGAACTGCGCCGCCGCGAGCGCATTCGAGCTAACGGGGGAGTCATCGGGCCGGACGGCGCGGCGATCTACCCGACCAAGGCCGACCCGCCGGCACCCTCGCCGCCACCGCGGCCGAGCCCGCCGGCGCCGATCATGCCGCCCGAGCCGGTCACCCCGCCCGTGCCCGGCCTGCTCGGCTGGATCGTCGCCCTGATCGTCAAGCGCTGAGGAGGAGACTATGAGCAACTACTGGAACCTGCACTGCCGCAGCCATTCCGAGACGTATTCGCTTGAGTGGAATCGGGGCGGCGACGAGATCCAGCGGCTGATTCCCCTCCTGCCGAAACTCGCCGAGCTCGGCCCGGAGATCGACCAGCACACCCGGCTGGATATCACCATCCCCGGCGTCGCCTACTTTGCCGCCGAGCACAACGGTTGCGACCTCATCGCCGTTGACGAGTACGGCCGATTCCACGACCAGTGCGCGAAATACGTGGCGTGCAAGTGCTGCGGGAAGACCTCGGTGTGCCGCCTCGCCCACGGTCACGAAGGCGAATGCGGCCACGAACAGTCGACCGGGAAGGTGCTCTGATGGCCGACACCGAGATGTTCCTGTCCCGCGCCGACTGCCACGAGCTCGTCGCCGCACTGCGCGAGATCCCCGACCTCCTGGAGCCGCTCGCCCTGGCCATCATCCGCGGTGACCGGCAAGGCCTCGACGCCGTCACCTGCCGCCCCGCACCACAGTCCAAGCCGCCGGTCGACTACGGCGCCCAGGCGATGGCCGACGACCTCCACAACCTGCTCTCGGGCTGGGTGCGGGTGGTGTGCGACCACCGCGCCATGGAGGTGCCCTACGTCGGCGACATCCCGGCCGCGGCGAAGTGGCTCGACACCAACGTGATCGCCTTGGCCATGACACCCGGCGCCGACGCGGCGTTCCACGACATCGTCAAGGCGATCACCGGGCTCCAGCGGCGGCTGAAGCGGCCCGGCGACGGGTCGCTCACCGAGGACGAGCTGACCGCGGCCAACCGGATGGTCATCACCGCCTACCAGATCGACAAGGTCACGCATCTGCTCGGCGAACGCGGGGAAGGGCTCAACCGGCGGCGGGTGGAGGTACTGGACAAGGCTGGGGTGCTGAAGTGGTGCACGCGAGATCGGGACACGGGGACGCGGTTCTATCGGCTTGGGGACATTCTCGAAGCTCATGCGGTGCATCCGCGGCGTGGGAGAGGATCGAACGCATGACAACTGAGGGGTTCATCGAGACAAGTGTTTGCAACCGCGGGCGCTCTCGGGCGCTGGGGGCACTGGCTTTCGTAGCGGTAGTAGCAGTCGGTGGGTGCGGAGGAGGCGAGAATGCTGACGAACCCGTGTCCCCTGGCGCGCCTGCCTCCGATGCCGCCGACGGCGGCACGCCGTTCTACATTGTCGACGTAGAGGTGGGGGAGCCGTTCAACATCAGCAATGCCGATGGTCGTACGGGCATCGTCACCCTGCACGGCATCGAAATCGAGCCAGAGTGCAGCACCGACTATGGCACTGTGGATGCCGCTGAAGGCACGTTCGTCGCTCTGGACATGGAGCTGGAAACCACTGCCAATCCGCCGACGAAATACATCTCGTCAGCGTGGTTCGATGAGGAAACTCCAGACGGGTACACCCGGGCGACGCCCAGCACGCTGGGAACCTGCATCGCTGATCGTGACGGTTTTCGATCTGACCCGAACCCGAACAGCAAGTATCGAGGCTGGGTTCTGGTCGACGTTTCGAATCCAGCCTCCACGCTGCTGATGTCCGACATCTGGGACGGTCGGTCGCAGCCGATGGTCTATCGAATTCCCCTGCGCTAGGTGCCGCTGGTCGATGCGATCTGGCAGGCCGAAGCGGGCGTGGGACAGGGTTGGAATCAGTCCTGCGCCACGCTCCCGGCCGACCTGCTTCAGTAGTTCGTCGGCTGGCTACGGCGTTCGGTAGTTCACTACGTGTTGATCGGGGTGGATGGTCGCCACGACGAACCCGAAGGCGCCAGCATGTCCTGCGGCGACGGCGAGCTTTACGGCGGCGGCAAGCACGATCGATGTGGCGGTTCCGCGGGGAAGCGGGACGCGCACGGACTGGTCGGTGATGGTGATGCTCCTTGTTCGACAGCGCGAGGTTGCGCTGAACTCATGTTCTCGCTCGCGTCAAACCGCACGCGACTACGGGATCATCCAGAACATGTCAGACCCCCCTGCTGTACTGAATGCCTACCGATTTTGGTCACATCTTCGCCGTTCACGGCCGTTTCGTGACCGAAAGTGCCTACCATTCAGGCAGGCTGGGTAGACGTTGGAAGGGGTGCCAAATGCCGCCGTACTAGAGCCGCAGGATGCTGTCATCGAGCTCACGGATGATGACGTGAAGGCGTCGATCCGGGCAGCTTTGTCGCGCCTGGGCTGCACGTTCGATGAGCTGGCTGAGCAGGCGCGAACGGGCGATTTCGACTCGCTACAGGCTCGTCTCGCGTGGGTAGCGCTCGGAGGCTTCCACGGGAAGCCAGTTGGCGAAGTCTGACCTTCACAGCCTGGCCCGAGACTTCGCGGCCAGGCTATCCAACCTGCTCAACAAAACGGTCTGCAACGGCATCCGTTTGAACGCCTCCGTCGAACCTGGCACTGCGGTCGTTGTCGTATCGAACGAATCGAAGCGGCAGGACCTGGCGCGGACGGCAGGGGTTCCCATTTGCCACCGCGGAAAAGCGAAGCTCCACCTGACCATCTCAGTCCGCCTGGCCCTGGATGACTTCAGCGAGTATCTAATGGTCGTGTCATCCGTGATGGCGCTCTCACGCGCGGCCGATGGGAGTGGCGAACTACTCCACTACGACTACGAGCGCCATAAGGAAGACGGGTATACCGAGGCGCATCTGCACGTCTGCGCATGTTCTGACGAGTGGTCCGCGCTCCTCCCTGACACGCCTCTGAAGAAGCTCCATCTCCCCGTTGGCGGCTGGCGGTTTCGCCCGACATTGGAAGATGTGATCGAGTTCCTGATTGTCGAGGGGCTGGCCGAGGGGCGCGCTGGCTGGCAGGAAGTCCTGGACCAGTCGCGCCTGGAATTCCAGATGATCCAGTTGCGGGCAGCCATTCGCAGGCACCCCGATGTAGCGCGGGAGGCACTTGCCAAGCTAGAGAAGGAAGAGCAGGCGAAGCTGGCGCAATAGTCGGCGCGTCACCTCTCGACACGTTACGTCTGCTGTAGTCTCTAAAGTGCGCGAGGAGTAGGCCACCGGCCTGCTCCTCGTTCGCATTCCGGCGTAACCCCCCTGCGCCACACTCCTCGACCCCGTCAGTCTGCGGCTGGCGGGGTCGAGCTGTAGCGACGTAGAGCAGCTCGGTAGCTCGGCGGCCTCATAAGCCGCAGGTCGCGGGTTCAAGTCCCGCCGTCGCCACGACAGCGCGTCAAACCGGCAGGTCATGTCCGGCAAGCAGCCCAAGGCGCCACTTCCCGCGCTCACACGCTCGGTGCTCCAACCCCGTCCTACTCGGAGACTCACGCGGGGGGCCACGCTGCGCGCTGCACCTCGTCGCACCGGCCCTAGCGGTCACCCCCTGTGCGCTCAGCGCTACGGGCTCGGTGCGGCCCCCCGGGCGCCGCGTCCTTGCAGGTCGCATCGGCGAAACCCCAGGTCGCCCACCGGCCGCGGTGCTGATCGAGGGCCGCCTACGGCAAAAGCCCAGGAAAGTGCGGCGTCGTTGCAGGTCGCACGCCATCGCCAAGCGTCAACCAAACCCGGCCAACCTTGGCCATCACGCAGATCGGCCCCGGCCGGCAGTACCACGCTGCCGGAGCTCCGGGGCCTGACCGATTGGAGGATCGGCTATGCAGGAAATTACCCCATCGAACACGCAGGTCGCCCCGTTCGTCTACCAGGGCGTGCCGGTGCGATCCGTGATTATCGACGGTGAGCCTTGGTTCGTCGTGGCGGACGCGGCGAAGGTCCTCGGCTACCGCGACGCAAGCAATGCCGCGCGGCTGCTTCGCCCCCACCAACAGGGGTACTCAGAAGTGAGTACCCCCAGCGGGACTCAGCGGATGCTCGTCGCAAATGAGGGCGGCGT
Source organism: Nocardia rhizosphaerae (assembly GCF_042650365.1). Taxonomy (NCBI): domain Bacteria; kingdom Bacillati; phylum Actinomycetota; class Actinomycetes; order Mycobacteriales; family Nocardiaceae; genus Nocardia; species Nocardia rhizosphaerae. The sequence goes on from NZ_JBHSBA010000003.1 coordinate 1,435,677, forward strand.
GAACCGCCTCATCATGCGCAGCAACGCGAGCAACGCGGAAACGGTGCAGGACTGGTTCACAGACGAAGTCCTCCCCGCCATCCGCAAGACCGGCACCTACGGCACCGCGTCCGCGATGAGCGATGAAGAGCTGATCCACCAAGCTCTCACCGTGTCGGCCCGCCGCGTCGCCGAGCTGACCGAGAAGGTGGCCGAGCTGTCGCCGAAGGCGGCCATGGCCGACGACTTCCTCACCGCCTCCGGCGGCGCCCGCCTGGTGCGCGAGGTCGCGAAGCTGATGGACATGAAGGAGAAAGACCTTCGCCGGTTCCTGCTCGAGGAGAAGCTGGTATTCACCAAGCACGCCCCCTGCGGAGCCGTGCAGTACGACCACTACGCCCAGTTCGCCCACCACTTCCAGGCCACCGAGCACGTCGTCAACCACACGTGGGGATCGTGCACCCACTACACGCTGATGATCCTGCCGCGCGGCATCGAGCTGATCGAGAAGCGCCGCCTCGCCGCCATCCAGAACCCCGAAACCGTTCACATCTGAACCCGAAGGAGATCCCCATGCTCTCGACCCTGTCCGCCGTCGCCGGTGACATCGACTGGAAGCTGCTCGGCCAGGCCCTCGTCGACGTGGCCGGCGCAATCATCGGCGCCCTGCTGTGACCCTGGTCGACGCCGAGGCTGCCCTGGAAACCCTCCGCTCTATCGGCATGATGCTGGGAAGCATGCTCGGCGTCACCGCCGTCATCGACCTCGGCGACGACATCGTCGAGGCCTGCGCGCCGATCGTGTCCGAGATCGCCCACGCACACGACGGCTGGGTCATCCAGTGATCGCCGACCTGATCGCCTGCCTCCTGCGCCAGCCCATCCGGACGCTGGAGCAGCCGCTCGTGTACACCGCCCCCCTCGGCTACTGGAGCTGGTGATGGACGCCCCGGACTACACGATCATCCAGCCCAGCACTCCCGGCGCCGACTGGTACATCGACGGCCGCCGGTACGAAGAGGCCAGCCGGACACCCACGCCGGACGGCTTCACCATCGAACTCAAGCCGTCCAACCGGCTCTGAACGCACCGTGTCCGTGTCGTGGACCTGGTAGCCCGAAAGGATCTCCATGGCAACGCCGTTCACCGCCATCACGACCACCGTCTCAGGTACGACACCGGTACAGATCGCTACCTGGCAGCGAGGCGACAGCGCCTTCGCCGTCCTCGTGCGCGCCAGCAACGGCTCGTCCGCGACGGTGTGGCTGACCAGCGACCCCAACGGAACCAAGGCCGAGGCATTCCCGTTCTACGGTGGCGACCTCATCGGCTTCGATGTCCCAGCCAAGGCCAGCGCGTACGCGCCAACCCCGCCCGCTGAAACCCTCTATGCCTTCACCAATGCGGGCCAGGCCACCGAAGTGTCCGTGCTCATCGAGCCTCGCTGATGGCGTCCACACCCGACACCATCACGCTCGACCTGCTGCTGCGCGTGCACGGCAGCACCGAGCTCCACGAGGTCGCCACCATCGACCTGCCCGTCACCTACACGGCCGCCTCGCCGGGCGTCGTCCGCCAGGTCACCGACTACAGCCCCTTCGCCGAAGCAGGCAAGGCGATCGCCGATGCCCTGAGCAAGATCGCCGACGATGCCTGAGTGGGCGGGCCGCCTCATCGATGCCGTCGTCCAGCTGCTCATCCGCATCGGCGGCTGGAGCCGGTGGCCGTGAGCCGCCGCGCATTGATCACAGTCGACCGGTCCGCGGTCACCAAGACGTACTCCGATCTGGCGCAAGCGCGCGCTGAGGTCGACTGGTACCGGCGCGTCCCCTGGGCCACGCCAGAACTGCTCGATGCCGATCTGGATAGGGGAGTGCTGGTCATCGCTCGCCACCGATCGGCCGCCGACCACCGCGAGGATCGACCGGCAGGGGAGCTGGCCGAGCTGCTTCGCAGGCTCGAAGCGGCAGGCGTTCACCACCGCGACGTCCACGTGGGGAATGTGGTGCTCACCGGTGACGGCCCGCGGCTGATCGACTGGGAGACAGCCACCTCCGCCGATGCTCCCTCCTACGACCTACACGGCCCCGAAGCCTCCGGCGTCCCGGTCCCCAAGATCCACACCGACCTCGGCACCGGCTACCGCATGTGGTGGGGCGCCGCTCACCGAATGTCCATTCGATCCCGTTGGGGGTGCGATGTCCCACCTGTATCAGCCGCGTTGGGTTGACGGCCGCGAGGTCGGCACCGGCCGCCGCGACGCCGCCGGACGCTACACCGCCATCGCCGAATACCTCGACGATGCTCGCGACTTCACCGTCCTCGACTTCGGCGCCTACGGCGGCTACTTCTCCGCACGCCTCGCAGACGAGCGCAACGCCACCTGTACCGCGGTCGACGACAGCGAGCACCTGACCGGCGGGCCGAAGGTGGTCCCCATCAACCGGCGACTGTCCGCGGCCGAGCTGCTCGATCTCGGCCCCTGCGATGTGGCACTGTGCCTGTCGGTGCTCCACCACCTGCCCGATTGGCCGGACTACCTCGATGCGCTCACCACGATCGCGCCCCTGCTGTTCGTCGAGACCGCGCACCCGAGCGAGCGACTGCCGAAGGCCCGCGCACACGGCGACTCCGCCAAGATCGCCGCCGCCGTCGAAGGCCTCGGCGGGAAGGTGCTCACCACCACCCCCGGCCACGACGCCCGATTCGACCGGCCGCTCTGGGTGATCGACAACCGGCCGCCGGCCGAAGTGTTCGACCGGGGCGGCGAAATGCCCGAGTCCGAGCCGGTGGTGAACGTCGGCGAGCCGGAGCCGATCGTCGAGCCGACGAAGCGGCCCCGCCGCCGCCGGACCCCGAAGACCGAAGACTGAGATGAGCACAGCGGTCGTCACGACTTGCTGGGGCGCCTACGGCCGGTACCTCACCGACTGGGCCGAGTCGATCGCCGGACAGACCCAGCGGCCGACGCAAGCAGTGATCGCCGACCTCGGAGTCGACGACCCCGATACCGTGGCCCACGCCACGGAAATCCTTCGCGCGACTGACGTTCCATGCGATGTGGTCACCGGCGAGTATGCGGGCATGGGCGCGGCTCGCAACACGGCCGTGGCGGCCACACGCACCGAGTGGGTCATGCACCTCGACGCCGACGACACCCTCCTGCCGCACGCGCTCGCCGACGTCGCCGAGCTGACCGGCCAGGCCGATGTGGTGTCGCTCGGCGCGATACGCGACGGCCGCCCGGTGTGCTTCCCTGACGTGTCCCGCGAACGCATCCTTGCCCGCGGGCACGGCGCGTTCTCCTGCAGCCCGTTCCGGCGCAGCTTGTGGGAGCGACGCCCGTTCCACACCGCCAACGACTGGGTCGACTCCGTCCTGTGGGTGGGGTTCGCGCACCTCGGCGCTCGATTCGCCGGCACTACGCGCCCCGGGTTCGTCTACCGGCAGCACGACGATTCGTTCTCCCACCAGCTCACCGCTGAGGATCGGCGGCAGGCGGTACGCCAGTGGAAGCACGCCTGCCGAAGCTGGGAGCTGGCGTGATCGCCTGGGCTGTCGTCGGCCACGAGCAGCGCCTGGCCGCTGTAACCGATCTCGCGCGTACGCTCGACGCTGTCATCACCCTCGACGACGGGAGCCGCGGCGCCGCCGCAAACCATTTGAAGGGCTGGGCCGCTACCAGTTCGCCGAGCTCCGAGTGGGCCGGTGTCGCCGAAGACGACGCGCTGCCCGTCGACGACTTCAACGACCAAGCCGAAGCGGCGCTCCGTGTCGCACCAGCAGACGTGGTGTCGTTCTACCTGGGGCGAACCAGGCCCAGAAGATGGCAAGAGCGCATCCCGCCCGCTATCCGTGCCGCCAACAACGCGAAAGCCTGCTGGCTCACCACTACCCACCTACTCCACGGAGTTGCGGTAGTCATCCGTGCCGAACTGCGCGACGACTGGCTCGATTTCGCTCACGGAAGCCACCTTCCGATCGACGAACGCCTGTCCGCCTGGTGTCTCATGCGAGGCCACGTCGTCGCCTACACCTTCCCATCGCTCGTCGACCACGCCGACGGGCCAACCCTCATCGACCACACGGGCCAACCCGCCGGCCCGCGCATCGCCTGGTGCACAGGCACCCGAGACCACTGGATCGAGAAAGCGGTGAAGCTGTGACCGAACCCGACACCACCGACGTCTACGAGATCTGCTGGATCAGGGGCGAAGGCATCCAGGGCGCGTTCACGATCGAGGCCAGTCAGGTCGACTACCCCGACGATCCCGAACTCCCGGCCTACCGATTCCACGCGCACGTGGACGGGGCATTGAAGACGGTGCTGCACATCGATGCTCGACGTGTCGCATACGTCCGCCTCGCCACCAACACCACCCCGCCGACCCCAAGCCGAGCATCCGAGGTCCGGACCTCGATCTAGACGGCCTGTGTCGACCTCGCAGCGCTCCACCACCACCCGAGACCGACATAGAGCAGCGATCCGCCGCCTACGCCCACCGTGCGCCCTCTGCGACGCAGACATCGACTACAACCTCCGCTCACCACATCCGATGAGCTTCGTCGTCGACCACATCATCCCCCTCGCCCTCGGGGGCACAGACGAGCTCGACAACAAACAGCCGGCGCACCGGGTGTGCAACGAACGCAAAGCCGCTAAACACCCCGACCAGACCAAGACCAGGCCGGTGCCACGCCAGTTCGTCACCACACGCACCTGGTAGCCGACCGACGACGATGCCCAACTGCCCAGGGCTGACCTGCCTCTGGGTCGAACACCCGGGGGAGGGACTCCCCCGTTGGGCAGCCGCCTCCTTCGGCATAGGCGATTCCTCCCCCCGACCATCCCCCCGCCCCCCCGGGGCGCCGAGCACCGCCTGGAGGTGATCGCATGGCACGCAAGGCCCTGCGGGTGGTCGCCGACGAGGAGCGCAAGCCCGAGCCCGCCACGCTTCTCGAGGCTGTGGAGACCGGCGACATCCTGGAGATCATGCTGGCCCAGCGCCGCATCATCGCCGAGTCGCTGACCAACGCTTCGGAGAACACGCGCCCGCAGTACAGCAACGAGCTGAACAAGCTGAACAAGCTAATCGCCGAGGAGCAGGCGCGCCGCGCGACGCAGTCGGCCGACGACTCGGTGGTGGCAGAACTTGAAGTCGAAGCCTGGGACGGAACCGGCTACTGACCGCCGGCCGCTGTCGGCTGTCGCGCGTCACGTAGTCGCGCCGGTCGGGATCGTCGGCAGTGAGTGGCCTTCGGTGCGGCGCACGTGTCGGCGCCTGGGCTGGGACTTCGACGGATGGCAGGACGGCGCGGCGATGCTGATTCTGTCGTTGCGCGTCGACGGCGAGTACGCCTCGGACACGATCGTCATCAGCATCCCGCGCCAGGTGGGCAAGACGTACCTGATCGGCTGCATCATCTTCGCGCTGTGCCTGATGAAGCCCGGCCTACGGGTGATCTGGACGGCGCAGGTGAAAGACACTGCGCTGGAGACGTTCGAGCAGTTCTACGACATGTCCCAGCGGCCGCAGGTGAAGCCGCACATCGCGAAGACGCCGCAGGGCAAGGGCGACGAGGCGATCGTCTTCACCAACGGCAGCAAGATCGAGTTCGGCGCCCGAGACTCCGGCTTCGGCCGCGGCCGCACCGACGTCGACGTGCTCGTCTTCGACGAGGGGCAGCACCTGTCGCTGCAGGCGCTGGAGAACATGGGCGCCGCGCAGAACGTCGCGGACAATCCGTTGTGCTTCGTGATGGGCACCCCGCCCAGGCCGCAGGACAAGGGCGAGTACTTCCAGGTCACCCGGCAGGAAGCGCTCGACGGCGAGTCCGACGGCACGCTGTACATCGAGATGTCGGCGGACCGCGACGGCGACCCGATGGACCGCGAGCAGTGGCGCAAGGCGAACCCCAGCTTCCCGCGGCGCACCAGCGAGCGCGCGATGCTGCGGCTGCGCAAGAAGCTCAAGAACGACGACAGCTGGCGACGTGAGGCGCTCGGCATCTGGGACGAGATCCTCAAACACCAGCCCGCGGTGAGGATGTCGACGTGGAACGACCTGGTCGACATCGGGCCGGCCGACGGCACGCGCCCGAACGCGCTCGGGATCGACATGTCCCCGGCGGGGGAGATCTCAGTCAATGCCTGCTGGGTGGACGGAGATGCCGCGCACTGCGAGGAAGTGTGGGCCGGATGGGATCTGGACGCCGCAGCGACGTGGGTGATTTCACGGTCGCTGCGGCGCACTCCGATCACGGTCGGCTCGGAATCGCCTGCTGTCGCGCTGGTTCCGCTGCTGCGTTCCCGGAAGCTGAACGTCAAGCAAGCGTCGATGCTGGATGCGGCGAAGGCCTACGGCCTGCTCATTCCCAAGGTTCGGCCGGGCCTGTTCACCCACGGCGGGCAGGGATCGGTCACCGATGCATTGAAGGTGGCGCCGCGGCGGCCGATTGGCAAGTCCGGCGGGCTGGGCTGGGACACGACTGATGAAGCCCTGAATATCGCGCCGATCGTCGCCATGACGTGGGGGCTGTACGGCGCGGAAACGACGAAGCATGCCCACCGCGGCGGTGCCGCGTTCCTGTGACGGAGGTGAGATGGCCGAGCCGATGGACGAAGACGACCTCCGATCGCTGATCGCGGACATGTGGCAGCTGCACATGCAGGAGCGGGCATGGCTGGACCGGATCTACGACTACACCAAGGGCCTGCGCGGTATACCGGCCGTACCGGAGGACGCCGGCGATGAGGTCAAGGACATCGCCAAGCTGTCAGTGCTGAATGTGCTGGCAGGAGTGCGTGATACGTGGACACGGAACCTGTCGGTGGTGGGGTTTCGACGCTCGACGGCGCGCGAGAACGATCCGGCGTGGACGTCGTGGCAGCGCAACCGGATGGACGCACGCCAGAAAGAAGTCCACAAGCCTGCCGTCACCTATGGCGCCAGCTATGTGCGCGTGCTTCGGCCGGAGGGTGGTAGGCCGATCTGGGCCCCGCGGTCTCCCCGCCAGCTGCTGGCCGTCTACGCCGACCCGAGCTTGGATGCGTGGCCGGAATACGCGCTGGAGACCTGGATCGACAAGACCGGCGCCAAGAAGCGTCGCGTGGGGCACCTGATCGACGACGAATGGGTGTACCCGTTCGACCTCGGCGACATCCCGCAGGAGGAGAAGGACCCGAACCGATCCCAGCCGATCTCTCCACACGACTTCAGCGAGCCGTACCGTCATGGCGCGAAGTACGACGGCGAGCCGGTGTGCCCAGTGGTGCGGTTCGTCAACGATCGGGACGCCGACGATCAGATCGTCGGGGAGGTCGCGCCTCTGATTCTCGATCAGCAGGCGATCAACAACGTCAACTTCGATCGGCTCATCGTGTCGCGCTTCGGCGCCCAGCCACAGAAGGTGATCTCAGGCTGGTCCGGAACCGGCGGGACCGCGCTGGCGTCCTCGGCGAAGCGGGTGTGGGCATTCGAGGACCCCGACGTGAAGGCGTACACGCTGGACGCGGCCTCGGTAACGGGTTACACGGAGCTGCTGGACTCGATGAAGGCCTCGATGTATGAGCGCGCCGGCCTTTCCCCGGCGAAGAACGGGAAAATGGTCAACCTCGCCGCCGAGTCGATCGCGATGGCCAGCAAGGACGAGAACGAGAAGATCATCGACAAGCGCGAGTCGTTCGGCGAATCGTGGGAGCAACTGTTCCGGCTCGATGCCGAAATGGACGGCGACTCCGAGACCGCGGTGGATGAAGCCGCCGAGGTGGTCTGGCGCGACACCGAACCGCGCAGCTTCTCGCAGGTGGTGGACGGGATCGTGAAGCTGGCTCAGGTCGACGTCCCGATCGAGGCACTGCTCCCGATGGTGCCGGGGATGACGCAGCAGCAGATCCGCGCCATCCAGGAAGCAATGCAGCGTCAGCGGGCCGCAGAGCTGACGGCGATGCTGCGGGAACGCGCGGCGGGACGCCAGGTGCCGGATGCCGTCGCAGGCTGAGATTGAGCAGCATCAAGCCGACGTCGAGGAGCTGTCAGCGCTGGCGGTAGCCGAGGTGGCAGCACTGGCCATGCTCCTGACCGGGGAAGACGATGAGCAGTCCCTGGTGGACGCCGTGCCGCCGATCCTCGAGCAGTTCATGGAGGCCTCGGCGGTACTCGCCGCAGACTGGTATCGCGGCCTGGCGCGGGATCGTCCCGTCGCCCCGCAGCCGCAACCGAGTGCGCCAGCTCCGATCGTGGGACCGACGAGCCGGCAGGCACTACTGGATGCCCGCGACTTCCAGCCGGAGCTGCCGGAACTGCCGCCTCGCGAGCAGGTAGAAACGTCGGTACGGTGGGCGATCCAACCGCCCGCTCCAGCCCCCGAACCCCGCGAGACCTCGGCGCTGGACGTCGAGGAAATGGACGAGGACGACCTCCGCACCGAGGTCGCACGTCTCCGGGACAGGCCCGCCAGTGAGCCCGTTGAAACCGCGACGGAGGTCGTTGCGGAACAGCGCGACGAGGAAGAGTCCGATACTCGACCAACCGAACCGCCGCGCGCACGAATCACAGCGCCCAGCGAGGGAGCACCTCGAGCTCGTGTCGTAGGAGCGACGGAACCGCCGCGGCCTACCGCCACCCCTGAAAGCGCCCCACCACCCCGCGACGAGGCCGGTCCGCAGCCTTCGCCCGCACGTGAGCCCGCGCCCTCGCGCGCGCGCGTGATCCCCGCGGAGGCGACCGAGCAGCAAGCGCGCGTGATCTCCAGGCTCGCAGGGACGACACAGCGATACGTGACCTCGGCAGCCCGGAACACGATCACCCACAACGCGACCGTCGAGGGCACGCGATGGCTGCGGCATGCCCAGGCCGACGCTTGCGCGTTCTGCCGGATGCTCGCCACGCGCGGCCCCGCCTACCGCACCCGCGAGACCGCATCCGAGGTCGGCGCTTCAGGCCGCATCCGCGGATCCCGCGCGGCAGGCGAGAGCTATCACGACGACTGCAGTTGCGTGCCGGTCCCCGTGCGAGCGGGTGACACCTACGAGCAGCCCGACTACGTGGCCGAGTGGACCGACCAGTACTACCTGGCCGTCGACATCGTCGGCAATGCCTTCAACACCCGGGCGATCCTCGCCGAGATGCGGCGGCTCGAGGTCGACAACGGCGGATCCCGCCACTGATCCACCCGGTCGATCCGGCCGGGTTTCACCTGCTGGGCGCGACGCCCAGCAGGTCCACCCTCGGACGGCGCGACGCCGTCCTACACCCAGAAGGGCCGATGGCGCGATGCCTGAGACCGAAGCCAACACAACCGATTCCGTGGAGACCGAGGCTGCCGAAACCGACGCGACGTCGGAACTCGGAGACGCCGGCAAGGCCGCGATCCGCAAGGAACGCGAATCCCGCCAGCAGCTCGAACGGCAGCTCAGGGAGTCCAAGGAGCTGAGCGACACCCTGGCCGCGAAGGTGCAGGAATTCGAGGACCGTGACAAGTCCGAAGCTCAGAAGCTGACCGACCAGATCGCCGCGCTGCAGCAGCAGCTCGCCGACAAGGACGCCGAAGTCGCCAAAGCGACGCTCGTGGCCACCAAGGCCGAGGTCGCCCGTGTCAAGGGCGTGCCCGCGAATCGCCTGTCCGGCAGCACGAAAGAAGAACTCGAGGCCGACGCCGACGCCTACCTCACCGAGGTGGCGCAACAGCGCGACTCGAAGCCCCGCAAGCCCCCGGTCACCGGACTGAAGTCCGGAGCGTCCAGCAGCGGTGATACCTCCGCGAATCCGCGAGAGGCCGCTGCCGCGGCGTTGCGACGCATGCGCAACGGGGGCTGACCCACACACCCGCCAGGACTACGCCTCGGCGGGCGATCCAGAAAGGAGCTCCGCTGATGGCGGATATCTCGCGCGCCGAGGTGGCAACCCTCATCCAGGAGGCGTACGCCCCCACCTTGCTCAGTGCGGCCAAGAAGGGTTCGACCGCACTCATGGCGTTCCCCACTACCAACATGGGAACCAAGCTCACCCACCTGCCGGTCCTGGCGACCCTGCCCGAGGCAGAATGGGTCGGCGAGTCCGCCACCGACCCGGAGGGCGTGAAGCCCACCTCGCAGATCACCTGGGCTGACCGCACCCTCGTCGCCGAGGAAGTGGCCGTGATCGTGCCCGTGCACGAGAACGTCGTCGACGACGCGACCGAGGATCTGCTGACCGAGACCGCCGAGCTGGGCGGTCAGGCGATCGGCAAGAAACTCGACCAGGCCGTGTTCTTCGGCGTCGACAAGCCGTCGTCCTGGGTGTCTCCCGCGTTGCTGCAGGCGGCCATCGCGGCCAGCCAGGCCAGGGCCGTCGTGGACGGCCCGGCCAATGTCGACGACATCCCGGGCTCGGTGAACCAGGTTGCGGAGCTGATCGCCGACGCGGGTTGGGCGCCCAACACCTTGGTGTCGGCGCTGTCGATGCGCTACAAGGTGGCCAACCTGCGTGACGCCAACGGCCAGCCGATCTTCCGCGACGAGAGCTTCGCGGGCTTCCGCACGTACTTCAACGAGAACGGCGCATGGGATCGGGATTCGGCGGTGGCGTTCGTGATCGACTCCTCGCGAGTTCGGATCGGCATCCGCCAGGACATCACCGTCAAGTTCCTGGACCAGGCCACCGTCGGCGGCATCAACCTGGCCGAGCGCGACATGGTCGCGCTGCGGTTCAAGGCGCGATTCGCCTACGTTCTCGGCACTGCCGCGACGTCGCAGGGCGCGGACAAGACCCCTGTCGGCGTGGTCACTCCGGACGTCACCAGCTAGTACCGGCACGTCGTGACCGGGGTGGTCATCGGGGCCCGACCTGGGACCTTGCCGGCCACCCCGGTCGTCGGGTGACCCAACTGGACCGAGGAGGTGGACGTGGCGCTCGCAACGCAGGAGGACGTCGAGGACGTACTCGGCCGGGATCTGACTTCGGACGAGGAAAGCCGGGTGGACGGCCAGCTCGAGGCGGCCAGCGATCTCGTAGTCGGGCATCTATATCCGTGCCCGATCCCGGATCCGGTACCAGGCGCGATCACGCGGGTGACGGCGGAGATGGTGGCCGACCTGATCACGCGGAAAGCGGCGCCAGTTCCTGAGGGTGCGACGTCGCTCGGGGCTGGTGTGTACAACGTCGGCTTGGACGTGGGCGCCACGACCAACGGGCCGTGGCTCACCGCGAAGCTGAAGACCAGGCTGCTCCCGTACCGGTGTGGGAACGGGATGGCGTCGGTAGCACTCACCTCCGATCGGTACATCACGTGACCTTTCCGACACCGCACACCGTGGGATGGCACATCCGAAACTCGGACGGCCCGGATCGGTTTCGGGAGGCGCCCGCCTACACACCCCCACGGGAGCAGCCGGGCACCCCCACAGCCGTGATCGGGTGGACCGCCAAGTCGGGATCCGGTGCACGAGATGGTCGCCAGCACGTCGGCCACGACCGCACCGAGACCACCGTGGAGCTGTACGCGCCACCGGACTGGACCCCCGCTGTCGGCGACCTCATCGACCTGCCCGACGGGCAGTGCGAGGTCATCGGAATCGAGGACTACCGGTGGGGATTCCACGGCTGGAAACCCGGCACCGTCGTGCTTCTGCAGAGAATCGAGGGCTGACATGACTCCTATCCAGTGGCGCTTCGCCGCCTTCCGGGAGATCCGCACCCTTGAGGAGACGAAACAGATGCTCCACGACTTCGCGAAAGTCGGTGCCCGGGAGGGCGGTGACGGGTTCGTCGCACGCGCCAACACCGGCCGGAACCGTGCCAGGGCCGCGGTGATCGCCGCGACTCTGCGGGCGCGGCGTCGCAACGCCCGCGACCACACCCTGGTCGGCCCGGTGATCGACGCGATGAAAGCTCACGGCCAGTGACCGCGATCTTCGCTCAGATCGAGGTCGCGGTCGCCGATCACCTGACTGCCGCGCTGCCCATGCGCGGCATCATCGTCCCGGTCCGCAACGCTGTGCCCCGCACCGGCAGGCCGCCGAGCTACGTGCTGGTGACCCGCCCCGGAGGCGGCCAGCGAAACCTGGCGACCGACGGCCCCCGGCTCGTGGTCGAAGTGGTGGCCGAATCGGGTGCCGACGCAGGCAGTCTCGCGGCCATCGTCCGCGCGCTGCTGCGCGCGGCCGCGCCCGGGTATGTGGGCGAGGTGTGGATCGATCGCACCCGCGACGTCGGACTGGCTTTCTCGCCGGATCCCGATACGAACGCTCCGCGCTACCTGCTCACTGTCGAGGTGTGGCAGCGGGGAGCGGCCTTGGCCTGACTTCGGGTCGACAACTTCATACCACTCTCCGGGCCTGCGCAATCCCGAAGGGAGAACACGGAAATGGCACTGCCATCCACTGATTTCATCGGATCGGGTACGCCGAACATCGCTGTCACGGGCGGAGTTCTGACCGGTCCGCTCGGCACTCCGGTGCCCACCACGGCGGCCGCGGTCATCGATCCTCTCATCAAGCCGCTCGGCTACGTCTCCGAGGACGGTCTCGAGCCGCAGGGCGAGCGAACGGTGAACGCGATTCGAGATTGGAACGCCGACATCATCGCCCAGCTGCAGACCGAGCACTCGGTGCGGTTCTCGCTGACCCTGTATGGGGCATGGGACGAGGACGTTCTGGCGGCCGTGTTCGGTGCCGAGAACCTCACAGTGACCCCGGCGACGCCGTCGACAGGGAAGCTCATCACCGTCCAGGAAACCGGCTCCGTCCTGCCGAATGCGGTGTGGATCTTCGACATGAAGACCGCCGAGAAGAAGCTGCGGATCGTCCTGCCGAACGCCAAGTTGTCCGAGACCACCGAGCGATCCTTCGTCGCGGGCGAGCTCGCGGGGTTCCAGATCGTCGTCGAGGCGTTCAAGGACGACGCCGGCATCAAGGCTTACCGCTACTACGACGACGGCGTCTTCGAGTCCGCGTCGTAACCCTGATCCCGGTCGGTGGCGGGTCCACCTACCGCGCAGGCCCGCCCGCCACCGCCGGGGCCTACGGGTCCTCGAACGTGCCTGCGCCCAACGAGAAAGAGGTCTGCGCGATGACCGCCAAGCGTGCACCCGTGCGTGCAGTCAAGAATCAGAAGCCAGAACGAGTGACCGAGAGCTGGGTCACCACCATCCGCGACGTCGAAATCACCCTGCCGTCCCTGTCGTACTTGAAACCGGGGCTGATGCGGAAGATCCGTGGCCGCAGCGAGCTGGACCAGTTCTTCATGCTCCTCGAAATGCATCTCAACGAAGAGCAGCTCGCCGCGATCGACGACCTCGACCCTGACGAGTTCGCCGAGTTCACCGACTCCTGGCGCGAACACAGCGGGGTGTCGCTGGGGGAATCCTGAGCCTGGTCGCCCTCATCGAGGAGCACCCCACGCCGGTGGCCGCGGACCTGATCGACCGCGGCCTACGGCTGCGCGACCTCGGCACCGAGGCCCTCAGCTGGGCCGACCTGCACGCCATCGTCGACACCCTCCAGTTCAGGCCGGAGTCCGCGCTCTACCGCACCATCGTCACCGACTGGCGGTGGGGGCTCTCGGAAATGCTGCTCGCCGACGCCGTGGACTCCCTGCGCTGGCTGATGTGGGCGAAGACCAAAGACGGGCAGCGCAATCGAAACCGGCCGAAGCCGGTGCCGCGGCCAGGCATAGCCCAGCCGGAGCGGATCGGTGACAAGCCGGTGGCGATCTCCGACATGAACGAATTCCTGGGATGGGAGGTGGCGTGACCACACCTGATGCGCCGGAAGCGATCGAACTCGCCACCGCGTACGTGTCCATCGTCGGTGAGACGGACAAGCTGGCGGCCTCGGTTCGCAACGCGATGCGCGCGGCACAGCTGCACGCTGACGCCAACCCGATCAACGTCAAGGCCGACGTCGACGTATCCCACATCGGCGCGATCGAGATCCCGATCACCTCAGACACCAGCGCGTTCGACCGCGAGGTCAAGCAGGCCATCCGGGATGCACAGGACCACGCCTGGCTGAACCCGATCAATCTCCGCGCGACGGTCGATGTATCGCACCTCGGTGCGATCGAGCTGCCGGTCACCGCGGACACTACCGGGTTGGCGCAAAAGATCAACGCCGACATCGCGACGATGTCCATCGGGCCGATCAAGGTCGATGTCGAGCCGGACTTTTCCACCTTCCCGGCGGCGATGCAGGCCCAGGTCGAGAATCTCGACCGCCTGTTCGACTTGAAGCTGAAGATCGATGTCGAGCCGGACTTCAGCAACTTCCCCGCGCAGGTCAATGCCACCCTCGCGTCGATGCAGGCGCTGTTCGGGTGGTCGCTGCCGATCCCGGTCGACCTCGACTCGGCAGCGGCACTGGCACAGTTCGCGGCATTGCGGCAGGCGCTGGAGCAGATGGCTTCGCCGATCCAGCAGAACGTCGAGATCGATGCCGACCGCAGCGGCCTGGACCGGGTTCGGTCAGCGCTGTCGCTGGATGGAATCGCCAAAGGCTCGGGCGTTGCCTCGGCAGTAGCGGCGGCGATCGCCGGCATCACCGGCGCCGCGGGTGCAGCACTGGGTGCGGTGGGGGCTCTCGGCGTAGGTCTCGCTGGCCTCGGTCCCGTCGCGGCCGCCGCGGCGTCAACCATCACCGTCGGATTGCAGGGCATCGGGGATGCCTTCACGGCGCTCTCGGCCGCGAGCGATTCGGCTGCAGGCGACGCCGAGGCGCGCACCAAAGCGATCTCCGCGGCACAAGACCAGCTGAAGTCCGCGCTGGATGGCGTCGAGGACGCGCAGCGCGACCTCGAGTATGCGCAGAAGGACTCTCGCGACGCCGCCGAGGATGTCGCGCAGGCGTACAAGGACGCCGCTGACGAGCTCGACGACTACCAGCTCAAGCTCGCGGACGCGAGCCTCTCGGAGAAGGAAGCTGAGCTGGCGCTCCGCGAGGCGCGCGAAGAGTTGGCGAAAGCCGCACCGGACAAGCGGGAGAAGGCGCTGCTGCGGCTGCAGCGCGCCGAGCTCCGGTACGCGCAGGCGCAGGACCGCAATCGCGACTTGCAGGAGGAAGCCGCCGAGGCGTTCGACAAGGGTGTCGAGGGGTCCGACCGTGTTGTGGAGGCCAAAGACCGCCAGGCGCAGGCAGATCAGCGCGTCGCCGCGGCCGAGCGATCCCTGACCCGCGCGAACGAGCAGGTCGCGAAGGCGCAGGACGCTGTCGCCGAAGCGATGACGAAGACCTCGGCTGCGCAGGACAAGGCTGCCCAGGCGTTCGCCGACCTGGCCCCGAACGCGCAGGCGTTCGTCACCGCGACCCGCGCGCTCGCACCCGCATGGGAAGACCTCCGGACCGCGGTCCAGGACTCTCTCTTCGATGCGTCCGCGGAGGGGATCACCGACCTCGCCGAAAACGCGCTCCCCACCTTGAAGCTCGGAATGGTGGATGTTGCGCAGTCCCTGAACGCCCTCACCCGATCATTCGCCACCTTCTGGCAGGCGCCCCAGAACCTCGACGCCGTCCGGAACATCTTCGCGGGGACCGCGGACTTCATCAGCGGCATGACCGCGGGCCTGCATCAGATGACCACCGGATTCCTGGACTTCGGCCAGGCATTCACTCCCGTGGCCACCAAGGTCGGCGAACAGTTCGGCGGAATGCTCGGAAGCATCGGGCAGGCGTTCACCGACGCATTCCAGTCCGGCGCCCTCACGCAACTGTTCTCCACCTTCGGCGACATCCTGGAGGGCCTCGGCGGCGGCTTGAACCCGCTGATCGACGGCCTCATCGAGATGGGCAATGTCGTCGGCCCCACGTTGGGCCCGCTGTTCACTGCGATCGGCGCATCCATCCAGCAGATGGCTCCGTCACTCGGTGCGATCGGCGCGACGTTCGCCAAGACGCTCACCGCGCTGCTGCCCGATCTGGCCACATTCATCGACGCCCTGGCCACCGGCCTGGAGCCGGTGCTGCCGGTAATCGGCGAGCTGCTGTCGTCTCTGATGACGGCGCTGACCCCGCTGATCGGCCCGCTCGCAGAGATCGCGCAGATCGTCGGAAACGCGCTCGCCCAGGCATTCACTGCGCTGGAGCCAGCAATGGGCCCCCTGGCAGGGGCATTCGCATCGCTGGTCGGTGCCGTCGCGCCGATCCTGCCGGTAATCGCCGAGGTCATCTCGGGTTTGGTGCAGGCGCTCGCGCCCGCGCTGGAAACGATTTTCGATGCGCTCGGGCCGGTGATCAAGCAGTTCGCTGATGCGATGCTGCCGGTGTTCGAGGAGCTGCAGCCGATCCTGGCCGACGTCGCCGGTCAGATCGGCAACGCGCTCGCCGCCGCGCTGGTGCAGATAGCGCCGCACATCCCCGACCTGGCGCAAGCGTTCGGCGACTTGGTGCTGGCGATCGCGCCGATGATCCCGGACCTGGCGCGAATCGCGCTGGAGCTCCTGCCGCCATTCCTCGATGTCGTCATCGCGATCCTGCCGCAGATCCAGAAGTTCATCGAAGCCCTGACCTGGCTGGTGAAGAACGTCATCATCCCGTACGTCATCCCCTACGTGCAGCAGATGACCGACGAGATCAGAACCGGCCTGGAGACAGTCGCCACGGTGATCACCACGGTCCGAGAGAAGGTCGGCGCCGGTATCGAGAAAATGAAGGAATTCTTCGGCGACCTTTCGAATGTGGTCTCGGAGAAGTGGCGGGGGATCGTCACGACAATCGCCAAAGCGGTCAAGCAGATCGGCGAGCTGCTCGAAAAGATCCCCGACATTCCGGGCATCAGCAGCGGCGTGGCCGATACCGGAAAGTCCATGGTCGCCTGGGCTGAACGCAACGGCGCGGCGACCGGCGGCCTGCTTCATGGACCGGGCACCGGAACCAGCGATTCATTCCTGATCGCGGCCAGCAATGGCGAGTACGTCATCAACGCCCGCGCAACCGCCGCGAATCTGCCCCTGCTGGAGGCGATCAACTCCGGCTGGACCCCAACGGCCGCGCAAATGCACGCGATGTTCCCCGGATTCGCCACCGGCGGCCTGGTGGAGGCCCAGCAGTGGGCGCGCGGGCAGGCCGGCAAGCCGTACCAGTATGGCGGCGTGGGCGATCCGTCATGGGACTGCTCCGGATTCATCGGCGGAATCTGGGCCGTCCTGACCGGCAAGGACCCACGGAAGCGCTACTTCTCAACCGAATCCGACTTCACAGCGTTCGGCTTCGAGAAGGGACTCGGCGGCGACGGCGACTTCTCGATCGGAGTCAAGCGCGGCGGCGGCGGCCCCAACTCGCACATGGCGGGCACCCTGGGCGACCTCAACGTCGAGAGCAACGGCACCGACGGCGTAGAGGTCGGCCCGTCTGCCGCATCGGCGGCATCCTTCCCGCTGAAGTGGCACCTGCCGCTGTCGGGCGACTCCGGTGATGAGGGGCGGGGCCTGGGTCCCAACCTCACAGGCGGCGGCTCCGGCGGCAACTCAGGCGGGACATCTGGCCAGATCCGCGGCGGCCGACCGAGCAAGCTCGGCCAGGGAAGCACCGGCGGCTCAACGAACGGTACCGGCGAGGAAAGCAACGGCGAGGACGCCGGGACGACCAGCGCGACCGACGTCTTCGTCACGAACTGGCCGACAAGCCTCAGCCTTTCCGGGGAGGCAACAGGGGTCGATGTCACCGGAAGCGATCTGTCGACACCGGCAGTCTCCGACACAACTGCATCCTCCACCCCCTACGACCTCTCGTCGTCGACCGCGCAATCCACGCATCCGCTACAGGGCACCCCGCTGACGGGCGACCTGTTCACTGGAGATGCCCCGTGGTACCTCGCGGACTCGCCGGAGCAGGCCTTCGCGAATCTCTCGACTCAGGCCGCGACGCAGTGGGAGTCGACTGCTTCCGACCTGCAGGGGTTCTTCTCCGACAACTGGAGAGAGATGGTCGAGACGGGCGCGGGCGTGCTCGGCATGGGCGCGATGGGCGGTGGGGGCATGACGGTCAACAACTACGGCATGTCCCCAGAGGGCGCGGCTGCGGCCGTCGAACGTCAGATCCGACGCACGAATCTCGCGACCATGCGGAATGGAGGTTTCGGCCGGTGAATCCGCTGCTTCGCCGCGAGGCCACGAAGATCGTCGGCTGGGACATTCATGGCCGGTGCTGGCACCTGCATGGCACCGGCGCCGGTCGTGAAGGTGCCCGGATCCTCGACCAGACCGGGCACATGTTCGCGCCCACCGCGCTGCTCGTGAGCGAGGGCGCCCGCCAGGACGGCGCCACGTTCCTGCGGTCGGTCCGGTCGAAAAAGGAGTGGGACTTCAACATCCTGCTCCAGGCGGACACCGTGCGCGGCTTCCATGCGGTCCACGACGCCTGGTTCCGCGGCTGGTCGACAGATCTGCCGTTCAAGGCGGCATGGTTCACCCGGCATCAAGGGTGGCGGTTCCAGCTCTACCAGCTCGATGGCCCACCTCAGCCGATCGGCACCGTCGACCCGGCGCTGAACGCCGCTGTGGCCTACCAGATGTCGGCCGTGGCGATGGATCCGCTGGCCCATCACCTGGAGGAATCGACGACCTGGGTCAACGTCGACGCCTTCGGTGAGGGGGTGCTGATGGCGCGTAACGCTGCCGATCAGCCTGCCTGGCCGCGCTACACGATGAACGGGCCCGGCCGGTGGCGGATCGGCGACCCGCTGGAGGAGGACCCGCTGCGGATGGTGGAGACCCCGGTGATCGAGGAAGGGGAAACCCTGCGCATCGACAGTCACCCGCGGCATCGCACGGCCCGCGTCTACTCCGGTGCGGTGCCGTCGGGGCGCAACGTGTGGGGCCAGCTGGCGGGCCGCCGGTGGTTCCGATCGGTCGATCCGTGGTCCTCGCTGCCGATCTCGGTGGCTGTCACCGAGGGCGGCACTACCGAATCGGAGATCACCGTGACCGTCACGCCGCGCAGCTCGAGGCCGTTCTGATGGCGTGGGATCGCGCCGTCGAGGTGCGGCGGATGGACCTGGCTCAGCGACAGGAGGACGCCGACCGCGCCGACCAGACGTGCCTGGTCCGCTACTGGGACAAGTACCTGCAGGAGGTGGGGGAGGAGGGCCGCTACCTCGACATCACCTTCACCTACACGAAGAACGCTCCCGGCGGGCTCAAGATGCGCTTGAGCCGCGACACCCTGTACTTCGACCACCTGTTCCGCCTCGACGAGGACGGCGTGGGCCCGGAGAACCGGACCGCGCCGATCACCGTGGATACCAAGGCGTTCCGGTGGGACGGCTACATCACCCGCGTCGCTCTGGTCCGTGATGACGACGGCGTCGAGTACATCGACGTCGAGGCGATCCACTGCTGGCAGCACATCGCCACCACCGCGCTGTGGGCGTCCCCGTTCGCGCCGATCCTGGCGCAATGGCCCAGGCATATGGTGCTGTTCGGACCGACGGAATCCCTCATCGGGATCTACATGTCCTGCAACCTGATCCGGCAGCAGTCCTCGGCATATCCCGGGCAGTGGTCGGATGCGCCGGAATGGGTGCGCGCGGGCGATTCGCTGTGGCCGATCGCGATGGTGCCGGTGTGGATCCTCACCGACACCAGCAAATGGGCCGCCGGATCCGCGCGCTTCGACATGGCCAGCGAGTTCTTCTCGACCTGGCTCGACGACTCCGGTGTCGTGCTGGAGGCGAAGTTCTTCCTGCCCGGCGAGGACGAGCAGCCCGCCCCGGAATGGTTCTACCTGGACAAGCCGACCGTGGTGTTGTGGACAACTGACAAGTCCGGCGTCACTGGCCCCACCGGCACGCTGATCGACGGGCTCGTCTCATGGTTCGAGGACTTCATCGACGACACGACCCCGGTCCGGTACCCGAACTTCAACGCACAGCACGAGTACGAAGCGATCTACGGTGAGCATGGGCCGCTCGGCACCTTCCGGAACTTCCCGCACGTCTGGTATCTGCCGGGGGAGTACTCCGGCATCGGCGCGTCCGAGGTCGCAGTGCACAAGCCGCTGGCTACATCGGTGATCGTCGGCGGAAAATCCCCGGGCTGGGTGAACGCCGGCATCGAGATCGCCATGAAGAACTTGCTGTCCTGGGTCGGCCTGCTGATCGGCATCCCCGGCCTGGACTCTCTGTATCAAGGCCAGCTCGACGACGTGTTCCTGGCCTGGATGTCGTATTCGAATGCCGAGCGCACCAGGGAGGCTGGGCCGTTCGCGTTCAAGGAGCACGTCGTCGCCAACTCGACCAAGGCCTTCACTTTGGACGGGGTGATGGCGGGCCGGGCCGGTCTGTGGGCGACCCGCGGCTACACCAGTCACAAGGTCTCGGTCGGCGACGGCGCCCCGTACCTGCTCGGGAAGGACTTCACCCTCGGCGACCAGATCGGATTCCAGCTCGGTGATCAGATCTTCACCGACTTCGTCACCCAGATGAGCTTCACCGACGACCGTCAGGGCGGCGCCCGGTGGGAGCTGACGATCGGTGACGGCGGCGACGAGGACGACACCATTACCAAAGCCTGGAATCGGCTCGGCCAGCTGGCGACCGCGGTGCAGTCCATCGCCACCGACGTCGGCGCCGACCTCGACCTGCTCATCTTCTAGGAGGCCGTCTTGGACACCCAGATCTCCGCCCGCCTGGTGGCCACCGAGGAAGTCGACCTGGACGGGCTGCCGATCCTCACCGCCACCGTCACCCCGTCGGCCGAGGCCGCTGAGCAGCTGCTCCCCGCCGGCCCCGCTGGCCCGACCGGACCGCGCGGCGACGCCCGGACCACCTTCGCCAAGCAGGGCGTCATCGCGGACGAGGCCGCACGCCCGGCCGGTCTCGGTACCGAAGACCGCGGCAAGTGGTGGCATCGCCTCGACGACGACGGCATGGACTTCTGGGACGGCACCACCTGGATCCACTCGCCCGGCGCGGTCGGCACGCAAGGCCCGGTCGCCGAACCGAACACAGTCACCGTGACGACCACGCACGATCCGGCGCTGATCGGCGCCGCGCTGCGCTTCTCCGGCGCGACTTCAGCGCAGCAGCTGCAGGCGACGGCACCGGCCGGTCTGCCCGGCCCGCCCGGGCCCGCGGGCACGTCCGGAGCGATCGCGGAGGCCACCGACTACGACGACACCGTCGGCCCCACCAACAGGTCATCCTTCGCGCTGACCTCGTCCGGCCGCCGGTGGGAAGCCACCCAGCCGCCCAACGGGTTCGGGCCGTGGGCCTGGTGGGACTCGGAGTTCGCCGCCAACCACCAGGAAGCCATCCCCGCCTACACGGCGGGCACTTTCACGATCCCGGCGCTGCCGTTCCAGTGGCGGCCGATGTGCTGGGGGCAGATGCACATCTTCATGGAGCAAGGCTCGGAGGCGCGGGCGGAGATCCGCGTCCGGCTCGGCACGGCGACCGGGGTGATGGTGGCATCCGGTGCAGGGCACCGCATTTCCGGCCCGAACTATCTGCCGGTCGCCTTCTCGCCCGCCTTCGGGGACGAGGGCACTAAACCGCTGTCCCCGTCCAGCACCTACGCGACCGTCCCGGCCGGTCAATCGGCCACGTTGATCGTCGCGGTGGAGCGGGTCGGGTCGGGCACCGGCTACGACATCGGACACACCATCACCGCGGCCGCGCTCACGGTGTGGGCGCAGCCAGTCCCGGAGGCTGCACAGTGACCACCATCGGCGAGTACTTCGAGCAGACCCAGATCCGCGGCATCAACGAGGGCATCGGCGAGCCGGGGATCGCCCAGAGTTTCAACGGCACCCCGAAGGACGGGTCGCTGGAGCTGCCCACTGGATCGCCGGGACCGACCGGCCCGCAGGGACCGGCCGCGCACCGCTTCCGGTGGGAGGGCGACATCTCCGACCCGGTCGCCCTGGCCTCCCTGGCCGAGTCTCTGGGCCCAGCGCAGGCAGGGAAGGCGTGGCGGGTCGAGTCGACCAACACGTTGATGTACTGGAACGGGTCGGCATTCGACGTTTTCGCCGAAGCGTTCGGCGGGCACGGCCCCACCGGTGAGGTCAACACGCTGACGATGGGCACGGTCACCACCGGCGCGGTCGGCGCCGACCTGGAGATCACGATCACCGGCACCCCGCCCAGTCAGACGCTCGACATCACGGTGCCGCGCGGCGTGCAGGGCGCGCAAGGGCCGATCGGTTCGCCGGGCCCACTGCGGGAGGCCACCGACTACGACGACACGACCCCGCCGGTCGACGGCGCGGTGCCGCTGTGGAACTCGACGACCTCGAAGTGGACGCCCACCCCGTACCCGGGATGGCGCGGCCCCTGGACCGCGTTCGAAGGCGCCTCGTGGGACGGCGGCGCAGGATTCATCGCCTCGGCGTCCGGGACATCGACCAGCCCGAACACCCTCTGCACCATCAACGTCCCCGCCCAGGACGTCGACTGGCGACCGTTGGTGTTCGGCGGCGCGCTCGTGCGCACCACCGCCACCGACAACAGCAACAGGGTCGACATCGAGGCCCGCATCACCAACGCGGCCGGGCAGATCGTCGGCTACGGACCCGGCACACCCTTCGGGCTGGAGTCCTTCACCAGGGTGCAGCCGCAGTACAACACCGCCTCCATGACCCCCGCGTCATCGGTCGGCGTGGTCTCGGCCGGTGTGCCCGCGGTGATCGCGATCGTGCTGCGCCGCAACCTCGGCAGCGGGTCCTACAACTACATCCGCACCGGCGCGCACGCAACGGTGTGGGCGGTGCCGGTGACGGGAGCGCCATGACCATCGTCTACGACAGCGACATCACGCTCACCCTGCGCGGCGTCACCGATCCGGTCGGTCTCCCGTACACGGTGAACCCGCTCGAGCTGGTGGACCGCGGGGGGCTGCTGGAGATCCGCGACGGCGCTCCCGGTGCGGCTGGCCCGCAGGGCGATCCGGCGTGGCCGTGGCAGTGGATGGGCGACATCGCAGACCTGGCCACCCTGCAAACCCTCGGCCTGGGCGAAGCGGAAGCGCACCGCGCCTGGCGGGTGGTCGACGAGAACAGCGTGATCCTGTGGACCGGCCTGCATTTCGTGCGCTTCACGATCGCCTTCCAGGCTCCCGGCCACCAGGGGCCACCGAACATCCTCTCCGGTGTCGCCACCATCGGCGACCCCGGCACCTCGGCGACTGCCGTCCTCACCGGCACACCACCGAACCAGGTGCTCGAAGTGCAGTTCCCGCGCGGCGCGGAAGGCCCGCAAGGTGATCCCGGTGAGCCGGGCGCGATCACCGACGCCGAGGACGTCGGGGACCTCGGCACGGCCCGGCAAGGATCGGTGCTCGCCTGGAATGAGGCCGGCTCCGAGTGGCGGCCGATTCCCTCGCCGAAACTCGGCGGACCGTGGGCAATCGCAGGATCGCAGTTCACCGGCGGCTCCAACCTCTCGGCATCGCCGAAGACGATCGCGACGATGACGATTCCGGCGCAGCCGATCCCGTGGCGGCCGGTGGTGCTCAGCGGGTCGATCGGCCTGCAAGCGCATGTGCCGTCCATCAACGATTCCCGACCGGACGTGGAGATCCGGCTGGGCGCGGCCGACGGCCCGATGATCGGCTACGGCTTCGGCGCCGCAGCCTCCAACCACACCCAGGTGCAGTTCTTCCCGCGCTGGGACGCGCCGATCTCGCCGGACTCCACCGCGGGCACCGTCGCCGCCAACACCACCGCCCAGATCTACGTGGTCGTGCGCAGGGTCACCGGCACCCGCAACTACTCGATCATCACCACCGGCGCGCAGTTGGTCGTCGGTGCCCAACCCCTGGAAGGGCAGCCGTGAGCGAAGAGATCATCCACGAGGTCGTCACCGAGGCTGGCCGCGAACAAGAGGCCATCGAATACCACGCCACCGGCAAGGACGGCGTCCGCGTCACCGAGCGCATGCGGGCGTTCCTGCAGCACGTCGTCGAGGGCACACTGCCGACCCTGGATGTCCCCGAGGTCGCCCCCGAAGTGCGGGAGCTCGCCGAAGAGCTCGCCGTCGTCCACCTCCCGGAATGGAAGAACCCCGCCGGTCGCAAGCTCGCCGATCCGGCCGTCATCCAGGTCGCTCAGGCACCACGGATCGCCGACTACCTGATCACCCGCGGCTGGCGCCGCGACCCCGCGCTGGAGACAATCCGCTGGGCACCCACCCCAGGCGGACTGCCCGGCCCCTACGACACCGGCCTGCACTACGGCCGCGACGAAGACGGCAGCTGGCCGATCCCCGACGTCGAGGCCTACTGGGACGTCGACGACGTCACCACCGAGCAGCTGCCCGACGGCACCTGGAAAGCCGAGCACCCCCGCGGCGTCGCCTTCCAGGCCGCGACGAAGTCCGAGGCACTCGCCGGGATTGTCGACACCATCCGCACCAAGATCGAGGAGGCGAAGGATGCCCAAGGCTAAGCCCACATACCGCGAGATCGAACGATGGTCCAAGGCCAATAGTCCGCGCGGCGGCGCCCGCATCACGAACTTCTTCCTGCACACCCAGGAGGGCAACGGGACCGCCGAATCCCTGGCCGGATACCTGCAGAACACCGCGAACCAGGTCAGCTATCACTACACCGTCGACAACAACGGCGTCGTCTGCGATGTCGTCGACACCGACTACAGCTCGTGGTCGGTGCTCAACGCCAACCCGAGCAGCATCAACCTGTGCTTCGCCGGTAGCCGTGCCGCGTGGTCGCGCGCGCAGTGGCTCGAGCTGATGGGCCGCGGCATCGAGATCGCGGCATGGCTGGCCGTGCAGGACTGCCGCAAATACGAGATCCCGACCGCCGTGATCGCACCGCCCTACCGGCGCGGCTCCGGGATCTCCGATCACAACTACGTGACCCAGGTCCTCGGCATGGGCACGCACACCGACGTTGGCGCCGGATTCCCCTGGGATGTCTTCGCCGCGCATGTCCGCGACTTCACCACCGACCACCAGGAGGACAACGCCGTGATGGATGCACAGACCGCGGCCGGGCTCGCGCTCGACCAGCTCGCCGGACCCGGCACCCATGTCGGCGAAGACTTCCCCGGCTGGCCACAGCTCGGCGACCGCACACTGGTCGACGCGGTGGCAGCGATCGGCGAGAAGCTCGGCGTGCCCGGCTGCTACGACCCGAAGGCCGAGAAGTGATCGCCCGGCTGCTCGAGCTGGCGGCGCGTGAGCCGGTCGCGGTACGGCTGACGCCGGTCCTACTGGCGGTCGTCGCCTACCTCGTCGCACGCGGAACGATCGACGACCAGCTCGCCGAGCTGCTGGTCGCGGTGGTCGTCGCGGTGCTCGGCGGTGGCGCTATTGCTGGCGCACGAGCTCGCGTCACGCCAGCCTCGGCTGGCCGCCACGCACGCATCGAGGAGTGAGCGCCGGTGACCGCACTCACCCCGACAGGAGGTAGCGACGTGCAGGAATGGGCCACCGTGCTCGGCAGCATGGTCGGCGGCGGCGCGCTTGCCGAAATGACGCGGGCAGTCTTCGGCCGCCGCGGTCAGCGCGTCGACAACGTCGCCAAGTTGGAAGCGATCGCCACCGGCCTGGCGGAGAAGGCGACCAAGGCCGCGGACGATCGCGTGGCACAGATCGAGCGCGCCTTCGCCGACCACAAGCAGGAAACCGAGGAAGCCGCCGCGCGCCGCCGCGTGGCGGCCGTCGCACACGCTGAATGGGATCAGATGGTGGCAGCCGAGCTGCGCACTCTCGGCGCGTCGGTGCCACCTCCACCGCCTCTCGAAGGAGTCGCGCTGTGACCACATCGATCATGCGGGAGGGGCGACATGGCTGACCTGCCACCGCTGAAATACGGCCGCGTCGTTGGCCGGTTCCTGGCCAACATCATCGACGGCCCCGATATCGACGACCTGCCCGAGTTCCAGCCGCTCACCGGCACAGTCACTTTCACTGCCGAGGCGCCGAAGATCCTGGTGGCCAGCGCATCCCCAGCGCCGGCGACCTATGTCCAGCTGCCCAAGCACTACGTTGCCAGCCTCGACGAATTCGGGTACCTGACGTGGCGCGGCGACCGCGGTCTGCGGCTGGTCGCGCCGTCGGCGGACACCAACCCGTCGGAGTGGACGTGGCGGGTCACCTTCGACCTGTCCTACGACGGCGACCCGGTGCCGATCGCGCCCTTCTCGTTCGAGGTGCCCGAGTATGTGCCCGGCCCGAACCCTGCGGACCCCGACACCGGATCGGTCGGCCTGGTCGACCTGACCCTGGCGTCCCCGGTCCCATCGAGCACCGGCGAGGCCGTGGTGCGCGGCCTGTCCGTCGTCAACGTGACCATCAGCGGCAACGACCTCACCTTCTGGCTGGACAACGGCACCGACCTGCCGCCGGTGACGGTGCCCGCGATCCAGGACGCCACCGACGCCGCGGCCGCAGCAGCGGCATCGGAATCTGCGGCGGCAGCATCGGAAGCCGCCGCGCAGGCCGCCGTGGACTCCTTCGACCTCAGCATCGGCACGGTCACCGAGGGCCCGGCGGATGCGACTGTCTCCGGCGGGCCGCCCGCGTGGACGCTGGATCTGACCCTGCCACCCGGCCCCACCGGCCCGGCCGCTCCGGATGCGGACGCCACCACCAAGGGCATCATCCAGCTCGCTGGGGACCTCGGCGGCACCGCGTCCGCCCCGACCGTGCCGGCGCTCGCCAATATGGTCGACCTGACCAGCGACCAAACCATCACCGGCTACAAGACCATGAGCACCGGCGCCCAGATCGCCGGCGCGAACATCGTCCCGTCCACGCCAGGCGACACCGCCCGCGTCATCCTCGACAACGAGTCCGGGCAAGCCTACGAATTCGGCTGCAACAGCGGCGACGGATTCAGCGTGTGGGACTCGACAGCGGGAACAGGCCCGATCTACATCGAACCCGGGTCGCCCACGGGCAGCATCTACATCACTCCCACGGGCAACGCCATGTCGCAACAGCTGGACATGGGCACCAGCAAGATCACCAGCAGCGCCACGCCATCAGCTGGTGATGACCTGGTGAACAAGACCTACGCCGACGGCAAGGTCGCGTCGGGAGATTCGCCCTACGACCTGAACATCTTCGCGTTCGGGAAAGACACCACCCGCGCCACGGGCACCGGCGACTACCCGGTCGGGGTCAAGTTGCAGCGCGCCGCGGTGTTCACCAGCGTGACCTACCGGGCGGTCACGGCCGACGCATCCGGCAACCTGGTCGTCGAGCTGCGCAAGAACGGCGTCGCCGTGTCCGGCAGCTCGGCCACGATCACCGCGGCGAACCAGGTAGCCGGCGGGACCGCCACCGGCAGCTGGGCGTTCGCGCTCGGTGACATCCTCACCGTGCACATCACCGGTGTCGGCACGACCCCCGGGAAGGGCCTAGTCGCGGACATCACCGGGACGGCCTGATGGGTGCCATCGTCACCGGCGGCCGCGGCCTGCCGTTCTTCCCTTCCGGGATGACGAAGAACGGCAACAGCTCCGCCCTGCCGAACACGTTCACCAAGGTCACCGCCTGGACCGCCGACACCGGCACCTATCCCGGATCGTCCGTGGTGTCCGACAATCTGGTCGTCCAGGGTCCGAAATCAGGTGCGACGATCTCGGCGAGCATCGTGATCGCCAACAGCTCCAGCGCCCAGAACGCACAGATCCAGCTCAAGATCGGGTCGACCATCATCGCCACCTCAACGGCGACCTCGGTGCCGACCTTCGGATCGGCGACCCTGACCTGTTCCGGCCCGGCTGATGTCGCGCTCGGCGACCAAATCACCCTGGAAGCGAAGTCGACCAGCGGATTCAACCTCACCGTGAGCGGCGGGGTGAACACCTGGGTCCGCTGCACATAGAACGACCCCGTAATACACAACGCGCCCCCGCTGGATTCGTCCAGCGGGGGCGCGTTTCGTCGTTTCTCAGGGCCCCGGCGTCCACACCGACGTGTCGGCGCTCATCCCCGCGCACACCAGCGTCTGGCCGGATGGCGATTCGGCGACTCCCTCGCCCTGCCGACACGGCGTGCCGGGCGTTCGTGTGCCGATCAGCGGTGCTGAGTTCACCCATTTCGGCGTGGGTCCGCCCGCGTACGCACACTTCAGCTGGCCGCCGGAGGCATCGGTGGCCCAGTTGTCGACGTCCGGATCGCATGCCACCCCAGCAGCCGGAGCCACTGCCGTCTTCGTCGGAGGAGGCGCCTGGGTAGTCGCGCTAGCTGCAGGCGTGGATGGCGTCGTTGCCGCGGTTGCCGTCGGCATCGCCGCGGTTGACATCGTTGCAGGCAGCGGGATCGTCACTGACTTCGGTGCTGTCGCGACAAGTTCAAGGTTCGCCCATGTCGAGCCTGGGGCGGCCACGATCGGGGTGTACTGCACCGCGATTGGGTCCTGCTGGACATGCAGGAGAATCCACTGCGACGTACGCAAGCCGACGTCGGCGGACTTGCCAGATGGCCACCGCTCAGAGCACGAGCTCTTGAGTACCCCGTTCTCTGTCGGGTGGGTGATGCCGTCGCGGTGCAGGGTGGTCAGTGTGTACATGTCCGGGCTGCCGATGCCGACGGTGCCCGAGTTGTCAATCTCAACTTGGATCGCCAATCCTGCCGTGCCCGCGACCGGGTCGATGACGCATTCGGCCGGAACCAGGACGCTATCCCGGATCGTGATGGTTCCGATCAGCTCGCCGCTGTCGGCTCGGCGGAACTCGATCGGCGACCCGATGCCGCCACTCGCGGACTCTGCGGTCGAGGTCTCGCCGGACGACGGCGAGTGCGACATGCCAACAAGTACGCCGATGCCGACTACAGCGAGCACGGCCAGCGCGATCGCCGCGATCAGGAGGCCGCGCTGGGAGCGACTCGCACTTTCAGCCGACGGCGTCTTCGGATCGATCAACGAACCCCCCTAGTGAAGTTGGTGTTGCACCATGATCGAACGGAGGCGATCGCGCGTTAACGTGCGAACGCCCCCGCCGGATGCGTGGCCGGCGGGGGCGCTGGATATCAGCCGCGGTATTCCCATCCTTCCGGGCGCCAGCCGTTCGGCATGGTCTCGCGGGCGTACTCGATCATGATCCTGATCAGCTCTGACCGGTTCGGTTCGCCAGCCTTGGTCAGCAGGTCCTCGGCGATCGCCTGTTCGTCCAGGGCGACGATCAGGTCGTCGGACATGCGCAGGGTGAGGACCGGCCGGCGGGGGCCAGGTCTGGGCATCGGGCCTACCTCCGGGCGAACTTGATCAGCAGGACCGCGACGACCAGCCACGCTGCAGCGTAGAGCGCGGCGCGTACGGGGCTCCAGTTGTCGGCGAGCAGGACCGCGCCGAGTACGGCGAGACCGGCCAGCAGGGCGAAGATTCTCATCGTGACGTCTTTCTGTGGGTGGGGTGGTTGACGCAACGACAGGAGGGGGGTCTACTTGGTGGGGCGGACCGGGTAGGTATGAGCTATCCGGTCCGCCGTCTCAGGGGGTGTTACTTCTTTCGGTGCTTTCCTTTGTAGCGGCGCTTGGCTCGCCACTTGGAAATCTTTGGAGCGGCTGCGGGGTAGAACCCGATAACCGTTGTCCAAACCAGGCCGATGATGAAGTAAACATCTCCTTTGTCCATGTGGACCCACCCTCTTGTGTTGTGTTGTAAGAACTGGCTGCCCTTACATGAATAACTATAGCGTAGTGTATTACACTACGCAACCCAATTGGATAGGAAATTATCGGCGAATTTCAAACACGCCCCGCCGATGCGAGATCGGCGGGGCGCATCCGTCTATCCGTGCTCGGTCTGCCGGTTTCCCGGCAATCGGCAGACAGGGGACGGTATCGCTACTGGTGGTCGGCAGATGCCTTCCAGTCGGTCACGTGAGTGGTCGACTTCCCCTTGCCGTAAAGCTCCTCGGCCAGGGCGTTGTCGGCGTTGTTGCTGTTGCCAGCGTTGCCGTCAGGTCCCGGAATCATGATTCACCTCCTCTCACACTGTCGGTCGAGCCGGATGGAGCAGGTCTCAGCGGCGGATCGAGTCGATGACCAGCCAGGCCACGCCGACGGCCATCACGAGCACGATCACGAGAATCACTGTGTCCACGCAGATCTCCTTCACTCGTCGGGTGGTGCGAGGATCTCCAGGCCGGTATCGGCGACCCACCACAGCAGCCCGTTCGCGCGGGTCCGGTAGTGGACGAGCCGTTTTGCGTGCAGCTGGCTGAGGTAGATGCCGGTTTGGCGGGCGGAGCTGCCTTGCGCGCGAGCGAGGTCGTGCACGGTGGTGGCCTGTGGTCTGGTCGGCGCCATCGCGGCGAGGGACTCCAGGGTCCAGCGCTGGCAGCGGGTCAGCTGCTGGGTGCTCATCTGTCGGCCCGTTCCTGTAGCGCGTCCAGGACGGCAAGGCCCGCGCGCACGTCGGCGTCGAGCTCTTGCAGTTGGCCGCCGGTGTCGTCCCACGGTCCGAGTGCCATCGTGTGCAGGCGGCCCGTCTCGTCGACTCTCGACCATGTGCCGTCGAGGTGCTGCAGCCAGCCGCTCATCGGACGGCCCGCCGGGGTGGGCGGCGCAGCAGGGGTGAGATTTGCCAGCGCTCTGCCCGGTCGCGGAATGCCATGCCCTCGCGGCACAGGGCTCCGAGGTCGCGCTTGGCCTTCCACTGCGGCAGGCGCGCCCCGCGGGCGATCTGCTCGACGGTGAGCATGCCGCCGGGAATCAGGACATTGAGCACAGCGCGCTGCCGTGCGGTCAGGTGGTCGAATAAGTGTGGTGCGCGGTCCATGGCAACTCCCCGCTGGATCGGAACCCGTCGCTTCGCCCTCAACGATTGCGAAAACCCCAGATCAACAACAGGACACGACGGACTACCGTGGTCTACCGTCGGACACCATGGGCTACATCCGGTCGGCCGATGGGGTAGGTGACGGGTATGTATGAGGTGTGGACAGGAGCGGACGCGACCGCCCTGCGGCTGGCGCTCGGCATCCCTCAAGGCCGGTTCGCCAGCCGTGCGATGGTCAGCATCGGCGCGGTGAAGAAGTGGGTATCCGATGGCACTGTCGTGCTCGCGGACACCTCGGCCGCGGCGATGGCGGAGATCTATGCCGCCGCCACGCCGGAGCAGCGGACGCGGTTCGAGCAGATCCGGGCTTCGCGCGCGGTCGCTGCCCACGCTGCTGTGCCCGACATCGTCGATATCGACGACTGTCCACCCATCTGGTCGGCCGACACCACGGCGGTCGCCCATGACCTCGCCCGGAAGGATCTGCTGTTGGACCGCCGCACAGCGTCGCAGGCCATCGTTGGGATGGTCGTCGGCGTCGGCCTCCTCGAGCCGCTGGAGCGATGGCTGCGGGGGAGGGCCGGCGGTCTCGGTGGTGCGGCCATGAGCACGTCCGGGATGCGTGAGATCGAGCAGCTGGAGCACGCGGCGCGAATGTTCCGGGAGTGGGATGATCAGTTCGGCGGCGGCCTGCGTCGCAAAGCCGTCGTCGGCCAGCTCGACGAGGTCAATGATCTGATTCGCGACAGCACCCATACCGCGGTGCGCGCCAGGCTGCAGCGGGTGCTGTCGCTACTGTCGGAGACGGCGGCCACGATGTCGTGGGACAGCGGCGACCAGCAGACAGCGCAGGGCTACTACCTGCTGGCGGTGAGATCCGCGCAGGAAGCCGACGATCCAGCGCTGTGCGCGCACGCGATGGCGGGCATGGCGCGGCAGATGCTGACTCTGGAGTCCGGCACGACCGGCCCGGAGCGGATCGCGTACCGGCAAGCTCGGGCGGCCGACGCGCTGGAGCTGGTGCGTGTGGCGCAGGATCACTTCTCCGACCGGATCACCGCGACCATGCGAGCGCTGCTGCACACCAGGGAGGCCTGGAGTTACGCGCAGCTGGGTCGCCCGTCGGCCTTCCACCGTGCCAGCGACAAGGCGCTCGCCGAGTTCGAGCGGGTCGACGTCGCCGAAGATCCCTACTGGATGCACTACTTCGATGCGGCGGAGCTGTCGGGCACCCTCGGCGGAAGGCTGCTGGAGTTGGCCCGGACCCGTCCCGCCTATGCCGGCGAGGCAGCGGAGGCGATCGACAAGGCGATCAGTACCCGCCGTCCGGAGCGGTGGCGGTCGACGGCGTTGGATCAGCTGGGGACCGCGGAGGCTCGGCTGATCCAGGGGGAGTACGAGGAGGCTCACCGCCTGGGTGTGCTGGCCTTGGAGTCGGTGGCGCAGACCTCATCGGATCGGGTGCGGCGCAAGCTGGTCGAGGTGCACCGGCGAGCTCAGGAGTGTGGTGACGCCCGGCCGGTAGCCGAATTGCGTGAGCTGATGCAGCCGCTGACGGCCTCCCCGGCATGATGGGCTCATGAGGATCAGCGTCACCGGACACATGAACATCACCGACAGCACGGCCGAGCTGGTGCGCGCCGCGGTCGCCGACCTGATCGAAGGCACACCCGATCTTGTCGGGGTGTCCTGCATCGCGCGCGGCGCCGACAGCGTGTTCGCCGCGGCCGTACTTGATGCCGGCGGGCAGCTCGAGGTGGTGCTGCCGTCGCGTGGATACCGAGAGACCAAGGTGAAGCCGGACCACGCGCCGCTGTTCGATGACCTGATCGCCCGCGCCGCGAAGGTCCGGGTGATGGACTTCGACACCCCCGGCCGGGACGCTTACGAGGCCGCGAACGCCGTCCTGGTAGACGAGGCTGACCGCCTGATAGCGGTATGGGACGGCGAGGTCTCGGCGCGCGGTGGGACGGGGACCGTCGTAGAGCTGGCCCGCCAGCGCGGCATCCCGGTGGACATCGTGTGGCCGAGCGGGGCGGAGCGCAGCTAGCGCATTATCCAGTTGCCACGGGTGTGGTCGCACGCCTCGGTGACCGGCGGCCAGTAGATGACGGCGTCGCATTGGAGGCAGGCGTGCGTGCGGTGGTGGCGTGCGATGGCGGGGCAGGCGAGTGACCCGACCAGTACTTGGTGGGGGCCGAGCCGGTGTCCGTTCGGGCAGCGGATCGGCACCGGCTCGGCCCAGCTTCCGCCGCGCACCTGGTACAGCCGTCCGGGCTCGACGGGCTTGCCGTCGCCGAGGTGCCAGACGATCGAACACATGTGGCCAGCGTAGGCGGGTCACAGCCCTTCTTGTGTGCCTGGCCTTTGCCTTCCTCGCTCACATCCAGCTCGGCAATGCCTATGCCCGCGTCGTCGGCCGTTAGCCCCAGCCGTTCAGCGTGGACTGAGTTGTGAGTCTTCGCCTGCCTCTAGACTTGCATCGGCGGTCTCGTCGATATCGGGGCCGAGTACCTGCATCGGTATCCGAACTTTCTCGGGCGTCTCGGTGATCTCCACTTCCCAGTAGTAATTCCCGGGGTCGATTGTGATTCCGCCCGTAAAGGACAGGGTGAGGACGGCTCGATCGCTTCCGCCGGTCGGGGCTGGCGTCGAGAATCCGAACGGCCTCTCGCCGTCGATGAGGAACGGCTTGCCGGTATCCGCGGAATGCAACATCCCTCTGATGCTTGAGGACTTGCCGAATTCCTCCGAGGGCTCGAGGTCGATGATGATGATGAGCGCAAGCGGAGGGAGCGGCGTTGTCGTCGTCTGAGCGCCGATCCCCAGCGCATGGACTTTTCCTGACGCCGGGTCGATCTGGGCAGCATCGGCGTTCAAGGCGGTCAGCTTCATGCGCGGCAGCCCTCCTCCGAAGCATCGTTGGCGTTCGGCGCCGATGTGTGCATCTGTAGCGTGCCCCAGCCGTCGAGGAAGCTGCTCAGCGCGTGATGGTAGGTGCAATGGGGCCGCTGTTCCACCACCCGCGAAGCGTCGCTGTACACGACGTAGGCGTTGGCTATGAATGCAACGTCGGGCGCGGTCGCGGGGCGATCAGAATCTGGGGTGACCTCCGGTGCGCACTCGGCCACCTTCTCGACCTTGTGCGTGATTCGTGCTCCGATCGCGAGAGCGTAGCGTCTGATCGTGGACAGTCTCGGGTCTGCGGTGAGCTTCTCGAACTGGGTGACCGCAGACCGGTCGCGGCCTATTCTGCGCGCCACATCAGCGGCCTTCAGGCCCGACGCCTTCCTGAGCGCGACCAGGTCTTCCAGTAGCTGATCGTCGGCTTCTACAAGGTCGTGGGCGAGAGTGGTCGTGGGATCGCTCGTGTCGATCCCCAGTTGACTGGCGAGTTCCTCGTACACACTCATGTGTTGAGGTTAACCGCAACAGTCGCGCCTATGGGTGTTATACACCACATCGTGAGATTATCCATTGCTTGAAGCGATTGAACGCCTGGTCGATATGGCCGTCCTGGAGCGACCACCACGCCTTGCTCTTGGCTGCGTCGGGCTTGCGGCCTGCGAGGGACCATACAAGGTAGTCGGAGTGTCGGCCCGTCGGCGCTCCGGCATACAGCCTGTAGTGCCAGCCATGGAGGTTTTTCAACCGGGGTTGATCACTCGTCGGCCGGGGAAACTTAAGCTCGGCAACCACGTCGCCCCTTCGGTCCAGCGCCTCGTGCTCGATGTCCCGAACCGTGCCTTCGTGCGCTCGCTGCATGAGCTTCATCAGCTCCTGCTGGGCCATCTCTCGCTCTACCAGCGCACCTGCCGCCTCAGCTTGGATGTGATCCAGCACCTCTCTGAACTCACGCTTGTACTCCTCAAGCATCGCGTTCTGACGTCGGACTCCAAGGAGCCACGGGTTGGACCGGCCTGGCATGCACCCCTCCGCACTGCTAATTCAAGACGCGTTGACAGGCCACATCCAGGTGCCCTGCCGCCTTGATACCAGAATGGGCCGACATTCCGGGAAGGCATCGCGGAATCCGACTCGCCCCCGCGTTTCGGCAGGTCGTCCGAAATGCCGGGAGCCCCAACCCCTCCCGCCGCAGGGGAACTGGTCGACCAGGGGCTGGCCTGCTGCGCGAGCGGTGGCCGTGCGCGGTGCAGTCAGCGATCGTGCGCGTGGAGCACCTGGTCACTGCCGCCGCCGTGGATCACGCGAAGTCGGGGCCGCGGCATCTCGATGCCCCAGCTGTCGGACACCGCGCGGTCGAGCCGCAGCTGTAGCTGCGCACCGGCGTCGAGGCAGGACCGCGGCACACCCCGGCACACCAAGTACTGGCCGCCGTCCGGGTCGTCCCGGATCTCGACCTGGCGGAGCAGCACCTCCGGCGGGCCGTCATGGGTGCGCTCACACAACGCGCACACCGGGGTGGTCCAGCCATGCTCGGTGAGCAGGGCGGCCAGGGCGCGGTCGCGGTCGACGCGCGGCGTTGTGCGGTAGCCGCACGCGCACCAGGCGACGGCTCGGCGCCCCGACGGGGAGGTGCCTGTCGGCAGGCAGATTTGGCGCGGACGGGAATCGGTTAGAGACATTTTCAGATTCCCCCGTCGGCGAAATGGGCGACGTAGCTCTCGGCGTACCGCTCGGCCGCGGCCTGAGCCTCCTCGGCGGTGGCGTACGGGCTGCCGAGGGTCTCCCACCGGCCGCACCGCTGCTGCACCCGGAACCCGCTGCCGCTGCCATGGACCCGGAACATCGCCCGTGCCTGCTCGATCGTCGGCGCACTCATCGCGCGTCCAGCTCGGCCAGCACCCGATCCCAGGACCGGGCGTGCAGCCACTCCACGGCCGCGATCCCGAGATAGCCGTGCATCTGCAGCAGCGCGGCGGCGCGGCCCTTCCATGCCTCTGACAGCCGCTCCGGGTAGCGGGTCTCGGCGAATGCCTCACGGGGGCTCGCGTAGCTGGACAGGGTGGCCAGCCTGGACGGGTCGGTGTCGATCCACATCAGCAGCGCGGTCGCCTCGGCCAGGTCGGTGTGGCCGCGGTAGAAGGTCAGCGAGGTGACGGCGGGCAGCCCGGCGGCCACACGGGACACCGCGCCGCGGACTTCATCCTCGGTGGGACCGTTGCACCAGTCCATCCGCCAGTCGCGGCCGTGGTCGACATAGATGGCGGCGAACTGCACGTCGTAGCGGTCGGTGAGGGCGCGGGCCAGGATGTGCATCTGGCGGGGGCGGGACTTGCTGGCGGTCAGGACGTACTGGACGGTGGCGGTCATGCTCGGAGCCTCTCGGAAGGATCGCCGTCTGCCCGCTATCGTGGCCCGGTGAGCTCACGAATTCAGCCCTATCCGGGCTGGTCAGACGATTACGCCTCCTATTGGACGGTATCTACCGTCAACGTCAACGGGGTTCGGGCCGCGGCGACCAAGGGCATGCTGCCGTGGTTGGCCGCGACCGAAGCCGACATCGTCTGCCTGCAGGAGACCAGGGCGACCGACGCGCAGGTCGCCACCGCGCTGGCGCCCGCCCTGGACGCCGGGTGGGTGCTCAGCCATGCCGAGCCGGAGTCCAAGGGGCGGGCCGGGGTCGGGATTCTGTCCCGGCGCACGCCCGACGCGGTACGGATCGGGTTCGGTAGCAGCGAGTTCGCCGACTCGGGCCGCTATATCGAGGCCGATTTCGGCGGGCACACCGTGGCGAGCGTGTACGTGCACTCCGGCGAGGAGAACACTCCCAAGCAGGACGAGAAGTACCGGTTCCTGGCCGAATTCGGCACCTATCTGAAGGCGAGGACTGGCGATTTCGTTGTCTCCGGCGACTGGAATATCGCACCCGCCGAAGCCGACCTGAAGAACTGGAAGGGCAATCAGAAGTCGGCGGGCTTCCTGCCCGAGGAACGCGCCTGGATCGCCGACGTGCTTGGCGCCGGATACGTGGACGTGGTCCGCGCCCTGCATCCCGGCGTAGCCGGCCCCTACAGCTGGTGGTCCTACCGCGGCCGGGCTTTCGACAACGATTCGGGATGGCGCATCGATTATCAGCTGGCCCGTGGTGACCTGCCCGGTCGCGCGAAGCAGGCCGTCGTCGAACGCGCTCCTGCCTACGACCAGCGGTGGTCCGACCACGCACCGGTTACGGTGCAGTACCGATGAACCTCTCACGGAAAACGCGCGGCCTGCTCGGTGGGCTCGTCCTGATCGTGCTCGCAGTCGGCTTCACACTGCTCACGGGTGGGGGCGACACCACGACGAACACCGTCGCGACGCCGACGAAAACGGTCGCCGGAGCCACCACGACCAGCGCCGCACCGAAACCCGGTCCACCGAAGGGCAGTTCCAGTGCCTCGCCGGTGACCAAGACGGCGGGCGTGCCCGATCGCGCGTACACCACGCTCGCCGAGATCGACGCGGGTCGCTGGCCGGATTCGGCGAACGCGCCGGGGACCAAGGGTGGCGAGCGCTTCATGAACCGGGAAGGAGTACTGCCCGCGAAGGATTCGGCGGGCAAGACGGTGGCCTACCGGGAATGGGACGTCAATCCCAAGCAGCGCAACCGGGGCCGCGATGCCGAACGTATCGTCACCGGCAGCGACGGTTCGGCCTGGTACACCGGTGACCACTACGAGACCTTCACGAGGATGCGCTGATGCGAATGACGCTGTCGCAGTTCCTTGCTCGCCCCACCGCCGCGGCGCCCGTCGCGCCGCCGCCGATATTCGGTGCCCTCCAGGTCGACGCGTCGGCCTTCAGCGGCGTGCGCTATGACGCGCCCGCCGACTACCGGGTGCGCGAACTGCGCGGCGCCAAGATGCGTACCGTCGCCGGACTCTTCGACGAGTTCGCCGCCGCCTTCCAGTTCCCGTACTACTTCGGCGCCAACAAGGACTCGTTCGACGAATGCCTGCGCGACCTGGACGATTTCCTCGGCGACGCGCCCGGCTACGTGGCGGTGGTGCGTACCGCCTCGGACCTGCTCGCCGCCGAACCGGCCGAACGCGCCTGGTTCGACGCGGCCATCCGCGACTGCGCCGCCTACTGGACCCGCCGTGACGTCGTCTTCCGGGTGGTCCTGCAGGGCGACCCGGATACCTTCGGCGCGGTCGCTTTGAGCGACTGAGCCGCTGCCAGGAGGAACCGGCGGCGCCGCCGCCTCGCGTGGTGAACGGCGCTAGCGGTGGCGTTCGGCCAGGTCGTCACCGAGAAGGACGAAGACCTCGGTGACCTGGTCGATCAGTTCCTCGCGGGTGAGGTCGAGGTCGCCTGCCAGCCAGGTGGTGAGGGTCTGGGTGAGGCCGCCGATGAGATAGATCGCGCGGAAGTCGACGAGCTTCTGCGGCACCTCGACCCCGTAGAAGCCGGTGCCCTCGGCGGCGACGAGCCGCGAGAACGCCCGCACGGTGCGGGCGGTGCGCGCACGCAGTTCGGGGGTCGCCATGCCCGCGATCAGCGCGGCTTTCGCTTTGCGCGGATCGTTGATGAGCACCGAGATGCCCGCGTCGATCGCGGCGTGTGATTGGGAGTGGCTGTCGGGGTCCGCGGTGGCGAGCGCGGCCACGATAGCGGCCGTCAGCTCCTCGGCGATCCGGTCGAGCAGGGCCTCCAGCACCCCGTCGCGATGCTCGAAGTTCTCGTAGTAGTAGCGCTCGTTCAGTCCGGCGCGGGCGCAGAGCCCACCGACGGTGAGCTTGGCCTGCCCCTCTTCGGCGACGATGTCGAGCGCCGCGTCGAGCAGGGCAGTCCGGCGCTGAGCCTGGCGTTGTTCGGCTGAGACGCCTCCATAAGTGCGTTGTGCTGCCACGGCTTCCATTGTGCGTCCTGCCGTCGAGTGCGCCATTTCTGGTGGAGACTCTTGCCAGAATGTGGCATCTGGGGGATTCTATTGCCAGATGCACTCGACGAGGAGGCGCGACATGGCCGCACGGCAGGGCGAACCCGGATATTTCGCTGATGATTCGATGATCCGTCGGGTGATGAGCAAGCGGGCGGTCGGTCTCACCTACGGAGTGCGGGCGCTGGTGATCGGCGCGGTCCATCCGCTGCTGTTCGTCGGCACCAGCGAGCACACCGCCCACCGCGCGACGCCCTACACCCGGCTCGCCATCACCGGCGCGCTCTTCGAGGCGGTCTTCCTCGGCGCCAAGACAGAAGCCGACCGGGCCCTGGCCTTCACCCGGCGCAAGCACGCGAAGGTGGTCGGCACCCTGCCCGAGGACGCAGGCGCGCACCATCCGGCAGGCACCCCGTACGCGGCGCACGATCCGCACCTGATGTTCATGACCATGGCGTTCACCTTCGACTCGGCCGAGGCCATGTACGACCGGCTGGTCCGCGAGCTCACCGGCACCGAGCGCGAGGATCTGTACCAGGACTATGTGCGCTGGGGCGAGCTGTTCGGCATGCCGCGCGACGCGGCGCCTGCCGACTACCCGGCCTTCCGCCGCTACTTCGACGACTACCTCGACTCCACGGAACTGTTCCTCACCGACGAGGCGCACCTGGTCGGCTCGTACCTGGCGGGCGCCCGCAAGCCCTACCGGCTGCGCCCGCCCGCCGAGCAGGTGGGCGCCGCGCTGTATCTACTGGTCCAGGGCAGCCTGCCGGAACGGATCCGGCGGATGTACGGCATCGAGTGGGGAATGGCCGAGCAACTCGCCTATCTGACGCTGTGCCGTGGCCTGCGCTCGGCACATATCGCCCCGCCGCTGGCCCCACGTGTGTTCGCGCCCGCCCTCGCCGGCCCGAGTGCCCCGTCCTACCAGCTGCTGGCCAAGCGGGAGCAGCGAATGGTCCGCGCAGGCAAGCCGAGCATGCCGGGGGTGGACCCACGCAACTGGGTGCAGAGAAATTCCGCTTGATGGTCATGGAAAGATCGGGGGCATGTCCAGTCCTGCCCCGGCCGCGACGGCCGAACGCAAGCAGCGGGTGCTGTCGGGCATCCAGCCCACCAGCGACTCCTTCCACCTCGGGAACTATCTGGGTGCGCTGCAGTACTGGGTGACCATGCAGGACGACTACGACGCGCTGTATTTCATCCCGGACATGCACGCGATCACCGTCAGTCAGGAGCCCAAGGCGCTGCGGGCCCGCACCAAGGC
Source organism: Nocardia rhizosphaerae (assembly GCF_042650365.1). Lineage (NCBI taxonomy): Bacteria > Bacillati > Actinomycetota > Actinomycetes > Mycobacteriales > Nocardiaceae > Nocardia > Nocardia rhizosphaerae. The sequence goes on from NZ_JBHSBA010000003.1 coordinate 1,475,413, forward strand.
CGCCGCTGCGCAGCTGCTCGCGCTCGGGATCGACCCGGCCAGGTCGACCCTGTTCGTGCAGAGCCAGGTGCCCGAGCACGCCGAACTGGCGTGGGTCCTCAGCTGCATCACCGGCTTCGGCGAGGCGAGCCGGATGACCCAGTTCAAGGACAAGTCGGTCAAGCAGGGCGCCGACAACGCGACCGTGGGCCTGTTCACCTACCCGGTGCTGATGGCGGCCGACATCCTGCTCTACCGCCCGCATCAGGTGCCGGTGGGTGAGGATCAGCGCCAGCATCTGGAGCTGACCCGGAACCTGGCCCAGCGCTTCAACACCCGCTTCAAGAAGACCTTCGTGGTGCCGGAGCCACATATCGTGAAGGGCACCGCCAAGATCTTCGACCTGCAGGATCCGACCGCCAAGATGAGCAAGTCGGCCACCACCGACGCCGGCCTGATCAATCTGCTCGACGACCCGAAGATCACCGCCAAGAAGGTCCGCTCCGCGGTCACCGACACCGAGCGCGAGATCCGCTACGACCCGGAGCGCAAGGCGGGCGTAAGCAATCTGCTGGTGATCCTCAGCTCACTGTCCGGAACGCCGATCGTGACACTCGAAGAGAATTTCGCCGGCAAGGGCTACGGTGATCTCAAGGCTGACGTGGCCGACGCGCTCGTCGAATTCGTCACCCCGGTGCAGAAGAAGGTGCGGGACTACCTGTCGGATCAGGCGGAACTGGACCGGATTCTGGCCGCGGGCGCGGAGCGGGCGCGGGAGATCGCAGGGAACACACTCGCTCAGGTGTACGACCGGGTCGGCTTTCTCGCTCGCTGACCCGTTGCGCGCCTGAGGTTTCGGCTGAAGGGCATGCGATGCAGGTCGTCGACAAGATCACGGCAACTGTAGAGAAGCAGATCGGGCGCAGGCCCTGGCTGGATCATCTGGTCAGGGCGGGCGGGCGTTTCCAGCAGCAGCGCGGTGACTATTTCGCCGCCGGGATCACCTATTTCACGGTGCTGTCGCTGTTTCCGCTGTTGATGGTGGCCTTCTCGGTGGCGGGTTTCATCCTGGCCGGGCGGCCCGAGCTGCTCACCCAGCTGCAGGACAGCGTGGTGGAGAACATCCCCGGCTCGTTCGGTGACCAGATCAACGACCTCATCGATCAGGCCATCTCCTCGCGCGGCACCGTTGGTGTGCTCGGTCTGCTCGTCGGGCTCTACACCGGATTGGGCTGGATCGCGAACCTGCGCGCCGCGCTCACCGAGCAGTGGGAGGTCAAGAGTCCCGAAAAGCCGTGGTACCTGGGAAAACTGTCGGACCTCGGCGCGCTCGTCGGCCTCGGGATCGCCTTCGTCGTCTCGCTCGGACTATCGGCGGTCGCCTCCAGCGGCCTCGGCGCGACGTTGCTCGAGGCGGTCGGGGCCGATCATCTGCCCGGCGCGTCGGTGGTGCTGCGGGCGGTGTCGATCGGGCTCGGTCTGCTGGCCTCGTGGGCGGTGTTCGCCTGGATGATCGCCAGACTGCCACGGGAACCGGTGTCGGTGCGTAGCGCGCTGCGCGCTGCCGCGCTTGCCGCGGTCGCGTTCGAGGTGTTCAAGTTCGTCGCCGCGATCTATCTGCAGATGGTGTTGCGCAGCCCGGCCGGAGCGACGTTCGGTTCGATCATCGGTCTGATGGTGTTCAGCTACACCACCTACCGCATCCTGCTGTTCGCCACCGCGTGGGCGGCGACCTCGGCCGACAATGTCGGCGATGCGGCGATCGCGCCGCCGGGTGCGGTGGTGATCCGGCCACGGGTGGTGGATCGCGGCATGTCGACAGGGGCGGGCGCGGCGTACTTCGGCGCAGGCGCGATCGCGGCGCTGGCGCTTGTACTGTTCGGCAGACGCCGCTAGCGCCGGATCCGCGGCGAGGAACTCCGCTGGTCCGGAGAGCGCAGTCGATGCCGGATTGTGCGGTGGAACTGATCACGAGAGTGGCCGCGCATAGTCAGCGTGACACGTGTCGAAGGTGTCGCCGGCTCGGTGAGTCCGCGGAATCGGGCAGTGATCCGGCGATGGATCAGTGACTTCATCGTCCTGGAGAGCTGACAGAGCAGGTCTGCGAGTGAGGACCGACGATCACAGGACCAGGTCGGTCAGTTGCTCCCAGTCGAGGGTGACCCGGATCGGCAGGTCAAGGGCGAACCCGGTGCCCGGCCGCAGTGTCCGTGCGTGGCGATAGTGCCCGACGGTGTGGTCGAGGCCGTAGGCTTCGATCGATGTCACCGCGCTGTCATCGACGCTCACCAGCCAGTACCAGGGGATGCCTGCGGCCGCGTATTCAGCCATCTTCTCGAGCCGGTCCGTCTTCACGTTCCCAGGTGAGATGATCTCGACGGCGATTCGCAGCGATCGCGCAGGTACCGGCCGCACCTCTGGTGGTACGCAATCGAAGAGCGCGACGTCCGGCCTGCGGATCGTGGCATGCGGGACTTCCCAGAGCAGAACATCGAAATCCTGATTGGCGTCCAGGCATGCAGAGGGATCCTCGGCCATGTACTCCCTTGCTGCGTTCTCGAGCATGGTGAGCAGCCGGTGGGCGGCCTTCTGATGCGCCCGGCTCGGCGATTCACATCGCACGGCCTGGCCGTTGACGACCTCGACCTGTCGGCAGAACTCTTCGGGCAGTTCTCGCCACACATCGACGGTGATGGGCTCGGGTTGGAGATTGTCCGCGTGTGCCCAGTCGTGGATCGACACCATGACTCGAAGTCTAGTGCTCGGCCCGCTACTAGCGCCGGTACGCGCGCCGGATCCACAGCAGCAGCACCATCACCAGGACCGGGGCCCCGAACAGCACGGCCACCCTGGCTGCCTGGTGTGGCGGCTGGTCGGGCTCGACCCTGGTGCCGTCGGCGCGCGGCGGGGGTGTGGCCAGTGGCACGCTTGGCTGTATTGCCGCACTGCCGGATTCGGGGAGCTTGCCGATCCTGGCGTCGGTGTCGAGCGCGAAACCGTAGTCGAGCAGCCGGGCCGCCTGTTCCCACGGCCGGATCGGGCGCACATCGGCCTGGAGCAGGGTGACAACGAGGCGGTGGCCGTCGCGTTCGGCGGCGGCGACGAAGGTCTGCCGCGCGTCGTCGGTGAAGCCGGTCTTGCCGCCGATAGCGCCCGCGTAGTTGTAGAGCAGCTGGTTGTCGTTGCCGATCGGGAAGCCGGGATGATCCTCGTCGTCGGGGATCGTCGGGTCGGCCGGATAGCCGGGGAAGTCCACCTGCTCGGTGTGGATCAGTTCGGCGAACAGCGGGATGGTCATGGCCTCGCGGAACAGCACCGAGAGGTCGTAGGCGGAGGTGGTCATCCCAGGACCGTCAAGGCCCGACGGTGTCGCTGCGCGGGTATCCAAGGCGCGCAACGACTTCGCCAGATCGTTCATCTTCGCCACCGCGGCCTTGTCGCCGCCGAGCTGGGCGGCGATCGCGTGCGCGGCGTCGTTGCCGGAGCACATGATCAGCGCCTGCATGAGCTGGCGGTTGGTGTAGCGTCCGCCCGGCCCGATGCCGACCCTGGTGCCCTCGACGTCGGCATCGGCTCTGGTTCCGGTGACCACGGTGTCGAGGTCGAGGGTGCGCAGCGCGACGATGGCGAGGGCCACCTTGATCGTGCTGGCGGGCCGGTAGCGCCCGTGCGGGTCCTTGGCGGCGAGCACCCGGCCGGTGTCGAGGTCGGACACCAGCCACGAGGTGGCGGAGATGTCGGCGGGTGGCGCAGGCGCGCCCTCGGGCAGGACGACGCCGCATTCGCCCATCCGCTCGCCGCCGATGGCCGGCGACGGCACCGGCAGCGCGCTCGGCGTCGGCTCGCCGGGTGCGGGTACCTCGGAGCTGTCGATCGGCGGTGGCGGCAGCGTTCGCTGCGGACAGTCGTCGGTGTTCGGGGTGGTGAACGGGGGCGTGGTCGTCGTGCTCGACCCGCCGGCCGGCGGGGTGCTCGGCGCGGCGGGCGCGGGAGCGGTGGTCAGCACGGCCGCGATCGCGGCGGCGCCGAACGTACAGGCGGCGCGCACGCCGTGTTCACGGAGCTTCATCGCCTCAGAGATTAGCGAGAGCCCGGCCGCGAGACTGCGCTCGGACCACTCCGCTGCGGGTCGCGGCGGGCGCGATGATCGGCTCCATGCTCACCACCGCGCCCGTCACCGGCGCTGAACGCGGGCGATCGGTGACCGGTTACTCGGCCGCCGCGTGCGGAACCGGGCAGCCGTGTGCCAGCGGACCGAGCAGCTTGTTGTTGTCGTAGAAGTGCTCGAGCTCGAGGATGCGCAGGTCCTCGCTGACCCTGGCGATGGTGACGCCGAACATCTCGACCTGCTCGCCGGTGGGCTGGTGACCCTTGTACTCGCCCTCGTACTTACCCCAGTGCCGCCACCGGAGGGTGACCGAGGGCGGGCCCGACAGCACCTCGACGACCTCCCAGAAGAAGCCGCCGGGGAACGCGGTGTGGAACACCTTGTGCGAGGACTCGAAGGTCTCGTTCGCCGCGTCGTAGTACGGGTTGTCCCCGATCAGGATGTTGTAGCTGCCGATCCGCGCGAATTCAGCGGCGTCCTGCCACTGGCCGCCGTTGACCCGGCCGCGGTACTGCTCGGCGACCACCGACAGCCAGGTCGCCGGATCGGCCTTGTGCGAGACCTCCATCTCGAAGACCTTCACCAGCTCCTCGACGATCTCCTCCAGCGAGCCGGGCGCGTGCTCGGTGCTGCGCTCACGCGGCATGACCACGTGGCTGAGGTGGTAGTCCGGGGCGCCGTCGCGCCATTCTTCCGGTGCGGCCGCGGCGATCACCGCTTCCCTGCCCTGCAGCCACAGCGGAGTTTCCGTCTTCGTCTCTTCCACAGTCATTTTCGGTCTACCCGACCCTTTCGCAAAGCTCGAACAACCGATCGAAAATAACAGCAGGACGGCGTGTGCGCGCGGCAGGATCTCAGTGGTTGAGACGACGTTGGGAGTCGAACTATGTTCTGTAACAATGCTTTCGGATGGATCTATCGCGATCCGAGCCGCTGCGGGGTCTCGTCGTCCATGGTCGCGAAGAATTCGCCGAGCACGTCGGAGAGCTGATCCACCGACTCACCGCAGAACAGCACCGGCTGGTAGTGGGTGATGTCGTAGGTGATGGTGCCCATCGCGGCCACGTCGAGCGGACGTAGCTCGGCCTGCCGGAATTCGTCGATTTCGCCGTAGGAGGAAAGCAATCCGGCGCCGTAGCAGCGGATCTCGTCGCGTTCGCGGACGACCCCGAATTCGAGCGAGAACCAGAAGACGTCGGCGAGGAATTTCAGTGCCGTGTCGGTCTCCAGCCTGCCGACCGCGGCGCCGACGATCTCGTACAGCGCGGCGAAACGCGGGCAGGCGATCTGGTTGGCATGGCCGATGATCTCGTGGATGGCGTCCGGTTCCGGGGTGTACAGCGGCGCCGAGTGATGCCGGATGTACTGGGTGGAGTGGAAGGTACGCTCGGCGAACGAGCCGAAGAACTCGCGCAGCGGAACAAGGCCTGCCGCGGGGACGTAGCTGAAGCCGGTCAGCGGGGCGAGGAGTGCGGACACCTCGTCGAGCTGCGGAATGTGATCACGTGGCAGGCCGAGGTTCGCCGCGGCCGCACGCACCTCGGCACACGCGTAGACCTCGTGCTTGCGCGCCAGTTCCGCCGACGCGATCCGCCACACCTGCTGTTCGGCTTCGGTGTAGTCGATGTGCGGTAGCGGCTCGCCCTTCGTGTAGTCGAGTGCGAGCGCCGCGATGGCATTGCGCCTCGCGCGGTATGCCTCGTCGTCGACGCCGGGGTGATCGTCACTGAGGTGCACGGTGACATCGCCGTCCCGCTCGCGCGTCACCGGCGAGTACAGCTTTGCCTCTGTGAACATACTTCCAGGCAAGCACCGGGCGGCGGTGCCGACAACAACGACGCGCGCAACTTGGCAAACTGCACAGTTGGTGCCGGGTATCCGTTGCGATTCCGGCGATCGTCCAGGTTTTCTGTGCGCTTGCCGACGCAGGCGGTCCGGTGCGGGAACCTGCCGTTTGTGCGGGTTTGCGAACGGGTGGATCCGGTAACGACCCGCTGAATCGGCAGACGCGCGCGTAGGGCATAACGCAAGATTGCGATCAGACGAAGGAGGACCTGTGCGATCCCTGCGGATAGATCTTGATCAGCGCTTGCTCGCCGCGGCGGCCGACATAATGGGCACGGCAGACTGCACCGCGACCGTCAATGAGGCGCTGCGCCGCATCGTCGTGCACGAGCGGCAGCTTCGCAATCTGGAGCGGCTGATGGTCGACTCGATCTTCAGTGCCGATCCGGTGGCCGAAGGATAGCCGGGCAGCGAAACTGTCGGTACCCGCTGGGATGATCAGCTCCGTCGCCGATCCACAGGGGGAAACGATGTCGGTACCGATCGCGCAGCTGCCACACACCCAGCGCCCACGCGAGCGGCTGCGGCTGCTCGGGCCGCACGCGCTCAGTGACGCCGAGCTGCTCGCGCTGCTGCTCGGCAACGGAACGCGCGGCAATTCCGCGCTGGAGCTGGCGGCCCAGTTGCTCTGCGAGTACGGCGGATTGGCAGGCCTCGCCGCGGCACGGCCAGAAGAGCTGGCGCGAAGGGCTGGCATCGGACCAGCGAAGGCGGCGACGGTGATCGCCGCCTTCCACCTCGGCACTCGCTCCCGCATCGCCTGCGCGGTACCTCAGCTCACCGACCCTGCCCGCATCGCCGACATCGCGGTGCCGCTGTTCGCCGGTGCCAGGGTGGAGCGCCTGCTCGTGCTGATCTGCGATGCCAAACACCGGCTGCGCCACCGCGCCTTCGTCGCCGAGGGCGCCATCGATCACGTCGCCGTCCCGGTCCGCGAGATCCTCAATACGGTCCTGCGCCACGACGGCCGCGCCTTCGCCGTCAGCCACAACCACCCCTCCGGCGACCCGACACCGAGCACCGACGATCGCAGAGCCAGCGCCATCCTCGCCGCCGCGGCCACCACCGTCGGCCTGCGCTACCTCGACCACATCGTCGTCGCAGGCGAGTCCTGGTCCACCGCCCCGCCATTGGACTTCTAGCGTTCGATGTCGGCGGCGGTGAGGCGGGCGAGCGCGGCGGGGTCGGGCCAGTCGCGTGCCTCGAAGCGGGTCGGTTCGATGGTCGGCAGTGGGGTGAGGCCGAGGATCTCGACGACGGTGGGGAAGGGGACGGTGCAGAGGAGTTCGACGTCGCCGCTGTCGTCGCGGCGCAGGAAGCGGACCACGTCGGTTTCCGGGAGCAGGTACTCCACGCCTTCGCCCCAGACCACCGAGGTGAACGCGCCGTCGGTGGATTCCTCGTAGTTCACCGAGGCGGCGTAGGCGGGGGCGATGTCGAGTTCGGGGAGTTCGAGGTAGGTCTCGAAGGTGTTGTTCAGGTATTCGGTCTGGATGCTGTACTCGGTGGTGGCCAGTCCGGCGCGGGCGCGCAGGGCCAGCGGCAGCGAAGGATGCTCGCCCGCCTCGTCGAACGGCACCACCGCGCCGTCGGCGTTGACCGTGTAGCCCTGCGGGGAGACCGGTCGGGCCGCGTCGCGGTACTGCCGCTCCACCATCTCGAACACCCCTGGCAGCAGCTCCGGGTCGTCGGGGACGACGAGCAGCGAATCGTTCTCGGCGATGAACGCCACCGGCCGGAACTCCCCGCCCGCGTATCCGGCCAGCCAGCCGGGCACGAGCAGCCAGGAGGCGCTGTAGGCGTCACCGGTGTCGATGAACCGCACCACAGCCAGATTCTCCGGTGCGCCCGGTTTCGCCAGCGCCGCCAGATTCGCCCTGGCCGCGGCGAACACCTCGTCGGCACCGACACCCCACTCCGCAGGCGCGTCCACCGAGACGAACGAGCGGGTGCGTGGCAGGTCGACCACGACGACCTCGTCGATGAACGGGAACGCGGCCCGGTGCAATGGCCGTTGACCGTCCTGCCCGAGTGTCACCGGGCGCAGCACCGCGCGCAGCATCGGCCGTACGGACTCCCAGTCTTCCGGAACCTCGTCCGGGCCCGTCACCGCGGTGACGAACGCGTCGACCCGCTCGGCGGTCTCGTCGGGTCCGAGGTGTTCGCAGTCGTGAAAGATGTTGCCGAGAAAGATCACCCGCCCGTCGCCGAGCCGCACGCTGAACTCCTCTGGGGAGTACTGGGCGTCGCCGATCCCGCTCTCGCGCACCCGTGCCAGCACCGTGTGCGCGAACTGCTCGCGATCCATCAGTCACTCCCCGTCCGATCGGCGTCGGTCTCGATCTTGGCCCACCGCACCGGCTCCCGTCGAGGCGAGGACCGATCAGCCGGCGAAGCCGGTGGTTCTGGCCAGGTCGGCGAGCATGGCGTCGAACATGACCTCGGGGTCGGTCAGCGGGATCGGGTAGTTGCCGAACACCTCGAGGGTGACGTGCCCGAACAGTCTGGCCCAGATCTGCACCATCAGGTAGGTGACGCCGAGGTCGAGCTTCTCGGCAGGGAACTTCTGCCCGGATTCGGAGAGCATGGCGAGCAGTTCGGTCTGGAAGCCGATGAGGTCCTCACGCAGCGCGGCGGGGATGGCCTCGCCCGGCGGGGTCGCGATCTCGAAGGTGGCGAGCAGCCTGCCCGCGGCGGCGAGGAAGATCCGGCCGAAGGGTTCGTCGAAACGCCGAAGGGCGGCGCCGCTGCCCGGCGCCGGCGAGGCGAACACGAGGGTGAAGGCCTTCGGGTTCGCCAGTGCCCAGCGCCGGAAGCCACGGCAGATCGCGAGGAACTGCGCCGCGCCGTCGTCGGGGAGCGGCGCCAGTTCGGCGGAGAGATGGTCGGCCAGATCGGCGCAGAACTCCGCGCGGATCCGTTCGATCAGCTCGTCGCGTGAGGCGTAGTGCCGGTACAGCGCGGGCGCGGTGACCCCGAGCTCGCGGGCGATCGCCCGCAGCGTGACCGCCTCGGGCCCCCGCTCGGTCAGCAGTGCTCTGGCAACCCGCCGGATATCGGGATCGGTCACCACCGGCGTCCGTCCCCGCGCCCTGTCCGTCACCGGCGTTCCCCTTCGATTCCGTTCCAGCTCAGGCGTATTCGACTTCCCAACGCTTGATGCCGTTGAGCCAGCCGCTGCGCAGCCGCACCGGGTCGGAGATCTGGCGCAGATTCGGCATCGCATCGGCAATGGCATTGAACATCAGATCGATCTCCAGCCGGGCCAGATTCGCCCCCACACAGTAGTGCGTGCCGGTGCCGCCGAAGCCGACGTGTGGGTTGGGGTTGCGCAGCACGTCGAACTCGAAGGGGTTGGTGAAGGCCTCGGAGTCGAAGTTGGCCGAGCTGTAGAACAGGCCGATCCGCTGGCCCTTCTCGATCCGCTGCCCGCCGAGCTCGAGGTCGCGGGTGGCGGTGCGCTGGAACGCGGTCACCGGGGTGGCCCAGCGCACGATCTCGTCCGGCGCGGTGCGCGGCCGCTGCTGCTTGTAGAGCTCCCACTGGTCCGGGTTGTCCACGAAGGCCTTCATGCCGTGGGTGATGGAGTTGCGAGTGGTCTCGTTCCCGGCGACCGCGAGCAGGATGACGAAGAACGCGAACTCGTCGGAACCGAGGTGCTCGCCGTCGACGTCGGCGTTCACCAGCTGGGTGACGATGTCGGCCGCCGGACAGCCGCGCCGCTGCTCGGCCATGTTCCAGGCGTAACCCATGACCTCGGCGGTGGCGACGTGGTGGTTGCCCTCGAACTCGGGATCGTCGTAGGAGATCATCTGGTTGGTCCAGTCGAAGATCTTGCGCCGGTCCTCCTGCGGTACGCCGAGCAGTTCGGCGATCGCCTGCAGCGGCAGTTCGACCGCGACCTGTTCGACGAAGTCGCCGCAGCCGGACCGCTTGGCCTCCCACACGATCCGCTCGGCGCGTTCGGTGAGCGCGGCCCGCAGGTTCTCCACCGCGCGCGGGGTGAAGCCCTTGGACACGATGCGCCGGATCTTGGTGTGCTGCGGCGGATCCAGGTTCAGCATGAGCATGTTGCCGAGCATGTCGATCTGCTCGCGGGTGGTCTCTTCGTTGAACCGGATGATCGCGGTGTTCTCGTGGGAGGAGAAGTCGTCGGGGTTCTTCGAGATCTCCTTGATGTCGGCCAGCTTCGACACCACCCAGTAGCCGCCGTCGTCGAAGCCACTGGCGCGGTCCGGCTGGGCGCACCACCAGACCGGCGCGGTGCGCCGCAGCTCGGCGAACTCCTCGATCGGCAGGCGGGTGGCGAGCAGGTCGGGGTCGGTGAAATCGAATCCCGCGGGGATGTTGGGGCTGGTCACGACTGTCTCCTCTGATCCGCACGTGACGTGGGCCACGTTCGCTGGTTCGATGAAACCACGAATCACTCCATCGTGAACAGTGTTTAGTAATACCTGTTTAGAAAATCAGGGCCCGCGGTACGCGCCGATTGCCCGCCGGGACCGGCATCGCTGGGCACAATGGCGGCCGTGGACCTGCCGTTTCTGCGGGACAACCCGCACCTGCTGCCGACCTTCCTCGCGCATCAGCGCGTGCGCACCACGCCGGTCGGCGGCGGTTCCATCGCGGTGACCGAGCGGATCGGTCTCGACGACGGCGCCCAGGCGTTCCTCAAGACGTGGCCGGGCGGGCTCGCCGCGGCGCCGACGGCGGCTAAGGTCAGCGCGCCGCCGGGCTTCTTCACCGCCGAGGCATCCGGTTTGCGCTGGTTACGGGCGGCCGGTGGGGTCGCAGTGCCGGAGGTGTACGCCGCGACCGACGACCTGCTCCTGCTGGAATGGATCGACCACGCCGCGCCCACCGCCGCCGCCGCCGAGCGGTTCGGCCGGGGCCTGGCGGTCACGCATCGCTGCGGCGCCCCGGCCTTCGGTGCCCCCGCCGACGGCTACTTCGGCAGCCTGCCGCTCGACAACACCCCCGGTCGGGACTGGCCCACCTGGTTTCGTGAACGGCGCATCCTGCCCTATCTGCGGCTCGCGGTCGACGCGGGCAGCCTGGATACCGCTGATGCCGCGAGGGTCGAATCCATCCGCATCGAGGCGCCCGCCGAACCGCCTGCTCGCATCCACGGTGATCTGTGGCCCGGCAATGTCCTGTGGGGTCGCGCCGATACGGCCTACCTCATCGACCCCGCGGCCCATGGCGGGCACCGGGAAACCGACCTGGCCACCCTCACCCTCTTCGGTGCCGCGCCGCATCTCGAACGAATCATCGCCGCCTACCGCGACATCCATCCGCTGGATCCGGGCTGGCGAACCCGCGTCGCCCTGCACACCCTGCCGATCCTGCTCGTCCACGCCGTACTGTTCGGTCGCACCTACCGTGCGGACGTGCTCGAGGCCGCACGGCGCTATCGGTAGCGGTTCAGTCGACACTGCCCGCCGGGACCACCCAGATGTGCGGTTGGCGGGTGACCGCGGCAATGTGCTCGAAGTCGCGGTCATAGTGGACGACGACGGCGTCGTGGAACTCGGCAACCGCCGCGGTGAGCAGATCGACCAGACCCGCGCTGCGGTGCGGGCCCCTCTTCGCCATCAGGAGTTGAACTTCTTTGGCGCGCTGCGCGATCGAGTCGTTGATCGGAAGATCGTGGTACAGGGTGCCGCGACGCTGTGCGATGTTCTGGACATCCGCGAAGTTGCGGCCCGAATACCCGGCTTCCAGATCCACGGTGACGCAGGTCGCGGCCGCGCGGTCCGCGATGAGCCCGGCGAGGACTGCGCGGACGGGCTCGTGCCGGATTCTTGCGGCCGCCGAGGTGTCGATCAGGTGTAGCCGCAAGGGTGACCCCGGTGGTCGGGCGATCTCGCTCCGGCTGGGACGCCACCCAGGGCTCCTACTCGTCGTTCACGCCCGAGGACGGCGGCGTCGCGATCGCCAGCCGGTGGCCGATCAGCCGGAAGGTGCAGTTCGTGTTCAAGGACGCGTGCGGCGCCGACTGGTTCCCCAACAAGGGCTTCGCCTACGTGAAGCTGGCCGCGCCGAGTGGTCCGGTGCACGTGCTCGGCACGCACATGCAGTCCGAGGACGACGGTTGCAGCTCGGGTCAGCCGGGCCAGGTGCGGGCGAAGCAGCGCGCGCAGATCGCGGCCTTCCTCGCCGCCGAACGCATTCCGGCGACCGAACCGGTCTACGTGGCCGGTGATATGAACGTCATCGAATCCAGCGCCGAGTACCCCGCCATGCACGGCTAGCTCGGCGCCGTCGCCCCACGGCACACCGGCCACCCGCATTCCTGGGATTGCGTCGACAATTCCATCTGCCTCGACCAGTACGGTCCCGAATACGCCGCAGAGCACCTCGATTACGTGCTGCCGATCAGCGGCCACGCTGTCCCCGGCGACTACGTCAACGAGACGCGGCGGGTCAAGAGCCCGTCCTGGAGTGTCACCTCGCAGGGCACCACCTACACCTATGACGACTACAGCGATCACTATCCGGTCTTCGGGTACGCGGGCTGAGTCGACGCGACGGCCGCCCGCGTCCTGCGGTCCGGGCGGCCGGTCCGTCGAGGTCCGGTGCCCACGGTGACGGCGGCGTGCGGTCGCGATGAGTTCGCGGGCCGTGCACCGTCTTATCGATCGACACTCACCGCTGCTGAGGAGAATCTCGATGCGAAAGATCACCGCAGGCCTGTTCATGTCCCTCGACGGCGTGGTCGCCGACCCGCAGGACTGGCACTTCCCCTACTTCGACGACGCCATGGGCGCCGCGGTCGACGCTCAGCTCGGCAGCGCCGACACGCTGCTGCTCGGGCGAGTGACCTATGACAGCTTCGCCGGTGCGTGGCCGGACCGCGAAGCCGAGGGTGGACCGGACGCCGTGTTCGCGAAGAAGCTGGGCGACGCGCGCAAACTCGTTGTCACCCACCAGGATCCAGACTTCACCTGGCGCAATTCCGAGCGGCTCGACGGTGAGCTGACCGAGGCCGCCGCCGCGCTGAAGCGCGAGCCGGGCGGCGATATCGCCATCAGCGGTTCGGTGTCGGTGGTGCGCCGGCTGCTGGCCGCCGGCCTGCTCGACGAACTGCACCTGCTGGTGCACCCGATCGTGGTCGGCAAGGGTGAGCGGATGTTCGCCGAGGATGCCACGATCCCGCTGCGCCTGCTGTCCTCGGAGGCCTTCGGCACCGGTGTGCTGCACCTGGTCTACACCAGCGACGACGCCGCGCCGAGCGGGTCCTACGACGCCGCGAAGGCCCATCTCACCCAGGAGTCGTAGCCCCGCGCGGCGGCGTACGCCGCGGGGTCAGTGATCGGCCATGGCGTCTGCGCGCACCTGCCGCGTCGCCACCGCCGTCCTGGTGGCCCACAGCGCGAAAGCGATGTAGACGACCTGCTCGGGGATCCGCTGCCACAGCGGGGAGGCGGGTTCGCCCGCGAACGGAACGTCGTTCACGGCGGCGTAGATATTGGCGGGCAGCAGCATGACGAACAGGGGGATCAGCGCCCATCCGGCGATCCGGCGGGTGCTGGTCAGGATCAGGCCGATGGCGGCAAGGATCTCCAGCACGCCGGTGGTGATCACCATGAACCCGGGGAACGGGACGAACGGCGGGACGATCGCCACCAAGTCGGCGTAGTTGGGCATGACCGTGACGCTCGCGGGCATGAAGTGCGCGGTGCCGGTCATCAGCAGCATGACGGCGAGCGCGTGCGCGGCACTGGCCGGCCACGACGCGAACCGCCGCACACCGAATGCGCCGAGTGCCCGGAACCCGAGCAGTGAGCCGATAAGGACGAAGGTGGTCACCGTGAACTCCTGGTGGATAGTGCGACTATCTATATGATGGATAGTAGCACTATCCACTCTCGTGTAGGAGAGGGTAGGGAGAAGCGTCGCCGGAACGACGAAGGCCGCCTCCATCGAATGATGAAGGCGGCCTTCAGTGACCAGCAGGGTTCGGGAAGCGAAGAGTCGGGCGGATCACCCGACCGGGAGCCGATTGTCGCCAACGACCCGTTACTGGGTGACGAGTACCAGTGCGAGGGTCAGAGTCCAGGCCAGTGCGGCGATCAGCGCGCCGATCGCCAGATCCCGCCCGTTCTGATCTTTCTTGTCGATGACCCACAGTGCCTGCGCGGCCAGCGGAACGCTGATCACCAGCAGCAAGGGCCCACCGAACATCGCCAGCGCCCAGGCAACCGCCGCGCGTCGATCCGCCCGCCGCGCAAAACGCATCAGCGGAGAGCCGGAAGCGGGAGATGGGTGGTCCGACGTGGTGGCGGGGGCAAGCTGCATAGCGATCATCCTTCGAGCACCGACTCCGAGCCACGGCGCAGCCCTCCCTCTGCGGTGCAACCGGGCAAAACGTACGCTACGTAGTAGCTGGAAGCAAATCAGGGTCATACGATCCGGTGGCTGAGAATCGTCGAGTCCTCGAACGACGAAGGCCGTCCGCGTCTTTCGATGCGGACGGCCTTCGCGGGACCGGGGGAATCAGCGGGCGAACAGCAGGGCGCGCTTGACTTCCTGGATGGCCTTGGTGACCTCGATGCCGCGGGGGCAGGCGTCGGTGCAGTTGAAGGTGGTGCGGCAGCGCCAGACGCCTTCGACGTCGTTGAGGATGTCGAGGCGTTCGCGGGCGCCTTCGTCGCGGCTGTCGAAGATGAAGCGGTGGGCGTTCACGATCGCGGCCGGGCCGAAGTAGCTGCCGTCGCTCCAATACACGGGGCAGGAGGTGGTGCAGCAGGCGCACAGGATGCACTTGGTGGTGTCGTCGAAGCGGGCGCGGTCGGTCTGGGACTGGATGCGCTCGCGGGTCGGCTCGTTACCCGAGGTGATCAGGTACGGCTTGACGGCACGGAAGGCGTCGAAGAACGGCTCCATGTCGACGACGAGGTCCTTCTCCACAGGCAGGCCGCGGATCGGCTCGACGGTCATGGTGAGGGTCTTGTCGCCCTTGGGCAACAGGTCCTTCATCAGCACCTTGCAGGCCAGCCGGTTCACCCCGTTGATCCGCATCGCGTCCGAACCGCACACACCGTGGGCGCAGGAGCGCCGGAAGGTGAGGGTGCCGTCCAGGTAGGACTTGATGTAGATCAGCACGTTGAGGAAGCGGTCGGTCGGCAGGACCGGCACCTGGAACGAATCCCAGTACGCGCCCTTGTCGTTCTCGGTGCTGAACCTGGCCACCTTCACGGTGACCATGACCGAGCCCTCGGGAACAGGCGCCGGCTTCTGCGTGGTTGGTTCGGCGACAGCAGTCATCAGTACTTACGCTCCATCGGCTCGTAGCGGGTCTGCACCACCGGCTTGAAGTCGAGGCGGATCTCGGAGATGAGCTCCGGCCCCTCCTTGTACGCCATGGTGTGCCGCATGAAGTTCGTGTCGTCACGATCCGGGTAGTCCTCGCGGGCGTGGCCACCACGCGATTCCTTGCGGTTGAGCGCGCCGACGACGGTGACCTCGGCCAGCTCGAGCAGGAAGCCCAGCTCGACGGCCTCGAGCAGGTCGCTGTTGTAGCGGCGGCCCTTGTCCTGCACCGTGATCCGGGTGTAGCGCTCCTTGAGCGCGTGGATATCGGTCAGGGCCTGCTTGAGGGTGTCCTCGGTGCGGAACACGGCGGCGTTCATGTCCATCGTGTACTGCAGTTCGGTGCGGATGTCGGCCACGCGCTCGTTGCCGTGGTCGGACAGGATCAGCGCCAGCCAGTCCTGCACCATCTGCGCCGGGTTCTCCGGCATCTCGACGAACTCGGTGCGCTGGGCGTACTCGGCGGCGGCGATACCGGCGCGGCGGCCGAACACGTTGATGTCGAGCAGCGAGTTGGTGCCGAGGCGGTTCGCGCCGTGCACGGACACACACGCGCACTCACCGGCGGCGTAGAGGCCGGGGACCACGTCGGTGTTGTTGCGCAGCACCTCGCCACGGATGCGGGTGGGGATACCGCCCATCACGTAGTGGCAGGTCGGCATGACCGGCACGAGCTCCTTGACCGGGTCCACACCCAGGTAGGTGCGCGCGAACTCGGTGATGTCGGGCAGCTTCTCCTCGAGTACGTCCTCGCCGAGGTGGGTCACGTCGATGTAGACGTAGTCCTTGTTCGGCCCGGCGCCACGGCCTTCCAGCACCTCGAGCACCATCGAGCGGGCGACGATATCGCGCGGCGCGAGGTCCTTGATGGTGGGGGCGTAGCGCTCCATGAAGCGCTCACCGGAGGCGTTGCGCAGGATGCCACCCTCGCCACGGACGGCCTCGGAGATGAGGATGCCCAGGCCCGCGAGGCCTGTCGGGTGGAACTGGTGGAACTCCATGTCCTCGAGCGGCAGGCCCTTGCGGAACACGATCGCCATGCCGTCACCGGTCAGCGTGTGCGCGTTCGAGGTGGTCTTGTACATGCGGCCGGAACCGCCGGTGGCGAACACGATCGACTTCGCGTGGAAGACGTGGATATCGCCGGTGGCCAGCTCGTAGGCGACGACGCCGGTGGCGACGGGACCGCGGTCGGTCTCGGTCATCACCAGGTCGAGCACGTAGAACTCGTTGTAGAACTCCACGTCGTGCTTGACGCAGTTCTGGTACAGGGTCTGCAGGATCATGTGACCGGTGCGGTCGGCCGCGTAGCAGGCGCGACGCACGGGCGCCTTGCCGTGGTCACGGGTGTGGCCACCGAAACGACGCTGGTCGATCTTGCCCTCGGGCGTGCGGTTGAACGGCAGGCCCATCTTCTCCAGGTCCATGACCGCGTCGATGGCCTCCTTGGCCATGATCTCCGCGGCGTCCTGGTCGACCAGGTAGTCACCACCCTTGACGGTGTCGAAGGTGTGCCATTCCCAGTTGTCTTCTTCGACGTTGGCCAGTGCGGCGCACATGCCGCCCTGGGCGGCACCGGTGTGGCTGCGGGTCGGGTACAGCTTGGTCAGCACCGCGGTCCTGGTGCGCGGACCGGCCTCGATCGCCGCGCGCATGCCCGCGCCACCGGCGCCGACGATGACCACGTCGTAGCGATGTTCCTGAATCGGACGGGATTCACTCATGCGAGGTGGCCTGTTCCTAACCGGTGTAGTTGGGGTCGATGCTGGGATCGAACGTGAAGATGACGTACGTGCCGACACTCACGACCAGGATCATCGAGACCACCAGAATGGTCTTGAGCCAGAACCGGGTGGAGTCCTTGCGGGAGTAGTCATCGATGATGGTCCGCAGACCGTTGCCACCGTGCAGCTGAGCCAGCCACAGCATGGTCAGATCCCAGAACTGCCAGAACGGGCTGGCCCAGCGACCGGCCACGAAGGCGAAGTTCAGGCGCTTCACGCCACCGTCGATCATCAGCATGATGAACATGTGGCCGAGGACCAACGCGATCAGCAGCAGGCCCGAGAAGCGCATGAACAGCCACGCGTACTTCTCGAAGTTGCCGTTGGACTTTGCCCGCGGCGAGCGGGGCGCGTCCAGGCTGGCGGGGCGGTCGTAGGACTTGCCCAGGACGGGCGCGGCGGGTGTCGTCATGATCAGTGCTCCGTCAGCAGGTAGAAGAACTGGCGGCCGACGCCGGCGGCGGAGACCAGAACCCAGATGGCCAACACGATCCACAGCATCTGCTTCTGGAAGCGCGGACCCTGCGACCAGAAGTCCACCAGGATCACCCGGACGCCGTTGAGTGCGTGGAAGAGCACCGCGACGACCAGGCCCATCTCCATGAGCGCCACGATCGGGCTCTTGTACACCTCGATGGTCTGGTTGTAGGTGTCCGGGTTGACCCGGACCAGTGCCGTGTCCAGCACGTGCACGAAGAGGAAGAAGAACAGCGTGACGCCGGTGATCCGGTGCAACGCCCACGACCACATGCCGGGGTCGCCGCGGTACAGGCTCTTCCGCTTCGGCTGGGCCGGAGCCGGAGCTTCTATCGTGGTCATAGAGTGCGGTGCCTCCAACGTCGTTGATGGACCCGGTCACAGATCCGACGCCGGCGTGCGTGGAGAGGCAAACGCCCAGGTGGCTGCACTGTGTCCGTGAACGCTGGCCCGCCGCCGGGAACCTGAACCGATCTTCGGCTGACTCTAATCGTCTCTGTTTCCCGGAACTAATTCGGCGTGCCGTGCGTTGCGGGCGAATCCGCTGAGTTAGGTTTACCTTTCTCGATGCCGGATACTGGTGCCGCGGCCACTTCGTCGAGGCGTTCGGCGGGATCGGCTGGAGGTTCGTGATGTCTGAAATCGACTGGAATACCTTGCATGACATGGCAATTCGTGTCATGCATGCTGCCTATGCCCCGTACTCGGGTTTCGGAGTCGGCGCGGCGGCTCTCACGGCGGATGGCCGAATTGTGAGCGGTTGCAATGTGGAAAATGTCTCATATGGGTTAACCCTGTGCGCCGAATGCGTACTCATCGGTAACTTATTCACCTCGGGTGGCGGCCGTCTCATCGCGGTCTCGGTGACCGATTCCCGTGGCGAAATTCTGATGCCGTGCGGACGCTGTCGGCAGCTGTTGTTCGAGCACGGCGGTGGCGAGTTGCTCGTCGACCACGCGGCGGGCCCGAAGCCGTTGCGCGAGCTGCTGCCGTTCGCCTTCGGCCCCGATGATCTGGCGGCCGGTCGGAGTTGAGCCGAACCCCGCGCCGAAGAGACCGGTTCTGCGCATGACGGGAACTCTACGGCCGGCCAGCCGGGAACTGCGGGCACCTGAGTCCAGGACGGTTGCCCGCTCGGCAACTGGCGCGCAGGCAGTGCTCACCAGGTGCGACACGCGGCGCGACGACCGCGAGCGCATGCGAGACTGGCGTCGTGACGGCACTCGACGCGGTATCGATCATCAGGGCCAAGCGTGACGGTGGGGAACTCACCGACGCCCAGATCGACTGGGTGGTAGACGGTTTCACCAGGGGGATCGTCGCCGACGAACAGATGTCCGCGCTGGCCATGGCGATTCTGTGGCGGGGCATGACCCGGCGCGAGACGGCCCGCTGGACCGCGGCGATGATCAGCTCCGGCAGCCGGATGGACTTCACCGACCTGCCACGCCCGACCGTCGACAAGCATTCGACCGGCGGCGTCGGTGACAAGATCACCCTGCCGCTGGCCCCGCTGGTGGCCGCCTGCGGCGCGGCGGTGCCGCAGCTGTCGGGCCGCGGCCTCGGCCACACCGGCGGCACGCTGGACAAGCTGGAGTCGATTCCGGGCTGGCAGGCCGATGTCGGCGTCGCGCGCATGCGGGAGATCCTGGCCGACCCGGCGATCGGCGCGGTGGTGTGCGCGGCGGGCGCCGATCTGGCGCCCGCCGACAAACGGCTCTACGCGCTGCGCGATGTCACCGGCACGGTCGAATCGATCCCGCTCATCGCCAGCTCCATCATGAGCAAGAAGATCGCCGAGGGCACCGCGGCGCTGGTGCTCGATGTGAAGGTGGGCACCGGTGCCTTCCTGAAGACCATCGACGGGGCAAGGGAGCTGGCCACGGCGATGGTCGAACTCGGTCGCGACGCCGGGGTGAACACCGTCGCGCTGCTCACCGCGATGGACACCCCGCTGGGCCGGACCGCTGGCAACGCGCTCGAGGTCGCCGAATCGGTGGAGGTCCTCGCCGGCGGCGGACCCGCCGACGTGGTGGAACTGACCCTCGCGCTGGCCCGCGAGATGGTCGCCCAGGCCGGCCTCGATGCCGATCCCGCCGAGGTGCTGGCTTCCGGCCGGGCCATGGACCACTGGCGCACCATGATCCAGGCCCAGGGCGGCGACCCGGACGCCGCGCTGCCGGTGGCCCGCCACACCGAGATCGTCCGCGCCGAGTCCGCCGGAGTTCTCACCCGGCTCGACGCGATGGCAGTGGGCATCGCGGCCTGGCAGCTCGGCGCCGGTCGCGCGCGCCAGGGCGACCCGGTCCAGGCGGGCGCGGGCATCGAGATGCACGCCAAGCCGGGCGACCGGGTGACCGCAGGCCAGCCGCTGCTCACTCTGCACACCGACACCCCGGACACCTTCGCCGCGGCGCTGGCCTCGCTCGCCGACTCCGTCTCCGTCGAACCGGACGCCGACGTGAAACCCGGCGTTCTGATCCTCGACCGGATCGGGTGATCCCGGCGGATTCTCCGGCATGCGGACACCCGGCACCCTGGCTACGGTGAACGCGGCGATGTCGAGGGAGGGCCGGATGGGGCGGAAAGACGCAGCGACCCGTGACCACGACGAGCGCACGGCAGCGGTAGCGCGCCGGCTCGCGCTGGTCGCCGGACTCGTCGACGTGGCGATCGCCGGGCTCGCGGTGAGCGACGCGGTGGACAAGCTGAACGAGGCCCCGCCGACGCAGGGCGCCGACTTCAGGTTCGTCACCTTCGTGATCTGGTCGGTGATCGCTGCCACCGCCGCGGCGATCGGCGTGCTGAACCTGATCGGCGCAGGCGCGATGTGGCGGCGCAAGCCGTTCGGACGCGTCCTGGTGATCATCGCGTCGACACTCGGAACGGTGGCGACGATCCTGTTCGGATACAACGTGCTGCTCATTGCCGCGGCGCTGCTCGTGCTGCACATCGCCGCACTCGTGGCCGCGGCGAGGCCGGGAACGCGCCGCGCGCTCCGAGCCGAACCCACGGTGTCCGAGCCGCCGTGGCCGAAGGTGTGAGGCTGGTGGCAAAGCGGCGAGCGAGACGCGGTGGCGGGTGCACTGCGCGTGACCCGCAATAGTCGGTTGCGGGTCGGATAATCAACGAGACGGTTGCCACCGCGCGAGTTCGCTGCCGGGAACCGCGCGCCCCGCTACCGTCGATACATGACTGGACCGGCGCCCCTAGACCTTGCTTCGATCCGACGCGCGCCCAAGGCGCTGCTGCACGACCACCTCGACGGTGGCTTGCGGCCCGCGACGGTGCTGGAACTCGCGGCCGACTGCGGCTACGACGAACTACCCGCCACCGACGCCGAGAGCTTGGCGACGTGGTTCCGCGACGCGGCCGACAGCGGCTCGCTGGAGCTCTACCTGGAAACCTTCGCCCACACCGTGGCCGTGATGCAGACCCCGGAGGGGCTGCGGCGGGTAGCCAGGGAATGCGCTATCGACCTCGCCGCCGACGGCGTGGTCTACGCCGAAGTGCGCTTCGCGCCTGAACAGCACCTGGAAAAGGGGCTGACCCTCGACGAGGTCGTCGAGCACACCATCGCGGGCTTCCGCGAAGGCGAGGCGATCGCGGCCGAGCAGGGGAACGCGATCCGGGTGACCTGCCTGCTGACCGCCATGCGGCACGCCGCCCGCTCGCGCGAGATCGCCGAGCTGACGGTGCGATTCCGCGACCGTGGCGTCGGCGGCTTCGACATCGCGGGTGCCGAGGCAGGCTACCCGCCCACCCGCCACCTCGACGCCTTCGAATACCTGCGAGCCAACCACGCCCACTTCACGATTCACGCGGGGGAGGCCTTCGGTCTGCCGTCGATCCACGAGGCGCTGGCGTTCTGTGGCTGCGACCGACTCGGGCACGGTGTGCGGATCACCGATGACATCCAGGTTCCCGGCGGGGTGATCGACGACGCCGAACTGGGGCTGGTGGCCAACTACGTGCGTGACATGCGCGTGCCGCTGGAACTGTGCCCGTCGTCGAACGTGCAGACCGGCGCGGTGCCCTCGCTGGACAAGCACCCGTTCGACCTGCTGGCCCGGCTGCGGTTCCGGGTCACCGTGAACACCGACAACCGGCTGATGAGCGACACCTCCATGAGCGAGGAGATGCGCAAACTGGTCGACACCTTCGGCTACGGCTGGAGCGATCTGGAACGGTTCACCATCAACGCGATGAAGTCGGCCTTCATCCCGTTCCCGGATCGGCTGAAGATCATCGACGAGGTGATCAAGCCGGGGTACGCGGTTCTGCTCGGCTGAGCACGCGAACAGGGGCGGCTCCGGTCCGGCGCCGCCCCTGTTCGGTCGAGCACTACTCCTGCGTGAGCCGCGCCTCGAACACGCGCTGCAGGTCGCGGAAGCTCTGTGCCTCCGCGCTGAACGGCGGGTTCGGTGCCATCCGGTTCGGGTCGGGGTTGAGCAGGTAGGAGACATACCAGCCGAGCGGTGTCGACGGTGCCAGCGCCTGTTCCACGCTGTCGTCGTCGGCGTAGTCGGCGGCGTCGCTGAACAGCTCGACCGCCAGATCGAGCTGGTCGACATCGACCGCCTCCGGGCCCTCGGCCAGATCGTCGACGAGGCCGGTGAGCACGTAGACGTTCTCGTCGGTCACCTCGACCTCGAGCGAACCGTCCACCGCCGCGGTCTGCACCTCGGCGAAGGTGGACACGCGAGCGAGCTCGTGCTCGTGATCGTCGGCCAGGTAGCGCGCCAGCGCGCGTTCGGAACCGAACACGGTGATGGTGCGGCCGTTGCCGAGGAAGATCGGCTCGTCGTCGAGGTAGCAGCGCAGCGTGTAGTGCTCGCCGTCGGAGGTGACGATCTTGACCGGGTCGATGCCGACCTCGTGCCAGAACGAGTCGTCCTCGTCCTCCTCGTCGTCCTCGTCGAGGTCGACACTCTCGAACTCTTCGTCCTCGTCGGCCGCGTCGTCGGCGTCGACGACGTTCTCCTCGGCGGCGAGCAGCTCGGCTTCGGCGACGGCGACCGCGGCGGCGTCGACCTCGGGCGTGGTGACGATGCCGTCGATCGCGTCGAGCACGTCGTCCCAGCCCTTGACGATCGCGGCACCGATCTGGTCCCACAGCTCCTCGCCGTCGCGGCCCGCGAAGGTGTTCACCCCGCTGGCCAGCGCGCCGAGCACCGGGTTGGCCCCGAAGAACTTGGTCACCACATCGAGCTCGCACACCTCGCCGACGTTGCGCACCATCGCCAGGGTGTCCTCGAGCTCGCCGACCACGTCGACATCGGGATCGCCCGCTGCCAGCTCGGGCACGGCGACCAGATCGAAGCTGAAGTTCTCCTCCGGCTCCAGCTCGGCGGCCGAGAGCCCGGCGATGATCGCCCAGCTCGGGTGGTCGACGAGATCGTTGTCGGAGTTGGTGCGGATGAACGCCGCCAGCTCCGCAACGGACTCGAATCCGTAGAGGTCGTCCTCGTGACCGAGGAACGCCTCCCACTCGTCGTCACCGTCGCGCCAGCGCGGTGCCCACAGGGTGACGAGATCGCCATCGGTCAGACCGAGCTCGATCGGGACGATGTCTCCAGAAGCCATGACGCGAAGCCTAGCGAGCTTCAGCCGCGCGCACTATCCGGCCCTTGTCCCGATTGTCCCGGCCCCTGCGCTGCCGGTGCGGTGAGTGATTCGTTCAGTGTCGCAATGATGTTGGAACGCGCCGTGCCCGCCGTCTCGGTGGCCTGCCTGCAGGCCTGCAGGATCAGCTGCGATGCCTCCGCGGGCGGCAGTGCCGTGATGCCCTCGTCCAGGGACAACGCGACCAGAGCGCCGTTGCTGTCGACCTCGGCGGTGACCAGCCCGTCCTCGGTGGTGAACCGCCCGTTGACCTGCTTCAACCCGTACAGCGCCGCCTCCAGCGCCTCGAGTTTCCCGGTGACCCCGGCGACCAGGGCATCCATTTCCGCGCTCACAGTGGCCTCATCCAACTGGTCTGGCCGGTGTCGGCATCGTCGATCCGGTCGAGTTCGTCGACCGCCTGGCGGCGGGTCGGCAGATTCATCCGATCGAGCAGGTGATCGGGGATCTGCGCCTGCTCGCTGTAGATCTCGCGCAGCCTGGCGGCGGCGGCGATGGTCGAGCGCCTGGTCAGCCGCAGGATCTCATCGGCGAGCGCCTGCGCGCCGTACTGGTATTCGCTGCGCTCGAACTTGATCGCGATCGGCAGGCCCATGCTGGTCGCGCGGACCGAGATGGTGCCGGACCGGTTGGTGCTGACCGCGGATTCCACATTGGGCACCTCGGGGATCGGCGTGCCGGTCATGCGGTAGGCCTGTAGAAGCCGTAGAACTCCATGCCACTGTTCTCCGTTCGGATGGAACTGATCGAGACCGGGTCACCGGCCTCGACGAGCTGGCCGTTGCCGACCACCATGGCGACGTGGCCGTCCCATACGGCCAGATCGCCGGGCATCAGGTCACCGGGGGAGACCTGAGGATGTCCGATGTGCTGTTCCTGCGCGAGCCGGGGCAATTCCACCCCGGCCTCGCCGTAGGCGTATTTGGTGAGCCCGCTGCAGTCGATGCCGGAACCCGGAGTGTTGCCGCCCCACACGTACGGCGTGCCGACCGCGCTGATGGCCGAGCGCACCGCCGTCGCGGCCTCCTCGTTGGGCGCTTCGACGGTGCTGCCGTCGGGCAGGGTGATCTTGACGCCGGTACCGGTCGACCCGGTGTCGGAGCCAGACGACGAACCTGTCGTGGTCGACGCGCCGGTGTCGGTGGTGCCGGTCGATGTCGACGTTGCGGCGCTCGCCGCGGTACTCATCAGGCTCGACACCCCGGACGACACCGCGCTCAGCACGGTGCTGCCACTGCCGGACAGCAGGCTCGACGCCGTCGAGGCGAGCGTGCTCGCGCCGGAGGTGACACCGGCCAGCGACGTGCTGGACGGGGCCGGAGTGAGCTCCTGGATGGCCGCGGTCTGCGTGCCGAGTTCGTCCTGCACACGTCCGACCACCCCGAGCCCCTGCCCGATGTGATCGATCGCCGAGGTCACCACCGCCGCGAGACCGGCGGGGGTCGCCAGCGTCGGGCTCAGCGCGGAGACGTCGGTGAGGAACGAGTTGACGATGGCGTCGAGATCCTTCTGTCCCGTCTCCACGTAGGCCGCGGCCTGATCGACGACGGTGGCCATCTCGTTGCCGTTGTCCGACAGGGTGGCCGAGGAAGTCTGCACGCGCAGCGCCTTGGAGGTGGTGGCGTCGACAGCCATACCGTCCCAGGCCTGGTTGACATTGTTGATGCCGGTGCGGCCCATCTCGTAGATCTGATCGAGATTGACCGAGGTCGAGCGCAATCCGTCGGAGGCGCCGCCGGTGCCCGCCACATTCAGCCCGAAGCTCGACAGCAGGTCGTAGAGCGGCTGGGCCAGCCCGCTGAGGTCGATCATGCGTCGGTCCCCAGTTCGCTCGCCGCGGCGGTGAGCGGGGCGGCGATGGCGGCATCGGTGTCGACCAGGGTGGTCGCCGCGCCTGCGGTGGCGGCGCCCATGCTCGCCATGACGGCCGAGAGTTGCGCGATCGCGGCCACGTGCCCGGCATGTGCGGCGGCGTAGGCCGAGACGAAATCCCCGCCGATCAGGCCCATGATCGGGCCGAGCACCGTGGGATCGGAGGCCACCGAACCGGCCGCCGCGGTCGCCAGGTCCGTGGCCATGACTTCGGCGGTCGCACTGTAGGCGATGATGCCGTCGGCATCGGCCGACATCTTTCTCGACATCGAACTTCCCCCAATCCTCGATTCCCGGGCAGAGTACGTCACTCACATGGTTCGACGCACCGAGGCCGCCTTCGGTTCCCTCGGCCCCGCGATTTTTTCCCCTGCGGCCGTACCCGGAGCGCGTGGTGACCCTATCGTTTTTTCATGCGCACCGATACCGTCGACCATCCGCTTGCCGCGACCCTGCTGAGCACCATGCGAGATGTCCGCACCGACAACGCCGCCTTCCGCACCGCACTGCGGGATCTGACCGGCATCCTCATGTACGAGGCGCTGCGCGACGCGCCGGTCACGCGGACCCCCATCGACACGCCGGTCGCGGTCACCGAAGGCATCCGGCTCGCCGCCCCGCCGCTGCTCGTTCCGGTGCTCCGGGCCGGTCTCGGGATGGTCTACGCGGCCGCCGATCTCGTGCCGCAAGCCAGGGTCGGCTTCGTCGGTATCGCCCGCGACGAGGACACCCACGAACCGGTGCCCTACCTGGAATCGCTGCCGACCGACCTCACCGGACTGCCCGTCTTCGTGCTCGACCCGATGCTGGCCACCGGTGGCTCCATGCGCCACACCCTGGAGTTGCTGGTCGCTCGCGGTGCCACCGACATCACCGCCGTCTGCGTCGTGTCTGCCCCCGAAGGCGTTGCCGCACTGGCAGATTCAGGTCTGCCCGTCCGCCTGGTCACCGCCGCGATCGACGAGCGGCTCAACGAGAACGCCTACATCGTTCCCGGTCTCGGCGACGCGGGCGACCGGCAATTCGGCCCGCGTTGACGCCGCGGCGGTGGCGAATCGAGTCGCGATCCATCACCGCGGCCCGGAGCCGAGCGATCGGCAATAGGCAGCGAGTTCGGCGAGGCGTTCGGTGGCCGCGGTGCGGGCTGCCCGCAGCCCGGCCGCATCGGTGACCGGGGCGAAGACCTCCAGGTAGCACTTGAGTTTCGGTTCGGTGCCCGAAGGCCGGATCACGATTCGGAAATCGTCGGCCTCGAAGATCAGCGCGTCGGTCCGCATCCGTCCGCGGACCAGCGCCTGGTCGGTGAATTTCACCGCGGTGCGCGCGATCTCGGCGGGCGGACGCGCGCGCAGTGTCGCGGCGAGCGCGACGGCGGCGGCCTGGTCGGGCAGGCGAAGCGAAACCTGGTCGCCCGCGTGCAGGCCGAATTCGATCGCGTAGGAATCCAACTCGTCGAGCAGGGTGCGATGTCGAGCCTTCAGCAGGGCCACCAGGTCGCAGGCCGCGACCGCGGCGGAGATGCCGTCCTTGTCCCGCACCGTGGCCGGGTCGACACAGTGCCCGATGGCTTCCTCGTAGGCGTAGACCAGCCCCTCGCCCGCCCTGGCCAGCCATTTGAAACCGGTCAGTGTCTCGGCGTAGCGGGCCGAACGCGCCGCGGCGAGCTTCGCGAGCAGCCGCGACGAGACGATGGTGGTGGCCACCAGTGGGTCGGCGGGAGCGGTGCGCAGGACATAGTCGGCCAGCAGCGCCCCGGTCTCGTCGCCGCGCAGCATCCGCCAGCCGTCCGGGCCGGGAACTCCGACAGCGCACCGGTCGGCGTCGGGGTCGAGCGCGATCGCCACGTCCGCGTCCACCCGATCGGCCAGTGCCAGCAGCAGATCGGTCGCGCCCGGCTCCTCCGGATTGGGGAAGGCGACCGTGGGGAAGTCGGGATCGGGGGCGAACTGCTCCTCGACCACGTGCACATCGGTGCAGCCCGCCGCGGCCAGCGCCCGCACGGCCAGTTCGCCGCCCACCCCGTGCAGCGGAGTCAGCGCGATCCGCACCGCGGCCCGCTCGCCCGGACCGCCGAGGACTCCCGGCAGCTGCGCCACCCTGCCCACGTACTGCTCGACGAGTTCGCCGCCCGACGGCGACACAGCCTGGCGCGCGACGGGTTCGGCGACGGCTTCGATGCACTTCTCGATCTCGGCGTCGGCGGGTGCGATCAGCTGGGAACCGCCGTCGAGGTACACCTTGTACCCGTTGTCGGTCGGCGGATTGTGCGAGGCCGTGATCTGCACCCCCGCCACCGCGCCGAGACGTTTGACCGCGAACGCCACCACCGGCGTCGGCACCGGCTCGGGCAGCAGCGTCACCGGGAAGCCCGCCGCGGCGAAGATCTCGGCGGTGGCCGTGGCGAACTCGGCGGAACCGTGCCTGGCGTCGCGCCCGACCACGACCGCGCCGCCACCGAGACACCGCTCGCGCAGCCAGGCCGCCACACCGGCGCCAGCGCGTGACACCGTGGTCACGTTCATCCCGTCCGGGCCATCGCGCAGCGGCCCGCGCAGGCCCGCGGTTCCGAAGCGCAGCATCTACACGCGCTCCAGGATGCCGCGCAGCAGCTTGCCGAGCCGGGGCGCGGCGGCCTGCCCCTCGGCGAGCACCTCCGCGTGCGACAGATGCTGCCCGGTGACGCCCGCCGCCAGATTGGTGACCAGCGAGATGCCGAGCACCCGTGCGCCCCGCGAGCGCGCCTCGATCGCCTCGAGCACCGTCGACATGCCGACCAGGTCGGCGCCGACGGTCGCCAGCATGCGGATCTCGGCCGGCGTCTCGTACTGCGGGCCGGTGAGGCCCGCGTAGACGCCCTCGGTCAGGCTCGGATCGAGTTCCTTGGCGACGGCCCGCAACGCCGGATCCCAGGCGTCGACCAGATCGACGAACCGGGCGCCCTCCAGCGGGGTACGCGCGGTGAGGTTGAGGTGATCGGCGATCAACACCGGCTCACCCACCCGCAGTCCCGGCCTGATGCCGCCCGCGGCATTGGTGAGCAGCACGATCTCGGCGCCCGCCGCGATCGCCGCCGTCACCGGGTGCACCACCTGCTGCGGTGTATAGCCCTCGTACAGGTGCTGGCGGCCCATCAGCAGCAGCGCGTGGCTCTCGCCCACCGGCACCGAGTGGATCATCCCGCCGTGGCCCTGGGCGCTCGGCTTGCCGAAGCCCGGTAGCTCCGGCATGGCGATCGACGCGTGCGGCGCGCCGATCTCGGACGCTGCCTGCTGCCACCCCGATCCCAGCACCACGGCCACGCGGTGACGCGGCACTCCCGTACGTTCGGCGATCGCCTCAGCGGCCTGTTCGGCAAGCATGGCACGCAGTCTAGAGGTGTCCCCGCCCCCTCGGCGCCCCACCGACCAGATCACCGCGGTCGCGGCCTGCCAGGTGATCAGCAGGCGACGGCGGCGCCGTTTTCCCCTCCAGCTCCCGTAATCGCCTGGCGATCTCGACGGCACGGTGGGGTGTACCCGTCGGTAGGGGGTGTGGAGCTGCGGTTTACTCTCTTCGCATGCCGTATTTGGAGCGCTCCGGTGACGTGTTCGTGCTGTACCTGGGTAACGAGGGGCAGACCGACAACGAGAACCGTTTCTCGCCCGACTGGATCGATGCCTTCCACGCCGCCCTGGACGAGGTCGAGGCGTCCGAGGGTGCCGCCGCGCTGGTCACCACGGCGACGGGCAAGTTCTACAGCAACGGTCTCGACACCGACTGGGTGTTCGGCAACCTGGACAAGATCCACGGCTACCTGGACCGGGTGCATACCCTCTACACGCGGCTGCTGACCTTCCCGATGCCCACCGTCGCCGCCGTCAACGGGCACGCGTTCGGCGCAGGCGCGATGCTGGCGACCGCGCACGACTTCCGTGTGATGCGCGGCGACCGCGGCTTCTGGTCGCTGCCGGAGGTGCACCTCGGCATGCCGTTCACCATCGGCATGAACGCGCTGCTGAAGGGCCGTCTCGCCAACCAGGTGTGCGTGCAGGCCATGACCACCGGGCACCGGTTCGCCGCCGACGAGGCGATCGCCGCAGGCATCGTCGACGCCAAGGCCGACGCCGAGGAGCTGCTGCCTGCCGCCGTCGCCCGCGCGGCCGCGCTCACCAGCCTGCGCAAGCCGATCACCCCGATCATCAAGTCCGCGCTACACGCCGAGACCCTCGCGGCGCTGGCCACCCCGGTCACCCCGGAGAACCTGCCGTTCGGTAGCTGACGCGCCGGAGTCGTCCCCTGATGCGAGACTGGGGGGTATGGCACTCTCGCGCACCGGCGAATTCCCGGCCACCGCCGCCGACACCGCGATCAGCGCGGCGGCGGCGGAGCTGGTCGGGCTCTCGCACGCGATCCACGCCGAACCCGAACTCGCCTTCGCCGAGACGCGTAGCGTCGCCAAGATCCTCGCGCCGCTGGCCGAGCGTGGTTTCGCGATCACCTCGGGGGTCGCGGGGCTGCCCACCGCCTTCCGTGCCGTCTACGGCAGCGGCCCGCTGACCGTCGGTCTCTGCGCCGAGTACGACGCGCTGCCCGAGATCGGGCACGCCTGCGGGCACAACATCATCGCCGCGTCAACGGTGGGCGCGGCCATCGGTCTCGCCGAGGTGGCCGATCAGCTCGGCCTCACCGTGGTGGTGCTCGGCACGCCCGCCGAGGAGAGCGGCGGCGGCAAGGTGCTCATGCTCGAGGCGGGTGCCTTCGACGACATCGCGATGGCGATGATGGTGCATCCAGGCCCGGCCGATATCGTCGCCGCGCGCTCGCTCGCGCTGGCCGACCTGGCCGTTACCTATCACGGCCGCGAAGCGCACGCCAGCGCGGCACCGGAACTCGGCCGCAACGCGGGCGACGCGGTGACGGTCACCCAGGTCGCCGTCGGTCTGTTGCGCCAGCATCTGCGGCCTGGTCAACAGCTGCACGGTATAGTGTCCGACGGCGGCGTAGCCCCCAATATCGTGCCAGGGCGGGCGGAACTGCTGTACTACCTGCGCGCGGCCGACTCCGCGTCACTCGACGACCTGATGCGCCGAGCGAAGGCGTGCTTCGAAGCGGGTGCCCTTGCGGCCGGCTGCACGCACGACATACGGACGCTCGCGCCCACCTATACCGAGCTCACGCCCGATCCGGAACTCATCGCTGCCTACCGCACGCAGATCACCGGACTCGGCAGGGTGCCGATCGCATCCGAGCTCGAGGTACTGCGACCGCTCGGAAGTACCGACATGGGCAACGTCACCAACGTCATCCCTGGTATCCACCCGGTCATCGGCATCGACGCCGGCGGCGCGGTGACCCATCAGCCGGATTTCGCCGCCGCCGCGGTGAACGCCTCGGCCGATCGGGCGGTACTCGACGGCGCTGTCGCGTTGGCGCGTACCGCTGTCGCGGTAGCACGCGATGAAGTACACAGGGACAGGTTGTTGCAACGGCTGGTCGAACGACAGGAGGACATTCGGTGAGCATTTCCGGCTATTCGGACACCGCGCGCGCAGGCGCCGAGCCGCTATCGATGGACGTGGACGTCCACGCGATGATGCGCGAGAACGCGGTATGTCCGACCATGCCGGACGCCGAGCGAATCGAGATGTCTGGAGCGGAGATCGTCGACGCGTGGCTCGCCGAGCACACCGCCGACCTGGTGCAGTGGCGCAGGCACATCCACGCAAACCCGGAGCTGTCGCGCGCGGAGTTCGCCACCACCGAGTTCGTGTCGGGCTGGCTCACCAAAGCGGGTCTGAGCTGGGAGGTGCTGCCCGGTGGCACCGGCCTGATCTGTGATCTCGGGCCCTCCGACGGGCCGCGGATCGCGCTGCGCGCCGACATGGACGCACTGCCGATGCAGGAGTTCACCGGCCTGAGCTTCGCGTCCACCGTGCCGGGCGTGTCGCACGCCTGCGGTCACGACGCGCACACCACCGTTCTGCTCGGTACCGCGCTGGCACTCGCCGAGGCCGAGGACCGGCTGCCGGTCGGGGTGCGGCTGGTGTTCCAGCCCGCCGAGGAGGTGATGCCGGGCGGCGCGCTCGACGTCGTCGCGGCCGGTGCCATGCGTGGCGTCGACCGGATCTTCGCGCTGCACTGCGATCCGCGGCTCGAGGTCGGCAAGGTCGGTATGCGCACCGGGGCGATCACCTCGGCGGCCGACACCGTCGAACTGGTTCTAGACTCGCCCGGCGGGCACACCTCCCGCCCGCACCTGACCAGCGACCTGGTCTATGCGATCGGCACCGTGATCACCGGGCTGCCCGGCTTGCTCAGCCGCCGCGTCGACCCGCGTACCAGCACTGTCATGGTGTGGGGCGCGGTGAGCGCGGGCAAGGCGCCCAACGCGATCCCGCAGACCGGCATGCTCACCGGCACCGTCCGCACCGGCGACCACGCCACCTGGCTGCTGCTCGAGCCGCTGGTCCGCGAGATCGTCGACAGCCTGCTCGCCCCCACCGGGGTGCGCTACCAGCTCAACTACAAGCGCGGCGTGCCACCGGTGGTCAACGACCCGACCTCGGCCCTGATGTTCGAGAACGCGGTCCTCGCCCTCGGCCCCGACGCGCTGGCCGACACCCCGCAATCCGGCGGCGGCGAGGACTTCTCCTGGTACCTGGAAGAAGCGCCGGGCGCGATGGGCCGCCTCGGCGTCTGGTCGGGCACGGGCGACCAGCTCGACCTCCACCAGCCGACTTTCGACATCGACGAAAGAGCACTGGCTGTCGGCGTTCGCACCCTGACCAACCTCATCCTCCAGGCGCCGGCGCCGGGAGAAGGCAAGTAGCTCGCCGCGGCGCGGCCAGGTCCGGGCGTTCGGCGATCTCCGGGCCTGCCGATCCCGGGCCCGACGCTGCCCGCTCGGCGGTCCGCGCCGGGCTCCGGCTCATCCACAACTGGCCTGATCGTGCAAACGACGCGCGCGAGTCAGCCTTCTGACGGGCGCCGCCGGATTGCCCGATTCGGCCCACCGCTACGGCGGTGGCCGGAGTCCGGCCACAAGGCGCGGGGATGCGGACGAGCTCAGGCTCCTGGCCCGACGTTCTTGCTGTTGCGGGTGCGCAGGGCGTGGACGTAGTCCTCTGGCGCGCCCGCCTTTTCGGCAGCGTCGGCGATCACGCCGATATACCGCGCCGAGGGCAGCCCGCCTTCGTAGGCGTCGAGAACATAGAGCCATGCCAGCCGGGATTCGCCCTGGGTACCGGTGACCCTGAGCCGGATCTTCTTGTGGATGCCGAAGTCCGAACCCTCCCAGCGGTCGAGGCGTTCCTCGTCTTCGGGGGAGACGTCGTAGAGCACGACGAACACCCGGGAGCCCGGATCCTCGACGACGGTGGCCAACGGCCCTTCCCAGCCGATGTCGTCACCGGCGAAGGTCAGGCGCCAACCTTCCAGCCACCCGGTCCCGGACATGGGCGAATGCGGGCAGCGTTCCAGCATCTGCGTCGAGTCCATGTTGGACCCGTAAGCGGCATAGATCGGCACCTGAGGAACTGTAGCCAATAACAGGTGCGGAGTTCCCGTCTCCCACCCAGATCGGCTGACGGTCACAGTCGTGGCGCGGTCGAACACGGGCGAACTTGTTCACCGATCCGACGCGATGCCGTCACAGCTCACCTGAAATGATGAACATCGACACCCAGGGTGAGTCTCACAAGGGCGAGCCCCGACGAGCCTTCGCGCCCCGAAAAGGGGGCCGCGACCCGCGGCGCCCGCGCCGCCGAACAACACAGGAGTGTGGCTGTGGCACGGATTGCGATCATCGGTGGCGGACCGGCGGGATACGAGGCGGCACTGGTGGCCGCCCAGCACGGGGCCTCGGTGACCCTGGTCGACGCCGACGGCATCGGCGGCGCGTGTGTGCTGTGGGATTGCGTGCCGTCCAAGACCTTCATCGCCTCGACCGGGTTGCGCACCGATCTGCGCCGAGCCCGCGATCTCGGCATCACCCTCGACGCCAGCCAGGCCCAGGTGCACCTGCCCGAGGTGAATGGCCGCGTGAAGGCCCTCGCCCTTGCCCAGTCCTCCGACATCAGGGCCAAACTGCAGGCCGCGGGTGTGCGGCTACTCGCGGGCCAGGGCGAATTGGTCGGGCCTGCCGCCGGTTTGGCGCACCGGGTGCGGGCCACGCTGGCCGACGGCAGCACCGAGGAGTTCGAGGCCGAGGTCGTGCTGATCGCCACCGGTGCCAGCCCGCGGGTGCTGCCGGGTGCCGAGCCCGACGGTGAGCGCATCCTGAACTGGCGTCAGCTCTACGACCTGGCCGAGCTGCCCGAGACGCTGGTAGTGGTCGGTTCCGGTGTCACCGGTGCCGAGTTCGTCTCCGCGTACACCGAGATGGGTGTCCGGGTGAAGCTGGTCTCCAGTCGCGACCGGGTGCTGCCCGGCGAGGACGCCGATGCCGCGCTGGTGCTGGAGGAGGCGCTGGCCGAGCGCGGGGTGGAACTGGTCAAGCACGCTCGGGCCGACGCGGTGGAGCGCACCGCCGACGGCATCGTGGTGAAGCTGTCGGATGGTCGCACCGTCTCCGGTTCGCACGCGCTGATGACCGTCGGGTCCACCCCGAACACCAAGAACCTCGGCCTGGACAAGGTGGGCATCGAACTCGACCGCGGTGGTTACCTGCGCGTCGACCGCGTCTCGCGCACGGCGGTGCCAGGCATCTACGCCGCCGGCGACTGCACCGGTCTGCTCCCACTGGCCTCGGTGGCCGCGATGCAGGGCCGGATCGCCATGTACCACGCGCTCGGCGAGGGCGTGAGCCCGATCCGGTTGAAGACGGTGGCCTCTGCGGTGTTCACCCGCCCGGAGATCGCGACGGTCGGGGTGAGCCAGACCGCCATCGACAACGGTGAGGTGCCCGCGCGCACGGTGATGCTGCCGCTGAACACCAATCCGCGCGCGAAGATGTCGGGCCTGCGTCGTGGTTTCGTGAAGATCTTCTGCCGCCCCGCCACCGGCGTGGTGATCGGCGGTGTCGTGGTGGCACCGATCGCCTCCGAGCTGATCCTGCCGATCGCGCTGGCGGTGCAGAACAACCTCACCGTCACCGACCTGGCGCAGACGTTCTCGGTGTACCCGTCGCTGACCGGTTCGGTCACCGAAGCCGGTCGTTTGCTGATGCGCCACGACGATCTGGACTGAGCCCGACCCGCGTGACTGTGAGGTGCGTCACGGCGGGTGTGGGTTTCGAATTGTCTTGTTCGGCAAGGGTCGTCGACAGGGTCCGCGAAACCTACTGCTGCGTTGCCTGTCTCGCGCTCATATGGTTGACTCACGGCCGAGGCGCGATCGGTCATGGTCGCGTGGTGGAGTAATGGGGGATTCCCTCCGGGAAAGGGATTGCGAAAAGTGAAGCATCGTAAGCCGAGTCGGGCGCAGCGAGCGATGGCAAGCACGTCGTTGCCCCTGGCGGCGGCGGCCGCAGTGGCAACTCTCCTCGCGGCTCCCGCGGGCGCGGTTCCCGGTGATCAGACGCCGACGACGCCTGCCACACCCGCTCCCGCGCAGCCGGGCACCAACGAGACCGAGGCGCCGGAGTCGCCGGCACAGGCGACGCCGGAGAACGCCGAACCGGGCGAGACCACGCCGACCCCCGCGCAGCCGGGCGTCACCACTCCGGCCCCCGGCGAGTCGACGCCGGTCCGGCCGACGCCGAGCCAGCCGGGTGTCACCACCCCGCGTGTCGCTCCGCTGCCGGTCCCCGGCCAGTCGGGCCAGGACGGCGAGGCGCAGTCGGCCGTGCAGCCCGATGAGGACGCGGAGCCGGACGAGGAGACCACTCCCGGCGAGTCGGAGACCACCCCCGGTCAGCAGGAGCAGACCCCCGGCACCCAGTCGCAGGGCCGACCCGCGCAGGCCCAGCCGAGCGCGCCGTCCGACGAGGGCGTCGAGGAAGGAGGCCCCGACCAGCTCGTCCAGACCCCGACCTGGGAGGCGCCGCACTTCGCCGACGCCCCGGCCGCGCCCATCGTCGAGATGGAGGGCCCGCACCAGGAGATCGGTGTCTCCGTCGACGGCGGCGGCGTGCTGCCCGGTGTGGTGAACACCCACCACTACAACAACGCCTCTGGCTACGTCGGCACCATCGGCTACCGCACGCCGGGTGGTTTCGGTGACGCCGGTGTCTCGGTGGAGTACATCGGCGAGAACTCGGTGAAGGTCACCACCTACAACGGTGGCGACGGCCGTCCCGACAACACCACGGTCACCGTGCTCGACACCACCCAGGCCAATCTGGCCAAGGCGGCGGTCGAGAACTGGATCAAGGCGCAGCCGGGCGGCGTGGCCGCGATGGAAGCGGCGGCGAAAGCTACACTGCCGGTGCCGGGGGAGCTGCTTCAGACCGCGAACGTCGCGGGCGTGACCGCGCAGTGGGGTGGCTCGCTCCAGTACTGACACGCAGTACGTCGTGTGGGGCGGCCGGGAACGGCCGCCCCACACGTGTGTCTGAGGGAAAGGGTTGGCATGGGCACCGACGGTGACGACAACGAGCGCGGCGAGCACCGGGCCGCGTCCGAATTCGGTCCCCCCGTAGGCGATTTCGGACCGCCGGTCGACGATGCCGGCTTCGGTGGACCGCTGGCGGCGCCGCCGCCCAGCCCGCCGGGTGCCCTGCCGGAGATGGGCTGGCGCCCGGCCGCGCCCGGCCCCGCCGCGCCGAGTCCATCGGACGCGTCCGGTCCCTTCGGCGCGCCCGTTGCCGCGACTCCGCCCGTACCGCCGCCGGGGCCGCCCACCATGCCGCCGCGCGGGCCGGTTCAGCCGTCCGCGCCGACCTCGGTCTTCGGCGACGCCGTCGCCACGCCCCCACCGCCGATGCCGCCGCCCGCCACCGGAGACGGCTCGCCGTTCGGCGCGCCCGATCCACGGATCGGCGCGCCGTCGGAGGATCAGACCGTCCGGTTCACCGGCGAGCGCAGGAACGCCTCGCCGTTCGGTGACGCGGTGCCGGTGGCTTCCGGCCGGGAGCCCACCGAGGTGATGCGGCGGGAGAAGCCGGGGCCACGCGCGCAGGCGTCCGCGGCCGAGCCGTCGCCGGAGACCGAGCGCATGTCGGCGCCGGAACTCGTGCGTCAGCAGGCACCGGAGCGCGCGGAGGCCAAGGGCGAGGACCGGGCCTGGTGGAACAGTACCGACGAGGGCGGTGCGGTGCCGAAGCCGCCCGGCGAGGAGAGTCTGTCCTGGGCCGACGACCCCATCGCCCGCAGGCTCGCGCCGAAGAACCCGATCGCGCCGACCAGCGAGTCGCCCAGGGAACCCGATCGCAGCAGACTGCACTGGATTCTCGGCGGTGCCGCAGCGGCGGTGCTGCTGGTCGTCGTCCTGACCTTGACGATCGCGCTGGTCAAGCGTGGCGGTGGCGACGACCCCGGGGTCACCGCCGCGCCGGTTCCGTCGATCTCCTCGCCGACCGAGTGCAAGGCGATGTCGGAACAGGCGGTCACGGTCGGCAACGGTCCCGGAGACACGTCCTCGGGTGCCAAGGCGATTCTCGGTTTCCAGTACGCGTTCTATGTGGAGCGGTCCGGCGCCGGGGTGCGCGAGTTCGTTGCCCCCGACGCGGAGAACATCTCCCCGGCCGCGACCATCCAGCAGGCGATCGACGACCTGATCCCGCAGGGCTCGACGCACTGCGTGCGGATGCGGGAGACCAGCACCGGCATCTATGACGTCGAGCTGCGGGAATGGCATCCCGACGGGTCGGCGATCGTGTACAAGCAGGAGATCGTCACCACCAATACCGACGGGAAGTGGCAGGTCAAGTCGATCACCGCACGGTGACGTCTCATTAGTTGAGACTGTAATTTCATATTCTGGTGGACGGTGTGTAATCGTAGGATGATTGCCGCTCCCGCTGTCCCCGGAGGTACCCATGTCGCCGACCACCCCAGCATTGGCGGACAAGCTCGCCGGCCTGCGGAGCTCGGCGATCCGGGACCTGCTCAAACTCACCGCGCGCGCCGATGTCATCAGTCTGGCGGGCGGATTGCCCGATGCCGCGCTGATGCCGCGCGAGCGCATCGCCACCGCCGCGGATTCCGCGCTGCGCGATGCCGCGGTGCTGCAGTACACCGAGTCGCCCGGCTGGCCCGCCCTGCGCGCGGTGCTCGCGGCCAGGGAGACCGCGCGGATCGGCCGCGCCGTGCCGGTCGAGGAGGTGTTCATCACCCACGGTTCGCAGCAGGCACTGTCGCTGCTCGCCGAGGTGCTGCTCGATCCCGGCGCGTTGGTGATCGTCGAGGATCCCGCGTATGTCGGTGCGCTGCAGGTGTTCCGGGCGGCCGGCGCGCGCATCGTCGCCGTGCCGCTCGACCGCGAGGGGATGCGGGTCGACGTGCTGGCCGACCTGCTGGCCGCCGGTGAGCGCCCGGCCCTGGTGCACACCGTTTCCAACTTCCACAACCCCGGCGGCGTCACCCTCTCGCCCGAGCGGCGCCGCAGGCTCGCCGAACTCGCCGAGGCGTACGGGTTCTGGGTGGTCGAGGACGATCCGTACGGCGAGCTCTGGTTCGACCAGCGGGCACCGGACCCGGTCGCGACCTACTCGTCCCAGGTGATCCGGCTGTCCAGTGCCTCCAAGATCCTGTCCCCGGCGCTGCGCGTCGGCTGGATGGTGGCCCCCGACCGGGTCTGCCGCGCGGTCGAACTGCTCAAGCAGGGTGCCGACCTGTGCGGCTCCGCGCTCACCCACCAGGTCGCCGCCGATCTGCTGGCCGACACCGAATGGCTCACCGCCCATATCGATGCGGTCCGCACCGCCTACGGCACCCGCGCAGGCGCCCTGGTCGACGCCGTGCGCACCACCTTCGGCGACCGCGTCGAGTGCACCGACGCCACCGGCGGCATGTTCGTCTGGGCCGACTTCACCGACGGCACCGACACCACCACCCTGCTCCCGCGGGCCCTCGACGCCGGCGTCGCCTACGTCCCCGGCTCCGCCTTCGCCGTCTCCGACGGCTACACCCATTCGATGCGCCTGTGCTTCACCACCTCCGACTCCGCCACTCTGACCGAGGCGATCCGCCGGTTGGCGACGGCGGTGAGCTGAGGCGCTGCCCGGTTGGCGGTAGGCCCTGCGGGGTTCACACCCAGTCGTAGGTGCGTTCCACGGCCTTGTTCCATTCGGCGTAGCGGCGGGTGCGGTCGGCTTCGGGCATCGTGGGGGTCCAGGTGTGGTCGGCGGTCCAGTTGGCGCGCAGGTCGTCGAGGCCGGACCAGTACCCGACGGCGAGGCCCGCCGCGTAGGCGGCGCCGAGTGCGGTGGTCTCGCGGACGACGGGGCGGACGACCGGGACGTCGAGGATATCGGCTTGGAACTGCATGAGCAGGTCGTTGCCGGTCATGCCGCCGTCGACCTTGAGGGTGGTCAGTTCCAGGTCGAGGTGCTGGGCGTCGGCGTCGGCGCGCATGGCGTCGACCACCTCGCGAGTCTGGAAGGCGGTGGATTCCAGCGCGGCCCTCGCCAGATGCGCCTTGGTGACGAAACGGGTCAGCCCGGCGATCACGCCGCGCGCGTCGGGTCGCCAGCGCGGGGCGAACAGCCCGGAGAAGGCGGGGACGAAGTAGGCGCCGCCGTTGTCGTCGACGCTGCGGGCCAGCGGTTCGACCTCGGTGGCCGAGCCGATGACGCCGAGATTGTCGCGCAGCCACTGCACCAGCGAGCCGGTGACGGCGATGGAACCCTCCAGCGCGTAGACCGCTGGTGCGTCACCGAGCTGATAGCAGGCCGTGGTGAGCAGGCCGTGCTTACTGAACACCGGCGTGGTCCCGGTGTTGAGCAGCATGAAATTTCCGGTGCCGTAGGTGTTCTTGGCCTCGCCGGGCGACAGGCACGCCTGGCCGAAGGTCGCCGCCTGCTGATCGCCGAGGATGCCGGCGACCGGCGCGCCTGCGAACGGCCCAGCGGTGATCTCGGCGTAGACCTCCGAGGAACTGCGGATGCTGGGCAGCAGTGACATCGGGATGCCGAACTCGGCGCAGATCTGCGGATCCCAGCGCAGTGTCCGCAGATCCATCAGCATGGTTCGCGAGGCGTTGGTGACGTCGGTGAGGTGTTCGC
This sequence comes from Nocardia rhizosphaerae, assembly GCF_042650365.1. Taxonomy (NCBI): domain Bacteria; kingdom Bacillati; phylum Actinomycetota; class Actinomycetes; order Mycobacteriales; family Nocardiaceae; genus Nocardia; species Nocardia rhizosphaerae. The sequence goes on from NZ_JBHSBA010000003.1 coordinate 1,514,501, forward strand.
CGGTCAGTTTCCACAGCACCCAGGTATCCATGGTGCCGAAGCACAGGTCGCCCGCCTCGGCCCGCGCGCGGACCCCGGCGACCTGGTCGAGAATCCAGCGCAGCTTGGGTCCGGCGAAGTAGGTCGACAGCGGCAGTCCGGTGCGGTCGGCGTAGCGCTGTGGCCCCTGGTCGCCGCCGAGATCAGCGCACAGCTGATCGGTGCGGGTGTCCTGCCAGACGATCGCGTTGTACACCGGCTCGCCGGTCTCGCGATCCCAGACGACGGTCGTCTCGCGCTGATTGGTGATGCCGATCGCGGCCAGATCACCGGCCGAACAGCCGCTGTTGCCGAGCGCGGCGCCGAGCACCCACTCGGTATTGCGCCACACCTGGATCGGATCATGTTCGACCCAGCCCGGTTTCGGGAAGATCTGCCGGTGTTCCCGTTGCGCGGTCCCGACGATCCGGCCCTGCCGGTCGAAGACGATGCACCGACTCGAAGTCGTGCCCTGATCGATGGCGGCCACATAGCGACGCATCCAAGCAGGCTACCCAAGGGCGGCGATCCGACATGCCACAGTCGAGCGCTTCGGTGCCGGGACCCAACCACCGGGCGCCGGTTGGGTGTGCTGGGCAAACTTCGGCGGCCACGCCAGTGGCCAAGCGTCCCGCGCGCCGCGCAGGTACTACGTTTAGCCTGTACCCAGCGGCGCCGGATGTGCACCGGCGTCGGCGAACCACGGTCAGCTGCACCGGTCGGTGAGGAGTCCAGCATGTCGCAGTCACCGGAGTTTCCCTTCCTGCACCCGGGGGAGTTGGTCGCGGGCGGTTCCCGGCTCGGCCCCGGTCAGCTCGGGCCGGAGCAGCGCCGCACCGCCTGGGAGCGCCTCGGCAAGGACCAGTTCGACGTTCTCGTGATCGGTGGCGGCGTGGTCGGCGCCGGTATCGCGCTCGATGCCGCCACTCGCGGCCTCTCGGTGGCGCTGGTGGAGGCCCGCGATCTGGCCTCCGGCACCTCGAGCCGGTCGTCGAAGATGTTCCACGGTGGTCTGCGCTACCTCGAACAGCTCGAGTTCGGCCTGGTCAGGGAGGCGCTCAAGGAGCGCGAGCTGGCGCTGTCGACGCTGGCTCCGCACCTGGTGAAGCCACTGCGCTTCCTCTACCCCCTGACGCACCGGTTCTGGGAGCGGCCGTACGTGGCCGCGGGCCTGACCCTCTACGACAGCATGGGCGGCGCGAAATCGGTTCCCGGGCAGCATCATCTGACCAGGCACGGTGCCATGCGGCTGGCGCCCGGCCTGCGCAGGGACTCGTTGATCGGCGGCGTCACCTACTACGACACCGTGGTCGACGACGCCCGCCACACCATGACCGTGGCCCGCACCGCCGCCCATTACGGTGCGGTGATCCGCACCTCCACCCAGGTCGTCGGACTGCTGCGGGAGGCCGACCGGGTGGTCGGGGTGAAGCTGCGCGACACCGAGGACGGGCGCACCGGCGAGGCGCGGGCCAACGTGGTGATCAACGCGACCGGCGTGTGGACCGACGACGTGCAGAGCCTGTCGCATCAGCGTGGCCGATTCCATGTGCGGGCCTCCAAGGGTGTGCACATCGTGGTGCCGCGCGACCGGATCGTCAGCGATGCCGCGATCATCCTGCGCACCGCCACCTCGGTGCTGTTCGTCATCCCGTGGGGCGCGCACTGGATCATCGGCACCACCGACACCGACTGGAATCTGGACCTTGCCCATCCCGCGGCCACCAAGGCCGATATCGACTATCTGCTCGACCGGGTGAACCAGGTGCTGGTCACCCCACTGACCCACGCCGATATCGACGGCGTCTACGCGGGGCTGCGCCCGCTGCTGGCCGGGGAGAGCGACGAGACCTCCAAGCTCTCACGCGAGCACGCGGTGGCCAGGGTGGCGCCCGGCCTGGTCAGCATCGCCGGCGGCAAGTACACCACCTACCGGGTAATGGCCGCCGACGCCATGGACGAAGCGGCGCGCGACATTCCGGCCAGGGTGTCGCCGTCGATCACCGAGAAGGTGGCCCTGCTCGGCGCCGACGGCTACTTCGCGCTGGTGAACCAGACCGTGCAGCTGGCCGAGCACTACGGCATCCACCCGTACCGGATGACGCACCTGCTCGACCGGTACGGCTCGGTGGTCGACGAGGTGCTCTCCCTCGCCGACGGCAAACCCGAACTGCTGCAACCGATCACCGACGCCCCCGCCTACCTGCAGGTGGAGGCGGTGTACGCCGCCGCCGCCGAGGGCGCGCTGCACCTCGACGACATCCTGGCCCGGCGCACCCGCATCTCCATCGAGTACGCCGACCGGGGCGCGCACTGTGCCGAACAGGTGGCCCACCTGGTCGCGCCCGTCCTCGGCTGGGATGCCGACGAGATCGACCGCGAGGTGCGCAACTATCAGGCGCGGGTGCGCGCGGAGATCGAATCGCAGACCCAGCCCGACGACATCTCCGCCGACGCGCTGCGGGCCGCGGCGCCCGAACCGCGACCGCAGTTGCTCGAGCCGGTGCCGCAGGATCGCTGAGCCGGCCCGCCTCTCCGCGTATTTCGGCCAGACTTACATGCGTGGTGGGTTGGGTCGGCGGCAAGACCAGGATGGGGTTGGGTCAGTCCGTACCCGGTGAGTCACCTATGTGCTTGCGTGCTCGGTGATGGAGGCATAATGCCTTGTAGAGTGCGCAATTCTAGTGCGTTGTGCGCGCAGAACACGGTGACCTCTTCGCGGTGGTCGCTGATCAGTTCGCGGAGGCGCTGCTGGTTGTCGATGCGGGCGGCGGGCACGGTTTGGACGAGGCGTTCGAACAGGGTGGCGCCGGGCGGTTGGTGCGGGGGCTGGTCGAGCTGGCCCGGGTGGAAATAGGCGTCGCCGACCGAGAACTTCCAGCCGTCACCGGTGTCGATGGCGATCCCGGCGTGGCCGCGGGTGTGGCCGGCCAGCGGGATGATCAGCAGTTCCGGTGGGAGGCCACGTAGTTGGCGCACCGCGCCGAAGCCGAACCAGGGCTCACCGAGTTCGTCGTAGCTCTCCCAGAGCGGCCCGTGCGCGAATTGCGCTGCCCGGTAACGGAATTTCTCACGCGGGCCGTACTTGCCCTCGAGCGCGCGTAGTTCCTCGCCGTACACGTGGACCTTCGCGTGCGGGAAGTCGGCCAGACCGCCCGCGTGGTCCAGGTCGAGGTGGGTGAGCACGATATCGGTGACATCCTCGCGACGGTAGCCGAGCGCCTCGATCCGCCGGGCGACGGTGCCGTCGAGGTCGAGGACGGGGCGAGTCATCCTGATGAAGCGGCGACCGAGCCATTCGTCGGGGCGATGCACGGAACCTTCGCCGATGCCGGTTTCGATGAGCACCAGCCGGTCGTCGAGTTCGATCAGGACGCAGTGGCAGACCATTTCGGCCCGTCGGGTGAGACCGCCGACGCCGTCGAGCAGGCGGCCGCCGAAGGGGCGCATGGTGCCGCCGTCGAGATGGTGGATACGCATCAGGAGAGCTCCTGTTCGAGAGTGGTGCGCAGGTGGTCGGCGACCGCCCGCAAGGGGGTGAGATCGTGCTTGGTTCGGGCGAGCAGCAGGGCGCCTTCCAACGCGGCCAGTGCGACGGTGGCCAGCTGGTCGGCGCGCGCGTCGGGAATCCCCTTGGCGCGCAGGAATTCCTCGATGGCGCTGCGCCAGGAGTCGAACCCGGTGGCGCACGCGGCCCTGATCGGTTCGCTGTCGCCACCGGCGTCGAGGGCGATGGTGGCGATGGGGCAGCCGCGCTGGAAATCCGAATCGGTGAGCATGGCGCCGAGAGCGGCGAAGACACCGTCGATATCGCCGGATTCGAGTGCGCTCGTCAGCAGCGCCCGCAGCGCGTCGGCCGATTGGGTGACGGCCTCGGCGGCGAGCTGTTCCTTGCCGCCGGGGAAATGGAAGTAGAAGGATCCCTTGGGCGCGCCACCAGCGCTGACCAGCTGGTTGATGCCGGTGGCGTGATAGCCCTTGGTATGGAACAGGTCGACGGCCGCGTCGAGGAAGCGCTGCCGGGAGTCCGTGCGTGGAGTCACTCCATGAGCGTAGCTCGAGTATGACGACCGGTCTAGTTAGTCGGCTCCGATTGGCAGCGGGGGCAGTAGTAGATCCCACGTTCGCGCCGGGTGACACGGTCGGCGTGGTCGTCCTCGCCGAGCAGGCGCGAGACGATCGCGGTACCGCAGCGCTGGCACGGCCTGCGGGTGCGCCCGTACACCATGGGTCGCCACGGTGGTTCGTGCGCGGCCTTACCGAGCACCCGGTGGGCCTCGTCGACGAGGGCGGGCAGGTCGGGGATGTCGGCGACCGGGGTGGCCGGATGGACGCGGCGCAGGAAGCAGATCTCGCTGCGGTAGATATTGCCGATCCCGGCGAGATTGCGCTGGTCGAGCAGGGCGAGGCCGATGGGGCGCCGGGGATGGGTGGTGAGTCTGCGCAGCGCCTCGTCGCTGTCCCAATCCGGGCCGAGCAGGTCGGGGCCGAGGTGGTCGACGACGGTGTGTTCCGCCGCGCGCGGCAGTACCTCGACCTTGCCGAGCGCGAACCCGACCGCTTCCGCGTCGTCGTTGGCCAGCACCACCCTGGCGGTGACGCGCGGTTTGGTCCAGCGCTGGCCGCAGTGGAACACCCGCCACTCGCCCTCCATCTTCAGATGGCTGTGGATGCTCACCCGATCGGTGCGGATGAACAGGTGCTTGCCGTAGCTGCCGACCTCGGTGACGAGGTCACCGGCCAGATCGACCGTCGCGAAACGCGGCACCCGGAAGTCGCTGCGGGTGAGGGTTTTTCCCGCCAGGGCGGCGCGCAGCCGTTCGGCCGTGCGGAAGACGGTGTCGCCCTCTGGCATCCGGCTACACCTGCCTGCGCAACCGCAGACCGCGCGGGGTCATCGCGAAGCCGGACTCGACGAGCAGATCGGCGAAGGTGTTGCCGTGCACGGATTCACCATTGATCTTGTCGACTACCAGGCTGTCGACCCTGCGGTCGTGCACCAGGCCCGCCAGCGCTCTCGCGGCCTCCCCGCGCAGAGCAGGGTCCTCGGTGAAGCTGAGCAGGGTCTTGCCGCCGCGTTCCACATACAGCACCAGCTCGCCGCCGACCAGGACCACCAGCGCGCCCGCCTTGCGGCCTGGCCGGTGACCACCCTCCGCGTCACCCTTGGGCCACGGCAGCGCCGCGCCGTACGGATTCGCCGGGTCACAGGCGGCCAGCGCGAGCGCGACGCCGGGCGCGGCGGTATCGCGATCGGTGTCGAAGGAACGCAGCCGGTCGACGGTGTCGGTGGTGGAGAACTGGGCGCCGCCGAGGGTGTCGACGAAGTAGCCGCGGCGGCAGCGTCCCCGGTCCTCGAACTCGGTGAGCACGCGGTACATGAGCGCGAAACCGCCGGGCACCCCCTCGTTCTGCACCGAGCCGCGGGTCAGCACGCCATAGCGTTCGAGCAGCTGATCGGCGGTGGCGTGGGCGCGCAAGGTGTTGTCCCGCACCCGTTCCGGCAGGATCGACCAGCGCCCGGCCAGCGTCGGCGGGCCCGATCTGGTCGGCATGGACGGACGCGGCAGGTAGGCACGGCCACGAGGGGCCCGGCGCGGGGTGCGGTGCGCGGTGGTGCTGCGGGCGGTGCCGGAGAGCAGCGCGCGCACGGGGGCGAAGGTGTCACCGGAGACGTATCCGGCCCACACCAGCTGCCACAGCGCGTCGCCGACGGCGTTGTCGTCGAGCAGGCCGGTGGCGTCGGCGAGCTGGCGGAAGAAGAACGCGCCGCCGCCGCGCAGCGTGGCGGGAAGTCCGCGCGGGGTGACCGGATCGCCGGTTGTCGCTGGCTCGGCGCTGCCGCGACTGTCGAGGGATGCCGGCGCTGCGGGGCCGGGATGGTCCGGGGTCGACTCCGTGCCGTCGTCGGCGCCCGGCGCGGTCGCGGCGTCGAGGTCGACGGTGTTCGGCCGCCGGCCGCGCGGCGGCCACGGTTCGAGCTCCGCGCCGAGGGCGGCGAGCAGGCCGAGCTGGACGTCGGAGGGGTCGATGTCGTCGGGTGGGGGCAGGGTGAACGGGGCCTGCTCGGCGAGATGCAGGGCGATCCAACCGTCGCGGGCGGTGATCGCACCGTGGCCGGACCAGATCACCTCGCCGGTGGCCATCAGTTCGTCGAGCATGGCGGGGGAGTAGTCGCGCACCCGCGTCGGCAGGATCAGCGACTCCCATGCCGACGCCGGAATCGGCACGCCCGCGAGCTGATCCACCACGGTAGCGACTCCGTCGACGCCGCGAAGTTCACCGGAGCCCACGTGCTGCCAAGCAGGCAAGAAGCGGGCGAACGCGGCGGTGGCTACCGGTTCCACCTCGTGCCGGGCGGCGGCCAGTGAGCGTCGGCGCAAGCGCCGCAACACCTGGGCGTCGCACCATTCGGTCCCCGCGGTGGCCGGGGTGAATTCGCCTTCCACAACGCGTTTCTCGGCGAGCAGCCGGTGCAGCGCGGTCGCGGCGACGGCCGTACCGAGTCCGAAGCGGGCGGCGACATCGGCGGTGCTGAAAGGCGCATGGGTGCGCGCGTACCGGCCGACGAGATCACCGAGCGGATCCGGGACCGGCTCGATGAACGCGGCGGGCACACCGATCGGCAGCGGCACACCCAGTGCGTCTCGCAGGCGTGCGGCATCCTCGATGGCCACCCACCAGGTCTCTCCGGTGAACGAGACTTCCAGCGCACGACGGGAATCGCGTAATTCGGCGAACCAAGCGGGGGCATCCGAGCCGGCGAGGGGATCGCCGCCGCCGACCGGGTCGGGATCCCGGCTGGCATCGCCCGCGGGTACGACGTCGGCCCTTTTCCCCTGGATCGCGTCGGTCCGTTGCGCAGTGGGCTCGGTGGCCGTGGTCGGACGGCGGACGCAGCGCGCGGCCGCCTCGACAGGTGTCAGCGGTCCGAGCAGTCGCAGCAGATCGGCCAGGCCCTCGGCGTCGGTGGCCAAGCGTTCGGGCGTGCGGCGCTGGAGTTCGCGTTCGGTGAGCGCGATGACCTCCGGGTCGAGGAGCTCGCGCAGTTCGACGCGGCCGAGGAGTTCGGCGAGCAAGCTCGAGTCCAGCGCGAGTGCGGCGGCGCGGCGTTCGGCGAGTGGGCTGTCGCCGTCGTAGAGGAACTGGCCGACGTAGGAGAACAGCATCGCGTTCGCGAACGGCGACGGGGTGGCGGTCTCCACATCGATGAGCCGGATTTCGCGGCGAGCCACCTTGGTGAGCAGCTCACGCAGCGACGGCAGGTCGTAGACATCGCGCAGGCACTCGCGCACGGTTTCCAGCAGGATCGGGAAGTCCGGGAATTTGCGTGCCACATCCAGTAATTGGGCCGAACGCTGCCGCTGCTGCCAGAGCGGCGCGCGTTTTCCTGGGTCGCGGCGCGGCAGCAGCAGGGCCCTGGCGGCGCACTCGCGGAAGCGGGAGGCGAACAGGGCCGAGCCGCCGACCTGCTCGGTGACGATGTCGTCGATCTCGTCGGGCTCGAAGACGAACAGTTCGGCGCCCGGCGGCTCGTCGGTGGTGTCGGGCAGGCGGACCACGATGCCGTCATCGGACGCGGTGGGCGCGGCATCGATCCCGAAGCGCTCCTGCAGGCGGGCGCCGACGGCCAGCGCCAATGGCGCGTGCACAGGGGTGCCGAAGGGGGAGTGCAGCACCAGGCGCCAGTCGCCGAGTTCGTCGCGGAAGCGTTCGACGACCAGGGTGCGATCGGTCGGGAGCTGGCCGGTGGCGGTGCGCTGTTCCTCGAGCAGGACGACCATATTGGCCGTCGCGTTCTGATCGAGTCCGGCGGCACGGACCAGTCGGTCCAGGTGCGCGGCAGCGGGACTCAGCTCTGTGGGTCGATTCGCCGCCGCCCTGGTGGTGCGGCGAGAACCTTTCCGCGCACCGTCCGTTGGCGTGCCCGCAGCGGTGTCCGGCGAGTCGTCGACGGCGGTCGGCGTGACCGCGTCACCGGTCGCGGTGGCGTCCACACCCATGCCAAGCACGATCCGGGTGAGCTCATCGGCCGGAACCTGACCGGCGGACCGCACGAATTCACCCAACGCCGAACCCAATTCAGCCGGGCGGCCGAGACCGTCGCCGTGCCAGAACGGGAGCCTGCCGGGTAGGCCGAACGCGGGCGACACCAAGACCCGGTCGAAGGTGATCTCCTCGATGCGCCAGCTCGTGGCGCCGAGGGCGAACACATCGCCGACCCGTGACTCGTAGACCATCTCCTCGTCGAGTTCACCGACCCGCGAAGCCTTCTCGCCCACCATGAACACCGCGAACATGCCGCGGTCGGGGATCGCGCCGCCGGAGGTGACGGCAAGGCGCTGGGCGCCGGGGCGGCCGGTGAGCGTGCCCGCGTCGCGGTCCCACACCACGCGCGGGCGCAGTTCGGCGAACTCGTCGGAGGGGTAGCGGCCCGCGAGGAGATCGAGCACGGATTCGTAGGCCGAGCGGGGCAGGCTCGCGTAACTGCCGGTGGCGCGGACGATGTCGAACCAGGCGTCGACATCGATCGGTTCCAGCGCGCAGGCGGCCACGGTCTGCTGGGCGAGGATATCGAGGGGATGGGTGGGGATCTGCAACCGTTCGATCTCCCCGGCCAGCATGCGCTGCGCCGCGACCGTGCAGTGGATGACATCGGTGCGGTGCTTCGGGAACAGCACACCGCGCGAGACCTCACCCACCTGATGCCCGGCCCGCCCGACCCGCTGCAACCCGCTCGCCACCGACGGCGGTGCCTCCACCTGCACCACCAGATCCACCGCACCCATGTCGATGCCGAGCTCGAGACTGCTGGTGGCGACCACACAGCGAAGGCGCCCGGTCTTGAGGTCGTCCTCGATGAGCGCGCGCTGCTCCTTGCTCACCGAGCCGTGATGGGCCCGCGCGAGCAGCTGGTCGGCGCCGTGGACCACCTCGGTCGACGGGCCGAGCTGGGCGGGCGGGGCGTGCTCGGTGTCCACCGGCTCGCCGAGGCGCGCCGAATAGGCCTCGTTGAGCCGGGCGGTGAGCCGTTCGGCGAGCCTGCGCGAATTCGCGAAAACGATCGACGACCGGTGCTCGAGCACGAGGTCGACGATGGCCTCGTCGACGTGCGGCCAGATGGAGCCCGGCTGGTCGGAGTCGCCGGGATCGGTCATATCGGCCACCGGCACCCGTACCGACAGGTCGAAGGTCTTCGGGGCCGGTGGCCGCACGATGGTGATCGGCGCCGATCCCACCAGGAACCGGCCCACCTCCTCGGGTGGCCGCACGGTCGCCGAGAGCCCGATCCGCTGCGCAGGCCGCTCGGTGAGCTGGTCGAGCCGGGCCAGCGACAGCGCCAGATGCGCGCCGCGCTTGGTCCCGGCGATGGCGTGCACCTCGTCGACGATCACCGTGCCGACCTGGGTGAGGCTCTCCCTGGCTGCCGAGGTGAGCAGCAGGAACAGCGACTCCGGCGTGGTGATGAGGATGTCCGGCGGTGTGCGCTGCATGGCCCGGCGTTGCGCGGGCGTGGTGTCACCGGACCGCACTCCCACCGAGATCTCCGGCGGATCCAGCCCCAACCGTTTCGCGGTCTGCGTGACCCCGACCAGTGGCGCCCGCAGGTTCCGCTCCACATCCACCGCGAGCGCCTTCAGCGGCGACACGTACAACACCGACGTGCCACGCGAGCTCCCCGGCTCCGGTGCGGGCCTGGCCGCCAGCTGGTCGATCGCCCACAGGAACGCCGACAGCGTCTTACCCGACCCGGTAGGCGCGATGACCAGCGTGTTCTCTCCCCGCGAAATCGCCTCCCACGCCCCGAGCTGCGCCGACGTAGGCCCGGCAAAGGCCCCGTCGAACCACTGCGCCGTCGCCGCCGAAAACCGCTCCATCCCCTCAGTCTGCACCGCCCCACCGACAACGCCGGGTAGGTGATCACCGTCACGATGACCGGCGCTACTGTGGGGTCTCGTGCAGACGGTGCTCAGGGTTGACCTTGTTGGTCATGGCTTGACCGAGGCGGTGCGGAAGGCGCGATTCCCGGTGGACGAGCCACTGGATGAGGCGGGGCGCGGCGCGGTGCGGGAGTGCGTGACGTTGACGGACGCGCAGGTGCGGACCGGGCCGGAACGGCGGGCCAGGGAAACGGCTGAGGCGTTGGGGATGGTCGGCGAGCTGGACGCGCGACTACGGGATCTGGACGCGGGCTCGTGGCGCGGGACCGAGATGGGAGCGCTGGCACAGGATCAGCTGTTCGCCTGGCTGACCGACCCCGGATTCCGTGGGCACGGCGGCGAGTCGGTCACCGAGTTGGTGGAGCGGGCCAGGTTCTGGCTGGCCGAGATCGCCTCGGCTGGCCGCGACACCGTGGCGGTGACCCACCCGGCGGTGATCCGCGCGATCCTGCTCGCCGCGCTCGACGCACCACCGAAGTCGTTCTGGCGCATCGATATCCCACCCGCCAGCGTCACCCGCCTGCACTACCGCGGCAATTGGACCCTGCGGCTGGGTGGGGTATAGCCCGGCGCTGAACGAGCGAAGCCCCCGGAGTGGAACTCCGGGGGCTTCGATCTAGTAGCGGGAACAGGATTTGAACCTGCGACCTCTGGGTTATGAGCCCAGCGAGCTACCGAGCTGCTCCATCCCGCGTCGTAAATACCACTGTACACGGCGCGGGCAGGATGGCGAAATCGGTGCGGTGATCAGCCGAAATGGATGCCCTGGGCCAGGGGGAGTTCGGTGGAGTAGTTGATGGTGTTGGTGGCTCTGCGCATGTACGCCTTCCAGGAATCCGACCCGGATTCGCGCCCGCCGCCGGTGTGCTTCTCGCCGCCGAACGCGCCGCCGATCTCGGCGCCGGAGGTGCCGATGTTGACATTGGCGATGCCACAGTCGGAACCGGCGAGGAACAGCTCGGCCTCACGCTGGTCGAGGGTGAAGATGGCAGAGGAGAGGCCCTGCGGCACATCGTTGTTCAACGCGATGGCGGCGTCGATGTCGTCGTAGGTGAGGACGTAGAGGATCGGTGCGAAGGTCTCCTCGCGCACCAGCTCGGTCTGGGCGGGCATCCGGACGATAGCCGGCCGGACGTAGTAGGCGTCGGGGCCGATCAGCTCCACCCGTTCACCGCCGCAGACGATCTCGCCGCCCGCCGCCACCGCGCGCGAGAGCGCCTGCTGCATCGCGACATACGCGCGCTCGTTGATCAGCGGGCCGACGAGCACGCCGTCGTCGAGCGGATTGCCGACGCGCAGTTGCCTGTACGCGGCGGCCAGCCGCTCGACCAGCCGATCGGCGACGCGGTGGTGTGCGATCAGCCTGCGCAGGGTGGTGCACCGCTGGCCCGCCGTCCCCGCCGCCGCGAAGACGATGCCGCGCACCGCCAGGTCGAGATCGGCACTCGGCGCGACGACGGCGGCATTGTTGCCGCCCAGCTCGAGCAGGCAACGGCCGAACCGCGCCGCCACCCGTGGCGCGACCGTGCCGCCCATCCGGATCGATCCGGTGGCGCTGAGCAGGGCGACGCGCGGATCGTCGACGAGTACCTCGCCGACCGCGGCGTCGCCCTGGATCAGCTGGTGCACTTCGGGATCGGCGCCGACCTCGACGGCGGCGCGTCGCAGCAGCGTGTGGCAGGCCAGCGCCGTCAGTGGGGTGGTATCGGAGGGCTTCCACACCACCGTGTCACCGCACACCAGCGCGATCGCGGTGTTCCACGCCCACACCGCCACCGGGAAGTTGAACGCCGAGATCACCCCGACCACGCCCAGCGGATGCCAGGTCTCCATCAGCCGGTGGCCCGGCCGCTCGGAAGGCATTGTGGCGCCGTAGAGCTGGCGGGACAAGCCGATCGCGAACTCGCAGACGTCGATCATCTCCTGCACCTCGCCGAGGGCCTCGGCGCCGATCTTGCCCGCCTCCAGGGTGACCAGCTCGGCGAGCTCGCCCTGGTGCGTGACCAGCAGCTCGGCCAGCTTGCGCACCAGCGCCGCCCGCACCGGGGCGGGCACCGTTCGCCACGACTGGAAGGCGGTGGCGGCCCGGCCGATGGCGGCGTCGACCTCGGCCCGCGAGTCGGCGGGCAGCCGCAGCAGCGCTCCGCCGGAGATCGGGGAGCGGGCCGTCAGGTCGCCGGATTCGGGCACCTGCGCCCCGAGCCCGTGTAGCAGGGCCCTGGCGCGCAGCGAGAGCTGCTCGGCGAAGTGCTCGGTCACGGTGGGAATCATCGCTACTGCTCACCTTCTGCTCATTGGTACTGCTCACGGAAAAGTTGGGTCGAATTCGGTGGGGGAACAGAAAGAAGTTTTCCCCGCGCGACCCCCGTGCTGGGTTAGCCTTCGCTGATGGCGGATACACCGGCTAGACCCCAGCTCGACGACATCGACCGACTATTGATCAAAGAACTGATGAACGACGGTCGCGCCACGTTGTCGAACCTGGCGGAGAAGGCCAGCCTCTCGGTCTCGGCAGTGCAATCGCGGGTGCGCAGGCTCGAAGCGCGCGGAGTGATCCGCGGGTACGCGGCGCACGTCGACCCCGAAGCGCTCGGGCACCTGTTGTCGGCGTTCGTGGCGATCACTCCTCTCGACCCGTCCCAGCCCGATGACGCGCCCGCCCTGCTGCAGCACATCCCCGGCATCGAGGCATGCCACTCGGTGGCGGGCGAGGAGAGCTACGTCCTGCTGGTGCGGGTGGCCTCGCCGCGGCATCTGGAACAGCTGCTGGCCGAGATCAGGGCCACCGCCAATGTGCGGACGCGCAGCACCATCATCCTGCAGACATTCTACGACAGGTAACGATTTCTCGTAATAGTTCCACGATTACGTAGAGGTTCCGTAAATATTTGCGTACCCTCGGTGGCGTGACCATCGAACTGGAGCGCCCCGGCGCGGCGGTCACCCCCGCCAACCGGGTCAACGAAATCCTGTCCTCGCACATCCTCGCGGACGGCTTCGAGCTGGTGCTCGACCTGCACAAGTCGCACGGCCGCACGCTCATCGACGAGCGCGACGGCACCGCGTACCTCGACATGTTCGGCTTCTTCGCCTCCAACGCGCTCGGGATGAACCATCCGGCGCTGGCCGCCGACGAGCGGTTCCGTGCCGAGCTGGCCACCGCCGCTATCAACAAACCGAGCAACTCCGATATCTACACCGTGGAGATGGCTCGCTTCGTCGAGACCTTCGCCAGGGTGCTCGGTGATCCCGCGCTGCCGCACCTGTTCTTCGTCGACGGTGGTGCGCTCGCGGTGGAGAACGCGCTCAAGGTCGCGTTCGACTGGAAGAGCAGGCACAACGAATCGCACGGCCGCTCACCGGAACTCGGTACCAAGGTGCTGCACCTGACCGGGGCGTTCCACGGCCGCAGTGGCTACACGATGTCGCTGACCAACACCGATCCGATCAAGACCGCGCGCTTCCCGAAGTTCGACTGGCCCCGCATCGACACTCCGCACGTGCACGCCGGCCCCGATCTCGACGCGCTGGAGGCCAGGTCGATCGCGCAGGCGGCGCAGGCCTTCGCCGATCATCCGCACGACATCGCCTGCTTCATCGCCGAGCCCATCCAGGGCGAGGGTGGTGACCGGCATCTGCGCTCGCGTTTCCTCGCCGCCATGCAGCGGCTGTGTCACGACAACGACGCGCTGTTCGTGCTGGACGAGGTGCAGACCGGGGTCGGGATGACCGGAACCACCTGGGCTTACCAGCAATTGGCGATCCAGCCGGATGTGGTGGCCTTCGGCAAGAAGACCCAGGTGTGCGGAATCATGGCGGGCGGGCGCGTGGACGAGGTGCCCGACAATGTGTTCCGGGTGAGTTCACGGCTGAACTCCACCTGGGGCGGCAACCTGACCGACATGGTGCGCATCCGCCGCATTCTCGAAGTGCTGGAACAGGATCGGTTGATCGAGAAATCGGTTCCGCGCGGTGCCTACTTGCTCGATCAGCTCGGCCAGCTGGCCGCCGCGCACCCGGACAAGGTGAGCGAGCCGCGCGGACGCGGCCTGATGTGCGCCATCACCCTGGCCTCGCCCGAGCTGCGGGACCGGGTGGTGACGGCGATGCGGGAACGCCAGCATGTGCTGCTGCTCGGCACGGGGGAGCGTGGCATCCGGTTCCGTCCGCCGCTCACGGTCACCGTCGAGGAACTCGGCAGCGCCGTCGACGCGCTCGACGCGGTACTGCTGCGCGAGCGCGTGTAGCGCGGCGGAGTTGCCCGCCGGTCGTGCGCCCGCGGAGTGGCCGCGGCCGGGACGCTGTCCGCACCGCGCACACCGGCGTCACGCGGTCGCTGTCACCGTCAGCCCCAGCGCGCCGGCGACGAAGCGGTGCACCGAGGCCAGGCCTGCCGCCAGCGCCTCGTCCTCGCCGGGCCGCGCCCAGCCGGTGACCGTCGCGGTATCGCCGGGGCCGGGAGTCACCCCGATCTCGGCGACCAGCTCGGCAGTGGTCGGCACACAGACCGCCCAGGAGAAGTGGGACTCGTCGGCCCACTGGGCGGCACGGGTGGTGACATAGCCGGGATCGGTGATGCCGCCGTCGGCCAGCGCGGGCCGGTCGTCGATGCGGTCGTCGGCGCGCAGCGCGCGCAGATACCAGGCGCCTGCGTTGATCTCGATCGGTTCCACGTGACGAGCCTAGGCCTCACCGGTAGTAGGGCGTGGCCTGGACCCAGTGGAAGCCACGCGCGACGGCGGGGAACTGCGCGAGGTCGACCAGGTCCAGCCGCATGCGGACCGGCTTGCCGCCGAGCGTGCCGGTGAGGATCAGCTGATCCCGCTGTGGCCGCACGTAATCGAACCGCGCCAGCTGCCACTGGTGTTCGGTGTCCCTGGACAGGGTGATCATCCGCTGCTCGGTGTCGACGCGGGCCGGGAACGACACCAGGGAATCGTCGAGTCGCTGCACCGTCATGCCCTGGGGGATGTCGAAGATGATGCGGCGAAAGCGTTCCGTAGGCACCGGCAGGCCGCTGTCCTGCGTGGTGAAGTCGACCAGGGCGGGGACGGGTTCGCCGTCCCTGGTGTACTCGGTGACGTTCCAGATCCCGTAGAGCGGGGACGTCGGCCTGGCGCTGCCGTAGGTGTGCCAGCCGTCGTAGGCCTCTGCGATCGACGCGGCCAGAATCCACATCCCGAGCAGGGCCTGGGCGATCAGTAACCGCCGGTTGCCGCGTGGGCTGTCGAGCAGGGTCTCGGCGGGACGCGCAGGCACCGCGGTGCCGAGCACGGCTCGGACGATCCTGGCGAGCTCGGGTGCGGCCAGGATCGTGGCGTACAGCAGCACCTGCATCGCGAACAGCTTCACCGGCACGTCGAAGGTGAGGTTCACCAACAGCACCTGCAACCCGACCAGCACGGCGAGCACCGAGCCGAGTCCCGCCGTGCGCGGCAGGATCAGCAGCAGCGCCGCGGTGACTTCCGCCGCGCCGAGGGCGATCTCGTAGGGCGCCGACAGCGACGACTGCGCCCACAGCACCGCCATCGGGCTCATGTGCCCGAACGGTTCGACCAGCCGCTCCAGATTGAACGACATCTGGGTTGGCAGCACCTTGATCATCCCGTACAGCATCAGCGCGCTGACCAGGGCGAATCGCAACAACAGCCGGAACGCCCCGGCGAGGCGCCGGTAGTCGGTGCGGCGGCGGTCGAGCACTGTCCACGCGGCGGTGATCGGCACGGCGACCAGGACCAGCGTGAACACGCCCACCCACTTCGCCGCGGTGTCGCCGCTTCCGGTGATCGTGTAGTCGATCTCGGCACCGAACACCCGCGCGCCGATCCAGTCGCTGAGCGGAGACAGTGCCGCCCACCTGGCGACCGAGTTCACCGTCTCCGGCGGCAAGCCCGCGGTGCGCAGCAGCGTGTGCAGCAGCCATGTCCCCGCCATCCCGATACCGACGACCAGGAAACCGAACCGGAAGATGATCCGGTGCGCCGGATGCCACTGCGGCCCGGTTCCCCGCTCCGGCTCGGTCACCGGTTCACGACGCGTCACAACCCCTGTGGCCACCCATCACTCCTACGCGCTCGCCGTGCGGGTGACACGCTGTGTCGAACAGCGCTGCCCCGGCGGTCCAGTGTGGTGGCTGCTCAGCCAACGCTTCCTGGCCCGCGGGGACGACGCTATGGGAGCGGCCGGAAGCGGGAAATCCGGCAAAACCACTGCCCCGACAAATCGGGGTACGCGATCAGGCCGGCCGGGGCTGGGCGCCGAGCAGGGCGTGGACCGCGCTGCGGCCGATGTCGAGCGCCCTGGTGAGCAGATCGGTGTCGCGGGCGGCACTGTCGATGGCGGGCGAGTTCGCGGGCGGGTGCACCTGCAGGACCCGCTCGCCGAGTCCGGCGAGGAAGTTGTCCTCGACGGCCTGCTGACCGGGGCGCTGCGACCAAGCGCGGAAGGCGCCGGGGGCGATGGCACGCATGTAGCCGCCGCCGACGATGCGGTGCAGCAGCGGCGCAGGCGGCCGGACCTCGTCGGTGCGCCGGGTACGCAGGACCAGGGCATGGGTGATGCCCGCGGCCACCGCCGAACGGATCGGGACGGTCTCGGACAGGCCGCCGTCGAAGTAGCTGCGGCCACCGAGCTCCACCGGCGGACCGGCGAGCAGCGGCAATCCCGCCGAGGCGCGCAGCGCGGTCATCAGGGTGGGCTTGTCGACGATGTGCGGGGCCAGGTCCACCGGCTCGCCGGTGCGGACATCGGTCGCGATCGGGTGGAAGGTGGTGGGGTTGGCCAGAATCGCGGGGAAGTCCATCGGCTCGATGCCGTCGTACACGTGGTGCACCAGGTAGCGCAGATCGAAGACCGGACGGCCGCGCAGGATGCGCACCGGGTCGACCACCCGCCGCATGATCGTGGCGTCGGTCCAGGACCGCATGCCGGTCTCGGCCCGGCCACACAGCAGCCAGGCGCCGTTGATGGCGCCCGCCGACGTGCCGTACACCGCGTCGAAAACCGAGGCCAGCCCGAGTTCCTCGATGGCCTGCACCATGCCGCTGGAGTACACCCCGCGGCTGCCACCGCCCTCGATCACCAGTGCCAGCCGGTGCCCGTCGTGGCGATGCCCGGCCGTGCGACGGCCCTCGATCACCGCGGCGACCGTGGCCGGACCCGGAGTCGCGATGGGGTCCTCATCGATGCGCGCACTGCTGGTCACCCGATCCACGATACGACAGGACCCCCGCGCCCGGCCTGGCCGAAGAGCTGTTCTTCGCCGCCCGTTCACCCAGGGCGACGCGGATCAGCCGGGAATGTTCAGCAGCTGCTTGGCAACGCCGACCGCGGCCGGACCGTCCAGGTCAGGCGCGTCCGCCCACTGTCCGCCGGTGATCGACACCTTCGCGGTCGGCAGCTCCACCGTGGTGGCCGCGACAGCCGCGACAGCGGTCGTCGCGCCGAGCGTGTAGGCGATGCCGCCCGCCGAATCGAGTTCCTGGTCGGGGATCACGGTCAGGCCGCCCGCCGAGAGCGTCTGCGCGGTGGGCACCTCGCCGTTGCCCGGCTCGATGATGACCTCGACCGAACGGATCTCGGCGATCGTGCCCGAGTCGGTGTCGGTCTCCCAATTGCAGTAGCTGCCGTACTGGTCAGCCTCGTTGGTATCCAGGGGTACCAGGCCCTCGATATAGGGTGCCACGGCGGCGGCGACGGTGTCGCAGCCGATCGTCTCGGCCAGGATCGGGTCGTCGTCGGTGCCGAGCGCCGGTGCGGCGGCGGCCGAGGACGCGTCGGTCGCGGTGGCCGGCACAGCGGCCTCCTCCGACGAGCAGGCGGTGAGGAATCCGGTCAGGACGAGGGCGGTGAAGGGCAGAGCAATTCGAAGCACTTCGGCACGCTAACAGTGTTGTGGGCGGCTGACCGAATATGACGAACTTTGTGATGAACCGGCGAGGACCCGGCCACCCATCGGGTGCCGGGTCCTCGACCGCGCTGGAACAGCGACTACTTGATTTCCGCCAGGACGGTGCCCTGGGTGATCGCGGCGCCGGCCTCGACGGCGAGTCCGGTGACGACACCGGCCTTGTGCGCGTTGACCGGGTTCTCCATCTTCATGGCCTCGAGCACCACGATCAGGTCGCCCGCCTCCACGGTCTGGCCCTCTTCGACGGCGACCTTCACCACGGTGCCCTGCATGGGCGCGGTGACCGCGTCACCGGAGGCGGCGCCGCCACCCGCACCGCCACGCTTGCGCGGCTTGGGCTTCTTGCGGATCACGCCGTTACCGGCCGAACCGGCCGCACCGCCACCGAGGGTGAACTGGCCGGGCAGCGACACCTCGACGCGACGGCCACCGACCTCGACGACGACCTTCTGCCGGGGCAGGTCCTCGTCGTCGCCCTCGGCGGGCGCACCGGCCGTGTACGGCTCGACGCTGTTCTTCCACTCGGTTTCGATCCACTTGGTGTAGACGTCGAACTTCTCGCCGTCACCGATGAACGCCGGGTCCTCGACGATCGCGCGGTGGAACGGGATGACCGTCGCCAGACCCTCGACCTCGAACTCGGCCAGCGCGCGGCGGGCCCGCTGCAGCGCCTGCTCGCGGTTCTCGCCGGTGACGATCAGCTTGGCCAGCATCGAGTCGAACTGACCGCCGATGACGCTGCCTGCGACCACACCGGAATCCACGCGGACACCGGGGCCCGACGGCTCACGGTAGACGTTCACCGGGCCGGGGGCGGGCAGGAAGCCGCGACCGGCGTCCTCGCCGTTGATCCGGAACTCGAAGGAGTGACCGCGCGGGGTGGGGTCCTCGGTGATGGTGAGCGCGTCGCCGTTGGCGATGCGGAACTGCTGGCGCACCAGGTCGATGCCCGCGGTCTCCTCGGTGACCGGGTGCTCCACCTGCAGGCGGGTGTTCACCTCGAGGAACGACACGGTCTCGCCCTGCACCAGGTACTCCACGGTGCCTGCGCCGTAGTAGCCCGCCTCGCGGCAGATGCGCTTGGCCGAGGAGTGGATCTTCGCGCGGACCTCGTCGGACAGGAACGGCGCCGGCGCCTCCTCGACGAGCTTCTGGAAGCGGCGCTGCAGCGAGCAGTCGCGGGTACCCGCGACGACGACATTGCCGTGCTGGTCGGCGATGACCTGGGCCTCGACGTGGCGGGCCTTGTCCAGGTACTGCTCGACGAAGCACTCACCGCGGCCGAACGCGGCCACGGCCTCGCGGGTCGCCGACTCGAACAGCTCGGGGATCTCCTCGATGGTGTGGGCGACCTTCATGCCGCGGCCACCACCACCGAAGGCCGCCTTGATGGCGACCGGGACGCCGTACTCCTTGGCGAATGCGACGACCTCGTCGGCGTTCTTGACCGGGTCCTTGGTGCCCGCGGCCATCGGGGCCTGCGCGCGCTCGGCGATGTGGCGCGCGGTGACCTTGTCGCCCAGGTCGCGGATGGACTGCGGGGAGGGGCCGATCCAGATCAGCCCGGCGTCGATGACGGCCTGGGCGAAGTCGGCGTTCTCGGAGAGGAAGCCGTAACCGGGGTGGATCGCATCCGCACCGGACTTGGCGGCGGCGTCGAGGATCTTGTCGAACACGAGGTACGACTCGGCGGAGGTCTGGCCACCGAGGGCGAAGGCCTCGTCGGCGAGCTTCACGAAGGGAGCGTCGGCATCGGGCTCGGCGTACACCGCGACGCTGGTGATCCCCGCGTCCTTGGCAGCCCGGATCACGCGGACCGCGATCTCGCCGCGGTTAGCTACGAGTACCTTCGTGATCCGTGCGCTGGCATGGCTGGGCACTGAGCCTCCTGTGTGCAATCTTTGGTCGCTTCGGGTGGGGCGCCTTGCAGGTCCCGTGCCCGGTATCGACAACTTTCGTCTCGGGCGAGTGTAGGCAGTCTGCCAATTCGGCCCGCACCCGGCTAGCCCTACTGTGCAGTAGGTCGCGGGTCACACTACCCGGCGGAGGTAACTGTGAACACGTTTCAATTGATCCGGCCGTGGCTACCCGGTTCGGCGCCCTTGCTGATCGGCAGTCGTACCGAATTGCCCCATTCGATCCAGGAGCCGTCGTAATTGCGCACCGACCTGCGGCCGAGCAGGAACGTCAGGACGAACCAGGTGTGGCTGGAGCGTTCGCCGACCCGGCTGTAGACCACCAGGTCCTCGGCGGCCAGCTCGCCGTAGACCGCGTCGAGCTCGGCCCGTGCGCGGAACCGGCCGTCGGCGCCGCACGCCGCGGTCCACGCGATGTTCACCGCGGTCGGGATGTGGCCGTCGCGCAGGGTGGCGTACTCCTGCTCCAGCGGCTTCGGCGCGGGCTCGCCCGCGTACTCCTCGGCCGAGCGCACGTCGACCAGCGGGGCGCCGAGGCGGGCGAGCACGTCCTCGCGGAACGCGCGGGCCGCCGAGTCGTTGCGGTCGACGAGCGGGTAGTCGCCGGGGGCGGCGTAGGGCAGATCGAAGGTGGTGTCGCGTTCCTCGGAGATCCAGGCGTCGCGGCCGCCGTCGAGCAGGCGCACGTCCTCGTGGCCGAACAGGGTGAAGATCCAGGCGGTATGGGCGGCCTGCGCATTGCCACGGTCGCCGTAGATCACCACGGTGTCGTCGCGCCGGATGCCCTTGGCGCGCATCAGTTCGGTGAAGCGGGCGCCGTCGATGTAGTCCCTGGTGACCGGGTCGCTCAGATCGCCACGCCAATCGATCTTGACCGCGCCCGGGACATGGCCGATGTCGTAGAGCAGGATGTCATCGTTGGACTCGATGATCTTCAACCCGGGCACGCCGATGTTTGCGGACAACCATTCTGTGGTTACCAATCGATGCGGGACTGCGTAGGAACCGAAGGCGGGGTGCGGATCCGGGGCGACGGGCACGGTGTGGTCCTTCACGCGAGAGTATGGGTGGATGCGACAGTGTGAACGAGTCGTAGCCGATGGTATGTGTGTGATCGCTTTGTGATGGCACGTCACGAATCGACACAATGCCTCAATAAAGCGCAGAGCTGTCCGATAAAGTCTCCGGAGAGGAGGGGTGAGCTATGTCCGATTCGTGGCCGCGACGGCGACTGCTCGCGATCCTACGTGGCGCGACCGAGCCCCTCGATGCCCAGGAACTGGCCAGGATCACCGGACAGCACGTCACCACCGTGCGGTTCCACCTCGATGTGCTCACCAGGGAATCGCTGGTCCGGCAGTTCCAGCAGCCCCCGCGCGGCCGTGGCCGCCCCCGGATCGGCTACCGCGCCGTCCAGCGTTCGGTGGGCTACCAGGAGCTCGCCCAGATCCTCGCCGACCAGCTCGGGCCCGACCCCATCGCCAGGTCCGCCGCCGCCGTCGCCGCGGGCCGCGCCTGGGGCGCGCGGATGGACATCGGCGCGCACCAGGTGGAGACGCTGGCCGATGCCAGGGACATCACCATGTCGCTGATGTCGGAACTCGGCTTCGCCCCCGAGAAGGATCCGGCGGGCGAGACACCGGAGCACGTGCAGATCAACCTCACCGCCTGCCCGCTGCGCGAACTGGCCCGCTCGCACGCCGAGGTGGTGTGCGGGGTACACATGGGGCTGATGCAGGAGGTGCTCGAGCGCAACGGTGCCCGTGGCCGGGTCGACGTGCGGCTGCACCCCTTCGCCGAGCCGGAGCTGTGCACGGCCAGGCTGGAACTCACGCTCGGCGCGGAGAACTCGGCGCCGAAGGCGGAGGTACCGGCGGCGGGCCAGGAGCCGGTGATCGCGCCGTCAGGCCCGCGCGTCCCGCCACAGCTGCGTGACACCGATACCGACGTCTTCGAGCAGCCTGCGCAACAGCGGTAGCCCGATCCCGATCACGCTGGACGGGTCGCCCTCGATCCGGTCGACGAACCAGCCACCGAGCCCGTCCAGGGTGAACGCCCCGGCGACCTGCAGCGGCTCACCGGTGGCGATGTAGGTGTCGAGTTCGTCGGGGGTCGGCTTGGCGAAGTGCACCGTGGTGGCGCTGCACTCGGCCGACTCGGCCACGATCACGCCGTCACGCAGCCGCAGCACGCAGTGCCCGGTGAGCAGGTCGGCGCTGCGACCGGCCATGTCGGCCCAGCGGGTCCGAGCCACCTCGGGTTCGTGTGGTTTGCCCTGCAATCGTCCGTCGACGAGCAGCATCGAATCACAGCCGACGACGACACAGTCGGCGGCGAGTTCGGGAATCACCGCGGCGACATCGGCGGCCTTGGCCCTGGCCAGGGCCACCACGATATCGGGCGATGAGGTGTCGGGGGGAAGTGCGGCCGCGACCGCGTCCTCGTCGACGCCGGACACCCGCACGACGGGATCGATGCCCGCCGTGCGCAGCACCCCGAGCCGGGCGGGGGACGCGGAGGCCAGGACCAGCCGGGTCACCTGGCGGTCAGCGCAGGTGCGACAGCAGCGGGTACGCGTACGGCGAGAACGGGGAGTTGCCCCGGTGCTGCAGCGTCGGCACACCCCAGGCGTCGGCGGGGCCGGACGGGCCGGTCGCAGGCGCCGCGGCGGCCGCCGCGCTCAGGACCGCGACCAGCGCCGCGATATCGGAGTCGGTGGGGGAGCCCTTGACGATGCGGAACATCGGTTCGCCGAGTTCGGCGGGAGCCACGCCGGTCTCCACGTCTGCGGGTGCTTCGACTTCGTCGACGAGTGGTTCGACAGCGAGCTCGAGCTCGGCGGCGGTCAACACGTCATGTTCTGCCACAGTGGTCACGGTGCCAGATCCTTCCTGCACGTACGTCGATCTAACGGCGCGGTTCACGCGATCATTCCCGGTGGGGACGCGCAGATCAACAGTTGCGTCACACCGTCCAGTGTGCGCGGCCCACCGGGATTATCGCGGTTTCAGAGCGGAATGTTGCCGTGTTTCTTCGGCGGAAGGGTCACCATCTTGCGCTCGAGCAGGCGCAGCGCCGACACGATCTGGCCTCGGGTATGCGACGGCGGGATGACCGCGTCGACGTATCCGCGCTCGGCCGCCACGTACGGGTTCACGAGGGTGTCCTCGTACTCGTTCTGCAGCTCGAGGCGCAGCGCGTCGACATCGGCGCCGCTCTCGGCGGCCTCGGCCAGCTGCTTGCGGTAGACGAATCCGACCGCGCCGGAGGCACCCATCACAGCGATCTGGGCGGTCGGCCAGGCCAGGTTCACATCGGCACCCATGTGCTTGGAACCCATGACGTCGTAGGCGCCGCCGTAGGCCTTGCGGGTGATGATGGTGATTTTGCCCACAGTGGCCTCACCGTAGGCGTAGAGCAGCTTCGCGCCGCGGCGGATGATGCCGTTGTACTCCTGGCCGGTGCCGGGCAGGAAGCCGGGCACGTCGACCAGGGTGATGATCGGGACGTTGAACGCGTCGCAGGTGCGCACGAAGCGCGCGGCCTTCTCCGAAGCGTCGATGTCGAGGCAGCCGGCGAACTGGGTCGGCTGGTTGGCGACGATGCCGACGCTGCGGCCGTCGACCCGGCCGAAACCGCAGATGATGTTCATCGCGCGCTCGGCCTGCACCTCGAGGAACTCGTCGTCGTCGAGCAGCCGGGTGATCACCTCGTGCATGTCGTACGGCTGGTTCGGCGAGTCGGGGATGATCGTGTCGAGCTCGATGTCCTCGTCGGTGAGCGAGTCCTCGATCGCGCCCTCGATCGGATCCGACGGCGCCATCCGCGGTGCCTCGGCGCGGTTGTTGCTCGGCAGGTAGCTCAGCAGATCCTTGACGTAGTCGAGGGCGTCCTGCTCGCCGGAGGCCACGTAGTGGGCCACGCCCGATTTGACCATGTGGGTGTGCGCGCCACCGAGGTCCTCCATGGTGACCTCTTCACCGGTGACGGTCTTGATCACGTCGGGGCCGGTGACGAACATCTGCGAGGTCTGGTCGACCATCACCACGAAGTCGGTGAGCGCGGGGGAGTACACGTGCCCGCCCGCCGCCGGACCCATGATCAGCGAGATCTGCGGGATCACGCCGGAGGCCTGCACGTTGCGGTGGAAGATCTCGCCGTAGAGGCCGAGCGAGACGACGCCCTCCTGGATGCGCGCGCCCGCGCCCTCGTTGATGCCGACGAGCGGGCGTCCGGTCTTGAGCGCCAGGTCCATGACCTTGACGATCTTCTCGCCGTACACCTCGCCGAGCGAGCCACCGAAGACGGTGACGTCCTGGGAGAAGACACACACGTCGCGGCCGTCGATGGTGCCGTAGCCGGTGACCACACCGTCGCCGGTCGGGCGGTTGTTCTCCAGGCCGAAGTTCACGCTGCGGTGCTTGGCGAGGGCGTCGAGCTCGACGAAGGAACCCTCGTCGAGCAGGGCCAGAATGCGCTCACGCGCGGTCATCTTGCCCTTGGCGTGCACCTTGTCGACCGCCGCGACACCCATCGGGTGTTGCGCTTCTTCCAGCCGATTCCGCAGGTCAGCCAGCTTCCCGGCGGTCGTGTGGATATCGGGGGCGCCCGCCGAATCCGATGCGGGCTGCTGCTGGACACTCGTCATGGGTTGCGAGTGTAACGAGTGACACCTCGCCGCACTACGGCAGTCTCGCTACCGGCCGGTAGAAAAAGCCCAGCTAGGTGCGCCCACCAGAGGGTCGCGCCAGGTCGGAGTAGCGTGCCGGTCATGAACAGGGCACCGATCGACGCGCAGCGTCTGCACAGCTCCTCGGCCGATGGGCCGCTGTCGTTCTACGACCGGATCGATGTCGTCGAGTCGACCGGTTCCACCAATGCCGACCTGGTGGCCCGTGCCGCCGATTCGACCGTGGATCGCCAGGCCCTGCTCGCGGAGGAACAGGTGCACGGGCGCGGCAGGCACGCCCGCACCTGGGTGAGCCCACCGCGCGCGCAGATCTCGCTGTCGATCCTGGTGCGCCTCGCCGATATCGATCCGGCCGCGCTCGGCTGGCTGCCGCTGCTCACCGGGGTCGCGGTCGTCGACGCGCTGCGGACCACCCCCGGCGTCGACGCCGAGCTGAAGTGGCCCAACGATGTTCTGCTCGGCGGGCGGAAGCTGGCAGGCATCCTCGCCGAGGTCGCCGCCACCGGTGCCGCACCGGCCGTGGTGGTCGGGGTCGGCCTCAATGTCGACCTCGCGGAAGCGGAACTGCCCGTCCCGCACGCGACGTCGCTGACCCTGGCAGGCGTCGACACCGATCGGACCGCCCTCGTCGCCGCGATCCTGAGCGAATTCGCCACCCGCTTCACCGCCTGGCAGCGCGCGGGCTGGGCGACGGGCGAACTCGCCGCCGCCTACCGCGAGCGTTGCGCGACCATCGGCGTCGAGGTGCGCGCCGAACTGCCCGGTGGCGAGGTGGTGGAAGGGTTGGCCACCGATATCGACGCCACCGGCAGGCTGCTGATCGGCGATCGGGCGGTGTCGGCGGGCGACGTCTCTCACTTGCGTGGCCAGTACTGACAGCGGGCGGTGGCGCGGGTACGCGCCTGCTGTGGTCGGTCAGGCACCGCGGCTCGCTTCGTCGGTGTGGGCGCCGCGGCACCTGATCGACCTGGCCGGGCCGCCACGGTCATCGTCCGTGGCGGTCGATCGGCGGGCGGGCCGGTAGGAGTGCTCAGTGGGCGGCGACGCCCGCGTTGCGTTCGGCGACCTCCCGTTCGCGGGCGAGCAGCCGGTCGCGCTGTTCCTCGAACCGCAGCACGTCCTTCTCCAGCTTGTCGAGGAAGGCGGCCAGGTCGTCGCGGGCGGCTTCGCCCGCGGGGCCGAAATCGGTGCGGCCGAAGATGTTCCACTGTTTGAGCACGGGGCGCACCACCTCGTCGAGGTGCTGACGCAGGTCGTAGATGCCGTGCTTGGCCATGAGTACGCCGTTGCGCCGCCAGTTCGGCATGCCTGCGCCGGGCATCTGGAAGTTGGTGAGCACCTTGGTGATCGCGGGCATCGCCTGATCGGGGACCAGGTCGAGCGCGGCCGAGCACAGGTTTCGGTAGAAGATCATGTGCAGGTTCTCGTCGGTGGCCACGCGCGCCAGCATGCGGTCGGCGATCGGGTCGTCGCAGACGCGGCCGGTATTGCGGTGGCTGACTCGGGTGGCCAGTTCCTGGAACGTCACATACGCGACATTCACCAGGAATCCGCCCCAGTTGGCCGGGGCGTGCGCGCCCTGGGTCATGTGGACCATCCTGGCCTCTTCCAGGGCCACCGGGTCGACCCCGCGGGTGACGACGAGGTAGTCGCGCAGCACGATGCCGTGCCGGTTCTCCTCGGCGGTCCAGCGACCGACCCAGGTACCCCAGGCGCCGTCCTGGGAGAAGTTCTCGGCGATCTCACGGTGGTAGGAGGGCAGATTGTCCTCGGTGAGCAGGTTGGTGATCATGGCGGCCTTGGCCACCTCGCTGAGCTTGGACTGTTCGGGCTCCCAGTCGATTCCGCCCATGGCGGCGAAGTTGCGGCCCTCGTCCCATGGGACGTAGTCGTGCGGATTCCAGTCCTTGGCGATGGCCAGATGCCGGTTGAGATTCTGTTCGGCCACCGGCTCGAGCGCGGTGAGGATTTCGAGCTGAGTCAGAGCTTTGGTCACGCGTGCCTCCACTGTCGGGTGTCGAGCAAGCAGAAATGGGCAAAACCTGGTGACTAGCGTGGAAGTCACAGTATCGCCTCCGTCGTGGCAACGAGAAATGCGGTGTGACAACGGGGTATCGTTCGGCCATGGGGTACCCGGAGGACGTGCTCGCGCCCGACGAACAGCTGATCCTGCATCGTCACCCGCACTGGAAGATGCTGGTGTGGCCGGTCGTCACCCTGATCGGTGGCACCGCGATCGCGGGATTCCTCGGCGGACTCGCCTGGCGAAATACCGAGGGCCAGGTGCGTACGGTGCTGCTCATTCTCATCGGGCTGGTCTGGCTCGGGATCATCCTGTGGCGCTGCGTCGGCAAGGTGATCGCCTGGAAGTCGACCCACTTCATCATCACCGACCGCCGGGTGCTGGTGCGGCAGGGCGTGATCACCCACACCGGCATCGACATCCCGCTCAGCCGCATCTCCAGCGTGCAGTTCGAGCACGGGGTCTTCGACCGGATGCTCGGTACCGGCACCCTGATCATCGGTTCCTCCTCGGAGGAGCCGCTGGAGTACGACGACATCCCGCAGGTTCAGCAGGTGCACGCGCTGCTCTATCACGAGGTGTTCGAGGCGGGCAGCAGGCGCGACCAGTCCTGGGGTGGCGGTTACCGGTGAGCGGGCGCCGTCATCCGTAATCTGAGCACATGACCGCCGTACTGCTCGCCGAAGACGACGAGGCGATCGCCGCCCCGCTGTCCCGTGCCCTCGGCCGTGAGGGCTACACCGTCACCGTCGAACGGTTCGGTCCCGCCGTGCTGCGCCGCGCCCTCGAAGGCGATCACGACCTGCTGATCCTCGATCTCGGGCTGCCCGGGATGGACGGGCTGGAGGTGTGCAGGCAGGTCAGGGCCAGTGGCGCCGATCTGGCGGTGCTCATGCTCACCGCCCGCACCGACGAGGTCGATTTCGTCGTCGGTCTCGACGCGGGCGCCGACGACTATGTCGGCAAGCCGTTCCGGCTGGCCGAGCTGCTGGCCCGGGTGCGTGCGCTGTTGCGGCGCAGCGGAATCGGCGACGACGCGGTGGAGGTCGGCGGCATCAGGCTCGAGCCGGCCGCCCGCCGGGTCCTGGTGAACGGCGCCGAGGTGAACCTGGCCAACAAGGAGTACGAGCTGCTCAAGGTGCTCATCGACCGGGCCGGTCAGGTGGTGCCGCGCGAGACCATCCTGCGTGAGGTGTGGGGTGATGCCGACCTGCGCGGCTCCAAAACTCTCGACATGCACATGTCCTGGTTGCGTCGCAAGATCGGGGACGAGGGGCCGATGGCGGAGCGGCGCATCGTGACTGTGCGCGGGGTGGGCTTCCGGCTCAACACCGACGGACCGGCGAGCGGCCGCGGCTAGTGCGCCGCCGCATTCTGCGCTCGATCCTCACCGTGCTGACCATCACCACGGTGGTGCTCGGTGTGCCGTTGATCTACACCGCCTGGCTGTGGGTGGAGGACATCACCCGCAACGATCTGCAGAGCAGGCTGGAACGTATCGCCGCCGAGGTGATCGCCCAGGAGATGGGCGACGGGACCGTGCACGACGGCCTCGACACCAGGGCCATGCGGGCGCTGGTGCCGGAGGGCGGCAAGCTCACCGTGGTCTACCCGACCCCGCAGGACAACGCCGCGCGCTCGGATATCGGCGTCGACCACATCGACGAGCCGCTGGTGGAATCGCTGTCGATGGGCACGTCCGGATCGTTGCGGCTCGAGGTGCCCGCCGGTCCGATGCATGCCAGACAGGAGCAGGCGGTGGCCGCGGTGGCGCTGGCCGTGCTCGCCTCGCTCGGCGCCGCGTTCTCGGTGGCGGTGGTGACCGCCCGCCGGGTCGCCGACCCGCTGCGCGATGTCGCGGCGCGCGCCGCCCGGCTGGCGATGGGCGACTTCCGGCCGGATCCGCGCAGGCACGGCATCGCCGAGCTGGACCGGGTCTCGGATGTGCTCGACTCGGCGACGGTCGAGATCGCCGGTCGCCTGCAGCGCGAGCACGCGCTGGTCGCCGATGTCTCGCATCAGCTGCGCAGCCGCCTGACCGCGGTGCGGTTGCGGCTGGACGAGTTGTCCACCCACGCCGACCCGGAGGTGGTGCACGAGGCCGAGGAGGCCATGGCCCAGGTGGACCGGCTCACCGACGCCATCGACGACCTGGTGCGCGCCTCGAGGGACGAAGACGCCGCCGACCGCGATCCGGTCCCGGTGATGGCCGAGTTGCGGGGCGTGGTGGCCGAGTGGGCGCATCCGTTCACCGAGGAGGGCAGGGAACTGCGCCTGATCGGCGACGAGTCGCTGCGTGCCCCGATCACCGGTTCGCGGTTGCGGGAGGCGGTGGCGGTGCTGGTCGACAATGCCCTGATGCACGGCGGCGGCACCTGCACGGTGTCGGTGCGCACGGTGCCGACGATGAGCAGCCGGGATCCGCTGATCTGTGTGGAGGTCGCCGACGAGGGCGAGGGGGTGCGCGACGAACTCGCGCCGCACATCTTCGACCGCGGTTTCTCGGCAGGGGGTTCCACCGGTGTCGGCTTGGCACTGGCTCGCGCCCTGGTGGAGGCGGACGGTGGGCGCCTGGAGTTGCAGCGCCGTCGGCCCGCCCTGTTCGCGGTGTTCCTCGGCTCGAAGGTCAACCGCTCACCCAGCGCGACGTTGACCGAGCCACGCTGATCGCGACCCGGCCACCGCCGCGTACCGAGCCACCGCGCCGTCGAGGGGCGAGACGTCAGCCGCCGTCAACTCCGTCCCAGGTGCTGCTGTTCCTCTTCGATCAGGTCCTCGAACTCGGCCACGATCTCGTTCATCTCGTCGGGGAACACCCAGCGGCGCATCGCCCAGAACCGGAACGCCATCTGCAGCAGGTTGCCGATGATGAACGCGCTGACGAAGTCGGCGACGTTCTCGACCAGGAAGCTCACGTCGGGTTGCCGCAGGTGGAAGACGTAGCTCGAGATCCAGAGGGGAATGTTGCTCAGCGCGACGCCGATGCCGCTGACGCCGAAGAACAGCAGGGCCTCGTGGTGTTTCTCCCGGCCGCCACGGTTCTTGAACGACCATTCCCGGTTGAGGATGTAGGACGCGATCACCGCGATCACGCCGGAGATGATCTTGGCGGTCACCGGCTTGTCGGTCAGTACCGTCCATTTCAGGAGGTAGAAGATGCCACTGTCGATGACGAAAGTGGTGGCACCGACGATGGCGAACTTGATCAGCTCACGGTGCTTGTACGCGGTTTCGCGTAGGCGTGGGGGAAGGACGCTGACCACGTCGTCGACAACTGACACGGGTTCCGAGTGTACCGGTAGCAAAGATTCGCTTTCGACATGACAAGATTGCACGACGTGACTGCACGTTCGTTCGATCCGTCTGCCATGCCCACCGTCACGATGGTCGGTGGTGGTCAGCTCGCGCGCATGACGCACCAGGCCGCGGTGGCCCTCGGCCAGCGTCTGCGGGTGCTCGCCGAGCGCCCCGACGACCCGGCCGCCCAGGTCACCCCCGAGGTGGTGCTGGGCAGCCACAGTGACCTGTCCGCGCTGCGTAAGGCCGCTGTCGGCTCGCACGCGCTGACCTTCGACCACGAGCACGTGCCGACCGAGCACCTCGACGTGCTGGTCGCCGAGGGCGTGCATGTGGCGCCGCCGCCACAGGCGCTGATCTATGCCCAGGACAAGCTGGCCATGCGCACCAAGCTGTCCGCGCTCGGGCTGCCGGTGCCCGCGTTCGTCGAGGTCACCTCGCCCGAGGACGCGATCGCCTTCGGTGCCGAGCACGGCTGGCCGTTCGTGCTCAAGGCCGTGCGTGGTGGCTACGACGGCCGCGGGGTGTGGATGCCCGCCGACGCCGACGAGGCGCGGCGGCTGGTCACCGAGCAGCTCGCGCACGGTGTGGGCTTGCTCGCCGAGGCCAAGGTGGCGCTGAAGCGGGAGCTGTCGGCGATGGTGGCGCGTTCGCCGTTCGGGCAGGCCGCGACCTGGCCGGTGGTGGAGACCGTGCAGCGCAACGGGCAGTGCGCGGTGGTGATCGCGCCCGCTCCCGAGCTGTCGGAGGACACCGCGGCCCGCGCCGAGACCATGGCGCTGGAACTGGCCGCCGGGCTCGGCGTGGTCGGGGTGATGGCGGTCGAGCTGTTCGAGACCCACGACGGCGAGATTCTCGTGAACGAGCTGGCCATGCGCCCGCACAATTCCGGCCACTGGGGCATGGACGGAGCCCGCACCGGCCAGTTCGAGCAGCATCTGCGGGCCGTGCTCGACTACCCGCTCGGCGACACCACCCCGCTGGCGCCGGTGACGGTGATGGCCAACATCCTCGGTGCCGCCGAAGCGCCCGCGATGTCCATGGACGAGCGGCTGCACCACCTGTTCGCCCGGCTGCCAGAGGCCAAGGTGCACCTGTACGGCAAGGGCGAGCGGCCCGACCGCAAGATCGGCCACATCAATATCCTCGGTGACGATGTCGCGGTGGTGCGGGAGAAGGCCGAACGGGCCGCGCACTGGATGTCGCACGCTGTCTGGACCGACGGCTGGGATCCGCACGGCGAATGACCACCACTTTCGAGAGGAACTCCACAGTGAGCAACAACGGCCCCCAGGTCGGCCTGATCATGGGCAGCGATTCCGACTGGCCGACGATGGAGGCCGCCGCCGAGGCGCTTGCCGAGTTCGGCGTCCGCTTCGAGGTGGGCGTCGTCTCGGCGCACCGCACCCCGCAGCGCATGCTCGACTACGCGCGTGAGGCCGCGGGCCGGGGTGTCTCGGTGATCATCGCGGGTGCGGGTGGTGCCGCCCACCTGCCCGGCATGGTCGCCTCGGCCACGCCGCTGCCGGTCATCGGTGTCCCCGTGCCGTTGAAGTACCTCGACGGCATGGATTCGCTGCTCTCGATCGTCCAGATGCCGGCCGGTGTTCCGGTCGCCACGGTGTCCATCGGCGGCGCCCGCAACGCGGGTCTGCTCGCCGTGCGCATCCTGGCGGCCGCCGACCCCGCGCTGCGCACCCGCATGGAACAGTTCCAGGCGGGCTTGGAACGGATGGTTCTCGACAAGGACGAGGCCCTGCGCGCCAAGCTCCTCGGCTGAACGCGCGGCCCGCTCGTCGGGCTTCGTACGCGGTGGTCGTCGCGGACCGACCACTGGTCACCGGGTCCGGCTGGCTGATGGTGACCGTGAGCCGCTGACTAGGGTGGGCGGGTGGCACACGACGATGCGGCGCAGTTCCGGCTCACGGTGGTGGATCAGGCATTGCGGTTGTTCGCCGAGCGGGGGTACGAGGCGACGGCCGTGGACGAGATCGCGGTCGCGGCGGGGATCTCCCGGCGGACGTTCTTCCGGCAGTTCCGGTCCAAGGAGGATGTGATCTTCGCCGATCACGAGTTCCAGCTGACGCTCGCCGCCGAGTTCCTCGAGCAGGCCGCCGGTGATCCGTGGGACGCGGTGTGTGAGGCCGTGATCGGTGTGTTCGAGCGGTTCACGCAGTGGCGTGATATCGCCGCGCGCCGGTATCAGGTGGTGCGTCGGGTACCCGCGTTGCGCGAGCGGGAGATCGTCACGGTGTTCCGGTACGAGCGGTTGTTCACCGATTTCCTGCGCGCGCGGTTGCCGGAGGTGCCGGATCTGGCACGGGTGCAGTTCACCGCGGCGGTGACCGCCACACACAACTATCTGCTGCGGCGGATGGTCCGGGGTGAGCCGGGCGCGGCGGTCGCGGATCTGCGCGCGGAGCTGGCGCTGATCCCGCGCGGCACGCAGGAGTCGGCGCCTCGCGAGGAGCTGGTCGTCGCGGTGTTCCCTCGGGACATGCCGCCGCGTCAGATCGCCGACATGATCACCGCGAAGCTCGATAGCCTGTGAGCGCCGCACTGGCGACCGACGCTCCATCTGACACTCAGTGCCACGGATATATGCCCACGTAGTAGTGGAACAAAGGGCGTATAATCCGAGTCGGATTGGCACTCGGTGCCGATGCAAGACGGCGCTGTGGACCGCAGCGATCACTACCACGACCAGGAGTGTGCCCGATGGCGGGAAACCCGGATTTCAACCTGTTCCAGCTCGAGGACTTCCACGATGAGCTCCGCGGCGCGATCCGTGGTCTCGCCGAGAAGGAGATCGCTCCCTACGCCAAGGACGTCGACGGCAACGCCCGCTTCCCCGAGGAGGCGCTGACCGCCCTCAACGCCGCGGGCTTCAACGCCGTGCACGTGCCGGAGGCCTACGGCGGCCAGGGCGCCGACTCGGTCGCCACCTGCATCGTGATCGAGGAAGTCGCCCGCGTCTGCGGTTCGTCCTCGCTGATCCCGGCCGTCAACAAGCTCGGCACCATGGGCCTGATCCTCAACGGCTCCGAGGAGCTGAAGCAGAAGGTGCTCGGCGACCTGGTCGAGGGCAAGATGGCCTCGTACTGTCTGTCCGAGCGCGAGGCGGGCTCCGACGCCGCGTCGATGCGCACCCGCGCCAAGGCCGACGGTGACGACTGGGTCCTCAACGGCTCCAAGTGCTGGATCACCAACGGTGGCAAGTCCGAGTGGTACACGGTGATGGCCGTGACCGACGCCGAGAAGGGCGCCAACGGTATCTCCGCGTTCATGGTGCACTCCGATGACGAGGGCTTCGTCGTCGGCCCGCTCGAGCACAAGCTGGGCATCAAGGGCTCGCCCACCGCCGAGCTGTACTTCGAGAACTGCCGCATCCCGGGTGACCGCATCATCGGCGAGCCCGGCACCGGTTTCAAGACCGCGCTGCAGACCCTCGACCACACCCGCCCGACCATCGGCGCGCAGGCCGTCGGCCTGGCCCAGGGCGCGCTGGACGCGACCATCGCCTACACCAAGGATCGCAAGCAGTTCGGCAAGGCCATCGCCGACTTCCAGAACACCCAGTTCATGATCGCCGATATGGCGATGAAGGTCGAGGCCGCCCGCCTCATGGTCTACACCTCCGCGGCCCGCGCCGAGCGTGGCGAGAAGAACCTCGGCTTCATCTCCGCCGCCGCCAAGTGCTTCGCCTCCGATGTGGCCATGGAGGTCACCACCAACGCCGTCCAGCTCTTCGGCGGCGCCGGTTACACCACCGACTTCCCGGTCGAGCGCATGATGCGCGACGCGAAGATCACCCAGATCTACGAGGGCACCAACCAGATCCAGCGTCTGGTGATGTCGCGCCAGCTCCTGCGCTGATCTCGCGCGGCCCCACCACATTCCGTGGCCCCTGGCACCGCCCGTGCCGGGGGCCACGCCGCGTCTGTCGCCGAACTACTTGCGGCCGAACCACTTCCGCGGGCCGGAGCGGGGACGTGGCTCCGTGGTGGCGACGCGGACCTGGGCTGACCGGTTTTCGATATCAGCCGACGAGTTCGGCGTATTCGGGGTGCGTGCCGATGTACTTCTCCACGTACCAGCAGGTGGGGACGATCCGGAAGCCGTTGTCGCGCGAGTCGCGCAGCGCGTACTCGACGACGTCGGCGGCTACCCCGCGGCCCCGGAACTCCGGGAAGGTCATGGTGTGGTGGA
This sequence comes from Nocardia rhizosphaerae, assembly GCF_042650365.1. Taxonomy (NCBI): domain Bacteria; kingdom Bacillati; phylum Actinomycetota; class Actinomycetes; order Mycobacteriales; family Nocardiaceae; genus Nocardia; species Nocardia rhizosphaerae. The sequence continues at coordinate 1,548,504 of NZ_JBHSBA010000003.1, forward strand.
AGTCGCGGACCTTGCTGTCTTCGCGTTCGGCGTAGTCGGCGTAGCCGGCGAGGACGTCGTCGAGGTAGATCTCGAAACGGGTGTCGGCGACGTTGTGCTCGAGCCTGGTGGTCATATCGGATGTTAACCCGGAGGCCGCGTCGGTTTGTTCCGCTGTGATCGGCGGCGCGCCGAGCGCGGACGTTCGGGGCGTCAGAGGATCGCGCCGGGGTTGAGGATTCCCGCCGGGTCGAGCGCGTCCTTGATCCGGCGGGTCAGTGCCATCACCTCGGGGCCGACCTGGTCGGGTAGCCACGCCTTCTTCAACCGGCCGACTCCGTGCTCGCCGGTGATGGTGCCGCCGAGCGCGATCGCGAGGTCCATGATCTCGCCGAAGGCGCGATGCGCGCGGGCGGTGTTGTCCGGGTCGGTGGGGTCGTGCACGATCAGCGGGTGGGTGTTGCCGTCGCCCGCGTGCGCGATGACCGATACCAGCACGTCGTTGCGTTCGCCGATGGCGGTGATCCCGGTGATCAGGTCGCCGAGGCGGGGCAGCGGCACCCCGACGTCCTCGAGCAGCAGTGGGCCGATCTTCTCCACCGCCGGGATGGCGAAACGCCGCGCGGCGGTGAAGGCCTCACCTTCCTCAGGGTCGGCGGTGTCGAAAACCTCACTCGCCCCGGCCTTCTCACACAGCGAGACCATCGTCTTCGCCTCGTGTCCGGCGAATTCGCCCGGCGCGTCGGACCTGGCGACCAGCAGTGCGGCGGCGGTGCGGTCCAGGCCCATCCGCATCTCGTCCTCCACCGCGTTGATCGCCACGGTGTCCATGAACTCGAGCATGGCCGGGCGCAGGGTCGAGGTGATGGCCAGGATCGCGTCGGTGGCGGCGGACAGCGAGCCGAAGCTCGCGACCACGGTCGCCTGCGGTGGTTGCGCGGGCAGCAGCCGCAGGGTGAGTTCGGTGATCACGCCGAGTGTGCCCTCGCTGCCGACGAACAGTTTGGTCAGCGACAGCCCGGCCGAGTCCTTCAGCCGCGGCCCGCCGAGCCGCACCACGGTCCCGTCGGCGAGCACCACCTCCATCCCGAGGACGTAGTCGGTGGTGACGCCGTACTTCACACAGCACAGCCCGCCCGCGTTGGTGGCCGCGTTGCCACCGATCGAGCACATCTCGAACGAGGACGGGTCCGGCGGGTACCACAGCCCCTGCGCCGCCACCGCCCGCTTGACCTCGGCATTGAGCAGTCCGGGCTGGACCACCGCGGTCCGGGTGACCGCGTCCACGGTGATCTCCCGCATCGATTCGGTGCTCAGCACGATCCCGCCCGCCACCGCGGTCGCCCCGCCGGACAGCCCGGATCCGGCGCCGCGCGGCACCACCGGCACCCGGTTGGCGTGGGCCCACCGCAGCGTCGCCGCCACGTCGGCGGTGCCGCGCGCGCGGACCACCGCGACCGGTGTCCCCGCCGCCGGGTCGCGCGCCCAATCCTGCCGGTACCCCGCCAGCAGATCGGGATCGGTCACCACCGCGCCCGCCGAAACGACCGCACTCAACCCGTCGATATCCACCGCGCCCATCCCCTTAAGCTAACCCGCCCCACCCCCGTCGGTCAGGCGATCACCAGGCATCGCGGGCGGAATCCGGCGGGGAGTCCGCGACGCCTGAGCCCGGTGATCGGACGACCAGTCGGCCGGGCGGGGTGCTGGGTTGCGAACCAAGTCGTTTCGCGCATGACTGTGATCTGGCGCGCCCGGTTGGTGTATACGGCGTCCAAGCCGTCACAATGCGTGGAACGGGTGCGGCGGGTGTTCGGTGCGCCGCACGATCCGACGCACCGTTCATCACCGGGAGGGCCGGAAGATGCAGGAACCGCAGGACCGAAGCGATATCGTCGGCGCCCTGCTCGCCGCGGAGTACGCCGACGCTGGCATCGATCCCGACGCGATGCGCCGGGTGCACGCGGGCGAGCACACCGAATGGCTGGCCGCGCTCGAGTCCACCGGCATGTTCGGGGTGCGCGCGCTGGCCGAGATCGCCGCGGCGTGGGCAGCCACCCCGATCCTGTTGCGCGATGCGCTCCTCGCCGAAGCCGACGAGTTCACCCGCCGCCGCTGCCTCGCTGCCTGGACCGCGCTCGACCGCGGGCACGACGAGGATCCGCGCCGGGCTGTCGCGCTGCCGCGCTGAGCCGGATCGGTCGCGGGTCGAGGACGCCGGCGTCGAGCCGAGCGCGGGACCCTCACCCGTTCGCCGATTGCTCACCTCGGCGTCATCTCGCGCTGGCAGGCTGACGCCGTGGAGCAGCACGCGGGTATCGATTCGATCGCCGACCGGTTCACCCGCTGGTGCGGTGCCGTGGTGGCCGTGCTGCCGTTCGGGCTGGACCGGGTCGTCCCGGCGACCCTGCTCGGCTTCGCGCTGATCAACAGCTTCACCTTCGCGGTCGACCTGCTACTGCTCACCCTGCTGCATTCGGTATTCCACCTGCCGGTACCGGTGGCGTTCACCCTCGCCTACATCACCGCGTTCGCGCTGGCGTTCGTGCTCAACCGCACCTTCAACTTCCACTCGCACGCGCCGATGGGCAGGCAGGCCGTGGTGTACGCGGTGGTGGTGCTGGTCAACTATCTGGCCTTCATCCTCGGCGTCGGTTCCGCGCTGGTGGCCATCGGCGTGGACTACCACGTCGCGCGGGTGCTGGCGGGTGGGTGCGAGGCGGTCTACATGTACTCGGCGATGCGCTGGATCGTGTTCAGGGGCAAGCGATCCGAGCATCCGGTCGCCGCCGGTCGGTGAGCCTCGGGATGCGGGGCTCCGGTGTGCGCGAGTGCTCGATGGGGCGAAAGCTGTTCACCCGCGCAGAAGTTCGAGCTCCTGACCGTCGACAACGACGACATCGTCGTCGGTGAGCGTCCAGTGCGCGACGCCGTCGGCGCGGTAGCGGGCGATGACCTTCGCCGCGTCGTCGTCGGGGTCGGTCGGGGAGTCGACGTGGACGACGAGCTGCCGGTCCACCAGACCGAGCCCGTCCCAGCGCGCCTCGACGCCGGTCGCGGGCCGCACCTCGGCCGGATCGTCCATCGTCTCCAGCCCGGCCAGCGAGGGTGCGAGCAGGCACGCGCCCGCGCTGTAGCCCGCGTAGACGAGGGCGTCCTCGCCCAGCAGTGCGGGCAGCACCGAATCGGCTCCGCTGCGAGCGAATTGGGCCCGCAGCACGAAGGTGTTCCCGCCGCGCACCCACACGGCCGTGAACTCGCGCAGCCGCCGTTCCAGCGCCGAAGGGCGCCCCGCGTATTCGCGCAGATCGAGCACCTCCGGCGAATACCCGTGCCGCCGTAGCGGAGTCACGTCGCTGGTCACCGCCGCCGCCCACGCGTCCGGCCAGGCGTCGCAGGCATTGGGGATCACCGCGATCGGCCCGGGGGTCCCCACCAGCCCGGCGAGCCGGTCGGCGAAGGCCCCGAACCGGTACGACGCCAGGAACAAGCGCATCAGATGGTGAAGGCCAGGTTCCGCGCCAGCCGCTCGCCCAGCGCCGTATCTCCCGAGACGGTGATCTCGTCGCGATGCGCGTCCGCTGTGGTCCGGCCGCCACGCAGCCGCGCGAACAGCCCGGAATCCAGGCCGAGTACCGCGGACGGCTCGCCGTCGGGCTCGTCGAGCACCGCGCCGCGCCCGTCGACGACGGCGAGATGGATCCGCCTGGTCACCGGGCCGGTGAGGTCGAGGGTGATCCGCGAACCGTCGGGTGCCTTGGCGCCCTTCACGACCGCGCGGCCGAGGCCCGCGGTGAGCTCGGCGAACGCCGTTTCCGCGCGCGGGCCGCCCTCGGTGACGCTGCGGCCGATGCCGTCGGCCAGGTCGAGTTCGTGCATCCAGCAGTCGAACAGCCGCACCCGCATGAACCGTCCGTAGGGCACCTGCCCGACCGGTGACACCGTCGGCGTCTCCCATGCCTTGGTGTCCATCGCCGCCAGTGCCGCCAGCCTGCGGTCGGTGACTTCGTCGAAGAGCGCGAGCAGCCGCTTGCCCGAGAGCGGACGCAGCCGGTCCACCCAGATCTCGTTGAGCACGGCGATCTCGTTGCGCACATGCGGCAGCGTCCGCACATCGGTCTTCGGCCGCAGCGGGTCGTGCGGCGGCGGGGTCTCGCCGAGCAGCCAGGATTCGGTGCCGACCACGTGCGCCACCACGTCGAACAGCGTCCAGCCCGGCAGGGGTGACGATGCCCGCCACGCCTTCTCGTCCAGATCGGCCACCAGGGTGCCGATGGCCTCCCACTGCTGGGCGAGCAGATCGGTGAGCTGTTCGCGGTCGGGGGTCGGCTCGGTCATCCCTGGGCTCCTTCGGCTTCGCTCGGGTTGGACGGCGAGACGGTCGACGCGATGTCGGGTCCCGCGAGCGCGGTGAGGCCCGCGCGGATCGCCGCCGCGGTGGCCTCCGGTTCGTGGGGGCGGCGCAGCAGGAATCCCTTGGCGAAGCTGAGTTTGTCACCGTGTTTGCGCGGTACTACGTGCAGGTGCACATGGCCGACGGTCTGGAAGGCCGCGACGCCGTCGTTGAGGACCAGATTCGCGCCGTCGCTGGCCAGACCGCCGCGGCGCAGGGCGCGCGCGAGCCGGTGGGCGGTGCGGAAGACCGCGGTGCCGAGCTCGGGATCGAGATCGTCGAGCTCGGTGGCGTGCGTTCGGGGAACGACCAGGGTGTGGCCGCGGGTGATCGGCCTGATGTCGAGGAAGGCGCACACCGCGTCGTCCTCGTAGACCATGGTGGCCGGCGCGGCACCCGCCACGATCCGGCAGAAAACGCAGTCGTTCACAGCGTCGACCCTACGGTGTGACATGCATCGCGCAACAGTCGTGCGCTATGGCCGGGCATGACGCGCGTCACGTTCGGGTGACGAGCCGGTCGGCCGACCAGGATTCGGACCCGTGAGTAAGTAACGCACGCGGGTGTGCGTACTTGTCCGGCCCGACCTGCGGCGACGAATATTCTCGGCTATGTCGACGGCGAGGAAGTGGCGCCAACTTGGCGAAACGTGTCGGGTCTGCCCGATTCGGGGCCGGGTTGTCCAGCACTCCGCTGTGACCGGCATCTCGGCTAGGCTCACCGCGAGCCGAGTACAGTTGCGAGGATTTAAGCCGAACTTACTCGCAAGTAATATCGGCGGGTCCGTTGTTCCCAGGCGCGTAGCCAGCACGAAAAGGAAGTCTGACCAGTGGAGACAACGCAAAACGTCGGCGCGGATTCGCCGCGCGGCGCGCGTGTCGGAGTCGTTCGCGAATCCGGCGCGGGTGAGCGGCGGGTTGCGCTGGTGCCCAAGATCATCCCCACCCTCGTCAAACAGGGTGTCGAGGTGGTCGTGGAAGCCGGCGCGGGCCTAGGTGCGCTCATTCCCGACGAAGCCTATGTCGCGGCGGGTGCGACCATCGGGGATCCGTGGTCGGCCGAGGTCGTGGTGAAGGTGGCACCGCCCAGTGATGCCGAGGTGGCCGAGCTGTCCTCGGGGCAGACGCTGATCGGGTTCCTGGCACCGCGGAATGCCGAGAACCAGATCGGTGCGTTGAAGTCGGCGGGGGTGCAGGCCTTCGCGGTGGAGGCGATTCCGCGGATCTCGCGCGCGCAGGTGATGGACGCGCTGTCCTCGCAGGCGAATGTGTCCGGGTACAAGGCGGTGCTGCTCGCGGCGTCGGAGTCGACCCGGTTCTTCCCGATGCTGACCACCGCGGCGGGCACCGTGAAACCGGCCACCGTGCTGGTGCTCGGTGTCGGCGTCGCCGGTCTGCAGGCTTTGGCCACGGCCAAGCGGCTGGGTGGGCGCACCACCGGTTACGACGTGCGTCCCGAGGTCGCCGATCAGGTGCGTTCGGTTGGTGCCCAGTGGCTCGATCTCGGCATCGACGCCGCCGGTGAGGGCGGCTACGCCCGCGAACTCACCGACGACGAGAAGGCCCAGCAGCAGAAGGCCCTCGAAGACGCCATCAAGGGCTTCGACGTGGTGATCACCACCGCGCTGGTGCCGGGCCGTCCCGCGCCGCGCCTGGTCACCGCCGCCGCGGTGGAGGGGATGAAGCCCGGCAGCGTGATCGTCGACCTGGCCGGGGAGACCGGCGGCAACTGCGAGCTCACCGAGCCCGGCCAGACCGTGGTCAAGCACCAGGTGACCATCGCCTCGCCGCTGAACCTGCCCGCGACCATGCCCGAGCACGCCAGCGAGCTGTACTCCAAGAACATCGCCGCGCTGCTGGAACTGATGCTGGTCGACGGCAAGCTCGCACCCGATTTCGACGATCAGGTGCTGGCCGATTCCTGCGTCACCCGGGAGGGGCAAGCCTGATGTACACCGAACTTTTCGCCAATATCGCCATCCTGGTGCTGTCCGGCTTCGTGGGCTTCGCGGTCATCTCCAAGGTGCCCAACACCCTGCACACCCCGCTGATGTCGGGCACCAACGCCATCCACGGCATCGTGGTGCTCGGTGCGCTGGTGGTGCTCGGCAATATCGAGGACCCGTCGCTGCTGGCGCAGATCATCCTGTTCGTCGCGGTGGTGTTCGGCACGCTGAACGTGATCGGTGGCTTCGTGGTCACCGACCGGATGCTCGGGATGTTCAAGGGCAAGAAGAAGGCGGCCGAGTGATGCACGCAGTCGACAACATGACCTATCTGGTCAACGGCCTCTACATCGTGGCCTTCTCCATGTTCATCTACGGCCTGATGGGCCTGACCGGCCCCAAGACCGCGGTGCGCGGCAACCAGATCGCCGCGGTCGGTATGGCGATCGCGGTCATCGCCACGCTGATCTCGATCCGCGACGCGGCCATGCTGAACTGGGTCCTGATCGTGGCAGGCCTGGTCGTCGGTGTCGCGCTGGGTGTTCCGCCCGCGGTGCGCACCAAGATGACCGAGATGCCGCAGCTGGTCGCGGCGTTCAACGGTGTCGGTGGTGGCACGGTCGCGTTGATCGCCTGGGCCGAGTTCATCGACAGCTCCGGTTTCTCCCAGCTGCACGACGAGCCGACTATCCACATCATCATCGGTTCGCTGTTCGCCGCGGTGATCGGCTCGGTGTCGTTCTGGGGCTCGATCATCGCCTTCGCCAAGCTGCAGGAGATCCTGTCCGGCAAGCCGATCGGCATCGGCAAGCTGCAGCAGCCGCTGAACCTGCTGCTGCTGCTCGGCGCGATCGTGTGCGCGGTGGTGATCGGGTTCGGCGCCGACAACGGCGGCGTCTCGCAGCTGTGGATGATCGGCCTGCTGGTGCTGGCCGGTGTGCTCGGCCTGATGGTCGTGCTGCCCATCGGCGGCGCGGACATGCCGGTCGTGATCTCGCTGCTCAACGCGCTCACCGGTCTGTCGGCCGCGGCCGCGGGTCTGGCGCTGAACAACACCGCGATGATCGTGGCGGGCATGATCGTCGGCGCGTCGGGCACCATCCTGACCAACCTCATGGCCAAGGCCATGAACCGCTCCATCCCGGCCATCGTCGCCGGTGGTTTCGGTGGTGGCGGTGGTGCGGCCGCCAGCGGTGGTGGCGAGGCCAAGTCGGCCAAGGCCACCTCGGCGGCCGACGCCGCGATCCAGATGGCCTATGCCAACCAGGTCATCGTGGTGCCCGGTTACGGCATGGCCGTGGCCCAGGCCCAGCACGCGGTCAAGGAGATGGCCGAGCTGCTCGAGGGCAAGGGCGTCGAGGTCAAATACGCCATCCACCCGGTCGCCGGTCGGATGCCCGGCCACATGAACGTGCTGCTGGCCGAGGCCGAGGTGTCCTACGACGCCATGAAGGAAATGGACGACATCAACGGTGAATTCACCCGCACCGACGTCGTCCTGGTGATCGGCGCCAACGACGTCACCAACCCGGCCGCCCGCGAGGACTCCACGTCCCCGATCTACGGTATGCCGGTCCTCAATGTCGACCAGGCCAAGAGCGTCATCGTGCTCAAGCGCTCGATGAACTCCGGCTTCGCCGGCATCGACAACCCGCTGTTCTACGCCGACCACACCTCCATGCTGTTCGGCGACGCCAAGAAGTCCGTCGGCGCCGTCACCGAGGAGCTGAAGGCACTGTAAGACAACCGAAGACACCGGCCCCGTCGTCCTCCTGACGACGGGGCCGGTGGCGTTTCGGGCCTGCGAAACGAACTCACCCCGCCCGCCGGACTCGGCGAACGGGGTGAGTGCAGGTGTTGCGGCCGGTTCGATCAGCCGCGGGTGCTCACTTGAAGTACCCGGCCAGCAGGTCGAGGGTCGCCATGGCCTCCCGGTAGTCCGGGCGCTTCGCGGTCGCGGGCAGCTTGTACACCTGGTTCTGCTGGAAGGCGGGCAGCATGGCCATCGCCGGATCCTGCTTCAGCGCCGCGATGTCACGGCCGCCGTCGAGCTGCAGCACGAACAGCACGGGGGCGTCGACGACGGTGCTGATCAGCTCGGGGCTGAAGGTCACCCAGTCGCCGGCCTCGGCCCTGGAAGGGTTGCCCGCCTTGGCCTCGATCTGCTCGTCCATGGTGATGCCGACATCGGAGAGCAGCCCGGCCAGCGGGGTGTTGGGGGCCAGCAGAATCGGCTTGGCGTCGGCCTGCGACTGCCAGACGGCGGCCGCGCCCTGCGGCAGCTTCAGCCCGGCCTTCACCTGGGCGACCTTGTCGGAGTAGGCGGTGATCATGCCGTCCACCTGCTCGGGACGGTTCACGAAATCGGCGACCGCCTTCAGCTGGTCCTGCCAGTTGGCGGCATCCGACGGCACCAGCGCCGTCGGTGCGATCGCGGTGAGCTTGTCGTAGTTCTTGATCGTCTGCTGGCCGGGCCAGCCGGGGCCGCCGCCGATGATCAGGTCGGGCCGCTGGGCGGCGATGAACTCGAGGTTCAGGTCGTCGCCGGAGGGCACCGCTTCGGTGCCCTGCTCCTCGGCGTCGGCGGCCCAGGCCGGCGGGAACTCACCGGGATTCAGGGTGAGCCCGAGGATGCGCGGATCGGCGGCCTGAACCTTCGCGTCCAGGTCGTAGAGGTAGCCGGCGAGCGCGCCGTTGAGGACGACCACGCGCTGCGGGTCGGCGGGCACGGTGACGGTGCCCTTGGCGGTGGCTACCTCGCGGGTGCCGGTGTCGGCCGCCTCGTCGGCGGTGGAGCTGCCGCAGCCCACTGCCGTCGCGGTCACCGCGACGATCAGGAGTGCGACGGCGGAACGCATGCGTGCCGTCATTCGGTGCGCGGACATGGGGTGTTTCCTACTTTCTTTCCGGTGGAAGGTTCAGGTGCGGATCGCGGGATCCACATCGAGGAGCGCGGCGACCTCGAGCCAGCCGGTCGGCATCGCGATGTCGTTGTGCGTGTAGGGGAGTCGCCGGACCACCAGCTGTGCGCCCGCGGCTGTCCATCCGGTCAGCTGGGCGTGCACACGTTCGGGTTCGAGCCCGTTGTCGGCGCAGTACAGTGCCATCGTTCCGCCGTAGCGTGGTGATTCCGACAGCGTCACCATGCGCAGCAGATCGGTCGCAGCGTTGCGCACGACCACCGCCAATTCCGGGGCGTACTCGGCGATTTCGGGGAGCAGTGCGTCCATGCCGGACGGGTCGGCCAGGGTGGCCGCCGCCCGTTCGGTGAGGTTCGACAGCGGATGCGAGTCGAGCAGACCGACGAAGGCCACCTGTTCACCCTCGGCCTCCAGGATGGCCGCCATCGCGTGCGCGAGATTGCCGCCGAGCGAGTAGCCGAGGAAGTGGTACGGGCCCTGCGGCTGAATGCGGCGGACGGCGTCCAGGTAATACTCGGCCAGCTCGTCGAGCGTGCGCGTCGGGAAACCCGGCTCGGTGAGCTGCGGCATCTGCAGGCCGACGATCGGTCGCTCGGCCCGCAGCAACCGGGCCAGCGGCGCGTATTTCCATGCGGTGCCGCCGATCTGGTGGATGCAGAACAGCGGCTCGGCGGTGCCGTCGGCGCGCAGCTCGAGGACCGGATCGAGGCGCCTGCCCAGACTGGCGAGCCCGTCGGCCGGTGGCCTGCCCGGCTCGGCCGCGCCGATCCGCTGAGCCAGCCCGTGCGCGGTGGGCGCGGTGAAGACGTCGTCGAGCACCACCGGCAAGCCGGCTCGGGTCAGGCGGCCGACCAGGCGCACCGCGAGCAGGGAATGCCCGCCGGCGCCGAAGAAGTCGTCATCGGCCCCGATATCGTCGATGGTGAGGACCGCCGCCATCGCCGAGCGCACGAGGGCGAGTGCGCTGTCGTCGGGCGTGGCAGGTGCCGGGTCGGTGCCCGTGCCCGGCGTGGGGGTGCGGGCCGTCGTCGAGTCGGCGCCGGCTACCGGCGCGCCGTCCATGGGCGCTCCGCCTGCCCCGGCGGCTGCCGTACCGAGCCCGACGTGCGGTTCGGCGGTAGCGCCGATGCGCGCGGGACGTGGGGCCGCCGTTTCCGGCGCAGGCAGTTCCAGGCGGGCGATCTTCTCGGTCGCGGTGCGCGGGATGTGCTCGAGTGCCAGGAACGCGGCGGGAATCATGTACGGGGGCAGCATGGTTCGCAGCTGTTCGCGGACGGCCGCGGGATCGAGGTCGACGCCGGACCTGGCGATGAGATACGCGACAAGGCGCTGATCACCAGGGGTGTCCTCGCGAAGCAGCACCACCGCCTGCGCGACGCCGTCGCAGGCGAGCAGGGCCGATTCGATATCGCCGAGTTCGATGCGCTGGCCGCGCAGTTTCACCTGACTGTCGGTGCGGCCGACGTAGTCGAGTTCCCCGTGCGCGTCACGCTTCACCAGATCGCCGGTGCGGTACATCCGCGTTCCGGTTCCCTCCGGGTCGGCCACGAAGGCGGCCGCGCTCAGGTCGGGCCTGGCCAGGTAGCCGCGGGCCAGCCGGACGCCGGTCAGGTACAGCTCGCCGATGGCGCCGTCGGGGACGGGGCGCAACTGTTCGTCGAGGATGCGGACGGCGTCGGCGGGGGCGCCGACCGGCACCGAGACGGTGTCGGCTGCCACGGTCTCGTGCATGGTGAAGCCGATCGCGGCTTCGGTGGGGCCGTAGAAGTTGTGGACGGCGGCGCCGGTGAGCGCGCGCACGCGGTGCGCGGTCGCGGGCGGGAGTACCTCACCGCCGGTGAGGACACAGCGCAGGTCCGCGCAGCCGGACAGATCGGCCTCCTCGGCGAGCACGGTGAGCATCGAGGTGGTCATCCACATCGCTGTCACGCGCTCGGCGCGGATGAGCTCGGCCTGGTAGTAGGGGTCGCGGTGCCCGCCGGGCCGGGTCAGCACGATCCTGGCGCCGAGGTGCAGCGGCAGGAACATCTCCATGAGCGAGGCGTCGAAGATCGGCGGCGTGCGGTAAAGCATGGTGTCGCCGGGGCCGAACCGGCATGCGCGGTAGAGCCATTCGAAGGTGGAGATGATCGCGGCGTGCGACAGGCTCACGCCCTTGGGGGTGCCGGTGGAGCCCGAAGTGAACAGCAGACAGGCGATATTGGCGGGGCGCAGCGGGGCGAGCCGGTCGCGGTCGGTGAGTTCGGTGTCGTCGAAGCCGCTGGTGTCGATGTCGTCGAGCGAGCGAAGCACCAGCGCCGGGGTGGCGGTGTCGAGGATCTTCTCGACGCGCCGCGCTGGCTGTTCCGGGTCGATCGGGAGGTAGACGCCACCGGCCCGGCAGACGGCGTGCGCGGTGAGCACCGAGTCGATGGTGCGCGGCATGGCGACGGCAACCACGGTTTCGGGGCCGACGCCGTTGGCGATGAGCCAGCGGGCCAGCCGGTTCGCGCGGGTACCGAACTCGCGGAAGTCGATGGTCACCCCGCCTGCGGTGACGGCGGGTGCGTTCGGGTCGGCGGTGACACCCCAGTCGGCGAGGGTCGCTCCGCGCGGGGCCGGTGCCGGATTCCGCGTGGTCGGCTCGGTGACCGGATTCGCGAGTCCGGCAGGCTCGGTGGGGTGCGGTGCGGCAGCGGACACCGCGAGCGGCGTGAGGAAGTCCGCCGGGCTGGTCCACGGCGCGGTGGTCAGCGCGGTCAGGATCGCGCCGATCCGTTCGGCGATCGGGGGCAACGCGGTATCGGGGACGGCGGCGCGGTCGTACCAGATCACCAGTTCCAGCCGGTCACCTGGCGGGGCGATCAGCGTCATCGGGTAGTGGGTGTTGCCGTGGTTGTGGAATTCCCCGAGCCGCAAGGTGTGCGAGTTGGGTTGTCCCGCAGCGGAGTTCGGGAAGTTCTCGAAGGCGACCAGCGTGTCGAACAGGGTACCGAGGCCGACGATCCGCTCGATCTCCGCCAGACCGGCATGGTCGAACTCCTGCATGGCGAACCGGTGTTCCTGCAGATCGGCCAGCTGCTCGAGCAGGGTGCGTTCGGGATCGAACGCGCAGCGCACCGGCACGGTATTGGCGAACAGGCCGACCATGCCCGCGACGCCTGGCAGCTCGGCCGGACGGCCGGAGACGGTCGCGCCGAACACGACATCGGTGCGTCCGGTGATGGCGGCAAGTACCAACGCCCAGCTGCCCTGCACCAGGGTGTTCATGGTGAGACCGCGCGCGCGGCCGAGTTCGGCCAGTGCCGCGCCGAGGGTGTCGGGCAGCGGCACCTGCCAGCGCCGGAATTCGCGCTGCCGGGCGGTCTCGGTGCGGACCAGCGTCGGTGCGGTGAACCCGGCCAGGCGCTGGGCCCAGGCCGCGCGCACGGCAGCGCGGTCGCGGCTGCCGATCCAGGCCAGGTAGTCGCTGTAGCGGGCGGCGGCGGGCAGGTCGTCGCCGTGGTAGGCGGCAAGGACCTCACGCAGGACGATCGGGGTCGACCAGCCGTCGATCACCAGGTGATGGGTGTTGAGTACCAGGCGGTTGGTGTCGCCGGGCAGGCGGATCAGTGTGGCGCGCAACATCGGTGACCGGTCCACCGCGAACCGGTGCCGGATCGCCTCGGCTTCCAGCCGGTCGGCGGCGGCCAGCGCGGCGCGCGGCGGCAGCCCGGACAGATCGACCTCGCGCCACGGCATCCCGACCGCGCGCGGCACGGCCTGTACCGGCTGGTCGAGTCCCGCGTAGTGGAAGGCGGCGGCCATGGTGGGATGCCTGCCGACGACGGTGTCGAAGGCCGCCGACAGCCGGGCACCGTCGGTCGGTCCGTGCAGATCGACCCGGGCGCCCAGGGTGTAGGCGTCGTCGGATCCGTCGCGAATCGCGTGGAACAGCAGGCCTTCCTGCAGCGGCGAGAGCGGCAGCAGTTCGGCCAGCGGTCCGTGCGTCCGCTCCAGCGCGTCGATGGTTTCCTGGCCGATGGACAGGCCGGGGCAGTCCGACGGGGTGAGGCCGCCGGGGAACAGCTGCGCGTGCGCGGCCAGCGCCTCCAGCGCCAGTTCCCAGTGCCGCTGCAGGTCCGCCACCTGACGCGCGTCCAGAATCTCGCCCGCCGCGGTCCACTCCACCGCGAGGCGGGGCGCACCCGGTTGCGCGGTGGTTGGTTCGCGCACGAAGACGTTGAGCGACAGCACTTCCGTGAGCGCCTTCGCCGGCGGTTCGGTCACCGCGAAGGCGTCGTTCTCGGGCAGGCTCCAGCCCGCGGTGGTGCTGCCGCCGAAGCGGCCGAGGTAATTGAGCAGCAGCTCCGGCGTAGGCAGACCGGCCAGCCGCGGCGCGGTCTCCGGGTCGAGCCTGCGCAGCACGCCGTAGCCGACACCGTTACCGGGGACGGCCCGCTTGGCCTCCTTGACCGCTCGCAGCAGCCGTCCGGCCGCCGCACCACCGGCGAGCGCGTCGGCGAGACCGGCGCTGTCGTCGATGCCGGTGGCCGGGGTCCACACCGGGAATTCGCTGGTGAACCAGCCGATGGTGCCCGCGAAATCGGTATCGGCGCGCAGCGGTTCCCTGCCATGGCCTTCCACGGCGACCGGTCTGCCCGTTTCCAGCGTCTCGCCCCGTTCCTGCCGCCAGGCATTGACCGCCAGCATGAGCGCCGCGAGAAGAACGTCGTCGGGCTTGGCCAGGTAGGCCGTGGGCAAGGTGGTCAGGATCGCCTCGGAGATGCCGGGAGTCGCGAAAGTCCTGCTCCGCTGAGCACTCTCGACCAGATCGACGGTGTGGTCGATGGCTCGTGCACCGAGTGGGGCCACCGGCTCGGCGCCGAGCGCGCGCTCCCAGTACGGAAGTTCGCCGCGATGCGCGCCCTCGGCACCGGCCACGGCGAGCAAGGTGGCGTGCCTGCGCCACGAACTCCCCTTGGCGGACATGCGCGCCGGACGCTCCTCCCGCGCGGCCGCACAGGCCTCGTACAGCTCGGGGATGAGGATGCGCCACGAAACACCGTCCACTACGAGGTGATTGACGACGAGGACGAGGTGATCGGGGCTCCCCGGCGCGGCACGCATCAAGGCGGCGCGAATCTCGACACCCGCGTCAGGATCGAGTTCCGCGGCGAGTTCCGCCGCAATGGCTTCGATCCGCGCGGCCGGGCTCGCGATGACCGCATGGTTGGTTGCCGCGTCGGCCGTCTCCGGCCGCGCACGGCTGGCATCCACCGGTGCACGGCTGGTGTCGTGCGGGTCCGATGTTGCCTGGGTCGCGGCGCCGGACAGGATCGCGGGCGTGCCGGATCGACCGGGGATCTCGCCGGGAGCGATCGCCTGCACCTCGGCGTCGGCTCGGCCGATGTCGTCAGCCCGGCTCGGCAGCGGGTCGGGGAAGGCGATCTCGCCGACCAGGTCCGCGGCGCGGACCGTGCCGACGCCCGCGACCTCGAGCCGGGGGCCGGTGCCGGAGTCGCCGAGGACCACCCGCAGGGCGTCGTGGCGGTCGATCAGGGTTTGCAGACCGGTGGTCAGGTCGTCGAGGGTCAGGTCCTCGTGCAAGGTCAGCGCGGTCCACTGGGCGTAGCCCGAGACGGCCGAGCGGTCGGGGTTCGCGTCGAGCAATGCGCCGACCATGGGCGGGATCGGGACCGTACCGGTGGCCTCGTCGGGGGCCGGTGCGCCCGCGTCGTCGGCCACCGGCTCGGCGGTGGCGGCGATGGTAGCCAGGTCACGTTGCGCGAGCAGGGTTTTCGGCGGCACGTGCAGGCCGAGTGCGCGCAGGCGGCTGCTCACGCCGATGGCGGTGATGCTGTCGCCGCCGAGACCGAAGAAGTCGTCGGTGGCGTGCACCCGCGCCGCTCCGAGCGCCTCGGCGACCACGCCGCACAGCGCGCGTTCGGCGTCGGTGCGTGGCGGGCGGCCGGTGGTGGTCAGCTGAGGTGCGGGCAGGGCGGCGCGGTCGAGTTTGCCGTTGACGGTGGTCGGGAGCGCGTCGAGCACGACGAGCGCCGATGGCACCAAATGGTCGGGCACCAGGGTGGTCAGCCGGTGCCGCAGCTGGTCGGGATCGAGCGCCCGCCCTGCCTCGGGGACCAGATAGCCGACCAGCCGGGTGCTCTCGCCGGAGGTGCGGATGGTGGCGGCCGCGGCGGCCACGCCGGGCAGCGCGCCGAGCGCGGCCTCGACCTCACCCAGCTCCACCCGGTAACCGCGCACCTTGATCTGCTGATCGCCGCGCCCGAGGTAGTCGTAGCCACGGCCGGGCAGCCAGCGGGCCCGGTCGCCGGTGCGGTACATGCGCTCGCCCGCCGCGAACGGGTCGGCGACGAACCGCTCCGCCGTCACCACCTCGCGGCCCAGATAGCCACGCGCCAATTGCGGTCCGGCCAGATAGAGTTCGCCGATCTCCCTGTCCGGCACCGGGCGCAGCGCGCCGTCGAGCAGATAGGCGCTGGTACCGGCGAGCGGCCCACCGACATGCGGTTGTGCTCCGGTCACCGGTGCGCTGAGCGCGTCGACGGTGGCCTCGGTGGGGCCGTACATATTGCGGGCGGCCACCCCCGCTGCCACGATGGCCGACCACAGGGCGGGCGGAGTCGCCTCGCCGCCGAGCAGCAGCAGCTCCGGCCGGTGCGCGCTGTCGAGCAGGCCGTTGTCCAGTAGCGCGGTCGCCATCGACGGCGTCGTGTCGACGACATCGATGCGGTCGGCGGCGAACGCGGCGACCTGGGCGGCGGCGTCCTTCTGGATATCGGTGTCGTACAGCTGGATTCGATGCCCACACCACAGCCACAGCAGCTGATCCAGCGCCGCGTCGAAGGCGAACGAATAGGTGTGCGCAACACGTAGCTGCCGCCCACCGGCCCGCTCGGCGGCCTCGGCGTAAACGGTCGCGCGATGGTGGTGCAGCAGTTGTGCCATCGCCCCGCAGGTGATCTGCACGCCCTTGGGCTTGCCGGTCGAACCGGAGGTGTACACGACATAGGCCAGGTGGGCGGGCGAGCGTGGCGCGGCAAGCTCGCCCACCACCAGCGGACCGCTGTCGAACTGGGCGATGCTCTCGCGAAGTCGATTGTCCGACAGGCGAACCAAAGACGACCGTGGCGTGCCGGCCGACTGGGCGACGGCCACCTCTGAACTCACGGTCGCGTGTGCCGGCTCGGCGGCCACCGTTTCGGAACCGGCGGCTGGTCGCGGCGGCTGTGCGGCCACCGTGTTCGATCCGGCGACCGGTCGCGCCGACTCGGTGACCATCGTGTCTGAACCGGTAGTGGTGTGCGTGAGCTCGGTGGTTGCCGTGTTCGGACCGACGGCCGGGTAGGTCGATCCCGCGAACATGGCGACCGCGTCGTCGGTGAGGATCAGTACCGGTGCGGCGTCGGCGACGATGTCGGCGAGACGCTGTGCGGGATGGGCGATGTCGAGCATCAGGAAAGCGGCACCCGCGTGCCGCACCGCCAGTAGTGCGACCACCAGGTCGATCCCGCGGGGGAGCGCGATGCCGACGATGTCCTCGGGTCCGACGCCGCGACCACGCAGGTAGCGTGCCAGCCGGTGCACCCTGGCGCCGAGTTCGGCGGCGGTGAGCCGGTCGGCGCCGCCGGCGAGCACGATGTCGTCGGGCCGCGCGGCGACCATGGCGTCGAACACCGCGACCACGTCTTCGGGGCTGCCCGGCAGCGCGGCCCCCGCTCGCTCGGCGGCGATGCGTTCCCCGAGCTCGGCCGGGTACAGCCCGATCGCGCCGATCGGCCGGTCCGCCGCGTCGACCAGCTCGGTGATCAACGTGACCAGCGCGGCCATCCGCCGCCGGACGGTGACGGCGTCCAGCGAGCGCGCGTCGACCTCGAAGCCCAGCTGGATACGGTCCTCGGCCAGCGGGGTCACGGTCAGGCCGAGGTCCTCCGGCGGGCCACCGGCGACATTGCGCAAGGTGCCGGTGGCGCCGTCGAAGTCGAGGGCGAAGTCGAACGCCTTGAGGTTGATGCCGATGCCGTGCAGCAGCGCACCGGTCTGCGCGCCGCCGAACTCGCGGGCCAGGTCCTCACCCCGGAATCGCTGGTGCGCGCGCACCTCGCGCAGCGCGTCGGCCACGCGCTTGCCGAGGTCGCCGAGGCGATCCTGGCTGGACACCGAAACCCGAAGGGGCAGCACATTGACAGCCATGGACGGCGTGGTGAGCGCGGTCTTGCCGACGCGCGCCATCACCGGCAGCGCGATGACCACATCGGTCTCCCCGAGCAGCCGGTGCACGAATCCCACATATCCGGCGACGAGTACATCGGCCCAGGTGATGCCCGCCGCGGTGGCCGCTTCCTTGACCCGGGCCACCAGGTCGGCGTCGAGCACGGCGCGCGCCTCGTGCGTCCGCTCGACAACGCCGTCGGGTGCCTGTCCGCGACCGTCCAGCGGCGGCAGTGGGGTGAGCCGGTCGCGCCAGTAGTCGCGGTCGTGCTGATGTGCCTGGCTCGCACGGTATTCCAGGTCCTCGGCGACGAGGGTGTCGATCGAGCCCCAGCGCAGGCGCGGCGCCTCTGCGCCGCGCCGCAGCGCGGTGTAGTGCGCGGCGACCCGGCGCGAGACCATGGCCGCGCTGTAGCCGTCGATGATCAGATGGTGGTAGAGCTGGATGCACCACACGTCGGTATCGGTGAGGCGCAGCAGGGTGTAGGTGTAGAGCTGCCGGTCGACCATCGCGCGGCAGTAGGTGGCGGAGCGTTCCCGTTCGGCCGCGACCAGCCGGTGCGCCGCGGCGACCGGATCGGCCTCGCCGCGCAGATCGACCAGCGGACGGAGTTCGGGCGCCAACGCGGTGATCCGCTGACGCGGACCGTCGGCGGTATCGGCGAAACGCAGTCGCATGGTGTCGGTTTCGGCGATGGTGTGCCGAATCGCGGTGTCGAGCAAAGTCACATCGATGGGCTCGGTGCCCGCGATCTCGAGCACCTCGCCGACCAGGTAGCTCAGCGATTCGGGATCGAGACGCTGGGCGTTCCAGATGCCCAATTGCGCTCCGGTGAGCGGCAATCCGGGATTATCGGCGCTGCTGTCGGCCCGTTCCACCGTTCCCACTACTCCTTCATGTTCAACACTCACCCACCCCGCCCCGTCCCGCAGGCGGGCCGAACGGGAGAGAGCGGAGAGTAGGTTAGCCTAACTTTGGTTTGTATGGCAGATTGTGACCCGCGCCACCCGAATAGCGCGGTGCGCGGGCCGGATCAGGCGTCGGCTTCGACGCGCGCCGCGTCCAGCCTGCGCAACAGCGCATCGGTGCCGGTGACCGCGCCGCAGCGCCGGGCCACATAGTTCAGCGCCATCACGTGCTCATCGCGGCTGAAGTCCGCGGTCGCGTCGTGCACGAGGAACGGCCGCACGTCACCCATGAACGCCTCGGCGGCGCTGAGCATGCAGCCCATGTGGGTGTAGACGCCGGTGACCAGCAACTGGTCGCGCCGGTAGTAGCCGAGCAGCTCACGCAGATCGGTGCGCTGGAAGGCCGAATAGCGCCACTTGGTGACCTGGATGTCCTGCGGCTGTGGGGCCAGGGCCGCGATGACCTCGGTATCGGCGCCCTCGGCCATGCCGCTGCCCCAGAAGTCGGCGAGAATGCCGCGCCGGGACGGATGCTGGTTGCCCGGTTGCATCGTGTAGATCACCGGGATGCCGAGGTCGTGGCAGCGGGCGCGCAGCCTGGTGATGTTCGCGACCAGGGTCATGGCCGGATCCTGGTTCAGGTCGTAGGCGTCGAGGAAGTACTGCTGCATGTCGTGGATCAGCAGCGCGCAGCGCCCTGGTTCGGCGGTCCAGTCGACCTGCGCGGCGGTGAACGCGTCGGCGCCGGGCATCGAATAGGGGGCGATCGGGGGAATAGCCATGCGGAGCTCTCGTTCGCTCGGGATAGCGGTTCAGACGGTGACGGGCAGGTCGGCGATGCCGAGCGGGCCGAGGATGCGCTGGAATTTGCCGGTGGTCTCGGCCAATTCGGCGGCGGGGTCCGAGGCGGCCACGATCCCACCGCCCGCGTGCGCGAGCAGCGTGGTGCCGTCGGCGGACAGTTCGGCGCAGCGGATGCTCACCATCCACTCGCCGTTGCCGTCGGCGTCGCACCAGCCGACCGCGCCCGCGTAGAAGCCGCGTTCACCCTCGAGTTCGGCGATGAGCCGGGCGGCCGTGCCGGTAGGCGTACCGCAGATCGCCGGTGTGGGATGCAGGGCTACCGCCAGCTCGAGGGCCGACGGCCCGGCGAGCGGCACGGTGGCGGAGATGGGCGTGCCGAGATGCCACATGGCCGGGGTGGAGGTGAGTTCCGGTGCGGGCGTGTCCACATCGGCGCAGCGGTCGCTGAGCACGGCCGAGACCTGGTCGACGACGTAGCGGTGTTCGGCGTGGTCTTTGGCCGAGGTGAGCAGGGTGTCGGCCGCCAGCCGATCGGCCGCCGGGTCGGCGAGTACCCGCCGCGCCGAACCCGCGAGCGGATGACTCAGCACCTCGCCGCCGGTGCGGCGCACCAGGATCTCCGGGCTCGACCCGACGAGATGACGCCCCGGATAGCGGCCACCCGCCGCCGAGAGGTCGACCAGGAAGCCGTTGGAGTGCGGATCGGAGCCGACCATCAGGTCGAGAATGTCGCGCGCCCGCACCGGCCGCGCCGCCACTGCGCGAACAGCCCTGGCCAGCACCACCTTCCGCAGCGGGTGGCCTGGATCGCCGAGCTGTTCGACCGCGGCGGCGACGCGGTGCAGGTGCTCGTCGGGTGTCGGCAGGGCGGCGTCGAACTCGAAGCGGGGGACGGGGGTGGGTAGCCGGGGCGGATACGGCGCGTCGGTGACGGTCACCGAGTCGGGTGCCCACAGCGCGGTGGGCGCACCGGGGGTGAAGGGCAGCGCGCCGACGATATGGCTGATCCGGCCGCTGCGCAGGGCGGTCACCGCCTCGTGCGCCGAACGGAAGATCGTCCCGCCCGCGGACGCGGACACGGTCCGCTGCGGACGGGACAGCACGAAAGCGGGGTCTGAACTGTCGGTACTGATGGTGATCACCCTTTCGGTCACATATCCAGCGTTGCGCCACCGTCGACCCGCAGGTCGTGCATGGTGATGTGGCGGGCACCGTCGGACGCCAGGAAGTGGACGGCCGAGGCGACGTCGGTGGGAGCGGCGATGCGCCGCAACGGGATACCGAGCCGGTAGACGGTGGGATCACCGTCCAGCAGCGCGGTCTCGGCGGTCTCGTCCAGCGGCGCGCCGCCGAACATGTCGCGCAGCATGGCCGTGTCGGTGGAGCCGGGGGAGACCAGGTTGACCCGGACCCCCAGCGGTGCCACTTGCAGCGCAAGCGATCTGGTGAACGCGGTGGCGGCGGCCTTGGCGGCGCCGTAGGCGGCCATACCGACGCGGGGGGCGGCCGCGGCGTTGGAGGAGACGACGACGATCGATCCGTGGCCGGCGGCGGCCATGTCGGTGGCGGCGCGCTGGGTGACCAGCATGGTCCCCGTGGCGTTCACGGTGAGGCAGCGGGTCCAGTCGGCCGGGTCCAGATGCAGCGCGGTGCCGCCGACCATGACGCCCGCGGCGTGCGCCAGCACCTCGACGGTGCCGTGTTCGGCGCTCAGCCGGTCGAAGGCGGCATGTACGGCGTCGGCGTCGGTGATGTCGACGGTGACTCCGTGGACAGCCGCGCGGGTATCGGATGCCGCTGCGGCTCCGGCATTCTCGTCGTGGAGATCGGTGGCGGCGGAGTTGATCGCGGCTGCGGTGTCGTGCACCGTGGGGTCGAGGTCCCAGAGCGAGACGACGCGCTCCCCGGCGGCGAAGTGGGCGGCGATCGCGGCGCCGATACCCCTGGCCGCGCCGGTGACGACGACGATCCGGCCACGAGAATCCCCATTAGACATGAGGTTAGCCTAACCTGAATCTGCCGCCAGGTGGTTAGCTTCCCTCATAACCGCAGGCGGCGGTACTTTTATCGCCCGCTGGAAAGAGGTGCTCGACGTGACCGAACCCGTCCTCCCCGGTTTCACCCCGTGGCCCGCCGACTTGGCTCGCCACTACCGAGACCGGAACCTCTGGACCGGTGAGACATTCGGCGATGTCCTCGCCGCTCGCGCCGCCACCGCACCGGACCGGATCGCGGTACTCGACCCCGCCGTCCGCTGGACCTACGCCGAACTCCACCACCGCGCGCGCTCCATGGCCACCGGCCTGGCCCGGCTGGGCATCGGCCGGGGCGAGCGGGTGCTGGTGCAGCTGCCCAACCGCGCCGAATTCGTCGAAGTGGTCTTCGCGCTGTTCGAACTCGGCGCGCTGCCGGTGTTCTGCCTGCCCGCGCACCGCGCCGCCGAGCTGGTGCCGATCGCCAGGGCGGCGGGCGCGACCGCCGTGATCACCTGTGGCACCCATCAGCGCTTCGACTACGCGGCGCTCGCGGCGACCGTACGCGCCGAGGTGCCGAGCCTGCGCCATGTGCTGCTTGTCCTCGACCATGGCCAGGACTCGCCCGAGGGCGCGCACGATATCGCCGAGTTCCGCGACGAGCCGGTCGATCTGGCCGGACCGTCGGCGGCCGATGTCGCGTTCCTGCAGCTCTCCGGCGGCAGCACCGGCATTCCCAAGCTCATCGCCCGCACCCACGACGACTACCTCTACAGCGTGCGCCGCAGCGCCGAGATCTGCGAACTCGACAGCGACACCGTCTATCTCGCCACCCTGCCGATCGCGCACAACTTCCCGATGAGCTCGCCGGGCATCCTCGGCGCGCTGTGGGCCGGTGGCGCGGTGGCGATGACGCCCGACCCCACCCCGGCGACCGCCTTTCCGCTGATCGAGCGGTTCGGTGTCACCATCACCGGCCTGGTGCCGCCGCTCGCGCGGCTGTGGACCGAGCGGGCCGAAGCGGGGCAGCCACACGATCTGTCCAGCCTGCGGGTGCTGCAGGTGGGCGGCGCCCGCTGTCAGGACGAGCTGGCCCGCCGGGTCGGACCGGCGCTCGGCGTCACCCTGCAGCAGGTGTTCGGCATGGCCGAGGGGCTGGTCTGCTACACCCGGCTCGACGATCCGATCGAGGTGGTGGTGGGCACCCAGGGCAGGCCGATGTCGGAGTTCGACCGGATCGCCGTGGTCGACGACACTGGCGCGCCGGTAGCACCCGGCAGCCAGGGCAATCTGATCACCCAGGGCCCGTACACGATTCGCGGCTACTACGACAATCCCGAGGCCGATGCCCGCAGCTTCACCGCCGACGGCTGGTACCGCACCGGCGATATCGTCTCGGTGCGCCCCGACGGCAATCTGATCGTCGCGGGTCGCGCGGGCGACTGGGTGAACCGGGGCGGGGAGAAGGTGTCGGCCGAGGAACTCGAGGCCCATCTGCTCGAACATCCCGACGTCCGTGACGCGGTGATCGTAGGTACCCCGGATCCCGTACTCGGCCAGCGCATCTGCGCGTTCGTCCAGCCCGCCGACTCGGTGCGGCGGCCGACTCTGACCACGGTGCGCTCGTTCGTGCGGCAGCGTGGTGTCGCGGCCTGGAAGATGCCCGACGCGGTGGTCGTCGTCGACGAGTTCCCCGAGACCGGCGTCGGCAAGACCAGCCGCAAGGAGCTGCGGCAGTTGCTGGCCGACGGCGCGCACGGGAACTGAACCAGCCGGGGGTGGCGTGCCCGGCACACCACCCCGCGGCTCAGGCCAGCAGTTCGATCCAGGACCCGAGGACGGGATCGCCTGCGAGCGTGGGGAAGTCGATATCCGCATGTCCAGCCGACCGCCATTTCTCCACCAGCGACATAATGCGCACCGAATCGAGCCCGGCATCGAGCAGATCGGTCTGCGCGGTCAGTTCGGCCGGGTCGACACCCAGCACACCTGCCACGTCACCGATCACCTGTTCATCGGTCATTACCGCTCATCCTCTCGATCGAAGTCGGCGACGCCACGCTTCCAGTAGCCGGCGACAAGGGAGTCCTTCGGCCCGATGCCGAGGTCGTTGCGGACGAACTTGCGGATGCCGCGCAGGCACCCCGCTTCGCCGGCCACCCACGCGTACACCCGGCGTCCGGCAGGTACCTTCACCTCGCGCACCGCCTGCTCGAGCACATCGCTGGTGCCCGGCGCGAGCTCGCCGCGATGCACCCAGCGCACCGCGACCCCGGCAGGCGGGTCGAGCGGGATCTCCTCGGCCGGACCGGCCACCTCCACGAACGCCCAGCCGGTGGTGTCGCGCGGCATGCGTTCGAGCAGGCGGGCGATGGCAGGCAGCGCGGTGATGTCGCCGGCCAGCAGATAGTCGTCGTAGGTCTCGGGGATCACCACGCCGCCGGGCGGGCCCGCGATGTGGACCTTGGTGCCCGGAGTGACCGAGGCGGCCCAATCGGAGGCGAGGCCACCGGGATGGATGACGAAATCGATATCGAGCTCGCCGGCTTCGGCGCTGTGGCGGCGCACGGTGTACTCGCGCGAGACCGGTCGCGGGTTGCCCCACTCGAGCATGGTGCCGTTGAGCTCGGGCAGTCTCAGCACCCCGTCCTCGCCGGGAAAGATCAGCCGCACATGCTCATCCGGCACGTAGCTGTGGAACGTCGCGAGCTCCGAGCCGCCGAAGGTGATCCGCAGCAGGGCGGCGCCGACGGGTGCGACCCGCAGCACCTCCACTTCCCGCAGGCCGATCGGGTACGGCACCTTGGCGTAGTGGTCGCCGGCGAGCACCTCGGCGATGTTGTCGGCATAGGCACTGCGATCTTTCACGATGGGTCCTTTCTGTGCAGCGGCCCGGCGGCGAGCGCCGTCAGGCCGGTGAGTACGAGCACCGCGACGCCGTAGAGCACGAGCGCGCGTCCCGGCGCGAACAGCTGGCCCGCGATACCGGCCACCATGGAGCCGACCGCGGTGCCAGCGACCGACTGCACCATCAGCAGCCCGGACATGCGCCCGCGCATGTCCTCGGGCGCCGCCTGCTGCAGCATCGTGTAGCGCAGCACCATGTTCACGGCTCTGGCCATGCCGAATCCGGCGAGGCCGAGGAACACCGGCACCGCGTGCGACCACGAGCCGGCCACGATCACGCCGACCGGCATCAGCGCCAAGGTGATCAGCAGCGCCCTGCCGGTGTTGACCCGGCTCATCCAGCCACTGGTGAGCGTGCCGAGTACCGCGCCCGCGCCGGGCGCCGCGTACAGCAGGCCGAGAGTGCCTGCGCCCGCGTCGAGTTCGATATCGGCGAAGGCGGGCAGCAGCACCAGCGGTCCGCCTGCGAGCATGCCGATCAGGCCGGTCAGCAGGATGAGCCGGATGGATTCGTGCCGGACCGCGAAGCCGATGCCGGAGATCAGCTCGCGCACCGGATTCTGCAGGTCGCGCTGTGGCGGCGGGGAAGGGCCGATCGCGGTGATGAGTCCGACCGTAGCCGTGGTGGCCAGGGCGCACAGGAAATAGGCCGAGGCCACACCGGCTTTCGCGACGAGCAGCCCGGCGACCGCGGGGGTGAGCATCGTGCCGAGGTCGGTGGTCAGCGAGACCAGTGCGCCCGCGGCCGCCACCTTCTCCCGGCCGACCAGCACCGGCACCATGGCCATCAGCGCCGAACCGCTCACCCCGCCCGCGAGGCCGTCGATGACGGCGGCGAGATAGATGGCGGACAGGAACGGATCCGGCAGGATGGCATTCACACCGAGCAGCAGGAATCCGACACCCGCTGCGCTGCGCGACCATTGGATCACCGTGCGGCGGTCGTACCGGTCGGCGACCACACCGCCGGCGAGACTGCCGAAGAACAGAGCCGCCGCGGTCGTGGTGGCGACCCCGGCGACCTGCACACTCGATCCGGTCAGCTCGTAGACCTGCAGCGGCAGGGCCACCATGAGCAGCCCGATGCCGAGCACCGACACCAGCCGCGCCGCGAACGCGCACCGGAACGGGCGCGAGGCCCGCAGCGGGCTGAGGTCGATGAGCAATCCCCCTTGGGCGGTCACTTGAAGCGTTCCACGAGCAGATCGAGGGTGGTCATGACGGTGCGGTAGTCGGGCCGCGAGCTGGTGGCGGGCAGTTCGAAGACCTTGTTCCCCACGAACGCCGGGAGCGTCGCGTACATCGGGTCGGCGCGCAGTTCCTCGAGCGAACGGCCGCCGCTGAGCGGGATGGTGAACAGCACAGGCGCGTCGATCACGGTGTTGAGCAGTTCGGGGCTGAAGCTGATGAAGTCGGCGCTCTGCTCCTTGGCAGGGTTGCCCGCCTTGGCTTCCACCGCCGTGTCCAGGGTGAAACCGACCTCGGCGAGCAGGGTGGGCAGCGCGGCGCTCGGCACGAAGAGGGTCGGCTTCTGGCTCTTGATCGACTGCATGACCGCGGTCGCGCCGGCGGGTGTCTTGATCTTGCTCTTGGCCTCGGACAGCTTGGCCTGGTAGTTCGCGATCAGGGTGTCGACCTTGGCTGGCTTGTCGACCGTGGTGGCGATGAAGCGCAGCTGGTCCTGCCAGTAGGTGGTCTCGGTCGGCAACAGCACGGTCGGGGCGATCGCGCTGAGCTGGTCGTAGGCATTGACCGACTGCTGGCCCGGATAACCCTGGCCGCCACCGATGATCAGATCGGGGCGCTGGGCGGCGATGAACTCGAGGTTGATGTTCTCGCCGGACGGCACGGCCTGGGTGCCCTGCTTCTTCGCGTCCTCGGCCCAGCCGGTGGGGAATTCGCCCGGCTCGTTCGGGACACCGAGCAGACGCGGATCCGCCGCGACGACAGTGGCCTCGAGGTCGTAGAGATAGCCGGCCAGGTTGCCGTTGAGCACGACGATGCGCTGCGGGTCGGCGGGCACCTTGACGGGGCCCTTGGCCGACGGCACTTCACGCGGGCCGGTGTCGGCGGCGTCGGAGGACGAGTTACCGCACGCGGTGAGCATCGCGACCAGCGCGAGGACCAGCAGGGCGAGGGCGGCGCGGAGACGGCCCGATAAGCGGTTGGTGAGCATGGACGGGGAATTCCTCATTTCTTACGACGGTGGCGCTGGGCCACCTCAATGCACCTGTGCGGCGTTCTCCGCCAGCGGAATCACCAGTGGCGTACCGGTTTCCGGGTCTTCGACGATGCGGCACCGCAGCGAGAACACGTCGTGGACGAGCTCCGCGGTGACGATCTCCGCGGGCTGCCCGCAGGCGACGACCCGCCCGTCGCGCATGGCGATCAGGTGGTCGGCGTAGCGGAAGGCATGGTTGAGGTCGTGCAGGACCGCGACGACCGTTCGTCCCGAATCGCGGTTGAGCGAGCGGCATAGATCCAGGAGCTGGATCTGGTAGGCGATATCGAGGTAGGTGGTCGGCTCGTCGAGCAGGACGATGGGCGTTTGCTGGGCGAGCACCATCGAGATCCACACCCGCTGCCGCTGACCACCCGACAGTTCCTCGACCGGACGCGCCGACAACTCCGCGACGCCGGTGGCTTCCATCGCCGCCGCGACCGCCTCCTCGTCGGTGCGCGACCACTGCCGCAGCAGCGTCTGATGCGGATATCGCCCGCGCGCGACGAGGTCCGCGACGCGGATGCCGTCGGGCGCGGTCGATGACTGTGGCAGCAGGCCGACCTGGCGGGCCAGCTCTTTGGCCGGATAGTCGGTGACCGGCTTGCCGTCCAGCGATACGGTTCCAGCTTCTGGCGTGAGCAGCCGGGCCAGTGCGCGCAGCAGGGTGGACTTGCCGCAGGCGTTCGGGCCGATGATCACGGTGAACTTGCCGTCGGGGATGTCGACCGAGAGCTGGTCACTGATCGTGGTGCCCTTGTACCCGAGCCGGACCTGATCGGCGCGCAACCGCGCGGCGTGAGAATCGTTCATGTCGCTTCCTATTTCCGCCGCGCTTCGGCGACGAGCAGATACGCCAGGTACAGGCCACCGATCGAGCCGGTGACGATGCCGACCGGCACCGTGGTCGGCGCGAAGGCGCGCTGCGCGATCCAGTCGCACACCACCAGCAGGGTCGCGCCCATCGCCGCGGCGGGCAGCAGCGCGATCGACGGCGTGCGGGTGAGCCTGCGCGCCAGATGCGGTGCGGCCAGCGCGACGAACGCGATCGGCCCGGCGACCGCGGTTGCCAGCGAGGTGAATCCGACGCTGAGCGCGATCAGCCAGCCGGTCGCCTTGCTCGCGTCGATGCCGAGGGCGCGCGCGGTGTCGTCGCCGAGTTCGAGGATCTGCAGCCGGGGCGCGGCCGGGATCAGCGCCAGCGAGAGGACGGCCAGGATGAGGATCGTCGGCGCGACCTGCGGCCAGGACAGGCCGTTGAGTGAGCCGGCGCCCCAAGCGGCCGCCGACATCGCCGCGTCCAGATCGGCCCGCATGATCAGCCAGGTGTTGACCGAGGCGAGCATGGCGCTCACCCCGATCCCGACGATGATCAGCCGGAAGCCGGTCACGTTGTGCCGGAAGGCGAGCAGATGGATCACCAGCGCGGCGCCGAGACCACCGATCATCGCGCCCGCCGCCGTCTGGAAGCTGCCGCCGCCGAGGATCAGGATCACCAGCAGCGCACCGGTGTAGGCGCCGGTGCTGAACCCGATGATGTCGGGGCTGCCGAGCGGATTGCGGGTGACCGACTGCAGAATCGCGCCGCTGACGCCGAGCGCGGCCCCGAGGGCGAGCGCGAGCAGGATGCGCGGCAGCCGCCAATCCCACACCACCAGCCGGTCGAAGCGCTCGTCGCCGATGAACAGCGCACGCAGCACCCGCGCCGCCGGAATCGGGAAATCGCCGGTGCCGAGCGCGAGAACCGCGGCCGCGGCGCCGATGGTGAGCAGGACGGCGCACACAACCAGGGTGCGCACACCGATCCTGGCGGTGATGCGCAGGCGGCGTGGCCGGATCACGAGCATGGTACGGCCGAAGTCGATCTCGGTGTTCACGCGGCAGCTCCCACCCGTGCTCTGCGGGCCAGCCAGATCAGCATCGGCGCGCCGAGGAATGCCGTGACCAGGCCCGCGGGCACCTCGTCGGGCCGGATGACGATGCGGCCGAGCACATCCGCGGTGAGCACCAGCAGCGGCGCGAGCACCAGCGAGTACGCGAAGATCCAGCGCTGATCGGGGCCGACCAGCCAGCGGGCGATGTGGGGCACCGCGAGCCCGACGAAGGCGATCGGGCCGACGGCCGCGGTCGCGGTGCCGCACAGCAGCACCAGCGCCAGCGCGGTGAGCAGCCGGGTCCTGGCGACGTGCACGCCGAGCGAGCGGGCCAGGTCGTCACCGAGCGCGACGGCGTTGAGCGAGCGCGCGCACACCGCGGCGATCAGCAGCCCGGCCACGATGAACGGCGCCGCACCGGCGATGATGTCGAATCCGCGGCCGGTGAGCGAACCGGCGTCCCAGCGCCGCATCTCGTCGAAAGCCTTGGGGTCGACCAGCATCAGACCCCGAGTGAGTCCGGTGAGGACCGCGGTCGCGGCGACGCCTGCCAGGGTGAGCCGGATCGGATCGGTGCCGGTGTGGCCCGCGGTGCCGAGTCGGTACACGACGACCGAAACCAGTGCGGCACCGGCGAAACCGAACCACACATACGAAGTGATTTCACTCACGCCGAGCAGCCCGACAGCGACGGTGATGGCAAAGGCTGCGCCAGCGTTGACTCCCAGCAAACCGGGGTCGGCGAGTGGGTTACGGGTCAGGCCTTGCATCAGACAGCCCGCGACACCGAGCGCCAGGCCGCAGAGCAGTCCGAGCACGGTTCGCGGCAGTCGGTATTCGGTGACGGTGACGTGATCGGGGGTGGTCACCGGCCCGGTCAGCGCCAGCCAGACCTCGCCGACCTGGATCGCTTTCGTGCCGACCAGCAGGCTCAGCAAACAGGCCGCGACCAGCAGTGTGACCGTCAGCAGCCAGCCGAACCAGCGCGGACTTCTCATCAGGGAATCTCTCTTACGTAGAACCAATCCGTTCGGTAGGTTAGCCTAAGGAAGGACTTCGTAGGTGAGCCTTGCCTGACTCGACTGATGGGCAAACTCTCGACTTTGCCTTGCTCACCGGGGGTTTCGCGACCGCAGGCGGTTCGTCATTCGAAAACGTGATCGCGCGAGAGGTTGACAGGGCAAGCTCTTGATTAGGTGAGCCTAACCTGTTTACAGTGCCAGCTGTTCAAGATCGGTGAGAATCGGTCACAACAGTTGATGAGGACATCCAGAATGCGAAAAATGCTTGCGGCCACCGCGCTGGCGACGGCCGCGCTGGCCGTTGCCGGCGGAACGGCGAACGCGGACACCTTTGTTCCGCTCCCCGACGGTGAGAAGGCCGGCCCCGGTGTGACGATCAAGCGAGTCGGCGAGAGCGCCCTCATCTCGCCCTCGATGGCGGCCAACGGTGCCGGCCGCGTGGCCTGGGTGAGCGGCACTGTGCTCGCCGATGTCACCGAGACCCCCAAGGGCGACCCCCGCCCGTTCGTCGGCGGCAACAACGCCCCCGGCACCAACAACTCCTCCACCCACGGCTCCTCGCGGATCAACACCGGCTACATCGTCGGCTGCCAGGTGAGCATCGCCGACAACGCGATCTCGGCGGGCGTCTCCGGCGGCATCTCCACCAGCGGCGTGAACGCCGGTGGCTCGATCGGTGTCAAGCTCGGTCCCGGCGAGGTGAAGTTCGTCGGCATCGAGGGCTTCGACATCGTCGAGGCCGGTAACTACCACGTCAGCTACAAGGACGTGGAGCTGCAGATCCAGGGTTGCGCCGGCTACGCCCAGGCCCGTTCGTACACCGTCGTGGAAATCATCGGCGACCACTACTCCAAGACCACCCTCTACGGTGCTCCGTTCAGCATCGGCTGACCTGGTCGCCCCTTTCTACGAATAGGAATCTCCTCATGACCATGTTCACGAAGGCTGCCGCCCGGCTGGCCGGCGCCGCCGCCGCGGCGACCGTCGCGCTCGGCCTGTTCTCCACCGGTGCCGCGCACGCAGACACCTTCATCCCGCTGCCCGGCGGTGAGATCACCGAGACGCTGCCCGACGGCACCGCGGTGACCATCCGGCTCACCGACGAGTCGGCCAACATCAGCCCCTCCATGGGCGCGACCCCGCTGCACCGCAACGTCTGGGTCTCCGGCCGCGCCGAGGTGAAGGTCCACGCTGAGCACAACGGCGTCAAGCTGTACCCGGGCTACGTCGTCGGCTGCCAGGTCGACATCTCCGGCGGCGGGGCCACCGGTGGTGCCAATGCTTCCAGCAACTGGGAGGGCAAGGGCAGCGGCGGTGTGACCTCCGGCGGCAACCTGACCCTCGGCCCCGGCCAGGCGTCGACCTTCTGGGTCCTGCAGGTCGAGGGCCCGAACGCCTACGGCGAGCAGGGCTACGTTCCCGCCATCAAGTTCAAGGGCCAGGAGGGCTCGGTGACCTGGGCCGACTCGACCCTCGGCCTGGAAGGCTGCGCGGGCTACGCCCAGGCGCGCGCCTTCGTCGCCGTCGAGGTGACGACCAAGTTCGGTCGTTCCGAAATGCGCCTGTGGGGCCAGCCGTTCAGCCTCGGCTGATCGACGACCGCGACATCGGACCCCGTCGGGGAGCAGTTCGCTCGCCGGCGGGGTCCGTCGTCCATCAGTCCTTGTCGGCGGCGTGATTCGGTGCCGGAATGTGCCGCAGCAGCCCCATCACCAGACCGGCGGCGATGGCGGTGAGCCCGATGCCGACGAGTGAATTCACCTGCAACGCATGGGTGTAGGCCTGGCGCGCGATGGTGGTGAGTTCGGTGCCTAGCGCCTCAGGAAGCGACGCGGCGACCTGTAGAGCCCCAGCGAGGGTGTCCTCGGCCGTGTGCGCGAGCTCGGCGGGCAGCAACCCGGCGGGCAACTCCTGCGCCATCTGCCCGCGATAGACCGCGGTGCCGATACTGCCGATCACCGCCACGCCGAGCGCGGCCGACAGTTCCTGCCCGGTCTCGGAGATCGCCGATGCGGCACCGGCCCTGGCCGGATCGACCGCGCCGACGATCAGATCGAGGCCGAGCACGAACATCGGGCTGAGCCCGAGCGAGAACACCACCATCCCGGTGACGATGAGCGCGAGATCGTCGGCGCCGGAGAGCTGGGTGAACAGCGCGTAGCCGAGCATCGCGATCACCAGACCACCGGTCATCAGATAGGCGGGCCGCACCCGCGGCGCGAGCCCGCTCACCACCCCGGCGGCGACCACCATGGCCAGCGCCTGGGGCACCGTCCACAGACCCGCTTCGAACGCCGAAAGCCCGAGCACCAGTTGCAGATACTGCGACAGCAGCAGGAACAGCCCGCCCATCGCCAGCATGGCGACCATCAGCGCTACCAGTGATCCGCTGAACCGCACATTGCCGAACAGTCCGAGATCGATCAGCGGATCGGTGAGCCTGCGCTGCCGCACCACGAACGCCGTGCCGAGCACCAGCCCGCCTGCCAGCACCGCGAGGGCCTCGACCGCCCAGCCGTCCTTGGCCAGCTCCTTGATGCCGTAGATCACGGCCATCACCGACAGCAGCGACAGCAGCGCGCTGAGCACATCCAGCTTCCCTGGGTTCGGATCCTTGTACTCCGGCAACAGGATCGGGCCCGCCACCAGCAACAACACCATGGCGGGCACCGCGACCAGGAACACCGAGCCCCACCAGAAGTTCTCCAGCATCGCGCCGCCGACCAGCGGCCCGATCACCATGCCGATCATGAAGCTGGTCATCCACACGCTGATCGCGGTGGTGCGCTGCCGGTCGTCGTGGAACATGTTGCGGATCAGCGCCAGCGTCGACGGCATCAGCGTGGCGCCCGCGATCCCGAGCAGCGCCCTGGTGCCGATGAGGCCCGCCGCGCTGGTGGAGTAGGCGGCGATGATCGAGGCGACGCCGAAGGCGAAGGCCCCGATCATCAGCAGCCTGCGCCTGCCGATCCGGTCACCGACGGTGCCCATCGTGATGAGGAATCCGGCCACCAGGAACCCGTAGATGTCGAGAATCCACAGCAACTGCGTGCTGCTCGGCCGCAGCGCCTCGCTGATATGCGGAATGGCGAGATAGAGCACGCTCAGATCCATCGAGATCAGCAGCGTCGGCAGAGCGAGCACGCCGAGCCCGATCCACTCTTTGACGCCTGCCTTGTCGGTGGGCTCGGTGGCCGTCTGTTCGGGCTGGGTGGAGGTCACGGAATCGACGGTACCGACGGCCACCGACAAGTTGCCACGCGTTTTCGGCGGCGGTCGGCGGGGAAGTCGGTGGACAACACGCGGCGAATGCCGTCAGCATGGGCGCGGTGTCCTCTCGCAACGAACAGATCGAACTCGTCGACGCGACCGGCCGTGGGGAGCCGGATCCGCCGTTTCCCTGGGCGGCGGCCATCGACTCCACCTACTCCACCCGCGACGCCATAGACGCGCTGGCGCTCGCGCCGTTCCTGCGTGGTGACCAGCCCTTCGCCCGGCAGGCGCACCTGGATCGGGTGCGGCCCGACGCGCCGCTGCGGCCCGCCGATTCCCGGATCGTGCGCTCGGTCGCCGACGACGACAGCAGCGCCGTGCTCGCCGCCGGTGACGGTTGGTCGCTGCGGGCGGTGCGCTGGGCGGGCGGCTCGGCCACGATCGAGGTGACAGCCGCGCGGGACGAACTCGCGGTGGCGGTCCTGGCCGCCGCGACCGCGGGCGCGGTGCAGCCACCCGGCGCCGATACCACCGTGGAGATGGGTTTCTGGCATATGGACTCGCGGCGGCCGCTGCGCAGGCGGCGCCGGATCACCGCGCCGGACTGGCCGCAGATCCGCGGCAATTACGCGGCGGGCGTTGCCGCGAGCCTGGACCGGTTGATGGCGCTCGAGGTCGCCGATATCCGGGGCAGGCTGGTGCTGCTGCACGGTGAGCCGGGAACCGGCAAGACCACCGCGCTGCGCGCACTCGCGCGGGCGTGGGCGCCGTGGTGCCAGGTGGACTGTGTCGTCGATCCCGAGGAACTGTTCAGTAACCCCGGCTATCTGATGGAGGTCGCGGCGGGCGCCGACGGTGACGACGCGGGCCGATGGCGGCTGCTGGTTTTGGAGGACTGCGACGAGCTGATCCGCGGCGAGGCGAAAGAGGCGGCGGGACAGAAACTCTCGCGGCTGCTCAATCTCACCGACGGCATGCTCGGCCAGGGCAGGAACGTGCTGATCGCGATCACCACCAACGAGGACCTGTCCCGCCTGCACCCCGCCGTCGTACGGCCGGGACGCTGCCTGGCCCAGATCGAGGTCGGACGGCTGTCGGTCGTCGAGGCCGTGGACTGGCTGGCCGGGCAGGACTGCCCGGCCGGTGATCCGATCGACGCGCGGGGCGCGACGCTGGCCGAACTGGTCGCCCGGCGCGACGGCGAGATCATGATCGCCTCGGCCGATGACCGGTCGACGAGTGTCGGTATGTATCTGTGATCACGGCTGTGCCGCGGTGTCGTCCTGCGGCCTTGCATTGGCTCTGATCAGCTCGGACAGGTGCAGGCCCGCGTGCTCGAGCGGTTCAGTGCTCTGCTTGGCCAGCGACATCACCACCGCGCCCTCGATGGTGGCGATGACCGTCGTCGCCAGTGACTTCGCCGTGTCGGGGGCGATGTGCTCCGCGCGCAAGCGGCTCTCCAGCGCCTGCTCCCACTCCGTGAAGGCAGCGCCCGCGGCGTCGGCGGCGGCGGGCGCTTCCAACCGGCCCAGAGCGGCGGCCACGATCGGGCAGCCCGCGAGGAAGCCGCTGGACTCGACGATCTGTTTCCAGGTGTCGGCGAAGGCGTTGATGGTGGCCTCCGTCGTGCCGCCACGGCCGAAGGTCTCGATCAGCGTCGTGGTCGCCCGGCCGGAGACCCGGGTGGCCTCGGCGATCAGCTCCGACTTGCCTCCGGGGAAGTTGAGGTAGATCGTGCGGCGCGAGAGCCCGCTGTGTTCGAGCAGCTGGGCGACGCCGGTACCGGCCACGCCGCGCCTGCGCACCAGATCGATCGCGCTCTGCACCAGTCCGTCGCGTGCGGCCATCCGGCGTCCTTTCGGTCGGTTCGATTGAAGTATACCGATTGGTATACTACGGTTCGGGAAGTACACCGATCGGTGTACTTCCCGTGATTCGCGGAGGAGCCGACCATGACCGCCCTGACCGATCCGCTCACCCTGCCCTGCGGCCAGGTGCTGGGAAACCGGCTGATGAAGGCCGCGCTGAGCGAAGGCCTCGGCACCGCCGACGGCGCGCCCGACGAACGACTCGACCGGCTCTACCACCGATGGAGTGCGGGTGGCTTCGGTGTGATCGTCACCGGAAACGTGATGGTCGATCGCGATCATCTCGGCGAGCCAGGCAATGTCGTGATCACCGACGAGCGTCACCTCGATGATCTGCGCCGCTGGGCGGCGCGGGCGAGAGCGGGTGGAGCCAAGCTGTGGATGCAGATCAATCACCCCGGTAGGCAGGCGAACCCGCTGGCGAGCCGGGCGCGGCCGGTGGCGCCGTCGGCGATCGCGGTCGGCCTGCCAGGGGTACCCGCGCCCCGCGCGCTCACCGCCGCCGAGATCGTCGACATCATCGGGCGCTTCGCCACCACCGCGCGGATCGCCGAGCGCGCCGGTTTCGACGGTGTGCAGATCCACGGCGCGCACGGCTACCTGGTGTCGCAGTTCCTGTCGCCGCTGGCCAATCGGCGCGACGACCGCTGGGGCGGTGATCCGCAGCGGCGGGCCCGTTTCGTGGTCGAGGTCGTCCGTGCCATCAGAGCGGCGGTCTCGCCCGGCTTCGCGGTCGCGATCAAGCTGAACTCCGCGGACTTCCAGCGGGGCGGATTCACCGAGGAAGAGTCACATGACGTAGTCGGCGCGCTCGCCGCCGAGCGGCTCGACCTCATCGAAATCAGCGGCGGCAGTTACGAATCGCCCGCCATGATAGGTAGGCCCGCCGCGCGTTCGGCCGGCACGGCCGCCAGGGAGGCGTACTTCCTCGAGTACGCGCGGTCGGTGCGGTCGGTCGCGGGCACCGTGCCGCTGGCGGTGACCGGCGGGTTCCGCTCCCGCGCCGCGATGCTCGACGCGGTGAGCGCGGGGGAGTGCGATGTGATCGGTCTCGGTCGTCCCAGTGCCGTGACGCCCGGCGCCGCCGCCGACATCCTGCACCAGCGGATCGAGCGGCTCCCCGCGCGCAGCATCTCGCTCGGCCTGCCTGCGCGGGTGGCCACCCTGCCCAATGTCAAGAGCCTCGAGGGTGCGCTCGACCTGCAATGGCACACCGATCAGCTGCACCGCCTCGGTGCGGGCGCCGACCCGGATCCCGCGCGCACGCCCTGGCTCACCGCGGCCGCCATGCTCAAACACCATGGGGTCGATGCGTTTCGGAGCAGGCGGGGTGCCGGCGCACCAGCGCCGAGGGATCCCGCGCTGCGCAAGTTCGAGTTCGAACGGGCGGTCGGCCGCTACCTCGCCAACCCGGCCGTGCGCGCGCTGGGCCGGATCGGCATTCGCACCACCTTCGCCACCGAGCTGGAGACCACCGGCCGCAAATCCGGTGAGCTGAGAGTGGTTCCGGTGTCGGTGTCCTTCGACGACACCGGGGCGTGGGTGATCAGCCAGCACGGAACCAGGTCCGGGTGGGCGGCCAATATCGGTGCCGAACCGAAAGTCCGGGTGCGCCAGGGTGATCGGTGGCGCTCCGGGGTCGCTGAACTGCGCCCCGACGACGACGTCGTGGCAAGGGCCCGCGGCTTCGCGCCGAATCCGGTACTCGCCGGACTCACCGCGGCCACCTTCCGCGCCCTGCAGAGCACGCCGATCTCGGTGCGGATCACCTTCACCGACTGACGACGTTCGCGGCGGCCGCGCAGGCCAGGGTGAGCACCAGCGGCACGATCAACGCCGCGGTGAGCGGGATCAGCGCGGCCAGCCAGCCGATCGCCGCGGGCCCGGCGAGCAGGCCGAGGTAGCCGATGGTGAACACCCCGGACATGTCGGTGGCCGCTGTTGTGCCGCCGAGATTGCCCGCGGTGGTGAAGATCTGCGGTACGCCACCGGCCAGTCCGAGCCCACACAGTGCCCAGCCGAACAGGGTCAGCGGCAGCACCGGCGAGGCGATCACCACGGCGAGGCCGGTGGCGGCCAGCAGACTGCCGAAGCGGACAACGGCGACCGGTCCGATCGCCCCGCTCACCCGATCGGCACCGAACCGGCCGAGCGTCATCGCCGCCGAGAACGCGCCGAAGGCCAGCGCGGCCGCGGACTCGGGGACGCCGAGGTGTTCGCGGGCCTGTAGCGCGCTCCAATCGGCGGCAACGCCTTCGGCGAGCAGCAGCACGAAGGCGATGACGCCGAGCGACAACACCTTTCGGCGCCGATCGGCGGCTGATCGCGGCGTGTGCGGTGTGGGCCGCGCGGGATCGGCATCGGCGGGCCGTGGATCGAACGACGGTGGTCGCGGTCCGCCGCTCGCCTCGGCGGGCTCCGGTCGATGGTCGCCCGGTGTGGCCGACCCTCGGGGTCGGTCTTGCGGCTGCGAGACCGCACCATGCCGGTGATGCCGGATCAGATGTGGCACCAGCAGCGCTGTCGTGATCAGTCCGCCGACTCCGGCGCAGGTCAAGGTCAGCTGCGGCGACCAGCCTGCCCGCTGGGTGGCCGCGCCGACCAAGGCGCCGGCGAAGCCGCCCCCGGAGAACATCGCGTGGAACGCCGACATGATCGGGCGGTGGTATTCCCGTTCGACGAGCACCGCCTGCGTGTTCATCGAGACATCGAGGGCGCCGTTGCCGAAGCCGAAGCAGGCCAGCGCGATGCCAAGGGTGACCGGCCCGGTCGCCAGCGCCGGTCCGAGCACCGTCACCGAGATCGCGCTCGCGGCCACGGCAACCAGGGTCCGGCTGCCGAGCCGGTCCGCGGCCGGTCCGGCCAGCCGCATCCCGACCAGCGCCGCCCCGGCCAGCAGCAGCACGAACATCCCGAGCAGCGAGGCCGAGACCCCGGTCCGATCGGTGATGGCGGGGATGTGGACCACCCACATGGCGAGCAGGAACCCGTTGAGTGTGAACGCGCCGAATACCGCGGCTCTGGCCGACCGGAGCTCTCGGCCGATCATCGCTGAGGTCACCGAATCGACGGTACCGGCCGAACCGCCGCGGCGTACCTCACCGATGCGGCGGGCCAGGTGTGCTTGGCTTGGGACGCCCAGCTGGTCCCGTGACGATGGAGGTATGTGCCGTGTTCTCCGCCGACTCCTATCTCGTTCCCGCCGCACCGGACGACTACCTGTCGGTTCGCGCCATGACCGTACGCGGCACGAACACCGAAATCGGTTCCGACCTGGGTGGTCTGGCCCAGCGCGACTATCACGCGGCCATCGCGCCCTACGCCGATCCCGCCTATGGCCGCGGCAGGCTCGCCTACCTCGACCGCAACTATCCGGCCCTCGGTGCACGGGCGCGCGGGGTCGCCGACGCCTTCGGCGTCTCGGCCTCGCTCGACGAGCACGACACGACCACGCTGGCCTTCGATGTGCCCGGTGGGGTGCCGGGCTGCTCACTGGTGTGGTTCCCGCCCACCCTCACCAGCACCGGCAGGCCGATGTTCGGCCGCAATATGGACTGGTTCATCGGCCCGCTCAGCACCCAGCTCGGCCTCGCGCCCGGCCCCGACGAACATCCCTCCTGTTCACGAGCCATCCTGCTCACCACCGTGCCCGCCACCGGCCGCCCGGTAGCCACCCTCGGCAGCCACGATCTGCTCAATCCCGCGCTGGACGGAGTCAACGACGCGGGCCTGATGATGGCGGTGCTGGTCGACCACTCCGACCGTGGCAATGTCGGGGCGAGCCTGACCGGCGGCTACACCAGCGGGCTCACCGCGCTGCAGGTGCCCGGCTGTGTGCTCAGCGCCGCCGCCACGGTCGCGGAAGCCAAGACCACCGTGCTGACGCAGTCGATCTTCTGCGCGGGCGCAACGAACATGCACTGGTTCATCGCCGACGCGCACGGCGCGGCCACCGTGCTCGAGATCGACGGCGATTCGCGGCAGTACCGGTTCATCGATGCCGAGCCGGACCGGCCGTTCGTGGTGACCAACCACGCGCTGCACCGGTACCCGACCATCGACACGTTCCCGCAGTCACCGATCGGGGCCGAACACAATTCGTTCGTCCGTTACCAGGTGCTCACCGATGCCATCGCCGCCCATCGCGGCCCGTGGACGCCGGCCGACATCAGCGCCCTGCTCGACGTCGTGCTGTGCGCCTACGTCGACGACAAGGCCGCCGGGATCGCGGGCAGCGTGCCCGAGCGCACGCTGTGGCACTACCTGGCCGACCCGGTCGAGCGCGGCTACCGATTCCGGTTCTATCAGCGCGATCTCGACCAGGAACCGGGCACCAACCATCTGCGGATCCGGCGCACCGAGCCGATCGCGTGGGACCTCGGCGGCGCGCTCGGTGCGGGCTGAGCCCGGCGCGGGCTAGGCTGGAACACGTGGATGCGCTGGCCGGACTGCTGGAAGGTCCGCGGGCACGCGGCGCGTTTCTGATGTGTTCGCTGCTCAACCCGCCGTGGTCGTTGCGGATCCAGGACGAGGCGCCGCTGACAGTGCTCGCGATGATCCGCGGAAAGGCCTGGGTCAGTACCGATTCCCAGCCGCCACGGCAGCTCGCCGGTGGCGATGTCGCGATTTTCCGTGGGCCGCGGCCGTACACGGTGGCCGACGACCCGGCCACCGCACCGCAGATCGTCATCCGCCCCGGTCAGGTCACCACCACTCCCGATGGCGAAGTGCTGTGCGAGACACTGAGTCTCGGCGTTCGGCAGTGGGGCACCGACCCCGACGGCGAGACCCTGATGGTCACCGGCACCTACGAGACGGCGGGCGCGGTGAGCAGACGGCTGCTGCGCGCCCTGCCGCAGCTCGCGGTGCTGCCGCACGGCGAGCTCGACGCCCGCCTGCTGGATCTGCTCGTCGACGAGGCCACCAAGGATCTGCCCGCGCAGACCGCCGTGCTGGACCGGCTGCTCGATCTGGTCCTCATCGCGGCCCTGCGCGCCTGGTTCGCCCGCGCCGACGCCCCGGCCTGGTATCACGCATACAGCGACCCCATGGTCGGCAAGGCGCTGCGGCTGCTGCAGCACAATCCGGCGCACCCGTGGACGGTGGTGGCGCTCGCCGAGGCGGTCGGCATGTCGCGGGCCGCGCTGGCCCGCCGGTTCACCGATCTGGTCGGCGAGCCACCGATGACCTTCCTCACCGAGTGGCGGCTGTCGCTGGCCGCCGACCTGCTCGCCGAATCCGACGCCACGGTCGAGGCGATCGCCCGCCAGGTCGGTTACGGCAGCGCCTTCGCCCTCAGTACCGCGTTCAAACGCCACTTCGGGGTGAGCCCCCGCGACCACCGGCAGGGCACTGCCATGATGAGTGCGTGAACTATCCCGTGCTGTGGCCGATGCCGACCCGCTGGGCCGACAACGACCAGTACGGTCACGTGAACAACGTGACCTACTACTCCTATTTCGACACCGCGGTGAACGGCTGGCTGATGCGCGCCACCGGCACCGACATCACCGCGCTGCCCGCCCTCGGCGTGGTCGCCCAGACCGCGTGCCGCTTCCACGGCTCGGTCAGCTTCCCCGACCGGCTGCAGGTCGGCCTGCGGATCTCCCGGCTCGGGAACTCGAGTATCACCTACGACCTGGCCATCTTCCGCGAAACCGACGCGGGCCTCGAACTCGCCGCGACCGGCGATTTCGTGCACGTGTATGTCGACGCCCAGACCCGCAAGCCGGTGCCGATCCCCGACGTGATCCGCGAAGCCGCCACCGAACTGGTCACCGAGTAGCGAAAGATCGCTGAAGCGGCGAAAGCGGCACAGGCGGACTGGGTGGTCGAGAGAGAAGGTGGAAATCACACCATCTATCGATTGGGAAAGAAACAGATACCCGTCGGTCGACATGCCGAGCTGGGTAATCGGTATGCGGAGATGGTCTACAAGCAGCCGGTGACCGGTGTGCTCGTCACCGGGCCTTGCGGTGCGATCGATGCGCGGGCCAGCGCGCCCAGCTTGGTGTGGTTGAAGACCAGGTTGAGCAGGAACGCCGCTCCGGCGCCGAGGGTGACGCCGCTGTCGAGCAGGATCTGCGCGGAGGTCGGGAACTTGTGGAACATGCCGCTGGTCAGTTCGGGCAGCAGGCCGATGCCGATGGCGGTCGCGGCGATGGTGGCGTTCACCCGGTCGCCGAGGTCGGCTTGGCGCAGCGTGTTCAGGCCGACAACGGCGACCGTCGCGAACAGCACCAGCCCCACGCCGCCGACCACCGGTTTCGGGATCATGGCGACCACCTCGCCGATCCGCGGGACCAGCCCGAGCAGTACCAGGATCGCCCCGCTCACGGCGGTGACATAGCGGCTGTAGACCCTGGTCGCGGCGACCGCGCCGACGTTCTGGTTGAAGATCGTGTCGACGAACGCGGTGAACACCCCGCCGAGCACCCCGGAGAGACCGTCGCCGACCAGGCCGCGCGCCAGATCGCCCTTGCCGACCGGTTTGCCGGTGATCTCGCTGATCGCCAGCATGCTCGCCGTCGATTCGGCGAACACCACGGCCATCACGATGCTCATCGCCACCACCGCGGTCACCGGGAATTCCGGGGCGCCGAAGTGGAACGGCTGCGGAATGCCGATCCAGTCGGCGGTGCCGAGCCCGGCGGTCGAGACCAGGCCCATCGGCAGCGCGAGCACGATCCCCGCCGCCAGCGCGATCAGCACGCCCAGCTGTGACCACACGCCGCGCCCGAGGCAGACGAATCCGACCGCGATCAGCACCACCACGGCGGCCAGCCCGATATTCGACGGCGCGGCGAAACCTGCCGCCTCGGGATCGGTACCGATGATCAGGCCCCCGGCGACCCCGATCAGCGAGACGCCGACCACCGTGAGCACGGTGCCGGTGACCAGTGGCGGGAAGAACCGCACCACCCTGGCGAACGGCCACGCCAGCGCCACGCCGACGACGCCGCCGATCAGCATCGACCCGTACACGGCCTCGAGCCCGTACTCCTTGGCGATCAGGATCATCGGGTTCAGGCCGACGAAGGTCGCCCCGCAGACGATCGGCAGCCTGGCACCGGCCAGCTTGCCGACGCCGAGGCTCTGGATCAGCGTGATGATGCCGGCGACCAGGAGATCGGCGCTGATCAGCAGACCGATCGTGGCCCGGTCGAGTCCGGCCGCCGCGCCGAACACCAGCGGCACGGTGATACATCCCGTGTACATGATCAGGACGTGCTGGATGCCGAACGCCAGCTGCCGCGCGAACGGCAGCCGGGTGTCGACGGGATGTGCCTCACTCATGCACCCGTTTGTAGCCCGCCATTTTTACCCATGATGAGCACCGTGTTTCGGCGGCGTGACGGAACGGATATATCACTCACACGCGGCTGAGCAGCGTCAACGGGTCCTCCAGGAAGCCCGCGGTGGTCGCGAGGAAGCGGGCGCCGAGCTCGCCGTCGACCAGCCGGTGATCGAAACTCAGCCCGAGCGTGGTCACCCAGCGCACAGCCAGTTCGTCACGGAACACCCACGGCCGCTTGCGGATCGAGCCGAGGCACAGGATCGCGGCCTCGCCCGGATTCACCAGCGGGACCCCGCCCTCGACCCCGAACACCCCGACATTGGTGATGGTGAAGGTGCCGCCGCGCAGGTCGGCGGGGGTGGCGTTGCCGGAGCGGGCGGTTTCGGCCGCGTCGCTGATCTCGCGGCACAGTTCGCGCAGGCTCAGCGCCTGCGCCTCCTTGAGATTGGGGACGAGCAGCCCTCTCTCGGCCGCCACCGCGATCCCCAGATTCACATAGTGTCTGGTGACGATCTCCTGATTCGGCTCGTCCCAGGCGGCGTTGACGCCGGGATGCTCGGCGATCGCGGTGAGCACCGCCTTGGCGACCAGCGCGAGCGGGGTGAGCGTGAGTCCCTCGAAGGACTTCGTGGTGCGCAGGTGGTCGAGCAGTTCCATCGAGGCGGTGCAGTCGACGGTGACGAACGTGCTGGCCTGCGGGATGGTGCGGGCACTTGCCAGCATGGCGGCCGCGGTGCGTTTGCGGATGCCGGTGACCGGGGTGCGTACCTCGCGGGCGGTCGGCTCGATCAGGCCGTCGGCGTGTCCGTTCGCCGGGACCGGCGTGTCCGCCGGTTCGGCCGGGGTGCGCGGGCCCGTCACCGGAACCGCCGACCGCACGTCGTCGACGGTGACGGCGCCCTCCGGTCCCGACCCGGCGACGAACCACAGGTCGATGCCGAGCTCCTTGGCGAGTTTGCGGGCCGCCGGGGTGGCCGCCGCCCGATGACTGCTCGGCGTGGTGGCCGCCATCGCCGCGGGTGCCGGCTTGCGCCGGCGCGAGGTGGCCTCGGCCTCGGGACCGTAGCCGACGAGCACGTCGTTGCGGGTCGGGGCGGCGGGCGGCGGGGTGATCTCGAGATCGTTGCGCACCCGGATCAGCGGCGCGCCGACCGGAATGGTGTCGCCCGGTTCGGCCAGCAGCTCGACCACGACGCCGGAGAACGGCGAAGGCAGGGCCACCACCGCCTTGGCGGTCTCCACCTCGGCGATGGTCTGGTTCAGTTCCACCGTGTCGCCGACCGCGACCGACCAGGAGACCAGGTCGCCGTCGGCGAGACCCTCGCCCAGATCGGGCAGGCGGAACTCGAGCACATGACCGTCGTCGGCGGCTTGCTCCGGCACAGAAGCACCTTTCATCTTCACGCGGCGAGAGTGCGGTCGACCGCCGCCAGTATGCGGTCGGGGTCGGGCAGGTGGTGCTTCTCGAGCTTAGCCGGGGGATAGGGGATGTCGTAGCCGCCGACGCGCAGAACCGGGGCCTCGAGGTGGTAGAAGCAGCGTTCGGTGATCCTGGCCGCGATCTCGGCGCCGAGCCCGGCGAATACCGGCGCCTCGTGCACGACGATCAGCCTGCCGGTTCTGCCGACCGACGCGGCGACGGTGTCCACATCGAGCGGTGAGAGACTGCGCAGATCGATCACCTCCAGCGAATGGCCCTCCCCGGCGGCGATCTTCGCCGCCGTGAGCGCGGTCGCGACGGTGCCGCCGTAGGCGACGACGGTGGCGTCGGTGCCAGGGGCACACACCCTGGCCCGATGCAACGGCAGGTCCGGCTCGGCATCGAAATCGACGTCGGCTTTGTCCCAGTAGCGGCGCTTCGGCTCGAAGAA
The DNA here is from genome assembly GCF_042650365.1 of Nocardia rhizosphaerae. NCBI lineage: Bacteria > Bacillati > Actinomycetota > Actinomycetes > Mycobacteriales > Nocardiaceae > Nocardia > Nocardia rhizosphaerae. Next base: position 1,591,894 of record NZ_JBHSBA010000003.1, read on the forward strand.
GATCACCGGATCGTCCAGTGTGATCGCCTGGCGCAGCATCGAATACGCGTCGGCGGGGGTACTCGGCGAGACGACCCGCAGGCCCGCGGTGTGTGCGAAGTACACCTCAGGCGACTCCGAGTGGTGTTCGACCGCGCCGATGCCGCCGCCGAAGGGAATGCGAATGGTCAACGGCGCCTTAACCTTACCGCCGGTGCGGTAGTGGATCTTGGCGACCTGGGAGACGATCTGGTCGAAGGCCGGATAGACGAAGCCGTCGAACTGGATCTCCACCACCGGCCGATAGCCGCGCAGCGCCATGCCGAAAGCCGTTCCGACGATGCCTGATTCGGCGAGCGGCGTGTCGATCACGCGATTGTCGCCGAAGTCCTTCTGCAGGGTGTCGGTGACCCGGAAGACGCCGCCGAGGCGGCCGATGTCCTCGCCGAGCAGCACGACCTTGCTGTCGTCGTCCATCGCCCTGCGCAGGCCGGTATTGAGCGCCGCGGCGAAGGTGGTGATCATGACTGCGCTCCTTCGGCGAGGTAGGCCGCGAACTCCGCGGCTTCCGCTGTGATCAGCGGATGCTCGGTCGCGTAGACGTGCTCGAACAGGGTCATCGGGTCCGGGTCGGGCATCTCGACCGTCGCGGTGCGCACGCGCCGGGCGATGTCGTCGGCGGTGGCGGCGACCTGGTCGGCGAATTCGGGATCGAGCAGCCCTTCGCGGTCGAGCAGCAGGCGCATGCGTTCGATCGGGTCGCGGTGCTCCCAGTACTCGGTGTCGGCGGCGGTGCGGTAGCGGGTCGGGTCGTCGGCGGTGGTGTGCGGGCCCATCCGGTAGGTCATCGCCTCGATGAAGGTCGGCCCGCCGCCACCGCGGGCGCGTTCGACGGCCTGCCGGGTGACGGCGAGGACCGCGAGCACATCGTTACCGTCCACTCCGACACCGGGAATCCCGTAGCCGTCGGCCCGCCGGACCAGCGGCACATGGCTCTGCACGGTGACCGGTTCGCTGATCGCCCACTGATTGTTCTGGCAGAAGAACACCACCGGCGCGGTCCACGCGGCCGCGAAGCCGAGTGCCTCGGCGATATCGCCCTGACTGGTCGCGCCGTCGCCGAAATAGGTGATGGTGGCCAGATCGGCGCCGTCGAGATGGGCGGCGTAGGCGTAGCCGGTGGCGTGCAGGCCCTGTGAGCCGACGACGATATTCGCGTTGGTCATGTGCGCGGTGTCGGGATCCCAGCAGTGGTGGGCCGCGCCGCGCCACAGCCGGGTGAGCTGCTCGGGTGGCACGCCTCGGCAGTAGGCCACCGCGGTCTCGCGATAGGAGCAGAAGACGTAATCGTCGGGGTGCAGAGCGTGTGCCGAGCCGACCTGGGCGGCTTCCTGGCCGAGCAGCGGCGGCCACAGGCCGAGCTGGCCCTGGCGTTGCAGCGCGGTCGCCTCGACGTCGATCCGGCGGGTGATTACCAGGTCCTGATAGAGCTGGCGCAACCGGTCGGCATCGATGTCGGCCACCAGTGCGGCGTGCTCGCGATCGAACACCCGCCTGCCGTCCGGTTGGAGCAGCTGGACCGGGTAGGTCTGTTTCTCCGACATCGAGATCGCCTCCTCTCCACCGCGCCTTGTGGGCGTGATGCGGGTACGACAATCGCTGAGTGCGATGTGTATCACTCAGCATCCACGATAAAGCCGAGTGCGCAAGCGACCGACACGGCTGTGCGCAGAATGCATGGTCTGCGAGGGTTGGGCGCTGTCATACTGCGTTGTATGACCAGTCGCGAACCGGACGTGACGCTCGATGCCACCGACGCGCGGTTGCTGCGGGAACTCATCGCCACCCCCCGCGCGACCGGTGTCGAGCTGGCCGCCCGGCTCGGCCTGTCCCGCAATACCGTGCAGGCGCGGCTGGCCCGCTGGGACAGCAGTGGGGTACTCGGCAGCTTCGAGCGGCGGGTGGAACCACGCGCCCTCGGCTATCCGCTGGCCGCCTTCGTCGCTGTCGTGGTCGACCAGCACCAGCTCGACGCCGTGGTCGACGAACTGGCCGACGTCCCCGAAGTCACCGAGGTCTGCGGGATGACCGGCTCCACCGACCTCACTGTCCGGGTCGTCGCCCGCGACGCCGACGACCTCTATCGCATCGCGGGTCAGATCCTGAAGATCCCCGGCGTGGAACGCACCAACATGGCCCTGGTCATGCGCGAACTCGTCGGCCCACGCACGGGCCCCCTGCTGGACCGGCTCGCGGGGCCGACCTGAGTACTGGACGCCGGTGGTGGCACAGAGCTATGCGATGGTGTACGCCTCGTCGCCGAATCGCGCGACGATCTGGATTTCGCCGCCGAGTGCTTCGACATACTTGCGAATCGTCTCGATGCGCGACCGCTCGATCTCGCCGTGCTCGATCTTCGACACGGTGCGTTGCCCGATGCCGATCTTGTTGCCCAGCTCGGTCTGATTGAGTTGTTGGGCTTCGCGAAGCTCGGCGAGCCGGTAGGCGCGCTCCACCGACCGCATCTTCTTCCGTGTCGCCGCTACTCTCGCCGGGTCGTATCCGCCACGCGGATGGCGAGACTGGCCGGTTTCGTATAGCTCCATCAGTCCAGTCTTCCTATGTGCTCATCGAAAATGCGGTCGGCGATCGGGATGTTCACTCGATACCACTGCTGCCACTGGTTGGTCTTGTCGCCGGCAATCAGCAGGATCGCCGACCGTTTCGGGTCGAATGCGAAAATTATCCTTGCATTGGACCCGGGGACACGTAGCTCCTTCATTTCGAGTGTCGTGATGCCCGTAGGGTGTCGACCCATGGGCGGCCGAGCGCTGGTCCTCGTGCCTCCAATTCCTGACGCGCTGCTTCGTAGTGGTCGAACATGACATCGTCCAAGCTGTCTACCCAGTTGAGTACCTGCTTGGTGAGATAGATGCGCCAGCCCACCGGCCTCAGATTACCACCTGCAAGGTCTAGAACCTATGGGTGGTATCGGTGACTCAGTCGGCGCTCGGGAGGAAGCGGCGGATGGCCAGGCCGGCGAGCAGGGCCCAGAAGGCGCCGCCGATGCCGAGGAAGGTGGTGCCCGCGGCGGCGACGAGGAAGGTGACCAGGCCGGCGATGCGGTGGCCGGGGTCGCTGAGCGCGCCGGTGAGGGCGGCGGCGAGGGTGGCGAGCAGGGCGAGACCTGCCACGGTTTCGACGGTGCCCGCCGGCGCTGCGGCGATGAGGGTGACCAGGGCGGCCGAGGCGAGGCCGAGGACCAGGTAGGTCATGCCCGCGGTGGCGGCGGCGATCCAGCGGCGCTTCGGATCCGGGCTCGCGCTCGGCGCCGCCGCCAGCGCGGCACTCACCGCGGCGAGGTTGATCGCGTGCCCACCCGCGCCCGCCCCCGCGATGGTGCCGATACCGGTGACCAGCATCGACGGACGCCACGGAACCTGGTAGCCGAACGAGCGCATCACCGCGACGCCGGGAATGTTCTGCGAAGCCATGGTGACGATGTAGAGCGGCACCGCGATGCCGACGATGGCCTGCCAATGCCATTGCGGGGCAGTCCATTCCACCGCGGGTACCATGCTCGCCAGGTCGAGGTGACGGTCCCGCGACGCGATATCGATCCCGGTGCCGACCGCCGCGGTCGCGAACGCCGCCAACACCGCCCATTTCGGCGCGAACCGCTGCAACGCCAGCCACACCGCGATGACCGGCACCACCACCGCGGGTGAGGTCTGCAGCGCGGTCACCGGCGCCAGGCACAGCGGTATCAGTACGCCGGCGAGCATCGCCTGCGCGATCGGCACCGGGATGGCCGCGACCAGGGCGCCGAGCCGCTGCCACAGCCCGGTGATCACGATCAGCAGACCGGTCACCGCGAACGCCGCCACCGCGCCTGCCCAGCCACCGGTGACCAGTCCGGTGCCCGCCAGCAGCGCCGCGCCCGGTGTCGACCAGGCGGCGGTGATCGGGATCCGGTACCGGAAGCTGAGCACCAGGATGGCGACGCCCTGGGTGAAACACAGGATCAGCAGCCCCGACGCCGCCTGTGCCGGACTCGCCCCCACTGCCCGCAGCCCGCTCAGCACCACCGCGAACGTGCTGGTGAACCCGACCAGTGCTGTGATCGCGCCCGCTCCGAGCGGCACGGCGATACTGGTCCGCTCCTCGGTGATCTCCTCGGGTGCGGTGGTGGTGACCTGCGACATTGTGCCGATATTGCCGCGCGGAAGTTTCGCTGTCGCCAGCCAGTCCCCGAAAACTGGCCTGATCGGTGTCGGTCACGACAGGTCCAGTTCTGGTCCCTGGGACCTTTCGATGCGCGGTTCCGGCAGCACGATCGAGCGCCTGTCGTGGCAGCAACCGGTCGTCGGTCGGGCGTGGAGCAGGAGTTCGGCACCGTGCGGGGTTTCGTGCTGCGTAGGGTGGCTGGATCGGGGGAGTCCGGCAGGTGCGGCAGCAGCGAAGGAGTAGGCGTGGGCGTGGTGTTGATCTCCCCGGAGGAACTCCGGGAAGAACTGGCGGGCAGGAAGATCCATCTGCTCGATGTGCGGTGGGCGCTGGGTGACCCGGATGGCCCACAGCACTATCTGGACGGGCACATCCCCGGCGCGATCTTCGTCGACATGGAGACCGAACTCGCCGCCGCTCCTTCCCCCGCGCGTGGACGGCATCCGCTGCCCGATCCCGGCACTTTCGAGAAGTATGCCCGCAGCTGGGGGCTCGGTGCGGGTGAGCCGGTGGTCGTCTACGACGCGACCGGTGGCATGGCCGCGGCCAGGGCCTGGTGGCTGTTGCGCTGGGCCGGTGTCGAGAACGTGCGCATCCTCGATGGTGGCCTGCCCGCCTGGACCGCCGCGGGCGGCGGGCTCGCCACCGGTGCCGAGCCGGACCCCGCCCCCGGTGACCTGATCGTGCGCCCCGGCACGCTCCCGGTGATCGATGCCGACGCGGCCGCGAAGTGGCCGGGCGTGCTCCTCGATGCCAGGGCGGGCGAGCGCTTCCGCGGTGAGGTCGAACCGGTCGACCCACGTGCCGGTCACATCCCAGGCGCGCACAGCGCCCCGACCACCGAAAACCTCGACAGCACCGGCCGATTCCGCTCCGCCGCCGACCTGCGCGCCCGCTTCACCGCGTTCGGCGACGGCCCGGTGGCGGTGTACTGCGGCTCCGGCGTCACCGCCGCCCACCAGATCGCCGCCCTCGCCGTCGCGGGGATCCCGGCCACCCTCTACCCGGGCTCGTGGTCGCAATGGTCCAACGACCCGAAGCGCCCGGCGGCCACCGGGGCCTGACCGCGGCATCCGGACGATCGGTGAACCAGCGGCTGCCGGGGTTCCATGGGTCGTACTGCCGGTGGAGATCACCCGAATCCGCGTCGGCGGACGACCCGCTCGCCGAACCGCACGTGCCGCGGATGCGCGCCCGGCGGACACCGACTTCTCGCCGGAGCGCGACACCCAGGTCCGCGGGCGCGGTGTCGCGTCGCCGTGGCAGGCGCCGCGCTCCGGGTGGACGCCGCGGTGGCGCGGCACCGGCGGGCTGTGGCTCAGGGGCAACCGCGCGCGATCCCGTGCAGCACGGCATTGTCGGCGGCGGTGATCGGCAGGTCGTAGTCGACGGCGACCGTGAGGTACTTCGCCGCGTAGAAGCAGTGGTTCGCCCCGGCGGGTGGCAGCCAGGTACCGGGCGTGCTGTCCCCTTTGGACTGATTGGTGGACGCACCGGTGGCGAGCAGGTTCACCGACAGGTCGTTGGCGAAGCGGGCGCGCCGCTCGGGTGACCATCGGGCGGCGCCCATGTCCCAGGCGGCGGCCAGCGGATACACGTGGTCGATCTGTACGCGGCCGCCGTCGGACTTGCGGAAGGTGATGTCGGTGGCGGTGTAGGGGTCGGTGAGGACGCCCTCGACGACGACGCAGCGTCCGCGCCGGACCACCTCGCGCAGTTGTGCGGCGAGGACATTGTTGCGGGTATCGCAGCCGTCATGCCCACCGGGGGCGTCGGTGTCGTCGGACCAGGCCGGGCCGAAGACGCAGCCCTGGCCCGGTTTGCACCCGCGCTCGTAGCCGCCGGGATGGGGTCTGGCTGCGACCACCCGCACACGGTCGAGCAGCGCCGTCACCTCCGCGCGCGTCGGACTACCCGGCGCGGGGGTGACCGCGGCTTCGGTGCCGATGATGCCGCAGCTCGTGACGGCGAGCAGTGTCACGAACGGCCAGGCCCACGTCCTCATATCCGCAGGTTGTACCGGGTACCACCGACAACCCGCGCGCCGGTTCTCACAGCCAGGCGCGGGCCAGGATGTCGTCGGCGGCCAATTCGCTCGAGTTCGGCGGAAATCGGGTGGCCGCGATCGAGGACACCGTGGCACCGTCGTGGCCGACCAGCCACGACCCACCGCGGTCTTCGCACTCGGCGATCTTGGCGAACACGGTGAGCAGGAAGGTGATGGACTCGCGTGGATCAACCGTGTGTGCCAGACGCTGGGATTCGCCGGGTCTGATCAGGTCGAGCCAGATCCCGGATTGACCGTCCAGCCGCATGCCGACGATCTTTCCGGTGTCGATGAAGGTGAACTTGCGCCGTTCCCACGGGGTTGTCGGGGTATAGCTCTGCTCGAGAACCTGGAGCAGAATCGTCATCGCTGCCCTCCACACGCATACGAGGTGGTTCATCGGCCGAGCCGGAGCGAGCCCGGTTCGCCTGGGTCGTTATGCAGTTGTCGCCGGTGGGTGGTCCGGCCCGTGACCAGGGGATATCCCAGTATGTTCCGGGATCGGCGAGAAATCCAGGGGTGCGGCCGGTGGTCGGGTATGTCGGTGCGGCCTGCTTGGATGGTGACCATGCTGCACGGTCTGTGGTCCCCAGGTTCGGGCCTGCTGCTGTGGCACGACGGAGCGCCGGTGGCCGTCGGTTCGGTACTCGGCGATCTTCTCGAGCGGGCCGGATTCCGGCACCGGGCCGTGGTCCTCGTCGTCGATACCACGGGGCAGGCCGAGACCGCCGAGGTGCGCGCGCACGCGCTGGCGCCGCCGACGGCGGCCGTCGTGCTGCGCAGCAGGCTGCCGATCGAGAACGTCTCCGGTGATCTGCGCTTCCTCGCTCATGTCGCGCGCGGGATCGAACGGTGGGTGCGGGCGGGGCGGGTGGTCCCGCAGGTCGAGCGGGCCGACGGGCAGTGGTGGGTGCGCTGGCGCCTGGTCGGTGGTCAGCGGCAGCGGGCCTGGCAGGCCGAGCTGGCCGCCGCCGTGCCCGCGGCGCTGCGGGTGGCCGGCTCGCCTGCCGCGGTACTCGACGACCTGATCACCGAGCTCACCGACCCGATCGCCCGTGAGTACCTCGCGCACCGCACGATGACCCACCCGCTGTTGCAGGCCCTCGTCGCCGATACCCCGCTGGAGGCGGGCTCGTACCGGGTGGCCGAAACCCTGGCACAGTGGCGCGAGGGCTACACCGCCGACGAACCCGAACTGGTCCTGCGCCTGTGCGAACCCGACGGCGAGTTCGGCGCCGCCGACGAATCGGTGGCGCTGTGGCGGCTGCAGGTGTGCCTGCGTCCGGTCGACGAGGCGCCGAAACCCGTTGCTCTCGAAGATGATCCGGTGCTGGTGCGGACCGCGGCGGAGAAGCTCGGCCAGGCACGCAAGGCCTATCCGCGATTGCGTGACCTGCCCACCGACCCGCGCGGGCTCGACCTGCTGCTCCCGACCGAGGTCGTCGCCGACCTGGTCGCGCACGGTGCGCATGCCCTGCAGGAGGCAGGCATCCGGCTGCTGCTGCCGCGGGCGTGGAATATCGCCGAACCGAGCATGCGGCTGCGCGTGAGCAGCCCAGCGGCCGCCGAGTCCACGGTCGGTTTGAGCGGATTGCTTTCCTACCGTTGGGAACTGGCGCTCGGCGACCTGGTGCTCACCAAGGCCGAGATGGAGCGCCTGGTCCGCAGCAAGTCCAACCTGGTACAGCTGCGCGGGGAATGGGTACAGGCCGACCATCGTGTACTCGCCGCCGCGGCCCGCTATGTCGCCATGCACGCCGACGACACCCCCATCACCCTGGCCGACATGATCGGCGAACTCGCCACCGAGCGCGTCGACAATGTGCCGGTCACCGAGGTCACCGCCGACGGCTGGGCGGCCGAATTGTTCGCCAGGGCGGGCGAACCGGAGCCGGTGCCGGTCCCGATCGGCTTGAAGGCCGAGCTGCGTCCCTACCAGGAGCGCGGCTTGAGCTGGCTGGCCACCATGAGCAGGCTCAACTGCGGCGCGATCCTGGCCGACGATATGGGGCTCGGCAAGACCGTGCAGGTGCTCGCGCTGCTGGCACACGAGCGCGAAACGGTCCCGGCCGACGGAAGCCGGCCGGCGCAGCCGTGGGACGCTGCCGAGCCCGTGGGGCCGACGCTGCTGGTGTGCCCGATGTCGGTGGTCGGCAACTGGCAGCGGGAAGCGCGGCGGTTCACCCCGGATCTGCGAGTGCTCGTCCACCATGGCCCTGCGCGCCTGTCCGGCGCGGAATTCGCTGCCGCAGCAGGTGATTCGGACCTGGTGGTGACCACCTACGCGCTCCTTGCCCGTGACGCCACCCTGCTCAGCGAGCAGCGGTGGGAGCGCGTCGTACTCGACGAGGCCCAGCACATCAAGAACGCTGCGACCCGGCAGTCGCGCGCCGCCCGCGCACTGCGGGCCCGGCACCGGCTGGCGCTCACCGGCACTCCGGTGGAGAACCGGCTGGAGGAACTGCGCGCCCTGTTCGATTTCGCCATGCCGAAACTGCTCGGCAGCCCGCAATCGTTCCGGGCGCGGTTCGCGGTGCCGATCGAACGCGAGCGCGACCAGCACGCCATCGATCGGCTGCGGCTGATCACCGACCCGTTCGTGCTGCGCAGGCTCAAGACCGACCCGGCCGTGATCAGCGATCTACCCGAGAAGCTGGAGATGACGGTGCGCGCCAACCTCACCGTCGAGCAAGCAGCCCTCTACCAGGCGGTGGTCGACGACATGCTGGAAAAGCTGAAGGCCGCGAAGGGGATGGCGCGCAAGGGCGCTGTGCTCGGCGCGCTGACCAGGCTCAAACAGGTCTGCAACCATCCGGCGCATTTCCTCGGCGACGGCTCGCCGTTGCTGCGCCGGGGCAGCCATCGCTCCGGCAAGCTGGCGCTGGTCGAGGACGTACTCGACGCCGTGCTCGCCGACGGCGAGAAGGCCCTGCTGTTCACCCAGTTCCGCGAGTTCGGCGAGCTGGTGCTGCCGTATCTCACCGAGCGCTTCGGCACCTCGATCCCGTTCCTGCACGGCGGGGTGAGTAAGCAGCGCCGCGACGACATGGTGACCGGTTTCCAAGGCGAGAACGGGCCGCCGCTGATGCTGCTCTCGCTCAAGGCCGGTGGCACCGGGCTCAATCTCACCGCCGCCAATCATGTGATCCACCTGGATCGCTGGTGGAATCCGGCGGTCGAGAACCAGGCCACCGACCGTGCCTTCCGGATCGGTCAGCAGCGGGCGGTGCAGGTGCGCAAACTGGTCTGCGTCGACACCATCGAGGAGCGGATCGACGAGATGATCAGCGGCAAGAAGCAACTGGCCGATCTGGCGGTCGGCGCGGGGGAGAACTGGATCACCGAGCTGAGCACCGACGAACTGCGCGATCTGTTCACTCTCGGTGCCGAGGCGGTGGGCGACTAGTGGCCGATTTCAGCCAGTTCGGCAAGCGCAGGCCGGTGACCGGCGGTGCGCAGGCGCGCGGTGGCTTCGGCCGCACCTGGTGGGGGCGTTCGATTCTGGACGCGGTGGAGAACCTGGCCGACGCCGGGCGGCTCTCCCGCGGCCGCACCTATGCCAGAGCCGGGCAGGTCGTGGACTACCGGATCGAACGCGGCGCCGTCATCGCCGAGGTGCAGGGCAGCCAGCCGAGGCCGTTCACCTCGGTGCTCAGCATGCGGCCACTGCGCGCGGAGGAGATCGACCTGCTGCTCGCCGAGATCAGGCAGGCGCCCGGCATGCTCGCCGAGATCGCCTCCGGCGCACTCCCGCCCGCGCTCGGCCCGCATCTGCTCCCGAACACCGCGTCGGAACTGGATTTCTCCTGCAGCTGTCCCGATATGGGCTGGCCGTGCAAACACGTCGCCGCCGTCTGCTACCTGCTCTCCGAACGTCTCGACGAGCAGCCGAGCGAGATCCTCACCCTGCGTGGCCTGGACCTGGACACTCTCATCGGTGGCGTCGAGAAGTCGACTCCTACAGCGGAGTCCGACGACCCTTATGGCGACGATCTGGTATTGCCCGACCTGCCGCGCATCGATTTCCATCCGGTGATCGAAGATCTGGACCCCGTTCCGCTGCGCCGCGCGCTCCGGATGACGACGGAAGACGAGCAGACCGCTGCCACCGGTCTGCGCGAATTGCGCTCCCTCTACCCGGAGTTCGACGACTGAGCGGAAAGACCAGGATCCACCGTGTGCGCGGTGATGCGCCGCGCATTCGGCCTCAGGGCAGTTCGTATTCGAACCAGATGTGGTGACCGCCCGCGCTGTCGACGTACAGCGCGCCGGAACCGGTGATGCCGGTGAGCTCGCCGGTGCCGCTGGCGGGGACGATGTGGAAGAACTCGTCGGTGCGGTCGGTGCCTGCGGTGGTGGCCGAGTGGATGAAATTGAAGGCGCCCGCCTTGCCGTGTAGCGCGCCGTCGAACGATTCCATCGCGATGTAGCTGCCCGCGCCGGAATTCATGTCGAAGGCGGCCGTGAACAGGGTGGCCGAGCGCCCGGTGATCTCACCGGCGTACTCCTTGGTCATGGTGGACACACCGACCGGAAGCCCGGTCTCGATGGGTGGCTGTGGCCGCACGTCGGTGGGGTCGAACGCGGTGAGCTCGAATGTGCCGGTTGCCTTCATACGGCGATGCTAAACCCGGCCACCGACAGGTCGGTGGATCGGCCGGTCACTCGAGGCGGTACACCCGGATAGCATTGCCGGCGAACACCTTCCGCAGGTCGTCGGTGGTCGCGCCCGCGTCGGTGAGGGCAGTGGCGACGGCCTCGGCGGCTCCGGTGATGCTGGTGATCGGCCGGTCGACCGGGAAATTCGAACCCCAGATCAGCCGGTCGGCGCCGAACTGCGCCAGCGCGTGCGTCAGCATCGGCCGCACCCGCTCCACCAGGGTCGGTACCGGGGTCGGCGCGCCGCGCGGCGGCACCGGATGCCCCAGTACCGGCATCATCAGCCCGCTCACCTTGGCCACCACATTGGGCTGGGCGGCCAGGTCGGTGAGGTCGGCGCGCCAGCGTTCGAACAGGGCGCGGCGCTGCGCGGCGGTCCGGCCGGTCGACTTGCCCATCGGCCCGAAGATCCCGGCGGGTGTCCCGAGATGATCGAGCACGATCGGCACCTCGGGGAAGCGTTCGGCCAGCGCCGTCAGCTCTGGCAGCTGCCCGGAGTACACCCAGGTGTCGAACGACAGGCCGCGCTCGGCGAGCTGGGCGAATCCGGTCAGGAAGGCGGGCGCGGTGAGGCGCCCGTCGTGCGCGGCGAACGATTTCACCGCCGGATCGGGATGGTTGGCCACATTGGTCCTGATCCCGCGCAGCAGCGGGGAGGCCGACTGATGCGCGTCGAGGACCGCCGCGAAGTCGGGGGCGGCCGGGTCGGCGGCGCCGACGATCGCGGCCAGCCGTGGCGTGTCGACACCGAAGGGCAGACTCGCCACCCACCGGGTCTCGTCGGGCTCGGCGCCGGTCCAGTCGGCCTCCACGTGGACCAGCGCGGACACCGCGGTCCCGCCGAGGTCGGTGCGGTAATCGGCGGGCAGATACGGCGACATGTAGGCCGAGGCCTCGCCCACGAATTCCCGGTCGCGCCGCGGCGTGAGTTTCGTGGCGAGATCGATCGGGATCGGTACATAGCGCAGCAGCGTGGCGTGCTTGCTGAATTGCCGCGGTGTCGTATGGGGGTCCCACTGGTGGATATGCGCGTCGATGATGTCGATTCCGGTCAGTGTCATGCCGCCGCCGTCCCGTCGGTGCCGATCGCTTCGGTGGCGCGATTGTCACACATCCGGGCGAGCCGGGGCGGATGAACGACGGCCGGTTCAGCGAGCCGGGGTGAACAGGTAATCGGACAGATCGAAATGGCCGCTGCGCCATGCCGCCTCGACCGTGGACGACGGGCGCAGCGGCACGTCGCCGTGCTTGTCGAAGTAATAGCTGTTGGCGTCGGCGCAGCTGTCCTGCCAGAACACCTGGCCACCGCGCCGGGCCAGCATCTCGCGGAAGAACCGGTCATTGGCCGCCCTACTGACCTCCACCCTGGTGGCGCCGGTCGCGCGGGCCCGGCGCAGGCAGCGCAGAATATGGCGGGTCTGATTCTCGATGAGCGTGAAATACGACGCGCCGTTGTAGCCGTAGGGTCCGATGATGGAGAAATAGTTCGGGAAGCCGGGAACGCTGACGCCTTCGTATGCTTGCAGCCGGTTCTCGTCCCACCATTTCTCCAGGTCGAGACCGTCGACGCCGTGCAGATCATAGGTGGGCATATTGCCCGATTCCATCACCTTGAAACCGGTGGCGAGAATCAGGACATCGGCCGGGTGCGCGGTCTGGGCGGTGTGCACACCGGTGGCGGTGATCTCGGTGATGGGCGCGGTCTCCAGCGTCACATTCGCGCGGTTGAAGGTGGCGAGATAGTCGTTGGAGAAGCTCGGGCGCTTGCAGCCGAGGGCATAGTCCGGCGTGAGTTTCGCGCGGATCGCCGGATCGCGCACCTGGCGGCGCAGATGGGCCAGCCCGGCGCGTTCGCCGATCGCGGCCGTCGGCAGCGAGCGGTGGTAGTGGGCGGCCAGCGGGAAGGTGAACTCGACATAGGTCTGGCTGAGCAGCCGGGTGAGCGCCCGGCCGCCGGGCAGCCGCAGCGCCAGGCGCGCGGGCAGCGGGACCGCGGCGTCGGGGCGCGGCAGACACCAGATCGGGGTCCGCTGGAACACCGTCAGGTGCTCGACCCGCGGCGCGATCTCCGGGATCACCTGCACCGCCGACGCGCCGGTGCCGATGACGGCGACCCGCCGACCGCGCAGGTCGAGGTCGTGGTCCCAGCGCGCGGTGTGCACGGTCGCTCCGGCGAAGGTCTCGATACCGGGGATCTCGGGCAGCTTCGGCCGGGTGAGCACCCCGGTCGCGCTGAGCACGAACCGGGCCGACAGTTCCGTGCCGTCGGCGGTGCGCAGCGTCCAGCGGTCGGTGCCCGCGTCGAAATCGGCTGCGGTCACGGTGGTACCGAACCGGATTCGTGGCCGCAATCCGTACTTGTCCACACAGGATTCGGCATAGGCCTTGAGTTCGCGGCCCGGCGCGTACACCCGCGACCATTCGGTGCGCTGGTCGAAGGAGAACTGGTAGCTGAACGACGGGATGTCGACGGCGACACCGGGATAGGTGTTCCAATGCCAGGTCCCGCCCACGCCGTCGGCGTCGTCGACGATCAGGAAGTCCTCGAATCCGGCCTCGCGCAGTGCGATCGCGGCACCGATCCCGGAGAACCCGGCCCCGACGATGATGATCTCGTGCTCGATGGTGTTCACGCTGGTTCCTTTCTGCCTGCCGCGCCGACCCTGGCGGCCGTCGCGGGCAGCCGCGCGCCGCGCGCGATGGTGCGGACGATGTGCCGCGAGTCCTCGGCGAACACGATGGTGTCCACGCGATGTTCGATGCCGTCGACGGTGCGCACGCCCAGCGGTGCCAGCCGTGCGATCGGCCAGGTGACCAGGCGGCAGTGCGGCTGCCGCAGCGTGCGGTAGTAGCTGTCGTGCACGGCCACCCCCGCGGTGTCGTCTGGCGTGAGTCGCGACCGCAGCCACGAATCCCGGACCTGGAAGCGCAGATTCGCGCGGGCGACCGACCGGACCAGCCGATCGGGAGCGCGCCGCAGCAGGGGCGCGGGCAGCGGTGCGCGCGGCACGATCCACACCGCGTCGGTCTGGAACACCGTCACCTTGGCGGCCTCGGCCGCGATGCCGGGCAGCAGGCGGGCGACGGCGGCCCCGGAGCCGATGATTGCGACGCGGGCGCCGGTGAACTCGTGTCGCGGTGCGAACCCGGCGTACCGCAGCACCCGGCCGGCGAAAGTGCCTGGGAACGCGGTCATTTCGCCACCGGGTCATAGGTGAGCTCACGCGACCACGATGGCCGGTGCCCGAGCACCCGGATCGGGAACCGGTCGATGCAGGCATTGGACACGTCGGCGAGCAGCTGGAACGGCTGAGCTCGGTGGATCGTGGCCTTCCCGTGCAGCTTCACCACGTGATAGAGCGGCAGCCGCTTGATCTGCGGACTGCGCTCACCCACGTTCTCATAGCGGCGCACCGCGTTCCACAGCTTGTCCTCGTCGAGCCCGAGCGCGACGATATTGGCCGCCATCCGCGACAGCAGCGGCGCGTACAGCAGCGCGCCGAGCACGAAGGACGGTCGCGCGGCGAAACCCGCGGTCTCGATGGCGATCTTGCGCAACGGTCCGGCGCCGAGCTGTTCGAGCACCTGGAAGCCGACGGCCAGGTGCCGGGACTCGTCGCTGTTGATGTGCCGGAACACCTCGTGACACAGCGGATCGTCGACCTCGTCGAGCAGGAACTTCACCAGCGCGCCATCCAGTGCCGTCTCCAGCGACGGGATGACGGTGCCGAGCACCGGCAGCGTCATGTGCTCGGCGTAGCGGTCCAGCCAGCTGATCACCAGGCGGATGTTCTTGTTGGGCACCGGCATCGCGTCGCCGTCGAGCATGCCCCAGCGGCGCATGAGCGCCAGCTCGGCATTGGCGTGCTTCTGTTCCTCGGCGTGGAAGTGCCGGTAGATCTCGCGCAGCGCGCCCGGCGGTGCCTGCCGCACCAGCGCGGCGAACCCGCGCGCGCCGACGTGTTCGATCCACACCAGATCGGACATGAAGGCGGCGAGCCGGGGGCGTTGCTCGTCGGTGATCAGCTCGGCACCCGGTGCGTCCCAGTCGATATCGGCAAGGGCCCACTGCTTGGCGCGCACGGTGGCGAGCATGTCGGGATAGGCGAACGTCATTGTCCGTCTCCTCTCTGGCGGGATGGATCAGCGCACGACCCGCTCCAGCAGGCCCGCGGAACGGGTATAGGTGGTGGGCAGCCAGCGCTTGGCCTGCCACAGCGCCTTGGCCTCCAGCTGCGGGACCACGTACAGCTCGCCGCGGTCCACGGCGTCGAGGGTGGTGCGCGCGATGCTCGCCGGTGGACGCCCGGTCCAGCGCAGCAGCAGGCCGCCGAGACGTTCGGCCGTCTCGTCCATCGGCGAATCCGCCCGCATGATCCCGGTTCGCACGCCGGTCGGGCACAGCACCGTGACACCGACGCCGGTGCCCGCCAACTCGGCGGCCATGGTCTCCGACAGCGCGAGCACGCCTGCCTTGCTCACGTTGTAGGCGGCCATGCGCGGTGCCGCGCCGAACGCGGCGGCGGAGGCGACATTGACCACCGCGCCCCGGCCCGCGGCGCGCAGAATCGGGGTGAACACATGGCAGCCGTTGATCACGCCCCACAGATTCACCGCGAGCGTGCGCTCCCAGTCGGCGAGGGTGAACTCGCCGACCGGCGGGCCACCGGCCCCGATCCCGGCATTGTTGACCACCACCGTCGGCGCCGCGCCGAACCAGTCCTGTGCGGTGGCGGCCAGTCCTTCGACCTGTTCGATCGCGGTGACGTCACAGCCGGCGCCGATGGCCTTGCCGCCGGCGTTCTCGACCAGTGTCGCGGTGTCGGCGGCGCGGTCGGTGTCGATATCGGAGCACACCACCCGGCCGCCGCGTCTGCCGAGTTCGACGGCGACCGCGCGGCCTATGCCGCTGCCCGCGCCGGTGATCACCGCGTCGGCGTGCTCGGTTCGGCGTGCTCGGCCGAAGGGAAACAGGCGCATGAGAACTCCCTTGGTCCACCGGTCCGGCTCGAAGTGGTGTCATCTGCCACCATTGGCCGCACCTGGCACCAATTAGGCGCGCGAGAGGGTACTTTGTCAACCATGGATGTGCGCGCACCCGCCCGGACCTGGGGCGGCCGAACCGCGGACGAGCGCAGGGCGCACCGTCGCGGTGAGTTGATCGCTGCGGCGCTCGAGATCTGGCTGGACAGCGGGTGGGCCGCGGTCACCATGCGCGGGGTGTGCCAGCGGGCGGCGCTCAACGACCGGTACTTCTACGAGAACTTCACCGATCGCGACGACCTGCTCGCGGTGGTGTGGGACGAAGTGTGCGCCGAGGTCTTCGCCGACCTGGCCGCCGTGCTCGCCGAGAACGCCGAGCGGGCGCCGCTGGAGGTCCTGCACGCCGCCATCGCCCGCGCCGTCGAACTGCAGACCGACCTGCGTGGCGGCGCCCGCATCCTGCTCGCCGACCACGCGGGCAGCGCCGTGCTCGAGCAACGCCGCAAGGCGATGCTCACCGACGCCACCGACCTGTTGATCGCCGCCGCATGGCCGCATCTGCGCCCCGAAGTCGACGAGACAGCCATGCGGATGAGCACGCTGGCCGGGATCGGCGGCTTCATCGAGCTGCTCACCGCCTGGCGCACCGGCGCGCTCGACGTCGACGCCGAGCGCCTGGTCGAGCACACCTTCGCCATCGCCACCCAGCTGGGGGCGATGTTCCTGCCGCCGGAGATCGTCGGCCGGTAGCCCTCACACGGTGCGGCGGTATTGGCCGCCGACGGCGAAGAAGGTGTCGGTGACCTGCTGCAAGGTGCACACCCGTGCCGCGTCCATCAAGACATCGAAGACATTGCCGTCGGTATGAGCCACCTCGGCCAGCCGAGCCAGCGCCGCGTGCGCGGCCGCTGCGTGCTCGGCCCTGAACGCATGCAACCGGTCCAGCTGGGCGCGGCGCTCGGCCTCGGTGCCGCGGGCCAGCTCCAGCGGGCCGTTCCCCGCGTCGTCGTCGGTACCGCGGAAGGTGTTCACCCCCACGATCGGCAGCGAACCATCGTGTTTGCGCTGTTCGTAGCGCAGCGACTCGTCCTGGATGCGGCCGCGCTGATATCCGGTCTCCATCGCGCCGAGCACGCCGCCGCGTTCGCTGATCCGCTCGAACTCCCGCAGCACCGCCTCCTCCACCAGATCGGTGAGCTCGTCGATGACGAAGCTGCCCTGCAACGGATTCTCGTTGAGCGCCATGCCCCACTCCTTGGCGATGATGAGCTGGATCGCCAGCGCGCGGCGCACCGAATCCGCGGTCGGGGTGGTCACCGCTTCGTCGAAAGCGTTGGTGTGCAGGCTGTTGCAGTTGTCGTAGACCGCGATCAGTGCCTGCAACGTGGTGCGGATGTCGTTGAACTGCATCTCCTGCGCGTGCAGTGACCGGCCGGAGGTCTGCACGTGGTACTTGAGCTTCTGCGCCCGCTCGCCCGCGCCGTACCGGTCGCGCATGGCCACCGCCCAGATACGCCGCGCCACCCGGCCGATCACGGTGTATTCCGGGTCCATGCCGTTGGAGAAGAAGAACGACAGGTTGGGCGCGAAGTCGTCGATCGCCAGTCCGCGCGCGAGATACGTTTCCACATAGGTGAATCCGTTGGCCAGGGTGAAGGCGAGCTGGCTGATCGGGTTCGCGCCCGCCTCGGCGATGTGATAGCCCGAGATCGACACCGAGTAGAAATTGCGGACGTCGTTGCGCACGAACCATTCCTGGATGTCGGCCATCATCCGCAGACTGAACTCGGTGGAGAACAGGCAGGTGTTCTGGCCCTGATCCTCCTTGAGGATGTCGGCCTGTACGGTGCCGCGCACCGTCGACAGCGTCCGCGTCCGCACCCGCTCGGCCTCGGCCGGAGACGGTGCGCGGCCCTCGGTCTCGGTGAAGCGGTGTAGTGCCTGGTCGATGGCGGTATTGAGGAAGAACGCGAGAATGGTCGGGGCCGGCCCGTTGATCGTCATCGACACCGAGGTGGTCGGCGCGCACAGATCGAAGCCGTCGAACAGCGTGCGCATGTCCTCGATGGTGGCCACCGAGACCCCTGAGGTGCCGACCTTGCCGTAGATGTCGGGGCGCTCGGCCGGATCGTGGCCGTAGAGGGTGACCGAGTCGAACGCGGTCGACAGGCGGGTGGCTTCCGCGTGCTCGCTCAGGATCTTGAACCGCCGGTTGGTGCGTGCCGGATCGCCCTCCCCGGCGAACATTCTGGCCGGGTCCTCGTTGTCCCGTTTGAACGGGAAAACGCCCGCGGTGAACGGGAACCGGCCGGGCAGATGCTCGGCGCGCAGGAACCGCAGCAGTTCGCCGTGATCGGTGTAGCGCGGCAGGGCCACACGCGGAATGCTGGAACCGGACAGTGATTCCCGGCGCAGCGGAGTGCGGATCTCGCGATCGCGGACCCGCACCACCTGCTCGGTGCCCTGATAGCTCGCCGCGATCGCGGGCCACTCGGCCAGCAGCGCCGCCGACTCCGGGGACAGGTCCGCGCGCGCCGCGGTGCGCAGCTCGGCGACCGCCTGATCGTCGGGCAGCTCCGCGCAGACCTGATCTAGCCGTTGAACACGCTGTGCCGCAGCACATTCCCGCGCGGTGTCGGCGTGATACGCGCGCACCGTCTCGGCGATCTCGGCCAGATAGCGAACCCTGGCCTGCGGCACCAGGGTGGCGAACCTGGTGGAGACCTTGGTGTCGACGTGGGGGAGGGTGCCTGGATCGAGCCGCAGGCCATGGATACCGAGCAGGCCGAGCAGATGCTGGTAGAGCGCGGTGACTCCGTCGTCGTCGAAGGTGGCCGCGCTGGTGCCGAATACCGGCATCTCAGCTGGATCAGCACCGAATTCGGCGCGGTTGCGGATCAATTGGCGCGCGACATCGCGGACCGCGTCGGCCGCGCCGCGGCGCTCGTACTTGTTCACCGCCACCACGTCGGCGTAGTCGAGCATGTCGATCTTCTCCAGCTGGGAGGCGGCACCGAACTCCGGCGTCATCACATACAGCGCCACGTCCACATGGTCGACGATGCCCGCGTCGCCCTGGCCGATGCCGGGTGTCTCCAGGATCACCAGGTCGTAGCCCGCGGCACGGCAGGCGGCGAGCATGGCGTCGATATCGTCGGGCAGTTCGTGATTGCCGCGCGTGGCCAGTGACCGGAAGTACACGTGCTCGCCGTCGAGGGCGTTCATCCTGATGCGGTCGCCGAGCAGCGCGCCACCGGCTCGCCGCCGGGTCGGATCCACCGCGAGCACCGCGACGCGCAGCTTGTCCTGCTGGTCGGTGCGCAACCTGCGCACCAATTCGTCGGTGAGCGAGGACTTCCCGGAGCCACCGGTGCCGGTGATGCCGAGTACCGGTACCCGGCGCCGGTCGGCGGCGGCCAGGATCGCCGCGCGATCGGCCGCGGGCAGCGCGCCCCGCTGGAGGCAGGTGATGGTGCGCGCCAGGGCATTCCGGTCGCCGGTGTAGAGCGCGGCCGGATCGGGCGGGGACAGTGCCGGATCCACATCACACGCGCGGATCAGCTCGTTGACCATGCCGGGCAGGCCGAGCCGCTGCCCGTCCTCGGGGGAGAAGATCCGCACCCCGACACGCGCGAGCCGGTCGATCTCCTCGGCCACGATCACCCCACCGCCGCCGCCGAAGATCCGCACCGCGCCCGCGCCCGCCGCGTGCAGGGCGTCGGCCAGGTATTCGAAGAATTCGAGGTGCCCGCCCTGATACGAGCTCACCGCGACACCCTGCACGTCCTCCTCGACGACCGCGTCGACGATCTCGCGGACCGATCGGTTGTGGCCGAGATGGATCACCTCGGCCCCCTGTGATTGCAGAATCCGGCGCATGATGTTGATCGCCGCGTCGTGCCCGTCGAACAGGGCCGCCGAGGTCACGAACCGCACGGGATGGACCGGGACGTGCAGGGCGCTTGACTCACTCATGACCGCCTCCGGAGCTGGCAAAGCTAGGATGTCCAACTAATTCTAGTGTGATCGTGGTCACTGTGCCGCGAAACGCGGCGGGCGCGAATCACCGCCGATGCCCGTCGCCGCTCGACATACTCGACGGATGGGTCGCGAGCATCGGGTCGAGGTGGCGCTGGAGCGGCTGGTCGCGGCGGGCGTCATCAGCGCCGACCAGCGCGGCGCGGTGCTGCGGGCGGTCGATGCAGAGGAGCGGGCGGGGCACCCCGGCGTGGGCCGGGTCGCCGCGGAGGTCGTCGCCTATCTCGGAGCAGGGCTGGTCACGGCCGGGCTCGCGCTGTTCCTCGGGCGGGCCTGGTCCGAGGTGGCGCAGACCGGTCGGGTGGTGTTGCTGCTGGTGGTGGCCGGCTGCGCGGTCGGTGGCGCGGTCCTGCTCGCAGGCGGCTGTGACGGGGTGTTCCGGCGGGTGCCGACGGCGTCGGCCGCACGCGCCCGGCTCGCCTCGGTGCTGCTCGTCCTGGCCGCCGGTGCCGTCTTCGGTGCCGTGCTGACGGCGTTCGGGGACGACGACGGCCCGGCGATCGCCGCCACCGTCGCGGGCCTGCTGATAGCGGTGCTCGGCTACCTGATGGTGCCGAATCTGCTCGGCATGGCCGCCATGGGCGTCTTCGGGGTGGCGAGCATCGTGCTGACCACGTCCGTACTCCTCGACCACCGATCCGCCTGGCCGGGCATCCTGCTGATGCTGTTCGGCGCGCTGTGGTTCGCGCTGGCCTGGGCGCGCAGGTTCGTCGCGGACTGGGCGGGCTACCTGATCGGCGGGATGATCGCGGTCGGCGGCGCCCAGACGGTGACAGCGGGCGAGTCGCCGTGGCGGCCAGGGCTGACCCTGCTGGTCGGCCTGGTATGTCTCGGGCTGTACGGGATGCGGCGCGAACCGGTACTCGTCCTCGGTGGTGCCGCGGCGGTGGCGGTGGCGGTATCCCAGACGGTGGCCGACTACACCACGGGCGGCGTGGCCGCCGCGAGTGTGGTGCTGGCGATCGGCGCTGTGGTGCTCACCGTCGGCCTTGTCGTCCTGCTCGCAGGCCCGGACCGCGATTGATCCGGCCGCGGGCACCCTCGGAACGCTCGCACCGCACCGCGGCGCCGACCGGCTAGCGGACCAGGACGGTCCGCCCGGCGCGAACGGTGCGGACGAAACGTGGGCCGACGTCGGTGCCGTCGCGGTTGTAGCTGTCGATGATCTCGGCCAGCTCGTCGGCCAGCGAGCGGAGGTCGGCGGAGGCGGCGGTGCGGTCGAACTCGTCGGCGGCCCAGCCCCACGCCGGGGGGATGTCGTCGATGGTGACGACGATCTGGTCGGCGAACGGTGTGTCCACAGCGACGGTGAGTTCGGCGGGCGCGGCGGCGAGCTGACTGTGCTCGGTGAGCTCATCCGGTCCGCCGACGACGGTGAACCGCCGGGCGAACGCGATATCCGCGCGCACCGACTCCACGATCGACGCCGTGCTCGCGTGCCTGCCCGGCCGATCGTGCCGCGCCCCGTACACCCGGTCGGCGCCGATGCCCGACGGCGCAGGGGTCTTGCGCAGGATCCGGTCGAGCATGCGCTGCGCGGTCGCCCGCTCGTCCGGTCCGGTGTTGTCGTGCTCGATCAGCGCCCGCAGCCGGCTGATCCGCGCGAAATGGTCGGTGCCCATGCCCCGATTGTGCCGTAGCGCGCCGCCGGTGGAGCGCGGTCGGCGTCGCTGGGTATCGTCAGCGGCGTCTGTGACCGATGACGAAGACGAGGTGTGCGCCGTGACCGATTTCGAGACGATTCTGCTGGAGCGCAAGGGCGGCGGCGACGGCAAGGGCGGGGTCGGCTGGATCACCCTGAACCGGCCGGGGGCCCTCAACGCGCTCAACTCGCAGGTACTGGCCGACATCACCGGCGCGCTCGACGAGCTGGAGCGCGACGACGCCATCGGTGCCGTGGTGATCACCGGCTCGGCGAAGGCCTTCGCGGCGGGCGCCGACATCAAGGAGATGGCGCCGCAGTCCTACATGGACATGTACATGGCCGACTTCTTCGCAGGCTGGGACCGGCTGGCCGCCTTCCGCAAGCCCACCATCGCCGCGGTCGCGGGCTATGCCCTCGGCGGTGGCTGTGAGCTGGCCATGCTGTGCGACATCCTGATCGCCGCCGACACCGCCAAGTTCGGTCAGCCCGAGATCAAGCTCGGCGTGATCCCCGGCATCGGTGGCTCGCAGCGGCTGACCCGCGCGGTCGGCAAGGCCAAGGCCATGGACCTGATCCTCACCGGCCGGAATCTGGGCGCCGAGGAGGCCGAACGGGCGGGACTGGTGTCGCGGATCGTGCCCGCCGACCAGCTGCTCGACACCGCGCTCGAGACCGCGCAGACCATCGCCTCGATGTCGCTGCCGGTGGCGATGGTTGCCAAGGAAGCGGTCAACCGTTCCTTCGAGACCACCCTGACCGAGGGCCTGCTGTTCGAGCGCCGGGTGTTCCACTCGCTGTTCGCCACCGACGATCAGAAGGAAGGCATGGCCGCCTTCATCGAGAAGCGGCCGGCGAACTTCACCAACAGCTAGTTCTCGCGGTAGCGCAGCGAACCGTCGGTGAGCTGCGCGGTGGACGGCGCGGTGCCATGATCCGGGGGCCGCGCCGTTTTGTCGCCGGTGCCGAGCAACCCGGCGACCGTGCCGCCCAGGGTCGCCGTCACCGCCACCGCGGCCAGCAGTTTGCGCCGCCCCGGACTTCGCCCGCCCGGCCGCTCGGCGGGCACGGTGCCCGCCCGCCGTCGCGGCATGCGCAACCGGGCGGGTGGTCGCTGGGCGGCGAGCAGGACCGCGCCGCGTGCCGAGACCAGGTCGGGTTCGGCGTCGTAGACGATCGGTAGCCCGATCCGCCCGGCGAGGTCGGCGCGCAGCATCGGGTTGCGGGTGCAGCCGCCGAGCAGCACCAGCGCGCCGGGTCGCACCCCGGTCTCCTCGATCACCTGCCGCACGAACGACGCCGAATGGTGCAGGCCGGCTTCGCACAGGTCGGCGAGGTCGCTGCGGGTCACCACGGCGCGGCCGCCGGTATCGGCATCGGTCACGGTGACCACCGGCGTCCGGCTCAGCGACTCGCGGTGCGCGCGGCTGGTGCGCGCGTCGGCCAGTACCCCGCCGCGCGCCAGCTGCCAGCGCACCAGCGCGTCGTACCCGTCGCCGCCGAGTACCGTGCTTCGCCTGCTCGCCAGGATGGTGTCGGTGCGGCAGTCGGCGTGGGTGACTGTGAGCCCGGAGCAGCCTAGGTCGTAGAGGATCACCGATCCGGTGGCGGGTAGCTGCCCGGTGAAGCGCAGATAGCGCAGCTGGGCCAGCGGTTCGTCGACGATGCGCACCGCGGAACTGCCGACCGCGGCCCGGATCGCCTCGGCGTGCAGCTCACTGCGGCAGGTGACGGCCGTGGCGGTGACGCACTCCCCGCGGCCGAGCGCGGCCACCCGCAACCTGCGTATCGCGGTCAGCACCGACTCCGCCACCGAGCCGCCCGCCCTGCGCGGCACCCGGACCAGGTCGACCGGAGCTAGATGCGGCTGATCGGAGTGGGTGAGGACGGCATGAGCACCACCCGCACCCGCCGATACCCCAAGGACCAGCACCATGGGCTACATCGTGGACCAGATTCGGCTACCTGCCAAGCGCGTCGGCCGGTGATTCGTCGCCAGGTCGCCAGGTCGCGTGGAATGCGAGGTTCGGCTCGCCCGGCTCCTCGAAGTCGCCCGCGTCGTGCCGGAACCGGGCGAGCAGGGTCAGCAGCTCGCGGACCCGGTCCGGGGGCAGCCCCGGTTCGGCGAAGACCTGGGCGTTGAGCGCCTCGGTCGCACCCGCGACGGATTCCCTTCCCGCGTCGGTGATTTCGATCAGGGTGGCGCGCCGGTCGCTGGGATGCGGCACCCGGACCACGAGTCCGGCGGCCTCCAGCCGGTCGACGGTATTGGTCACGCTGGTCGGATGCACCTGGAGCCGGGCACTCGCCTTCGCCATCGGCAGCGCGCCGCTCTTGCTGAAACTCAGCAATTGCAGCAGCTCGTAGCGGGAGAAGGTGAGGCCCGTCGGCTTGAGTGCCTCGTCCACCCTGGCCATCACGATCTGCTGGGCGCGTACCAGCGAGGTCACCGCCGCCATCCCGTCGGCCACCGACCCCCAACCGTGCGCGGTCCACTGCCGGTGCGCCTCGGCGATCGGGTCGAGCGGAAGCGGGCGTGGCTGGGACATGGACTGATCATCGCATAGTGGCAGGTCGCCTCGAATTACCCGCACGGTGAGCGTAATCCTGGTCGTCGCGGCCCCGGCACGGCATTGTCGATGGCGAGGCGGGCGTGGCTGAGTGGTCGAGGCAACGGTCTGCAAAGCCGTGTACGCGGGTTCGATTCCCGCCGCTCGCTCCGACTATCGAGGCGGGGCTGCCGGGAGCAGTCCCGCCTCGGTCATGAGGCGGGTGGCCAGCGCCGGATCCAGTGCGCCGAGCCGGGGATCCGACGGCATCGGCGCAGCGATGACGGGGTATTTCGCCGAGGTACTCGCGCGCAGGATAGTCTGGCCCTGCGGACCCGCGACGAAGGCCAGGAAACGCTGCGCCGCCCGCTGCTGCTCGCCCGCGCGCAGCACCGCGCCGCCGGAAACGGTGGCGGTGGCGTCCGGGAACGGATGCAGGGCGGTGCGGCCGGGGCCGGTCCAGTCGTCATGGCTGATCACCCCGCCCGCCATGATGCCGTCGGCCACCGCCTGCTGGGGATCGAGCACGGAGGTGGCGTTGGCCCGCACACCGCGCAACCAGGTCCGGGTGAGCTCGGGGCCACGCGCCGCCAGCAGGCCGGTCACCACGGCTTGGAAATCGGCGCCGAAGAACCCTGCGCCCCACCGGCCCTGCCACTGCGGCTGGGCGAGCTCGAGCAAACCCGCAGGCAGTTCCGCCTGGGAAAGTTCGGCGGTGTCGTAGACGAAAGCAGGCGTGCGCACGGCGACGCCGATCCACCGGCCCGAGGGCGGCCGGTAGCGGCTCGGCACCTGGTCGAGGGTGGCGCGGTCGAGGTCGGCGAGCAGACCGGCGTCGGCGACCAGGTCGAGCGCGGGGGCGTTCTCGGTGAGGAACGCGTCGGCGGGAGTCTCGGCGCCTTCGGCGATCAGCCGGTCGGCCAGGGCGAGATCGGCACCGTCGCGCAGGATGACCTCGATCCCGGTGTCGGTCGTGAAGCCCCGCGCCCACGCCTGCGCCAGCGCCTGCTCCTGGGCGGAATAGACGACGATCGTGTCGGCGGCGCCCGGCGGCGATGCGCAGGCGCCGAGCGCGAGCACGATCGCCGCGACCAGCGCCTTGCCACCGTATGACCGCATTGCCGTCCTCCCGCGCCCGACGACCGCCGCGGGCCGGCCACGAATTCCCTTGGTGGGAACCGGTATCAGGACCCACCGGATCGAGCCTAGTCGGCTCAGCGCCTGGTGGCCGGGACCGAGCAGATCTTCCAGGTACCGTTTTCCTTCTTCAGATGCTCCTCGGTGCTGTCCTCGGTGTTCGGCTCCTCACCGAGCACTGACAGGGTGAGGGTGCCGACCACCGTGGCCTTGGCGGTGTCGCCGGTGACGACGATGTCGTCCACCTTGTCGATGGTCACCGAGACCGAGGCCGACTCGAACTGCCGGCGCTGCTCCGGGGTGAGCGTCTCGATCTCCCTGCGGTCGGCCTCGCAGGCCAGCGCCGAGGCCGCGACGAAGCCCTCGTCGTCGAGCGTGTCGTAGAAGTCACGCACCGCGACCTCGATCTGCTTCTCGTCCGAGGACAGCGGCGTGCGGCCCTGCAGGGTGAGCACCACCCCGGTGAGTATCGCGCCGAACACCACCAGCCCCACCACACCGAGCACGATGAACAGCCCCGTCCGCTTCGGCTTCGGCACCTGCGGCGGCGGCAGCACATCCGGCCCGTCCGGATAGCTCGGCGGCGCCTGTTCCTGCCCGAACCCCGCGTGCGGATACCCCGGCGGCCCCGACGGCAGCTGCGGCGGTTGCTGTCCGAACGGCGGCTGCTCACCTGGCGGATTGGACATACTCGCTCCTGACGTTCACCGGGGCACACCCCGACCCTGAAATGCGCTGAATGCGTACGTGAGTCGAACCGCTACGAGCGTGAAATGCGAGAGCGCCCCGGACGATACCGGGACGCGCGGACCGAGGGCAACGCAGGTGCCAGCGCTTGCCGGAGCGTCGAAGACTTCGGGAGAGGTTGTGACATCGCGTGACATCGAGGCAAGCTGAGCGCCAGAAGACGAAGGCCCCCGACCAGCTGGTCGGGGGCCTTCGTCTTGTGCCCTCGGCAGGATTCGAACCTGCGGCCTTCTGCTCCGGAGGCAGACGCTCTATCCCCTGAGCTACGAGGGCGGGATAGATGCCGTTCGGTGGTGGCCGATCGGGCAGCGACAGCGTATCGCATCGGACGCGATGGGCCAAAAACGGTGCCGGACCGGGGGGTTGACCCCGGTCCGGCACGGGGTCACGGGAAGGGGAGTGGGCTGGCGCCGCGGGCGGCGAGCATGGTCCGCATCAGCTGGGATTCGCCGGCCTGGGTCTTGGCCATCTGGCCTGCCAGGATGCGCACCTCGGTGGTGTCGGCATGCTCGACGGCGTAGTCGAGCATGGGCATGCCGCCCTCGTGGTGGCGCAGCATCAGCTGCAGGAACAGGACGTCCATCGCGGTGCCGGTGGACTGGCGCAGCGTGGTCATCTCCTCCTGGGTGGCCATCCCCGGCATCTGCGCGACCGGACCCGAGCTCTCCTCGGCAGCGCCCCCGTGATGTGAGCCTTCCTCGTGGCCGCTCATCCAGCCCATGAAGCCCTCGACGTCCTGATTGGGCTCACCCCACAGCTGCAACCAGCCCTGCATCCGGCCGATCTGGTTCTGCTGGGTGGTGAGGATGTCGTAGGCCAGCCTGCGGACATCGTTGTCGGTGGAGACGATCAGCGCCGCGCCCGCCATGTCGACGGCCTGCGCGTGATGGGCGGACATGTCCTGGCTGAACCCCACGTCGACCGGGCCGGGTGTGGCGACGGTGTCCTTGTCGTCGAGTGGGAGCCGCAGCAGCACCCCGGCCACGGCCCCGAGCAGCAGCAGCCCGATCGCGCCGAGCACGAGGACCGCGCCGGTGGGACGGCCAGAGCCCGCGTCCGGGGTGGTGTCGTCGCGTTCGATCGTTTCGCCGCTCATCTACTGACCCGAGGGCAGGCCGCCGGGCACCGGGATGCTCGGCATGCCGGGGATACCGGCGCCGCCCATCTCGGACAGGTCCGGGGTCAGGCCATCGCCGTCCATCGGCACGGCCTCCGGGCCGTACGGCGACGGGTCGAACGGCGGCGGGTTGTTGGCGTCGAAGATCGGGTTCGAGCAGCTCGCGCCGACCTCGGGGTAGGCGTACGGGTTCTCCCGCAGCGCGGAGATGAACTGCTTGATCCGCGCGTCGTCGGCGGAATCCAGCTTCAGCTGGTGGCCCCAGGTCTGCAACGCGATCGGGCTGTCGAGGCCGGGGTACGGCGACATCATCGAGTACTGGCGGCCCTTGACGTAGTTCGACAGCTTCTCCACGCCCGCGGCGTCGACCTCGTCGGGGTTGTAGGTGATCCACACCGCCCCGTGCTCGAGGGAGTGCACGGCGTTCTCCATGCGGATCGGCTTGGTGTACACGGTGCCGGTGCAGTTGGCCCAGGCCGAGTCGTGCGGTCCGCCGAACGCGGGCGCCTTGTCGTAGGCCACCCGCTGGGTCTCGCTCACGTGCAGACCGGCCGGGTACTCCTGCTTGACCACGCCGTCGATCTTCGTCGACGGGTCCTGGTTCTCCTGGGAGGGCACCCATTCCTTCAGATCGGTCTGGGCCTCGCGGATGGCGGCCTGGTCCAGGTACTTGGGGACCAAGCTGTAGGCGAGCAGGCCGATCAGCGCGACGATGGCCACGGCCCCGCCGAGCAGTGCCCACGGCACCTCACGCTTCTTCCCCGGCATGTTGCCCTTGCCGGGTTTGCGGGACGGAGACGACTTCCCCGCGGCCCGGACGGCCTTGGCTGATCTGGCGCTGGTCCTGCTCGGCATCGCTCGTTGTGCTCTTTCGACGTATGGATCGGGGCGTTCGTACCGGGCGGTCGTGGTTGCGAGGCGCCCAGCCAATAGGATAGAGACTCGTGACTCCAGCTGACCTTGCAGATCTCCTTCGCACCACCGCCGCGAAGGTGCTTGTCGAACGTGGACTGGACTCGTCGGTCCTGCCCGAGCAGGTCACAGTGGAGCGTCCGCGCAACCCGGAACACGGCGACTATGCCACGAATGTGGCCATGCAGGTGGCCAAGAAGGTGGGAACCAACCCGCGCGAGCTGGCAGGCTGGCTCGCCGAGGCGCTGTCGGCGGCCGAAGGTGTCGAGGTGGCCGAGGTGGCGGGCCCCGGCTTCCTGAACATCCGCCTCGCCGCATCGGCGCAGGGCGTGATCGTCGGGCAGATCCTGGCGGCGGGCCAACGGTACGGCACCGGATCTGCGCTGGCCGGGACCAAGATCAACCTGGAGTTCGTCTCCGCCAACCCCACCGGCCCCGTCCACCTCGGTGGCACCCGCTGGGCCTCGGTCGGTGACGCGCTCGGCCGCATCCTCGCCGCCGAGGGCGCCGAGGTGACCAGGGAGTACTACTTCAACGATCACGGCGCGCAGATCGACCGGTTCGCCAAGTCGCTGGTCGCGGCCGCGCTCGGCGAGCCGACCCCGGCGGACGGTTACGCGGGCGAGTACATCCAGCAGATCGCCGCGACCATCGTCGCCGCCCATCCCGACGCGCTCACCCTGCCCGCCGAGCAACGGCACGAGCTGTTCCGGCGCGAGGGTGTGCAGCGGATGTTCGCCCAGATCAAGCAGGATCTGCACGACTTCGGCACCGACTTCGACGTGTATTTCAACGAGAGCGAACTGTTCGCCTCCGGCGCCGTCGAGCAGGCCGTCGAACAGCTGAAGAACTCGGGAAATCTGTACGAGAGGGACGGCGCCTGGTGGATCGCCTCCACCGAGTTCGGCGACGACAAGGACCGGGTCGTCCTCAAGAGCGACGGCAACGCCGCCTACATCGCCGGTGACATCGCCTACTTCCAGAACAAGCGCGCCCGCGGCTTCGATCTGGCCATCTACATGCTCGGCGCCGACCACCACGGCTACATCGGCCGGTTGAAGGCCGCCGCCGCCGCGTTCGGTGACGACCCCGACACCGTCGAGGTGCTCATCGGCCAGATGGTGAACCTGGTCCGCGACGGCCAGGCCGTGAAGATGAGCAAGCGCGCAGGCACCGTGGTGACGCTCGACGACCTGGTCGAGGCGATCGGTGTCGATGCCGCGCGCTACTCGCTGGTGCGCTCCTCGGTGAACTCGAGCATCGACATCGATCTCGACCTGTGGACGAAGGCGGGCAACGAGAACCCGGTGTACTACGTGCAGTACGCGCACGCCCGCACCTGCCGGATCATCGACAACGCCGCGGCTTTCGAGTTCGCTTCCGTCGCACCGGATTTCGCGCTGCTGTCGGCGGATCGCGAAGGCGATCTGATCCGCACCCTCGGCGACTTCCCGCGCGTGGTCGCCACCGCCGCCGAGACCAGGGAACCACACCGCGTCGCCCGCTATCTCGAGGAACTGGCCGGTGTCTACCACCCGTTCCAGTCCGACGACGACATGCGCGTGCTGCCCAAGGGCGACGACGCGGTCACCCCGCGCAACGCCGCCCGCCTCGAGCTGGTGCGGGCCACCCGTCAGGTGCTGGCCAACGGTCTGGCCCTGCTCGGCGTGAGCGCACCGGAGCGCATGTGAACACCGGCACCGCTTCCAGGAAGGACGCGCAGTCATGAGCGCACACCCCGCCGGTCCCCGGCACGCAGAGATCCCGCACGCGCCGAGCCTGCCCGAGCGGCCCACCGATCCCGCGGCGATGATCGACCTGCCCGCCGACGTCTGGCCGCGCAATGCCGCGCGCGGCGACGACGGTGTCGTGCGCATCGCAGGCGTACCGGTCACCGAGCTGGCCAGGGACTACGGCACCCCGCTGTTCGTGATCGACGAGGACGACTTCCGCACCCGCTGCCGCGACATGGTGCGCGCCTTCGGGCCCGGCGCCCGCGTGCACTACGCGTCCAAGGCATTCCTGTGCGGTGAGATCGCCCGCTGGATCCGGGACGAGGGTCTGTCGCTGGATGTGTGCTCGGGTGGCGAACTCGCGGTGGCCCTGCACGCCGGGTTCCCCGCCGAGCGCATCGCCCTGCACGGCAACAACAAGTCGGTGCCGGAGCTGGAAGCGGCGGTCGCGGCCGGGGTCGGGCACGTGGTGGTCGACTCGCTCTACGAGATCGAGCGGCTCGAAGCCGTCGCCGGTGCGGCCGGGGTCGTGCAGGACGTGCTGGTGCGGGTGACGGTCGGCGTCGAGGCGCACACCCACGAGTACATCTCCACCGCGCACGAGGACCAGAAGTTCGGCTTCTCGATCGCGGGCGGCGACGCCATGGAGGCACTGGCTCGCGTCTTCGAGGCCGACAACCTGCGCCTGGTCGGCCTGCACAGCCACATCGGCTCGCAGATCTTCGAGCTCGACGGTTTCGAGATCGCCGCGCGCCGCATGCTCGGACTGCTGCGCGAGGCCATCGACAAGTTCGGGATCGAGCGCACCGCGCAGATCTCCACCCTGGATCTGGGCGGCGGCCTCGGAATCTCGTACCTGCCCAGCGACAGCCCGCCGCCGCTGGACGAGTTCGCCGCCAACCTGCGCGGCCTCGTCGCCGCCGAAGCGGCCCGTGCCGGGCTGCCGGTGCCGACCATCGCCGTCGAGCCCGGCCGCGCCATCGCCGGGCCGGGCACGATCACGCTCTACGAGGTCGGCACCATCAAGGACGTCGAGCTCGACGGCGGCGCGCGCCGCCGCTATGTCAGCGTCGACGGTGGGATGAGCGACAACATCCGCCCCGCGCTGTACCAGGCCGACTATGATTGCCGCCTGGTCTCGCGCTCGTCGGACGCGCACGCGGTGGTCGCGCGCGTGGTCGGAAAGCATTGCGAGAGCGGCGATATCGTCATCCGGGACACCTGGATGCCTGCCGACGCCGGCCCCGGTGACCTGGTCGCCGTCGCCGCGACGGGCGCGTACTGCTATTCGATGTCGAGCCGCTACAACCAGCTCACCCGGCCCGCCGTGGTCGCGGTGCGCGACGGTGTACCGCGGCTGATTCTGCGCCGGGAAACGGTGGCGGACCTGCTGAGCCTGGAGGTAGAACGATGACCGCATCGCAAAGCGATTCCGTGGGGGGCGGCCGGGTGACGAGCGGGCTGATCGAGAACGGCACCAGGGAAGCGGGGCGTCCACTCGGCGTGGCCGTGCTCGGCATGGGCACCGTCGGCACCGAGGTGGTGCGCGTGCTGCGCGACCACTCCGACGACCTGCGCTCGCGCATCGGCGCGCCGCTCGTGCTGCGTGGCGTGGCCGTGCGTGACCTGGGCAAGGACCGCGGTCTGCCCGCCGAGCTGCTCACCACCGACGCCGAGTCCCTCGTCACCCGTGACGACGTGGACCTGGTCGTCGAGGTCATGGGCGGGATCGATCCGGCCCGCGGGCTGATCGGCGCGGCGCTGTCCGCGGGCAAGTCCGTGGTCACCGCGAACAAGGCACTGCTGGCCGACTACACCGGGGAACTGGCCGCCGCCGCCGAGCGCAGCCGCGCCGACCTGTACTTCGAGGCCGCCGTCGCCGGTGCCATCCCGGTGGTGCGCCCGCTGATCCAGTCGCTGTCCGGCGACCGGGTGAACCGGGTGGTCGGCATCGTCAACGGCACCACGAACTTCATCCTCTCCGCGATGGACGAGACCGGCGCCGCCTACGACGACGTGCTCGCCGAGGCCACCGACCTCGGCTATGCCGAGGCCGACCCCACCGCCGACGTCGAGGGCTACGACGCGGCGGCCAAGGCCGCGATCCTGGCCTCGCTGGCTTTCCACACCAGGGTCACCGCGGCCGATGTGTACCGCGAGGGCATCACCGCGATCACCGCCGAGGATCTCGAGACCGCCTCCGCCGTCGGCTGCACGGTGAAGCTGCTCGCCATCTGCGAGCGCGTCGCGCCAGGGCCGGGCGAGCCCACCGCCGACGAGGGCGGCAAGGACCGGGTCTCGGTGCGCGTGTACCCGGCGTTGATCCCGCGTAAGCATCCGCTGGCCTCGGTCAACGGCGCGTTCAACGCGGTCGTCGTCGAAGCCGACAACGCGGGCAGGCTGATGTTCTACGGTCAGGGCGCCGGTGGCGCGCCGACCGCGTCGGCCGTGCTCGGTGACCTGGTGATGGCCGCGCGCAACAAGTTCTACGGTGGTCGTGCCCCCGGCGAATCGGTCTATGCTGAGCTGCCGATCGCGCCGATCGGTGACACCCCCACCCGCTACCACGTGAATCTGCAGGTGGAGGACCGCCCCGGCGTGCTCGCCGCGGTGGCGGGGGAGTTCTCCCAGCGCGGGGTGAGCATCTCGACCGTGCGGCAGCAGGGCCATGGCGACGGCGCCAGGCTCGTGGTCGTGACCCACCATGCGCTGGAGTCCTCGCTGGCCGATACTGTCGCGGCATTGGCGGACATGGACTCCGTCACCTCCGTGACCAGCGTTCTCAGACTGGAAGGCACCGAAGAATGAATCGGAATGTGCGCGGCGTCGCCGACATTCACACCGATGTGTATACAGGCCGCCCGTGCGCACATGGTCGTGTCGTGATCGAAGGAGCGCTGGCATGAGCTCACTTGGCATCGCCCCTCAGCACGGCGTGCACTCGCGCTGGCCGGGCCTGATCGCGGCCTACCGTGATCGGCTCGAAGGTGCGGCAGACTGGGAGCCGGTCACTTTGTTCGAGGGTGGTACCCCGCTGGTTCCCGCGCCGCACCTGTCCGAGCTGACCGGTTGTGAGGTGTATCTCAAGGTCGAGGGTGCCAACCCGACCGGTTCGTTC